>NZ_JAMHIV010000022.1 GCF_023897065.1 Crossiella sp. SN42
TGGCCAGCTCGCCCACCGAGACGTCCAACTGGTGCTGCTGGATCGCCCGCGCGATCAGCGGCGCCGCCCGCTCCGGCGTGTGGTGATCGATCAGGAACCCGGCGACCGCGATCAGGTGCTCGGCCCAGCCCGCGGCCTGTTCCGCCTCCTCAACCAGGTGGTCGCGCCGGTCGGGATCCGACTGGGCCCCGGCCAGCAGCAGGATCGACCGCACCCGGGCATCCGGCGCGGTGATGCCTTGCGCGAACTGCTCGGCACGATGGAGATCACCGCGATCCACCAGCAGCCGGACGCACTCGCCAAACGCCCGGCTCCGGTAGGTGTTGTCAGGCATCGCCTGGGCCAGTGCCTCGACCCTGTCGAACTCGCCCACGGTGGCGAATCCGGTGACGACCGCGGCCCACGCTCTCGGACTGTCGTTGCTTGGCGCGTCCTCGGCGACCCGCTCCGCCTCCGTCAGCAGCGCCCTGGCTCGTTGTTGGTCACCGAGCCTGGCTTGACCCAGCGCGGCCGAGGTCAGCGCTTCGACCCGCACCCGGTGCACGGTCAGGGTCCGCGCGACGGTGACGGCCCGCTCGACCAGCTCAGCCGCCCGGGGACCCTCGTGCCTTGCCATGCTGTCGCCCATCCGCGCGAGCAGTTCCTCCGCGAACTCGTCCTCCGCACGATCGGCGGCGGAGTCGACCTCGTCGATCAGCTCAGCCGCACCCCGTGCCGCGCGCGCGTCCGCGATGTCCAGCAGGCACCAGTACCTGGCCCGCTGGGTGGGGATGGTCCGCGCGATCTCCTCGGCCCGCGGCAGGTCACCGGCCTGGACCAGGCTGTCCACGAGGCTGGTGGCCGCTACGTCCTGCCAGTCCGTGGGCACTCTGGCGGCGAACGCCCTGGCCTCGTCGAACTCACCTGCTTCGAGCAGGGCGGCGGCCAGCTGGCACAGCAGGAACCCGCGGCCCACGCCGTCGTCGCCACCCCTGGCCAGGGGCTCGGCCTTGCGGACGAGATCCGCGGCCCGCGCGTTGTCCCCGGCCTTGAGACAGGCCTTGGCGGTGGCCAGCAGTGTCTCCGCCTGGCGGAACCGGTCACCGCGAGTCCGGACCCGCGTGTACGCCTCGTTGGTCAGCGCGAACGCCTGGTCCACCGCTCCCCGGCGCGCCCGTGCCAGTGCCACGGAGACCAGCGCGGATGCGTTGATCCCGGAGTCCTCGATGGCGCAGGCGATGTCCTCGGCGCGGTCCAGGTCGTCGAGCCGCACCAGAGCCGTGGTGATTTGTGCCTGGGCGAGCGACCTGTCGTAGCTCTCCTCGATGGTGTCGGCGAGTGCGGTGGCCTCGGCGATGCAGTCGGCCAGGATCGGGGCGACCCGTGCCAGTGCCTCGACCTGCGTGCCGCGGTCGGTGATGCCTTGGATCGCCGCTCGGCTCCGCACCAGGTCGTGTTCGCGGGCGAACGCGATGGCGACCTCGCACAGAGCACCATCACGCTGGTGCCGGTCGGGGATGTCGGCGGCGACCCTCGCGGCCTGCCGGGTGTCTCCGCACCTCGCCAGCACCTTGGCCAGGTTCTTCCGCGGCTCGTCCTGTTCGTCCTCGGGTAGCGACGGCAGCAGCGCACCGGCCTCCTCGGCGAGCCGCCGCCCACCATCCAGGTCACCGGTGCGGGCGCGGATCTCGGCGAGGTCAAGCAACAGTGTGGCCCTATCCACCGGTTCGGCGACGGCCCGGACCTCCGGCTCGGCGTCGGCGATGATCCCGGCGACTGGCGCTACCTCGCCACACCGGGACCGTGCCGCCGCGATGTCGACCAGCCGCCAGGGCCGGTCCGCGGCGGACACTCGGTCTTCGATCTTCGCCATCAGGGCAGCCGCCTGGTGCTCATCGCCGATCCTGGTGAATGCCGCCCACACCGACAGTTGGGTGCTGAAGCGGTCAAAGCGGGCCAGTTCCGCGGCCTCCTCCAGCAGGTTGATCGCCCGAGCGCGATCTCCCCGGGAGGCGATGACCTCCGCGAGCGAGATCCGCCCGTCGACGCGGTCCGACGAGTTGAGGAACCGCAGCAGCGCCTCGGCGCGATGGACCTGGCCGACCATCGCGCAGGCTGCCGGGAGGTCGGCCGGGATGTCGTTGTGCCGGTCGCGGAGGTGGTCGCGGTGGATGGCCAGGCGGGTGATGGCGGTCAGGTCCGGTGGATCCTGCTCGACCTGGGCCGCCAGCACCGAGACGATCTCCGCCAGCGCGGCGCTGTCGCTGCCCGAGTAGTCGTGCAGGCGTTCCTGCCGCGCCGGATCGGTGACCAGCGCGGTCAGCCGGGGCAGGTCGCCGGTCGCGGTGAGCATGGTGTGGTAGCCGCGGACCAGGTACTCCGGTGTGCCGGGTGGCCAGCCTCGGTCGTGGTAGGTGTCGGCCCAGGTGTGCAGGCGGTCGCGGTAGGTGGTCAGGCGGGTGGGGCCGAGCATGTCCTGGGCGGTGAGCTGGAGTTCCTCGTGGCCCAGCAGGAAGACCTCGGGGGCGGCGCCGGGGTGGTAGTAGGAGTCGCGGCGGGCGAAGCTGCGGCCGGTGACCGTGGTCAGGTGGTGGCCCACCTCCCAGGCCGAGCAGCCGGCGAGCTCGGCCAGGTCGTCGCCGGTGAGGCCACCGCCGGCGGCGGTGATCAGGCCGAGCAGGTCCTGTTCGAGCTGGGTGCCGCGGAGCAGGCCGTGCAGGTCGCGCTCCATCTCGTGCCGCATGGCCCGGGCGGCGGGGGAGGGGTCCAGGGCGCGGACGACCTCGCGGGCGCGCAGGGGGTGGTGCGGCGGGACGTCGGCGGGGACCGGCGGGTTGGGGCGGCCCGCGACGATCACCCGCATACCGGCTGGGGGGTCGGCGGGCAGCAGCGCGGCGATGCTGTGCGCGTCGGGGCCGGTGGTGACGCCCCGGTCCTCGTCCAGGCCGTCGACCAGCAGGACCAGGTGTTCGCCGCGGTCCCGGCAGAGCTGGGCGGCGGTGTCCAGCAGGCCCAGCAGGTGCGGTTCGCGGGTGGCCTCGGTGAGGAACGGGGGGACGGTTTCGCCGAGCAGCGCGAGGAGCTGTTCGAGCAGGTTGTCGATGAAGGCCGACCGGTTGTTCTGACCGGCCAGGCGGGCGGTGATGAAGAAGGAGACCAGTCGCACCCCGGGCGGCGGGTTGAGCACGAACCAGGACAGCAGCGCGGTCTTGCCGGACCAAGCGCCCGCCTGCCACCAGCGGTAGGCGCCCGAGGTGTCCGGAGAAGTGCAGAAGGCGGCCAGTTCGGCCAGTTCCTGGTCGCGGTCAACGAGTTCCGGGGGCGCGATGCGCTGGACCTGGTGCCGGTAGTTGGTGCGCACCGGGACGCCGGTGAGCAGGTTGACGTCGCCGATGTGCACGCCGGTGTTGGCGAAACCGCCCGCACTGGCCGTGGCCGGGCCGCTGTGGTCGACCTCGACCCGCCGGGGGCGGGGCTGGTCAGTCAAGCCGGATCCCGGTGCTGGCGTCACCGCCGTCGGCCTTCGCCTCACCGGTGTTCCTGACCTCGGCGGTGGTCCCGGACTTGCCGCGGAAACCGGTGTTCGCGCTGCCCCCGCCGCGCGCGGTCGCCTTGCCGGTGCCGGAGACGCGGATCGAGCCACCGGCCTTGGGCGCGCGCAGGGCGGTCCACACCGCGACGCCGACCGCAGCCACCGCACCGAGTGCCGAGGCGGCGGTGGCGATCTTGTTGGCGTCCTCCCAGCGGAGGACCGCGAGCCACCCCAGCAGACCCGCGACCGCGAGGAAGGTGATGATCAGGACGACCGGACCGCTCTTCATGCTCCTACCCTCGCACGCCCGCTCCCGCGGGGGCGCTGGCCGGCCAGGGGGGATGGGCAGACCAGCGCCCTTGCACGTGGGCCCGCCAAAGGGGGGAGGGACAGGCCCACGAGGGAACAGCGTATCGGGAGTTGGCCCGGACTTCCGACGAGTTCGAACACCTCGCTCGAACGAGTTTTTCTGCTGGCGATCGCATAGCGTCGTTATGGCAGGGGCTAGCGAGACTGGTCGAGCAGTGCGCGCAGTCTTCTGACCTCGGCGACCAGCCGGGGGACGTCCGCCGCGGCATGCCCGATGAAGTCGACAACCGCGTCCATCCTGGTATCTGGCGAGATCCAATCCTCCTTACCGCGGTAGATGCTGACGTACAGCTCGTGGTCGATCTCGCTGTCGCCGTCCAAGGCGATGAAGCTGCAGCCCCCGGTGGCGTAGCGGGTCTCCAGGTACTCCAGCCACGGCAGGGGAGCCACCGCGAACGCCTCGTTGGCGCGGTGTTCGATCTCGTCGAGTTCGGCTTCGGTGAGGATGTCGGCCATGCACCCCATAGTGCCCACGCGCGCCACCCGGTGACGGCAAACGGCAGCGGTTACGGTGTGCGGGATCCGCAGCCAAGTGAAGGGACACCGTGCATGACCAAGCCCGAGATCGACTTCCAGGACGGTCCGGCCCCCACCGAACTGGTGGTCAAGGACCTGAAGCTGGGCGAGGGCGCGGAAGCGGTCCCCGGCGGCACCGTGGAGGTGCACTACGTCGGCGTGGAGTACGACACCGGGGAGGAGTTCGACTCCTCGTGGAACCGGGGCCAGACCATCGAGTTCCCGCTGAACAAACTGATCGCGGGCTGGCAGCAGGGCATTCCGGGCATGAAGAGCGGCGGGCGACGTCAGCTCACCGTCCCGCCGGAGCTGGCCTACGGTCCGGCCGGGGCCGGCCACCGGCTTTCCGGCAAGACGCTGGTGTTCGTGATCGACCTGGTCAACGCGCGCTGAGCGCGTTCCGGCAGACCTGAACCGGGTCGCTGACCTGGGCGGCGGTCGCGGCGGCCCGAGCCGCGGCCGCCGCGAAGCGCGGTTCGGCCAGGATGTGGCGGATCGCCGCGCGCAGGGCGGTTGGTTCCGATGGGCGGACGATCAGCGCGCTGCCCTGGCGGGTGGCGCGGTTGGCCAGCTCCCACTGGTCGCCGCCGCCGGGCACGATCACCAGCGGTACCCCGGCGACCAGGGCCTTGGCCAGCACGCCGTGGCCGCCGCCGCCGACCACCACGGCCGCCTCGCGCAGCAGCTCGTCCTGCCTGCCCAGACCGGCCCGCGCCCACTCCGGCAGGCCGGCCGGTGGCGGGCCGAAGGTGCACACCACGGCGCGAACTCCCAAGCCCCGCAACGCTTCCAGGGTCGCCTCCGCCACGCCGACGGCTCCGGCGGCCGCGGTCGAGGCGGAGATCAGCACCAGGGGCGCGGTGCCCGGCGGTGGGGTGAGCAGTTCCTGGGTCGGTTCCCACAGCAGGGGGCCGACCACGTGGGCGTTGGCCGGCCAGTCCGGGCGCGGGACCTCCAGCGCGGGCAGGGTCGCGATCAGCCGGGCGGCCGGACCCGGTCCGCGTACGGGCAGGCCCAGGCCGAGGCGGGCCTTGGCCTGTTGCCGTTCGCCTTGGCGGATCGAGCGGGCGGTGGCCGCGCGCAGCAGGGTGTCCCGGAGCCGGCCGGTCAGGCCTTCGCCGACGGCCAGGCCGCTGCCCACCGGTGGCAGGCCGCGGGAGGGTTCGTAGAGCGGGTGCGGGGACAGCTTCGCCCAGGGCAGGCCGAGCAGTTCCGCGGCCAGGCCGCCGCCGGGGGCGAGCACGTCGCACACCACCAGGTCCGGGCGGGACTCGGCGATCCGCGGTGCGAGCGCGAGTGCCATCGCGGCGGCGCGTTCGTGCTGCCAGCGGCCCAGGTCCTCGCGGTCGTCCTCGGCGGTCAGGGGCAGCTCGGGCAGCGGGGGAGCAGGGATGCCCGCGTCCCTGGCGGCGTGGACCCAGCGGCCGACGGTGAACAGGGTGGGCTCGTCGCCGGCTTCGGCCAGGCGCAGGCACAGCGCGATGGCCGGGAAGACGTGGCCGGGTTCGCCCCCGGAGACAACAGCCACCCGCACGGCCGCCACGCTACGGGCTGAGCCTGGACTCGGCCATCGCCTGGCCGCGCGGGTAGGCGCGGTCGACCGAGACGCGCAGGGCCCGCCGGTAGTGCCGCTGGGCCTCCTCTGCGGTGGGCGCGAGGTCGCCGAGCAGGCACAGGACGTCCACGGCTTCGGTCCACAGGCCGAGGTCCTCGGCGATGGCCAGGGCCGCCTTGGCGCGGGCCGGGTCGCCCTCGGCCAGGGCCCGATGTGCGCGGAGCAGGCCCCAGCCGTCGCCGAGCTCGCGGAAACGGGCCTCGGCCGCCTCGGGGTCGTGGTCGAGCAGGACCGCCGCGGACGCCCAGGGGTCGTCGCCGGTCAGCTCCGGATCGCGGTTGCCGAGGAACCAGCGCAGCCGGGCCACCAGCGCGGGATCCTCGATGCCGCAAGGGAAACCGGCCGGGGCCACCTGCGATTCGAAGCCGCTCAGCCAGGCCGTGGCCACCGCCCGTTCCGCCGCGGTGCCACCGGGTGCGGCCAGCGCCGCGCGCAGCGACCGGCGGGCCTCGCTGACGCGGCCGCGCAGGAACCAGTACCAGGCAAGGGAGTTCGCCAGCGGGAGCGCGAGCGGACCCGCGATCTCCAAGGCCCGCCGCAGGTTCACGGTCTCGGCGTCCAGGATGTCCAGGCAGTGGCGCTGTTCCGGGCCGCGCAGGCGGGGTTCGGCCTGCTTGGCCAGGTCCAGGTAGCAGCGGGTGAACCGGGTGCGGGCCTCCTTCAACTCGCCGCACTCGGCGAGGCGGTCCAGGCAGTAGGCGGCCACCGACTCCAGCAGCCGGAACCGCTCCCCGTCCCGGACCACCAGGGAGCGATCAACCAAGCGGGACAACACTTCCAGCACCGGGATGCCGGTGCCGGCGCACATCCGCACCGCGGCGGGCAGCACGCATCCGTCGGGGTGCACGGCCAGTTCGCTGAGCACCGTGCGCTCGGGTTCGGTGAGCAGCTCCCAGCTCCAGTCGATCATCGCGCGCAGGGTCTGCTGCCGGGCCGGGCGGCCCCGGCCGTTGCCGACCGGCAGGGCGAACCGGTCGTCCAGCCGCTCGGCCAGCTGGTCGGGGCTGAGCACGCGGAGCCGGGGCGCGAGCAGCTCCAGGGCCAGCGGGATGCCGTCCAGGCGGCGGCAGATGGTGGCCACCGCGGGTTCGGCCGCCGGGTCCAGCGGGCAGCCCGCCGCGGCGGCCAGTTGGCCGAACAACTCGACCGCGTCCGGCACGGCCAGCGGCGGCACCGGGCGCACCAGCTCACCGGGGATGTCCAGTGGCTCGTGGCTGGTGACCAGCACCCGCACCCCGGCCGCCGCGGCCAGCAAATCGGTGACCAGCGCGGCGACCGGTTCCACCAGGTGCTCGCAGTTGTCCAGCAGCAGCAACGGTTTCCGCCCGGCCAGGGCCTGGCCCAGCCAGCGCGCGTTGCCGGCCGGGGCGGGTTCGGCGGTGGTGGTCTCGCACAGGCCGAGCGTGGCGATGATCCGCTCGGCGACGTCCTCGGTGGTGGCGCCGGGGCTGAGTCCGGCCAGCTCCACCAGCCAGACCCCGTCCGGGCAGTGTTCGATCAGGCCGTGCGCGGCCACCATGGCCAGCCGGGTCTTGCCGACTCCGCCCGGCCCGACCAGCGACACCGCCCGATGACCGGATCCCTCGGCCAGCAGCTCACGCAGCTCGGCGATCGCCTGCCGCCTGCCGACGAGCGTGGTCACCGGCGCGGGCAGGTTGGTCCGGCCCTGCCGTGGCGCGGCCAGTGCGGGCTCCTGACGCAGGATTGCCTGGTGCAGAGCCATGATCTCCGGGCCGGGGGCCACGCCCAGCTCCTCGTCCAACCGGCGCCGCAGGTCCTGGAAGCAGTCCAGCGCCTCGGTCTGCCGGCCGGCCCGGTACAGCGCGCGCATCAGGGCCAGCCGCGGCCGTTCCCGCAGCGGGTACCGCGCCACCAGCTCGGCCAGGCCCTCGGGCTGCTCACCCAGGTCCAGCCGCGCCAGGGCCAGGTCTTCCAGCGCGGTCAGCCGCAGCTCGGCCAGCCGGGCGATCTCGGCGCGGGCGAACGGCGCGTCGGCCAGCTCGGCGTAGGGCGCGCCCCGCCACAGTTCCAGCGCCCCGGCCAGCAGCTCCGCCCTGGCCCGCGGTTCGGCGGTGGTGTGCGCGCGGCAGAGCAGCTCCTGGAACCGCGTGGAATCCAGCTGGTCCGCGGCCAGCCGTAGCCGGTACCCGGCGGGCTGGTGCAGCACCTCGTCCCGGCCGAGCACCTGGCGCAGCCGGGAAACCTTGGCCTGCAACGCGTTCACCGGCCGACCCGGCGGGCAGCCGTCCCACAGGTCCTCCAGCAGCCGGTCCACCGGCACCGGGCCGCCGTTGTGCAGCAACAGGTTCGCCAGCAGCGCGCGCACCTTCGCCTCGGGCACCGGCAGCTCGTCGCCGTCGTGCCCCCACACGACCAGCGGGCCGAGGACCCCGTAGCGCATGGGCTCAGCATATCGTCAGCGGCTCGTCAGCGACCGCGTCCACGGTGCCGTCATGACTGTTCTGACCACCCGGAAGGCAGGTCCGCGGGAGTGGGCCGGGCTCGCGGTGCTGGCGCTGCCCACCGCGCTGCTGGGCCTGGACGTGACCGTGCTGTACCTGACCATGCCGAGCCTGGCCGCCGACCTGAACCCCACCGGCACCCAAGTGCTGTGGATCATGGACGCCTACGGGTTCCTGATCGCCGGGTTCCTCATCGCCATGGGCACCCTCGGCGACCGGATCGGCAGGCGCAGGCTGCTGATGATCGGCGCGGTGGCCTTCGGCCTGGTGTCGGTGGCCGCCGCCTACGCGCCCAGCGCCGAGCTGCTGATCGCGGCCAGGGCGGCCCTGGGCATCGCCGGCGCCACCCTGATGCCCTCCACCCTGGCGCTGGTCAGCACGCTGTTCCCGGAGGCGGCCCAGCGGGCGCTGGCGATCGGGCTGTGGGTGACCGCGTTCGCGCTGGGCATGGCCGCCGGGCCGGTGGTGGGCGGCCTGCTGGTGCGTTACCACTGGTGGGGCGCGGCCTTCCTGGTCGCGGTGCCGATCGTGGTGCTGCTGCTGGTCACCGCGCCGCTGCTGCTGCCGGAACACCGGGCCCCGGCCACCGGCCGGTTCGACCTGGTCAGCGTCGCGCTCTCGCTGCTGGCCCTGCTGCCGCTGATCTTCGCGGTCAAGCACGCCGCCAAGGCAGGCCCCGACCTGGCCACCGGGCTGGCGCTGCTGCTCGGCGCGGTCTGCGCGGTGCTGTTCGTCCGCCGCCAGCTCCGGCTGCCCGACCCGCTGGTCGACGTGCGCCTGTTCACCGGCCGCACCTTCAGCGCCGCGCTGGGCATCCTGACCGTCGGCCTGGTCGGCGTCGGCGGGGTGATGCTGCTGGTCACCCAGCACCTGCAACTGGTGGCCGCGCTGCCGCCGCTGACCGCGGGCGCCTGGATGGGCCCGCCGGCGCTGATGATGCTGCTGGCGGCCATCGCCACCCCGCTGCTGGCCCGCCGGATCCGCCCCGCCCACGTGGTCGCGGGCACCCTGCTGCTCTCCGCGGTCGGCTACCTGCTGCTCGCCCAGGTCCGCCAGCCGGAGGAGGTGCTGCCGGTGGTGCTCGGTTTCGGCCTGGTCTACCTGGGCCTGGGCGCGATCGCCGCGCTGGGCACCGACCTGGTGGTCGGCGCCGCGCCACCGGCGAACGCGGGCGGGGCCGCCGCGCTGACCGAGACCGTGCAGGAGCTCGGCCTGGCTCTCGGCGTCGCCCTGCTCGGCACCCTGGCCACCGCCGCCTACCGCGCCCAGCTCACCCCGCAGCTGCCGGCCGGCCTCCCGCCCGGCGTCGCCGACCCCCTGCGCGACAGCCTGGCCGGAGCGCACTCGGTGGCCGCCCAGCTGCCGCCGGAGGTGTTGCGGCAGGCCAAAGAAGCCGCCATCACCGGGTTGAACACCGCCGCGCTGACCGCCGGCGCCGGCATCGTGCTGCTGGCCCTGCTCGCGGCCGTGGTGCTGCGGCACATCGGCACCCTCGGCGGCTCCGGCTACGGGACCCCGCAGGAGTCAGTCGCGCGCCGCGGCTGACCGGGCGGCGGCCATCTCCGGCTCGTGCCGCACCGCCCATTCGGCCAAGGCGGACAACGGTTCCAGCAGCGAGCGGCCGAGCGGGGTGAGGCTGTACTCAACGGTGGGCGGCACCGTCGGGTGCACCTCGCGCCGGACCAGGCCGTCGGTCTCCAAGCCGCGCAGGGTGCGGGTGAGCATGCGCTGGCTGATGTCCTCGATGCTGCGGCGCAGCTCGTTGTACCGGTGCGCCCGCCCGCCGAGCAGGATCACCACCAGCGCGCTCCACTTGTCCCCGACCAGCCGGAACACGTCCCCGACCGGGCAGGCCGCGAGCTCGGCCCGCGGCACCGGCCGGGGCAGCTCGTGCGCGAGCACCGCGGGCACCCCCGTGTTCGTCCCGGACATGGCGCCACCCCCTTCTGCCCCGACCCTACGCCGACGGCGATTTTGCCGGTATTGGGCGGTATCGCGAGGTTTGTGCCGCTATCTGCGAGCAGAGTATTGCCGCCCCGGAGGTGAGGTGGTTACCCTTCCCCATAGAAGTTAGGCTACCTTCCTTACTAACTAGGTCGCGCCGGGAACTCCTGCTCCCGCCCCGGTCCAAACGATTGTGCACAAACCTCTGCCGCCCTCGGAATGCACCATCCCTGCCCGACTAGGAGGACCCTCGATGCGCAACGCGTCCAGGTGGCACATCCGCGCGCTCGCCGCGATCGCGGTGGCCGGTCTCGCCCTGACTGCCGCGAGCACGTCCGCCCAGGCCGGTTCCCCGGTCCCCGGCAGCGCGACCGCGGCCGCGCCCGGCTTGACCGACCCGGCCAAGAAGGAAATCGCCATGAAGATCGTCTCCAGCGCGGAGAACTCCTCGCTGGACTGGCGGGCCCAGTTCAAGTACATCGAGGACATCAAGGACGGCCGCGGCTACACCGCCGGCATCATCGGCTTCTGCTCCGGCACGCACGACATGCTGGAGCTGGTGCAGGAGTACACCAAGCGCAAGCCCGGCAACATCCTGGCCAGGTACCTGCCCGCGCTGAAGAAGGTCGACGGCAGCGCCTCGCACGAGGGCCTGGACCCGAACTACCCCAAGGACTGGCGCACCGCGGCCGGTGACAAGGTCTTCCAGCAGGCCCAGGAAGACGAACGCGACCGCGTCTACTTCACCCCCGCCGTGACCCGCGCCCAGCAGGACGGCCTGCGCGCCCTCGGCCAGTTCATCTACTACGACGCGATCGTCATGCACGGCGACGGCGGCGACAAGACCAGCTTCACCAACATCCGCAAGCGCGCGCTGGCCAAGGCCAAGCCCCCGGCCCAGGGCGGCGACGAGACCACCTATCTCAACGCCTACCTGGACGCCAGGGTGTGGGCGATGAAGCAGGAAGCCGCGCACGAGGACACCAGCCGCGTGGACACCGCCCAGCGGGTGTTCCTGAGGAACAAGAACTTCGACCTCGGCACCCCGCTGAGCTGGAAGGTCTACGGGGACTCCTACTCCATCAAGTAACCGCGACAAGGCCGGGGACAGCTTCGCCACCAGAGGGGCCCGCTGAAACCCTGACCCTCGTTACGGCCGCACGCGCACACAGCAGTGCCCGGCCGCCGGAGCCAGCTCGGCCCGCGCCCCGGTGGCGCCCAGCCCGGCCAGCAGCCCGCTGAGCAGGCACAGGTTCATCCCGCAGACCAGCGCGGTGTGCGCGTGCGCGAGCGAGTGGAAGGGGCAGTTGCCCAGCGCGATCCCGTCGTCGGTCACCCGTGGCTCGAACCCGTGCCGCTCCAGCACCGCCAGCACCGACTCGGCCCCCGCCCGACCCTGCCCGCGCGCCGCCTCGCCGAGGCTCCGCCCCAGCTCCTCGGCCCGCCGGTCCAGTGCGGTCCTGGGCGTCTCGCCGGTGCGCTCGGCGTCCTCGACCGCCGCCGCGAGCAGCAGCCCGGCCAGTTCGTACCGCCGCTCTGGCAGGGTGACCTCCACCTGTCGCGCCGACCGCCGGTACAGCTTCGCCGGCCGTCCGGCGCCCGGCCCGCTGCGCCCGGTCCGCCGCTCGAAGACCACGTCCAGCAGGCCCTGCTCAGCCAGCCGGTCCAGGTGGAAGGCCGCGGTCGTGCGCGGCAGGTCGCAGGCGCCGGCGACCTCGTCCTTGGTCACCGCCTCGCCCTGGCGCGCGACGTGGTCGTACACCCGGCGCCGGGTCGGTTCCTCCAGCGCCGCCACCGCGGCCACCCGCGCGTCCAGAGAGTCAGCCATCACCCCAGTCTAAAACCAATCGGCGTTGACGGAACCTCGACGCTCCTTCTAAAGTCAGCCAAAGTCGATTTTAGAGGAGGGCGCCATGGCTACCCCGCACCGTCGCCTGCGCGTCATTCACGGCCGGGACGACATCGACCTGCCCGCCGCCGAGAAAGCCGTGGCCGACCTGCTCACCGCCCTGGGCAAGGACCCCGGCACCGAACACCTGGCCGACACCCCGCGCCGGGTCGCCCAGTCCTACGCCGAGCTCCTCACCCCGCGCGAGTTCAACCTGACCACCTTCCCCAACGACGAGGGCTACGACGAACTGGTGCTGGCCAAGGAGATCCCGGTCCAGTCCCTGTGCGAACACCACCTGCTGCCCTTCCACGGCCGCGCCTACGTCGGCTACCTGCCCGGCGAACGCATCCTGGGCCTGTCCAAACTGGCCAGGGTCGTCGAGCTCTTCGCCCGCGACCTCCAGGTCCAGGAACGCCTCACCAAACAGATCGCCAACTGGCTGCAGGAACACCTGTCCCCCAAGGGAGTCGGCGTGGTCATCGAGGCCGAACACCTGTGCATGGCGCTGCGCGGCGTGCGGGCCGCGGGCTCCCGCACGGTGACCTCGGCCCTGCACGGCGTGCTGCGCGAGAACCCGGCCTCCCGCCAGGAGTTCTTCGCCCTCAGCGGCCTGCGCGCCTGAACCGGGGTTCGCGGGCTAGTGTCCTGAGTCGGAAGTTCGGTGGCGGTATCGGCGGTCCAGCTTTCCGCTGGGCGCGCCGCAGGGAAGCCCTCGTACCGGGTTGTACGTGGGCTTGCCGGCGGTGCGGTCAGCGGGAAGCTGGGCCGTCGAGACCGCTGGCGAACTTCCGACTCAGGACACTAGCGTCCGGAGGTGCTCTCACGCATGCTCGCGGGCAGCCGGGGGAACGGTCCGCGCCGGATGTAGCGCCACTGTGAAACGAACACGACGATGGTCACCCCGAGGCCCAGCGAGCCGCTGGCCAGAAGAGTCGTCCAGTCCTCGAACAGGAAAACCCCCGCGACGATCGCGAAAACCAGGACTGCGCCACCGGTCAGCACTCCTCGGCGGGTCAACCGCTTGAGGTCGTGCATCCGCTCGCGCTGTTCGTCGTCCATCTCGCGCTTGCCCACCCACGAACTTTCCCACATCAGGCCGGGTCGCAGGACGATTCCGGGAGACGCGCGTGGGAACGGGGAGCCCGGGATCGCCGGGCTCCCCGCTGTCCTGACCGGCCTCAGGAGCCGGGAACCGCCTGGGCCTTCGCGTTGCGTTCGAAGACCGACCAGAACGAGGACGAGCAGTAGGCGCAGTTCGGGCCGAAGTACAGCCCGCGGGCCTGTTCGTCGCCCATCAGGTGGAAGCGGAACCACGCGGTGATCGGGCCGTGCAGGGCGGCGATGCCGTAGTGGTCGGCGCCGCGCTGTTCGGCGTAGATGGCGGGCACCTGGGTGGCTTGGGCGTAGGTCCGGCGGACCGTGGCCGGCTGGACGGTGGGGTCGTTCTGGCCCGCGTAGAACACCGCGGGGCCGCGCACCCGGCCCGCGTTGCTGAAGGCCAGGGGGTAGATCGGCGCGATGGTGTCCACCCGGGGGTCGGCCCCGGCGTCGACCGCGGCGCCGCCGCCGAAGGAGTGGCCGGTGGCGCCGACCTTGTCCAGGTCGACCTTGCCCTGGAAGTCGCTGCCCGCCCGGCCGTTCTCGGTGGTCAGGTGGTCAAGGCCCTGGAGCATGGGGCCGCCGGTGCCCGCGTTGCCCTCGGCCGCGGCGACGAGGAAACCGTGCGAGGCCAGGTGGTTCAGCAGCGGGGCGTACCGGTCGAGCTTGGAGACCGCGCCGTTGTTCCACAGCAGGACCGGGTGCTTGAAGCAGCCCAGCGTGCCCAGGTTGACCGGCCGGAACACCGTCGTGCCCCGTCCGTTGGAGGCGGAGGTCACCGCGAACGGGCCCGCCGCGGCCCACTGGCCGTTGACCGAGGTGCAGGGCGAGACCGGCGGCGTGCTGGTGGTCGTGGTCGGGGTGGTGGAGCTGGTCGGCGTGCTGGTGGGGGTGGTCTCGTGCTCGGTGATGATGGTCTTGATCTGGTTGAACACCCCGGCGTCACTGGGGAAGGCGAGGTGGTCGATGCAGGTGGGGGTTTGGCGGTTGCCTGCTCCGGCGAGCTCGGCCGAGACGCTCGGGTTGACGTTCCAGTCGCAGGTCGAGCGCAGCGTCGTGTACCGCACCGCGGGGGAGCCCGGCACCTCGGTGCCGGAGTTGAGCGCGGCCAGCCAGGGGGAGCCGATGGCGAACTGCCGGCACGAGGTGTAGAGGTTCTGGCACATGGACGCGGTGGTGGTCCCGTGGTGCGGGCCCGCCATGGAGAAGTACATCGACACCTTGTCCTGCGCGCCGGAGACGTGCTTCAGATAGGAACGCGCGGCCAGGGTGGAGGCCGACCAGGTCACCAGGACGACTTTGCGCGCGCCGCTCTGCGCGAGCACGCTGTCGACCTTCTGCCCGATCTCGACACCCGCTTTGGTGAGGTCGCCCTTCATGTTGAAACTGTCGGTCCAGGTGTGCACCCGGTCCGGCCGCCAGCCGGCGCTGACGAAGTTGCGTTTCATCGGTTCCATGGCCGAGGCCTGGGCCGTCATACCGGGAATGAGAATGACCGGATCGTGCTCCACCGCGGACAACGGCGCCGGTTTCGCGCTGGCCTGAGCGGAAATTCCGGTTATCGCCAATACCGCGGCCGCCAGCAAAGCCAGCACGGCGAGAAGTGCCGCGGCAGGGGCGCGCAGACCGGCGAAGGCTTGATTTTGTGGCATCGCAGAGCCTCCAGGAAACAGGGGAAACGCAGGGGGTGAAAACAGGTGTCCTAGGTCACGCTGTTTCCTTGACGCTACGAAAAGGTGAACTCGGGCACCATGTGTGCGCCCACATTCCTGCGGGACCCGCTATGTGCCGGACTCCAGGTTGCGCTGGATACCGGCGACGAGGCGGTGCGCCACGTCCTCGCCGCGACCGGGCGGCCAGCTGAGCAGGCCCGCACCGGAGGCCATGCCGCGGTGGCCGTCGGCGAGCAGTTCGTCCAGGCCGGGAAAGGGTCCCGCGGCGGTGGACAAGCTGGGGGAGAGGCTGGTCAGGATGGAGCGGGTGAGGTCGAGGCCGATGTAGTCGGCGTTCTCCATCGGCCCGACCGAGGCCAGCCGCAGACCGAAGCTGGACCGCACCACGGTGTCGATGGTGGCGGCGTCGCAGACGTTGTCCCGCACCAGGTTCAGCGCCTCCCGGAGCAGGGCGAACTGGAGCCGGTTGCCGATGAAGCCGGGCACGTCGCGGTGCAGGCGGACCGTGGTCTTGCCCAGCGCGCCGAGCAGTTCCTCGGCCTGGCACACCAGCTTCGGCTTGGTCTCCGCGCTGGGCGCGAGCTCCACCAGCGGGATGAGGTGCGGCGGGTTCCACCAGTGCACGCCGACCAGCCGGCCGGGATGCCGCATCACCGACCCGACCTCGGTGAGGGACAGCACGGAGGTGTTCGACCACACCGGCACATCGGGGGAGACGGCCGCTTCCACCGCCGCGATCACCTCGTGCTTGACGGACAACCGTTCCGGCACCGCCTCGATGACGAACTCGGCCGGGCGCAAGGCTTCCGTGAGCCGGGGCGTGGCGGTGATCAGGCTGCGCGCCCGCTCGCTCGCCTCCTCGGACGCGCCGCACAACCGCAGGGCGGTGCCGATGCGGCCGGGCAGGCTGTCCAGGGTCGCCGGGTCGGAATCGTGGATGTGCACCTGGTGGCCGCCGCTGGCGAGCGCGACCGCGATGCCGTGTCCCATGAGCCCGGCACCGATGATGCCGAATCGCGCCATGACTTCTCCTCTGCTTCTGGGAAAGATCCCAAGATCTCTACAGGTCTCGCAGCGCGTGCAGGCGAAGCGCGAGCTGGATCTCCAGCAGCCGGTCCGGGGACTGCCAGTCCGGGCCGAGCAGGCTGCCGATCCGGTCCAGGCGCTGGCCGACCGTGTTGGCGTGGATGTGCAGCCGGTCCTTGGTGCGGGGCACGTGGCAGCCGCTGGCGAAGTAGGCCGTCAGGGTGCGGATGAGCTCGGTGCCGCGGTCGCGGTCGTAGTCCAGGACTGGTCCCAGGGCCTGCCGGATGAAACCGGTGTGGTCGGCCCGGTCGGCCAGCACCAGACCGAGGAAACCCACCTCGGCCATCGAGGCGCCCGAACCCTCGCGGCCCAGGCGGAGCAGCGCGCGCAGGCACCGCTCGGCCTCCCGGTAGGCCGCGGCCAGGGCAGCGGGGCCGCGCGCCGGGCCGCCGGCCGCGACCGTCACCGGGCAGCCGGCCTGGGCGCCGAGCGCGGCGGCGATCTGGGCGGCCAGCGCACCCGGCGCGTCGGTGCGCGCCAGCAGCACGACCTGCTCGGCGTGGATCCCGCACAGCACGGCGTACTGCGCGGCGGATGCGGCCAGCCGCCGCCGGGACACCCCGTCGGCGTGCACCACGAGCACCGCGTGCTCGGCGGTCAGGTCCACGCCGAGGCGCTTGCCGCGGTCGACCAGCGTGCCGGGTTTGCGCTCCGGCGCGGTGAGCAGGTCGGTGAGCAGCTCGCCGCGGACCTCGTCCTCGGCCTTGGCCACCGACCGGCGCAGCAGCTGCAGCAGCGCGGTGACCACCGCGGCGCGCTCGAACAGCCGCCGGTCGGCGTCGGTGAGCGCGGCCCCGGTGCGCAGCACGATGCTGCCCAGCAGCTCCGGCCCGGCCTGCACCGCGCACACCCAGCCGTGCTCGGTGGCGGTGGCCCGGCCGGAGTTGTAGGAGGCGGTGACCGTCTCCGGGGCCGGGGCCGCGGTGGGCAGCCCGGCGTGCGCGAGCTCCGTGCCGCCCGCGGTGTAGACGCCGATGCCGCCGCGCAGCACATCGGCCACGGCGGCGGCCACCGCGGGCAGTTCGCCGCCGCGCAGCACCAGGTCCATCAGCCGGTCGTGCGCCTGCTCGGCCCGCTCCACGTCCTGGCTGTGCGCGCTGACCTCGGCCAGCAGCCGCGCGTTGTCCAGCGCGACCGCCGCGTGGTCGGCCAGCGAGGACAGCAGCGCGATCTCCTCCGGGCTGAACTCCCGCGCGGCGCGCTCGGCCGCGTACAGCACGCCGATGACGGTCTCGCCCACCGCGAGCGGCACCGCCAGCAGCGCGGTCAGCCCCTCGTCGCGCACCGCCTCGTCCACCGGCCCGGAGTGCAGGAAGTGCTCGTCGGAGAGGTAGTCGGGGGTGGTGTAGGGCAGCGCCGTCTGCGCCACCAGCCCGCCCAGCCCCACGCCCATCTTCATCCGCACCTCGGGGAACAGCGTGGACACCGAGCCGTCGGTCACCCGCATGTAGGTGATGCCGGCCTCGGCGTCGTTGAGCGTGAGGTAGGACAGGTCGACGCCGAGCAGCCTGCGCGCGCGGCGCACGATGGAGCGCAGCACCTCATCTGGGTCGCGCAACCGCGCCAGGTCGCCCGCGGTGTCCACCAGCGCGGACAGTTCGGCCTCCCGCCGCCGGTGGCCGTGCACCGTGGCGTTGATCCGCAGCGCCAGGTCCACCGCGGCCGCCGACCGGGGCTCGGCCACCGCGAAACGCGCCAGCTCGGCGCTGTCCGCCCCGCCCGCGAGCAGCTCCAGCAACCGGAAAGCGAAGTCCTCCACCCAGCCCGCCTCCTCACTCCCTGGCGCGGACCGTCCGCCGCTCGATCCGCTTGTCCACATCCCGGCCGACGTGCACCACCCGCTGCACGAACACCCCGGGCAGGTGGACCTGGTCGGGGTCCAGCTCACCGGGCTCGACCAGGTCCTCCACCTCGGCGATGGTGACGCGGCCGGCCATCGCGCACAGCGGGTTGAAGTTGCGGGCCGACCGGGAGAACACCAGGTTGCCGTGCCGGTCCCCGGCCGCGGCGTGCACCAGGGCGTAGTCGCAGGTGATGGCGTGTTCGAGCACAAACTGCTCGCGTCGCCCGCCGACGGCGAAGGCACGGACCTCCTTGGCCGGTGAGGCGATGAGGACCGCGCCGTCCAGGCCGTAGCGCAGCGGAACACCACCCTCGGCGACCTGCGTGCCCAGGCCCGTCGCGGTGTAGAAGGCGGGAATGCCCGCGCCGCCGGCGCGCAACCGCTCCGCGAGGGTGCCCTGCGGCACCAGCTCGACCTCCAGCTCCCCGGCGCTGAACTGCCGGGCGAACTCCTTGTTCTCCCCGACATAGGAGCTGGTCATGCGCGCGATGCGGTGGTCGGCGAGCAGCACGCCCAGCCCGAAGTCGGCCACCCCGCAGTTGTTCGACACCACCCGCAGCTCGCCGACCCCGCTGGCGTGCAGGGCCGTGATCAGCTCCACCGGGATGCCGCACAGCCCAAAACCGCCCACCGCCAGGCTCGCGCCGGCGGGGATGTCGGCCACGGCGGCGGCCGCGGAGTCGACCAGCTTGTCCATGCTGTCCCCTTCGCCCAAGGTCATGTGGACGACAACACTGCTGACCCGGCGACCACCGCGGCAATGTCCGGCGAGCACATGGCTGAGCAGGTCATTATGTGTCGGCGCACATTGGTTCGCGAGGGGAGCCGGACCTAGCGTTCCGCGGCATGAGCACTGCCGCCGCCTCGCCAGCGCGAGCACAGACCCGGATCGGCCGCGTGCTGGCCGCCAGCCTCGTCGGCACCGCCGTGGAGTGGTACGACTTCTTCCTCTACGGCTCCGCCGCCGCGCTGGTGTTCAACAAGCTGTTCTTCCCGGAGAGCGATCCCCTGGTCGGCACCATGCTGGCCTTCCTCACCTACGCCCTCGGTTTTGTCGCCCGGCCACTGGGCGGGCTCGTCTTCGGCCACTACGGCGACCGCCTGGGCCGCAAGAAGCTGCTGATGGTCAGCCTCGTGATGATGGGGGTGGCCACCGCGGCGATCGGCCTGCTGCCCACCTACGCCAGCATCGGGATCTGGGCCGCGGTCCTGCTCACCGCGCTGCGGCTGGTCCAGGGCTTCGCCATCGGCGGCGAGTGGGGCGGGGCGGTGCTGCTGGTCAGCGAGCACGGCTCGGCCCGGCACCGCGGGTTCTGGGCCAGCTGGCCGCAAGCCGGTGTCCCGGTGGGCAACCTGCTGGCCACCGCCGTGCTCGCGGTCCTGGCCGCGACCATGGACGACGCGGCGTTCGAGAGCTGGGGCTGGCGGATCCCGTTCCTGCTGTCCGCGGTGCTGATCATCCTCGGCTACTGGATCCGCTCCTCCATCGAGGACGCGCCCGTGTTCACCGAGGCCCGCGCGAAGGCCGAGGCCGCGGGCGGGCCGAAGCGGGCGCCCGCGCTGGAGGCGTTGCGGCGCTACCCCAAGGAGATCGGCGTCTGCATCGCGGCGCGGCTGGTGGAGAACATCTCCTACTACGTGCTCACCGCGTTCGTGCTCACCTACGTCACCACCCACCTCAAGCTCGACAAAAGCCTGGTGCTCAACGCGTTGCTGGTGGCCAACGTCGTGCACCTGGTCGCCATCCCCGCCTTCGGCGCGCTCTCGGACCGCCTCGGCCGCAAACCGGTCTACCTGGCGGGCACGATCGGCATGGGCCTGTGGGCGCTGGTGTTCTTCCCACTGCTGGACACCCGCAACGCCTGGCTGATCACCCTGGCCATCGCGGGCGGGCTGATCGCGCACGCGGCGATGTACGGGCCGCAGGCGGCGTTCTTCGCCGAACAGTTCGACACCAGCGTCCGCTACTCCGGCACCTCCATCGGCTACCAGGTCACCTCCATCATCGCCGGCTCGCTGGCGCCGCTGATCGCCACCGCCCTGCTCACCAGCTACGGCGGCCCCGCCCCGGTGGCCCTCTACGTCATCATCGCCGCGATCATCTCCACCGCGGGCGTGCTGATGGCCACCGAAACCCGTTCCCGCGACCTGTCGGAGGTGCCCGCCCGATGAGCCTCACCCGCGCGCAGATGGCCGCCCGCGCCGCCCGCGAACTGCCCGACGACGGCTACGTCAACCTCGGCATCGGCCTGCCCACCCTCATCGCCGACCACCTCCCCCCAGGCAAACACGTCGTGCTGCAGTCGGAGAACGGCATCCTGGGCGTCGGCCCGTACCCCGTCGACGGCGCCGAGGACCCAGACCTGATCAACGCGGGCAAGGAGACCGTCACCGTCCAGGCAGGGGCCGCCTACTTCGACTCCGCGCTGTCCTTCGCGATGATCCGCGGCGGCCACATCGACGTCGCCGTGCTCGGCGCCATGCAGGTCTCCGCCACCGGCGACCTGGCGAACTGGATGATCCCCGGCGCCATGGTCAAGGGCATGGGCGGCGCCATGGACCTGGTGCACGGCGCGAAGAAGGTCATCGTCCTGATGGAACACACCGCCAAGGACGGCACCCCGAAGCTGGTGCGCACCTGCACCCTGCCCACCACCGGCCGCCGCGTCGTGCACCGGGTGATCACCGACCTCGCGGTCATCGACATCACCCCCGACGGCCCGGCCCTGCGCGAGCTCGCCCCCGGCGTCACCATCCCCGACGTCCAGTCCGCCACCGAAGCCGACCTGCACGTCCCCGCCTACCTGGGCGCCATGCGGTGACCGGCACAAGATTCTCCTGGGACCAGGAGCAACAGACCGCCGCCCGCTACGCCGCCCGCCACCTCCCACACGGCCAAGCCGACCCAGCCGAGTTCGGCGTGGTCTGGGCGAACATGGCACGCGGCTTCCACCTCGGCGAGCTCCGCGAACTGCCCCGGCTGGCGGAGGCCTTTCACGAGTGGCTCAACGAGTTCCGGCCGACCCGGCCGGAGCGGCAGCGGTGCACAACCCGGATCCGCCTGCCCCGCCAACGCCGATGAGCCACCGGGCCGGTTTCGCGGCGGGCAGTCCATCCGCCTTTTATGAATTCTGTGCCCGAAAAGTCCTGACGGTGATTGAGGGGTAGACATGTCGACACTCGGGTCTGACGCGTCCATCTGGTACGCTCCGGACCATTATCAGGTTTTTGCCGGGGTGTAATAGTGACAATTCTTGATTCCGTTTTTGCCCGTGAACGCCCGTGGGTGCACGTGTTGGCCGAGTCAGCAGCGGACGGCCTGCACGCGGTGCGTCTACCCGATTCGGCGCTGGTGGTGCACCTTGACGGGATGAGGATGCTCGATGTCGACGAGCTGTTCGATCAGTTCGCCAGCAGCTTCCGCTTCCCGGAGTACTTCGGTCGAAACTGGCCCGCCTTCGACGAGTGCATCAACGATCTCAAGTGGCTTCCGGCGCGCGCATACCTGGTGATCATCGACAATGCCGAGCATCTTCTAGCGCGCGCTCCCCTCGATCGGCCCACTTTGATCCGGAACGTTCACGACGCAGGACGACGCTGGGCGAACTCGTTCGCACTCGGCGAAGAATGGGGAGGTGGCGAAGTTCCCTTCAACTTCGTTCTTGTGTGCCCCGACAATCAGCAGGTCACGCTGAGGAGCGCTGTCAGCGAAGCTCTGCGCTAGCCCTCCGCCAGTGACGCCACCGGCGACGCTGATCCGTTGACCACCGCGATTCCAGTCCCGTCGAGAACAACCGTTCGAGCTTGGAAGGCGAGTACCGCTCAGCGCCCGAATGTCCCGCGGTGGACCGAGACGGCGTAGTCACCCCCGGTGAACGGCTTCCGGTCCCAGGTGGCATAGCGCTCGACCAGCGTGAGCCCCGCAGTCGCGCAGTGGGCGTCGTAGTCCTCGGCGGTGTAGCCGCGATCGAGGGAGAAGCCCGCGATGAGCACGCCGCCGGGCGCGACGTGGCCGGCCACCCCGGCGACGAGGGCCTGCTGGGTGCCCTCCGGGGTGAACAGGGGGACGTTGCCCGCCATGACGACGACGTCGAAGCGGCGGCCGAGGGCCAGGCTCGTGAGATCGCGGCGGTGCCAGGTGACGTGCGGCGCGCGTTTCCTGGCGACCTCGAGCATGGAGGCGTCCACGTCGACCCCGACGACGTCGATGTCGTGCCGGGCGAGCTCGATGGCGACCCGGCCGGTGCCACAGCCCGCGTCGAGCACGGAGCCAGGCCGATACGAGCGAACGAAGCCGGCCTCGCCGTGCACGTCGGTGCCGGTGCCGGCCAGGCGGTCGAAGCGGCGCTGGTAGTCCTCGCCATCCCAGGTCATGGTGTCCACCCTGGCACAGGACCGGGGCGGGTAAGTCAGGTGAGGTCAGGGACAAACCCTGATGGCAGGGCGCCGGGCCGAGGGCACCATGGTCGTGTCAGGCAGTTCCGCAGCACGAGGAGAATCATGAGCGAGCCCAACTCCGAGTCCACCCGTTCCGCCGCCGACTCCGTGGTCGACGCCGTTCGCGGGCTGGTCAGCGAAGGCCTCAACCGTCGCGTGGTCGTGCGTGACAGCAAGGACGACGTGGTCCTGGAGGTGCCGGTGGCCGTCGGCCTGGTCGCGGCGCTGGCCGCTCCGGTGGCGATGACGATCGGCGCCGGCGTCGCCCTGGTCGGCAAGTGCGGCATCAAGCTCGAGAACCGCCAGCAGCCCGGCGCCGCACCCGCGACCACGGTCGACGCCGAGCGCGTGTAGTCAGCCGAGGGTCACCGCAACAACGACGGCCCCGCCCGCACCAGCCAGGCCTGGCCCCACCGAGAACCGGCGAGCCCCTTGCACCGCAACGGGTCCGCCCGCTTCCGGTGGGGCTGGCACAGGCTGCCCCGGGCGGGGCCAGACACGCACGTGAATCGCGCACATCCCAGGGGGTGTGGGGTGAGCTTCTTCGACGAGCCCGGTGTGCGGGCCAGCGGCTTCATGTGGGCGCCACCGGTCGACCGGGTGGTGCCAGCCGTGTGGCCCGTGACCGATGTCGTCTTCCGCGGCCCCCGCACACTGATCGCGGTGGAGAGCGTGCGGTGCTGGCCGGACGGGCTGTCCCTGGCCGTCACCGTGCTCACCCGCGACCGGGAACCCCCGGAAAGCCTCGTCCCGCACCCGCGCGACCCGGCACCGGTCACCCCAGGCCTCGACCTCGGCCTCCGCTACGCCGACGGCCGCAAGGCCACCACCCTGGACCGCCTCAACCCGGTGCGGACCCGGGCCTTCACCGACGACCTCGCGCTCTACCCGAGTGCCGCCACCCGCGGCCCACGACATCTCCGCCAGACCGTGGACGTTCGGCCGCTGCCGCCCGCGGGACCGGTGCTGTTCGTCGTCCGCTGGCCCGCGAACGGCCTCCCCGAGAGCAGCGCGACGCTGCCCGGCGACCAGCTTCACGCGCTCGCCCAGCGCGCCGTCGAACTGGGCGATTGAGGGCCCGCACCAAATCATCCACAGTGGTCCTGTCGGGTCCTTTGTGGCGGGTCGAGTCCGGTGTCAACAGGTCCGTGAGACGCCTGCGAGACGGGACCCGAGCGCCAGGGGTCCTGTTCACGATGAGTACCACCCACTCCCTCACACCACTACGCCGCTCCGACGGCCACTGCAGCGCCTTCGCCACCCCTCGACATGGAGGACAGCGGGTCCTTCGACAGCCAGCAGCCGGACGAGACCACCGAACAGAGTGGCGCGCTCGCCGCCACGCCAACCGCGTCACCGCTTTCCTGGAGCCGCTGGACGGCGTCGAACTGGGCGAGCACGACCGACACCTCATCGAATGGCTGGCTACCCACGACATCTCGGTGGTCGGCACCATCCAGCCTCCTCTACCGCGCCCGCGCCACAGGCGGCGCCTGGTGAGCACCGAAGCTATCGACCCGGTTGCTCAACCGCACCCTCATCCCCACTGACCGCAAGGACGCCTCGACGCTGGCGATCACGCTGATCGCGCTCGCCAAACACGCCGACCCCGATGGTCGCGACGCGTTGCCGTCGGTCGACCGGATGATGCGCTACACCCGTCTGTCCCGACGGACCATCCAGCGTTCGTTGGAGGAACTGGGCCTGATCAGGCCGGGCAATACGCAGGTGCGCGACGCCAAGGTCCCGGAAGCCAACTCACGGCCCCAGGTCTACAACCTCGCGCTGTCCACCAGGTTGCCCACAGTCCTTGATGAGAGGCGTCAGGGTGGCGCCCCACTGACCGGCGGGGGCGTCAGCAGCGACCGTCGGGGCATCACCACCACGCCCAAACCGTCCTGCAACCGTCCAGATAACCGTCCCGCGCCGAGCGCGCCCCTACCGGGCGCTCGGCGGTGCCGCCGGTGTACGGGCAGTGCGACGCCCGCGACTCCGACCCGGTCAGCGCCCACGCCGTGTGGCTGGACGAGGACCGCACGCGGTCGATGCCATGTTCGCGCTGTGCGCCACAGCGAAGCGGGGGCGCCCGATGAGCCGGGTGCACCTGTTCTACAAGGAGCCGCCGAGCTTCGGGCACCCCAAGGGCTGCGGGACGCCACGAACCTGCTGGCGGGCCGCAGCCGCTGCCGCGCGCCGCATCCGGCACATCGTGGACTGCCCCGGCGGCGACTGCAGAGTGCAGCGATGAACACCTCCACGCCCTTCCCCGAGCCGAACGACGACGACGTGGAGCGCGCTGTGGCCGAGTTGGAGAACTACGTCGCCGCCCACGCTCCGGCCGCAGCCGACCCGGCTCCACCCGCCGCCGCACCGGCCACCGAGCGGCCCCGAGACCTCCATGCCGAGGTCGACGAGGTCCACGTCCTGCTGGAATTGCAGGCCGACGCCGCGCCGCTGCTTGTGGACACCGATCGAGTCCGGCGCAGCCGCAAGCGCGCCGCTGAGGCCGCCCGCCTCCACATCCTCGCCCAGGACCCGGCCGCACGGGCCTGGCAGGCGTCGCGGGTGCGCCTGGTGCTCACCGCCGCGGCGCTGACGGCACTGGTCGGGGCGCTGGCGGTGACACTGACCCTGGACGTGTGGCTGGCTCCTGGGCACGGTTCGACCCGATGTAGCTCCTTGCCCACGCCGTCGGCCCGCTGGTCGCGGTCGGCGCCGTGGCCGTGCTGCCAATCATCTGGGCGGCGTTCGCGACCTCGACACGGCCTACCGGTAGGCCCTATTCCTGCCCGCACCAAGCCGAAGTACAGGCAGAACGCGCCTGCACCGCAGCGGCATAGCGCGGAACCACCGGCGACCGAGCGGCCCTACTGATAGACCACGCCCGCTGGATGGTCGCCGCCAGTCAGCTGTCCGCCGACCCATCCGCCCTGCGGCTGCGGGAGGCGCTGGGGTGCGGAACCGACACGGGCCGCGAGGTCCGTAATGCCCTCCGCCGCGACGAGGCGTGAGCTGGGTCGTCTGCGACGACCCGGCCGGGCTGCCAAACGGCGGTGACCAGCGTGTACTCACACCGGCACCACAACGTATCCGGGCAAGCCCATAGACTCATCCACTCAGGGGAGCGGGCCTGACCGAGCAAGGCGGACGAGCCCGTTCACCGGATCTTCGCGCTCGACCGGCCAGGCCGGTGACGACTGCTCTATCTGATCTTCGTCCGGCTCGGTGGCTGGCTGGTCTGCTCAGTCGGTCATCAACGGCCAAGGACGTGGAGTTACTAGTGCTGCGGCACGAAGTCGCCGTTCTGCGCCGGGTCACCCTCATCCGCGGTTGGAGTGGGTCATCGGCGGTGATCGCCGCATTGTGCGCATCGCAGACTCCCCCGTTAGGTGCGCGATCACCGAGTGATGACACCGGGCACCGTCCTGCGATGGCACCGACGCCTGATCGCGTAGAAGGGGGACAACAGCAGTTGGGGCTGCCGTCGGATCCAGGGCGAGTTGCTCATGCGCATGCGAACGCCGCCTGGGCTCCAGCGTGACACCGACACCTTCTGGCGACGGTTCCTGTGCGCGCAGGCCACGAGCGCGTTGGCCTGCGACTTCATCACATCCTCGGCACCACCACGAACCCGGACAGCCCTTGGGCAACGCAACAAGCCCGCAACCTACTCATAGGCATCGGCGACCGGGCAGAAGACTTCCGATTCCTCATCCGCGATCGGGCCGGCCAGTTCACCGCCTCGTTCGACGCGGTCTTCTCCGGCGCAGGCATCCAGGTCGTGAAGACCCCCCACGGCGTTCCCCGAGCCAGACCTCAGTGGCCTGATCAGCGAGTACGCACCCACAGCAGTGTAAGCGCAGATCAGGCCGTGTGGCCGACTTAGGCACCCATAGGGGTGTGCCGCCGTTTCGGCACTGCGGTTGCGTGTTGTTTCAAAATTTCGGTATGGTGGTGTCGGCCTGTTCCAGGACAACGACTCATGGATGAGAAACATCATGGAGAAGTACCTGCGGTCCCCGGTCATGGTGCCGATCACGGCCTGCCACCCCGACCCCAACAACCCACGCCTCGCGCTGTCCGACGCGCCGGGCTACGCCGACGAGGCTGCGCTCTTCGACGAGACCCTGCGCAAGCAGATCCTCGAGGAGATCGGCAACGAGGCCTACGGCATCGCCGATCTGGCCGAGGCGATCGCCGGCCAGGGCTGGATGCCGATCGACAACATGCTCGGCTGGCAGCACCCGGACAACCCGAAGCGCTGGGTGATCGTGGAGGGCAACCGTCGGCTTGTCACCCTGAACCGGCTGCGTACCGACGACCTGCCGAAGGCACGCAAGAAGCTCGCGCGCGTGGAGGCCAAGGCGTCGAGCTACCCCAAGAGCGAGATCGAGGACTACCGGGCGCAGGTCCAGCGCCTGGAGCAGGTCATCGCCGACACCGAGACCCTGTCAATCGTGCCCATCGACGCTTCAACTCCCGAGGAGTTGGAGCACAAGCTGCCCCGGGTCCTCGCCGTGCGGCACATCACCGGCGCCAAGGAGTGGGGCAACTACGCCGAGGACATCTGGCTGCTCAACCGGTACGAGCACCTGTTCGCCGACACCTACGGCGAGAAAGCGGACCTCTCCTGGGACTCCGCGACCCTCAAGCGCGTGGCCCACGAGGCCTCGCTCGGCGAGACCACCACCAGGCGCCAGCTCCGGGCGGCGAAGTGGTTCAGCCACTTCCGCGCCGAGTGGGAGGACGAGTTGCCTGAGGGGGAAACGTTCGGCAAGACCGACTACTACCTGTTCGAGAACATCTCCAAGAAGCCGTGGGTCCGCCAGAAGTTCGGCATCAGCGAGGACGCCATGGCGATCCCCGAGCAGGGGGAAACGGCGCTGTTCACCTGGGTGTTCAAGGAGCCGCGGACCAAGAAGGCCGAGACCAATCCGAACATCTTCTACCGGCACGAGAACATCCTGGTCTGGGACCAGATGAACCGGTACGACGAGGCCCAGGGCACGTCGTTCGCCAGCCGGTTCGACGTGGAGAACCCGGGCGAGGCGCCGACCATGCACGAGGTCGAGGCCGAGTATCTGATGCACAAGGCGACCAAGAAGCCTCACGCCGTCCTGGACGACCTGTTGCGGCGGCTGAACGAGTTCTCGGCGAGCCAACTCACGTCTGAGGGGCACTTCCTGCGTCCGCAACTGGAGCAGGTGCGCGACGTGGCGGCCAAGTTCATCAAGATGATCGACGCCTCGGAGGCCTGATGCCCCGCCACAGCATCACCGAGTCTCGCGTGCAGGCGGTTATCCACCGCCTGGCCGACATGGTGCTTCGCCTCGGCAGCGTCAACGCCGTCGCCCAGGGCCTCTCCCAGGCCCTGGGCGACCAGGCGGGGCGCATCTACCCGAACCGGATCCATGGACTCCTTACCGACGATCCGTCCCGAGGGGTGAACACCGCGACCCTGAATCTGCTCGAGCAGGCCTGTGCCGCTTTCCAACCCGAGGCGCCGGTCGCGGAGTGGGTGTTCAGCCCGGACGCCATCCGCTCGATGGTGGCGGCCCACGCCGCCAGACTGTCCCGTCGCGAGGCGCTGGCGACGGTGGCCGACGAGCTTGGCATTCCCGTCGGCGTCGTCGCGGCGACTGCCCCCGAAAGCGCGAAACCGGCCGTCGCCGTCCAGCAGGACTCCCGCCTGATCCCCGACTGGTCCTGGCAAGACGACGCGGTGGAGGCATCGCTGAAGTCTTTGTCGCAGGGCGCTATCAAGGCCGGCTTGATCGTGCCTACCGGCGGTGGCAAGACGCGCATCGCACTGCGGATCGCCCTTGAGTGGCTCACCGCCCAGGAGCCGAGTCGCACTGTTCTCTGGGTTACTCACCGTCACCTGCTCAAGACGCAGGCCAGGAGAACGCTGCAGGCCTTGATGCGTGAGTCAGGGCTTGGGTCCGATGAGGCGACTCAGGCCTTCGAGCGGGTCCACTTTGCGATGACGAGCAACCTCAACGGGACCCTGGCGAACCTCGGCGACTCGCTGTCCCTAGCGATCGTGGACGAGGCGCACCACGCTGCGGCGTCCTCTTACGCGCCCATCCTCAACCTCAAGAGCGTTCCGGGCCTGTTCCTGACCGCCACGCCGAATCGGTCAGACGTCCTGCCGATCGGCATCGACGAGATCACGTACACGATCACCTATCGCGAACTGTTCCGCCGGGGCTGCGTCATCGAGCCGGTCTTCGACCCTCCGGAGAACATGCCGGATCTGGATTGGCACTCGCCCGGAGGACTGCGCGATCTTGCGGACTACCTGCTCGAGCGGACTGACACCGACTTCGCGAAGCCACTCGTCGCTGTATCGCTGCGCGAGCGTGCCGAGAACCTGTACAGGGCTCTCCTCGAGCAGTTGGAGATGAGAGACTCGCACCCCCTGGTGAGCGATGACATCGCCTTCGTTCACGGCGACGCCAACAGTCGCGGCCTGCCCACACCGGGAGAATTCCTGGACGAGTTCGCGGCACGGCCAGCTGGGATTCTCATCGCGACCAGCCAACTCGTCGGTGAGGGGTTCGACGATCCATCCATCGACGCCGCCGTCATCACGTACCCCTCCTCCAGTATCGGCCACCTCATGCAGGTGGCGGGTCGGGCGCTACGCGCAGCGCCAGGAAAATCCACCGCCCACGTCGTGCAAGTCCACGATTCAACTCTCGAGTACCACTTCGAGCAGCGGTGGCTCTATCAGGACATCTCGGATGCCCTGCGCCCGGCCCTCGTCGACTTGACCTACTCATCGCCGGCGGACCTCGAGGTACAGGTTCGTCGGCAATTGGAAGAACACCACGTGCCTGGACGCATTGCCGCCGACCTCCTGGAGGAACTCCGAACTGTGCCGGCGAGCGCCCCGATCCATCTCATGCTCACCGGCCTTCCCTACTTCGGCGGCGTGGACGACTTCGAGGCCCAGGCCTCGTGGAGTGCACTACTTGTTACGCCGACCGAGCGGCACCGGTTCGTGCACGCCTTCAACGAGTTGTCCTCCCGGACGGAAGATCTCCGAGACCAGGCCGCATGGTTGTTGCAGCGACTGGGCAGAACGACGTCATCTCAACACCTGCGCACGTCCTACGCCAACCTCGTGCCGGCAACTGAACACGCTCGCAGGGAGATCGCCGGCACGCCCTACTACGGGAGCGAGAGTCGGGGCTATCGGCCAGGGCGAAATACGACGTGGCTCAAATATGTGACGTTCACGTTCGCCCCCGCGGTTCCGTCAGCGCTCGAGAAGTTGTTCGCAGACTCGTACAACCGTAATCCCGTTCTTGCCCAATATGTCGCTCAACCTGAGAAGTGGCGCTCAGCGCTCCGCCTGGAATTGCCTATTCACGGATCAGAGGCATTCCTCTTGGACGCAGAACAAGCTGTCTGGCTGAACGAGCAACTGAGCGAACTCGAACGCAAGCTCGCAGCGAGTAGTCGGCCCCGAGTGTTCATTGACCTTGAGGCGTGGCGAGTTGCGATCGACCGCTGTTCGCTTCCCCGCCGCGTCATCGAGCACATCGAGCAGTTGCTACGACCGGAGCGACGTGAGCATCACCTGCTCGCCCTCGACGCAGAGCCCACTGCGAAAACGACGGAGTAGAACATGCATCTTCAGTCAGGCCAGCGAGTCAAGCGCAAGGACCTTGCATCAACAGTACGGCGGCAGCTGGCAGGCTGACGGGCTATTCCACTGCACCGGCGAAGGCCAACGCGGAGATCGGCAAGTGATGGTACATCCGCAGGGCTCGTGAGCTTGGCCTGTTGCCCTCTTTGGGTTCGCCCGAGGGGGAGCGATAACGAAGGAGCACCACTGCAGTGGGGGACCCGATCGAGAAGATCGAGCTGAAGGACGGTACGACGAGGTACCGGTTCGTGATCGACATCGGGCGCGACCCGGCGACCGGCAAGCGTAGGCAGTTGACGAAGACCTACGACACCAAGAAGGCAGCCCGCGCCGAGTACGCCAAGGTCAAGCGCCAGACCGACGAGGGGACGTTCGTCGGGCCGGACAAGACCACCGTGTCGGCATGGCTGGACACCTGGTTGAAGTCCACGACGGTGGGCGTTGAAAAGGCCACCGCCGCCAACTACGCCGACGCCCTGCTGCCGGTGCGCGAGCGGCTCGGCGAGAAACGGCTCCAGGAGGTCACCGAGGAGGACGCGGACGAGTTGGTGAGCTGGATGCTCACCTCCGGTCGCAAGCGCGGCGGGAAGGTCGGCAGCGGGCTCAGCGTGCGTTCCGTGCAGCCCACGCTAGGGCGCTTCAGATCATCGCGGAACGTAGCGTCGCGGCGCGGGCTGGTCGTCCGCAACATCGCTTGGTACACGCAGATCCCGCGCGAGGCGCGGCGCAAGGCGGCGGCTGCGGCGGGTGCCCTGGAGTGAGGCGGAGGTGAGACAGTTCCTCGCCTCGATCCGCGACCACAGATGGAGCGCCGTCGACCTCGACGCCGGGACGCTGTGGAAGGACTGAGCGGCATGCTCCGGCCTGTTCTTCGAGGTCAGCCTCCAGCTTAACCGGCCGAGTAAAGGAGTCCGTTGTTCGCCCGAACCCCCGGTGATGGCTTATGGCACGAGGTTCTCCAGCGCAGCCAGTCAGTGGTCATCGCTGACCTCAGCGCACCCGCTGACCATGTGTCGTATCGGGAGGCTGTCGGGTGGGCGGTTTCGGGTCGTGTCGCGGCCCGAGACCACTGCTGCTGTGCCACACCGCCGCGCCATGACTCCTGTCGCCTCCTGAGTCAGGGATTGGGTGCTCGGGGCGTGCACCCATGACCGTCCCCGACTACGCCAGCGCCGGACATGCCTCGCGAAACAGCGTCATCCCTGATCGTTCCGTGTCAGCGTGGCCATCCAGATACAGAAATCAGGGCTGGTTCAACAGGTCTGAATGGTCTAGTAGCGCGGCATGCGACACTGCCCCGAACGGCGCTATGGTCAATTTAACCAATTCAGGTAATTTGTTCGCCGAGGCATCTTTGGGGTAGATGCCGGACGAGGCATCTCGGGGGTAGATGCCGGGATTCCCGTGCAGAAGATCCTTTCCGGATTTCTGTCCGGATGAGATCACCCGGGGGGGACACGTGGAACTGGTCGGGCGTGAGCGCGAACTGGAACTACTGAATGATGCGGTGCGGTCAGCCGGCGGAATGCTCGACGGCACCTTCGTGGTCACCGGACCCGGGGGTGCTGGCAAGACCGCGCTTCTCAGCGCCTTCGCCCGGGGACTCGATGAGGGCCTGGTCCTGTTCGCCGCCGGCTCGCGGGCCGAGCGTGACATCGGACTCGGTGTGCTACGCCAGCTCATGGCGCACCCGAGACTGCCGCCAGCCGCGGCGCAACTCGTCGACCGCATGGCGGGGGTGGACCGGCTCGCGCCGGACGGGGCCACATCGGTCCGCGGTCGTCCCCGCTCGACCGTGCACCGATCTGACGCGCTGCTGCTCGACGAACTGTGCCGCGTGCTTACCGTGGAGTCCGAGCGCCATCGCGTCGTGATCATGATCGACGACGTGCACGAGGCCGACAAGCTGTCCCTTACCGCGCTGGCCTACCTGCAGCGTCGCTTCCGCCTCAGTCGCGTAGTTTTCGTGCTAGCGCAGCCGTTCCTGCCAGCGGGCAGCGTCGACGTCGACGGCCAGTTGCCCGGCAAGCGCCTGGTGCTCTCGCCGATGTCGCCCGCGGCCGTCGGCACCCTGGTCGCCGCCGAGCTGGGTGGCGCGTGGGCCGCTGAGCACGCGGCCGAGGTCCACGAGATCACCGGCGGGAATCCTGGCCTGGTCACCGCGGTCATCGACGACCAACTTGCCGTCCACTGCGCGCACTCGCCCACGGACCGGGTCGCTCCTGGCCCGATGTTCGCTCAGGCATACCTGACCTACCTGCACCGCTTGGGCGCGCCGACCGTCGCCATCGCGTATCGCCTCGCGCTGCTCGACGAGCAGCTGACCAGCGCGACTTCCGCCACGGCGTTACTCGTCGCCGTCATGCCGTCCCGGGCCGACCAGATCGCGTGCGCCGTCAACGAACTTGAAAGCGCTGGCCTGCTGCACGGCGGGCGCTTCCGCCACCCCGCGGTCCGTGCGGCCGTGGAGCGCAGCACGCGGAAGAGATCCACCGAGGCAGACGCCCCGGGAACGGTGACAGGGCTGCATCTGGTCCGGCCCGACGCCGAACTCGTCAACGCGGGCGTCGAGGCAGTCGACTGGAGCCAGCCGCGATGGCTTCTCGACGACACCCCGGCGGAGCTGGCCCTCCTGGACCGGCCGCGCGACGGCGAGGCCGGCGGCCGGCATCCCGAACGGGAGGCAACGGACTGCGCGGCCACCGGCAAGCGCGCCGCCCAGAGCCGACACCGGCTGCGTCCCAACGTCCGGGGGACCGCGGCCGGGTCCGCCGTGGCGTCCCCGGATGCCGATGGGGAATCCGCGGCGCTGGCACCCGCACGGCCCGGTCTCGACACTGACGACGCCACGTCCGAAGTGACCCGCGACCGGTCGGCACCGCCAGTAGGGACACCGGGGTCCCGGCACGACGATCCGTCGCCGCGCACGGCTGCTGGGCTGTCGTCGCGCGTTGTCGCCCTGTCACTGCACGCTGCCGATCCGTCGTCGGACGCTACCGGCGGACTGTCACCCCGCGACGAACCGTTCGCACAGTTCGTTCCCCTGGCCCACCGCTATGCCGACGGGCAGGTGGCGCGGTCGCGCCTGTCACCGAGCGAAGTCGCGAGCCGCCGCGCCCTCGCCGGAGAGACCGGCCGCCTGGTCTGGCAGGCCGAGGCCAAGCGGCGTCGCGGCGAGCTGCGCGAAGCCGTCCAGATGGTGGAGACCGCGCTTCGGATGCTTCCCGCGGGCGAATGGGGCCCGGCACTCGCCGGCCCTCTGTCGGTCGCGGTCACGGCCAATACCGCGATGGGACGGCTGGACAGCGCCGAGCACCTGCTGCGGGCAGCCATGTCGGAGTCGCTGCTCGACACCCACTTCGGGCTGCGGCTGCTCTGGTCGCTCGGCCAATACCAGATCGCGCGTCGGCGGCCGGGCGAGGCGCTGGACACGTTCTTCCGCTGCGCACAGACGATGGTCGGGCGAGGACTGGACCGACCGGCCCTCGCGCCGTGGCGCACCAGCGCGGCGGAGGCCCAGTTCATGCTCGGCAACGAGCGTGTGGCTCGCTCGCTCGCCGCGCTGGAGCTGGAGCGGGCAGGGCGCGAGGCACCCCGTACCCGAGGGCGCGCCCTGCGCGTGCTGGCCTCGACCTGCCGGCCCCGGGACCGGCTGGGGCTGCTGAAGGAGTCGGTGCAGCTGCTCAGCGGCAGCGGCGATCGCGTCGAGGTCGCGCACTCCCTACGGGAGCTGAGCCGCGCGCACAAGCTGGTCGGGGCCGCGCGCGAAGCGCACTCCGCCGCGGCACGGGCCTTCGATCTCGCGCGGGCATGCGGCCTCCAGCCTCTGGTGGAGGATCCACTCCTCGTTGAACTGATCGGCCCGCTGGGGCAGCCGGCCCCACAGACCGATCCGCTCACCGAGACCGAGCGCAAGGTCGCGACACTCGCGGTCCGCGGACACACCAACCGGCAGATCAGCAAGAAGCTCTTCATCACGGTGAGCACCGTCGAGCAGCACCTCACCCGTATCTACCGGAAGCTCAACGTCACCGGACGCGCGACGCTGGCCCAGCTGCTGACCGACGAGATGGGTCGCCTGCGCGGCGTGGACGGCTGCCAAGCCGGATAATCCGACGGCACCTCTACGGTGGGGCAACCCACCACGGGCCCTGGGAGCCGTTTCGGCTCCACCCGTGTCCGCGCTCGACGGCCGGTGACCTCTCGTGTGGCGGCCTGCCGCGGCGCTCTCGCAGACCTGCCGCGAACTCCGCTCCGTCCGCGTCCCCGGACGGTGGCGAACTCGCGCCACCGTGCCCACGGCTGGTGACACCGGGCACGCCGCCGTAGTCGCCGACCAGGCTCGTCCCATCGCGACGATCCCTGATCCCGCATCTTCCGGCAGCACCCCTACCCCAGGCCCGGACTGGGGTCCCCTCTTCGGCGATTAAGGGGTGTTCAGCCGGTCGCCGCCCCGCAGATCGTGGGCGCATCGAACCGCCGACCCGGGGAGCCGACATGATCGATCGATCGCAGCACGGTGCGCGCCCGTTCGACCCCATGGCGGCCACAACAGGATTCCCAGGCGGCCGGGCGACGCCCGGTCCCGGCACCGCGACAGCCCGGCGGGGGTGATGGCGATGCCGACGGTGGGGATTGTCGGAGCCGGGGTGATGGGCAAGGACGTGGCCATCACCTGCGCCGCTTACGGGTACGACGTGGTGCTCTGCGATCACGACCCCGGGGTCCTGGCCTCGGCGGCCCGCGACATCCGAACCCTCGTGCGGCGCTACCGGCTCATGGCACCGGACGAGCCTTGCTGGAACGACCCGGGGATTCCCGGTCGCATCCGGATCGGCGAGGACCTGGCCGTGCTCGCCGGCGCCGATTGGATCGTCGAGAACGTCGTCGAGGACGTCGCTGTCAAGGAGCAGGTACACCGCGAACTGCGCGAGGTGGGTGGGGCGGGTTCCCGGATCGCGGTGAACACCAGTTGCGTCTCGATCACGAGGATCGCCGCCCTCGCCGCGCGGCCCGAGGAGGTGATCGGCATGCACTTCATGAATCCGGTCCCCCTCATCAAGTGCGTGGAGCTGGTGCGTGGACACCACACCTCCGATGAGACGACGAAGCAGGCTGAGGCCTTCGTGAGCGTGCTGGGCAAGCGGCCGGTCGTCGTGCGCGACATGCCGGGATTCGTCTCCAACCGGCTGTCCCACCTGTTCATGAACGAGGCGGCGTTCCTCGTCCAGGAGGGGGTCGCCGAACCTGAACAGATCGACGCGATATTCACCCTCGGCTACGGCCACAAGATGGGTCCCCTGGCCACCGCGGATCTCATCGGTCTGAACACCGTCGTCGACTCGTTGCAGGTGCTCTACGACGACATGCAGGACCCGAAGTTCCGTTGCTGCCCATTGTTGAAAAGGATGGTGGCCGCCGGACTGGTCGGCCGCAAGAGCGGCCAGGGATTCTATACCTACACCGCTTCTCGATGACCGTGAAAAGTACCTGACGGGTCGGAGCAGGAAATTGGAACGGATGAAGATGGCAAAGTGTGTCGTATGGGATCTCGACGACACGCTCTGGCGAGGGACGCTCTCGGCGGGGGACGACGTCGTTGTTGAACCACAGGTCATCAAGATCGTCAGAACTCTCGACGCGCGCGGGATCCTGCAGTCCATCGCGAGCAAGAACAATCACGACGACGCCATGCAGAAGCTCGACGAGTTCGGCATCGTCGAGTATTTCCTCCATCCACAGATCAACTGGAACAGCAAGTCCAGTTCCATCACCGTGCTGCAGGAAAAGCTGAACATCGGGCTGGACACCTTGGTCTTCGTTGACGACCAGGAGTTCGAACGTGATGAAGTCGCCTTCGTCCACCCTGACGTCGAGACGATCGACGCCGCGGACCGCCTCTCGCTCGTGACGCTGCCCCGGTTGTCCCCGGCTCACGTCACCGAGGACGCACGGCGTCGGCGGCTGATGTACCAGCAGGGCGAGCAACGCGACCGATCCGAACTCGCGTTCCAGGGACCCCGGGACGAATTCCTGCGCAGCCTCGGCATGATCCTCACCATCTCCCAGGCAGGCGGGGACGACCTGCTGCGGCTGGAGGAACTGATCCAGCGGACCAGTCAGCTCAACTCGACCGGTGTCCACTACTCCCACGACGAACTCGAGAAGCTCCTCGACGACCCGGACCACGACCTGTGGGTATGCGAGCTGACTGATCGCTACGGCGGTTACGGCAAGATCGGGATGGCACTGGTCGAGAAGGCCGAAGACTGCTGGACGATCGCGCTTCTGCTCATGTCCTGCCGGACGGTCTCCAAGGGCGTGGGGACCGTACTCCTGCACTTCTTGATCAAAGAGGGCGCAGCGCGGGGCGTCCGCCTCTTCGCCAGGTTCCGGCGCACTGATCGCAATCGCCAGATGCTGTTCACATACCAGTTGGCGAACTTCCGCGTTGTCTCCCAGGTCGGTGCCGAGCACCTCTTTGAGAACGATCTCACGATCGTTCGTGACTATCCCGACCACGTAAGGGTGAACGTCGATGCATGACAGCGGATCTTCAGTCGATGCGGCCGGCGGCATGGACGTCCGCGACAGCATTCGTGAGTTCGTCAGGGCCAACATCACCGCGCTGGGCGACACCGAACTGAGCGACGACGACCACATCTTCGACAAGGGGTTCGTCACCTCCATTTTCGCCATGCAACTGCTGGCTCACATCGAGGGCGCTTTCGGTGTCGAGGTCCCGGACAACTACCTCAACCTCCGCAACTTCAGCTCGGTCGAGCGGATGGCGCGGATGGTGGACGAACTGAGGGCAGCGCGCCGTGGCTGACGGTTCCCCGATTCCGATCATGACGCGGGCCGTGGCCTTCGCCGCCGAACTGGCACCCCGCGCGGCGGAGTTCGACCGCGCGGAACGCCTCCCGCACGAGGTGATCGAGCAGATGGCGGATTCGGGATTCCTCGGTGCGACGGTGCCGGTCGAGTGGGGGGGCCTTGGCCTGACCCCGCTCGAGTATGGCGAACTCACCGAGGTGATCGGCAAGGCATGCGCCTCGACCCGTGCTCTGCTGACCGTCCACACGTCACTGGTCGCCGAGACGCTGGCCGGCCGGGCGTCCTGGCGGATCAAGGAGAAGTACCTGCCCGACCTTGCGAGCGGGCGACGGATCGCGTGCTTCGCGCTGTCGGAGGCCGGTGCGGGCTCCGATGCGGCGTCGATGTCCACCAGCTACCTGAAGAAGGGCGAGGACTTCGTCCTCAACGGCCGCAAGAAATGGATCTCGTTTGCGGGGATCGCAGACGTCTTCCTCGTCTTCGCAGCGGACAACGGCGTCGTCAGTGCGTTCCTTGTCGACCGGGAGACGGCCGGTGTCGAGATCCGGCCGATGTCGGGAATGCTCGGTAATCGCGCTACGCACATGGCTGAGGTCGTGCTTTCCGACGTGAAGGTCCCGGCCGAGAACCTCGTCTGCGGAATCGGATCCGGATTTGCCTTCGTCGCCAACACGGCGCTGCTCCTCGGGCGCTACAGCATCGCGTGGGCGGGCGTCGGGATCGCCCAAGCGGCTCTGGAGGAGATGTGCAGCCATGCTGCCCGGCGCGAACAGTTCGGTTGCAAGATCGGCTCGTTCCAGCTGGTACAGAAGATGATCGCGGACGCCGTCACCGGCGTCTCCGCCGCGCGCGAGCTGTGCAGGCGGGCCGGTCGGCTGCGCGCCGAACGCAGCCCGGACGCGATCGCGGCGACAAGCATTGCCAAGTACTTCTCCTCGACCGTCGCCGGACGCGTCACGTCGGACGCGGTCCAGGTGCTCGGCGGAAGTGGGTGTTGGAGCGGTTATCCGGTCGAACGCCTTTTCCGGGAGGCGAAGATTCTGGAAATCATCGAGGGCACCTCGCAGGTTCAGCAGACGCTGATCGCTGATTTTGGCCTGACCACATTCGCCAGGAAAGGCTAGGTCCGGGAGAGTCATGAACAGCTTCGTGCTTCTGATCGATAGCCGGTACGGGAGGCGGCGCCGATGACGGCTCCGTGGATTCTGAGCGCACCGAGCAGCCAGGCCTTACGTGACCACGCGGATCGGCTGCGGCGGCAGATCGAGGACGGTGTCGCCGACCCGCGCGATGCGACCGGGTCCCTGGCCTCGGCGCGGCGCGCGCCAGCCCACCGGGCCGTCCTGCTCGCGCACGGTGACGACTGGCTCGAGCCGCTGACCGCGGTGGCCCAGGGGCGCCCGAGCGCACGGGCGGTGCGCGGCGTCGCCGCGGACGAGGTCCACCCGGTGTTCGTCTTCCCCGGCCAGGGCACGGTATTTCCGGGCATGGGCGCTGACCTGCTGGACTCCTCTCCAGTGTTCGTCAGGCAGATCAGCGACTGCGCTGAGGCCCTCGCCCCGCACGTTGACTGGTCACTTGTCGACGTCATGCGCGCCGACGGCCCGGCACCGGAGCTGCACCGGCCAGACGTGGTGGAGCCGATGCTCTTCGCGATCATGGTCTCGCTGGCCGGCCTGTGGCGCTGGCACGGGGTCGAGCCGGGTGCAGTGGCCGGCTTCAGTCTCGGTGAGATCGCGGCGGCGTACGTGGCCGGTGCGCTACCCCTCGATGAGGCCGCGCGTATCGCCGTGCTGTGGAGCCGGGCGCACGTGCCGCTGGTGGGCCAGGGCACCATGGCGATGGTCGGTCTGACCGTCGCCGAGGCCAAGGACCGCTTCGACGCCCGCGGCGCCGACCCTTGCGACGCCGTCGACATCGCCGGGGTGTTCGCGCCTCGGTCGGTGGTGATCGCCGGAGCCGGCCCGGTCATCGCCCGCGTTGTCGAGGACCTGCGCGATGAGGGGACCTACGCCCAGAAGCTGTCCGTCGACTTCCCCGCGCACTCGCCGCAGGTGGAGCAGCAGCGCGAGGCTCTGCTCGCTTCCCTGGGCCGGATCGTCCCGCGCTCGACGGAACTCCCCTTCTATTCCAGCACCACCGGCGGGCGGCTGGACACCGGCGAGTTGGACGCCGAGTACTGGTACCGCAACCTCCGCAGCCCGGTGATGTTCGAGCAGGCGGCCCAGGCCGCGCTCGCCGACGGCCACCGGGCGCTGGTCGAGCTCAGCGTGCACCCGGTGCTGATCGGCCCGATGCGCGAGATCGTGACCGCCACCGGCGGTGACGTGCCGGTGATCGGCACGCTGCGCCGCGACCAGCAGGGTCCGGCCCGCGTCGTCTCCTCGCTGGCGGAGGCATGGGTGCACGGCGTGCCGGTCGACTGGGAACGTGCTCTGCCGGAACCCGGTCACGGCACCGACCCGCCCGCGCCCGTCGATCCAGTGGTCCCGGGTTCCGGTGACCTGGTCGAGGCGATTGCCTCCTGCATCCTCAACGAGCTGGAGAACGCTTCGCCCGGCGGCGCCTCAGACCCGGCCCTCCTCGGCGCGAACCTGTTCGACCTCGGCCTCGACTCGGTGCAACTGGTCTCTCTGCAGGCCAGGCTTGAGCGTCGGCTGGGAGTCCGGCTGGAGAGCACCTGCATCATCGACCATCCCGAGCCGGCCGCGCTGGTCGAGGAGATCCGGCGGACGCTCACCGCCCGCAACGGCGCGCAGACGGCCCCACCCCGTGCGGTCGCAGCCGCGTCCCCGACCTCGCCGTCCGGGCCGATCGCGGTGATCGGGATGGCGCTACGACTGCCCGGTGGCATCGGAACCCGGCAGCAACTCTGGGAGGCACTGAGCGAGCAGATCGACGTCGTGGAGCCGGTTCCGGACGGCAGGTGGGCGCACAGCCCGCTCGACACCACCGAGGTGACGACCACCCGAGGCGGCTACCTGCGCGGCATCGACCTGTTCGACCCGACCTTCTTCGCCATCTCGCCGAGCGAGGCCGAGTTGATGGACCCGCAGCAGCGGCTGCTCCTGGAGCTGACCTGGGAGGCGTTCGAGGATGCCGGCATCGACCCGTACACCGCAGGCGCGGCCGGCCGAGTCGGGACGTTCGTCGGGATCTACAACAACGACTACCGCCAGGTCGGGCAGAACCTCGGGTACTCCCACGAGGCGTACACCTACACCGGCAACATGGCGAACGCGGCCGCCGGACGGATCTCCTACACCTTCGGTTTCGAGGGTCCCAGCATGGCGATCGACACCGCCTGCTCGTCCTCTCTCTACGCCCTGCACATGGGTAGCCGGGAGCTGAAGCACGGCGGATGTGACCTGGTCGTCGCCGCAGGGGTGAACCTGATTCTCAGCCCCGAGGGGCACCTGTCGTGGTCGCGACTGGGCGCGCTGTCGCCGTCGGGCCGGTGCCGCAGCTTCGACGACGGCGCAGACGGCTACATCCGGAGCGAAGGCGGTGTCGTCGTTCTCCTCAAACGCCTGGCCGACGCCGAACACGACGGCGACGACGTCCTCGCCGTGCTGCGCGGTTCGGCGGTCAGCCACAACGGCCGCAGTGGCGGCTTCACCGTCCCCAGCGGTATCGCCCAGAGCCGGGTGATCGAGGAGGCGATGGCCGAGGCCGGTGTCGGGATCGAGGACGTCTCCTACGTCGAGGCCCACGGTTCCGGGACGCCGATCGGCGATCCGCAGGAGATCAACGCCCTGGCCCGGGTCTTCACCGGTCGCACGACCAAGGTCGGCCTCGGCAGCGTCAAGTCCAACCTGGGGCACCTGGAGTCGGCCGCCGGCATGGCGGCGCTCTGCAAGGTCGTTGTCTCCCTCCAGAACGAGCGCCTGCCGGCCACGTTGCACTTCCGCAGCGGCAACCACCTCGTCGACTGGGACCGCGTCCCCGTCGAGGTGGTCGCCGAGGAGATCCCATGGGAGCCTTCGGGCGGGCGACGCCGGGCGGGAATCAGCTCCTTCGGGATCAGCGGGACCAATGCCCACATCGTCGTCGAGGAGTACAAGCACCGGGCGGAACCGCGCCGTGCCGCGCCCGCCCCCGCGATCCCCCGCCTGCTGCCGGTCTCGGCGAACTCCGACGCGGCGCTGCGGACCGCGCTGCGCGACCTTGCCGACTGGAGCGCCGGCACCACGGCCGATCTCGATGACATCGCGCACACCCTGGGCAGGCGACGCGGCCTCAAGCACCGCAAAGCCCTGGTCTGCGCCACGACGGACGACCTGCGGGCCGCCGCCGGCGTGGACCTGAACAAGGACCCGGCCGACGTCGACCACCGCGCGGCGAGCCCGGTGTTCCTCTTCTCCGGCCAGGGGACGCAGTACCCGGGGATGGCCCGGGAGCTGTATGGCCACGCCGAGGTCTTCCGCCGCGAGTTGGACGAGCTGGACCGCGAGTTCCGTCGGGCCGCGGACATCTCTCTGCTGAAGGTCATGTTCTCCGAGGAGGCCGGGGAGCACTTCCGGTCACCACTGCACACCCAACCAATGATCTTCGCCGTCGGGCTGGCGCTCGCCCGGTACTGGAAAAGCTGGGGCATCACCCCCGCCGCGGTCATCGGGCACAGCATCGGCGAGTACGCCGCGGCCTGCTTCGCCGGCGTCATGACCCGTGCACAGGCCGTCGACCTGGTCGTGTGCCGGGCGCGGGTCGTCGCGGACTCCTCGGCCGACGGGTCGATGGCGACCCTGCTGTGCTCCCCAGAGCGGGCACGGGAACTGCTCGACGGCTACCCGGACGTCTCGCTGGCGGCAGTGAATTCCTCGGCCAATGTCACCGTCTCCGGCCCGGCCGAGAGCCTGGCCGCCGTGCTGAAGGCCGCGCGTGGGCAGCGCGTCTTCGTCGAGCGACTGGACGTGTCACACCCCTTCCACTCGGCGCGGATGGTCTCGGCGGCCGAGCGCCTGCACGCCCAGATCCACGATCGGCGCTTCGACGACCCGTCAGTCACCTGGATTTCCGCGCAGACCGCCCGGCCAGTGGCAGCAGGGGCCCCGATCGATGCCGGCCATTGGAGCCGGCACCTGGTCGAGCCCGTCCTGTTCCGGGACGCCGTCGCCTCGGCCGTCGGGTCGGGACTCCGCACCTTCGTGGAGATCGGTGCCACGGCGACGCTCGGCGGGCTCGTCGCCCAGGAGTTCGGTGACGACGTGGTGGTCCTTCCGAGCCTGCGTAAGGGCAGGTCCGATCTGCGGCAGCTGCTCGGCACCGCCGGTCGGCTGTGGGAGCTGGGCGCCGAGTTGGACCCCCGCCACCTCGCGGGCGCCGGGCGAGTGGTCCATGACCTCCCGCACACCCCGTTCGACAGGCAACGGATCTGGTACCGGGACCGCACCGGAGAAGGCAGCGCGCCCATGAACACCGGAGTCGACGGCCCTCCGGCGAACGGCTCCGTCAACGTCGGCGCCACCGCGACCGACGCACGCCGGGCGGTTGAGGAGAAGGCGGTCGGGCTGGTCGTCACGCAGGTGCTGAGCGAGGTCACCGGTGTGGCGACCACGGCGCTGGGCCGCGGCGTCGAACTATTCTCACTCGGTGTCGACTCGCTCATGCTGGTGCAGGTAGGCAAGCGCATCGAGAAGGCGTTCGCACTCGACATCCCGGTCACGACCTTCTTCCAATCGCTCCACACGGTGGGGCAGCTGATCGACTTCGTCGCCCGGAACCGCCCGGTGGAGGAGAGCTCTCCCGAGCCGAATCTGCCGGTCGCCCCGTCGGACACTGCCGTAAGCGTTCACCAGGGGAGCACCGCGGCGTCCGGGGCGCCCTCGGGCACCGGCCGAACCGGTCCGCCCGGCTTCGGCCTGGAGGCGGTGATCCACTCCCAGTTGGCCCTCATGCGGCAACAGCTCCAGGCCCTCTCCAGCACCGCGCCGGCCGACGGGCCCGCGCCGCAACGCCGGCCGTCGCGGACGGTCCGGAAGGTCGGCTCCTACAACAACAACATCTCGCTGCGCGAGGACCGGCTCACCGCGCGGCAGCAGCGGTTCGTCGACGACTTCGTCACCCGCTACACCGCCAGGACCGCGGGGTCGAAGAAGTACGCGCGCTCCCACCGGCAGATGCTCGCCGACTGGATCGCCTCGCTCAACTTCGACACGAGCCTGAAGGAGACGGCCTATCCGCTGGTGTCCGCCCGGTCTCGGGGCGCCGAGTTCTGGGACGTGGACGGCAACGAGTACATCGACACCGGGATTGGGTACGGCGTCCACTTTTTCGGCCACCAGCCCGACTTCGTCATGCGTGCGGTGCGGGATCAGCTCGAGGCCGGATATGAGCTGGGGCCCCAGAACAAGGTCGCCGGCGAGGTCGCGGAACTGATCCACGACATGACCGGCGCCGAGCGGGTCACGTTCTGCAACACCGGCACCGAGGCCGTGATGGTGTCCCTGCGGCTGGCCAGGGCGGTCAGCGGGCGCGACAAGATCGTGCGGTTCACCGACTCCTACCACGGCAGCTCCGATGGCGTCCTGGCCGAGAGCGACGGGACCGGTAGCGTTCCGCTGACCATAGGCATCCCGCCAGCCATGATCGAGAACACCCTCGTGCTCAGCTACGGCGCCGAGGACTCGCTGGACCGGATCCGGCAGCACGGCGAGGAGTTGGCCGCCGTGCTGGTCGAGCCGGTGCAGTCACGCAACCCGGGCCTGCAGCCCGCGGGCTTTCTCCGGGAACTCCGGCGGATCTGCACTGAGCATGGGATCGCGCTGATCTTCGACGAGATGATCGTCGGCTTCCGGGTCGAGCTGGGGGGCGCGCAGTCGTACTTCGGGGTCGAGTCCGATATGTCGCTGTACGGCAAGCTCGTCGGCGGGGGGATGCCGGTGGGTATCGTCGCCGGCCGGAGCAAGTACCTCGACGCCGTCGACGGCGGGGCCTTCTCCGACGCCGACGACTCCCGGCCGGCGGTGCCGACGACATTTTTCGCCGGGACGTTCTGCAAACACCCGCTCACCATGGCGGCCTGCCGGGCGGTGCTGACGAACCTGAAGGAGGGCGGTGCGGAGCGGCTAGCCCGACTGAACCGGTTCACCGACGACTTCGTCCAGCGGGCCAACGACTACTTCGACCGCGACGACGTGCCGATCCGGCTGTCGCACTTCGCCTCGATGTACAAGTACGAGACGGTGGCGCCGCGCGACGTGGTCACCATGACCCTCACCGCGAACCTCTTCTTCAAGCTGCTGGCCCACCATGGCGTCTACGTGTGGGAGCGGCGCTCGGGGTACTTCTCGCTGGCCCACACCGAGGAGCACAAAGACCGCATCCTCGAGGCATTCCGTGTTGCCGTGCAGGCGATCCGGGCCGGAGGCTTCGACTTCCGGCGAGCTAGGTCGGCTGGTCGCACCGGTGATGGTGCAACCGGCGCGCGGCGCGTGCCCGCCGCGACGCCGCAGCCCCCCGGCCTGATGGCGCTCTCGGCCGAGGAGAAGCGCGTCTACGTGCTCTCCCGCATGCGCGGCGGGAACGCGGCCTACCAGGTTCCGGCCCGGCTGCGCTTCGACGGCCCGCTGGATCCGGCCCAGGTCGATGCGGCGTTCCGGGCTGTGGCCCGCAGGCACCCGAAGTTGCGCTGTCGCTACGAGATCGACTCCACCGACGTCATCTGCCGGGTCCAGCCGGACGTCGAGCCGGAGTTCCACCTCTTCGACGGAGCCAGCGCCGAGGAGGTAGCCGCGGTGATGAACGCGCCGCTGGAGTTGTCCAGGGCGCCGTTGTGGCGCTACGGGATCGTCGTCGGCGAGGACGGCACCCACGATCTCGTGGTCTCCTTTCACCACATCATCGTCGACGGCCGCGCGCTGGAACTGATCATCGACGAGCTCGCCGACCACCTGACGCACGGGCGGCTGACGAGCACCGGCGAGCCCGCGGACTACGCCGAGCACGTCCGCCGGCGGTCCGAGTTGCCCGGCGGGGCCGGCTACGAGGACCACCGGCGGTGGTGGCTGGGCGAGTTCGAGACCCTGCCCTCGCCCCTGTCCGTTCCGACCGACGCTCCCCTCCCGGTCGTCAACGACTTCAACGGACGCCACTTCTACGCCGAGATCGACCGTGAGGTGCACGAGGCGGCCAAGGCGGTGATCCGTCGGCACCGGACGACGCCGTTCGTCTTCTACCTGTCCTTGTGGTCGGTGCTGCTGGCCAAGACGGGCGGCGAGACGGATCTGTGCGTCGGCGTGCCTCTGGACCAGCGGATCCTGGGCCCGTTCGACGGCACGGTCGGAATGTTCGCCCAGTCGTTGCCATTGCGCTTGCGCCCGACGCCCGAGACCCGGCTGTCGGACTTCCTCCGGCAGGTCCGCGACACCAGCGTCGCGGCGATCGAGCACTCGCACTACTCCTACGACGCGCTGATCGAGGAGTTGGAGCTGGAGCGCGATTACGGTCGCAACGCGCTGTTCGACACGATGTTCATCTACACGAACGCGCGGAAGCGCGCTCGCCGGTTCGGTGCGCTCACTGGCACGACCGTGGACTTTGGCATGCGCGGCTCGATGCTCGCCATGACGCTCGAACTGGTCGAGCGCGACGGTGGCCTGTTCGTCGACCTGAACCACTCCGACGTCTACGGCGAGCAGCGGATCGCCGACCTGATGGACATGTACCGCGCCCTGCTCGCGAGAGCGGTGGAGGACCCCGACCGCAAGATCGGCGAGATACCGCTCGTCGAGGAAGCCACGGCCGAACGTCTCCTGTCCTGGGGCGCCGGTCCGTCCGTACCGGACGTGCCGCGCCTCGGGGAGCTGTTCGACCGAGCGTTCGCCACACACGCCCGGCGGCCGGCGATCCGCTTCCGTGGCGAGGAGACGACCTACGCGCAGTTGGCCGAGCGCGCAGGCCGGCTCGCCGCCCGGCTCCGCGACTCCGGAGTCGGGAAGGGGGACCTGGTCGCGCTACTGCTGCCGCGATCACCGGACCTCGTCGCGGCCATGCTGGCCGTGCACCGCGTCGGTGCCGCCTGGCTGCCGCTGGAGGTCACGAACCCTCCGGAGCGGCTGCGCTCGATGATCAAGACTGCCGCCCCGGCGAAAGTCCTGTGTGCTCCGGGGATCGCGGAGACCCTGGAACTGGGCGCGATGACGATGACCATCGGCGAGGAGGACCTGCCGGATGCGGCGGCGCCGGCGCCGGAGTCCGACAAGCCGGAGGACCTCGCGTACGTCATCTTCACCTCCGGCTCCACCGGCCGGCCGAAGGGCGTCACGGTGACCAACCGTGCGCTGGCGAACTTCCTGTGGGGCATGCCGAGGGCGCTCGGCTGGGCGGAGAACGCCACGGTGGCGTGCCTGACCACCCCGTCGTTCGACATCCACCTCCTGGAGACCCTGATGACGCTGGTCACCGGTGGGACCGTGGTCCTGGCCGACGAGGCGGACACCCGCACGCCGGCGGCGATCGCGGAGTTCGTCGATGGCAACGGCGTGCGGTACCTGCAGATGACGCCGAGCCGGTTGCGGATGTTGTGTGCAGATCCGGACGCGGCTCGGGTGGCACTGGAACCGCTGGACAAGCTGGTCGTCGGCGGCGAGGCATTCCCGGAGGACCTGCTGCCGGACTTGTGGGCCCGGTCGTCGTGCCAGGTCTTCAATGTCTACGGGCCCACCGAGACCTGCATCTGGTCCAGCGTCAAGGAGCTCACCCGCGACGCGTCCGTCAGCATCGGCACGCCCATTTCCAACACCACTTTCTACGTGCTCGACGGCGACCTTCAGCTCGTTCCGGAGGGAGCGGTCGGTGACCTGTGGATCGGCGGCCACGGCGTGTCACCCGGGTACCTGCACCGGCCCGAGCTCTCCCGCGAGGTGTTCCGCGAGAACCCCTTCGGCGAGGGACGGATCTACCGCAGCGGGGACCGGGCGCGGTGGCGGGATGGCGAGGTCCACTGCCTGGGCCGGGTGGACAACCAGGTCAAGGTCCGCGGCTACCGGATCGAGCTGGAGGAGATCGAGCTGGCGATCACCGGGCACGAACTGGTGGCTGGGGCCGGGGCGGTCGTCGACGAGATCTCGCCGGGGAACCGGGTCATCCGCGGGTTCTACGCGGTGCGCGGGGACGCGGACCTGAACCCGCAGTCGCTGAAGGACTTCCTGTCCCGGACGCTGCCCGGCTACATGGTCCCCGCCACGCTCACGGCGGTGCCCGAGGTGCCCATGACGACAAGCGGCAAGGTCGATCGCACGGCACTGGCACGCCAAGGCACCCCGCCGCCCGGACCGGGGCGGACGGAGGTGTCCCCGGCGGTGAGCGAGGACCTGCTCAAAGCCTGGAAGTCGGTTCTCGGTGACGTCTCGTTCGGCCCGGACGACAGCTTCCTCGATCTCGGCGGCAACTCCTTCAGCCTCGTCCTGTTGCTGGAACAGCTGAACGTCGCATACCCCGGGGTGCTCGACGTGAGCGACTTGTTCGCCGAGCCCACCCTTGGCGGCCTGCAGGAACTCCTGCAGCGGAAGCTGGCGCGGCACGGGCAGGCTGGCTCCCTGCCCGAGGTCGGTGTGCGACTGCCCGAGTCCTGGTTCGCACCGGAGCGGGGCGCCGAGCGGGCCGACGGGACCGTCGAGGTCGTGCTGCCTGCCCGGGTCCGGGCCGCGCTGAACCGGGCGGGCGAGGGCGGTGAGCGCGCGGCGCAGGCGCTGGCCCATGCCGCGTTCGCCCTGACCGTCGGCAAGACGCTCTCCTGCGACGATGTCACGCTCTGCGTAGTGCTCGGGCGCGACCGGGCGGTCCCGGTTCGCCTCGATGTCCTCGGCCGGGCCGACCTGTCCGACCTGGTGGACGACTACCTGCGCCTGGTCGCTCTGCCGGGCGGCGAGGTGCACCTCGACCGGATCCGTCCCGGCCGCGGCGCCGGCGGCATGGTGACCATCGCCTGTGCGGACCGCCTGCGCGCCGGGGAGAGCGACATCCTCCGGCACGCCGACATCGTCCTGGGCACCGCCGTGACCGCGCAGTCTGCCGCCGTGGCTCTCGCGCACCGGCGCGAGATCGACCCCGGAGCCGCGCACCGGCTGTTCGACAGCTACGTGCGGCTGCTGGGAGTCCTCGAATCCCCCACGGCCCCGGTCGGCTCCCACGCCCCACCCCACACATCCGGCGCCACACCGGGACACCTGCACGCATCGGCACGGAAGGACCAGACATGACCGACCTCGCGCTCGTGTTCCCCGGCCAGGGATCCCAGTTCTCCGGGATGGGCCGCCGCTGGTTCGAGTCGGAGAGCAGCGTGCGGGAACGTTTCGCGCAGGCGTCCGACCTCGTGGGCTACTCCCTCGCCGACCTCTGTTTCACCGAGTCCCCGGCCGAGCTCACCCGGTCCCGGCACGCGCAGATGTCGTTGCTGGTCCTGAGCTTCGCGATGTACGAGGTGCTCGGCCGGGACCGGCAGCTGCCGGTCTCCTACCTGGCCGGGCACAGCCTGGGTGAGATCACCGCGCTGCTCGCGGCAGGAGCAGTGGGCTTCGAGGACGCGGTGCGCCTGGTCAAGGTCCGCGGCGAGGCCATGGAGTCATGCACGGCTGCCGCCGACACCGGGATGATCGCCGCGCTCCGGATGCCGGTGGCCGAGGTCGAGAGGTGCGTCGAGGAGTTCAACTCCGGCGGCCGCACGGTGCAGGTGTCCAACTACAACGCCGAGCGGCAAACCGTCCTGTCCGGGACGCTCGCGGACCTGCAAGGGATCACCACCCTGCTGGAGGACCGGGGCGGCAGGGTTGCCACGCTCAACGTCGCAGGCGCCTTCCACAGCGTGTTCATGGCCGATGCCGTGCCCGCCTACGTGGCGGAGATCGAGAAGATCGAGTTCACACGGCCGGGTGTCCCAGTTTGCAGCACCGTCACCGGCCGGCTGTACGAGAGCGCACAGGAGATCAGGGACGCCCTCGCCGTCCAGCTCACCAGCCCGGTCCGGTGGGACGCCGTGGTGTCCACGCTCACCGCCCGAGGGGTGACACTGTGGATCGAGGTGGGGCCGAAGAACGTGCTCACCAGAATGATCACCGGTGCCGGGGCGGTGGCCCACAGCCTCGACGAGGACACCGACGGAGCCCACAAGGCGCTCGAGCGGGCTATCGAGGAGCGGAGGAACCGTCCCGGTCTCGTCGGGCTGTGCCTCGGCGCGGCCGCCGCGACCCGGAACAGGAACTTCGACGACGACGAGTACGCCGCCGGTGTGATCACGCCCTACCGCCGACTCCAGCAGTTGTCCTCGACCGAGGAGGACGAGCTCACCGGCGAGCAGCGGCGGGAAGCCCTTGACCTCCTGCGCGGGATCATGCGGACAAAGGGCGTGCCGGAGGCCGAGCAGCAGGAGCGGATCGCGTCGATCCTGCGGCGCGCCGGTGACACTGAACTGTTCGTGCCGATCCGGGCGACCGGGTCATGAACCCGCTGCTGGCCATCGGTGACCTGGACCTGGCGGAACTTCCCGAGGCCGCCGACGTGCGGATCGCCCGATCCGACCCAGGACGCGGTGACGTCCCGGTCGCGATCATCGGGATGAGCGGGCGGGTGGGCGAGGCCGTGGACCTCGAGGAGTTCTGGCAGATGACGGTCCGCGGCGAACGGGGCCGGCGTGACCTGTCCGAGGAGCGACGCGCCGACGTCGACGCCTACCTGGCCGCGCGCGGGGCGCCGTCGCGGCCCTCGCGGGAACGCTACTGGGGCGGCACCCGGCTGCCCTCCGTGGCGGAGTTCGACTACCCGTTCTTCTCGATGTCCCGCCAGGAGGCACGGGCCCTCGACCCGAACCAGCGGATCTTCCTGGAGACCGCGTGGGCCGCGCTCGAGGACGCCGGCCACCTCAACGCCGAGATCCGGGGCCAGCAGGTGGGGGTCTACGTGGGCATGTCGACCGACTTCGGCGACGACTACCGGACGATGATCCAGGCAATCGCCCCCGACGCCCCGGAGATCTCCGTCGCCGGGAACGTCAAGTCGATCATCGGCAGCAGGATCGCCTACCTGCTGAACCTGCGAGGACCGTCGATGCTCATCGACACGGCGTGCTCGTCCGGTCTGGTCGCCGCCTACACGGCCTGCCGCGCGATCCAGCGCGGGGACTGCACGATGGCGCTCGTCGGCGCTGTGAACTGCGACCTGCTCCCGGTCGTGGCCGACAGTTCCGGCATCGGCATCAAGGACATCCAGGGCACCTCGTCCCGGGATGGCCACACGCGGACCTTCGACCGCAGGAGTGACGGCACGAGCCCGGCTGAGGGCTGCATCGTCCTCGTGCTGAAGGCGCTCGACCGGGCGCAGCGCGACGGCGACACCATCCGCGCGGTCATCCTCGGCGGCGCGATCAACCAGGACGGCGCCTCCAACGGTATAACCGCCCCCAACGCGCAAGCGCAGGCCGACCTGATCGACTCGGCACTCGCCGACGCGGGCGTCCGGGCGGATCAGATCAGCTTCATCGAGGCACACGGCACGGCGACCCGCCTCGGCGATCCGGTCGAGATCGGCGGGATCGAGCGGGCCTTTGCCCGGCACACCTCCCGGAAGCAGTTCTGCGGCATCGGCACCGTGAAGACCAACATCGGCCACATGGACAACGCGTCCGGCCTGGCGGGGCTGGCCAAGCTCGTGCTGTCGATGCGACACCGGACCCTGCCGGCGAGTCTCGGATTCGACGAGCCCAACCCGAACATCGTGTTCCCGCTGTCACCGGTCTACGTCAACGACCGCACGGTGCCGTGGGGCGACGACCGGACCGAGACCCTGTACGCGGGCATCAACAGCTTCGGCCTGAGCGGGACGAACTGCCATCTCGTCGTGCGCAGTGCCGACCCGGTCCCCGAGCCGGAGCGGGTGGCTGCTCCGGCCCCGGTGCTGCTCCCGCTGAGCGCGCCGGACACCGCGGGCCTGAAACGGCTCGTGGCGCGTTACCTAGCGTTCTTGAGCGCGAACGAGGTGGATCTGGCCGACCTCGGCTTCACCGCGTCGACCGGGCGCCTGCACCACCGGGCACGTGTCGCGTTCGTGTTCGAGGAGCGGCAGGAGCTGCTCGCGCTTCTCGCGCGTCACCTCGAGGATGGCCCCGGCACGGCACCGAACGGGGACCTCACCGCCGGGGAGTTCCGACTCGTGGTCGGTGGCGGCGAGCCGCGTGACCCGCGTGATCTCACCCCCGAGGAGCAGAAGCGGTTAAGCCGCGAGGCGGCGCTGCTGCTCGACGGGACACTCGCTCGTGACGGCTTGCGACGGCTCGCCTCACTTTATGTCCGCGGCGCCGACATCGACTGGCGGGCTGCGGCGCGGGGCGAGCGCCGTATCCCGCTGCCGACCTACCCGTTCGAGCCGTTGCGGTGCTGGATCAAGGCCGACGGTCCGACTCCCCGCGGCGGGCCGGCCGCCGGCGCCCACCTGGTGCGGACGCTGGACCGGGACATCGCCGTGTGCCGGCTCTCCCCGCACCGGTTCTGGGAGCTGGCCGAGCATCGCATCGACGGGCTCAGCGTGCTCCCCGGTACCGGACTGGTGGAGATGATCGTGCAGGTCGCCAGGCGGCTGGGCCATACCGGCTCCGCGATGACGCTGCGGAGGGTGCAGTTCGCCGCGCCGCTCGCGGTTGACGACGGTGCGGAAGCCGAGGTCCACGTCATCATCGGGGCCGGGGCCGGTCCGGGGACCGCCGAGGTCACCGTCGCCGCCCAGAGCACGGACGGGATCTGGGTGCGCCACGCCACCGCGGAACTCGTCACGGAGATCGCCGCAGCGGCGGCCGGACCGATCGATCCGGACGGCCTGCGGCGCCGGTTGACTCGCGAGCTGGGCTACGACGACCAGCTCGACCGGTCCAAGGGGCTGACCCTCGGCGAGCGCTGGACCGGGAGTCTGCGCGGCGGCTGGGCGGATCGTGAGCTGACCGAGATGCTCTACGAGCTCGAGTTGCCGGTGCGGTTCCGCGACGAGATCGACGACTACGCCCTGCACCCGGCACTGCTCGACACGCTGATCAACGCACCCAGCAACCTCTACGACGAGGACCGGCTCTACCTGCCGCTGTCCTACGGCCGGCTGACGATTCACGGCCCGTTGCCAGCCCACGTCCTGGCGCACTTCCGGAAACGGCCCGCCTCGGTCGAGGGTCGGCTGTACGCGTTCGACGTGACGGTCGCCGACCCCACCGGTCGGGTCGTGCTGACGGTGGAGAACTACTGCATCAAGTCGGCGGTCGACCTCGACCTGGGCGGTGCCGGCGGCTACGGGTACGTGCAGGCCTATCAGTTGACCGACCCGCCAGTCGACGCCGGCGCCGGCCGGGGTGGCACCGTCCTGCTCTGTGGCGGCTTCGGTCCGATGCTTGCCACCCTCACCAGCGAGATCCGGGCGGCGGGCTACGACTTTCTGCACGTGGCCGACGCCGCTGACGACCAGCTCGGCGAGGGCCGTGAATTCGCCTTCGGGATTCTCGCTGGCATTCCGGATGACTCCGTCGCACCGCTGGCAGAGCGGGTGGTCGAGCCCGTCGACAGGACTGTCGCGCTCGTGCAGTTCCTCGCCGCCCGCCGTCCGGAACTCGCCGGTGGCCTGGTGGTCCTGACCCACACCGCGCTCGCGGTCACCGGCGAGGAGCCCGCACCTGATCCGGGGCAGGCCGGCGTGCTCGGCCTGATGCGCGTCGCCGGCCTTGAACACCGGGCGCTGGGCATCCGCTGCGTCGATATCGACGAACGCACTCCGCCGAGGGTCCTGATCGACGAGGCGCGCGGCCTCGACCGACCGGCGTTGCTGTTCTACCGGGACGCGCGGCCGTACGAGCCGGTGATCGAGCGGCGCGGGATTTCGATGCGGGACGGGACGCGCGGTCCGGTCCCGCCTGACGGGCTCACCGTCGTCTCCGGCGGTACGGGCGGGCTGGGCACCGCCGTGGCGCAGGACCTGGCCCGGCAGGGGTTCCGGCGCATCGTCCTGCTGGGCTCGGAGCGGGAGGGCGTCGCGCCCGGCCCCGGATCAGGGCCGGAGGGCGACCCCGCCGTCACCGAGGTCGTCCGGCTGGACATGGCGGACCCGCGGGCGGTCGAGCGCGCCGTCGTCGACCTGAGGGAGCGGTACGGCCGGATCAGCGGGGTGCTGCACCTGGCCGGTCGGCCGGGGATCGGGTTCCTGCACACCAAGAGCATTGACGAGTTCATGGCCGTGTACCGCCCGAAGGCGGTCGGCGGGGTCGCTCTCCACGAGGCCACCCTGGGTGACGACCTGGACTTCTTCGTGGCGTTCTCCAGCATCTCCGGGCTCCTGCTGAACCAGGGCCAGTCCGACTACACCGCCGCGAACCTGGTGCTCGACAGCCTGGCCCAGTACCGCAGGGCCCGGAGCCTGCCCGCGCTGAGCATCCAGTGGCCCGCGTGGCGGGAGACCGGGATGGCCGCGCGCCTGCACGCCGTGGACGAGGACGAGCTCTTCCCGCCGGTCGGCCCGAGCGAGGGGACCGGGCTGCTCCGGGCACTCATGGCTGAGCGTGACCACCCGCCGGTCGTCATGCCAGGCCGGAGACGTGCGGTGACGGCGGCGGCCACCGCGCGGGCGAGCCGCACGACCGACGCCGCCGGCGCGCCGGCCGTCGCGCTCTACGGGCTGGATGGCGTCGGCGCAGTCGAGCAGGCCGTCGCCGAGATCTGGGCGCGGACGCTCGATGTCACGGAACTGGACGCCCACGACAAGTTCGACGACCTCGGCGGCAACTCTCTGCTGGCCTCGCAGATGTTGAGGCATTACGACGAGCGTTTTCCGGACCTCATGGACATCACCGACCTGTTCCGGTTCACCACGATCGCCGATCAGGCGGCGTGCGTCGCCTCCCGGCTCGGCGCCGAGAGCACCGGTGCGGCCGGTGCGCCGGCACGAGCGACCGACATGGCCGGTGCGGACGACATCGACCGGCTGCTGGACATGGTGGAGCAAGGCGAGATCACGGTGGAGGAGTCCCGTGGCCTGCTGTAACGGAATCGGGTCGTTTCGACAGAATCGGGATGCCAGATGGACAGTGTGAAGGCTTTCATCCTTGAGCAGGTCGCGCAGCGGCGGATCAGCAAGGGAGAGGCGAAGGCGCTGCTGCTGGAACTGACGGCCGCGCCGACGACCCCTCGTGACATCGCCATCATCGGCCTGGCCGGGCGCTATTCCGCGGCGGGCAGCGTCGATGAGTTCTGGGATTTCCTGCGGCTGGGCAGGAACTGCGTCCGGGACTTCCCGCAGGCACGCAAGGCCGACATGTACGACATCCTGCGGAACCCGTACTACTCCGAGGTCATCCTCGGCGCGATCGTGGCCGAGTCCGATCTGGACCGCATCTATTCGATGAGCGGCTACCTGGACCGGATCGACCGGTTCGACGCGCGCTTCTTCGGCATCCCGCCGCTGGAAGCGGATTACCTGGATCCGCATCAGCGGATCGGCCTGGAGGTCGCGTACGAGACACTCGAAAACGCCGGATACGGCGGTGAGAGCGTCCGAGGCACCCGAACCGGGGTCTTCCTCGGTCGTGACCAGACGAACTACTCGTACTACCGCATGTTTTCCGAGCGCAGTCCGATGCAGCTCGCCGGATCCTGGGAAGGGCTGGTGGCAAGCCGGATCTCCTACTTGATGGACCTCACCGGCCCGTGCGTCATGATCGACACCGCGTGCTCCGCCGGCGCGGTGAGCATCCACCAGGCCGTCCAGTCACTGCAAGCCGGCGAGTGCGACATGGCGCTGGCAGGCGGCCTCAACCTGTCGCAGGCCGGTGAGGTGAAGGCCGCGTACATGACCGGGGCGACGATGGACAGCGTCGAGTCCCCCGACCACACCGTGCGCACCTTCGACGCCAGGGCCGACGGGACCGTGTGGGGCGAAGGCGTCGGCATGGTCATGTTGAAGCCGCTCGCGCGCGCACTCGCCGACCGGGACCACATCCGCGCGGTCATCAAGGGCTCGGCCATCAACAACGACGGCATGTCCGGCGGTATCACCGCACCGCGGGCGCAGATGCAGGAGCAGGTGATCCTCGACGCCTGGGCCAGGGCTGGCGTCGAGCCCGAGACGATCAGCTACGTCGAGGCCCACGGCACTGGGACGGCACTCGGCGACCCGATCGAGGCGAAAGGCCTGTCGGAGGCGTTTCGGCGGCACACTTCGCGCCGGCAGTTCTGCGGGATCGGTTCGCTGAAGACCACCATGGGGCACATGGTGGGCGCCTCCGGCGTGGCCGCTGTCACCAAGGTGGTCAAGGCGCTGGAGACGGGTGTGCTGCCCCCGTCGGCGAACTTCGATGTGCCCAATCCCTACATCGACTTCGCCGACAGCCCGCTTTACGTCCACGACCGGCTGGCGGCATGGGACACCTCCGCAACCCCGCGGCGTGCCGGGGTCAGCTCGTTCGGCTTCGTCCGGACGAACTGCCACCTGGTGCTGGAGGAGGCCCCCGCCTACCGCGGCGCGGACCAGGGTCGGCCGCGCTACTGCCTGACCGTCAGCGCCCGGACCGAGGAAGCCCTGCGCGAGCTACTGGACCGCTACGACGAGCTGCTCGCGGGCAGCCCGTGGTCCTTCGCCGACATCTGCTACACCTCCAACATCGGGCGTGCGCACCACGAGCACCGGCTTCTGATCATCGCGGCGAGCAGGGAACAGCTCGCGGAGTCGATCGATCGCGTCCGCGCTCGCGGCCTCGGCACCGACGAGCGGCAGGGCGTCCACTACGGAGCGCACGTCGTCGTCAGTGACAAGAAGGGCACGTTCGCCCCTGGCGACGTCACCAGGCAGACCCTCGAACGCCTGTCGGCGGAGGCGGACGCGGTCATCGCCGCCGGCACGGCGCCCGGTGAGGACGACGTGCTGACCGGACTGGCCACCCGCTACGTCCGGGGCGCGCGCGTCGACTTCGCGCGGTACCACGCGGGAGACGCCCGTCGGCGGGTGCCGCTACCGAGCTACCCGTTCGCGCGGACCCGCCACTGGGCCCGGCCGCTGCGGACTCGGGTGCGGAGTTTTGGCGCCCCACGAGAGCACCCCCTGCTCGGTGCGGAGACCAGCCGGTCGGACTCCCGCGTCGTGTTCGAGAACACGCTGTCGGTGGAACGGCACTGGGTGCTGGCGGACCATCGGATCGACCGCAGGGCAGTGGTGCCGGGCACCACGTACCTGGAGATGGCTCGGGCGGCCCACGCCGCGGTCGCGGGCGCCGGGGCCGTGCGGTTCCAGGACGTGGTCTTCCGCGTGCCCCTCTCTGTGGCCGCCGGCACCGACGCGACCGTGCGGACCCGGCTCGAACGGTCCGCGGACGGTTACACGTTCCAGGTGGTCAGCAGGCAGGGCGACGACTGGGTCCCACACGTCGAGGGCAGAGTCGGCAGAGCGGTCGCCACGGAGCAGGAGACGATCGTCGACGTCGCGGCGGTGCAGCGCGCGGCGACCACGGTGGCCGACCCGGTCGACTTCGAGGCAGACACCGGAGTCTTCCAGTTCGGTCCGCACTGGAATTCCGTGCGCGCGCAATGGCACGGTGACGGAGCGGCGCTGGCTTTGCTACGGCTGCCCCTGGGGATCGACGCCGAGACCACGACCTACGGGCTGCATCCGGCGATGCTCGACAACGCGGTCAACGTGAGCTCGCAGGTCGGCGGCCGAACCTACCTGCCGTACCTGTACAAGAACTTCGTCCTGCACCGGCCGGCGCCCGAGTCGTATTACTCGCGGGTCCGCACGGTTCGCGATGGTGGCCCCGGTGGCGAGACGATCACCTTCGACGTGGACCTGATCGACCTCGACGGCAGGGTGTTCGGTCAGATCAGCGGCTACACCGTCAAGAAGGTCGACTGGACGCGCTTCAGTGTGGCTGGCCCGCGCCGGTTTCTGCGGGTGACCTGGGAGCAGACCGCTCCGGCCGAGCTGCGGACGAACCAGGAGGCGGCCTGGGCGGTGCTGGTGCGCGACACCGTGACCGGCCGCGATCTCATCGAGGCGCTCACCGGGGCGGGGGTACGCGTCGTGCCGTGCTACCTCGGGGCCGGCGTCGGACCGGGTGGCGAGGTGTTCACTCCCGACGAGGACGGCGTGCGGGTGCTGTGCACCCGGCTGCGCTCGGCGGAGGTCCAGGGCCTGCTGTTCGCCACCGACTTCACGGCCGGCTCCGAACTGTCCCACGCGGACCGGCGCGGTGGTGGCGTCGACGCGCTGTTCGAGCTGTACCGCGGCCTGCTGGCGTACCGGGTCAAGCTCCCCCTCGGGTTGCGGGTGCTCGGCAGCAACGCCTGGCGGGTGGTCGGCGCCGACGCCGTCACGGACCCCTATGCCGCGGCCACCGCGGCGCTGGCCGTGGTGATCGGACAGGAACACCTGCCGGTGGGGGTCCTCGACGCGCACCCCGGCGTGCCCGCGGACCTGCTGGCCCACGAGTGCCTGGGCGCTCACGGCGCCTCGCCGCGCGCGATCCGCGGATCAGAGGTGCACGTGCGGCGCTTGGAGCCCGTCACCGTCGACGAGGAGGACGACACGGAGTCGCCCTATGCCGGGGGCGCCTTCCTCATCAGCGGTGGTGCGGGCGGCCTGGGCCTGTGCGTCGCCGAGGAGATGGCGGCGCGGGGAGCCGACCGGATCTTCTTGCTCGGCCGCACAGAACTCGACGAACCGACGAGGCGTCGCGTCGAGCAACTGGGGGTGGCCGACTACATCCGCTGCGACGTGTCGCGGATTGACGATGTCCGGAGCCTGGACGAGCGCCTGCGGGCCGACGGCGTGCGCCTGTCCGGCATCGTCCACGCGGCGGGTGTCGCCGGTGACGGCTTCCTCTCGACCAAACAGCGGGCGGACTACAACGCCGTGCTCGCCCCGAAAGTCGACGGGAGCATCGCGCTGCTGGAACTGGCGCGGGCCCACCCGGACCCGTTCGTCGTGTTCTTCTCCTCGATCGCCTCGGTCATGGGCGGGCACGGCCAGGGCGACTACTGCGCCGCCAACGCCTTCATGGACTCCCTGGCCACCGGCGCACGGGCGGCGGGCGTGCGCGCCCTGTCGGTCAACTGGCCGACCTGGACCGGGGCTGGAATGGCCGTCGATCGTGGCGTGCCAGCGGACGACACCCCGTTCACGCCAGTGTCGGTGCGGGAGGGACTGGCCTGGCTGGCGTACTTCCTGCGCCACCCGGCCGACGGCGCCGTCCCGGCCGAGTTCAACCTCCCGGTGTTGCGGCGTGAGTGGAGGACTCTCCCCTTCACCGTCCCGGCCGAGGTCGCCGACGCTGCCGACACCACGCCGGAGCCCGGTGACGCGATGGCCGATGTCACCCTGACCGGCCTGCCGGACCCGACCCCGACCCAGCGCCGGATCGCAGCCATCTACGGGGCGGTGCTCGGTCTCGTGGAGATCGATGCCCACGCCGGTTTCCAGGAACTCGGTGGCAACTCGCTGATGACCGCGGACCTGCTGTCGAAGGTGGAGGTGGCCTATCCGGAGACGGTGGACGTCGCCGACCTGTTCTCCTTCTCCACCGTCGTCGATCTCGCCGCCTACATCGACGAGCGACTCGGCCCGGATGCGGACGGGACCGCTGACCCGGGAGCGGACCCGGCACTGCGGGAGGTGCTGGCCGAGATCGGCGACACGGAGCTGCTCTCCGCTTTCGGCGACACCGGGGTCCATGGGGAGCGACCGTGACCGAAGTGGGGGAACAGACGCGCAAGGAACTGCTGAAGTACCTGCTGACGCAGGTGCGGCAGGACCGCCTCGACGCCGAGCGGGCCAAGGAGTTCATCCGCGCGGTCGGGCGGCCCGGCACCCGGCCTGACCGCGCGGTGGGACCCGGCGGCGACCCGATCGCCGTCGTGGGGATCGCCTGTCGACTGCCCGGGGCGCCGGACAAGGAGCGGTTCTGGGACAACCTCGTCTCGGGGCGTGAATCCATCGGAGACTTCCCGCAGGCCCGTCTGGATGACCTCCGCCGGGTCCTGCCGAACCCCGCCGGCCTCGGCCGGGGCGGCTTCCTGGACCGGATCGACCTCTTCGACCCCGAGTACTTCGGTATCTCGCCGCGGGCGGCCAGGGAACTCGATCCTTACCACCGGCACATGATGGAAGTCCTCGTCGAGACGATGGAGGACGCGGGGTACGCCCGCGGCGACCTGGACGGCGCGGCGATCGGTGTCTTCGTCGGCAACGACCACTCGCACCGGCTGAGCATGTCCTACCTGCCGTTCCTGTCAGAGGTGGATTTCTCCGCGTTCGCGGGCTCGTGGCCGGGCACCCTGGCGAGCCGCATCTCATACCACCTGAACCTGCGGGGCCCCGCGTCGGTCACCGACACTGGCTGCTCGTCCGGGCTGGTGGCGCTGGACACGGCGATGAAGGCCATCCGCCAGGGTGACTGCGACAGCGCCCTTGTCGCCGGGATCAACCTCTTCCTCTCCCCGGGGAGTCTCGGCAGCGAGACCGAGTCCGGCGAGTGCCGGGTGCGGGCCTTCGACGCCGGAGCCGACGGCACGGTCTGGAGCGAGGGGGTGGTCGCCGTCCACGTCAAGCCGCTGGCTCGGGCCACGGCCGACGGAGACCATGTCTACGGCGTCATCGTCGGCAACGCGGTGAACAACGACGGCCGCAGCAACGGCATCACCGCCCCCAACGCTCGGGCGCAGAAGGACGTGCTCGTCGCGGCATGGAAGCGGGCCGGTATCGAGCCGGAGTCGCTGTCCTACGTCGAGGCGCACGGCACCGGGACGGCCCTCGGCGATCCGATCGAGGTCAAGGGCCTCAAGGCCGCCTTTGGTCAGTTCACCAGCCGCAGGCAGTTCTGTGCGCTGGGTTCGGTGAAGTCGAACATCGGGCACACGGTCGGGTCCGCGGGCCTGGCGTCATTGGTCAAGACGGTGCTGTGCCTCGACCGCCGGATGCTCCCGCCGTCGTTGCATTTCGAGAGCCCGAACCGCCACCTCGACCTCGTCGACTCGCCGGTGTACGTGATCGACCGGCTCACCCCGTGGGAGCCAGGCGTGACGCCCCGGCGGGCGGGGGTGAGCAGCTTCAGCCTGACCGGGACCAACACTCACGTGGTGCTCCAGGAGGCGCCGGAGACGCCGCCGCGACCACTGGCCGGGCCGGGAGTCCATCTCTACGTGATCTCCGCGCGGAGCGAGGAACTCCTCGTGCGGTCCGTGGCTCGTCAGTTGGACTTCCTTGACACCCATCCCGAGTTCCACCTCATCGACATCTGCCACACCATGCGGGTGGGCCGGGAGCACCAGCCGGTACGGGCCGTCATCCTCTGCCACGATCGCGTCGGCCTGCGGGCGGGCCTGGCGCGCCTGCTCCGCCCACGCGGCGCGCACGAGGAGCCATTCCCGGACAGGCGCACGGCCGTCCTGCGCGGACGCCCCGAGTCCCCTGCGGCCAATCACGGACCGCAGGACGGAGGCACGACCTTGCCTCCCGGCGCCGGAACCGGTCGGCGGGCCGACCTCCCCGAGTGGTTCCGGCGCCACCGCGCCGCGGCGACCGCCTATCTCGCCGGTCACGCCCGGCCGTTCGCCGACACCACACCGGTCGGCGGAGCCCGGAGGGTCCCGCTGCCGCCGCAGCCCTTCGACCACGCCCGCTACTGGGACGAGACCGTGCGGGTCGGCCCGCCGTCCCCGGCCGGGGACGGGCCGGTGCTGCCAGGGGGTACGGACCCGGCACGGTCGGCGCATCCGGACGGCAAGCCCGAGCCGCCCACAACGCGGTCCGTCATCGCGTCAGTGTGGTCGGAGGTCCTCGGCTACCCCGAGTTCGCCGGATCCGAGAGCTTCTTCGCCCTGGGCGGCGACTCCGTCTCGTCCTTGAAGATCATTCAGCGGCTGAACGCGGAGTTCGACCTTGAGATCCCCGCGCCACTGCTGCTGAGAAAGCCGGTCTTCGACGACTTCGCCGACGCCGTCGCCGGCGAGTTCGGGCTCAGCGACGAGCCGGTCCGCGGCCGCCCCGACCGCGGCTCGGACGGCACCGGGACCGAGGACGACGCCACGGAGTACGAGCTCCCGCTCACCGCGTCCCAGCGGGGCATGCTGTTCTCCGGCGGGCTGGACGGCGACTCGGTCGCGTACAACATCACCGGACTGACGATCGGCGAGGGCACCCTCGACGTGGCCCGTCTTGAGGCGGGCTTGCACTGTCTCGTGAGCCGCCACGACAGCCTGCGTGCCACGTTCCACCTCGTTGACGGCGAACCGGTGCAGCGCATCCACGCCGAGGTCGAGGTGGCGGTAGAACGCCTCCACCTCGACGCCCCGGGACCGGGGGAGAGCCACGAAGACCGGGCACGGGAGCAGATGACGCGCTTCGTCCGGCCCTTCCGGCTCGACGAGGGCCCCCTGTTCCGCGTCGGCTGCTTCGAGTTCGGCGACGGCGTGAGCTGCGTGGCGATCGACTTCCACCACATCGTCACCGATGGCACGTCGATGGGGATCCTGTTCCGCGACCTCGCCGCGATCGTCGACGGGGCCGAACTCCCTCCACCGGCCCGCGGGTACCGCTCGGCCGTACGAGAGCTGCTCGAACGCGAGACGGGCGCCGACGTGCTGCGTGGGCGCCACTACTGGTGTTCCCGATTCGCCGAAGGCGTCCCGACGCTGCACCTGGCCACCGACCGGCAGCGCACCGATGCCGTGGCCGGTGCAGGCGCGACGCTGTTCACCGAGTTGGACGCGGAGACGCTCAAGGCGGTGAAGGACTACGCGCGCACACGCGACCTGACGCCCTCCATGGTGCTGCTCGGGGTCTTCCACCAGTTGCTGAGCCGGCTGAGCGGGCAGACCGACCTCGTCGTCGGTACCCCAGTCGCCGGTAGACCGGACCTCAGCTACGCCGACGTCGTCGGCATGTTCGTCAACACGCTGCCACTGCGGATCTCCGCCGACCCCGCCGACGGGATAGGGCAGTTCTTCTCCGGGCTGCGGTCGACGGTGCTGGAGGCGTTCGAGCACCAGGCATGCCCGCTGGAACTGGTGATCGAGGACCTGGACCCGCCGCGCGAACCCGGGCGGCGCCCGCTGTTCGACGTCTGCTTCGTCTACCAGAACACCGACCTGGGTCTGGAACACGCCGGGGAACGGGTGGTCACCTTCGACGACGGCAGTGCCAAGTACGACATCACGCTCAGCGCCCGCGAGAGCGGCGGGCGGCTGCTGATGGAGTGGGAGTACTCCACCACCCTGTTCCGCGAGGAGACGCTGCTGCTGCACGTCGAGCGCTACGCGACGCTGCTGCGGTCCGTCCTCGCCGCGGCCGACGCGGATCCGGTGGGCGCGCTCCGGCTGGTGCCGGAGCAGGAGATCGAGCAGATCCGGCGACTCGCCACAACTCCGGCCCCGCCGCTGGAGAACTGTGGCGTCGCCCGGCTCTTCGAGCAGCAGGCCATTGCCGGCCCCGACCGGACGGCGTTGATCACCGACTCCGGGCGGGTCTCCTACGGCGAACTCAACGCGCGGGCGAACCGGCTCGCGCACCGCCTGTCCCGGCTGGGGGTGGTGCCCGGCTCACCGGTCGCGATTCTCGCGGACCGTTCCGCGGGCCTGGTCGTCGCCGTTCTCGGAGTGCTCAAGGCCGGCTGCCACTACGTCCCGCTCAATGTCGAGTTTCCGGGCGAACGTCTCCGGCTGGTGCTTCGGGACTCGGGGGCGGAGCTCATCGTGGTGACGGCCGGACGCGCGGAGCAGGCCGGCGAACTCGCCGGCGACCGGCTCCAGGTCCTCGACCTGTCCACGGGCCCGGAGCCGGCCGCGGACAGTGCTGACCCCGGGCTGCCGAGCAGCAGCGAGGACCCGATCTACATCATGTACACCTCCGGCACCACCGGGGCGCCGAAGGGCTCGACGATCCGGCAGAAAGGCGTGCTGCGCGTGGTGCGCCAGTCGGTGTTCTACCCCGCCGGGCCCGACGACGTCTTCCTCATGCTGTCGGACTACTCCTTCGACGGGTCGGTCTACGACATGTTCGCCGCGCTGACGAACGGCGCCGCGCTCGTGGTCCTGGACAAGCCGGACGTGCTGGATCTCGACCGGCTCGGCGCGGCGATCGAACGCCACGGTGTCACCAGCTTCTTCATCACCGCCGCCATGTTCCACGCCCTGATCGACAACATCCCGGAACGCCTGGCCGGCATCCGCAAGTTGATCTTCGGAGGGGAGGCGGCGTCACCGGCCCACGTCGCGCGGGCGTTCCGGCTCCTTGGACCAGGACGGATCGCCAACGGCTACGGGCCGACGGAGTCAACGGTCTTCGCCGCGGTGCACACGTTCGACTCCTGCGACGAGCGCGACGCCGTCCCCATCGGGCGACCCATCAACGACACCTCGCTGTGGGTTGTCGACGAGAACCTGGAACCGCGACCGATCGGCGTCCCCGGCGAACTCTGCATCGGCGGCGCCGGGCTGGCCGACGGCTACCTGAACCAGCCGGGTCTGACTGCCGAGCGGTTCGTGGAGTCACCCGCTCTGCCCGGGCAGCGGCTGTACCGGACCGGCGACCTGGTCACCCTGCGGAGCAACGGGTTGTTCTACTACTCCGGCCGCATGGACGACCAGGTCAAGCTACGGGGCTATCGCATCGAGACCGCGGAGATCGTCCATGTCGCGGTGGGGGAGCCGACGGTCCGATGGGCGCACGCCGCGGTGCACGAGACCGGCAGGAGCCTGTGCCTCTGGGTCCGTTACGAGGACGGCGCCGAACCCGACGACGCGCGCCTGCGCGCCGCGCTGGCACGGCGGCTGCCGGGCTACATGGTGCCCGCGTTCATCGTCCGAGTCGATGCCGTCCCGCTTACCGGCAACGGCAAGCTGGACACGGCGGCACTGCCCGCCCCGGACCTCGCCACCCCCGCGTCAGCGACCAGGCCGGCGACCGACGCCCAGCGACGAATCGCCGTGGCCTGGTCGCTCGCGCTCGGGACGGAGGTGGCCGACATCGATGCGAACTTCTTCGCCCTCGGCGGAGACTCGATCAAGGCGATCCAGATCGCGGCCGCGCTCAAGAGACATGGCATGGCGATCCGGGCCTCGGACCTGCTCGGTAACCCGACCGTGCGCATGCTGGCCGAGCAGTTGTGGGCCGGCAGCGGGCGGGAGGAACAGGTCCACGACCAGCAGCCGGTGTCGGGTCCGATGGTCCCCGGACCCGTCCAGCAGGCGTTCCTGGCCTCGGCCGACGACCGCGACCGGGTGTTCACGCAGTGCCTGCTCATCACCTGCGACGCCCCGCTGCCCGGCAGCGACCTGGTGCGCGCGGTCGAGCGGCTCGTCCGTTTCCACGACGCGCTGCGCGTCCGCATCGATGGTGACGGGCTCGTGCTGCGCGATCCTGGCGAGGAGCCGCTGGTCCACGCCGAGGTGGCGCCGGCGGGCCTGTCCGGGCACGTCCTCACCGGTTATCTGAGATCGCTGCAGGCGAGGGTGGATGTGGTGACCGGGTCTGCCGTCGCGCTGGCGACGGGTCTCGGCGAGCGAGGCGAGCAGTGCGCGCTGGCGATCCATCACCTGGCCGTGGACGTGGTCTCCTGGGGAATCCTGATCGAGGATCTGCTGACCTGCCTGGCTGACCCGGACGCCCCGCTCGCACCCAAGTCCATGCCGTTCCCGGCGTGGACCGCCGAGTTGGCGGCGCACGCGCGCGACGGGGGCTTCCGGGGGCAGTTGCCGTACTGGACCGATCTGGCGCGGCGGGCCGGCTCAGCGGCTGCGATGTTCGACGAGGTCGAGCTCCGGCGCGCCGACACCGTGTCGGAGGTGGTCAGTTTCGCGGCGGGCGAGGCCACCGAACTGTTCGACGCGGCGCGAACGGCCCACGGGCTGGACCCCGCGCAGACCGTCCTTGCCGTCGTCGCCTGTGCGCTGGGCGCCTGGCGGGGCCGTGACCGGATCCTGGTGACGCTGGAAGGGCACGGGCGGGAGCCGTTCGCCGAGGAACGCGACCTGACCCGGACAGTGGGCTGGTTCACCGCCGTTTTCCCGCATCTCGTGCGGCTGAAAGGCAGCGTCAGGGACACTCTGCGCGCCATCGGCCGCTCCTTCGACCGGTTGCCTGGCAAGGGGATCGGCTTCGCGCCACTGCGCTGGTCGGATCCAGGTCTCGGGGAGGACGCGGCGCTGCTCGCCGGGATTCGCCCCCAGGTCAGCGTCAACTACCTCGGGGAGCAGGGTGGTCGCCGGCAGGGCGTCGAGGTCCGGCACCTCCCGGCGGAGGTCACCGTCGATGAGGACTTCCGCTCGCCCCACGTCCTGGACATCATCGCCCTGCGCCGCACGGGCGACCTGCTCGTCGAGCTGCGCCATCCGGCGGTATGGCGGGCGCGTGGCGACGACCGGGCACTGGTCGAGGCCCTCCGGTCGTCCTTCCGTGCGGTCCGCGACGCCGTGACAGCCCGGGACCGGCCGGACGTGCGCACGTCGCCGTCAGTCCAGCCGGATGTGCTCGACGACATCCTCCTCGACGTGGCGGGCGGCGACCGATGATGGCCGGCGCCCGGCTCCGCCCGGGCGCGGACCCACCTCCGTCAGGACTCGCATCCGTCTCGCGTGCGGAGCACAGAGAGAGAGCTCGGTCCATGATTGCCACAGAGAACATCGAATCGGTCTCCGGCCTGGCCGCGATGCAGAAGGGCATGCTCTTCAGCCATGTCGTCGGCGCCGGGTCCGACGCGTACGTGGAGCAGTTCGACTTCACCGGCACCGGCGAGGTGGATCTCGAACGGCTGCGTGCGGCCCTCAGGGCCACCTCGCGTCACTACGGCGTCCTGCGAACAGTCTTCTCCTTCCAGCGGACCGACGAGCCCTACCAGGTGGTCCTCAACGACTGGCCGCCGCGGGTCGAGGCGATCGACTACCGCGACCGGGACGACGCCGACCGGGCGATCGAGGAGTTCAAGGCCGCCGACCGCGCCACAGGCTTCGAGCTTGACAGCGGCGTGCTCCTGCGAGCCACCCTGATCATGGTCGGAGACCAGCGCTGGCGCCTGGTCGTCACGTTCCACCACATCATCCTGGACGGCTGGTCGCTGGCGCCGCTGTTCCGGACGTGGTTCGAGTACTACGACGAGCTGGCCCGCGCCGGCTCGATCGTGCAACGGCACGAGGCTCGCCCTTACGCCGACTACATCGCCTGGTGCGAACAGCGGCACGACGATGACCAGGCGCGGCGGTACTGGTCGGAGGCGCTGGACGGCTACGAGCGGCCGGCCGGACTGCCTGCGGACCGGCGCGGCGAGGGCTACCGGCACGCGACCCACCGGTTCGAGCTGCCGCAGGACCTCCACGACGGGCTGGCGCGGCTCGCGCGGCAGCTCGCGGTGACCCCCAGCACCGTGTTCCAGGCGGTGTGGGGAGTGGTGCTGCAGAAGTTCAACTACACCGACGACGTGGTCTTCGGCAGCGTGGTCTCCGGCCGCAACGCCGAGGTGGACGGCATCGAGAACATGGTCGGCCTGTTCGCCAACACCCAGCCGGTCCGGGTGACGGCGGCAGAAGACACCGACTTCGCCGGCCTGTGCCGCGCGGCGCACGCCGCGTCCCTGCGGTCGAGCCGCTACGAGCACTTCCCGCTGCACGAGGTGCAGAGCCTGTCACCGTTGCGCAACGCGCTGCTGAACCATGTGATCGCGTTCGAGAACTACCCGATGTCGGAGCGACTGCGCGAGTTCGGCGCCGGCGACGGAGCCGGCCCCCGCTTCCACGGCGTCGAGGTCTTCGAGCGAACCAGCTACGACTTCAACATCGTGGTCGCTCCCGGGACGCGACTGGGCGTCAGTTTCCTGTACAACGCCTGCGTCCACTCGGTCGCTCTGATGGAGACCCTGGAACGCTGCCTGGTGCGTGTGCTGGCAACCGTGGTCGAGGATGCGCGGATCCGGATCAGGGACATCGGGATGTGGGAGCCGGAGCGGCACACCGCGACGACCGCTCCGGATAGCTCGGCCGCGCCCTCGATCTCGCTTGAGTCCTCGCTCCTGGAGGTCTTCGACGACGTCGTCCGGACGCACGCCGACCGGACCGCTCTGCTCTGGCGGGGCGCGGAGTACACCTACCGGACCCTCGACGGCTGGTCGGACGCCGTCGCCCGGACGCTCGTCGACCGTGGCGTCGGATCGGACACCGGGATCGGTGTGCTGGCCGATCGCCGCCCCGAGTTGGTGGTCGCCATCCTCGCGATCCTCAAGACCGGGAACTACTACGTCCCAGTCGACACCAAGGACGCGCGAGCCCGCGTCGAGACCGTTCTCACCGATGCCGGCGTGCGGTGCCTGTGCACCGTGGCGGATTTCGCCGAGCGGGCCCCGGAGGCGGTGGAAGTCGTCCTGGTCGAGGAGCTCGGACCGGACACCGCGGGGGACGGAACCGGCGACACCGCCGCAAAGGTGGACGCGCGGTGGCGGCGCGACCGCAACAGGGCCAGCGCCTATCTCATGTACACCTCCGGGTCGACGGGCAAGCCCAAGGGCTGCGTCATCACCCACCGCAACGTCCTGCGGTTGTTCGCAGACCAGGAGTTCATGGACTTCCGCGAGGAGCAGGTCGTCCTCTTCGTCAACTCACCTGCCTTCGACGGGAGCACCCTGGAGATCTGGGGGGCGCTGCTTTCCGGCGGAACGCTCGTCCTGCCCGACGACGAGCTGGACCTGCTCGACGCGGACCGGATGCGGGAGACGATCAAACGCCACGGGGTACGGAACGTCACCATCCCGACGGTTCTGTTCAACCAGCACTGCGACCGTGATCCGCGGATCTTCGCACCGCTGCGGTACCTGTGCGTGGTGGGCAGTGCGTTGTCGGTCCGGCACGTCGCCGCGGTGATCGAGGCCTGCCCGGAGGTGAAGATCGTCAACGGGTACGGGCCGACCGAGAACACGGTGTTCTCCACGACGCACACCGTCCGCGCCGAAGACCTGCGGGGGGAACGGATACCGATCGGGCGGCCAGTGAACCACGCGACGGCCTATGTCCTGGACAACGGCCTCAACGGGCTGCCTCCTGGGGCAATCGGCGAGCTGTGCGTCGGCGGGGAGGGTGTGTCCGCCGGCTACCACCACCGCCCGGAGCTGAACCGCGAGAAGTTCGTCTCCCTTGCCCGCCTTCCGGGGGAACGTCTTTATCGCACCGGTGATCTGGCCCGCACGCTCCCGGACGGCGCCCTGGACTGTCTTGGCCGCCTGGACGACCAGGTCAAGGTCGACGGATTCCGTGTCGAGCTGGGCGAGGTGCAGAACGCCCTGCGCTCGATCGACGGCGTCCAGGATGCCGTGGTGATCGCGGTCGAGCGGGAGCGTGGCACGCAGCTCGCCGGGTACTACGTGGCCGCTGAGGCCCTGACCCCAGGCCGCGTCCGATATGAGCTGGGCGGGACGCTCGCCGGCTACCTGGTGCCCGCCTCGGTGGTGCGGGTCGAACGAATCCCGCTCACCCGGAACGGGAAGGTCGACAAGGAGCGCCTGGCGCAGCTGCGTCCCGAAGCCGGGGCGCACCGCGCGGGCCCGGACCCAGGCCGATTCCGTGCCACCGAACGGATCGTGCACGACGTCGTGGCCGAGGTCCTCGACGCCGACAGCGTCGACATCGAGAAGAACTTCTTCGAGATCGGCGTGACGTCGCTGAGCCTGCTGGCGATCAGGAACCGGCTGCGCACGACGCTGGATCGCGACCTGCCCGTGACCTCGTTCTTCGAGTTCACCTCGGTCGCCGCGCTGGCGTCCCACCTCGACTCCCCCGCGAGCGCCGGACCGTCCACTTCGGGCGGAACGGCGGCCGGTCCGGATGAGCAGGAGCACGAGCAGGCGGTCCGGACGAGCCTGCTGATGAGTCGGATGATGGACGATGGCGAAGGAGGCGTTGACGATGTCTGACGCGACCGTGCCCGAACACCGATACACCGGACTCGAGATCGCCGTCATCGGCATGGCAGGCCGTTTCCCGGCAGCCGACACGGTGGACGCTCTCTGGGCGAACCTGACGGCCGGTGTGGAGGGCATCTCCCGGTTCGGCGACGACGAGCTGATCGAGATGGGAGTCTCCCCCCTGGCGCTCGAGGACGGGAACTACGTCCGAGCGAAGGGCGTCTTCCCGGACATCGAGTTCTTCGACTCGGCGTTCTTCAACTACACGCCAGCCGACGCGACCGTGCTCGACCCGCAGGTGCGTGCCCTGCACGAGGAGGTCTACCACGCCCTCGAGGACGCCGGTTACTCGGCGGAGCGGCGCAGCGAGTCCATCGGCCTGTTCCTGGGGGCCACGAACAACGTGGCGTGGGAGGTCGACACGCTGAGGCGGTTCACCGATCACGCGGGCGCGGTCTTCGCCGGTCTGCAGCTCAATGACAAGGACTTCGCGGCGACTCGGATCGCCCACTCCCTCAATCTCCGGGGACCGGCGTACACGTTGCACACCGCCTGCTCCAGTTCGCTGGTAGCCATCGACGTGGCGTGCCGCAATCTCTGGACCGGCGCGTGCCAGATCGCACTCGCCGGCGGCAGCGGCCTGACCCTGCCCCACAAGAACGGCTACCGGCACCAGGAGAACATGATCCACTCTCCGGACGGGCACTGCCGTGCGTTCGACGCGGTGGCCAGCGGCACCGTCGAGGGCAACGGCGTCGGGATCGTGGTCCTCAAAAGGTTGGAGACCGCGCTGCGCGATGGTGACCGCGTCCACGCGGTGATCAAAGGCTCCGCGGTCAACAACGACGGCGCCCGCAAGGTCGGCTACACCGCGCCGAGCATCGAGGGGCAGGCGGAGGTCATCCGCAAGGCCCACCGTGTCGCCGGGGTGACCCCGGCAGAGGTGTCCTATGTGGAGGCGCACGGCACCGGCACCGCTCTCGGCGACCCGGTGGAGGTCGAGGCGCTGTCCCGGGCGTTCGGCGCCGGCGAGCCGGACTCGTGCGGCATCGGGTCACTGAAGGCGAGCATCGGTCACCTGGACACCGCCGCCGGAGTCGCCTCGTTCATCAAGGCATGCAAGGTGCTCGAGCACCGCACGGTCCCACAGAGCCTCCACTTCAGCAGGCTGAACCCGGGCATCAGACTTGACGGAAGCCCGTTCTACATCGCCGCGCAGCGACACGAACTGCAGCGCAAGAGGTCGTCCTCGGGGCAGGTGCTCCCGCTGCGCGCGGGCGTCAGCGCGTTCGGGATCGGCGGGACGAACGCCCACGTCGTGCTGGAGGAAGCACCCGTCCCCGAGCGTCCGGCCGCAGCCGGCCGTGACCACAACACATTCGTGCTGTCAGCGGCTTCCGCCGAGGCGATCCGGCGGTTGAAGCAGAGCTTCGTCGATCACCTGGCCGTCCACCCGGACCTCGACGGATCTGATCTCGCGTGGACCCTGCAGGATCGTCAGCGCGATCTGCCCTACCGCTACGCCGTCGGGTTCGGGGAGATCGAACAGTTGCGTGCGCGCCTCCAGGAGTCGCTGGAGGCAGGCGACGAGCCGGCACATGTGGCCAGGAAGGGGCGGCGAGACGTCTACTTCCTCTGCAGCGGGCTCGGCGCGCAGCACCTGCGGATGGCCCGCGATCTCTACGAGACCGAGGCCGCGTTCCGGGCCCGCGTCGACGCCTGCCTCGCGATCACCGACACGCTCGGCAATCCGGTGCCGCGGGAGGTCTTCTTCGGTGAGACGGCGTCGGCGGGGAAGCTGCTGAGCCACATCGAGATCACCCAGGTGTTGCTGTTCGTGGTCGAGTACTCGATGGCGCGGACACTGCTCGACTGGGGCGTGCAGCCGCGGGGGATGATCGGGCACAGCACCGGCGAGCTCGTGGCCGCGTGCGTGGCCGGCGTGTTCTCGCTTGCGGACGGGATCCGGCTCGTGCAGGCCAGGGGCAAGCTGATGGACGCCACTCCCGAGGGAGCGCTGACCTCGGTGAAGGCCGGCGAGGGCACGATCGGGCCGATGCTGACCGACGAACTGTCGATCGCGGCGGTGAACGGGCCGGAGGACTGCACCGTCAGTGGCACCTCCATGGCGGTCGCCGCGTTCGAGCAGCAGTGCGGCGAGAAGGGGATCGCCTTCACACACGTCGAGGCGGACCACGCGTACCACTCGCGATACATGGAGCCGATCCTTGAGGAGTTGCGCGAGGTCGCCGCGACGATCAGCTTCAAGGCGCCGGAGATCCCCTACGTCTCGAACGTGACGGGGACGTGGGTGACGCCGGAGCAGGCCACCGACCCCGGCTACTACTGCGCCCACGTCCGGCACACGGTCCAGTTCAAGGCCGGCGTAGAGACGATCATGGAGCGGGGCGACGCCGTGTTCGTCGAGGTCGGCCCCGGCAAGTCGCTGTCCTCCTTCGTACGCGCCATCACCAGGGGCACCGGCACGACGACGGTCAACATGCTGCGCCACCGGTTGGAGAAGATCAGCGACGGTGAGCACCTGGCCACCGCGGTCAAGAAGCTCTGGGAGGCGGGTGTCGCGCTGGACTGGTCGGCCTTCCATCGGGATCGCGCGCCGCGCAAGGTGCGGCTCCCGCTCTACCCGTTCGACCGCACCGAGTACCCGGTTGACATCGCCGAGTTCCAGCAGTTCCTCGCCGGGGCCGAGGACGGGCCTCGCGCGGTCCCCGAGCGCGGCCGGCAGTTCCCGTCCGGTCCTGTCGCCCGCAGGGCGCCGCACCTGCTGCACCCGATGTGGACCCGGGCGTTGCTTCCGGACTCGGCCGGGAGTGGCAGGCCGAGGACGATCATTGTGTTCACCGGCAACAGGCCACGGATCGAACGCGTCATGGACGAGGTCCCGTACTGGACCGCGCTCTACGTTGGGTTCGGCCGGGAGTACCGGTTCGACGGACCCTCTGGCGCCCAGATCCGGCTGGGCCACGACGGCGACCTGCGGAGGCTGGCCGCGGACCTGGCGGAGCACGCGCTGGTCGGGGACACCGTCGTCGTCCACCGCGAGGCGAGCGCGGCTTCGGCGGCGCTCGTGCGGGAGCTGTGCGCCGTCGTCTCCGAAATGCGGGAGCCGGTGGTGCGCGACCTGATCGTGCTGGACCCCGCCGACGATGTGCGCGGCCCGTTGCTGCTGCCGGAGGTGCTCGGCCTGAACCTGGAGCACCCGGACCTGCGGATCCGGGTGCTCCGGTGCGACAAGGCGCTCGCCGCCCGGCAGGGCCCACGGGTCTGGAGCGAGAGCCTGCGCAGGGAGTTGGCGGCCGAGCACGACGATGCCGTGGCCGCCCGTTACGAGGACGGGGGCCGGTTCGTGCCCGCCATGGTGCCGTTGCACGGTCACCGCGGCCGGTCCGCCGCCCGCCCCGGGCGGTCGGCGGTCCTGTGCCCGCCGGACGCGGTCGACGACGTGCTCGCGGCCGCGGGCCGCGACCGGAGCGTCGACGTGGTGCCCTTCGGTCTCACGCAGGCCGGCTCGGTGGCCGCCACCGACCGAGTCGAGGGGCGATGCACGATCCGGTCCGCCGTGTCGGGACGCACAGCCGAGGAGATCGCGACACAGTTGGCCCGCCGGATCCGTGCGCTGCCAAGGATCGATCGGGTCGTGCTCTGGGACACCTCGCTGCAGGAGGCAGCCGACGGGGCTCCCAGTCCTCTCGACCCGCGGGTACTCCTGCGCCGCGTCCGCGAGACCGGACGCGAGCTGGGAATCCCCTGCGGCGTCGTTTCCCGCCTCGACCTCGACCGCTCCGGGTGGAACGCCGGCGTCACCGTCCGGCTCACCGGGAACGCGGCGATCGACGCCGAAGTGGACAGCGCGAGGCTGTACTCGTTCGGGCGCCTCGGCGATGACGACGTGTCGTTCCTGGACCTGCTGCACGAGATGTCCGACTCCGGTGTGCGGACGGGTTACTACGGGCCGGACCTGCTGGCGGTGGCGGCCGCGCGGAAGGTGGTCCGGTTGCCAGAGGAGCCCGGCGCCGGTGACGAACGGGGCACCCTTGCCGCGATGATCGAGCGGGAGTTCGCTGAGTTGCTCGGGCTGGACGGGATCGACGCGCGTGCCGACCTGTTCGACGTCGGGCTCGACTCCCTGAAACTGGTCCAGTTCACCAGTGCCCTGGAGCGGCGTGGCTACACCGTCCTGGCCAGCGACGTGCACAGCCACCCGACCGTCGGCGAGCTGGCCGGTCTGCTCAGCCGGGCGGGCAAGCAGATCAACCAGGACTGCGACTCGCTGGAGAGTGCGGCGCTCCTGCTCGGCGAGCGCCTGGGATCAAAGTGCCGCCTGCACGAGGTCGCCGCCGGAAGCGACGGCGAGGCGACGGTTGTCCTGTTCGTCGACGATTTTCACGAGGAACTCCGCACGACGGTAATCAGGAAGGTCAACGATCTGCGACTGCCGCAGGCGTTCACGCCGCACTACATCCTGCCCGGGTCGGCTGAGGACGTCTTCCTGACCGGGCGGGACTTCGCCTCTCTTCCACTCGGTGGCGACCCGACCTCCCGGAAGGGGGGCCTGGCCGGGTTGTTCGAGGAAATCGACCGGCGCCAGGAGGACATGCGGCGCTCGATCCTGGCCCGGCCGGTGCGATGGACCTATCCGGTCAGCGGGACGCAGAAGCACTACTTCTCGCGAGGAGCGCGCCCGCAGCTCTACCTGGTGCAGTTCCGCGAGTTGATTGACGTCGACGTGCTGCAACGGGCCCTGGGCGACGTCGTCGGGCGGCACGGGCTTTTGCGCAGCGTCCTCATCAGCTTCCTCGGCAGGCGTCGGTGGAAGGAGTTCGAGCCCCCGGTGACGTTCACGCTGCCCCGGATCGACCTCTCCGCACTGCCGCGCCGGCGTCAGGAGGAGGTGCGGGCGCAACTGGTCAAGCGCGAGTGGAACGTCGACCTCAAGATCGACACACTCATGTACAAGGCGGTCCTGGTCAAGTACAACGAGCGCAGCTACGACCTGATCTTCCAGTTCGATCACTCGATCTTCGACGGCGCGTCCGGTCAGGCGTTTCGCAGCGACCTGCTGAAGCGGTACCAGGAGTTGGCGGCGGGAACCGCCAGGGCACTGCCCCGCACGCGGAGCTACCGGCACCTGCAGGAGCAGACCAGGAAGGGCCCGGTCGGCATCAGCGCCGACGAGATCATCGAGAAGTTCGAACTCGACGCGTGGGCTCACCACGGGAAGCTGATCCGTTCGGCGTCGGCCCGTCGCGGCGCCCACCGGATCCGAGACGTGCGCTACTCGGTCGACCTGCGGAACCTCACCGGGGCAGACGGGGGGAAAGTCGAGCCGTTCTCGCTGATCGTGTACCTCTACGCGCGCTTGGTGGCCCGGCTGCTCGACGTCGACAAGGTCGCGCTCGACCTCGTGTTCCAGTCCCGCGTGTACGAGGACGTGGACTACTCCGGGGTGCTGGGAATGGTCGCGGACATCCTGCCTGTCGTCGTGTCCGGGAAACGGGGTATTCGGGACGACCTGGAAGCGCTCATCCAGCAGAAGCTCCAGTTGATGAACAAGCACAACGTCAACTTCTCGAACCTGGTGACCGGGCCGCTGTCGGCGATCAGATACGGGAAGGTGTTCCAGACGACCAAGTCGGCCAGGGGCCCGTCGTTCCGGCCGTCGTGCATGCTCAACTTCGCCGGTAACGCCGAGGATGAGTACGACGCCATCTGGGACATGACCTTGGAACTGCTGACCGAGAACCAGGACACGCTCGACTACGCGGACTGCTACTGCGTTTCGAAGGTCAGCGGAGACCGGCTGGACATCGTCGTTCTGTCCACCTGGGTCGAGGACCCTGCCGAAGTGGTCGCGATCCTCGACGAGGAGGTCGAGTGCCTGACCAGGGACGCCGCGGTCCAGGCCTCGTGACCCGCCTTGCCCCGCCGGGTGGCACCGGGACGGGAGCGACGTGAACTCCGGCCGGAAGGTGATCGTCATGAACAAGATCGCGGTGGTGTGCTTTCCACACGCCGGTGCAGGCAGGCTCTACTACAGCCGGTGGCAGTACGCGTTCAACGACGCAGTGGACTTGCATATCGTGCAGTACCCGCTGCGCGAGCAGCGGATGCAGACCCCGATGCCGGCCTCGATCGGAGCGCTCGCCGAGGACGTCTTCACGGAGTTCGAGGAGGTATTCCGTGGGCCGTACGCTATTTGGGGCCACAGCATGGGCAGTGCCATCGGGTACGAGGTGGCCAAGCGGTGTCAGGAGCGGCTGGCCAACCCGCCGATGACGTTCTTCAGTTCGGGCGCCGCGGCGCCGTGCCGGGCCACGTTCACGAGGGTGGGAGACCTCGACACCGCCGAGGGATTCCGGGACGTCCTGCTGCGGTACGGCGGCGTGCGGGCGGAATATCTGCAGGACAAGGACTTCATGGGGTATTTCGCGCCCATCATCGAGGCGGACCTGCGTTTGCTGGGCGCATACCAGGACGCGACGTTCGAGCCGCTTCGATGCCCGATCGTCCTGATGCTGGGACGTGGCGACACGGTCACCGCCGAGGAGTGGCAGCGCTACACCGAGCACCCGCTGGAGACCAAAGAGTTCGACGGTGGGCACTTCTTCCTCGACGAGCACCGCACATCGATGGCTTCGTTGATGGAATCGAAGGTCCAGTTGGCCTGGCAGCGCAGCGGTGCGTAGGCGGGAAGCCGCGAGTATGCCGACGCGCCAGGACAAGAGGCCCGGTGACGAATGACCGCTGGCATCGGAGGGGAGGCGGACATGGAGAACGCTCTCGCGACTGAGGTGGGAGAGTGGCTGCTGTCGCAGGCGGGGGGACCGGGCCGCGCACAGTCGGCCACGACGTTGATGGGCATGCGGTGGGACGTGCTGCCGGGGGTGTGGCAGCCCAATCCGGGAACTCGGCTGTTCACCTCCTGGCTGCCGCTGGCTGACGGTGTCCGGTTCCTTGAGGTCGGCTGCGCCGCAGGCGTCACGTGCGTGATGGCGGCCCGCCTCGGGTGCGCGCGGGTGGTGGGTCTGGACATCGTCCCAGCGGCGGTGGAGAACACCCGGCGCAACGCGGCCCGGCACGGCGTGGCCGGCCGAGTGGAGGCGTTCACCAGCGACCTGTTCGCCGCACTGGACGCCGACGACCAATTCGACCTGGTCTGTTCGAATCCGCCACTGGTCAGGGCGCCGGGCTCTCGCCGGTACGCCGCGCAGATCGAGCGGTCGGTCTTCGACCCCGGCTACTCGTTGCATCGGCGCTTCTTCCACGAGGTGCGGCCGTACCTGGCCGAGGGTGGCCGGATCTACCTGTTGACCAGCGAGACGTTGGGCGATCCGGCCGGGGTGCGGCACATGGCGGCCGAGGCTGGTTTCACCGGGCAGGTGTACCGGAGAGAGGCGATCAGGATCCCGGCAGTCGTCATGGGGTCGCCCCCGGCCGCCGTCGCCGCTGCCGACCAGCACGGCATCGTCCACGTGGACTTCACCATGTTGGAGTTCCGGCGGCCCTGAGGCCCGGGGGATGGGCCCGCGAGCCTGTCCCTATGTGTCCAGGTCGCCGGGTTCGTCGCGGATCAGCCGCTGCACCTGCTCGACGGTCGGCAGTAGTGAGGCGCGCCCGGCTCGGTCCGCGGAGCGCTCGTCCACGGCGTCGGCCGGGAGTCCCAGCAGCCGCCGCAGGCCCGAGCGCATCAGGGATCCGTCGACCGTGGCGACACCGCTGAGCGCAAGCACGGACGCGCCCTGGTCGAGCGCGGCCATGAGCTGGGCGACCTTGTCGACGGCGAGGTCCTCCTCGGCCGCGCGATGTGTGGCGGCGACCCGACCGTAGGCGTCGAGCAGCATCTGGACCCGGGTGCGCAGCGCGGGGATGAGCATGTCGTCCCGCGCGGCGGTGGTGATGAACTCGAGCGTCGCGAGTCCGAACCCGCGCACCAGTTGCTCAGCCTCGCGCTCGTCGCCGCCGGTCGTCCCAGGGGCGCCTACGGCGGCCGTCGTCGCGGAGGCTAGCGGATCCCAACCCTCGCCGCGCAGCGCGCCGAGGTTGTAGTCGAGCACGGCGAGGAACAGTTCGGCCTTGCTGCTGAAGTTCGAGTAGACCGCGCCCTTGGAGAATCCGGCCTCGTTGGCGATCCCGTCGAGCGCCGCGCCGTGGTAGCCGTCGCGACTGAAGACCACGAGACCCGCCTCGATCAAAGCGTCGCGGGTCTCGCGCTTCTGTTCGGCTCTGGTGCGTCGCGTCCGTGGCGCGGGCATCACCCGGGGTTGATCCATGATCGCATCTTAGCCCCTTGACGCACCGTCAGTATCTCAATACCTTCGGTATCGGAATACCAACGGTATAGCGAGACCGACGGTACGAGGTCCCGCGACAATGACGGAGATCCTTATGAGTGACGCAGTTCTGGAGATCGAGGGGCTGACGAGACGGTTCGGCACGGTCGTGGCCAACGACGAGGTGAACCTGCGGGTTCGGCCCGGCGAGGTGGTCGGGCTGCTGGGCCACAACGGCGCCGGCAAAACCACGCTTGTCTCGCAGGTCGTAGGGCTGCTGCGGCCTACCAGCGGGTCAATTCGGGTGGCTGGGGTGGACGCCGTCGCGGACCCGGCGACGGCGCGACAGTGCGTTGCGTTGCAAGCCCAGGCCCAGGCCCCCCTGGACGGACTGACCCCAGGGGAGGCGATCGAGATCGCCGGGCGGCTGCGGGGCATGTCCCGCGCCGCCGCGCGGGCGGACGCCGAGTCCCTGGCCGACGCCCTGGACATCCGGGAGTGGATCGGCCGACGGGCGAGGCCGGACGGCGGCGGGATCTCCGGCGGGGTGCGTCGCCTGACCGCCTTCGCGATGGCCGCCGTGGCCCCGGTGCCGTTGATCATCCTTGACGAACCGACCAATGACGTCGACGCGGCCCGGCGCCGGCGGCTGTGGACGATCGTCCGCCGGCTCGGCGATGAGGGCGCCGGAGTCCTGCTGGTCACCCACAACGTCGCCGAGGCCGAACACGTGGTGGACGAACTCGTGGTGCTCGACCGCGGCCGGGTTGTCGCCACCGGATCACCGAGTCAGCTACGGGGGACCGACGAGGACCTGCGCCTCGAGCTCTCCCTGCCGCCGGACGGCGAGGACCCGTCCGAGTCGCCGGAGTTGCCCGTCCGGTTCAACCGCCGGATCCGCGCCGGCCGCCGGGTGCTGCTGAACCTCGGCGCGGCGGATGCCGAAGCCGCGGTCGCGTGGGCCACCACCCTCCGCGCGGCCGACTGCATCGAGGGGTACACGCTCTCGCCCGTCACCCTCGAGGACGCCTACCTCGCGGCAACGGCCGACGCCGGTGCCGCGCTCGCCGACGAGGAGCCCGCTCATGCCTGAATCGACCACCGTCGCGCACCCCGAGGCGCGGGTCCCCGTCGGGGTCCCGCCGCGCGCCGCTCTGGGGACGACGACCTGGACCCTGCTGCGCTGGACGATGGCCCAGACCGGGTCGATGCTGCCGCTGTTCGTCGTCGTCCAGGCGGCGATCGCGGCGGCCGTCATCATCGGATTCGGGTTCCTCATCCCCGACATCAACACGCGCACCGCGGAGTTGCTTTCTACCGGCGCCCCCACCGTCCTGATCATGGTTATCGGTCTGGTCCTGTGCCCGTGGGGGGTGGCTGGGGCCCGCACGAGCGGTACCTTCACCTACCAGCGCGCGCTGCCCGTGCCGCGCCCACTGCTGCTGGCGGCCGACCTGGTCGTCTGGCTGGTGATCGCGCTGCCCGGTATCCCCGTCACGGTGCTGGTGGCTCGCCTGCGTTACGGGCTCGACTACTCCATCGACTGGCCGTTGCTGGTGGGCGCGGCGGTGCTGTCGACGGTCATGGCCGTTTCGGTGGGTTACGCGTTCGCGGTGCTGTTGTCCCCGATGCTGTCCCAACTGGTCAGCCAGGTGCTGGTGTTCTTCGTGATGCTCTTCTCGCCGATCACCTTCCCGAGTAGTCAGCTTCCTGAGTGGTTCCAAGCGATCCACGACGTGCTCCCGTTCCGGCCTGCCGCCGACTTGCTTCGCGCTGGCCTGCTCTCAGACCGGTTCGAGGCGAGTGCTCAGGATCTGGTGGTGCTGCTCGTCTGGTGCCTGCTGGGACTGGCCATCAGTGTCCGCGCCCTCGTCCGACGTGGTTAGGAGGCCCGCTGTGGGTCGTTGGCTGGTACTGGGTGGGACCCGATTCCTCTCCCGCGCGGTGGCCGCCGCCGCGGTGGCGCATGGGCACGAGGTGGTCTGCGCGGCGCGGGGGGAGTCTGGGACGGTTCCCGATGGCGCCCGATTGGTGAGAGTCGACCGTGACGTCGACGACGGGCTAGCCCCACTGCGTGGCGAGCGGTTCGACGCGGTGGTCGACGTCGCCATCATCTCCTACCGGTGGGTGCGCGAAGCCTTGGCCGAGCTGGGCGAGGCGGCCGGGCACTGGACTTTCGTCTCGACCATGAACGTCTACGCCGACCTGTCTCGCCGCCACGGGGGCGTGGACGACAGGATGCTGGAACCGCGCTACACGGATCCGGTTGGCCCCGAGGACTTCGGCGCGTACGGGTCGATCAAGGTGGCCTCCGAGCAGGCGGTCAACGAGACGGTCCACGGCCGCGCGCTTGTGGTGCGGCCCGGCCTGATCTGTGGACCCGACGACGTGTCCGACCGGTTCGGGTACTGGCCAGGCCGGTTCGCTCGCGGCGGGCGCGCAGTGGTCCCCGACGCGCCCGACCAGCCGTGCCAGCTCATCGACGTCCGTGACCTCGCCGAGTGGATCGTGGCCTGCGGCGAGCGCAGGACCACGGGCACCTTCGACGCCTCCGGCCCGTCCACGACCCTGGGCACCGTGCTCGACGAGGTCGCGGCCGCGGTCGGCGCCCCCGACTTGCAGCGTGTCCCGATGTCTCCGGAGGAACTCATCGCGGCCGGGGTGCTGCCCTGGCAGGGGCCATGCTCCCTGCCGTTGTGGTTGCCGGAGAGCCACCTGGGCGTGGTTGACCGCGACACGGGGCCGGCCTGGGAGGCCGGGTTGCGCTGCCGCCCGGTCGCCGAGACCGCCGTGGCGGCCCTCAATCACGAACGTGCGCTCGGGATCGAACGCGAACGGGAAGCCGGTTTGACCGCAGCGGAAGAGGCCGAACTCCTGGACCGGCGGTAGGACCGGACTGGCACGTGGTCGACGCAGGTCGAGTGTGGCTGGGAGATTCGGGAGTCAGCCCGTCCCGGACGGCCGGATGCGGCGGTGCCCGACGGGCGACTTGTCGTTCAGGGGTAAGCGAAATTGTAGGCGGCGCGGTTGACGATGCCTTTGGCGTTGTATTTGGACGGCGCGTTTGACCACCAATGGCCTGGTCCGGAGACGCCGATAGGGCACGAGGTTGTCCAACAGGCGCCGCCTGTTGGGGCCCATGAGGCCGATGACACTGCCCACAATCACGTTGGTGACCGGACGATCAGCTCACGGGCGGCGTGCCCGGCGATGGTGAGGCTGGCCCGGCCAGGATCAGCACCAGGCCGGGGTGCGGGTGCGCAGGAGACGGCCCTCGGAAATGGTGGACTCCAGTTCCAGGTAGGCGGTCTCGATCTCTAGCGGTGGCCCGGCCTTCCGGGGCACGGTGTCGCTGAGCGGCATGCTCGACCTCGAAGGCAGTGCCAAGATCACAAAAAAGGAGTCCTCGCAGGTTCTGACCTGCGAGGACTCCTCAGACCGTCGAGGTCCTACGAGGCAGTTTGAACCGCCCTGACCTGCTCAAACAGCTCCGCAAGGTGACACAAGCGCTCGCTGAACCTGCACCCGACACCGGTACGACGGCCCCCGGAGCACCCGAGACCGGGCGGCGCGGGGTCCGACTCAGCGACCGGTTCACGGCACAAGAGCAGCGCGCCATGATCGACAAGTTCGTTACCGGTGCCACCGCTGCCGCCGTGGCCGTCGAGTACGGCGTCAGCGAACAGACAGTCAAGCGGCTGCTACGCAAGCACGGCGTACGCCGCACGCCCAAAGCCGCATAACAACGCCCATGGCAGATGTTTAGGTGAATATACCTGAAGAACTGGCAGCCAGACCGCCCTGAATGTCCTTCGATCTGACGACCATTGCGCTCAAGCCGCCACATGAGGCCGGAACCTCCGTAACATCGCGCCCCGTGTGCCGCTACGTAACCTCACCGCGACCGACAGCGGCCACTAAGGACCCAACGAAAGGAAGTCGTCCAGAACCTGAGCGAAGGTAGCGCCAGCCAAACCGACAGACAAATTTTCTCTATCGCACAAGTCATCTTGGCACCGAAATAGGCAAAAGCCTTACCTTGCATGGTTTAGACACCCCAAACTGCGCCAGTCAGGAATGCCTGATGTCCTTTGTGTATATGGCCTACCGTTCCGGTAGCCAAACTCCGAAGAATTTTACGCCCCGCCCCGGCGTCGACGATACGGGATTGTCCGCATTTGATTCACCTGGAGCATTTAAGTCCGGAACTAGGCTGCAAGTGATCGACACCTCCAGGCTGCGGAAGCTGCGAGCGGTGCGAGATTCACCCGAGGGGCATGTTAGCATTGCGCCTACTGACATGTCGAAAATGTCAGAGTGGATGGCTTGTCGAGACATGGGAATAGTTCATCCACTTACACAAGAACTCATAGATGCCCTCGATGATGAGATTGTCGCCCCCTGAATGACTATGAATTCTGAACTTGAAGAATGCTGGCAAAGATTCGACCAGTCTTTTTCGCACATATCGGCCGCACTCCTGGAGTGCAATCCAAAATTGCTAGCAAGTACAGGCTGGCGAACGACGGAAAAATGGCCATTTCAGACATGGGCCTCACTTAGCCGAGTGAGCGATCCCGGCCAAGCTGAGGATATCGTTATCTTCGTTAGCGCCAGAAAATACGGAAGTATCCTCCGCCTGGCAACTGACATATCAACCGGCGAAGGACAAATGCTCGCCTACGGCCCCAGCGGAATAGCCAGCTCCGACACGCCCTCCCTATGTTCCCTTGTTTCCAGTTCGATACTAGAATTCGAGCAGTTCCTACTGAAAGAGTACGGGCTACTGCGCGAAGCCTTGTGCTAATTCTCAGCTGTAAGCCCAAGAACTGAAACGAAATCGCACCTTCCGCCGGTGGGGCGTCCGCTGATTTCAGTGGACGCCTCACCGGCGCGTTAATCCTGTGTGGACAGCGCGGCTAGTATGCAGTCCGGTTTTCTTTATGCAGTGCGGCTAATTGCTGCGACTAGTTCCCGTGCTGTGTCGTGAATGCTTACCGGGACATCACCGTGTAGCGTTTTCTTGAGGGTGCGGCGCAGGATTTCGGTAGTGCGTCCTGATCCGCTTCCCACATCGGTAATCAACGCGGGCAAGGTATCGGCTAGGCGGTGCGCGTCGTTCCATTGCCGGGCCTCTAGCAGAGCGCCGAACAGGTAGCTGGTGTAGCTATATCTGCCGCGTTGCCGCCCCGCTGGAGTGATAGCCAGGGCATGGGCGAACGCGGTCACGGGGATGTCTTTATCACCAGCCAGGTGGTGCACCATGGCGGTGAACCACTGCCACTGTCGTTGATCGACCCACCACGCCCACGCCGGGTCAGAATCCCGTGCCCCGTCTAGGAAAAGCGACGAGGCGCGGGCCAGCTCGGCGCGTGCCTCATTGGGGCGGTGTTGCAGCGCTAAGGCGTGGCTACGGCGAGCCCGGAACAGTGATTCCAAGCGCGGACTTAGCGTGTGGCCGGACAGAATACGGTCCACGATCATCAGGGCTTCGGCGGGGCGTTGAGTCCATTCGGCGTGCATCGCCAGGTTTTGATGTGTCAACAGGGAAATCGAGCGATCCCCAGCCCAACCCGAGTACATCAACGATTCGTGGCTGACCGCCCGCATACCGTCCTGATCATTGGCGTCATAGAGCAGCCAGCCGACGATTTCGGCGAGTTCCCCTACCGCCGCATACAGATCCCGTTGCAGGGCGGGCGGACAGGGCGCGGCACCGATACGGCGCTGAATACCGCGAAAGACCCGCAGCCCTTGGCGGCTGGCCTCGGTCCCCCCGCACTGCCCGTCCAGGGCCAACAACTGGCCCATGGTGGCGTGAATGGCCGCGATGTCGTTGCCCCGTAACGGCTCCGGTGTTTCAGCGTTGGCCGGGACAGGGACGAACGGAAACGCGGGGGACGGGGTCATCCCCGTGCGCGCTGCGGCGTGTGGGGTGGAGGCGTTCAGCAGCTGATCGACCGCTGAGAGCGATAACCGAAGGGCATGGGCGATTTTGGTGCGCTGCCACGGCTGCGGGTCGCTTTCCCCACGTTCCCACCGCGCCCACGTGGAACGTTCCACGCCGCACGCCTGGGCCATGCGTTCTTGGGTATATCCGGCTGACTTACGCGCTTGCCGCAAGCCCTCACGCCGCGCGCCCATGGCGACTGCCCCAATCGAGCGAAGAACAACCGGGAAGTTCTATGCCTGTTTGTGCTGGTCAAGCCTACCGATACCGCAGCGATGCGTCACTGATGCGCCGTTAACGCTCTGGTCTCACCTGATCACGCAGCGCACCGTAGGCGCTGGCAACCGGGGCCGGGTGCCGCTGGTGATCACCCCCGACCGCTGACCAGCGGCCCGCTCCCCCCTCCCTCCCCGGCTCCGGTTGCCCCTAGCACTGTCCAGAAAGGACATTCGGAGGCGACCGATGGCCACCCACCGTCCCACCGCGACCATGGCCGCCCTGGCGGTGAGCTGATCATGTGCCGCGAACGCCTCACCCGCCTGCCCTCTGGCCCAGGTGTGGTGGCCGTGGGCTATGGCCGGGTGGCCCACCCCGCCGATGTGCAACGGGTACGCGCCCGGCTGACCGCGTGGTGCGCCAAAGCCGGATACGAGGTCCTAGCCGTGCCGATCGACACCGGCCGGAACCCACGCGCCGGACTGCACCGGCCCGGCCTGACCGCCTGCCTGGACATCGCTGCCCTGCTCGCTGTGGACGTCGTCGTCATGCCAACGCTGTGGCACCTCTCCCGCGACCCCCACGCCGCCGCCCGGGCCTACAGCCTGCTGGCCGCGGTGGCCCAAGTGCTGACCGTGGGCGGACCCAGCATCACCGAGCTACGCGAGCGCGCCACCACCAACGGCACCAGCGCCAGCGGCGGCAGCGACCCGGATGGACAGCGGTGACCGGGCCTTCTGCGGTGGGTCAGTACCGGGCCGTAGCCGCCTACCTGAGCACGATCACCCAAGCCCTGCAGAACGCTGAGACCACCAACAGCCCCGCGCCTGCTGGCCTGCGCCGAGGCTTGGTCCGGACCCACGGCGCGCTGTGGGCGGTGCTGGGTCCACACCAGCTCAACCACCGGGGCCGGTGCCCAGCCTGCCGCACCCGGCTCGGTGTCCCCGGCCCCTGTGCCCTGGTGCCCGTGCTCGCTGCCTATCTGCTCTCCCCGCTTCCGGTGGTGTGGTGGCAAATCCTGGCCGCCACCGCTGGCCCCGATGACCCACCGGTCACCATGACCCAGGTCAGCACCTGGCTCGGGGTAGACCCGGCCACCGGCCACAGCGGTAAGCCCCTGCACACCGCCAAGAACGTCACCCAGGAGCTGTGAGCGGCGTAAACGCCCCGATCGGGTACACGTTCCCGGCTCACGAGTGCGCCAGATCACACAAGCTAGTTGTGGGTTCGACGCTGTGTCACGACGAGACAGGGCGGCTAGCGGTATGGGGTGATCCTCACAGGGGGCTGTAACGCACCCTGAACACGCAGCGCACACGGCACGCCACTGCGCCACCTGCGCCGCTGTCCCGGTTTTCCCTTACGCCTCAACGGGTTTGGCTGCGAGTAAGGGCAACGTGCTCCGCCGGACCCCCTGCTGTCACCACCTGTTGGGGTTGCCTTTCTCGGCGCGCCCTAGCGCGGGGTTGCGTGCTGGTGTATCTAGCGCCGGGTGGTGATCTCTGGTTAGCGTGGGAACTGTCTTTGTTCCACCGTTGTTACACCCGCACCGCTTGTTGTTCCACCGCTTGGAGTTCTCGTTGCTTGTCGATCAGCACCGCCTGCACCCCGCCTCCCTGTTGCGTCCCTGAGCCTGCCCGCACCCCTGCATCCCGTGGCGCGGCCTGGCCCCGTGTCCACACTCCGACGGCATACCCCGGCGTTGCTCCACTTCGGTGAGCATTCTCGGTTTCCCGGTGCCGTCCGCATCGAGCGTGTATAGCTGAAATGGCATATGTCCCTGACGGCACAGCCTCGGGACAGCTTTCGGCCTTTTCAGTGCAGGCGCTTACCCCGGCTCACTGTCCACAGTGGAGGAACCGTGACGGACACTCCCGTCAGCGCAGAGGGCAACGTCCCTTTAGAACACAGCGAACAACAGAGCATCCAGGCGCAGCGACGCGCCAAGCTGGGCACAATCAACGCCAGGCTTGCGCGTCTGACGCGCCTGGTGGCACAGCTCAACGAGGTGTATGGCCTTCGCGACGTAGAAGCTCCTCAACTACCGTCTCCAAGGACGCAATCCGATCATCTATCTCGTCCAGGCGCTGCAACACCGGGTCTACCGGTGCCGGAGTAGCTGAGAGCACCCAGGTTCCGCGCCCAGGGGCGGAGGCAACGAAGCCCTGCTCCTGCAACATGCGTACGCCTTTTTGCACCGTGCTGCTGTTCACCCCGAAGCGCTTGCCCAACTCCACAAAGGACGGCAAGTGATCGCCGACCTTGTAGACCCCTGAGATGATCCGGTCCCGGATGATGTCGGCGGCCTGCTGATACGACGGACGGGTATCTGCCGGGTCCAGCGGTGGCATCTCACTCATACACTCCATCCTACCCTCACATCCGCAATCATTGCCATGATTGCAATCATCAACATACGTAGGATGCATTGCGCTCCAACGTGTTCTACCGTTACGGCCAAATCTTGCTACCGTCAAAGCGGGCAATCATTGCAATTAGCGCAATGTTTGACGGACGGAAGGCAATCCCCATGACGACGAGCCTGCAAGCCGAAGCCTGTGCCGCACTGCGGCGGCTACTCGCCTCCATACCCGCTTTCGATGCGCCCCAACGGTTGTGGGTCGCCTGGTGGCTACTTCGGGCCGAGACCTACGACCTAGTGGCGGTGGCATTCCCTGTCACCGCACCGTTCTCCCGCTCTACCGCGTACACCTCGCGGTTGCGGGCGCGCACCGTCCACAGTGCCCGGCGCGGCCTGTAAAGGGGGCCGGTGATGGGCAAGCATCGACGCCTGCGAGTGCGCGTGTATGGCAAGCAGCGCAAGGACATCGATCCGCACCTACTGACCCAAGTGATCGTGATGTACGTGCGGATGCTGCAACAGCAACAGGCCACCGGCAAGCACCGCGCCAGGCCAACACGACGCACCCGCAAGCCCAAGCCCAGCGCCACCGAACCCGAGGACTAGCCCGCTGAAAGCGTTGTGCCGCAACGGATGCGCCCCGAGCAGTCAGGCACCGCGGCCACCGTACCCACCATTGTTGGTGCGGTGCCTGGCTTTCCTTTCCCTTCTGCAGCATCCCGCCACCGACGACAGGAGTGCCATGAACGCCACCGGCGACCCCCACCACACCGATGAGGACACCGGCCCGGCCGTGCCGGTGATGGTCGATCAACCCCACACCACTAACCCGAATTCTGGTGTACCGCAACGAGAAGAGCGGCGGCCCATCATCCCGGCCTGGCTGCGCTCCTGGACTGCCCTGCGGGCCGCGCTGGTGTTCCTAGCCCGACATGGGGCGTATGCGGCCGGGTTTCATCTGCTGCGCCTACCAAAGTACGTTGCTGTGGCGCTGCTGTGGCGCGCCCCGGCAGGGGCGTGGATCACCCTCACAGCGTTGGGGCGCTGGATGATCGATGCCGACACCCGACCCAACCGAACCACCCCGCCAGCCACTACCGCCGCACACAAGGGCACCGGCACAACCGCCACCGCCGCACGCAAAGACACCCCCACGCCGGGGGCCATCCCGGAGCGGTCAGAGACCTATTTTTTCTTTACCCAGCTTCGCAATCACCGCATCTCTAAGCGCGTGCGCATGGTGCTGGTGGGGGCGGTGGTGACAGCCCTGTCCTGTGTGGCCGTGTGGGTGTTCGCACCACTGTGGATGATCGGCGTCGTGGTCGCCGGCCTCGTGGTGATCTTGGCCAAGGTCGGCACCCCCGTCGATAAGCCGATCATCAGCCGCGCCGTGGTGGTGCCCGCGGCCCGGCCCCTGCACAGCCAGGACGTGCTGAACGCGTTGGAGGCCATCGGGATTCGCAATGCCAAGGCCGCGCACTTTCCCGCGCCGATCAGCCGGGACGGCGCGGGCTGGCGTGCCGTCGTGGACTTGCCGCCCGGTGTGGTGGCGGCGGAGGTGATCGAACGCCGCCCCAAACTCGCCTCGGCCCTGTCGCGGCCGTTGGGGTGTATCTGGCCGGAAGCAGCCCCCGATGTGCATCCGGGCCGGGTGGTGATCTGGGTGGCTGATGTGAACCTCACCGCCGCAGCCCAACCCGCGTGGCCCCTGGCGGCCAAGGGCACCGTCGATCTGTTCGAGGGCATACCGGTCGGGACTGATCCGCGTGGGCGCTGGGTCAGCGCGGTGTTGATGTTCGCCTCGGTGGTCATCGGTGCCATCCCCCGCATGGGCAAAACCGTGTGGCTGCGCGCCCTGCTGTTGGCCGCCGCGCTGGATGTGCGGGCGGAGTTGCATGTGTTCGACCTCAAAGGCAACGGCGACCTACGCGCCCTGGAAGACGTAGCCCACCGCTACCGCTGCGGCTACACCGAGCAGGACATTGCTTATGCCCTGGCCGACATGCGCGAGCTGTCCGCCGAACTCCTACGCCGCTCCCAGGTCATCCGAGACCTACCCCGCGATGTGTGCCCCGAGGCCAAAATCACCCCCCACCTCGCCGGAGTCCGTGACCTTGGCCTGCACCCGGTCGTGATCGGGATCGATGAGTGTCACAAGTGGTTCACCCACCCCGAGCACGGGGCCGAACTCGCTGCCCTGGTGGAAGACCTTGTTCGCCGTGGCCCGGCCGCCGGAATCATCACCATCCTGGCCACCCAACGCCCCGACCAAGAGAGCCTGCCGCCCCGCATCTCCAGCAACGCCGCCATCCGCATCTGCCTCAAAGTCATGGACTGGCGCGCCAATGACATGGTCCTGGGCACTGGGGCCAACGCCAGCGGTGTCAGTGCGGTGCCGTTCTCCATTCTGGACAAAGGCATCGCCATCGCTACCGGCATCGGTGACGAGCCGGTCATTTTGCGCGGCGTGCCCACCGACACACCCCACGGTCCCAACTCCGCCACCATCGCCAGGCGCGCCCGCGCCCTGCGTGAAGCTGCCAACCGGTTGAGCGGCTATGCGATCGATACAACCGCCGGAACCGACCCCGACACGATCACCGCCGCCAGCACCCTGCTGGCCGACATCAACGCAGTTTTTCCCGTTGATGCCACAGTGATGTGGAACGAGTCCATTGTGGACCGCCTCGCCCAACTCCGACCCGACATCTATGGGGCCTGGGCGAAGTTGGAGCGCGGGGCGAAAGCCACCCAGCTCACCACCGCCTTGCGCCCCTATGGCATCCGGCCGGTTCAGCACTGGGGCACCGACCCGGACACCGGGGAGAAAGCCAACCGCCGCGCCATCACCCGCACCGATGTCCACACAGCCCTTGCCGCCGCCAAGATTCCGCACCCCCGCACACCGAACGAGAGGTAAAAACCGTGGCCACACACCAGAACACCGCGATCGTGTTCACCGCCTACGACTTCCCCGCCCACCTGATTGCCGCCTGCCGCATTGCACGATGGCACGGCTACACCGTCACTGACACCTTCATCGCCACCATCCCGCGCAACCTGCTCTCTGAAAAACTCATCGACGCGGTCTATACGGCCGACCCTGTGCATGACCCCAACACCCAACACCGAATCAACCGACTGCGTCACCAGTTCACCGCCCTCGGAGTGGAGTGGGTCGACGTCTCCGATCACATGCGCCTAGACGGCAACGCTCTAATCCTGCACACCGAGCCCATTCCCGAGGACCAGTACCCCTCGCCACCCACCACCACGAAAGGCACTATGTCATGACCAGGAAAGGTAAAACCGCGGTGGTGTTCACAGTGGACACCAACCCCACCTACGCCGGCACCGCCGGGAACGCCGCTAAAGCCAAGGGCTACCGGGTGAGCGAGACCATTCGCCACGACATCGACGAACTTCTGACCTACGTCACCACCCACACCACCGCCGTGGTGTTCTTCGGCGACACCATCACCGACCCCACCGCCCAGGCACGTATTGAACTCCTCGCTGAACAACTCGCCGTCGTGGGCATCACCTGGATCACCGCACCCATCCGATAAGGAGACAGCGCCATGGCTCGACGTAACCCAACCAACCCCGTCGGAGTGCTATATCTGGCCGCCAACAACCCCGCCAACATCCCCCGACAACGCACCGCCTGCCACCGGCTAGCTGACACACTCGATATGCCGGTCGTCGCCGAATTCATCCGCCCGGAAACCATCTCCGGCGTCGCGCCGGACAACCCAGCTATTGCTGAGCTGTTGGCCTATCTGGCCGCCCACACATCCGTCAGCCACGTGTTCGCCTATTCGCTCTCATGCCTGGGTCGCAACCGCCTTGCCGAGGCACTCACCCGCCACCAGCTCAACACCCTCGGCGTGGTCTTGGCCACCGTGACCTAGGCACCTAGCGCTAGCAGCAGCTCGCTGTCACCACCCCCCACCCAGGCCCAAACCGAGGCGCTCGCCGGCCTCGCCCGCTAGAGACACAACCCCAGCTCAGGACCCTCGTCAGACGCTAGAGGGACTGCTAGAGCTAGCAGGCCCGCCCGCTAGAGGCACCGCCGCCGAACCGGCCCAGCGCGACCGGTTCGGCGGTGGTGCAACCGTGCACCACCTGCCACCGTGGAAGTCGTGACACCACCAGAGACGACCAACCGCCCGGCTAGCTTCGGCGAACTGATCACCACAGCACGCACCACCAAAAAGCTGACCCAACGCGCACTTGCTGAACAACTCGATATCAGCCATACGACCGTGGCCCGTATTGAAAACGGCACCACCCCCACACCGACCCCGGAGGTCTTAATTGGACTCATTGAGGTTCTTGAGGTAGACGTTCGAACCGCTTTCGAACTGCTCCCGCCCTACCGGAGACTGCTCGATGCACTTGAGGCGAATGAGAAAGGCTAGCCATGGCGAAGAAACCCAAGAGCGGCAAGGGATATTTGGCTGACCTGCTACCCCAACTCGGTACCTTCACCTCACACATCGCCGACGCCATCGGTCAAGGCCGGGGCCTGGCCTACTACCGGGTCTCGGATCGCAGCCAGGTCGACACCGACTATGACCCCGAAGGTAACTCCCTTCCCACCCAACGCAAAACCGTGCGAGAACTCGCCGAAAGCCTCAACATCACCCTGGTCGAGGAGTATGTCGAACCGGGTAAATCAGCATTGCCGCTCGATCAACGCCCCAAGTTCGCGCAGATGGTCAAACGGATCATCGAACACCGTGACATCAAATACGTGCTGGTGTACTCACTCTCGCGCCTAGCGCGGAATCGCTATGAAGACGCCATCGTCGGGCTCACCCTGGAACGCCTCGGCGTAACAGTGATCTCGGTCAAAGAGCACTTGCATGGCAACGACCCGGCCACCCGAGCCATGCGCGGCATGCTCGCAGTCTTTAATCAGTTCCAAGTGGAATCCTCCGGGGAGGACATCAAAACCAAACTGGCGAACAAAGCCAGCAACGGCGGAACACCCGGCCTCGCCAAAATCGGCTATGTCAACATCGCCATCCAATTCGAGGGCCGCAAAGTCAACACTGTCGAACTCGACCCGCAGCGGGCCGAATACATCCCCCAAATCTTCGACCTGGCCGACACTGGACGCTACACACCCACCCAGATCCACGAGATCATTACTGAACGCGGCTTTCGCAACCGTCCCCGCAAAGGTGCACCACTACAACCGGTCAAGCTCGATGTGATCTTGAAAATCTTGAGGGACCGCTACTACTGCGGCTACATCACCCACGACGGCATCGAATACAAGGGCCGCCACCAGGCGTTGGTCAGCGAAGAACAATTCAACCGAGTACAACGCATCCTGGATAGCTCCGGTATCGGCGGAACCCGCCGCACCGTGCACTACCACCCACTCAAAGGACTGTTGTGGTGCCAGCGCTGCCGCCGCCGGTTCGTGCTGTCCAATAACACCGGCAACGGCGGCACCTACACCTACGTCTTTTGTATGGGGCGCAAGCACAAAGTCTGTGATCAACCCTTCCTGCGCATGGACACCCTCACCGGAGTGGAACACGCCGTCAGCGCCCACTTCGAGTCCGTCACCATTGCCGAGGAGATCCGCGCCGTCGTGACAGCAGCTGCGGCAACCGCGTTGGCCGCTGCTGGCAGCGGCAGCGACACCATCCGCGAGAAGCTCACCACCGAACTAGCCAAACTGGACAACACAGAAGACGCCCTCTTGGACCTGGCAGGCGATGACGAGTGGAACCGCGACAAGCTCACCGCCAAACTAAAAACCATCCGAGCAAGGCAGGCCGGGATCAACCGGCAACTCGACGAACTCGACACCAACCCCACCACCGGACACGAGCTGCTGAACCAGGCGCTCGCCTTGCTGGTGCGCGCCCGCCAGCTCTATGACACCGGAACCCCCGAGATCCAAAACCTGATCACCCGCACCATGTTCACCCGGCTCTACCTCGACGCCGATGAGGTCACCGCCGTGGCCGTCACCAACTCAGAGTTGGCTGAGCCGTTCGACACCGCCACCGAACTCGCAGACGCCGCCCACGCCGCTGCCAGCCTCACCGGCCCCGCCGACAACCCAGCGCCCGGCTACGAGCTTCCCAGCCCCCGACAGAACCCCGACACACAGAGAAGCGGCCCCCTCCCGAAGGAGAGGACCGCTTCACCGATCGACCTGCGTCAGGTGGTGCCCGCCCCAGCCTGTGTGACTGGTTTGAACACCCCCCGTCTGGTCGGGACGACAGGATTTGAACCTGCGACCCCTTGACCCCCAGTCAAGTGCGCTACCAAGCTGCGCCACGTCCCGGTCTTGCTTCGTTCTCTCGAACGTGATGAAGCCTAGCGCACCGCACCGCCCACCCGGAAATCGGGGGTCACCGCGGTGATCTTGACCCAACCCCAACCCCGCCACCCGGCCCCCGAACCGCCCCCAAAGCCCGCACCGCTGCCGGACCGGGAAGTTCAAACAACCCCCTGACCTGCGCCAACACCGCACTGCACAACCGGACCGCTGGCGAACCCGTTCGTGAAGCAGTGATGCTGCCCCCGGTTGGCCGGTGACGCTTGCTGGGGAATGGAGTCGTCGGTTCAGTTGGTGCACGGCCGCGGGAACCCCCACCCGCCGGAGCGCTCGTCCCACCCCCTCGGGGCGAACTCCCGTCGTGTCGCCGGCTGGCGGAGGTCAACCATGGGAAGCCGTGGGCGCGGGATCCCTGGCTGGTGCGCCACGCGCTGACCCCGTGCGCGCGCCTGCCCGGTGGACTCCTCCTCGACAATCCGCCGGCCCGCGCCCGCGGCTGCCCCCTCGCGTGCAACACCCTGTGACTGACCAGGGAGTTCCGGGGCGTGGAAGTGTGTCCGGCGGGACCATTGACAGCTCGTTGACGCCTCGTTGACAGGCCTCCGGTTTGCTTGTCGCCGAGGGGACGAGGAAAAAGGGGCCGTCACCATGACCATGAGCTTGAGCTTGTCGAAACAGGTCGAGAACACCGCGCTGAAATCCGTTGTTCCGGTGGCCGGTTCGCGGGCCGCGGAACCGCGGGATCGAATTGCCGTCGCGGTTCGGGTGGATGATCAGTTGCTGGCCGCGGAACTTGTTCCGCAACTGGCGCTGTCGCCGGACCTGCATCTGCTCGCGGTGGGTGAGAGCGCTCCAGCGGATGTGGTGCTGGTGCTCGGCAATGCCGTGAGCGACGAGCTGATCGACGATCTGGCCGCCATGTCCGAACGCGCCGAGAACGCCGCGCGGCGGGTGGTGCTGGTGGCCGGGCCGTTGCGGGAGCGGCATTTGAGCCGGATCTTCGGGGTCGGTGTGGTCAGCATCCTGCCCCGGCGCGACATCAGCGCGCGCCTGGTCATCAGGGCGCTGGTGGCCACCAAGGCGGGGGGCTCGGTGCTGCCGGAGAAGCTGACCCGCTGGCTGGTCGACGAGGCCCGCGGCTTCCAGAGCGACCTGCTGGCCAAGCAGGGGCTCACCTCCGGCGGGCTTACCGCGCGGGAGGTCGAGGTGCTGCGGCTGATCGCCCAGGGCGAGGACACCGCGCACATCGCCGCGCAGCTGAGCTACTCCGAGCGCACCATCAAGAAGATCATGCAGGACCTGCTCTCCCGGCTGGAACTGCGAAACCGCGCGCACGCGGTCTCCTACGCGCTCGAGTTCCAGGCAGTAGAGGGAACTCAGTGAAGCAGGGTCTGGCGTTCGGATTGCTCGGGCCGGTTCGCGCCTGGCGCGACGGGGCCGAGCTGAACCTCGGTTCCCCGCAGCAGCGGCTGACCCTGGCCACCCTGCTGCTGGCGCAAGGGCGGGCGGTCCCGGTCGAGGAGATCGCCGCCGCCCTGTGGGGTGCCGCCGTGCCCCGCGCCGCCCGCGGCACCATCCGCACCTACGTCCAGCGCCTGCGCCGGGTGCTGGAGACCGCTGACGGCGAACCCGTGATCGTCTCCGCTGGTGGCGGCTACGCGCTCCGGGTGCCCGAGGAGGCCACCGATTTGGGCCGGTTCCGGCGCGCCGTGCGCGCGGCCGAAGCGGCCCCGCGGCCGCGGCGAGGTCGCCGCCGCGGCCGGGCTGTACAAGGAAGCCGTCGAGGAGTGGGACGGCGAGCCGCTGGCCGGGCTGCACGGGGAGGCTGCCGACGCGGAACGCGTCCGGCTGCGCCGCCGCAGGCTCGGCGTGATCGAGGAGCTGGCCACCCTCGAGCTGGAGCTGGGCCGCTGCCCCGACCTGGTCGACCGGCTCGCCGCCGAAGCCCAGGCCGAACCGCTGCGGGAGCGGCTGCACGAGCTGCTCATGCTCGCCCTCTACCGGGCAGGCCGCCAGGCCGAGGCGCTGACCGCCTACGACACCCTGCGCAAGCTGCTGGCCGAGGAGCTCGGCGTCGACCCCGCGCCCGCCGTGCGCGAACTGCACCGCCGCATCCTGCGCGCCGACCCGAACTGCTCGGCCAGGGCCGCCACGACCGGCCCCGCCGCCACCCGCGGTCACCCCCGCTCAGCTGCCGCCCGACCTGCCCGACTTTATCGGCCGCGAGGACGAGTTGGCCGCGCTGAGCGTGCCGTCGTGCACGGCACCCCCGGCGTCGGCAAGACCACCTTCGCCGTCCGCTGGGCGCACCGGGTGGCCGCGCGGTTCCCGGACGGCCAGCTCTACGTCGACCTGCGCGGCTTCGAACCCGAAGGCGTCGCGGTCGAGCCACGCGAAGCGGTGTGGGGCCTGCTGGACGCCCTGGCCGTGCCCACCCAGTTTCGCCCGGACCGGCTGACCGCGCTCTACCGCAGCGTGCTCGCCGACCGCCGCTGCCTGATCCTGCTGGGCAACGCCCGCGACACCGCCCAGGTGCTGCCGCTGTTACCCGGCAACCCGAACTGCTTCGTGCTGGTCACCAGCCGGGTCGAGCTGTCAGGGCTGGTCGCGGCGGCCGGCGCGCACGCCGTGGCGCTGGACATCCTCAGTGAGGAGGAGGCCACCGGTTTCCTGGCCCGCCGCCTCGGCCGGGCCAGGGTCGAGGCCGAACCGGAGGCGGTGCGCGAGATCATCGCCGCCTGCGCCGGCTGCCGCTGGCCCTGGCCGTGGTCTGTGCGCGCCGCCTACCGCCCGGCCTTCAGCCTGGCCGCGGTCGCCGAGGAGCTCGACTCCGCGCGCGGCGGCCTGGACGCCTTCACCGGCGCGGACAGCCGCACCGACGTCCGCTCCGTGCTGTCCTGGTCCTACCGGGCGCTGTCAGCGCCTGCCGCCCAGCTGTTCCGGCTGCTGTCCTTCCACCCGGCCACCAGCGTCGACCTGCGCGCCGCGGCCAGCCTGGCCGGTCTGCCGACCGCCCGCGCGCAGGCCCTGTTCCGCGAGCTGACCGCCGCGCACCTGCTCGCTGAGGTCGCCCCCGGCCGCTTCCACACCCACGACCTGCTGCGCGCCTACGCCCTGGAGCTGGTCTCCGCCCAGGACAGCGCCGCCGTTCATCCTGGAACACGCGGTGCTCATCGGCCTGGTGCAGCGAGCGGCCGCCGCCGGGTTCGAACGGCACGCCTGGCAGCTGGCCTGGATGATGCGGCACTACCTGGACTGGGCCGGGCACTGGCGGGACCTGGAGACGGTGCACCGGACCGCGCTGCGGGCGGCCACCGAGACCGGCGACGCGGCCTACGCCCGCCGCGGCCTGGCCAGGTTCGAGGCCCACCACGGCCGCTTCGGCCAGGCCAGGGCGCTGCTGGCGGAGTCGCTGACCGGGTTCACCATCGCCGGGGACACCCTGGCCCGCGCCAGCTCCGCGCTGGGCCGCTTCGCCGAGGCCGCTGACTACCGCGAGCGCGGCATCGAGCTGTCCCGCTCGATGGCCAACCGCTGCGACTTCGTCACCTCGCTGCTGCACCGCATGGTCACCTCCGCGCTGATCTACCTCAGCGAGGCCCGTCACCTGGCCGGTCAGACCGAGCGGGCCAACCGCGCGCTGCGTGAGGCGCTGACCGGCTGCGCGAGGAGCTCGACGAGCCCTACCTGGGCGTCGGCGGCGCGGACGGCGCCACCGACGCGGCCCTGCGCGAGGTGCTGGCCACGCTGACGGAGTTACTGGCCGAGCCGGCCGAGGGCGCGGGCTGGTACGAGCGGGCGGGCACGGTGCTGCACAAGGTGGTCAGCACCGCGGAGGAACTGGGTCTGGGCGTGTACCTGTCCGAATGAGACGGTCGATCCGCTCGACGTCGCCCCGCTCAGCTGGCGGCAGCGGCGCGCCGACCGAGGCCCGCAACCCGGTGGCCCGCGCCAGCGACTCGGCCGCCAGCTGATGGTCCCCGGCCAGCGCGTGCGCGCCCGCGAGTCCTTCCCAGGCCAGCGCGACCGCCCTCGGATCACCGACGGCCTCCGCGGCCGCGAGCCCTTCCCGGTGCAGGGCAAGACATTCCGCCGCCTGACCGCGCTGCTCGGCCAGGAAACCCAGCTCGGCCAGGATCAGCGCGACCCCGGCCGCGCCGTCGTAGCGGCGGCACCAGTCCAGCCAGCTGCGCAGCCACCGCTCGGCTGCCGCGAACTCGCCCTGGCGGCGGGCGATGAGGCCCAGGCCGACCTCGGCGAACTGCCTGCCGCGCTGGTGGGACTGCTCGGTGGCCAGCCGCGCGGCCACGGTGTGCAGCTCTTTCGCGCGCGCCAGCTCGCCGGTGAGCAGGGCCAGCCTGCCGAGACCGGCGTACTCGTAGGCGGCCTCGGTCCACAGCCCGAGCGACTCGGCCAGCCGCAGCGCCCGCTCGTGACCGCGCGCTGCGGCCGGGTAGTCGCCGCCGATCTGGGCGAGCAGGGTGTCGATCTGCCCGGCCTTGAGCTGTCCCCAGCGGTCGCCGAGGTCGAGGAACCGGGCGGCGCACTCGGCGGCCAGCGTCCGGGCGGCTGCCAGCTCGCCCGCGGCCAGGGCCAGGGCGGCGCGGGTGTGCAGGGTGGCGGCCGCGCCCCAGCGCTCGCCGGCGGCGGTGAACGCGGCGTGCGCCCGCTCAGCCCAGGCGGCGGTGGCCGCAGGCGGCCCGAAGTCGCTGCGCGCCAAGCCGAGGAACCATTCCAAGTGGGTCCGCCTGCTCTCCTCGGTGATGGGGGAGAGGTCGGGTTCGGCGGGTTCGGGCAGCTCGGGGTCCCGGATGAGCAGGGCGAAGGCGGCCACCCACGCCGATGCCTCGGCCCGCACGGCCTCCGCGCCGAGGCCGGGCGTGGCGAGCAGCGCGGTGAGGGTGCGGTGCGCCTCGCCGAAGCGGCCGCGCAGGTACCAGTACCAGCCCAGCGCGTTGGCCACCCGCAGCGCGTCCGGGACGGGACCGGTGAGCGCGCGGCGCAGGTTGGCCGACTCGGTGTCCAAGCGCCGCAACCAGATCCGCTGCTCCGGGCCGCGCAGATGCCGGTCAGCTTCCTCGGCCAGGGCCAGGTAGTGCGCCTGGTGCCGCTGCCGGAGCCGCTGCTGTTCGGCCGGGCCGAGGTGTTCGGCGGCGAAGGCCGCCACGGACTCCAGCAGCCGGTAGCGCGGGCCGTCCGCGGTCTCGGTCATCACCACCAGCGAGCGATCCACCAGACCTGCCACCAGGTTCAGCGTGCCGGGCAGCTCGCAGACCGCCTCGGCCGCGGCCAGGTCGCCGCCATCGGCGAGCACGGACAGGCGGCGCAGCACGGCCCGTTCCGGCTCCGCCAGGGGCTGCCAGCTCCAGTCGATCACCGCGCGCAGTGTGCGCTGCCGGGCGGGCGCGGTCCGGTTTCCGTTGTCCAGCAAGGAGAACCGGTCGTCCAGGCGGTCGGCCAGCGCCCGCACGCCGAGCGCGGGCACCCGGGTGGCGGCCAGTTCCAGGGCCAGCGGCAGGCCGTCCAGGCGACGGCAGATGACCGCCACCGCCGCCGGGTCCAGCCGGGCGCCCGGCGCGGCCGCGGTGGCTCGCGCGGTGAACAGCGCGGCCGCCTCGGCCGCGGGCAGTGGCGGCACCGGGAAGCGGTGTTCCCCAGGCACGGCAAGGGGTTCCCGGCTGGTGGCCAGCACCCGCACCCCCGGCGCGACGGCCAGCAGCCGGGTGAGCAGCCCGGCCACCGGATCCAGCAGGTGCTCGCAGTTGTCCAGCAGCAGCACCAGGTTCCGCTCCCGCAACGCGTCCAGGTCACGCACCCCGAGCACCGCGGTGACCACGTCCAGGACCTCCCCGGCGGCGGCCAGCTCGGCCAGCCACACCCCATCGGGCGGGTCCAGCCGCCGGGCCGCCTCGACGGCCAGCCGGGTCTTGCCGACCCCGCCCGGCCCGGTCAGGGTCACCAGCCGCGCCCGCGTCAGCAGCGCGCCCACCGCGGTCACCGCCGCCTCCCGGCCGATCAGGTCACCCGAGGGGGCCGGCAGGTTGGTGCGCGGCCGGACGGCCAGTTCCGGTGACCGCGTCAGGATCGCCTGGTGCAGCGCGAGCAGCTCCGGACCGGGATCCACGCCGAGCTCCTCGGCCAGCCGCCGCCGCAACCCGGCATAGGCCGCCAGCGCCTCGCCTTGGCGCCCGGCCCGGTAGAGCGCGCGCAGCCGGATCCCGTGCAGCCGTTCCCGCAGCGGGTGCCGCGCCACCAGCTCACCGAGCTCGGCGGTCAGGTCCGCGCCCAGCGCGAGCCGCGCCTCGGCGTGCTCCTCCACGGCGGTCAGGCGCAGCTCTTCCAGGCGCCCCACGGTGATCCGGGTGAACTCGGCGTCGGCGAACTCGGCGAAGGCCGGTCCCCGCCACAGCGCCAGCGCGTCAGTCAGCAGCTCCGCCCGCACCGCGGGGTCGGCACTGGCCCCGGCCTGCTCGAGGAGTGCCTGGAACCGCCAGAGGTCCACCGAGCCGGGCTGGGCGCGCAGCAGGTAACCGGATTCCGTCGAGACGACCAGGTCCCGGCCGATGGCCTTGCGCAGCTGCCAGATCCGGGTCTGCACGGCCTGCGCCGGGTCCGCGGGCGCGCGCTCGCCCCACAGGTCCTCGACCAGCCGGTCCACGCTGACCGGGCGGCCCAGGTGCTGCAGCAGGTCGGCCAGCAGCGCGCGGACCTTGACCTCGCGGATCCGCACCGGGCCGCCGTCCTCCGCCCGCACCTCCAGCGGCCCCAGCACCCCGAACCACACCGGCTCACCCTATCCGGAGCGGACCTGGAGCGGATCAAGAGCGGGCCCGGCCATGGTTGCCGCCATGAACACCTACGCAGACAAGAAAGCCGTGGTCACCGGCGGCACCCACGGCATGGGCCGGGCCGTCGTGCACGCCCTGCTCGACCGCGGCGCCGAGGTCCTGCTCACCGGCCGCAACCCCGCCAACCTGGCCGCCGCCCGCACCGAGCTGGCCGGCCGCCGCGCGCACGTCCTGTCCTCCGACGCCACCGACCTCGCCGACATCGCCGAGCTGGCCGGCCACGCCGCCGACACCCTGGGCCGGATCGACCTGCTGTTCGTCAATGTCGGCCTGGCCCGCCTGGAACCCTTCGCCGAGGTCACCGAGGCCAGCTACGACGAGACCTTCGCGGTCAACACCAAGGGCGCGTTCTTCACCGTCCAGCGCCTGGCCCCGCTGCTGGCCGACGGCGGCGCGGTGGTGCTGACCACCTCGATCGCCGACGAGGGCGGCACCGACATCCTGACCGCCTACTCCGGCGCGAAGGCCGCGGTCCGCGCCTTCGCCAAAGGCATGGCCAGCGCGCTGCTGCCGAGGAACATCCGGGTCAACGTGGTCGCCCCCGGCTTCGTGGACACCCCGACCATGGGCATCGCCGGCCTGTCCCCAGCGGAGCGGGCCGCCTTCACCGCCGAGGGTGACGCGGTGACCCCGATGGGCCGCCACGGCACTCCGGCCGAGGTCGCCGCCGCCGTGCTGTTCCTGGCCTTCGAGGCCACCTTCACCACCGGCGCCCGCCTCACCGTGGACGGCGGCATCGGCCAGGCCATCAGCCGGCCCCGGTAGCCCGGGCGCGGTCCGTCAGTCGGCTGCCGGCGACCACTCCTCGCCCCAGCCGACCTCCCGGGCCGCCCGGTAGTCCGCGCCGTGCCGCTTGGACACCGTCACCTCGGCCAGCCCGTCCGCGCCCGTGCACAGCCGCAGCGCCACCAAACCCTTGCGCTTCACCGGATGCCGCAGCACCCGGTTCGCCGCCCGGCCGGCCGGTTCGTTCGCCACCGCGACGTAGGAGAACTTCTCGTCCTCGAAGTTGAGCGTGCCCTCCTTGATCACCCGGTGCGCGCCGAGCCTGGGCAGCCGCGCGGAGAAGTGGCACCAGTCCCGCCCCGGCGTGATCGGGCAGTCCCGCTGGTGCGGGCACGGCGCGACCACCGAGCGGCCCAGCCCGATCAGCTCGTCCCTGGCCCGCAGCACCCGCTCGTACCCGGCCGGGGTGCCCGGTTCGATCAGCACCAGCAGCCGCGCCGAGGCGGCCAGCCAGCGCACCGTGGCCGCCCGCACCGGCTCCGGCAGCTCACCGAGCACATAGGACAGTGTCACCACGTCCGCGGCCGGGGCCTCGGCGGCCGGGTCGATCCGCCCGCGCCGCCAGCTGGTGCCGCGCAGCCGCGCCGAGGCGGCCATCAGCTTCCGCCCGAGCGCCACCACTTCTGGCGCCTGTTCCAGCACGCTCAGCTCGGTCAGCGACGGCCAGGTCTCCGCCGCCGCCCACGCCGCCGTGCCGGTGCCGCCGCCGACGTCGACCAGGCTGCGCGGCGCGAACTCCGGCAGCTGCCGCGCCACCTCGGCCAGCGCGGCGCGCACCGCGGCGTAGGTGCCGGGCATGCGGTATCCGGCGTAGGCGGCCGCGTCCACCGGGCTGACCAGGATCGGCTCGGTCGCGGCCACACCCTGCCGGTAGCGGGTGATCAGCCGGGTGACCGCGCGCGCCAGCTCCGGCTGCGGGAAACCGCGCAGCGCGGTGTCCAATGCGGACTGGAGCTCCTCGGGCAGGGCGGTCATGGCAGGGATTCTGCCTTCTCGCCGGCAAGCCCCGGCGTGCTGCCCGTCCACCCGCCCCGGCCAACCGGTCGGTCAGGCGACCGCGAGCCCCGCCAGCTCCGGCGCGACCTTCTCCGCCAGCGAGTGCGCCTGCTCCCGCGACTGGCCGGCCAGCTCCCGCAGCTCGGCCATGGCCGGGTTGACATCGGCCAGGGTCAGCTCGGCGTCGACCACCCGGAGGTCCATCGCGAACACATCGGCCAGGATGCGGTGCAGCCACGGCGTCCCGTGGTCCCAGCCCTCCCGGGGCGTGCCGGGCCCGTAGCCGCCGCCACGCGCCACGATCAACGCCGCGGGCCTGCCCTTGAGCGGCTGCTGTCCCGAGGCCGGGGCCAGCCGCGGTTCGGTGAGCAGCAGGTCGATCCAGATCTTGGCCTGCTGCGGCACCCCGAAGTTGTACAGCGGCGCGGTCAGCAGCAACCCGTCCGCGCCCAGCAGCTCATCGGCCAGCTCGGTGGCCAGCCCAGCCGCCGCCCGGTGCCCGTCGGTCCACTCCTGCGCCGGGGTCCACCCGGTGGCCACGGAGTTCGCCCAGGCGTCGGCGGGCAGCGGATGCCGCCCCAGGTCACGGCGCGTCACCGGGGTGCCGGGCCGCGCGGCGAGCCAGTTCCGCTCGAAGGTGTCACCCAGCGCCCGGCTGACCGAGCCCTCGGTCCGAATGCTCGAGTCCACACGCAGCAGAGTCATCGTCTTCCCTCCAGAAGCGCTGCTCTCCAGAACAGCTGTCGACAAGATGTTCTGCTAAACAGACTATCTTGTCAACAGAACGTATCCCGCCCCACGAACGGCATAGGATGGGTAGGTGACCCAAAACCACCACCGACCAGCGCGGTTCGACTTCGGCCTGGCGCTGAGCGCGGTCGTGCGGGGTTACTTCAAAGCCGCCGACCGCGCGGTCGACGACCTGCCCGGCGGCCCCCGCGGCTACCAGGTGCTCAGCGCCGCCGCCCGCGGCGAGGCCCCCAGCCAGATCGCCCTGGCCCAGCAACTCGGCGTCGACCGCACCGTCATGACCTACCTGCTGGACGACCTGGAACGTGCCGGCTTCGTCGAACGCCGCCCCGACCCCGCCGACCGCCGCTCCCGCCAGATCGTCATCACCGCCCCAGGCCAACAAGAACTCTGCCGCCTGGAACGCAAACTCCACACGGTCGAAGACACCGTCCTCACCCCCCTCACCCCAGCCGAACGCGAAACCCTCCGCGACATGCTGTCCCGCCTGGCCGCCTACGCCGGCGACGTTCCCCACGCCTGCCAACTCGCCGAACACACCCGCACCACCGAGCCCCCCGGCCCCACCAGCTCCTGCTGACCTGCCCCGCTGCGCTGGCTTTGGCCTCCGGAAGCCACCCAGCTATGCTCGGTCAGTCGCTTGACCAGCACGTTCACCGCAGCGGCGGCTCCAGTCGAGCCGAAGATCAGGACGAGAAGCAACCTTTTCGGCCGGAAAAGCGTTCCGCAGAGGAAGCGGAGGCGCGGGCGGGGAACAGGCGGGTCGGGCACCGGTGACACGGGTCCGAAGAAGCGGTGTGGCGGCCCGGTGAGCGAGAGGCGTGGCAGCCTGGCGAGCAAGCGGTGTGGCGGCCGGGGCGAGCAGGCAGCGCGGCGCGGCCGGGGTGAGCAAGAGGCGCCGCCGGGATGAGCACGAGGTATGGCGCGGCCGGGGGGCGAGGCAAGCCGGTGCCGGCAACTCGGCCCTGGCAGCTCGGTCCTGGCGGATCGGCATCGGTGAAGCCGACCGGCACCGGGCCGGGCGGGCGTCGGCGATTCGCGGCCCAGCAGTTCGCGTTGCGGCCCAGCGGTTCGCGTGCGCGCTGGTTCGCCGGGGTCACAGGTGTTCGCGGCCCCAGGCGCCGAGGGGGCGGAGGGCCTCGTTGAGGGCGATGCCGCGTGGGGTCAGCGAGTACTCGACGTGCGGCACCGGTCCGGGGCGGGCGTGCCGGTCGATGATCCCGTCGGCGATCAGCTCGCGGAGTTGGTCGGTGAGCACCTTCTCGCTGACGCCGGGCACCAGGCGCCGGAGTTCGCCGTAGCGCTGCGGCTGCTGGCCGAGCGCCCACAGGATGAGGACCTTCCACTTGCCGCTGATGACCTCCATCGCGGCGTCCAGGCCGCAGTGGGTCGGGCGGGTTCGGACGCTCATGTGGTGCACCCCCAATCGGGGCCAGGATAACGCCGTCGGGCACGCACTTTGATGTGCGTACTTGAGGTGAATTGCGGGGCGGCCTAGGTTGAAAATGTGATTACAGTGCTGGGGCTTGGTCGGATGGGATCGGCGATTGCCGGGGCTTTCGTGAAATCCGGATACTCGACGACGGTGTGGAATCGGTCTGGCGGCAAAGCTGAGCCGCTGGTCGCGCGGGGTGCGGAACGCGCGGGAAGTGTGGCTGACGCGGTGGCCGCCGGCGACATTCTGGCGGTGTGCGTCCTGGACTACGCCGCGATGTACGAGGTGCTCGATCCGGTGCGCGGGCAGTTGGCCGGGAAGGTGCTGGTGAACCTCACCTCCGGTCTGCCGAGCGAGGCGCGGGCCGCCGCGGACTGGGCGCGCGAGTGCGGTCTGCGCTACCTGGACGGCGCGGTGCTGGCCGTGCCGCCGACGGTTGGGCAGCCGCAGACTCAGTTGTTCTATGCCGGTGACCAGCAGGTTTTTCGCGAGTGTGAGCCGCTGCTCGGGGCGTTGGGCAGCAGCGTGTACTTCGGCGCGGACCCGGGCACTGCGGCCGACTTCGACCTGGCCCTGCTCGGTATTCTGTGGGCCACCCTGACCAGCGCGCTCCAGGGTTTCGCGCTGGTCGGCTCGGGGGAGCGGTTGTTGCCGTTCGCGGAGTCGTGGCTGACCAATGTGGTGCTGCCCAGTATTCGAGGTGCGGCGAGACAGGTCGACTCCGGTGAATACGGGAATGCGGTGTCCACGGTTTCTCTGAATGCGGCCGGGTTGGCGAAAATGGTTCGAGCTGGTCGCGAGCAGCGAATAGCGACCGACCTCATGGTTCCCGTCAAGGAATTCCTGGACAAACGGGTCGCCCAGGGGTTCGGCCAGGACAGTCTGGCCAGCATGTTCGAGGTCATCAGGAATCCGGGCGCGCCGACCGGTGCACCGCCTCCAGGCGAGCCAGCTCCTCGTCGGTGAGTCGCAGCGACCCCGCGGCGATGTTGGCCGCCAGGTGCTCCGGGTTGCCGGTGCCGGGAATGGCCAGCACGTGCGGCCCGCGCCCCAGGGTCCAGGCCAGCCGGACCTGTGCGGTGCTCACCCCGTGGGCGGTCGCGATGGTCAGCACCTCGGTGTCCTCCGCCCCGCCCGCCCCGGACTCCTTGCCCGCCCCGGCGATGGCGAAGAACGGCACGAACGCCACACCCTGCTCGCCGCACAGCCGCAGGAACTCGTCCTGCCTGGCGGGCGCGCCGATGCCGTACTGGTTCTGCACGCACACCACCGGCGCGATCGCCTGCGCCTCGGCCAGGTGGTGCGCCCGCACGTTCGAGATGCCCAGGTGCCGGATCAACCCGGCCGCGCGCAGTTCGGCCAGCGCGCCGAAGTGCTCGGCGATCGACTCCGGTCCGTGCACCCGCAGGTTCACCACATCGAGGTGGTCCCGGCCCAGCTGCCGCAGGTTCTCCTCGACCTGCCCGCGCAACTGCTCCGGGCGCGCCAACGGCAGCCACTCCCCGGACGGGTCCTTGCCCGGGCCGACCTTGGTGGTGATCACCAGGTCGTCCGGGTACGGTGCCAGCGCGGTGTTGATCAGCTCGTTGGCCGAGCGCAGCGGCGAGAAGTAGAAGGCGGCGGTGTCGATGTGGTTGACGCCCAGCTCGAGCGCGCGGCGCAGCACCGAGATCGCGCGGTCCCGGTCGCTGGGGGAGCCGTCGGCCTGGTGGGTCAGGCGCATCGCGCCGAAGCCGACACGGTGCACGGTCAGGTCGCCGAGGGTCCAGCTGCCCGCGTCGGCCGCGTTGATCGTTTCCCAGGTCATGCCGGAAGTCTGCCCTGTCACCCAGCCGGGTGCGCCGCTGCCAAACCGCTGTTCGACCCGACGTGGACGCGTTGCCAGGGCAGGCCACTCGTCAGCCGGTGCGCGTCGGCTTCGTCCGGGTCGGTGGCGGGGTGGTCGGCCTGGTCGAGGTCGGCGGCCGGCTCGGCGTCGTGGTCACCGGGCGACCACCGGTGCTCGTGGTCGGCGGCGGCGGTGGCGCGGGGTTGCGGGTCCGGGTCGGCTTCGGCCGTTCGCCCGCCGCCTCGACCTCCGGCGGTCGAGGCCGATCGCTGTGCAGGTACCGCCCCTCGACCTCCGGCAGCCCAGCCACCGGCAGGTCGTTCATGATCCCGCCCTGGCCGTTGTCGCCGTTCATCGCGCGGAACCAGGTGCGTGCCGAGTACTTCCCGCCGTAGATGTACCGGCCCTGCGAACACGGTCGCGGCGGCTGGTCCGGGCCACCGTCGCACAGGGTCTGCGGCGCCGAGGTGTCGTCGAAGGTGAACACCGCGGCCGACAGTTGCGGGGTGAAGCCGAGGAAACCGGCCGACTTGTGCTCCTGGGTGGTGCCGGTCTTGCCCGCCATCGGCCGGTCCCACTTCACCAGCTTGGCCGCCGTGGTCGCGGTGCCGCCCAGGGTGTCCTTGCTCAGCGCCACCGTCATCGCGTTCGCCAGTCCCGGCTGCACCACCTGCTCGCACTTCTGTTCCTGCACCGGAACCGGCTGGTCCTTGCGGTCCAGCACCGCCTCGATCGGGCTGGGCGGGCACCACATGCCCTCACTGGCCAGGGTCGCGCCGACGTTGGCCAGCTCCAGCGTGCTGGTCGGGGTGGGGCCGAGGGTGAAGGAGCCGAAGTTCTGCTCGGCGAAGAACCGGCCGATCGGGCGCTTCTTCCGATCCTCCGTCGCGGTCATGGTGCCCAGGGTGCGCAGGCCGAGACGCTGCGCCATGTCCACCGCGGCCTTCACCCCGACGCGCTCCAGCAGGTGCACGAAGGTGGTGTTCGGCGACTTCGCCAGCGCGTCCTGCAGGCTCATCCGGGGCGGGTAGTTGCTGTTCTCGGCGTTCTGCACGCAGTACTTGCGCAGGCCCATCGCGCCCTGCGGGCAGCTGGCCCCGCCACCGAGGAAGACGTTGGATACGTAGGTGTCGGGCACCGGCACCGACTCGGTCAGCGTGCCGCCCTGTTCCAGCAGCGCGGCCGCGGTGAAGATCTTGTAGATCGACCCGGCACCGTGGTTCTGCGGCGAGTACGGCAGGCCGAGGGTGGTCTGGCGGGCTTTGCGGTCCAGGCCATAGGTGCGGTTCGCGGTCAGCGCGACCACGCGGTGTTTGTCCTTGCCGGGCTTGATGATGGCCATGGCGTTGGCCACGTTCGGGGTCTGCGGCGGGACTTCCTTGTCCACCGAGGCCTTGGCCTTGGCCAGCGCGTTCCGGTCCAGGGTGGTCTTGATCGTGTAGCCGCCGCGGCGCAGGTCGTCCCGCTGGAAGCCGGAGTTTTCCAGGTACTTCAGCGCATAGTCGCAGAAGTAGCCGGGGTCGCCGACTCCGACGCAGCCGTTGGGCGGGCGCGCGGGGGTGGGCGACAGGTCGAGGTTGGTCTTCTTCTCCGCCTCGCCGACGTCGGCCGGGAGGCGGCCCTGGCGCACCATCTCGTCGATGACCACGTTGCGCCGCTCCAGTGCCCGCTCCGGGTGCCGGTAGGGGTTGAGCGCGCTCGGCTCGTTGACGATCCCGGCCAGCAGCGCGGCCTGGGCGACGGTCAGCTTGTCCTGGGTGGTGTCGAAGTAGGCGCGCGCCGCGGCCTGGATGCCGAAGGAGTTCTGCCCGAACGGCACGGTGTTGAGGTAGCGGGTCAGGATCTCGTCCTTGCTCAGGGTCTGTTCGAGTTGCAGCGAGATCCGCAGCTCGCGGATCTTGCGCGCCATCGACTGCTCCTGCGCCCTGGTGCGCTCCACCGGGGTCTTGGCCGAGATGTGCGTGAGGTGGTTCTTCACGTACTGCTGGGTCAGGGTCGAGCCGCCCTGCGAGATCCGCCCAGCGACCGCGTTCGAGATGGCGGCCCGTCCCAGTGCCACCGGATCGACGCCTTGGTGGTCGTAGAACCGGTGGTCCTCGATCGCCACGATCGCCGACTTCACCGTGTTGGAGATCTCGTGCGCCGGAACCGGCACCCGGTACTGGTCGTAGATGTGGGCGAAGGGCTTGCCGTCGGTGTCCAGCAGCGCGGTCATCTGCGGCACCTCGTCGGCGATCAGCTCCGCCGCGGTCCGATTCACATCATCGCTGGCCAGCACCGCCACCGCGCCCGCGCCCCCGGCGAGCGGGAACAACACGCCCGCGGCCAGCATCCCAGCCAGCGCGCACAGTCCAACCAGCTTCAACACCCCGCCCGCGACCCGCCGCACCCGGGGCGGCCCCGGATCGGCCTCGTCCAGCAGGGTGTCGAACGGTGTGCCCGTGGATCCCGTCATCGCGATCAGCCCGCCGTTCGGAGTGCCCAGGTATCTCTCATGGTGGTAGCCCGAGTACCGCACAGGCAACCAACTCGATCAGGTGGCGTGTCGCCTACCGCGCGTCGCGGCCCGCGTGTCCCGCGTGTCCCGCGTGCGTGTCCGGGCGCGGACGTGCCGGGACCCGCAGGGGCGCGCCGAGGCCAGATGCGGAGGCCAGACGACGCCAGGCGGGGCTGCGGGCGAGGTGCGGCGCGGACGATGTGGGCGCGGACGATGTGGGCGCGGACGATGTGCGAGCGTGCCGGGGCTGAGCGGGTCGCGGGGCCGCCGAGCGGGTGGCGGGGCCGGTGGGCTGTAGCGATGCCCACGGGCTGGGGCGTTGCCCAGGCCGGTGCGTGCCGGCACCACCGGAGCCGCACCGACAGCGGCGACGCGACGTCGGCGATGACGACGCGACATGGGTGGTGACACGGCGACGGCGATGCGTCGGCGGCGAGATGCCGTAGCCCGGCGGCGAGTCCGCGGTCCCGCGGCGGGAACCACCCACCCGGAGCCGACGACCGGGCCGTTGGGCTCGCGCTCTGGGGCCGAGCTGGGGCCGACGCGTTGTGGCGGTAGCGCCGGGCCTGGGGCAGCCGGGGCTGAGCTGTACCCGGGCTGTGTCCGGCCCGCGTGTTCCCCGCCCCCGCCCTCCGCTTCCTCTGCGGAACGCTTTTCGGGCCAAAAAGGTTGCTTTCCGTCTTGATCTTCGCGTCGGCTGGGGCCAGCGGATGCCGGTTGGGCCGTCCCCAGTCTACCGCGCCGCGAGCACTCGACCCAGCCGCCCCGGCGGCCCCCGTGAACCGGCGGCAGCGCTCTGAACAGGGGAAACAGCTCCGCGAGCACTGTGCGAGCGCGGCTGGGCCGTCGCAGCTATCCACAGGCTCAGTCAAAAAAGCCGAGGACCCCGTCACCCGGACGGGGTCCTCGTTCGCATCCATTCGAGTGAGCGGCCGGGGTCACGGCGCCATGGAGAACCAGTTGAACGTCTCCACCATCTGCCGGGTCGTGCCCACGTAACGCCGTCCGGTCAGCTCCCAGCGGTTCACCGTCCGGTAGGTGCCGGGCTTGAGGCTCTCGTCCTCGGCGGTGTCCGGGTTGTCGTCCACCGGCAGGTACTCGTTGATCACCCGGCGGGTCAGCGTCACGTCCAGCGACTCGTACGCCGACTGGGTCTTCAGGTAGTCGCCGTCGCCGTGGTCCCAGGCACGGCCCGGGTCGGCCAGCTTGAGCTGCACCGTGTTGCCGCCGAAGGAGCCCTTCGCCGCGACCACGGTGACGATGTGGCCGCCGTTGCGCTCCAGGCTGCCGGTCTGGGGGCCCTCCTTGTAACGGCCGTAGACCATTTGGACGGGGCCTTCGTTCAGTTTCTTGGCCAGGTCGCCGGAGAAGTCGGTGCTGGTGTGGCTGCTGGTGTTGCCGGAGGTGGTGGTCCAGCCGGCGTCGCGGGCCTTCTTGGTGGCGATGGTGAAGGCGTTGCGCAGGTTGCCCATGTTGGTGCCGCCGTCGTACTTGGCGTCCACGCCGATGCGCCCGATCGAGTTGGTGATGACGTTGTAGTCGGCCTGGTCCTTGGGGTTGAGGTTGCGCAGGTCGGTGGTGAGCCAGCCGACCGGGGCGTTCTTCTCGTGCGCCCAGTAGTGCAGCACGTTGTACAGCGAGGCGGGGCCGCAGTAGGCGCTGCCGTTGTTCTCCAGGCCGGCGCGGAACTGGTCGACGTCGCTGATGCCGCACTGCTTGACGTCGAAGTCGGCGCCGCTGACATCAGTGGCGCGGACGCAGGCAGGCGGGGGAGCGATGTCCGCCGATGCGGCGCCGGGAAGCGCGGCCATGGTGGCGGCGGTCGCTGCTGCGGCGAGGATCAGGTTGCTGGCCTTGCGGATCATGGCTCCTACCTTCGGTTTCTCCGCCGCCCCTCGCGGCGTGATAGGTAGAGCCTGTTCTCCGGGACCCCCACGGGCATGAGGGGCGAACCCCCAAATCCGCCCCGGCCCCCCTACACCAGCGCCTGTGCCAGGTCCCGGCGGCCGGTGATGCCGAGCGTGGTGTAGATCCGCCCCAGGTGGTTCTCCACGGTCTTGGGCGTCACGAACAGCTCCTGGGCGATCTCCCGGTTGGCCCGCCCGGCCGCGGCCAGCCCGGCGACCCGGCGTTCGCTGGCGGTCAGCGCCTCGGGCCCGGCGAACACCGGTCGCCGCGGCCGGTCGCCCAGCGCCTCCAGGGCTTCCACCGCGCGTTGCCGCAGCGCCGCCGAGCCGCAGTCCCCGGCCAGGTCGATGCCCCGGTGCAGCACCTCGCGGGCGTCCCCGCGCCGGCGCGCGACCCGCAGCGCCTCGCCCAGGCCGACCAGGGACCTGGCCAGTTCCAGCCGCGCCGGGCTCGCCCGCAACACCGCGACGGACTCGGTCAGCAGGTCCAGCCGCCGCTCCGGCTCGGCGTGGGCGAGCAGCCGCAGCGCCGCCCCGACCTCGGTGGCCGCGCCCCACCTGCGGGCGATGGCCAGCTGTTCGGCGGCCAGCGTGCCCGCCTCGGCGGTGTCGCCGAGCAGCATCGCCGCGCGCGCCGCGGGCGCCCGCCACGAGATGGTCGGCGGGTCCAGACCGGCCTCTGCCATCAGGTCCCGCTGCCGGGCGGACTCGGCGCGGGCGAGGCGGGGATCGTTGCGGCCCAACGCGATCAGCGCCCTGGGCTCGTGCAGCCAGATGGTCGGCATCATGGTCGGCCGGTCCGGGTGCGCGGTGTCGAAGCGGTCCAGCGCGGCGGCCGCGCCGTCCAGGTCGCCGCGTTCCAGGGCGGCGTAGGCGGTGAAGTGGGTGCCGGTGGCGCGCAGGGCGATCACGTGCGGGGCCGGATCCTCGTGGGTGATCGCGGCCAGCGCGCCCTCGGACTCGGCGTCCACCGCGGCCACGTCGCCGAGCCGCCAGTTCAGGAACAGTCCCGCGTTGGCCACCATGGCGAACTCCACCGGCGAGCCGTGCGCGCGCACCCGCAGCCGCGCCCGGTCGATCTCCCGCCGCGCCGGCTCCACGCCGTCCGCGGAGATCAGCGCCAGCAGCGCGACCACCCAGGCGACCATGGCCTCGCTGGAGCCGGTGGCGTCGTCGAAGTAGGCGCCGTTGGCCAGCGCCGGGTCGCGGTGGCGGCGACCTCGGCGGCGGGGCGGACCTCGTAGCGGCCCATCTGGGCGAGCAGCTCGAGCAGCGTCCGCTCATCCGGTGTGCCGCCCGGCAGGCCGGCGTAGCCGCGCAGGTGGGCGGAGGAGCGGTGCCGTTCCCCGGCCATGAACGAGCGGATCACCGCCAGCCGCGCCTCCAGGTGCAGCCGCCCGGCGTCCCGGTCCCCGGCGGGCCGGGCCCGGATCGCGGCCTCCAGCTCGGCGATGGCGGTGGCCGGGCCGTCGACCACCGCGGTCGCCGAGGCCGCCGCGGCGAGCAGTTCCGCGTCGGGCAGACCGGCGGCCGCGGCGCGCAACTCGTCCCTGGCCCGCGCGGCCTCCCCGGTGCGCAGCAGCGCCCGCCCCAGCTCCGCCCGCAACGCCGGATCGTCCGGGTCCTCGTCAACCGCCCTGGTCAGGTGCTCGGCCGCGGCCCGCCCGTGCAACCCGCGGCGGGCCACCGGGCCGAGGCCGGCGAGCACCGCCTCGCGCACCACCGGATGCACAAAGACCAGGTGGTTCCCGTCGCTGACCAGCACGTTCGCCGCGGCGAGCGCCTCGGCCGCGGCGGTCAGCTCCGCCGGGTCGAGTCCGGTGATCGTCGCCGCCTGCCACGGGTCGCTGCCCACGCCGAGCACCGCGGCCGCTCCGGCCAGCCGCACCGCCGCCGAGGGCAACCGGCCCAGCGCGGCCCGGAACACCGTGCTCGGGCCCAGCGTGCCGACCCGTGCCGCCGTCGCCGCCTCGTCCAAGGGCAGGCCCAACGTGTCCAGCTCGTCGACCAGAACCCTTGCCAGGAAAGGGTTTCCGCCACTGGCCGCATGCAGCGCCGTGACCACCGCCGGTGCGGCGGCCGGTCCGGGGCGGGCGGCGAGCAGTGCGGTCAGCGCCGCGGCGGTCAGTGGCCGCGGCAGCACCCGCTCGGCCTGCCGGGACACGCTCAGCTGGGCCAGCGGCCCGGTGTTCTCCGCGGGCGGGCGGGTGGCCACGACCAGCGCGATCGGCAGGTGGCCAGGTCCCTGGTGGCCTGCACCAGGCGGGTCTTGCCGATCCCGGCGCGGCCCTCGATCAGCACCACCCGGCCCTCGCCGCGGGCAGCTGAGTCCAGCGCCGCCTCGATCCGGGAAAGCTCCGACTCGCGTTCCAGGACGGCGGAGTCGGGCGTGCGCACGGCCGGATCGTAACCGCGAAAACCGCCGGTGGAGCCGCTGATACCCCGTGGTGATCAACCTGGGCGACCGCCGTGACCCGGTTGGCCGAACCCCGGCCGCGCGGCAGAGGAGCTCAGGGCTCGGCCGTGCCGTCCAGGACCATCCGCCAGTGCACCAGGTTGTGGCAGGTGATCAGGATGTTCGGATGCCACGGCCCCAGCACCCGCACCTGGTCGTCGAGCACCCTGGCCAGTTCGGTCACCGCCGCCGCCGGATCACCGGCGTGACCGCGCCAGCGCGCCAGGTTGTGCCGCGTGGTCAGCGTGTTCGGATGCCAGGGGCCGAGGGCGAAGATCTGGTCCCGCAGCAGCCGTTCCAGCTCGGTCACCGCGGTCGCGGCATCGCCGGTCGCGCCGCGCCAGCGGGCCAGGTCGTGCCGGGTGGTCAGGGTGTCCGGGTGGCGCGCGCCGAGGACCCGCACCTGCTCGCGCAGCACCGCTTCCAGTTCGGGCACGGTGCGCGCGTGCTCACCGGCGTGGCCGCGCCAGCGGGCGAGGTTGTGCCGGGTGGTCAGGGCGTGCGGATGGTGTGGCCCGAGCACCCGTTCCTGGTCGGCGAGCACCCGCTCCAGCTCCCGCACCGCGCCCGCGGCGTCACCGGTCTCGCCGCGCCAGTAGGCCGCGTTGTGCCGCGCGGTCAACGTGCTCGGGTGATCCGCGCCGACCAGCTGCCGGGTGAGCCGGTGCAGCCGGTGGAACCAGCGGGTGGCCGCGGCGACCTGCCCGCTCTCACCGAGGCTGTTGCCCGCGTGGAAGAGCAGCTCGTGCTCGGCGGTCCAGCGCTGGTCGGCGGTGTGCCGGTGCAGCGCCGCGGTGTTCGCCCGCAGCGCCCGCACCAGCGGCAGGTCCTTCTCCACCGGCGGCCACACCTGGCGCAGCGCGTCCGCGACCAGCTTCGCCCAGCAGGGCAGGCGATCGCCCAGCTCCTCCCGCGCGGCCCGCTGCACCAGCGTGTGCACCCGGACCGCGCGGTGCGGCGTGCCGGGATCGTGGGTCACCAGGTTCATCCGGTGCAGCCCACGCAGCGCGGTGCGCGCCTGCTCGGCGTCCACCGGCCTGCCGACGATCTCGCCGAGGTGCTCGAGCACGGCCGGGCTGGTGAACACCGCCTCCGGCGCCCCGTTGGGGTCCAGCACGCTGGCCACGGTCAGCAGCGGCCGGGCCAGCCCCGCCGGTTCCAGCCGGTCGGCGCGCTCGACCGACAGCGACCAGGCCGCGGCGACCGTGGCCAGGTGCTCATCGGGCAGCGCGTCCCGCTCCGGCAGCAGCGAGTCCAGTCGCCGCCGCCGGTCGGCCAGCCGCGCGCGGTACTGCGCGCAGGTCAGGTCCTGGTCGATGATGTACGCGCTGGCCTGCGCCAACGCCAGCGGCAGCCGGCCGAGGTCCTCGGCGAGGCCGTCCGCGCCGGTTAGTAGGCGCGGGGTCCCGGCGAACTTCGCGGCCAGGTAGGCGGCCGATTCGGCGGCGCTGAACAGCCCGACGTCCAGGATCCGGCGTCCCGCGCCGCGCAGTGCCGCGTCCCGTCGGCGGGTGGTGGCCAGCACCGGGCCTGGCGGCCACAGCCCGTTGAGGTCGGCGGGCGCGCGGACGTCGTCCAGGACCACCAGCCAGCGCTGCGGCGCGTGCGCCAGCCAGGCGAGGAAGCGTTCCGCGGCGAGCTCCGCGCCACCGCCGAAGCCGGTCAGGTCGGCGTAGGCAGAGGCGTAGGCGGCGATCACCGCCTCGCGGGAGTTCGCGGTCACCCAGACGAGCAGGTCCAGGTCGCCGGAGAGGCGGCGGACGTGGTCGGCGACGAGCTGGGTCTTGCCGGCCCCGGCGGGACCGGAGAGCACCACCGCGGTCGCGTGGCCATGATCGGCACCAGGCTCGTTTCCGCTCCCGGCAGCTGACCCGTGCCCGCGCGCAGTCGCGTTCCCGGCACCAGACCCAGGCTTGTTCCCGCGCTCGGTGGCGTCCTCGGCACCAGGCCCAGGCTTGTTTCCGCTCCCGGTCGCGTTCTCGGTGTCAGGCCCATCCCCGCTCGCGGTCGCGTTCCCGCCCGTCGGCTCGGTCAGTTCGGCCAGCCGGGTGCCCTCCGCGCGCGGCTGGAAGCAGTCCGCCCGCGGCGGCACCACCCCGTACCGCCTCGGCCAGCGCGGCTCCGCGGTCGAGGCCCCGGCGGCCCCGTGGAAGTGCACGCCCCCGTGGACCTGCCCCACCATCGCCGCGCCACCCCGCACCCCTCCGGCGAGCGCATTCCTGTTCACGTGTCCTGCCCCCTGCTACCAGGCGATTTACCTGTACAACCACCGCTCGCGAACGAGTGATGGCAGTCACGCTAATGGGTGTGTCAACACGAGTTGCAGGGCGGTCTGCACACTCGGGGTCGCCGCGCTTGTGCGCCACAAACGGAACAAATCGGGCTCGAATCCGTGGCGCCGAGCCGTCTGTCCATTGTGGACACTGTCGGCGCTGGGACTGTCTCGCGGCGGCCGCGCCGGCGGTCGGCCGGTCGCTCCCCGGCCGGCGGTCCTCGTCGTCGATATCCGCGCGGGTGTCCGGAGAACGCACAACTTCGTTGGGCCGAACGGGTGCTTCGGTGTACCGCCTTTTCCGTACCGCGACCGTTTCGGAAAGTGCGGTGACGAACGCCTCAGCACGGCTTCGCAACGGCGCTCGCGTCTGCGCGCCAACGGCAACGCCGCTGCTCCAGCGAGGGCGAAAGTTGCTGATCATGACGGGTGCGACCGGCAGAACCGGCTCGCGGCAACCCACCGGAAGTCGAGTGGCCGAGTCCTATTAGCAGTATTCTTCTCCGATTCGTTACCCTCTCTGTGGGGGTACTTCTCAACTGGCCAGAACGGAGACGTTCGTGTTCACGCCGCACCCGGTTCGGCGAAGCCGTATCACCAGTTCGAAGGTCACCTGGCGGGCCGCGATGCCACGCATCGCGCACGGCCCGGCAAGTGCGAACGGGAGTCAGGCCACGGTCACCGAACCGTCCAACAACACCACTGGGCAGCAGGACCTGTTCGCGCTCGATCGCGAGCCAGCGCAGCCGGTAGATGACCGCGTCGATCTGCCCGTCGACGAGTTTCCGCAGGTGGAGCTGACCGGCGAGGACGACGTCCTCCCGCCGGAGATCAGCTTCGAGCTGTTCCTTGAACGCCTGGACGAAGTCCTGCGCGCCGAGGCCGACGCCAACTCGGTGAGGTCCTGATCCACCAGCCCTGACCCGTTGGCGGGTCGGGAACTTCCCCTCGACGGGCATTCGAGTCGCCGAGGACGCTAGCGGTCGCGCCAAGATCACCTGATCTTCCTCAGGCCGCGACCCGGGGGCGCAGGACTACCCCGATCGGGTCACCCAGCACATCAAGCACATCAGGTTCACCCGTTGGGGCCACCTGCCGGTCATCCGGCCACTGGCCCCGGCGAAGCCGTGCGGCGTTGGCTGGTGCCGGACCACTCCGGCATCGGCCGAGCCGCCCGCTGGGTCGGGGTGACTGTCCACAAGGGATGGTCGCTTCCGCTTGTCTTCCGCCGGTTGCCGGTTGCCGGTTGCCGGTTGCCGGTTGCCGGTTGCCGGTTCGCCCGTCGCCAGCACCGAGCCGGTGCCGGTGTCGGTTGCTGACGGGCTCGGGCCGGGGCTCTCGTTGCGCTTGTGTCGCGTGCCGCCGTGGGCAGGGCGGCGGTGGGCTCTGGCGGCGCGAGACGCTTCTGCCGCAAGCGAAATCCGCCGTGAGCGCGTCCGTTGCCTGGCTGCGGTCGCGCTCGTCGGTCAGCGTCGGAGATGTCCTTGTGGCCGCTCGATTTCGCCCGTTCGTGTGGCCAGTTGGGGGCGGATGCCGTCACCTCCGCCTCGGACGCGCCCAGCCGGCCCGCTGCCGGTTAGCGCTGCCAGCCGCTGCCGGTTGCGTTGGTGCCCGTCGCTCCCGGCTGACGGCTCGACGGGCGCGATCCCATCCCGCGGCCGGCGCTCGCGGCGGCTCATTCGTCGACGCCCTCGTTGGCCTCCGGCGCTCTCCACCGTTGCCGCCGCTGTCGCCAGGTCCGCGGCGCTGCCGCTTTGCTCGCCGGGGCGGCAACGGGCAAGGCACTTGCGCGGGCCGCTCCTGATCGCTGGTGTGCGCCCGACGCCCGACGCCCGACGCCCGACGCCCGACGCCCGACGCCCGACGCCCGACGCCCGACGCCCGCCTGGCCGCGTGGCTCCCCGCGCGCTCGGAGCGTCAGGCTGACCAGGTCGCGTGCCGCGCCTATCCGCGCGCCAGGACCGTCCAGCTGCCCGCCGCGGCCAACACGATCGCCTGGGTCGCCCGGTTGTCCTGCGGAGGCGGCCACATCGCACCGGGCCGCTGACCCGGTCGCGCCAGGCGAGGCCGGGGTGGCCGTCTGGGGGCTCGGCTGGGCTGGGGCGAGTGGCTGGGCTGGCTTGGTCTGGTTGGGGGCCGGGTGGGCCGTGGCTGGCCCGCTTGTTTCCCCGCCCGCGCCTCCGCTTCCTCTGCGGAACGCTTTTCGGGGCGAAAAGGTTGCTTTCCGTCTTGATCTTGGGTGGCTGGTTGTGTTCTGGCGGTCTCCGGTCTTGGGCTGTGAGCCGTTGTTTGCGGTGGTCAGGTGCTGTGTTGGGGTGAGTCTGGTAGAGGTTGGGGAAGCGTTCGTGTGCCGAAGAAGGGTTCGCGGGCTGGGGGAGTGGGGCGTGAGGTGGGGGCAGGCAGGGGGCGAGTTGGGGGCTGGGAGTTCGCTCGTTCGTGAGTGGCGGTGCCAGCTGGGCACAGGACTCAATGGGGGTATGACGCCTGTGGTGGACGCTAGGTCCAGTCTTCTTCGCCGGCCGCCAGCCTTCGTTCGATGCCCTGGGCCGCGGTGTGCAGGGCGGGGGCTTGTTTGGCCAGGTCGGCTCGTACCGTGTGCAGGACCATGCCCAGGGCGGCGAGGACTGTTCCGTCGGTGTCGCGGACGGGGACGGCCACCGAGCAGGTGCCCAGGGTCATCTCCTCGGAGGTCAGGGCGTAGCCGCGGCGGCGGACCTCGCTGAGTTCGCGGAGCAGGCGGCCTGGTTCGACGATGGTGTACTTGGTGCATCTGGCCGGGGCCGTGGTGCAGAAGCGGTGGATGAAGTCCGGGTCCTGGTTTGCCAGCAGGATCTTGCCCACTCCGGTGGCGTGCAGGGGGAGGCGGCTGCCTGCTCTGGAGATGATCGGCACTGAGCGGTGGCCGCTGAGGCGGTCTACGTACAGGGCCTCGTCGCCGGCTCGGACGGCCAGGTGGATGTTTTCGCGGGTGGTTTCGTAGAGCTCCTGCATGAACGGCAGGGCTGCTTCGCGGAGGCGGTTGACGGCGGGGGTGAGCATGCCCAGCTCCCACAGGCGCAGGCCTATCCGGTAGCCGCCGTCGGGGTCCTTGGTGATCGCGCCCCAGTCGGTCAGGTCGCGGAGCAGGCGGTGCGTGGTGGCCAGGGGGAGGCCGGCTCGGCGGGACATCTCGGAGAGGGTTTGGCGAGGATGGGCTGGGGTGAAGGTGGCGAGCAGGGTGAAGGCACGCAGGGTGACCGAGCGTGGCGGTTGATCGTCCATTGTGGACTCCGCAGGATCTGCTAGAGAAAAAGTGGCGGGGGTGGGCTGGGGTTTTCCGGTGAGTGGAAGACTACCGTGGTAGCCGCTCTATCCGCGTTCCTAGGCTTGCCCAACCCTCGGACGGCCTGGCGAAGGAGCCCCCGTGACGCAGACTGGAAACCCGCACGGCAAATGGGTGCAACCCCTCTGCTGGACCGCGGTCCTGCTGGACGGGTTCGACCTGGTGGTCCTGGGTGTCGTGCTACCCGTGCTGCTCGGCGAGCAAGTCTGGGGCCTGACCGCGGGCACCGGCGCGGCCGTCTCCACCGCCGGGCTGGTCGGGATGATGATCGGCGCGCTGGCCATCGGCACCGTCACCGACGTCATCGGGCGGCGCAAGACGCTCATCCTGTCGGTGGCGATCTTCTCGCTGTGCACCCTGTTGTGCGCGTTCGCGCCCTCGGCGCTGATCTTCGGCGCGTTGCGGTTCCTGGCCGGGCTGGGGCTCGGCGGGTGCCTGCCAACCGCGATCAGCCTGGTCGCGGAGACCAACGCCGAGCGGGGGCGGGCCAGCAGCGCGACCACGCTGGTGATGACCGGCTACCACGCCGGGGCGGTGCTGACCTCCCTGCTGGGGCTGCTGCTGATCCCGCAGCTGGGGTGGCGGGCGATGTTCGTCGCGGGGGCGCTGCCCGCGTTGGTGCTGGTGCCGTTGATGGTGCGGTACCTGCCCGAGTCGGCCAGTTTCGAGCGGGCCCGGGCCGCGGCCGGGTCGACCGCCGCCGCGGCGGGCAACGCGGTGCGCTCGCTGTTCCAGGGCAAGCTGTTGCGGGCCACCATCGCGTTCTGGGTCAGCACCTTCCTCGGGCTGGTGCTGGTCTACGGGCTCAACACCTGGCTGCCGCAGATCATGCGCCAGGCCGGGTATCCGCTCGGTGACGCGCTCGGGCTGCTGCTCACCCTCAACGTCGGCGCGGTGGTCGGACTGCTCATCGCCGGCCGGGTCGCCGACCGGACCGGGGTGCGCAAGGCGGTGATCGGCTGGTTCCTGGGCGCGGCGGTGTTCCTGGCGCTGTTCAGCCTGCGGATGCCGACGCTGGGGCTCTACCTGGTGGTGTTCCTGGCCGGGTGTTTCGTCTTCAGCGCGCAGGTGCTGATCTACGCCTACACCCAGCACATCTACCCGCCGCACGCGCGCGCCACCGGACTGGGCTGGACCGCGGGCATGGGCCGGATCGGCGGCATCACCGGGCCGCTGCTGGGCGGCTGGCTGGTCTCGGCCGGGATCGCCTACCCGTGGGGGTTCTACATGTTCGCGGTGTTCGGGTTGCTGGCCGCCGTCGCGGTGGCCGCGGTGACCGGGCGCGGGGCCGCGCCGGAGGCCGGTTCGGCGGCGGTGGCGGAGGCCGGTTCGGCGGCGGTTGTGGAGCCGGAGGCGCCCGGGGCCAGCCGGGGGGCCGCGCGGGCGTGATCTAGGCGCGGGGCCGCCACTGGCATGCTGGTGGCCATGGTGCGCGCGAACCTCGACAAGCAGACCAGCCAGGTGTCGGCCATGTTCGACCAGGTCGCCGACGGCTACGACCGCACCCGCGCCCGCCTGTGGTGGGGCCGGATGGACGCCTGGGGCCGGGAGATGGCCGCGGCGGCCAATGCCGGTCCGGGCAGGCGGGTGCTGGACGTGGCCGCCGGCACCGGCACCTCCACCGCGGCCCTGGCCGCCACCGGCGCGCACGCGGTGGCCTGCGACCTGTCCCTGGGCATGCTCGGGGTGGCCGGGCGGCGGCATCCGGACCTGCCCCGGGTCGCCGCCGACGCGCATGCGCTGCCCTTCGCCAGGGACAGCTTCGACGCGGTGACCATCTCCTTCGGGCTGCGCAACATCGGCGATGTGGCCGCCGCGCTGCGCGAGATGCTCGCGGTCACCCGGCCCGGCGGCCGACTGGTGGTCTGCGAGTTCAGCATCCCGCCGACACCGCTCAACGGCGCGCTGTTCACCGCCTACCTGCGGCACGTGGTGCCGCTGATCGCCCGCAGGGTCAGCACCAACCCCGAGGCCTACCGCTACCTCGCCGAGTCCATCCAGGCCTGGCACAGCCCGCCCCGGCTCGGCGAGCAGCTCACCGCGGCGGGCTGGGAACGGGTGGCCTGGCGGCCGCTGACCGGGGGAGTGGTGCACCTGCACGTGGGCACCGCACCGCGCTGATCGGATGCCCACTGACCGGCAGCGGTGAGCCGGCCGGGGAACTGCCGGAGTAGCCGGGACGACGAAGCCCCGCCTACCGGTCGGCAGGCGGGGCTCCGCGATATCCGTTGGTGCTAGGTGAGATCACCGCACTTGCGGGCGTCCGGATCACCGGCCGCCTTGGGCACCCAGCGCACGTTGGCGAAGGAAGCCTGGAACGCGCCCTCGGTGTAGACCAGGAACGGCGTGTTGACCGCCTCCAGGTCCAGGCCCTTCTCCGCGAAACAGGACACCGGGATCTTCACCGTCTGCTTCTGACCTGCCGGCAGGTCGGTGAACAGCTTGGTCGCGGCCACCTCGCCCTGGCAGGGGTAGCCGCAGTGGGTGGAGATCACCGTGCGGCTGGCCGGGGCCTTGCCCACGATAACGTCGAAGACCAGCGCGCCGTTGGCGTTGCCGTACCCGCGCAGGTCCTCACCGGGTGCTGGGGCCTGCATGTACAGCTGGCCGGGCGCGGTGCCGTTCCAGGTGGTCTTGAGCCCGTCGCCCTGCACGCTGACATCGGTCGGCTCCACCGCGATCGAGGCGTGCGCGGCCGTGCCGTCCGGGCCGATCTCGGTGCCGCCCCAGTTCTCCGGCGACCCGAGGTAGCCCTTGAACGGCGCGATGTCCTTGCGCACGAACACTTCCAGGTCCTCTTCCGCGGTGCCGCCACCGGGCGGGGAGCAGCTCTCCGGCGAGCTCTCATCCAGCTTGCCGACGTTGCCGGTCTCCCAGGAACGCAGGCCGTAGCCGTACCTGAACAGCGGGTCGTAGTCCTTCTGCTCGGCATTCAGCGGCGTCTGGCAGGCCGCCTTCGGCCAGGAGTAGGACAGCTTGCCCTGGTAGCCCAGACCGGTGTGCCTGCCGCGCACCAGCATGTCCGCCACGCCCGCGCCCTCGGTGCCCGGCAGCCAGGCCGCCACGAACGCCTCGGAGCGGTTGAGCTCCTTGTTCACGTGCAGCGGACGGCCGGCGACGTAGACCGTCACCACCGGCGCGCCCTTGCCCGCGACCTTGTCCAGCACGGCCAGGTCCTCCGGGAACAGCTTGGCCGCCTCCAGGGAACGCTTGCCGATGTCACCGGTGCCCTCGGCATACGGGGTCTCGCCGATGACCGCGATGACCGCGTCGAACTTCGACGGGTCGACGTTGTCGGCCTTCTCGCTGAAGGTCACGTTCGCCTCGCCCAGCGCGCCCTTGAGCCCGCCGAGGATGGTGGTGCCGTGGGGGAAGTCGGCGTTGGTGTTGCCGGTGCCCTGCCAGGTCAGCGTCCAGCCGCCGGTCTGGTTCTGCATGCTGTCCGCGCTCTTGCCGACCACCAGCACCTTCGACCGCGGCGAGAGCGGCAGCACGCGCTTGTCGTTCTTCAGCAGCACCTGCGACTTGCGCACCGCCTCGCGGGCGATCTCCTTGGCGCGCTTGGCATCGGCCTTGCCCGCGTGCTCACGCTCCGACGGCTTCTTCGCCTCGAACAGGCCCGAGCGCAGCTTGACCCGCAGGATCCGGGTGACCGCGTCGTCGATGCGCGCCATCGGGATCTCGCCGCTGTTGACCTGGGCGATGGTGTTGGCGATGAAGGCCTTCCAGTCGTGCGGCACCATGAACACGTCGATGCCCGCGTTCACCGCCCGCGCACAACTGGCGTTGGTGCAGCCCTCGACCTGGCCGTGGCCGTTCCAGTCCGAGACCACCAGGCCGTCGAAGCCCATCTTGTTCTTCAGGACCTCCGCCACCATCAGCCTGGAGCCGTGGAGCTTGCCCTCCTTGATGCCGAGCTCCTCGTTCGTCCAGCTGTTGAACGAGATCATCACGCTCTGCGCGCCCGCGGCCAGCGAACCGTAGTAGCCCTGACCGTGGGTGTTGATCATGTCGGCCTTGGTCGAGGCGTTGACGCCCTGGTCCTTGCCCTTGATGGTGCCGCCGTCGCCGATGAAGTGCTTGGCGGTGGCGATCACCCCGTCGGAGCCGATGCCGCGCGGGTTGTCGCCCTGCAAGCCCCTGGTGGCCTCGTAGCCGTAGGCGCGGGTGATCCGCGGGTCCTCGGAGAAGCCCTCGTAGGTGCGGCCCCAGCGGTCGTCCTTGACCACCGCGAGGGTCGGCGCGAACGCCCAGTCCTGGCCGGTGGCGCGCACCTGCTCGGCGGTGGCCGCGCCGATGTCGCGGACCAGGCACGGGTCCTGCGCGGCGCCGAGGCCGATGTTGTGCGGGAAGACGGTGGTGCCGAAGACGTTGTTGTTGCCGTGCACCGCGTCGATGCCCCAGATCACCGGGATCTTGGTGCGGGAGGACTTGGAGGCCTGCCAGTAGGCGTCGGCCAGGTCCAGCCACTCCTTGACGGTGGCGTGCTTGTTCTTGCCGGGCCAGGACCCGCCGCCGTTGAGCACGGTGCCGATGCCGTACTCCTTGACCTCGGCCGGGGTGATCGCGGCGATCTCCGGCTGAGTCATCTGGCCGACCTTCTCCGCCAGCGTCATCTCGGCGACCATCTTCGCGATCCGCCGCTCGTCCGCGGCGTTGCGCCCGATGTTGCTCTTGACCTTGGGCCAGTCGGCGAAGGCGGGCAGCTTGTCCTGGACGCGGGCGCAGCCGTCCCAGCCGAGGTCGGGCTTGCCGACCACGGGCTGCTTGGTTCCTGCGGCGGCCGCGGGCTCCGGCGCGGCGCCGGCGATGCCGCCGGCCATGCTGACCCCGAGCAGCACGGCCAGTCCGATCCGACAGGCGCGAGAGCCAACCGACGATCTTCTTGCCATGAACGATCCGTTCCTTGAGGCGGAAGTTGCGGAGTGTTACGGCGCGGGCCTGGGAAAGCCGCGCCGATCCTCACCGGCGGCTGACATCCGTGTCAAGGGTTTCGTGGAAGCGCTCTCGCAGGCGGCTGCCTGCGCATTCGGACTAGCGCTTGATCACTTAGAGGCGGGTCAGCTGCCGGACGGCTTCGGTCACCGTCTCCCGCCGGGCCTTCTTGGTGGTGACGAACCGGGTCGAGGCGGCGTCCGGGTTGCCCGCGGTCCACATGGTCGCCAGCACCAGCACCAGGCTCAGCAGCCCGGCCGCCGGGATGTGGCCGGGCAGCCTGCCGTCGGCCTGGGCGGCGGCGATGGCGGCGATCTTGTCCCGGTGCGCGCGCAGCACCTGTTCGGGCAGCGGGCCCTCCGCGCCGCGTTCCAGGCGGTGCCAGGCGGAGAGGCGGACCACCTCGGGGGACTGCCAGAACCGGTCGAAGAGGCGGCCCGCGTAGCCGGGCAGGTCGTCGGGGTCGATCGGGACCGCGTCCACGGTGCCGGTGACCAGCAGGTCGTAGGCGGCGTCGAAGAGCTGCTCCTTGTTGCCGAAGTAGGAGTAGATCATCGCCTTGTTGGCCTTGGCCTGCTCGGCGATCCGGTCCACCCTGGCGCCCGCGATGCCGTAGGCGGCGAACTCGGCGATCGCCGCGTCCAGGAGGCGTTTCTTGGTCTGTTCCGCATCGCGTGCCACGGGCGCAGGGAAACAGCCTGCCGTCGCCTTGTCAACAGAACGGTTGGTTGCCAGCCGGGTGGTGCAGTCCATTGTGGACTTGACCTGGAGTGCGCTCCAAGGTCTAGCGTCGAGGGCATGCGACTGGGCATCCACCTCACCACCTTCAACCACCCCGAGGACCCGGCCGGGCTCGCCGCCGAGCTGGCCGCCACCGGGCGGGCCGCCGAGGCCGCGGGCGCGGAGACCCTCTCGGTGATGGACCACTACTTCCAGATGGAGCAGAACGGCCGCGCCGAGCACCCGATGCTGGAGGGCTACACCACCCTCGGCTTCCTGGCCGCGCACACTACCTCGACCCGGCTGGGCCTGCTGGTCACCGGGGTCACCTACCGGCACCCCGGGCTGCTCGCCAAGATCGTCACCACCCTGGACGTGCTCTCCGGCGGCCGGGCCTTCCTCGGCATCGGCGCCGCCTGGTACGACCGCGAGCACCGGGGCCTCGGCGTGCCGTACCCGAGCACCGCGGAGCGGTTCGAGCGGCTGGAGGAGACGCTGCGGATCTGCCGCCAGATGTGGGACCCGGCGGACAACGGGCCGTTCGAGGGCAGGCACTTCCAGCTGGCCGAGACGCTGAACTCCCCGCCTGCGATGAGTTCCCCTCGGCCGAAGGTGCTCATCGGCGGTGGCGGCGAGCGCAAGACGCTGCGCCTGGTCGCCCAGTACGCCGACGCCTGCAACCTGTTCGCCACCTCGCCGGAGGAGGTCGCGCACAAGCTCTCCGTGCTGGACGCGCACTGCGCCGACCTGGGCCGGGACCCCGCGGAGGTCCAGCGCACCATGCTCTACCGCAGCGAGGCCCTCAACGACGGCGACCTGGACCAGGCTGCCAAGGACCTGGCGGTCTACGCCGAGCTGGGCATCAGCACGGTGATCCTGGTGCCGCCGGGGCAGGGCAGCCCGGCGGAGTGGATCGAGCGGCGGTGCGTGCCGCTGGCCCCGAAGCTGGCCGAGCTGGGCTGAGCCTCAGGCCGGCGGGGGTTCGGCCTCGGCCAGGCGGGCCAGCACCGCGGCGGAGATCTCGGTCAGCGCGCTCAGCTGGGCCGGGGTCAGCGCCTCGGCGAAGTAGTGGCGCACCTCCCGCACGTGCAGCGGCGCGGCGGCCTCGATGGTGGCCCTGCCCTTGGCGGTGAGAGTGGCGAAGGCGCCGCGGCCGTCGGTGGGGCACTCCTCGCGCAGCACCAGGCCGCGCTCCTGCATCCGGCTGATCTGCTTGGACAGCCTGCTCTTCTGCCAGCGCAGCTCGTAGCCGAGCTCGTTGAGGCGTAACCTGCCCTGGGGCGCCTCGGACAGGCCGACCAGCACCGCGTAGTCGGCGTCGGAGAGGCCGCTCTGCCGTTGCAGCTCGCGGGCCAGGTGCGACTGCAGCCGGGTCTGCATGGCCATGAAGCCGCGCCAGGCCTGCTGTTGCTGCTCGTTCAACCACCGATCACCCGCCATGGTGACCACTATACCGATCTGGTTGACATGGAAACTAGGGCTGGTTAGCGTCGGGGGTATGGCCGAGCAGGACGCAGCTGTCGAGGTGCACCGGGCGGAACAGGTGAACCGGTACGAGCTGACCGTGGACGGCGAGCTCGCCGGGTTCGCCGCGTACGAGGAACGGGACGGGCGGACCTCCTTCACCCACACCGAGGTCTTCGACGCCTTCGGCGGCCGGGGCCTGGGCAGCGTGCTGGCCGAGCGGGCGCTGGCCGAGGCGGCGGAACGGGACCGGGAGATCGTGCCGCTGTGCCCGTTCATCGACCGCTACCTGCGCCGCCACCCCGACTTCAGCGGCCGGGTGGCCCGGCCCGGGCAGGCGTGATGAGCAACCTGGACGCCACCCCCGAGGTCACCCCCTGCCACGCCGGACCCGGGGCGGTGACCGAGCTCCTGGCGGCCAGGGAGGTGCCGCTGGGCGGGCTGCGCGCGATGCGGGTGCGCCGGGTGCTGCCGCAGCGGGCCCGCTCCACCGTGGGCGCCTGGTGCTTCCTGGACGAGTTCGGCCCGCAGCGGCTGGAGATGACCGTGCTGCCGCACCCGCACACCGGGCTGCAGACCGTCACCTGGCCCCTGGCCGGGGAGATCCGGCACCGGGACACCGTCGGCTCCGACGTGGTGCTGCGCCCCGGCCAGCTCAACCTGATGACCGCGGGGCACGGCATCGCGCACTCGGAGTTCTCCGTCGGCGCCGACCCGCTGCTGCACGCGCTCCAGCTCTGGGTCGCGCTGCCCGCCGCCAGCGCCGAGGTGGCCCCGCACTTCGAGCAGCACCTCGACCTGCCGCGGTACACCGGCGACGGCGCCGAGGCGGTGGTGTTCATGGGCGAACTCGGTGGCGTGCGCTCGCCCGCGACCACCTACACCGAGCTGGTGGGGGCCGAGGTCACCCTCGCGCCCGGCGGCGGCGGACTGCCGCTGCGCCCGGACTTCGAGCACGCCGTGCTGGTCATCGACGGCACAGTGCGCGTCGACGGCGTGGAACTGGCCGCGGGGCCGCTGCTCTACCTCGGCCTGGACCGCGAGCACCTGGAGATCGACAGCGCCGAGGGCGCGCGGCTGGTGCTGCTCGGCGGCGTGCCGTTCCCGGATGACCTGGTGATGTGGTGGAACTTCGTCGGCCGCACGCACGAGGACATCGCCGCCGCCCGCGAAGCCTGGGAGTCCCCCAGTCCGGCGCGCTTCGGCGTGATCGCGGCGCACCACGGGGAGCGCATCCCGGCCCCGGCCCTGCCGGCGGTCCGGCTGACTCCCCGCCGCCGCTGACTAACCGGTGTAGCCGCCCTGCTTCACCAGCTTGGCCGAGCGGCCGAAGATGAACCAGCCCAGGCTGCCCAGGAACGGGTAGGCCAGCGCGACCACGATCCACAGGAACTTGCCGCCGCCGGTCAGCCGCTGGTGCCGCAGGATCGAGATCAGCGCGAAGATGAACAGCAGCAGGTACAGGATCCCGAGGATCCCGCCGGTGACGCCGAAGACGACCCCGAGGATCCGGTCCAGGGTGTCGTCGGGGCGGTCTTGCGCGAGCACGGTGAGCGACATGCCCGGAAGGTAGGGCCGCCACCCCGATCCGGCCCGCCCTGACCGCCAAGATCAACCGAACGAGTGGCCGGGCAACCCCTCGATCGGCGCTGTCGCCGTCCGCGTCCGGCTGGCTACGCTCTGGCCACCGCGACAAACGAACCATTTACGAACCTGGTGCGGAACACCGGCGGCGAGGTGGGTCATGGAAACGGTGCTGGGGCTGGTCTTCCACGCCCACGGGCTGGCGGCCTTCCGCGCGGCCGCGGGCACCCTCGCCGGGGTCCGCCTGGAATGGGTCACCTACCAGCGGGAGGCCGAGATCCGGCCCGCGGTCGCGCAACTGCTGGCCAGCCGGCACATCGACGGCCTGCTGCTGGGCCTGGTGCCCTACACCGAATGCCGCGACCTGCTGCCGCCCGAGCTCCAGATCGCGGTCACCAAACCGGTCGCACTCGACCTGGCGCTGATGTTCTGTCGCGCCCAGGCCCGCGGCTGGCCGCTCACCCCGGCCAGCATCGACACCTTCGACACCGAGACCGTGGACGAGGTCGCCGCCGCGCTCGGCGCCGACCGCGACCGGATCGCCGTGCTGCCCTACGCCACCACCAGTTCCGCCGCCGAGATCACCGCCTTCCACCGCGAGTTCCAGGACAAGGAGCCAGGGGCCTGTGTGCTGACCCTGCGCACCGCGGTGGCCCGCGAACTGGGCGGGACCCGGCTGGTCACCACTGACCAGGTGGTCTCCACCATCCGGGCCCGGCTGCACGAGCTGGTGCTGCGCATCGAGTCCGAGCGGGCCAACGCCCAGCGCTTCGCCGCCGGGGTCTTCCTTCTGTCCACAAGGGACGGTGCGGTGGACCTGGATCGGGCCCGGGTGCGGCTGCTCAACCTGCTGGTGCAGACCAGCGACTTCGCCGACGCCTGGATCGAGAACCGGGACCGGCGCGGCGTGGTGGTCTTCGCCCACCACGCGCTGTTCGAGCGGATCACCGACCACTGGGTGTCGGTGCCCGTCCTCGCGCACGCCGAGGCCGCGCTGGGTTTCCGGGTGGTGGCCGGGTTCGGGGTCGGCGCCTCGGCCCGCAACTGCGTGCTGCTGGCCGAACGCGCCGCCGCCCGCGCCGAGGCCGAGGGCGTCTCCTGCGGCTACCTCATCGAGGACAGCGGCGTGATCATCGGGCCGATGGGCCGGTCCCAGCCCGCGCTGGCCTTCGCCTACCGGGCGCACACCGCCGAGCTGGAGGCCCTGGCCCGCGGCGCCGGGCTCAGCACGGTCACCCTGTCGCGGCTGGCCGCGCTGGAGAAGACCTTGCACGGCAAGGCGATCGCGCCCAGCGACCTGGCCGACTCGCTGGGCATCACCGATCCCAGCGGCCGCAGGCTGATCCGCAAGCTGCTCGCCTCCGGGCTGGTCCACTCCGACGGCACCGCGCAGAACCACCGCAAGGGCCGCCCGACCCGGCTGTACCGGCTGGCCATCGCGGCGGCGGTCGAGGCGGTCCGGGGAAGGGAGTCGTGATGGGGACCTCCCGCCGCACCCTGCTCACCGCGGCCGCCGCGCTACCCCTGCTCGGCGCCTGCGGCGGGACCCGCGCGCGCACCGGCGCGGTCCGCTTCGAGGGCTGGGACTACGAGGCGAGTCTGGTGCAGCAGAACCTGGACAGCTTCGGCCGGGCCAACCCGGACCTGCGGATCGAGTACACGCCGATCACCAGCTCGCAGTACGTGCGCAAGGTGGTCGCCGAGTTCACCGGAGACAACGGGCCGGACGCGCTGTACTGCTACGACGACTCCCTGGCCAGCTGGGCGGAGGCCGGCTACCTGCAACCCCTGGACGGCCTGCCCGGCGTGGACGAGGTGTACCAGGGGCTGTACGAGTCGAACGCGAAAGCCTTGACCTACCAGGGAAAGCGCTACGGGCTGCCCTACTACACCGACTCGCACGGCCTGCTCTACAACGCCGAACTGCTCGCCAAGGCCGGGATCAACACGCCACCGGCCAGCCTGGGCGAGCTGGAAGCCCAGGCCCTGCGGATCAAACAGGCCGGGATCCTGCGCTACCCCATCGGTTTTCCCGCCCAGCTCTCCGACACCTGGGCCAGCTGGACCTGGTCGCTGCTCTACGCCAGCGGCGGCACCCCGTTCACCGACGACCTGCGGCCCAACGCCGCCCGCGATCCGGCGGTGCGCGCGGTGCTGGACTGGGTGCGGCGCGCGGCCACCGTCAGCAAGGTCATCGACCCCGCCTCCCTGCAACAGACCCCGGTGCCGCTGGACAACGCGTTCATGGCCGGGCAGTACGCCTTCACCATCGGCGCCCGCTACGCCGTGCGCGCCTACAACGACCCGGCCCGCTCCAAGATCGCCGGGCGGGCTGAGCTCGGTTACGTGCCCAGCCTGGACGGGCGGCGGCTGGGCACCGTGGGCAACACCCGGATGTACTGCCTGGCCGCGCACACCCAGGTCAAGGAGCAGGCCTACCGGCTGCTGCGCTACCTCGGCGGCTACAACGAGCATGGGGTGCCGGTCACCGCCCGGTTCTGGTTCCTCAAACGCGGTCTCGGCTTCGCCTTCCGCGCCCTGGAACGGGATCCGGAGATCACCGCCGAGCTGGCCCGCTTCACGGACCCCGCCGTCTACTCCGGACTTGCCGCGATCGCCAAGTCCCGCAACGTGCTCTCCGTGCCCTGGTACGCCGAGTACGAGCACGGCATGCAGAAGACCATGCAGCGGCTGCTCACCGACCAGAGCGACGCCGCCGAGGCGGCCACCGCACTGGATGACAGCGCGGGCCTGCTCGCCCGGAGGTACTCGTGAGCCGCAAGCCCTGGAGCGACACCGCCCGCGGCTACGCCATGAACGCCCCGGCGCTGCTGGCCCTGCTGCTGCTGGTGGCCTACCCGATCGGCTACTCGTTCTGGGTGAGCCTGCACCGGGACAACCTGGCCCAGCCCTCGGTGCGCAAGTTCATCGGCCTGGACAACTATCTGTCCCTTGTGGACGATCCCGCGTTCCTGCGCTCGCTGGCGGTCTCCGCGCTGTTCGTGCTCACCGTGGTCGGCGCCACCGTGCTGCTCGGCCTGGCCATGGCCTTGGTGCTCAACGAGACCTTCTTCGGCCGGGGTGTGCTGCGCAGCCTGGTGCTGCTGCCCTGGGCGATGCCCGGTGTGGTCAACGGACTCATGTGGCGCACCGTCTTCGACGCCAAGACCGGCGCGCTCAACGGACTGCTCACCGACCTCGGCTGGATCGAGGAGTACCAGGCCTGGCTGTCCTCGGCCACCGGCGCGTTCCTGCTCACCGCCTTCGCCCAGGTCTGGAACACCCTGCCGTTCGCGGTGATCATCCTGCTGGCCGGGCTGTCCACCATCCCCGGCGAGCTCTACGACGCGGCCACGGTGGACCGGGCCGGGCCCTGGCAGCGCTTCCGCGAGGTCACCCTGCCCTGGCTGCTGCACCCGCTGCTCATCGTGCTCATCCTGGAGACGATGAACGCCTTCCGCGCCTTCGACACCATCTACGTGCTCACCGGCGGCGGACCTGGCGATGCCACCGGCACCGTCGCCCTGCTCACCGTGCAACGCGTGCTCGGCTACACCGACGTCGGCCTGGGCAGCGCCTACGCCTGGGTGATCACGCTGATCACCATGGTGATCTCGGTCGGCTACGTCGGGCTGCTCTACCGGCGAGGGAGCTTCGAGGTATGACCAGAGTCCCGCTCCGCCACCGGATCCCGTGGCGCAAGATCCTGGTCTCCGTGCTGGCCCTGGTCTTCGCCGCCTACCTGGTGCTGCCGTTCTACTGGATCGTCGCGATGAGCTTCATGACCGAGGCCGAGGCGAACTCCCTGCCCCCGCAGTGGATCCCGGAACATCCGACCCTGGAGAACTACCGCGCCTTCGTCGATCCCACCGCCGCGCAGGCCCTGGTCGGCTCGCGTGCGGTGAAGGAGACCCCGTTCGCGCTGGGCAACAGCCTGCTGGTGGCCACGCTGACCGCGCTGCTCAACCTGCTGCTCGCGGTCTTCGCCGCCTACTCCTTCTCCCGCATCCGCTTCCGCGGCAGCCGGGTCCTGCTGGTCCTGTACCTGGTCACCAGGATGGTGCCGGGGGTGGCCATCATCGTGCCGTTCTACCTGCTGATGCGGCAGCTGGACCTGCTGGACACCTACTGGGCGCTGATCCTGTCCTACACCACCTTCGCGCTGCCGGTGACCATCTGGGTGCTCAAGGACTTCTTCCGCGCGGTGCCAAGGGAACTGGAGGACGCGGCCAGGGTCGACCGCTGCGGGTGGTTGCGCACCATCTGGTCGGTGGTGCTGCCGATCTCCGCGCCCGGACTGGTCGCCGCCGCGGTGTTCTCCTTCATGACCGCCTGGAACGAGTTCATGTTCGCGCTGTTCCTCACCAGCACCACCGCGGCCAAGACCATGCCGGTGATCGCGGCCAACTTCGCCACCGACCTCAACACCCAGTTCACCGTGATGGCCGCCTCCGGTGTGCTCGCCGTGCTGCCCCCGCTGGTGCTGGTGCTCATCTTCCAGCGGCTCATCGTGGCGGGCATGGCCGCCGGTTCGGTCAAGGGATAGGAGGGCCGATGGCCGAGGTACGCCTGGACGCGGTGCGCAAGGAGTTCGGCCGCGCCACCGCCGTCGACGACCTCACCCTCACCGTGCGGGACCGGGAGTTCCTGACCCTGGTCGGCCCGTCCGGCTGTGGCAAGTCCACCACGCTGCGGATGATCTGCGGCCTGGAACGGCCCAGCGGCGGCGAGATCTACTTCGACGACCAGCCCGTCGGCTACCTGCCCGCCAACAAACGCGATGTGGCCATGGTGTTCCAGAGCTACGCGCTCTATCCACATCGGACGGTGGCGCAGAACATCGGGTTCGCGCTGAAGATGATGCGGGTGCCGAAACCGGTGGTGGCGGAGAAGGTGCGGGTCGCGGCCGAGGCACTGGGCATCACCGACCTGCTCGACCGCAAACCCCGCGAGCTCTCCGGCGGGCAGCGGCAGCGGGTCGCGCTCGGCCGGGCCATCGTGCGCGAGGCCGGGGCCTACCTCCTGGATGAGCCACTGTCCAACTTGGACGCCCAGCTGCGGGTGCACATGCGCGCGGAGATCAAACGCCTGCACGCCGACCTGGCCCGCACCTTCATCTACGTCACCCACGACCAGGTCGAGGCGATGACCATGTCCGACCGGATCGCGGTGCTGGCCGGTGGGAAGCTCCAGCAGTGCGCGCCACCGGAGGAGATCTACCAGCGCCCGGCCAACCGGTTCGTGGCCGCGTTCATGGGCAGCCCGCCGATGAACCTGCTCTCCGGCGAGGTCCGGGACGAGGACGGGGTGCGCCGGTTCCGCGGCGGGGGAGTGGTGCTCGACCTGCCCCCGGCCGCCGCCGGCCTGCCGACCGGCGCGGTGGACCTGGGCATCCGGCCGGAGCACGTGCGGATCGCCGACCTGCCCAGGCCCGGTTACCTGCCGGGGCGGGTGTTCGTGGCCGAGTTGCTCGGCTCCGACGTGCTGGTCACCGTCGAGGTCGGTGGCACCCTGGTGAAGGCCAGGGTGCCCGCGCCGTTCCTGCTGCGCCAGGACAGCTTTGTGCACATCGGACTCGACCCGGCCGAGATCCACCTGTTCGCGACCGAGGACGGCCGCGCGCTGATGAGAGGACGACCGTGACCGCCACCAACACGGCCCGGGACCCGGCCAACGCGGTGATCACCGTGCCCAGGCCGCCGGACTTCACCGAGTTCTGGGCCGGGACCCTGGACAGCCTGCCCGACCCCAACCCCACCCTGGCCCACCTGCCCTCGCTGTCCACTGACACGGTGGCCGTGTTCGACCTGCGCTACACCAGCTACCAGGACGTCGAGGTCGCCGCCTGGTACGCGGTGCCCCGCGCCGAAGGCCGGGTTTTCCCCGGCCTGGTCACGATTCCCGGCTACATCAGCGAACCGGACGTGCCCCGCCACTGGGCCGAGCTCGGCTACGCCACCCTTTCCGTGGCCCCGCGCGGGAAACTCCGCTCCAACGCGGTGGTCAACCCCGGCTATCCCGGCCTGCTCACCCACCACATCGTCGACCACCACACCTACGGCTACCGCGGTTTCTACGCCGATGTGATCCGCGCCCTGGACGTGCTCGCCGCCCGCCCCGAGGTCGACGCGCAACGGATCGGCGTGCAGGGCTCCAGCCAGGGCGGCGGACTCGGCATCATCAGCGCCGCGCTGCGCCCCGGCTTGGTGCGCTGCTTCGCCGCGGGCGCGCCGTACCTGTGCGGCATCTGGGAGGCCACCAAACTCACCCATTCCTATCCGTACGAGGAGATCACCGAGTACCTGCGGGTGCACCCCGAGCACGCCGAGGCCATCCAACGCTCGGTGGCCTACTACGACGGCCTGAACTTCGCGCCGCTGGTGCGCTGCCCCTCCTACGTCTACCTCGGCCTGGAGGACGACGTCTGCCCGCCGGAGACCGGGTTCGCGGTGTTCCGCGCGCTGGGCGGGGACAAGGTCCTGGACACCTACCAGGGCTGCGCGCACCACGCCGGACTGCACTGGGTACGCGCCAAGTTCGAGGCCTTCCTCGCCCGGCACCTGAACCCGGAGGCGGTGGCATGACCGAGTTCGACGCCTACTGGCAGGCCGTGGACGCCGAACTGGCCGAGGTCCCGGCCAGTCCCGTGCTCACGCCGGTCCCAGCTCGGTCCACAGTGGACTTCACCGCCTACGACGTGCGCCTGACCAGCATCGGCCCGTACCGGATCTTCGGTTACCTCAGCGTGCCCACCGGCCGCGGCCCGTTCCCCGCGGTGCTGGAGACCCCGCGCTACGGCAGCGTCAACCAGCCGCCGCACTACCGGGACCGGTTGCGCTACCTCACCTTCACCGTGATGCACCGCGGTCAGCGCCTGGCCGACGAGCCCTTCCAGGCCGCCTACCCCGGCCTGGCCACCCTCGGCATCGAGAACCCATTGTCCTTTGTGTACCGGGGAATAGTCGCCGACTGCCTGCGCGGCGCGGAGTTCCTGCTGAACCGCCCCGAAACCGACCCGGCCAGGGTGGCGGTCACCGGCGACGACCTGGCCCTGCTCACCGCCGCCCGCCGGCCTCGGTTCACCGCCGTGCGCAGCTCAGGGCCACCCGAGGTCGAACCCGAGATCGCCGATCACCTGCGCCTGCACCCGGACCAGGCCGAACGGATCCGGCACACCCGGTCCTTCTTCGACCCCGACCGGCACGCCGGGTCGATCACCGCCTACGTCCTGCGCGTCGGCAGGGACTACCGGCTCACCCACCGGGACGCGGTGGACGACGCGGCACTGGACTCCTGGCTGGCCGGACAGCTCGGCGTGACCCCGATGCCGAAGTTCGGCCTGGTCCCGCGATGACCTACCACGACCTCGGCATCCGGCCGGTGATCAACGCCGCCGCCACCCTGACCGCCCTCGGCGGCTCGGTGCTCGCGCCCCCGGTGGCGGCCGCGATGACCGAGGCCGGGCGGCACTTCATCGACCTGGCCGAACTGCACCGCACTGTCGGCGACCGGCTTGCCGAGCTGACCGGCAACGAAGCCGGGTACGTCACCTGCGGAGCCTGGGCGGGGACCGTGCACGCGGTCGCCGCCTGCCTGGTCGGCACGGACCCCGACCTGGCCCTGCGGCTGCCGGACACCAGCGGGCTCGCCCGGGACGAGATCGTGGTGTTTCCCGCGCAGCGCAAGGGATACGAGGAGGCGGTGCGGCTCACCGGGGCCAAGCTGAGCAGTGAGATCGGGCCGCGCACCGCGGCGGTGCTCTGGTACGCCGGACCGCGGTTCGCCGACGGGGCACCGGAACTGGCCGAGGTGGTGGCCACCGGGGTGCCGGTGATCGTGGACGCGGCCGCGCAGATCCCGCCGATCGCCAGCCTGTGGCGGCACACCGTGGAGCTCGGCGCCGCGGCGGTGGTGGTCAGCGGTGGCAAGGGGTTGCGCGGACCGCAGTCCTCCGGGCTGGTGCTGGGCAGGCGGTCGGTGATCGAGGGCTGCCGGGTCAACGGCTCACCACACCACGGGGTCGGGCGCGGGATGAAGGTGGGCAAGGAGGAACTGCTCGGACTGCTGGCGGCAGTGGAGTGGACCCTCGCCCAGGACGAGACCGCGATGCTGGCCGGGTACGAGGCGGTGGTGGACCGGTGGCTGGCCGGGCTGGCCGGGCTGGCCGGAGTGGCCGGAGTGGAGCGCGGCTATCCCAGTGAGGCCGGACAGCCGCACTCCAGGGTGATCGTCCACATCGGACCGGATCGGGACCGGGTGGTGGCCCGGTTGCTGGCCGGGGACCCGAGGGTGGCGGTGGGGGTGCTGGGGGAGCAGGCGATCGCGCTGAACCCGCAGACCGTCGCCGAGGACGAGGTGGAGCCGGTGCTCGCGGCGGTGCGGCGGGTGCTGACCGCGATCAGCCCAGCTTGCTGAACTCTTCCATCTCCCTGGTGATCTCCGCCGGTCCTGCCCCCTCGGTCGGGAACAGCACCAGCTCGTCCACGCCCAGCTCGCGGTAGACCTCGGCCTCGGCCCGGGTCGGCGGCGTGGGGGACTGGACCAGGTGGACGCGCAGGCGGCCCAGGCGTTCCGGTCGCTCCACCTGGTCCGCGGCCTTGCGCAGGCCGTCCAGGCTGCGGCGCAGGTCATCAGCACTCCCGGCCACGCCGAACCAGCCGTGGCCACGGGAGACCGCGCGGCGGTAGGCGGCCGGGCTGTGACCGCCGACCACGATCCGCTGGCCTGCGGGCTTCGGGTGGGCGTCCACGTTGGCGAACTTGGCGAACTTGCCGTCGAAGGAGGGCGAGGGCTGCGTCCACAGCGCGTGCATCGCGTCCAGGTACTCATCGGTGCGAGCGCCGCGCTCGGCCATCGGCACGCCCACCGCGGTCATCTCCGGCTCCAGGTAGCCCGCGCCGACACCCAGGGCGAACCGGCCGCCACTGAGGTGGTCCAGGCTGGCGACCTGCTTGGCCAGCACCAGCGGGTTGCGCTGCGGCAGGATGACGATCGCGGTGCCCAGCTGCAACCGCTCGGTCACCGCGGCGACGAAGCTCAGGTGCACCAACGGGTCCAGGATCGGATCCTGGGGGTTCATCGGGACGTCAGCGGTCGCCGGGCTGGGCAGCACCACGTGGTCACTGGCCCACCAGCCGCGGAAACCCAGGTCCTCGGCCAGCCGCGCCAGCCGGGTCGTCTCCGCCGGGCCCACCGTCTTTCGCAGGTTCAGGCCCTGCACGCTCAGATCCATGCCGCCATCCTCTGTGCGATTTCCCACCGCGTCCAAGACCTGTTGTTATAGCCTGTTGCTATGGAGCCGCACCTGCGTGATCTGCGCTACTTCGTGGCCGTCGCGGAAGAGCTGAGCTTCACCAGGGCGGCCACCGACCGGCTGTTCATCGCCCAGCCCACGCTCAGCCGCCAGATCCGGCAGCTGGAGACCCAGCTGCGGGTCGAGCTGTTCGACCGGGACCGCCGCACCGTCGCGCTCACCCCGGCGGGCTCGGCGCTGCTGCCGCTGGCCAGGGAGATGCTGGCGCAGTGGGAACAGGCCAGGCGGCAGGTCGGCGAGGCGGCCACCTGCTGTGACACCGTGCTCACCGTCGGCTTCCAGACCCGGATCGGCCGCGGCCTGATCCCCACCGTCACCGCGCGGCTGGGCGCGGTGCTGCCGCAGTGGCGGCTCAGCTTCCGGCAGGTCAGCTGGACCGACCCGGCGGCCGGCCTGCTGGACGGGCAGACCGACGTGGCCATCGGCTGGCTGCCGGTGCCGCCGAACGCCGGCCTGTCCTGGAAGGTGGTCAGCACCGAACCGCTGTGGGCCGCCCTGCCACCCGGCCACCGTCTGTCTACTTCGGACAGTGTGTCGTTCGCCGAGCTGGCCGGGGAGCCGTTCGTGGCGCTGCCCGCGGCCGCCGGGCCGCAGCGGGACTTCTGGCTGGGCACCGCGCACCGGGACCGGCCGGCGCTGATCGGGGTGGAGGCGGCCACCGCGGAGGAGAGCTTCGAGGCGGTCGCCGCCGGACTCGGCGTCAGCCTGCTCGCCGCGGGCAACGTCGAGCTGTACCAACGGCCGGAGGTGCGCTGCCGCCCGGTCACCGGCCTGCCGCCCGCCCAGCTGGCGGTGATCTGGCGGGCCGAGGACGACCGGGAGGCGGTCCGGGTCTTCGCCGACTCCTGTGTGCACTGCCTGTGCCAGCAGGCAGCCTGACCGAGGCGACTGGGGGGACACCATGACGAGCGCGGCCGAACTGCTGGCCCGGGCGGCCGAACTGCGGCCGCTGATCAGCGACAACGCCGAGCGGGGTGAACGGGACCGGCGGATCCCGGCGGAGACCCTGGAGGCGCTGGTCTCGGCCGGGCTGTTCCGGCTGGTCCAACCGAAGGCCTACGGCGGGCACGAGCTGTCCATGACCGAGCTGCTGGAGATCTGCGCCACGGTCGCCGAGGCCGACGGCGGCACCGCCTGGGTGCTGACCCTGTGCAACACCGGGGCCTGGATCGCCGGACTCTTCCCCGAGCGGGCGCAGGAAGAACTGTGGGGCGCGGACCCGGAAGCGCTGATTTGCGGCGCCCTGCCGCCGACCTCGACCAGCCGCAAGGTCGACGGCGGGCACCGGCTCACCGGTCGCTGGTACTGGAGCTCCGGGTCCTGGCACGCGAGCTGGGCGCTGCTGGGCCTGCCGCTGACCGACGACTCCGGCGCGGTGGTGGACCAGGGAATCGCCCTGGTGCCCAAGGCGGAACTGGGGTTCGAGGACACCTGGGACATGGCCGGGATGCAGTCCACCGGCAGCAACTGCCTGATCGCCGAGGACGTGTTCGTGCCCGCGCACCGCATCGTCTCCCTGCCCCAGGCGGTCCGCGGTGAGCTCGGCGTGCACCACCCCCGCTACCGCGCCGGTTTTGGCGCTACGCTGACCCTGGTGCTCACCGCCCCGCAGCTGGGCATGGGCCGGGCCGCGCTGCGCATCGTGCGCGCGGCCGCGGACACCAAGGCCGTCGCCACCACCACCTACGCCCGGCAGACCGACTCGGTGGCCTTCCAGCTCCAGCTCGCCGAGGCCGCCACCCGCATCGACACCGCGCACCTGCACACCTTCCGGGCCGCGGCCGACATCGACGACGCCGCCGCGCGAGGTGTCCAGCCGGACCCGGTGACCAAGGCCAGGGTCCGGGCGGACACGGTGTGGGCGATCGAGCAGGTGCGCCAGGCGATCGAGCTGCTGCTGACCGCGCACGGGGCCAGCGGGTTCGCGCACAGCAGTGCGCTGCAACGGATCTGGCGGGACTCCGCGGTCGCCGCCCGGCACGCGGTCGCGGTTCTCCCGGTGGGGCTTGAGGTCTACGGCAAGGCGCTGCTGGGCCGGGAGGACCAGATCACGCCGGTGCTGTGACTCAGGCCCCGTAGCCGCCGTCGACGTCCAAGCTGGTGCCGGTGATGAAGCTGGACTCGGGACCGGCCAGGTAGGCCACGAAGCTGGCTACCTCCTCGACGTTTCCGAAGCGCGGCAACGCCATCAGGCCGCGCATGGAGTCGGCGTGCGGGCCGTCGGCCGGGTTGCCCTCGGTGTCCACCGGGCCGGGCTGCACGTTGGTCACGGTGATGCCGCGCGGGCCGAAGTCGCGGGCCAGGCCCTTGGTCAGGCCGTCGATGGCGGCCTTGGCCGCGGCGTAGACCGAGCCGCCGGGCACCGGGATGCGGTCGCCGTTGATGCTGCCGATGGTGATGATCCGCCCGCCCTCGCGCAGGTGCCGGCTCGCGGCCAGCACGGCCACGAACACCGCGCGCACGTTGACCGCGAAGGTGCGGTCGAAGTCGGCCACGGTCAGCTCGTCCACGGTGGCCCAGCGGCCACCGCCGGCGTTGTTGACCAGGATGTCCAGCCCGCCGAACTCGGCCACGGTCTGCTCGACCGAGGCCACCACCTCCGCTTCGGAGGCCGAGTCCGCCTTGATCGCCACCGCGCGCCCGCCCGCCTCGGTGATGGTGTCCACCACCTGCCGCGCCCGCTCCGGCGAGCTGGCGTAGGTCAGCGCGACCGCCGCGCCCTCCTTGGCCAGGCGGATCGCCACCGCCGCGCCGATGCCCCGCGAACCGCCCGTCACCAACGCGACCCGTCCCGCCAGCTGCTGTGCCATGCCGTGCTCCCCATCATTGTTTATCGGTCGGTACACATTTAAGGCTGGCGGCCGGACGCGGTCAAGCCTATTCTGTACCGAGTGGTATCCGTTACGGTGACGGAGGTGCGCGATGCCCGCCGGACGACCCCGGGAGTTCGACGTGGACGCGGGACTGGACGCCGCGCTGCGGGTGTTCTGGCGGCAGGGCTACGAGGGCGCCGCGCTGACCGGCCTGACCGAGGCGGTCGGGGTCAACCGGCCCAGCCTGTACGCCGCCTACGGCAACAAGGCCGAGCTGTTCCGCCGCGCGCTGGCGCACTACACCGAGCACTACGCCACGCACATGCGCGAGTCGCTGGCCCAGCCGACCGCGCGGCGGACCGCCGAGGTGTTCCTGCGCGGCGCGGTCCGGGTCACCACGGCCACGGGCTGCCCGCGGGGCTGCCTCGGCGTGCAGGGCGCGCTGGCGGTCGGCCCGGACCACGACGGCATCCGGCAGGAACTGCTGGACTGGCGGCGGGACGGCGAACGCGCGCTGGCCGAACGCTTCCGCGCCGACGGCGAGATCGCGTCCACAGTGGACTGCGCTGACCTCGCCCGCTACGTCAGCGCGGTGGCCTTCGGCATCTCGGTGCAGGCCGCGGGTGGCGCGGGCCGGGCGAAGCTGAACCGGGTGGTGGACCTGACGCTACGGGCCTGGGACGGCATGGTGGCCTGAAACCTCAGCGCAGCAAGGGAAGTCCGCCGACCAGCTTGTCCACCCGGTTGCGCGGCCCCACCAGGGCCAGCGCGCGGTAGCGGATGTCCTCGGCGGCCAGGGTGGCCAGCGCGTCCTGGTACTCGTCGTAGACCCGGCCGTTCTGCGCCACCTCGGACATGTCGGCGACGAGCACGTCCTGCCAGTCCTGCGCCTTGGCCCGGATCCGGCTCAGCCGTTCGGCGTCGGCGGCCAGGATCGGGCAGCCCAGCCAGGGCAGTCCGGCGTGCACGCTGCCCGCGCCGTCCTTCGTGTCCGGGCCGAGCACGTTGGGCAGGGCTCGGCCGATCACCGCGCCCAGGCAGGCGGTGGCGTTGGCGATCAGGCCGATGGGCAGCTCGGGATCGACGGCCATGACCCACTTGATCCGGGTCTGCCGGGTGGACTGGTCGGTGCGCAGTTCTTCGGTGACCAGCTCAGCTGGCGTGACAAGTGCGGACATAAGACAGGATGCTAGGCACTCACGCGGTAGGATCGCTGCTCAATCGAACTTAATTCGGAGAGAAGCCGACAATGGACAGGCTCGACGAACTAGATCAGGCGCTGCTGCGGGAACTCCAGCGAGATGGTCGGCGCACCAACCGCGAACTGGCCGCGGCCACCGGCGTCTCCCCGTCCACCTCGCTGGAACGGGTCCGCGGCCTGCGCGAGCGCGGCGTGATCCGCGGCTTCCGCGCCGAGCTCGACCTGGACAAGATCGGCCGTCCGGTGCAGGCCCTGATCGCGGTCCGGCTGCGCCCGCCGTCCCGCCCGCGCATCGAGGCCTTCCGCGAGTGGGTCACCGGGCTGCCGGAGACGGTCGGCGTGTTCGTGGTGACCGGCGGCGAGGACTTCCTGATCCACGTCGCGGTCCCGGACAACCACAGCCTGTACGCCTTCGTGATCGACCGTCTCACCGAGCGGCCTGAGGTGGCCGACGTGCGCACCAGCGTGGTCTACGAACACATCCGCAGCGCGGTGGTCGACCCCGCCGAGAGCTAAGGCGCGCGCCAGGACTGGAAGGCGGTCAGACCGAAGGCGGCGCCGGGCCTTGGCGTGCCGACCACTCGCAGGGCGGTCGTTTCCAGGGGTGGGAAGGTGATCCGGGTGAGGTCGTTGCCGATCGGGGTGGCCGGGGCGCGGTGTTGGGTAGGGATGTCCTGCCAGCTGCCGTCGGAATGGCGGTGTTGCAGGGCGAAGGCCGCTGGGGGCTGGACGCCGCCGCGGTCGTCGTAGAAGTACAGGCGGACGTCGGAAACCGTGGTGGGGCGGCCGAAGTCGATGGCCAGCCAGTCCTGCGGGTTGGCGGAGCGGTAGCTGGTCCAGCGGGTGGTGGGCACGTCCAGGAAGTGGTTCTGGCCGTCGTTGGCGCGGCGGGGTTCGTCGCCGGGGTTGGCGTAGGAGGCGGTGGCGGCGGGGTGGCCCTGGCCGGTGGGGTTGGCCGCGTCGTCCACCAGGTGCGGCAGGGGCTGGCGGGAGCCGTCGGGGACGGGGACGCGGAGCGGGCCGGGTGTGGGGCGGGTGGCGACCAGTTTGCCGTCGAGGTAGACGCGGAAGCCCTTGCCCTGCTGGTACTTCGTGCCGTCCTTGTCCCACAGCACGGTGAGGTTGCGGCCGTGGTAGGGCAGGTTCTCCAGGGCGAAGTGGGTCCAGTCGGCCGGGGTCAGCGGGTGCAGCAGGACCGAGCTGTCCGGCTGCGGGCGGACGCCGAGCAGGCCGGAGAGCACCAGATCGGTGTAGGTCGAGTGGTTGTAGTCCTGGCTGTGGCCCGGCGTGTCGTACATCCACTGTGGACGGTCGGGGTGGTGCGCCTCGGCCACGTGCGGGCGGCCGTTCTTGTACTGGGTGAGGGCGTAGCGGCGCAGCGCGGTGTAGTAGTCGTCCTTGTCCACAATGGACTGGCGGGGGTAGTCGATGAGCAGGTTGGCCAGGCCGGTCAGCGTCTGGCTGGTGGCGTAGGGCCAGCTCGGGCCGTCCCAGCGGCAGCAGCCCCGGTCCGCCTCGTGCATGAACCAGCGGCTGCGCCGTTCCACCGTGGGCGGGCCGTAGGGGGCGTCAAAACCCTGCGGGTCGGTGAGCTGCGCCCAGGCCGGGGCGTTCGCGGCCGGGGCGGTGTGGAAGGCCCAGGGGACGAAGCCGATCTGCTCGCGGTCGGCGATCTTGCGGCGGTCCGGGTTGTCATCCCGCATGACGTGCTTGTAGAAGGCCGAGTTCGCGTCCCACAGCCATTTTTCCTGTGCGGCGGACAGCTCGCGGGCGCGCTGGGTGAAGTAGGCGGCCGTGGTGTGGTCGCCGGTGCGGCGGGACAGCGCGGCGATCGCGCGGGCGTCGGCGATCTGGTAGGTGTTGAGCGTGGGGCGGAAACCGTCGCCGCCGTGGTACGGATCGGGGCTCTGGTAGGAGCTCGCGGTGTACTCCATCGCGTCCCACACCGGGGTCTGCCAGTACAGGCCGGTCCCGGTGTCGAACTGCGGCGACCAGCGGTCCCAGTGACGGCGCAGCTCCGGCAACAGGCCGGTGGCGAACCGCCAGTCCCCGGTGACCGAGGCCCGCGCCACGGTCGCGTCGGCCAGCCAGCTGGAGTACTGGTGCGCCCAGTCGGTGGTGTTCTTGTTCAGGAACTCGGTGGCGGGTTTGGGTCCCGCGCCGCTGCCGCGCAGCCAGTAGCGCAGGTAGTCGTCCAGGTAGCGGGTGTCGCGCAGCCAGCGGCCCTCGTAGACGTGATGCCCGGCCGCGGCCACGATCCCACCGTTGGGCGCGGAGTAGCCGACCGGGCCGAGGAACTCGCTGACCAGCCAGCCCTCCCGCGGGCCGGTGTTCCTCAGCGCCTCCTGGAAGACCTTCCACCGGTAGTAGTAGATCTCCTGCACCTGGGCGTCCGGCAGGTCCACGAACGGGATGTTCGCCTTGAACCAGCCGGGTTCCGGCAGGTCGCCCAGCAGCCGGTCCTGGTCCAGGAAACGGGTCCCCGCGCCCACCGCCGGGTACGGGTCGGCGGCCGGGGTCGCGTGGCCGGGGCTCGTGCCGAGGCCGAGTGCGAGGCAGGCCGTCAGCACGAGCGCGGCGGAACGTCGTGGCATGACTGGGATTCTGGCGTTACCGGGTGCCGACCGGGTCCTGGTGGCCGACAACGGTCAGCCCCGGTTCGGGCAGGCGGCGGCCCAACAGCCAGGCCGCGGCGGGCAGCACGGCCAGCAAGGCCAGGGTGAGCTGCAGCGAGGTGGCGTCGGCGAGCAAGCCGAGCAGCGGGGCGAACGCGCCGCCCGCGCTGACCGCCAGGCCGAGGGTGACGCCGCTGGCGGTGCCGATCCGGTTCGGCAGGTAGTCCTGGCCCAGCGTGACGTGCAGCGAGAACGGCACCGCCAGGGCGAGCGCGGTGGCCGCGACAAAGGCGTACAGCGCCGGACCCGGCACCAGCGCGATCCCGGCCACGGCGGGAACCGCTGCCGCGTAGGCGATCCGCAACACCCGCACCCGGCCCCAGCGACGGGCCAGCCTGCCGCCGAGCACGGTGCCCACCGCGCCACCGGCGTAGAGCACGGCCAGCGCGGCCGCGCCCGCCGCAGGGCTCGCGTGCACCCGTTGCAGCACGAACAGGCCGAGGAAGGTGCTCAGGCCGAGGTAGCCGATGGAGCGGAGCACGACGATGGCGGACAGGGTGCGGAAGGCCGGCCAGTTGTCCTTGCCCGGCTTGGCCGCGCGCGTGCCCGGCGCGGGGGAGTGCTTGCCCAGCAACGGAAGCGTGGCCAGCAGGCCGATCGCGGTGAGCACCAGCAGCAGCGGGGCCGCCCGCAGGCCGCCGATGGCCAGCACCGGGGCGGCCAGGAGCGGGGCGAGGGCGAAGCCGATGTTGCCGCCGACGGAGAAGGTGCTCATGCCGACCGGGTCGCCGCCGGTGATCGCGCGGGCCAGCCGGGCCGCCTCCGGGTGGTAGGCGGCCACGCCCAGCCCGCTCAGCGCGACCGCGGCGAAGGTCAGCGGGTAGGTCTCCACCAGCCCGGCCAGTGCGATGCCGAGCCCGGCCAGCACCAGGCCCGCCGGGGCCAGCCAGGGCAGCGGGCGGCGGTCGGTCCACAGCCCGAACAGCGGCTGCACCACCGAGGACAGCAGGCTCGCGGCCAGCGCCAGCCCGGCGACCGCGAAGTAGCCGTAACCCCGTTCGGCGACCAGGAACGGCACCAGCACCGGTACCGCGCCCTGGAACAGGTCGACGCTGCCGTGCCCGGCCGCCAGCAACAGCGTGGGCACCCGTGGTGAAGTCCGCATGGCCCCAAGCCTGATCCGCGCGGAGTCGGCGTGCTTCCGATAAACTGCCAGACAATGTCGAAATCCCGCCACATGCCGGTGGCGCCGACCACACACCGGGAACTGGCCGCGGGGTCGGGCATCGACCCGCACCGGCACGACGACAACCAGATCCACTACGCCGCCACCGGGGTGCTGGCGGTGACCACCGACGCCGGTCGCTGGCTGGCCCCGGCTACCAAGGCGCTGTGGGTGCCTGCCGGGGTGACCCACGAGCACCGGGCGTACGGGCGGATCGAGCTGCACCTGATCGGCCTGCCGGTCACCCAGAACCCGCTGGGGCTCACCCAGCCCGCGGTGCTCGCGGTCGGGCCGCTGCTGCGCGAGGTGATCATCGCCTACACCGCCATGACCGGGGACACCCCGGAACGGCGGCGGCTGCTGGCGGTGCTGCTGGACCAGCTCCGGCGCTCGCCGCAGGAGCCGATCCGGTTGCCGGCCGCGCGCGATGCCCGGCTGGCCGCGGTGTGCGCGCGGCTGCACGCCGACCCGGCGGACGCGCGCACGCTCGGGGAGTTCGGCGCGGAGATCGGGGCCAGTGAGCGGACGCTGTCCCGGTTGTGCCGGGCGGAGCTGGGCATGTCCTTCCCGCAGTGGCGGACCCAGCTGCGGTTGCAGCACGCGCTGATGCTGCTGGCCGAGGACCTGCCGGTGACCACGGTGGCGCACCGCTGCGGCTGGGCCACCCCGAGCGCGTTCATCGACGTCTTCCGCCGCGCCTTCGGGCACACGCCCGGCCGCGGCTGACCTACCGGCCGTCCAGGCAGGCCACCCGCGCCAGGGTGGACCGGGCCTCGGTGACCAGGTTCTCGATCAGCTCGGCGCAGGTGGGCAGGTCCTCGAGCAGGCCCACCACCTGCCCGGAGGCGAGCACCCCGGCGGCGGTGTCGCCCTGGACCAGCCCGGCCCGCAACAGCATCGGCGTGTTCGCGGCCATGACGGTCTGCGCCCAGCTGAGCTTCTTGTTGTGCCGCAAGGCGATGCCGTCGCGGAACAGGGTGCGCCAGCTCTGGCCGGTCAGCCTGCGGAACCGGCGCGCGTTGCCCAGCGCCCGGAGCAGGCCGCGCAGGTTTCCGTGCTGCTCCAAGCGGTCGATGAGGTCGGTGCGCAGCACCCGGTGCGGCAGGCCGTCGACCTTGTGCGTGACCACGGTGCCGTTGAGGTCGTGTGCCAGGTACTGGCGTTTCACCGCCGCCGGCACCGGGCTCTCCTGGGTGAGCAGGAACCGGGTGCCCATCGCGATGCCCGCCGCGCCGTAGCACAGCGCCGCGGCCAGGCCCCGGCCGTCGAAGAAGCCGCCGGCCGCGATCACCGGGATGTCCACCGCGTCCACCACCGCGGGCAGCAGCAGGGTGGTGGCGATGCCGCCGGTGTGGCCGCCGCCCTCGTTGCCCTGCACCAGCACCGCGTCCGCGCCCCAGCCCGCGACCTTGCGCGCGTGCCGGGCCGCGCCGACCGAGGGGATCACCACGACCCCGGCCTGCTTGAGCTTGGCGATCAGCTCGGGTTTCGGGGCCAGCGCGAAGGAAGCGACCCGGACCTGTTCCCGGATCAGCAGCTCCACCCGCTGCCCGGCGTCGTGTGCGTCGGCGCGCAGGTTGACCCCGAACGGCTGTGCCGTGCGGGCGCGGGTCTCCCGGATCGCCTGCGCCAGCTCGGGGTAGGTCATGGTGGCGGAGGCCAGGATGCCCAGGCCGCCCGCGTTCGCGGTGGCCGACACCAGCCGCGGACCGGCCACCCAGCCCATTCCCGTCTGCACCACCGGATACCGCACGCCGGTCAGCCGGGTCAGCGCGGTGTCCATCACGGCACCTCGCGGTCGCGCCGGGCCTGCGGGTCGAGCCGCCGGATCAGCGCGATCTCGTGCTCCTCCGGGCGGCGGGTCTCGGTGACCTCGCTGGTGTCCAGGGGGAAACCGGTCTGTGCCAGCACTTCCTCGACGGTGACGCCGGGGTGGGTGGAGCGCAGCCGCAGGGTGCCGCCGGGGCCGGTGAGGTCGAGCACGGCGAGGTTGGTGACCACCCGGTGCAGGTCGTGGAAGCGGCCGGGGTCGCGGTTGGTGCCGACGCCGGAGACCACGTCCACCTCGGGCACGAACACCCTCGGGCTGTGCCGGGGCACCCAGTAGCTGGTGCGGTGGTTGACCGTGTTGCCGGGCGCGCCGCGCACGCCGAGCAGCTGGCGGACTGGCCGGTCGTGCGGGCCGATACAGGAGATGTTCTGGTTGCCGTGCCGGTCCAGCTGGTTGGCGCCCATCACCACGTGCCTGCGGCCGTACGCGACCACGTCGAAGACCCTGCGGTAGGGCAGCCAGCCCTCGGCGGGCGCTGACTCGCCGAGGGCTGGCGCCTCGGCGAGCAGAGTCGCCTCGCCGTCGCTGAGTAACAGGTCGGGGGCGGTGGTGCGGCGGGCCAGGCGGGCGCCCAGGGTCGGGATCAGGCCCATCGGGCTGGCCAGGATCTCGCCGTCGTCGCGGAACAGGTCGGCGCAGGCGGCCACGCACACCTCGGCCCTGGTCGCGGTCATCTCAGTCCTCCCGCAGATAGCTGTCCACAAAGGACTCCCAGCTCTGTTCCCGCGCCGCGGTCGCGTAGGCGCGCTGGGCCTGCTCGTCGCGGTCGTAGTCCGGCACGCAGCTGGTGAAGCCCGCGCCGCCGGGGGACTCGACCACGCCGTCGACCATCATCCGGTTGAGCAGCAACCCTTGTGGCGGCCCGGCGGCCACGAGTGCCGCGGTGTCCACGACCCGCTCGCAGGAGAGGTAGCGGCGGGTGGCGGCCAGGCAGAACAGGTCGTCGAAGTAGGGGTCGGGGCCGAGGTAGCGGGCGTTGCCGTGCGGGTCAGCCAGGTTGAGGTGCACCAGCGCGGCATCCAGCGGCAGGGCGGGCATGGCGAGCAGTTCCTCGCCGGTGTAAGGACATTCGACCAGGCGCAGGTCCGGGTTGAGGCGGAGCACGTCGGAGGCCAGGCCGGCGCGGATCGGCAGGAACGGCAGCCGGTGCCCGGCCGCGCGCAGCCCGGTCTGCAGCATGCCTTCGTCCACTTCGGACACTTCGAGGCCGCCGCGCTGGCGGACCTGCTGGAACCACGGGTCGTAGAGGATGGAATCGAGCGAGACGAACCCGTAGACCGCCCTGCGCACCTTGCCCGCCGCGCACAGCATGCCCAGGTCGGGGCCGCCGTAGGAGACCACGGTCAGGTCACGCAGCGGGGACCGCAGGATCGCCTTGACCAGCGCCATCGGCTTGCGGCGCGACCCCCAGCCGCCGATCCCGACGGTCATCCCGTCGGCCAGCTCACCGACCACCTGCTCGGCGGTCATCCGCTTGTCCCGCACAGTGATCCTCCCGTTCAGCCGCGGTCCAGGAAGGCGGCGCGGGCCTCGTCCGCGGCCCCGGTCAGGTTCAGCTCGAAGGTGAAGCCCTGCTCGTAGCGGTAGCTGCGGTGCACCGGCTGCGGGTCGATCCCGTTGATCGCCTCCTTGGCCCGCCGGATCACCCGGGGATCCTTGGCCGCGATCTCCCGCGCCACCACCAGCGCCGCCTCGTCCAGCTCCGCGCGCGGCACCACCCGGTACACCGAACCGTGGTGTAGCAACGCCTGCGCGTCGATCCGCGCCGCGGTGAAGTACAGCGCCCGCATCAGGTGCTGCGGCACCAGCCGCGCCAGATGGGTCGCCGCGCCCAGCGCGCCCCGGTCCACCTCCGGCAGCCCGAAGCTGGCATCCTCGGCCGCCACCACGACATCGGCGTTCCCCACCAGCCCGATCCCACCACCAAGGCAGAACCCCTGCACCGCCACCACCACCGGCACCGGGCAGTCGTACACCGCGCCGAACGCGGCCGCGCACCCCCGGTTCACCCCGATGATCGCCGCCCGGTCCGGATCGGCCTGGAGCTCCTTGAGATCCACCCCCGCGCAGAACCCGCGCCCCTCCGCGCGCAACACCACCACGTGCGTCGCCGGGTCCCGACCCGCCTCGGCAATGGTGTCGGCCAGGTCCTGCCACGCCCGCGCGGGCAACGCGTTGACCGGCGGAAAGTCCAGTGTCACAACGGATATCGAGGTCTCGGCCGCGTTCCGGGTGATGCCCATGGCGCCTTCTTCCAAACCTAGCAATTGCTTGGTACGTTAACAGCAAGCCCGGCGCCCGGCCTACCCCCGGAGGTGGCGCGGTGGACCTGTCCCTTGCTGGCCGAGTAGTCCTGATCACCGGCGGAGTGCGCGGTGTCGGCGCCGGAATCACCCGGGCGTTCCTGTCCGCGGGCGCCCAGGTGGTCACCTGCGCCCGCCGCCCACCCGATCGGCCGATCCAGGAAGCGGGCCGGACACCCGAACACCTGCCCTGTGACGTCCGCGACCCAGCCCAGGTGGAGACCCTCGTCGACTCCATCACCCGCCAGCACGGCCGCCTGGACATCCTGGTCAACAACGCCGGCGGTGCCCCGTTCGCCATGGCCGCCGAGGCCTCGCCGCGGTTCCACGCCAAGGTGGTCGAGTTGAACCTGTTGGCCCCACTGCTGGTATCCCAGGCCGCCAACCGGGTGATGCAGGAGCAGGACGGTGGGGGCACGATCGTGATGGTGAGCAGCGTCAGCGGCAGACGAGCCAGCCCCGGAACAGCGGCCTACGGCGCGGCGAAGGCGGGCATCGACAACCTCACCGCCACCCTGGCGGTCGAGTGGGCCCCCAAGGTCAGGGTGAACGCCCTGGCCGTCGGCATGGTCCGCACCGAGCTGTCCCACCTGCACTACGGCGACGAAGCGGGTATCGCCGCGGTGGGCCGCACCGTCCCCCTTGGCCGCCTGGCCGACCCAGCGGAAATCGGTTCCTGCGCGGTATTCCTGGCCTCCCCCCTGGCGTCCTACGTCAGCGGCGCTACGCTCCCGGTGCACGGCGGAGGTGAGTCCCCGGCCTTCCTGTCGGCAAGCACCTCCCGGGAGGTTCCATGACCCCGCTGTGCCACAACCGCGTCGTCATCGTCACCGGCGCAGGCAGAGGCCTGGGCCGCGCGCACGCCCTGGCCTTCGCCCAGGCCGGAGCCAGGGTCGTGGTCAACGACGCCGGCGTGACCCTCAACGGCCTGGGCGCCAACACCGGCCCCGCCCAGCAGGTGGTCAAGGAGATCACCGCCCTGGGCGGCCAAGCGGTGGCCAACACCGAGGACATCGCCGACTGGCAAGGCGCCCTGCGACTCATCCGCGCCGCCGTGGAATCCTTCGGCCAGCTGGACGTCCTGGTGAACAACGCGGGCTTCCTGAGAGACCGAATGCTGGTCAACATGGAAGAACACGAGTGGGACGCGGTAATCCGGGTCCACCTCAAAGGCCACATGGCCCCCCTCCGCCACGCCGCCGCCTACTGGCGCTCCGAACACCGAGCAGGCCGCCCCCTCGCCGCCAGGGTCATCAACACCAGCTCCGGCGCAGGTCTACTGGGCAGCGTAGGCCAGGGCAACTACTCGGCGGCCAAGGCGGGAATCGCGGGCCTGACCACGGTCGCGGCAGCGGAACTGGCCCGCTACGGCGTGACGGTGAACGCGATCGCCCCCGCCGCGAGAACCCGGATGACGGAGTTGGCCTTCGCGGAAACCATGGCCGCGCCAACGGAAGCGGAGTTCGACGCGATGGCACCGGAGAACGTGTCACCGCTGGTGGTGTGGCTGGGGAGCGAGGCGTCGGGGGAGGTGACCGGGCGGATGTTCGAGGTGGAGGGCGGCCGGATCGGGGTCGCGGACGGGTGGCGGCACGGGCCGTTCATCGACCGGGGCTCGCGGTGGCCGGTGGAGGAGGTGGGGGAGGCGGTGCAGCGGTTGCTGGCGGCGAGTCCCGCGCCCGCACCGGTTTACGGGACTTGATCAGGACAAGAGCGACCGCAGGGCGAAGCCCGCGAACCAGCGACGGGCTGGCTTTTCGAAAACCTGTCCGAAGTCTTGAGGTTCCCCATGCCCGTCAACCTGGAGAAAACTAACCACATCCCAGCGAGCAGACGCGCACAGCAACCGCCGCCAACGCCACGCCACGTGACGGCGGCTGCTCGCTGGGATGTGGTTCGATTTCGGAAGGTTGACGGGCATGGGGAATCTCAAGACCCGCTTGCGTCTCTGCCTTTGACTTTGACTTTCCCCCCATGCTTTGATTCCTGCCCGTCCGGCGAGGACGCTCTTGATCTTCGCTTGAAAACCCAAGATCAAAAGAATGTCCTCGCCGGACGGGCAGACCCCCGGAGGGGTGGGACAAGTCAAGAGCCGGGACGAGCAGGTTGCGGGGTTGAGCAGGCTGCCGGGGCCGGTTCCAGCGTGCTCGCGGTCCTCTCGTCTTCTCCGCACGACCTTCCGACAGCGAACCACATCCCACCGAGCAGCCGCCGTCACGTTCCGAGGCTTTGGCGGCGGCGTCTGTGAGCGTCTGCTCGGCGGGATGTGGTGCGCGGTCTCCAGGCCGTACGGAGAAGACGAGAGGCCCTCTTCGTGGGTTTTCACCCCGAGCTACTTCGGCTACCCGATCCGCTCCAAAATCGTCCCCGTAGCCATCGCTCCACCCGCGCACATCGTGATCAGCGCCGTGCTCGCATCCCGCCGCTCCAGCTCATGCAGCGCCGACGTCAACAACCGCGCCCCCGTGCTCCCCACCGGATGCCCCAACGCGATCGCCCCGCCATTGACGTTCAACCGCTCCTCCGCCTCGCCATACACGCTCAACCACGACAACGGCACCGCCGCGAAGGCCTCGTTCACCTCCACCAGGTCGACGTCCGCCAACCGCATACCGCTACCACTCAACAACCGTTCGGTGGCCCGGATTGGGCCGTCCAGGTGGTAATACGTCTCCGCCCCCACCAAGCACTGTGACCGAATCCGAGCTCGCCCCGGCACCCCAAGCTCGGCAGCCCGTCCCGCATCCATGATCAGCACCGCCGCAGCGCCGTCGGAGATCTGTGAAGCCGTAGCTGCCGTGTGCAATCCATCCGGCAGCACCGCCTTCAAGTCAGCCAGGCCCTCCAGGCTCGTCTCCCGCAACCCCTGATCCCGTTGCACCGTCTCGGATCCCACCGCCACGGGAACCAGTTCCCGCTCAAAATGCCCGGCATCCCAAGCCTTCCGCGCCAACGCCTGAGACCTGACCCCGAACTCGTCCAGGTCCTGCCGGGACAACCTCCGCCGCACCGCGATCCGTTCCGCGGCCTCGAACTGGTTCGGCAGGTCGATCTTCCACGTCTCCGGCCGAGGCATACCGGTGTCGTCATTCATGTTGCTGCGCAACGGAACCCGGCTCATCGACTCCACGCCGCACGCTATCCCCGCGGTGATCGCGCCGGCCGCGATCTGGGCCGCCACCAGATGGGCCGCGTGCTGTGCTGAACCGCACTGGGCGTCCAGGGTGAAGCAGCCTGTGGACTCGGGCAGGCCGGCGTGCAGCCAGGCGTTGCGGGCGATGTTGCCCGCCTGTTCTCCGGCCTGGGTCACGCATCCCGCGGCTACCTGCTCGACCTCGGCCGGGGGCACTGCCGCCCGGGTCAACAGGTCGCGCAACGCGCTGCCCAGTAGTTCCGCCGCGTGCAGCCCGGACAGCCAGCCGCCTCTGCGGCCGATCGGGGTGCGGACGGCGCCGACGATGACGGGGTCGCCCATGGGACTCCTCGGGTGGATCAGTAGCGGTTTGTATGAGTAGAACACGTTTCAGTGAGGTTGGTAAGACTCAGTGAACACCCTTCACTCATGGGCTGGCGCGTGTTTGAATCCAGTAGAACCTGTTCCACATCGCTGTGCGAGCATGGAGGGTAGCGATGGCTTTGCCCCAACTTCCCCAGGGGTTTGACTTCACCGACCCCGATGTGTACGCGCAGCGGCTGCCGATCGAGGAGTTCGCCGAGCTGCGGCGCACCGCCCCGGTGTTCTGGAACGCGAAACCGCCGCGGCGGGACGGGTTCGACGACGAGGGCTACTGGGTGGTGAGCAAGCACGCCGATGTGAAGCGAGTCTCGCTGGACAGCCGGTTGTTCTCCAGTTACGCCAACACCGCGATCATCCGGTTCGGCTCCGACATCACCAAGGAGCAGCTGGACGTGCAGCGGCTCATCATGCTCAACCAGGACCCGCCCGAGCACACCAAACTCCGCGGCATCGTCTCCCGCGGCTTCTCGGTGCGGGCCATCGCCGGGCTGCGCGAGGCCCTGGACGCCCGGGCGCGGCGGATCGTGGAGTCCGCGCGCACCGGTGGGGTGGGCGACTTCGTCACCGACATCGCCTGCGAGCTTCCGTTGCAGGCCATCGCCGAGCTGCTCGGCGTGCCGCAGGAGGACCGGCGGAAGATCTTCGACTGGTCCAACGAGATGATCGGCTACGACGACCCGGAGTTCCAGACCGACTCGGCCATGGCCGCCGCGCAGCTGCTCGCCTACTCGATGAACATGGCCGAGGAGCGCAAGAAGTGTCCGATGCCCGACATCGTGACCAAGCTGGTCCAGGCCGATGTGGACGGTGACTCGCTCTCCGCCGACGAGTTCGGCTTCTTCGTGATCCTGTTGGCGGTGGCGGGAAACGAGACCACCCGCAACGCGATCACGCACGGCATGATGGCCTTCCTGGACAACCCCGAGCAGTGGGAGCTCTACAAGGCCGAGCGTCCCAAGACCACCGCGGATGAGATCGTGCGCTGGGCGACCCCGGTGATCTCCTTCCAGCGCACCGCCACCGCCGACACCGAGGTCGGCGGCGTGCCGATCAAGGCGGGGGACCGGGTTGGCATGTTCTACAGCTCGGCCAACTTCGACGAGGAGGTCTTCACCGAGCCGGAGCGCTTCGACATCACCCGCGATCCCAACCCGCACCTGGGGTTCGGCGGCAGTGGCGCGCACTTCTGCCTCGGCGCCAGCCTGGCCCGGCTGGAGATCGACCTCATCTTCAACGCCATCGCCGCCCACCTGCCGGACATCCGCAAGGCCGGCGAGCCCCGGCGGCTGCGCTCGGGCTGGCTCAACGGCATCAAGGAGTTCCCGGTCGCCTACTGAACCGGTGCCGAAGAATGCCCCCGATCCGGGGACAACACGGAAACGCCTGCTCCCGCTACGCTGGGTGAGGAGGAGGTGGTCCCGTGCGCCGGGTCCTGCTGGCCGCGCTGCTGCTGCTCACCAGCGCCTGCCTGCCGGCCGAGGACAACTCCGAGATCGGCAAGTACAACCTGCGCGAGGACTACCGCACCGGACCGCGCGAGGGCGTCGCGGCGCTGGGCCGCACCTTCGGCTCACTGGACGAGCTGCTCGACTTCTTCCACGCCGCGGCCAAGCACTGCGACAAGGCCAAGGCCAAGCGCGGCGGCGCGGAGCTGATCAAGTTCCACCTGGCCAAGGACATGCCGCCGCTGCTCGGTGAGGTCGCGGTCTGCGACCAGGGCTTCGGCGACATCCTCGGCATGGTCAAACCGGGCCGGGAGCGGGACCTCCAGCTGTCCTACCAGCGGGACCTGCGCCGCGACTCCGCGCTGTGGTACCGGTCGACGCACCGGCTGATGCTGGGCAACGGGTTCTTCCTGTTCAACATCACCGGCTCGGACTCCATCGGACCCGAGGTATACGGCTTCCGCTACCTGCGCTGCGACGCCGAGGCCAGTGTCTCCAGCCCCCGCACCGAGTTCCCCGCCGACGTGCCGGGCTGCTTCCTGCTCTCCAGGAGCTACGGCTATGGCACGTAACGGAATCCTGCTCGCCACCCTGCTCGCGGTGACCCTCACCGGCGGGTGCACCCGGCTGATCAGCCTCGGGCAGAAGATGGACGCGGCCGCGGACAAACCGGTGATCACCGAGGTGCCCAACATCTGCAAGGTGCTGACCACCAACCCGGAGACCACCGGGATCGTGGGCGCCGTGCACCCGCCGCGCCAGAACGACGCCGACCCGATCGGGCGGCACGAGTGCACCTGGCCGGCGGGGGTGAACCCGCTGGGCGCGGAGATCCGGGTGACCATCGCCCTCGGCGAGGAGCGGGCCGAGGCCAGTGCCAGGGAGTCCTTCTCCGACTTCGTGCGGAGGCGCACCGACAAGGACCGCGCCTTCGGGCTGGTCCGCTACGGCGACTTCGCCTGCGTGCAGTCCTGGAACCCGCCGGATGTGGTGCACCTGGGCATCATGAAGGAGGGCAACGTGCTCACCGTGGTGTCCATCCAGACCAGGGACACCGTTGCCCCGCAACGACTTCGCGCGCTGGCCGGGGACGTGCGCGGCCCGGTGCGCACCCTGCTGCGGGTGATCGACACCGCGATCAACCGGCCGCCCAACCTGAACTCCGACCCCAGCGGCCCCATCCCGAAACCGCCGACCGCGCAGCAGCGGGACGCGCAGCCGGACTGGAACGACCGGCGGTGCAAGGAGAAGCTCGCACCGCCGGTCTTCAATCTCTAACCAGCCAACGAGCTGCGCAGCGCGTTGACCAGCCGGGCGGAGTTGGCGCCCTCGCCGGTCAGGCCGCTGTGGATCTTGTTCATCACGTAGCCGAAGCCGATCTCGTGGTGCACGTCGCCGAAGGCCAGCGAGCCGCCGTAGCCGCCGTGGCCGAAGGAGTCCGGGCCGAGCAGGGCCATCGTCGGCACCACGCCGGGCGCGGGCTGTCCGGAGATGTAGCCCAGCGCCCACGCGGTGGGCAGCTGCAGGAGCTGGTCGGGGCCGATGGTCTGCACGGTCCGCGCCCGGTCCACGGTTTCCGGGGTCAGCAGGCGGAACCCGTCCACCTCGCCGACGGTGCTGGCGTACAGCTTGGCGAAGGAGTCCGCGGTGCCGACCGCGCCGACCGCGGGCACCTCGGCGGCGCGCAGGTCGCGGCTGTTGGCCGGGATCGGTTCGGTGGTCACGATCAGCGCGCGCATGGTCATCGAGTTCAGGTCGCTGAAGGCGGCCTGCATCTTGGCGATCTCCGGCGGCAGCTCCTGGCCAGGCGTCGGTTCCGGCATCGGGTCGGGGTCGATGAACTTGGCCACCCTGGGTTCCTGCTCCTCGGGCAGGCCGATCCACAGGTCCAGGTTCAGCGGCTTGGCCACCTCCTCGGCCAGGACGGCGCCGATGGTGCGGCCGGTGGCGCGGCGGATGACCTCGCCGACCAGCCAGCCGTAGGTGAGGCCGTGGTAGCCGTGCGCGGTGCCGGGCTCCCAGTTCGGCGCCTGCGCGGCCAGCATCTCCACGATCGGGTCCCACTCCCGCAGCCAGGACAGCGGGAACCGCTCGGGCGGCACGGCCAGCCCGGCCTGGTGGGAGAGCAGCCAGCGCACCGGGATGTCCTGCTTGCCCTCGGCGGCGAACTCCGGCCAGTACTTGGCCACCGGCGCGTCCAGGTCCAGTTCCCCGCGCTGCACCAACAGGTGCGCGACCGTGGCGGTGACGCCCTTGGTGGTGGAGAACACCAGCTGGAGGGTGTCCTGGCGCCACTCCCGCCCGGTGTCCACGTCGGCCACGCCGCCCCACAGGTCGACGATCTTCTCCCCGCGCCGGTACACGGTGACCGCGGCGCCGATGTCGCCGCCGGTGCTGAAGTTGGCTGCGAAGGCATCGCGCACCGGCTCGAAGCCCGGTGCCACCGTGCCGTGGATCTGGGTCACGCCCACCCCCAAGGTGATCTGCGAACGCATGTTGTCATGCGATCGCATCATATCGAAGGTGGGTGTGCCTCATCCTGACGGTTTGCTGACGGTGGCCAGGGCCCGGTCGAACTCCCAGTAGGCCCGCAGCGAGGTCAGCAAGCCGTCCTCGCCGACCCGGTAGACGAACACGCCCTCGGTGTCGATCCTGGTCCCGTCAGCGGCGATGGCCGAGATGGTGCCGATGTTGGCCACCTCGTCCCCGGCGGCGAAGGAGTCGGTGATGGCGAACTCCATCCGGGCCATCTGCCCGATGGTGAGGTCCCAGAACGCCCCGATGGCCGCCCGGCCGTGATGGCCCTTGCCGGTCGGGTCGAAGATCGACGGGCCGACCGGGTCGCGCACCACGGCGTCCTGCGCCCACAGCGCGAGCCAGCCCTCCTTGTCCCCGGCGGCGACCGCGGTCATCGAGCGGATCGAGGCGGCCCGCGCCGGGTGCTCGCCGTCGGGGGCGGTCCAGGTGACCGTCATCCAGCGCTCCTCACAGCTTGGCGATGATCGTCTCGGCGAACTTGCGCATGGAGTCCTGTTTCGCCTCCAGGGGTCCGTCGAAGGGCACCCCGTCGAAGACCCAGGGCATCACGATCGCGTCGGTGACCCCGATCGCGGCCTGCTCCCGGTAGCCCTCCAGGCCGAACCGGTCCACGCAGACCGCTTGGATCTCAAAGGGTTCCCCGGCTCGACCGTAGGCCGCGCGCAGTTCGGTGAGCCGTTCGATGGTGGTCTTCAGCTCGGCGAAGCCCATCATCGCCGAGGTCCAGCCGTCGCCGGCTCGCGCGGCCCTGCGCAGGCCGGGCCCGCTGTGCCCGCCGACGTAGATGGGCACGGGCCTGCTCGGCGCGGGACTCATCCGCAGCTTGCCGAACTGGTAGTGCTCGCCGTGGTACTCCACCATGCCGCCGCCCAGGATCAGCCGCAGCACCGCGATCGCCTCGTCCGCGCGCGGTCCTCTGTCCGAATAGGACGTTCCGCACCAGGCGAACTCCTCCGGCGACCAGCCCAGTCCGACACCGAGGCCGAACCGGTTCCCGGTGAGCACGGCCACCGAGCCGACCTGTCTGGCCAGCAGCACCGGGTTGCGCGAACCGAGTTTGAGCACCTGGGTGTAGAAGCCGATTCGGGAGGTGACCGCGCCCATCGCGGCGGCGGCCACCAGCGGGTCGGCCCACGGGGTGTCCTCGTGCCAGAACCGGCTGCCGTCGGGGGTGTAGGGGTAGTCGGCGGAGACCTGTTCGGAGAAGAACAGCGAGTCCGGCAGCGCGATGTTGGCGAACCCGCACTCCTCCGCGGTGCGCGCCAGCTCCGGCAGCTGTTCCAGCGGGCTCATCGCGACCGCGCAGGTGAACTTCACCGCTGCTCTCCCTTGATCGCGCCGGCCACGAACAGGTCAAGGCACCGCTCGGCGTTGGCGGTGATGGTCAGCGACGGGTTGGCCAGGCAGGTGGAGCCGGGCAGCAGCGCCCCGTCCACGCAGTACAAACCGGGATATCCCTTGACCTGCCCGGAGAACTCGGTGGCCTGCCCCATCACCAGGCCGCCCAGCGGGTGGTAGGTGTTGCGCGCGCCGAGCCCGTGCGCGGTGCCGCGGTCGTAGTTGGGCAACCCGTTGAACAGGTAGCCCTTCTTGCCCTCGGTCTCCCACCAGAACCGGGTGGCCAGGTCGCGACCTGCTTTCTCGCCAAGGGTTTCCATCACGCCATAGGGCCAGTGCACCTTGCCGCCGCCGGTGGCCGGGTCGTAGCGCACCTCGCCGCGTTCCGGGGTGACCGAGGTGATCAGGTGGGTGGTGTTGGACTGGTTGAGGATGTTGGGCACCGGCGCGGCCTCCCAGGCCATCGAGGTCGGCGCGAACGGGTTGGCCTCGTCGAAGAACTTGACGTTGCCCGGCCCGCCCTGGTCGAAGCCGACGTCCTTGCGCAGGTTCATCCGCAGCACCAGGAAGTCGCCGTTGTTGCCCCAGCCCTTGCCGGTGGCCTCGTTGAGCTTGGGCAGCCAGCCCTTGGCCTTGGCGGTGACCATCAGCCCGGAGGAGTACACCGAACCGGCGGCCAGGAACAGGTAGTCGGCGTCCATCTTCTTGGTGGAGAGCACATCCCCGTTGTCGTTGGTCAGCTTGACCACGACCTCGTACCGCCCGGCCACCTCGCGGATCTCGGTGACCTCGTGCTGGGCCAGGATGGTCACGTTGCCGGTGGCGGTGGCCCGGGCCAGGTAGGTGCGGTCCACGCTGTTCTTGGCGCCGGAGTTACTGCCGAAGGGGCCCTCGCCGATGCTGTGGCAGGCGACCCGCTTGCCTTGTAGTTCCTCGCGGATGGCGTTCCAGTCCACCGCGAACGGGATCGGCACCGGCTCCTTGCCGAACTCGGCGAGGTATTCCAGCCACGCCCGCGCGCCCCGGTACTGCGGGTGCGCCTGCACGTCGGCGGGCAGGTAGCCGACCTTGAGGTTCTCCCTGGCGCGCGGCCAGTAGGTGCGGTCCATCTCGTCGAAGGGCAGCTGGCTCGGGTAGACCTTGTCCCACTCGGCGCGGCGCGGCTGCGGCATGTACAGCCCGATCACCAGTGACCCGCCGCCGACGCCGGAGCCGCTGAGCACCCGGATGCCCTCGCCCTCGTGGGTGGCGATCAGCCCGGCCTTGCGCTCGATCTTCTTGTTGATGTCCAGGCCCAGCGGCGGCCGGTCGTTGAACCAGGCGCACCGCCAGTCCGGGTTCTTGATGGTGCAGAAGGTGTCCCCGCTGGGTTTGACCTCCCAGCGCCGTCCGCGCTCCAGCACCGTGGTGCGCACGCCCGCTTGACCGAGCCGCAGCGCGGCGACCGCCCCGCTGAACCCGCTGCCCACCACGATCGCGGTCTTCCCGGCCAGCGCGGGCACCTCGCCGTAGGCGGCGAGCGCGCCGAAGCGGCCGAGCGCGCCGGAGGCCACCGCGGCCCCGGCGCCGACCGCCGCCACCTGGAACAGGGTCCGTCGTCGTACGGGTGTGCCCATTGCTCAGCCTCCCGGTCTGTCCGCGCCCACCACCCACAGTGCGAAGAACTGCGATCCACCGCCGTAGGCGTGCCCCAGCGCCAGGCGCGCCCCGTCGACCTGGTGCGCGCCCGCGCGGCCCTGCACCTGCCGGGCGGCCTCGGCGAAGCGCAGCAACCCTGACGCGCCAATAGGATTCGTGGACAACACTCCGCCGGAGGGGTTCACCGGGAGGCGACCGGTCAGCTCGGTCTCGCCTGCCTCGGTGAGCTTCCAGCCCTGTCCGGCCTCGGCGAAACCGAGGTTCTCCAACCACATCGGCTCGAACCAGGAGAACGGCACGTAGATCTCGGCCACGTCGACCTGCCGCAGCGGGTCGGTGATCCCGGCCTCCCGCCACAGCGCGGCCGCGGCTTCCCGCCCGGCGCGCGGGTTGACCTGGTCCCGTCCGGCGAAGCTGGTCGGCTCGGTGCGCATCGCGGTGGCGTGCACCCAGGCCACCTTGCCCGGCGCGGCTTTCGCGGCGGTCTCGTCGCCGAGCACCAGCGCGGCGGCGCCGTCGGAGGAGGGGCAGGTCTCGTCGTAGCGGATCGGGTCCCACAGCATCGGGGATGCCTGCACCGACTCCAGGGTGATGTCGGGCTGGCGCAGGTGCGCGTGCGGGTTGAGCGCGCCGTTGCGCCGGTCCTTGACCGCGACCAGCGCGCCGATGTGCCCCGGCGCGCCCGCGCGGCGGATGTAGGCGCGCACGTGCGGGGCGAAGTAGCCGCCCGCCCCGGCGTGCACCGGCATGACGAACGGGGTGGGCACCGACAGCGCCCACATCGCGTTGGACTCCGACTGCTTCTCGAAGGCCACCGCCAGCACCCGCCGGTGGATCCCGGCCTGCACCAGGCTGGCCGCGACCACCCCGGTGGACCCGCCGACCGATCCGGCGGTGTGCACCCGCAGCAGCGGTTTCCCGTTGGCGCCCAAGGCATCGGTGAGGTGCAGCTCGGGCATCATGACGCCCTCGAACAGGTCTGGGGCCTTGCCGAGCACCACCGCGTCGATGTCGGCCATCTCGACCCCGGCGTCGTCGAGGGCGCGGTCGACGGCCTCGCGGCAGAGCCCGGCCATGGACACGTCCAGGCGTTTGGCCGCGTGGTGGGTCTGGCCGGTGCCGAGCACGGCCGCGAGCTGGGCCATCAGTCGCCGCCTTCCAGTACGCAGACCAGATTTTGTTGCAGGCACGGGCCGCTGGTGGCGTGCGCCAGGGTCCGGTCCGCCTCGCCGGCGTGGATGTGCCGGGCGGCCAGGCCGATCCGGGACAGTCCGGCGGCGAACATCGGGTTGCCCGCGAGCACCCCGCCGGAGGGGTTGATCCGGGCCTCGTCGAGCCCAAGTTCTTGGCGCAGCAGGATCTCCTGGTGGGTGAACGGCGCGTGCAGCTCGGCCAGCTGGACCCCGTCGCCGCCCGCGGCCCGTGCCGCGGCGACGGCGGAGGGGGCGGCGGTGAGGTCACGGGAGCCGAGCTGGCCGCTGTCGGTGCGGTGCGCCAGCCCGGTGATCCAGGCCGGTCGGGCGCAGAGCTCGCGGGCCCGGTCACCCGCGGCCAGCACCACCACCGAGGCGCCGTCGCTGATCGGCGCGCAGTCGTGCGCCCGCAGCGGATCCGCCAGGTACGGCTGGTCCAGGAGCTCGGCAACCGTTGGTGTGCCGGAAAGTTGGGCCTCGGGGTTGCCCACGGCGTCGGCGCGGGAGCGGGCGGCCACCTCGGCCATCGCGCGTTCGCTCCACCGCCCCTGTGCCATACCGAGGCGGGCCTGGAGTCCGGCGATGCTGACCGAGTCCGGCCACAGCGGGGTCATCAGGTACGGGTCCAGCTGTAGCGCCAGCACCCGGCGCAGCTCGCCGGCCGAGGACTTGCCGAAGCCGTAGACCAGCGCGGTGTCCACCTCGCCGAGCTTGAGCCGCACCCACGCCTCGTACAGCGCCCAGGCCGCGTCCATCTCCACGTGCGACTCGCTGATCGGCGGGAACGCGCCGATCGCGTCCACCGCGGAGACGAAGGAGAACGCCCGCCCCGCCAGGTAGTCCGAGGATCCCGAGCACCAGAACCCGATGTCCTGTTTGGACAGTCCGGTGTCGGTGTAGACCTGCTGGAACAGCGGCACGAGCAGCTCGACCCCGTTGCCGGAGGCCTCGGTCCGGCGCACCGCGGGGGACTGGGCGAAGGCGACCACGGCGACCTCCGGCACGGCCTGCTCCTCTGCTGGTGGTGGGCTACAGGTGGCGGGCGAAGCTGTCGAACGGGGCGTCCGGCGCGCCGGTCGGGGTGAAGTGGTCGATGTTCTCCAGGGTGTGGCCCCACTGCTCGCGGGGCCGCCACACCGCGCGCACCCGCAGGCCCATCCGGACCTGCTCGGGCGCGATGCCCAGCACCAGGTGCTGGAACGGGATGTCCGCGCCGTCGAGCAGCACGGCGGCGGCCACGTACGGCGGCGGGATGCGCTGGCCCAGGAACGGCACGTTGACCACGCAGAAGCTGGTCACCGTGCCCTCGTCGGACAGTCGCACCCAGTCGGTCAGCGGCACCCCGTCGGTGGGGCAGGCGCCGCGCGGCGGGATGTAGACCTGCGCGCACACCGGACAGCGCTGCCCGGTCAGCTCGCCCCTGGCGACCCCGCGCAGGAACTCGCTTTCCGCGGCGGAGGCGCTGTGCCGGTAGTGCAGGTTGATCGGGCTGACCGTGCCGCGCACGTCCTCGGCGAACTCGGGCACCGGCGGTTCCGGGGTGGCCGCGTCCAGTGGCTCGAAGCAGGCCAGGTCGGTGATCGCGCCGACCGGCTCGGCGGTCCAGCGGGCCCGCACCCGCAGGCCGATGGACAGCGAGTCCGGTCCGGGCACGTCCACCGCGTGCAGCAGTGCGGTGTCCGCGCCGTCCAGCCGGATCAGCGCCCAGCCGAACGGTCGCTGGAGCGGTTGCCCGGCCAGCGGTTCCGGCTGCCAGGTCCAGCTCAGCACGGTGCCGGTGCTGCCCACCTCGACCAGCTCGGTGAGCGGTTCGGCGGTCACCGGGTCGTACTCGGCAGGCGGCACGTGCACCCGTCCGTCCGCGCCGCGGACACCCAGCACGCGGTGGGCGCGCAGGGCGGTCAGGAAGGCGCCGAGCGTCGGTCCGAGCGAACGGGTGTAGGCGAACTCCACCCGGAGCTCAGCGCTGAGCGGCTGGTGGCTCACGGTCACGGAATTGAGTGAAACACGTTCTCGTTTTTGCGGCAAGATGGTAGGAGACAGCTGACCCGGAAGGACGGTTGTGCGCTATGCGACTTGGGTTGCAGCTCGGCTACTGGGGCGCAGGCCCACCGGATGACACCCTGGAACTCGTTACCGAGGCGGAGCGGGCCGGGTTCGACGCGGTGTTCGCCGCCGAGTCCTGGGGCTCGGACGCCTTCACCCCGCTGGCCTGGTGGGGCTCGCACACCGAGCGGATCCGGCTGGGCACCTCGGTGGCCCAGCTCTCCGCGCGCAGTCCGGCCGCCTGCGCGATGCACGCGCTGACCCTGGACCACCTCTCCGGCGGCCGGGCCATCCTCGGGCTCGGCGTGTCCGGGCCGCAGGTGGTGGAGGGCTGGTACGGCCAGCCCTTCGGCAAACCCTTGGCGCGCACCAGGGAGTACGTCTCGATCATCCGTCAGGTGCTGGCCAGGCAGGCCCCGGTGCGTAACGACGGCCCGCACTACCCGTTGCCCTACACCGGCCCCGGCGCGCTCGGCCTGGGCCGCCCGCTCAAGCCGATCACCCACCCGCTGCGCGCCGACCTGCCGATCTGGCTCGGCGCGGAGGGCCCGGCCAACATCGCGCAGACCGCGGAGATCGCCGACGGCTGGCTGGCCATCTACTACACCCCGCGGCTGGCCGGGCTGTACCGCGAGTACCTGGAAGAGGGCTTCGCCCGGCCGGGCGCGCGGCGCGGCGCGGCCGACTTCGAGATCGCGGTCAGCGTGCCGGTGGTGGTCACCGAGGACCCGGCGGCCGAGCTGGCCCGGCTGAAACCGACCTATGCGCTCTACCTGGGCGGCATGGGCGCGCCCACGATGAACTTCCACGCGGATGTGTTCACCCGGATGGGATACGGCGAGGTGGTCGCGGAGGTGACCCGGCTGTTCGGGGCCGGGCGCAAGGAGGAGGCGGCGCGGGCGGTGCCGGACGAGCTGGTGGCCGAGGTGACCATCGTCGGGGACCGGGAGCGGGTGCGCGCGGAGATCGGCAGGTGGGCGGCGGCCGGGGTGACCATGCTGGTGGTCGGCTGCCGGGATGCCGCGGCGGTGCGCGCGGTCGGGGAGGCGGTGGTGGACGGGGCTGGAGAGGCAGCGGCGGTGCACGAGGCCGGGGGAGTGGTGGCGGCGCGCGGGGTCGGGGAGGCTGCGGCGGTTCGCGGGGCTGGGGAGGCAGGGGCGGTGCGCGCGGTTGGCGCGGCCGTGGTGTCGAGCGGGAACGAGGTGGCGGGATGAGCGAGCCGATCGGACTGTGGACCATCGCCGAGGCCGAACCGGACCGGGTCGCGGTGATCGAACCCGACGGCACCGAGATCAGCTACGGCGAGCTGACCAGCCGCGCCAACCGGTACGGGCGCGGGTTCCAGGCGCTGGGCCTGGCGCCGGGGGACACCGTGGTGGTGCTGCTGCCCAACTCCGCCGAGCTGCTCGCGGTGTTCTTCGCCGCGTTGCAAACTGGCCTGTACTTCGTCCCGGTGAACTGGCACCTGGTCGGACCGGAGATCAACTACATCATCGCCGACAGCGGGGCCAAGGCCTTCGTCGCGCACGAGCGCTTCGCCGGGTCCGCGCGGGCCGCGGTCGAGGGCGACCCGGTGCCGGAAGAAGCCCGGTTCGCGGTGGGGGCGATCGACGGGTTCCGGCCGCTGGCCGAGCTGGGCGCGGGTGAACCGCCTGGCCGGCCGGACGACCGGGTGCTGGGCTCGCCGATGCTCTACACCTCCGGCACCACCGGGCGACCCAAGGGCGTGCGCCGGCCGCTGACCGGGGAGCCGGTGGACGAGGTGCCCGCGCGCAACCGGCTGTTCTTCGCCCTGTTCGACCTGCGCCCGCACGACGGGCACGTGCACCTGTGCGGCTCGCCGCTCTACCACGCCGCGGTGCTCAGCTGTGCCGTCGTCTCGGTGCTCTACGGGCATCCGGTGGTGCTGATGGACGGCTGGGACGCCGAGGAGATGCTGCGGCTGATCGAGCGGCACCGGGTCACGCACAGCCACGTGGTGCCCACCCAGTTCCACCGCCTGCTCGCGCTGCCGGCCGAAACCCGCGCCAGGTACGACCTGTCCTCGCTGCGCAAGCTCGTGCACGGGGCCGCGCCCTGCCCGCAGGAGACCAAGCGCCGGATGATCGACTGGCTCGGGCCGGTGATCGTGGAGTACTACGCGGCCACCGAGGGCGGCGGCGCGGTGATCGACTCCGCGCAGTGGCTGGCCAAACCCGGTTCGGTCGGCCTGCCCTGGCCGGGCTCGCAGGTCAAGGTGCTGGACGAGCAGGGAGCCGAGGTGCCGGTCGGTCAGCCGGGGCTGGTGTACCTGCAGGCCGGGGCGGTGACCACCTTCGAGTACCACGGCGCCCCGGAGAAGACCGCGGCCAACCGGGTGGGTGAGCTGTTCACCATGGGGGACATCGGCTACCTGGACGCCGACGGCTACCTGTTCCTCTGCGACCGGCGCAACGACATGATCATCTCCGGTGGGGTGAACATCTACCCCGCCGAGATCGAGGGCGAGCTGGCGGTGCACCCGAAGGTGGCCGACGTGGCGGTCTTCGGCATCCCGCACCCGGACTGGGGCGAGGAGGTCAAGGCGGTGGTGCAGCCCGCAGACGGGGTGACCGGGGACGCGGCGCTGACCGAGGAGCTGCTCGCCTGGGCCGGGACCAGGCTGGCCAAGTTCAAGCTGCCGCGCAGCATCGACTACCTCGACTCGCTGCCGAGGGATCCCAACGGCAAGCTGTACAAGCGAAGGCTGCGCGAACCGTACTGGGCGGGCAGTGCCCGCACCATCTGACCAGGGAGCCCGGATGAGCCGCCGAGACCAGATCACCATGTCCCCGGCCGAGGTGGAGAACTTCCTCGGCGAGCAGCGCACACTGGTGGTGGCCAGCCTCGGCCCGACCGGGCACCCGCACGTGGTGCCGATGTGGTTCGCCCTGCTGGACGGGGAGATCGTGTTCTGGACCTACGCGGCCTCGCAGAAGGTGCACAACCTGCGGCGGGACCCTCGGCTGAGCTGCCTGGTCGAGGCGGGGGACAGCTACGAGAAGCTGCGCGGGGTGTCCATGGAGGGCACCGCGGAGGTGCAGACCGATCCGGCCGCCGTGCTGCGGGTGGGGACCGCGATCCTCACCCGCTACGGCGGCGGCCCGGTGGACGAGGCGGCCAGCGAGCACATCGCCCGGCAGGCGGTGAAACGGGTCGCGATCACCTTCCACCGCAGCCGGATCGCCAGCTGGGACCACCGCAAGCTCGGCCCTGGCGTGTACTGAACGAAAGTCGGCGTGCTGCTGGTCGTTCGTCGGTCCACCGCGGACCGTGGGATCGGTAGAAAGTCGGCATGGAGCTGCCGCGCCGCAAGGCCATGGGACTGTTCGCCGCCGGGGCCGCCACCGTCGCACTCGGCGGATCGGCCACTGCCGCAACGGGATCCGGCGCGTTCGTGATCCGCGATGCCAGGGTCTTCGACGGCGAGCGGGTGCTGCCGCACGCCTCGGTGCTGGTCGCCGACGGCCGGATCCGTGCGGTCGGCGAGGTGCTTGCCGCCGGCGTGCCCGTGCACGACGGTCGCGGCCGGACCCTGCTGCCCGGTCTCATCGACTGCCACGTGCACCTCAACGAGACGGCCCGTGCCGACGCGCTGCGCTTCGGCGTCACCACCGAGCTGGACATGTTCGGCGACCCGTCCGGACTCGCCGAGGCCCGCCGCCAGCGCCGGGGTCACGCCCGCACCGGCCAGGCGGACCTGTGGTCGGCCGGGTTCGGCGTCACCGTGCCCGACGGCCACCCGCGCGGCCCCGGCTTCCCCCGGCTGACCCCGGGCGCGGACCCGGACGCCTTCGTCGGCGAGCGGGTGGCCGAGGGCTCGGACTTCATCAAGCTGGTGATCGAGGACGGCAGCCCGGAACACCCGTTCCCCACGCTCACCCCGGCCCAGGCGCGGGCCGTGGTCCAGGCCGCGCACCGCAGGGGCAGGCTCGCGGTCGCGCACGCCGAACAGCTGCACAACACCAGGATCGCCGTCGACGCGGGCGCGGACGCCCTGGTGCACGTGTGGACCGACACCGAGGCCACGCCGGAGTTCGCCGCCGCCCTGCGCGCCGCGGGCACCGTCGTGGTGCCGACCCTGTCCGTCTACGACTGCGGCGCCAGCGCGGACTCCCTGCTGGCAGACCCCCGGATCACGCCGTACCTGTCGGCCCCGCAACGGGAGTCCCTGACCAAGCGCAGCACCCGCTGCCGCCCGTCGTTCCTGCGCAACGCCCTGGCCAACGTCCGCCGCCTGCACGCCGAGGGCGTCCCGGTGCTCGCGGGCACCGACGCCACCATGCCCGGCGCCGCGCACGGCCCCAGCATGCTGACCGAGATCGCGCACCTGGTGACCGCGGGCCTGACCCCGGCCCAGGCCCTGGCCGCGGCGACCTCCGTGCCCGCCAAGCACTTCGCGCTGTCCGACCGGGGCCGCCTCGCCCGCGGCCTGCGCGCCGACCTGCTACTGGTCGAGGGCGACCCGACCACCGACATCACCGCCCTGCGCGAGATCCACACCATCTGGAAGAACGGCTACCCGGTCGAACGCATGCCTGTCTAGCATGGCGGGCATGCGAACCATTCGCTGGTAGCAGGGCTCCCGGCGGCCTAGCGTCAGCGCCGTGAACACACGGATCGCGTTCCTGGGACTGGGCACCATGGGCCTGCCGATGGCTCGCCGCCTGCTCGCCGCGGGCTACCCGCTGACCGGGTGGAACCGTTCCCCGGAACGCGCCGCGGCCCTGGCCGCCCGGGTCGCGAGCACCCCGGCCGAGGCGGCCCGGGACGCCGAGATCGTGGTGACCATGCTCGCCGACCCGGCCGCGGTGCTCAGCGTCGTCGCCGAACTGGACCTGCGTCCGGGCAGCACGCTGATCGAGATGTCCACCATCGGCCCGGAGGCCCTGCGCGAGGTCGCCGCACTGCTGCCCAGGGGCGTCACGCTGATCGACGCGCCGGTGATGGGCAGCGCGGACAAGGCCGCGGCGGGTGAGCTGACGCTGCTGGTGGGTGGCCCGGCCGAGCCGGTGCTGCCGGTGCTGGAGGTGTTCGGCAAGGTGGTGCGCACCGGGCTGACCGGCACCGGGGCCGCGCTGAAACTGGTGCTGATCAACGCCACGGTCACCGGCGTGGCCGCGATCGCCGAGGCGCTGACCCTGGCCGAGGCGTTCGGGTTGCCGGCGGAGTTGGTGCGGGAGGCGCTCGCCGGGTCGGCGCTGGGTGGCTTGGTGGCGCGGGCGTTCGCGACCGGGGCTCATTACCCGATCCGGTTGGCGGCCAAGGACTCCCGGCTGGCGGCGGAGGCGGCGGAACTGCCGCTGGCGTCGCTGGTGGCCCAGCGGCTGGCGGAGTGTCCGGCGGCGGAGGAGGACCTCGGGCAGATCGTGCGGCAGTTGCGCGCCCGCTGACCGCCCGGCCCCGCTCGCCGCGACCTCCCGCCTACTCCCCGCGAAACTCCGGTTTCCGCTTCTCCTTGAACGCCTTCGGCCCTTCCCGCGCGTCCTTGCTCGCGAACACCGCCGCTCCCAGCTTCGCCTCCACCGGGAACGCCTCGTCCTCCGCCATGCCCTCCGTCTCCCGCATCGTGCGCAGGATCGCCTGCACCGCAAGCGGTCCGTTCGCCGCGATCGCCTCCGCCAGCTCCAGGGCCTTCGCCAGCGCCTGACCGTCCGGCACCACGTGCCCGATCAGGCCGATCTCCTTGGCCTCGGCCGCGCCGATGTGCCGGCCGGTCAGCAACAGGTCCGCCGCCACCGTGTACGGGATCTGCCTGGGCAGCCGGACCGCGCTGCCCCCCAACGGGAACAGGCCCCACCGCGCCTCCGACACCCCGAACCGCGCGCTCGCCCCGGCCACCCTGATGTCCGTCGCCTGCAAGATCTCCGTGCCGCCGGCGATCGCCGGGCCCTCCACCGCGGCCAGCAGCGGTTTGCTCAACCGGCGGCCCTTCAGCAGCGCCGGGATCACCGACAGGTCAAAACCCTCGCGGAACTGCTCGCTCGGGTGGGACTGTGTCATCGCCTTGAGGTCCGCGCCCGCGCAGAACGCGCCGCCCGCGCCGGTGAGCACGCAGGCCCGGATGGCCGGGTTGCGATCCACCTCGTCCCAGGCCTCGCGCATGATCGCCAGCATCGGGCCGGTGAGGGCGTTGCGGGCCTCCGGGCGGTTCATCGTCACCACGAGCACGGCGTCTCGTTGTTCCACCAGGCAGTGCGGAGCGTCAGCGGACATGGAGCTTTTCTCCTCTCCATGGGCTATTGCCGGGCAACGATAACACGTTCTACTTTCGAAGCGTGGCCGTCAACATAGCGGATCTCGTCGAACATGCCGTCGATCTCGTCCCCGAGCGCGTCGCCGTGATCTGCGGCGGCCGCCAGGTCAGCTACGCGGAGCTGGAGGAGCGGTCCAACAGACTCGCCCACCACCTGCGAAAAAACGGGGTCGTACCCGGTTCGCACATCGGGGTGCACGCGCGCAACTCCATCGAGGCGGTGGAGGCGATGATCGCCGCGTACAAGCTGCGCGCGGTCGCCATCAACGTCAACTACCGCTATCTCAAGAACGAGTTGCAGTACCTCTACGACAACGCCGACCTGGTCGCGCTCATCCACGAGCAGCGGCACGGCCCGCTGGTGGCCGAGATCCTGCCGCAGGTGCCCCGGTTGCGGCACACCGTGGTGATCCCGGACGAGTCCGGCGCCGGGTTCGCCGGGGTGTCCTACGCGGACGCGCTCGCCGACGGCGCACCGGACCGCGACTTCGCCGAGCGCAGCCCCGACGACCGCTACATCCTCTACACCGGCGGCACCACCGGGCATCCCAAGGGCGTGGTGTGGCGGCACGAGGACGTGTGGCGGGTGCTCGGCGGCGGCATCGACTTCTTCAGCGGCGCCCGGCTGCCGGACGAATGGCAGCAATGCCGCGCGGGCAAGGACTTCGCGCTGGTGCGGCTGCCGGTCGCGCCGCTGATCCACGGCGCGGCGCAGTGGGCCACCTTCCAGAGCCTGTTCGGCGGCGGCACCGTGGTGCTGGTGCCGCACTTCGACGCCGACGAGGTGTGGCAGGCGATCCAGCGGCACAAGGTCAACGTGCTCACCATCGTCGGCGACGCGATGGCCCGCCCGCTGATCGAGGCCTACCACCGCGGCGGCTACGACGCCTCCTCGCTGTTCGCCATCTCCAGCAGCGCCGCGCTGTTCTCGCCCAGCGTCAAGCAGCAGTACCTCGAAGCCTTGCCCAACCTCATGCTCACCGACACGATCGGCTCGTCGGAGACCGGGTTCAGCGGCATCGGCGTGGTCGGCCGCGACGGCCAGCCCAACGACGGGCCCAGGGTCAAGGTGGACGCGGACACCGTGGTGATCGACGAGGCCGGAAAGCCAGTCGCGCCAGGGGTTGTCGGCCGCCTGGCCCGGTCGGGGCACCTGCCGCTGGGCTACTACAAGGACCCGGTCAAGACCGCGACCATGCTCACCGAGATCGACGGTCGCCGCTACGCCATCCCCGGCGACTACGCCAGGGTCGAGTCCGACGGCACGGTGACCCTGTTGGGGCGCGGCAACACCTGCGTCAACACCGGCGGCGAGAAGGTCTACCCGGAGGAGGTGGAGGGCGCGCTCAAGTCCCACCCGGACGTGCTGGACGCGCTCGTGGTCGGCATCCCCGACCAGCGCCTCGGCCAGCGGGTGGCCGCCCTGGTGCAGCCACGGCCAGGGGCCGCACCGAGTTTCGCCGCGCTGGACCGGCACGTGCGCGAGCTGATCGCCGGGTACAAGGTGCCGCGCAGCCTGTGGCTGGTGGAGGAGATCGGCCGATCCGTCAGCGGGAAACCGGACTACCGCTGGGCCCAACGCTACGTCGAGGAGCACCCGGATGCGAACGTCGCTGTGTGAGGTGCTGGGTATCGAGTACCCGGTGCTCGGCTTCACCCCGTCCGAACACGTGGCCGCCGCGATCAGTCGCGCCGGTGGCTTCGGCGTGCTGGGCTGCGTGCGCTACAACCGCGCCGAGGACCTGGACGCCGCGCTGGACTGGATGGACGCCAACACCGGCGGCCGCCCCTACGGCGTGGACATCGTCATGCCGGCCGCCGCCCCGAAGGAGGGCACCGCGGTCGACCTGGACGCGCTGATCCCCGCGGCACACCGCGAGTTCGTCCAGCGCACCCTGGCCGAACTGGGCGTGCCGGAAGCCGCGGCCGGCGAGCCCGGCGGAGTGCTCGGCTGGCTGCACTCGGTCGCCCGGTCCCATGTGGACGTCGCCCTCGGCCACCCGATCCGCCTGATCGCCAACGCCCTCGGCCCGCCGCCGATCGACGTCATCGACCGCGCGCACCAGCACGACGTCCTGGTCGCCGCGCTGGCCGGCCGGGCCGAACACGCGGTGCGGCACATGCTCGGCGGAGTGGACATCGTGGTCTCCCAAGGCTATGAGGCCGGCGGGCACACCGGGGAGATCGCCACCATGGTGCTGCTGCCGGAGATCGTGGACGCGGTCGGCGGCCGGGTCCCGGTGCTGGCCGCGGGCGGGATCGGCTCCGGCCGCCAGGCCGCGGCCGCGCTCGCCCTTGGCGCGCAAGGGGTCTGGATGGGCTCCTGCTGGTTGACCAGCGCCGAGTACACCCTCGGCGGCCCGAACTCGGCCACCCAGCGGGCCCTGCTGGCCGCCCGCTCCAGCGACACCGTGCGCTCGCGCATCTACACCGGCAAACCCGCGCGCCTGCTGCGCACCCGCTGGACCGAGGCCTGGTCCGCCCCCGGCGCGCCCGAACCGCTGCCCATGCCGTTGCAGAACCTGCTGGTGAACGAGGCCCACCAGCGCCTCGCCGCGGCCGACGACCCGGAGGTGGTGGCCATGCCGGTCGGCCAGATCGTCGGCCGGATGAACCAGATCCGCCCGGTCGCCGACCTGATGGCTGACCTGGTCCAGGAGTTCGACGAGACCGTGGAGCGGATGTCCAAGCTCCGTTAAGGGCGGCGCAGGAGCTCGGCGCCGAGGGCTCGGAGCTGATGGGTTGCGCCGCCGAGGGCGAACTCGGCGTGCTTGGCGGCGGTGAAGTAGCGGTGCAACTGGTGGTCCAGGTCGATGCCGACGCCGCCGTGGATGTGCACCGCGGTGTGCGCCACCCGGTGGCCCGCGTCGGCGGCCCAGAACTTGGCCGTGGCCAGGGACTCCGGGCTGGGCAGGCCCTCGCTGACCCGCCAGGCCGCCTGCCACAGGGTGAGCCGGATGCCCTCGACGTCGATGTAGGCGTCGGCCAGGCGCTGGGCCACCGCCTGGAACTGACCGATCGGCCTGCCGAACTGGACCCGCTCGCGGGCGTAGGCCGCGGTCAGCTCCAGCGCCCGCTCGGTGACGCCCAACTGCAACGCGCACCAGCCGAGCACGCCCCTGGTGTGCAGGAACTCCACCGCCGCGCCCGCCAGCACCCGGTCCGCGGGCAGCGGCGTGCCGTTCAGCTCCAGCCAGGCCGTGCCCGCGCCGTCCACGACCTCCTGCCGCCGCACCGACACCCGCGGATCCTCCGGCGTGACCAGGAAGACCCGGGGTCCGTCGGGAGTGTCCGCGGGGACCAGGAACAGCGCGGCGATCCCGCCCGCGGGTACCGCGGTCTTGGTTCCGTTGAGCAGCCAGCCCTCGGCGGTGCGTTCGGCGGTGGTGGCCGACTCGTCGGTCAGCGCCGCGGTCAGCACCGACTCCCCGCTCAGCGCGCCCGGCAGCCAGCGCTCCCGCACCGCCGGGTCACCGAACTCCGCGATCGCGGAGGCGGCCAGCGCGGTGGAAGCCAGATAGGGCACCGGGGCCACCGCCCGGCCCAGCGCGATGAGCACCGAGCACTGCTCCAGCACGCCGTAGCCGGAACCGCCCAGCTGTTCCGGGATACCGGCCCCGAGCAGGCCGGACGCGCCAAGACCATTCCACAGTGGACGGTCGAACCGATCCGGCTCGGACTCCGCGGCGCGCAGCCGTTCCTGGGTCACCTCGCGCGCCAGGATCTCACCGGCCACAGTGGACAGTGCCTGTTGGGCCTCGGTCATGCTGAAGTCCACGGAGTCTCCCCGGTACACGAGTCAGCGGCGGATGGGCAGGCCGAGGGCGGTGGCGGCCACGATGTCCCGCTGCACCTCGTTGGTGCCGCCGCCGAAGGTCAGGATCAGGCAGGACCGGTGCAGCCGCTCGATCTTGCCGTGCAGCGCCGCCCCCGGCGCGCCCGCGCGCAGCGTCGCGGCCGGGCCGAGCACCTCCATCAGCAGCCGGTAGGCCTCGGTGGCCAGCTCGGTGCCGTACACCTTGGTCGCCGAGGCGTCCGCCGGGGTCGGGGTGTGCGCCGCGCCCCAGGCGATCCGCCAGTTCAACAGCTTCAGGTACTCCACTTTCGCGTGCACCCTGGCCAGGTGGATCCGCACCCACTCCTGGTCGGCCACCAGCCCGCCGTCGGGCAGCTTGGCCGCCTTCGCCCAGTCCAGCACCTCCTGCAACGCGGTGCGCAGCGGTGCGGCCGAGGTGAGCGCGACGCGTTCGTGGTTGAGCTGGTTGGTGATCAGCGGCCAGCCCTTGTTCTGCTCGCCCACCAGCGCGCCCGCCGGCACCCGCACCTCGCTGTAGTAGGTGGCGCTGGTGCCCGGACCGGCCATGGTGCGTACCGGCGTCCAGGAGAACCCCGGCGCGTCCGTCGGCACGATCAGCACGCTGAGCCCCTTGTGCTTGGGCGCGTCCGGATCGGTGCGGCAGGCCAGCCACACGTAGTCGGCGTACTGGATCAGGCTGGTCCACATCTTCTGCCCGTTGATGACCCACTCGTCCCCGTCCCGCACCGCCCTGGTGCGCAAGGAGGCCAGGTCGGTGCCCGCCTCCGGCTCGGAGTAGCCGATGGCGAAGTGCAGCTCGCCCGCGGCGATCCTGGGCAGGAAGAAGGACCTCTGCTGCTCGGTGCCGAAGCGCATGATGGTCGGCGCCACGCTGTTGAGGGTCAGGAACGGCACCGGCGCGCCCGCGGTGGCCGCCTCGTCGGTGAAGATCAGCTGGTCCAGCAGCGGCCTGGCCTGCCCGCCGTACTCGCGCGGCCAGCCCAGCGCGAGCCAGCCGTCCCGGCCCATCTGCCGCACCACCTCCAGATAGGTGGCGCGGTCGCCGTAGTCCCCGCCGCCCGCGGTCAGCGCCGCCCGGCGCTCCGGCGTCATCAGCTCGGCGAAGTAGGCCCGCAGTTCCGCGCGCAGCTGCTGCTGTTCCCGCGAGTACGCGATCCACATACCGCGATACTAGAACACGTTCTTTCGAAGAAACACCCGTGCCACTCAGTTGGCCCTTGCTCGGAGTGAGAACACATTCTACTGTCGGTCCCCATCCGAGGCCGCACTACTCGTCGAGGGGTGGACCGGTGAAGGCTGCCGTGCTGAACCAGGTGGGGGACGACCGGCTGGAGCTGCGCACCGATGTGGCCACGGTCCCGCCGGGCCCCCAGGAGGTGCGGGTCGCGGTGCGCGCCTCCGGCATCTGCCACAGCGACCTGCACGCCATGGACGGCACCCTGCCCGCGCTCGCACCGGGCGTGCTCGGCCACGAGGGCGCGGGCGAGGTGGTGGAGATCGGCTCCGCGGTGACCGATCTCGCGGTCGGCGACCACGTGCTGATCACCTTCGTGCCCGCTTGCCTGCGCTGCAAGAACTGCCTGCGCGGCCAGCCACACCTGTGCGCGGTGTACGCGATCGAGTCCTTCACCCACCCCCGCTTCACCTCCCGCGACCAGCCGCTGTTCGGCTTCGCCGGCTGCGGCACCTTCGCCGAGGAGCTGGTGGTGCCCGCGCCCGCGGCGATCAAGGTGCCCGAGGACGTGCCGTTCGAGATCGCCGCGCTGATCGGCTGCGGCGTGCTCACCGGCGCGGGCGCGGCGCTCAACACCGCCAGGGTGGAACCCGGTTCGACCGTGGCGGTGATCGGCTGCGGCGGGGTCGGCGTGTCCACCTTGCAGGGCGCGCGGATCGCCGGGGCCAGCACGATCATCGCGGTGGACCCGGTGCGGGACAAGCACGAGGCCGCGCTCAAGTTCGGCGCCACGCACACCGGCACCCCCGAGGAGCTGCCCGGCCTGCTCGGCGAGCTGACCGGCGGGGAGGGCGTGGACTACGCCTTCGAGGTGGTCGGCCTGCCCGCCACCATCCGCTCCGCCTGGGACTCCGCCCGCCGCGGCGGCACCGTGGTCGTGGTCGGCGCGGGCCGGGCCGACGCCCAGGTCAGCTTCTCCGCCCAGGAGCTGTTCCTGCACGAGAAGCGGTTGCTGGGCTCCTTCTACGGATCGGCCGACGTCCGCCGCGACTCGGCCAAGATGATCGACTTCTGGCGGGCGGGGCTGCTCGACCTGGACGGCATGATCAGCCGCCGGCTGCCCCTGGATGACATCAACGACGGCCTGTCCACCCTGCCCGGCGGCACGGTGATCCGGCAGATCGTGACCTTCGACTAGGCGGGTGTCGCTTGTGGACAACGGGGTGAGCCTGTCCGGCAAGGTCGCCGTGGTGACCGGCGCAGGCGCCGGGCTGGGGCAGGCCGAAGCGCTGGCCCTGGCGAAAGCCGGGGCGAGTGTGGTGCTCAACGACCTGCCCGGCGCGGCCGAGGAGACCCTGGCGCTGATCCGGGAGGCCGGGGGAGCGGCCACCGTGGTCGCCGGGGACATCGCCGAGCGGGCCACCGCGGACGCGCTGCTGGCCGCCGCGCTGGCCGAGTACGGCGGGCTGCACGTGGTGGTCAACAACGCCGGGGTGCTGCGCGACCGGATGCTGTTCAACCTCTCCGACGAGGACTGGGACCTGGTGGTGCGGGTGCACCTGCGCGGGCACTTCCTGGTCTCCCGCAACGCCAGCGCCTACTGGCGGCAGCAGGCCAAGCAGACCGGCGCGCCGGTGTACGGCCGGATCGTGAACACCGCCTCGGAGTCCTTCCTGCTCGGCTCGCCCGGCCAGGCCAACTACGCCGCGGCGAAAGCGGGGATCGCCGCGCTGACCATCTCCACCGCCAGGGCGCTGGCGCACTACGGCGTGCGCGCCAACGCGATCTGCCCGCGCGCCCGCACCGGCATGACCCGGCACGTCTTCGGCGAGGCCCCCGCCGAAGGCCTGGATCCCCTTGACCCGCAACACGTCGCGCCGTTCGTGGCCTACCTCGCCGCGCCCGCGGCCGAGTCGATCAACGGGCAGGTGTTCGTGGTGCACGGCGGCATGGTCGCGCTGCTCGCCCCGCCCAGCGTGGAACAGCGGTTCGTCAGCGCGGGCGAGACCTGGAGCCTGGCCGAGCTGGCCGCCACCGTCGGCGAGTACTTCACCGGCCGCGCGGCCGACCGCGGCTTCGCCTGCACCGAACTGAACGCGCTCCAGGCCCGCCCCTGACCGTCCACAAAGGAGTAGCCATGCCGCTCACCGTGTTGCCGCACCGGGACACCGCGGGCCTGTCCGAGGGCCACCTGCTGATCGACGGCAAGTGGCGGCCCGCGGCCGACGGCGCGGTGTGGCGGCACCGGCACCCGGCCACCGGCGAGGAGATCGGGACCTTCGCGGTGGCTGCCGAGTCCGATGTGGACGAAGCCGTGCGCACCGCGCGCCGCGCCTTCGACGACGGGCCGTGGCCCAACGCCCGCGCCGGGGTGCGGATCAGCACCCTGCACCGCTACGCCAACCTGCTGCGCGAGCACACCGACGAGCTGCAACGGTTGCAGGCGCTGGACAACAGCGTGCCGCTGTCCTTCGGCGGGATCTACACCACCTCGGTCGGCGCGGCCGCCGACGTCTTCGACCACCACGCGGGCTGGATCGACAAGCTCGGTGGCGACACCCTGCCGCCGTACCAGGGCGGCGACCACCTGGCGATGACCTTCCGCGAGCCGATCGGCGTGGTGGCCGCGATCCTGCCCTGGAACGCGCCGTTCCTGCTGTTCGCGCAGAAGCTCGCGCCCGCGCTGGCCGCCGGGTGCACGGTGGTGCTCAAACCCTCGGAGTACGCGACCTTCTCGGTGCTGCGCATGGTCGAACTGTTCGCCGAGGCCGGGCTGCCGGACGGGGTGGTCTCGGTGGTCACCGGTCCCGGCGAGTCGGTCGGGGAGGCGCTGATCACCCACCCGGCGGTGGACAAGATCAGTTTCACCGGCAGCCGCCCGGTCGGCAAACGCATCGTGGAAGCCTCCGCCGGCACCCTCAAACGGGTTTCCCTTGAGCTGGGCGGGAAGAGCCCCAGCCTGGTGTTCCCGGACGCGCCCAACGTCGGCCTGGCCGGGATGACTTCCATGGGCACGGTCACCATGGGCCTGTCCGGCCAGGCCTGCGTGGCGCACAGCCGGGCCCTGGTGCACCGGGACGTCTACGAGGAGTTCCTGGCCGGCGCGCAGATGATGGCCGCCGCGATCACCTACGGCGACCCGTTCGACGCGGCCACCCTGGCCAGCCCGCTGATCAACGAACGCCAGCTGGCGCGGGTGCTCGGCTACATCGACCGCGGCCAGGAAGAAGGCGCGCGACTGGTCACCGGCGGGTCCAGAGTGGACGGTGAGCTGAGCACCGGCAACTTCGTGCAGCCCACCATCTTCGCCGACGTGCACAACGAGATGGCCATCGCGCGGGAGGAGATCTTCGGCCCGGTGCTCGCGGTGGTCCCGTTCACCGACGAGGACGAGGCGATCCGGCTGGCCAACGACACCGAGTACGGCCTGGGCGCCGGGATCTACACCGCCAACGCCCAGCGCGCCTTCCGTCTCGCCCGCAGGCTGCGCGCCGGCACCATCGGCATCAACGGCTTCACCGTCGAACCGCACCTGCCCTTCGGCGGCTTCAAGCAGTCCGGGCTGGGCCGCGAGGGCGGGCGCAGCGCCTTCGAGGCCTACACCGAGCTGAAAACCGTGCTGCTACCGCTGACCGAGGAGCTGATGTGAGGCTGGACGGCAAGGTCGCGCTGGTCACCGGCGCGGCCAGGGGCCTCGGCGAGGCGGTCGCCCGCCGGTTCGTCGCCGAGGGCGCGCGGGTGGTGCTGGCCGACATCGCCGACGACACCGGCACCGTCCTGGCCGCCGAGCTCGGGTCCCAGGCCAGGTATCGGCACCTGGACGTGGGGTCCGAGGACGACTGGGCCGGGGTGGTGGCCGAGACCGTCGCCGACTTCGGCCGGATCGACGTGCTGGTCAACAACGCCGCCGTGCTGCACTTCGCGCCGCTGGCCCAGACCACGCTGGCCGACTACGAGCGGGTGGTGCGGGTCAACCAGGTCGGCTGCTTCCTCGGCATGCGCTCGGTCATCCCGGTGATGACCGGGGCCAGGCGCGGCTCGATCGTGAACTTGTCCTCTGTGGAGGGTCTGGCCGGGATGCCCACCCTGTCCGCCTACACCGCCACCAAGTTCGCCATCCGCGGCATGACCAAGGTGGCCGCGCTGGAACTGGCCGCGCAGGGGGTCCGGGTCAACTCGGTGCACCCCGGCGCGATGGACACCAGCATGGCCGGTGAGGCGCTGGGCGGCATCGAACTGGACCGGGGCGCGATGGGCAAGCTGGTGCCGATGAAACGGATCGGCCAGCCCGCGGAGGTGGCCAACGTGGTGCTGTTCCTGGCCAGCGACGAGAGCTCCTACTGCACCGGCGGGGAGTTCGCCGCCGACGGCGGGGCCACCGCGACCCATGCGTTCGGGGTGGTCGGGTGACGGCTTCCCCGGTGGGGCAGGGCTTTCCGGGCCTGGCGGCGTTGCGCCAGGTCGGGCGGATGGCCGTGCTCTCCTGGGAGGTGCTGCTCTGCCTGCCGCGCAGGCCCTTCCCGCTGGCCGAGTCGATCCGGCAGGCCTGGTTCTTCGCCAGTGTCACCATCCTGCCCACCGCACTGGTCGCGATCCCCTTCGGCGCGGTCATCTCGCTGCAACTCGGCTCGCTGACCCAGCAGATCGGCGCGCAGTCCTTCACCGGCGCGGCAGGCGCGCTGGCCATCATCCAGCAGGCCAGCCCGCTGATCACCGCGCTGCTGGTCGCGGGCGCGGGCGGATCGGCGATGTGCGCGGACATCGGGGCGCGCACCATCCGCGAGGAGATCGACGCGATGGAGGTGCTCGGCGTCTCCCCGGTGCACCGGCTGATCCTGCCCCGCGTGCTCGGCGCGATGCTGATCGCGGTGCTGCTCAACGGGGTGGTCAGCGTGGTCGGCGTGCTCGGCGGGTTCTTCTTCAACGTGGTGCTGCAGGGCGGCACGCCCGGGGCCTACCTGTCCAGCTTCTCCGCGCTGGCCCAGCTCTCCGACCTGTGGATCAGCGAGTTCAAGGCCTTTCTCTACGGCTTCGTGGCCGGGATCGTGGCCGCCTATCGCGGCCTCAACCCCGCCGCGGGCCCGAAAGGTGTCGGGGACGCGGTGAACCAGGCCGTGGTGATCACCTTCCTGCTGCTGTTCCTGATCAACATGGTGATCACCGGCGTGTACCTGCAACTCGTCCCGGCCAAGGGCGGGTGAGCCGGTGGTCGTGCTGGAGCGCAAATCCCGGTTACCGGTGCCAGGGCTGGAGGCGCTGGGCCGCCAGCTCTGGTTCTGCCTGCGCGCCCTCGGCCTGGTCCCGGTCGCGATCCGCCGCTACACCAAGGAGATCCTCCGGCTGCTCACCGAGGTCAGCTTCGGCAGCGGCGCGCTCGCGCTGATCGGCGGCACCCTCGGCGTGATGATCGGCATGACCGTGTTCACCGGCGCGGTGGTTGGCCTGCAAGGCTATTCCGCGCTCAACCAGCTCGGCACCTCCACCCTCACCGGGTTCATCTCGGCCTACTTCAACACCCGCGAGGTGGCCCCGCTCTCCGCCGGGCTGGCGCTCTCGGCCACGGTCGGCTGCGGGTTCACCGCCCAGCTCGGCGCGATGCGCATCTCCGAGGAGATCGACGCGCTGGAGGTGATGGGCGTGCCGAGCCTGCCCTACCTGGTCACCACCCGCATCCTGGCCGGGCTCGGCGCGGTGGTCCCGCTGTACGTGGTCGGCCTGCTCTGCTCCTACCTGGCCTCCAGGGTGGTCACCGTGCTGTTCTACGGCCAGTCCGCGGGTACCTACGACCACTACTTCGGCCTGTTCCTGCCGCCGGCCGACGTGCTGTGGTCCTTCCTCAAGGTGATCGTGTTCGCGGTGGTGATCATCCTGGTGCACTGCTACTACGGCTACACCGCCAGCGGCGGACCGGCCGGGGTCGGCGTGGCGGTGGGCCGGGCGGTGCGCGCGGCGATCGTGGCGCAGATGTTCCTCGACCTGTTCCTCAGCCTGGCCATCTGGGGCTCCACCACCACGGTGCGGATCGCCGGATGAACGACCGCCTCTCACCCCTGCGCTGCCAGCTCCTCGGGCTGGTGTTCCTGCTGGTGGTCGCGCTGTTCGTGGCGGGCTCGATCGCGGTGTACCGCAAGGCGTTCACCCCGGTGGCCACCGTGCTGCTGGAGGTGGACCGGGCCGGCACGCAACTGCGCGTGGGCGCGGATGTCAAGGTGCGCGGGCTGATCGTCGGCGAGGTCCGGGAGATCAGGGCGGGCGCGGACCGCGCGGTGCTGGCCCTGGCCCTGCAACCGGAGCGGATCTCGCTGATCCCGGCCGAGGTCACCGCCCGGCTGCTGCCCAAGACCCTCTTCGGTGAGCGCTACGTGGCCCTGCAACCACCGGCCCAGCGCAGCGGTAAGTCCCTTGTGGACGGTCAGACCATCGGCCTGGACCGCAGCCAGGCCGCGGTGGAGATCGAGAACGTGCTCAACGACCTGCTCCCGGTGCTCACCGCGGTGCGTCCCGACCAGCTCTCTGCCACCCTCACCGCGATGGCCAACGCCCTGCGGGGAAAGGGAAAACAGCTCGGCGACACCCTGGTCCGGCTCGGCGACTACCTGGACGGCCTGTCCGGCTCGCTGCCGGACCTGCGCGCCGACCTCAAGGCCCTGGCCGCGGTCGCCGACACCTACACCGCCGCCGCACCTGATCTCGTGCAGGCGCTGGCCGACGCCACCACCACGACCAGGACCGTGCTGGACCAGCAGCACAACCTGCGCGCCCTGTTCGGCAACGTCACCCTGGCCGCGGTGGACCTGGAAGCCTTCCTCAAAGTCAACCGGGACAACCTGATCGCGCTGGTCGCCGAGGGCAAACCGACCCTGGAGGTGCTGGCGAAGTACGCGCCGGAGTACCCCTGCCTGCTGGAGCAGCTGGTCGCGATGATCCCCAACGCGGACCGCGCCTTCGGCAAGGGCAGCAAGAACCCGCACATCGCCAAGTTCACCCTGGAGATCACCGCCAGCCGCGGCAAGTACCAGCCCGGCGTGGACGTGCCCAAGTACCTCGACAAACGCGGCCCCCGCTGCTATCCGCCCGCGGTGCCGCCCGGCCGGTTCCCGCAGTACCCGCCGGGCGGCCCGGTGCAGGACGGCTCCACCCACCCGGCCGCCGCGCCCGCGCTGGCCGGCTCCCGGCCGGAACGCGAGCTGATCGGCGCGCTGGCCGCGCCACTGCTAGGCAAGCCGGTGGCCGAGGTGCCCGAGTGGGTGGGACTGATGCTCGGACCGATGTTCCGGGGTGCGGAGGTGAGCCTGCGATGACCGTGTTCTCCCCACTGGCCAAGCTCACCGTGTTCACCGCGGTGACCGTGACGCTGACCGCGTTGCTGGCGCTGACCATCGCCAACTCCACCGCGGGCCCGAAGTCGGCGTACTCGGCCAGGTTCACCGATGTCACCGGCCTCAACGTCGGCGACGAGGTCCGCATGTCCGGTGTGCGCCTGGGCAGCGTCACCCAGATCGCGGTGGTGGACCAGAAGCAGGCCCGGGTCGAGTTCGAAGTGGACAGTGCGGTGCCGCTGCCCGCCGCGGTCACGCTCACCGTCAAGTACCGCAACCTGGTCGGCCAGCGCTACCTCGCCCTCGCCCTGGACGGCGACGTGCGGGAGAAACTGCCCTGGGGCGCGGAGATCCCGCTGTCCCGCACCCGGCCCGCGCTCAACCTCACCGTGCTGTTCAACGGGTTCCGCCCGCTGTTCCAGGCGCTCAACCCGGAGCAGGTGAACAAGCTGGCCGGGGAGATCATCCAGGTGTTCCAGGGCGAGGGCGGCACCATCGAGAGCATCCTCGGCCACACCGCCTCGCTCACCTCCGCGATCGCGGCCAAGGACAAGGTGATCGGCGAGGTGGTGGCCAACCTGAACACGGTGCTGGACACCGTCAACGACCGCACCGGCGAGTTCACCGGCCTGCTCGACCAGCTGCAACGACTGGCCAGCGGCCTGGCCGCGCAACGCCAGCCGATCGGCTCGGCCATCACCGCGCTCGGCGAGCTCACCGAGGTCACCGCGAACCTGCTGGACCAGGCCCGGCCCGCGCTCAAGGCCGACATCGGCGCGCTCGGCCAGATCGCCGGACAGCTCGGCAACCGCAGCGACCTGCTGGAGAACTTCCTGGACCGCTTCCCCACCAAGGTCCGCTCCATCGCCAGGGTGGCCAGCTACGGCGGCTGGTTCAACTTCTTCGCCTGCCGCATCTCCGGCAAGGTCGGCGTCGGCGCGCTCGGCCTGACCGTGGACCTGCCGGTGCTGCCACTGGCCGGCACCCCGATGCCGCCGCGGTGCAGCCAGTGAGGCGGGTGAGCGCGAGCGCGCAGACCAGGATCGGCGCGGTCACCGTGGTGGGCCTGCTGCTGGGCACCGTGGCCGCCTTCCACGCCGAGGACCTGCCGATCATCGGCGGCGGCACCACCTACACCGCCGAGTTCGCCGAAGCGGGCGGGCTGCGCACCGGCAACGAGGTCCGGGTGGCCGGGGTCAAGGTGGGCCGGGTGACCACGATCAGCCTGGCGGGCAACAAGGTCCTGGTCGGCTTCCGGCTCACCGAGGCCCGCCTGGGCGATCGCACCACCGCCGCCATGGAGATCAAGACCCTGCTCGGCGACAAGTACCTGTCCCTGGTCCCCGACGGCGCGCGGCCGCAGCCGCCGGACCGGCCGATCCCGCTGGCCCGCACCACCACGCCCTTCGACGTCACCGACGCGGTCAACCAGCTCGGCGACACCGTGTCCAAAGTAGACAGTCGCCAGCTGGCGGACAGCTTCCGGGTGCTCACCGACACCTTCCGCAACACTCCGGAGAAGACCAAGTCCGCGCTGGACGGCCTGTCCGCGCTCTCCCGCACCATCGCCGGCCGGGACGACCAGCTGGCCGCCCTGCTGGCCAACACCTCCCAGCTCAGCGGCACCCTGGCCGGACGGGACGAGCAGATCCGGCGGCTGATCGCCGACGCCGGTCAGCTGCTCGGCGAGCTGGACCGGCGCAAGGCCGCGATCAGCGCGCTGCTGCGCGGCACCAAGGAGCTCGCCCAGCAGCTCAAGGGACTGGTCGCGGACAACCGGGCCCAGCTCGGCCCGGCGCTGGCCGAACTGGACAAGGTCACCGGGATCCTGCAGCAGAACCAGGACAAGCTCAGCGCCGGACTGCGCGACCTCGCCCCGTACGTGCGGCTGTTCAACAACACCATCGGCAACGGCCGCTGGTTCGACGGCTACTTCTGCGGCCTGGTCCCGCCCTACGCCAAGATCGGCGTGTTCGAGATCAACGAGAACATCTGCACCCCGCCGCTGACCGGAGGCGGCCGATGATCCACCGCGCCCTCGTCCTCGCCTGTGTCATCGCGCTGCTGCTCAGCGCCTCCCTGGTCTGGCTCCAGGGCGGTTCCGGCGGCACCACGGCCACCGCGTTCTTCACCCGCACCGTCGGGCTGTACCCGGGTTCGGAGGTGCGGGTGCTCGGCGTGCCGGTGGGCCGGGTGCGCGCGGTGACCCCGGAGGGCGAGCGGGTGCGGGTGCGCTTCGAGCTCGACCGCGGCATCCGGGTCCCGGCCGAGGCCAGGGCCGTGGTGATCGCGCCAAGCCTGGTCAGCGACCGCTACCTCCAGCTCACCCCCGCCTACGAGCAGGGCCCGGAACTGGCCACTGGCGCGGAGATCCCGTTGGCGCGCACCGCGATCCCGGTGGAGCTGGACGAACTGCTCGGCAACGTCGGCGAGCTGAGCCGGGCCCTCGGCCCCGAGGGCGCCAACCGGGGTGGCGCGCTCTCCGGCCTGCTGGACACCGCCGCGGCCAACCTCAAGGGCAACGGCGCCAAGGTCAACGCCACCGTCAAGGACCTCGCCGCCGCCGCGGAAACCCTGAACCGCTCCCGCAAGGACCTGTTCGGCACCGTGGACGGCCTGCGCAAGTTCACCGCCGCCCTGGTCGCCTCCGACGGCCGGCTGCGCGCCTTCAACGACCGGCTGGCCTCGGTCAGCGGACACCTGGCCGCCGAACGCGAACAGCTCGGCGGCGCGCTGGAGGCGCTGGCCGGGGCGATGGTGGACGTCAAGGAGTTCATCACCGCCAACCAGGACCGCCTCAAGTCCACAGTGGACAAACTGGCCAGTGTGACCAAGGTGCTGGTCGACCAGCGCGCCGCCCTGGCTGAGGTGCTCGACGTGGCCCCGCTGGCCGCCACCAACTACCTCAACAGCTACGACGCCGCCTCCGGCACCTTCGCCGTGCGCGGCGCGATCAACGAGCTGACCTACCCGCCGGTCCTGCTGCTGTGCCGGGTCATCCAGGCCGGCACCCCGAAACAGCTGCCCAAGCTGCTCGGCGACGCCTGCGCCCAGCTCGCCCCCCTGCTCGACGGGGTGCTGAAACTGCCCAGCCCGGCGGAGATCCTGGCCGGTCTGCAACAGGGCCGCCTGCCCAAGCTCCCCCTGCTGGGAGGCCGATGATGCGCAGGCTGCTGCTCGCGCCGGTGCTGCTGCTCGCCGGGTGCACCGGGCTGTACGGGGTGCCGCTGCCCGGCGGGGCGGACCTCGGGGACGCGCCGTACCGGGTGACCGTGCACTTCGCGGACGTGCTGGACCTGGTGCCGCAGGCCGGGGTGAAGGTGAACGACGTCGCGGTGGGGCGGGTGGAGGAGATCCGCCTGGGTGCGGACTACGCGAGCGCGGAGGTGCGGGTCGCGGTGAACGGGGCGGTCCGGTTGCCGGGCAACGCGATCGCCCGGCTGCGGCAGTCGAGCCTGCTGGGGGAGAAGTTCGTGGAGCTGGCCGCGCCCAAGGAGCCGGAAGGTCAGCTCGCGGAGGGAGCGGTGATCCCGGTGGCGCGGACCAACCGCAGCACCGAGATCGAGGAGGTGCTCGGCGCGCTGTCCCTGCTGTTCAACGGCGGCGGGATCGGACAGCTGCGGACCATCACCACCGAGCTGGACGCCGCGCTGGCCGGGAACGAGGCCAGGCTGCGCCGACTTCTGTCCACAGTGGACAAAGTGGTGGCCGACCTGGACGGGCAGCGGCTGGACATCACCAGGGCGATCGACTCGCTGAGCCGGTTGTCGGCGACCCTGGTCGCCCAGCGGCACAACCTGACCACCGCGCTGGACCACCTCGCGCCGGGGCTCGCGGTGCTCAACACCCAGCGCGACCAGTTGGTGGAGGTGCTGCGGGCGCTGGACAAGCTCGCGGTGACCGCCACCGACACGGTGCGCCGCAGCTCGGCCAACCTGGTCGCGGACCTGAAGCTGCTGGAACCGGTGCTGCGCAAGATCGCCGAAGCGGGGGAGAACCTGCCCAAGTCGCTGGAGATCCTGGTGACCTTCCCGTTCACCGACCAGACCCTGCAAACCCTGCGCGGCGACTACGTCAACGCCGACGTCAAGCTGGACCTGGACCTGAGCTCGATCCTGGACAACCTCACCCGCTCCAACCAGCCGATCATCCAGCCGCCAGGCGGCCGCGCCGCGCCGCAGAACCCCGGGCAGCCACCGGCCGCGCCGCTGCTGCCCGGTGCGCCCGCGCCACCCAGTACACCCGGAATGCCTGGTGGCTCGGGCGATCCCGGTCTGCTGGGCGGGCTCGGCGGGCTGCTCAACAGCCTCCTGGGCGGCCCCCGATGAACCGCGCGGTGATCATCCGGATCGGCGTGTTCCTGGCCATCGCCGCGCTCGGCCTCAGCTACGTCGGCGCGCGCTACGCCGGACTGGACCGGCTCTTCGGCACGCGCGGCTACCTGGTCACGTTGCGCCTGGCCGACTCCGGCGGCATCTTCACCAACGCCGAGGTCACCTACCGGGGTGTCGCGGTCGGCCGGGTCGGCCAGCTGCACCTGACCGAGCGCGGACTCGACGTGGACCTGGACATCGAGCACACCGCGTCGCCCATCCCGGCCGACACCGAGGCGGTGGTGGCCACCCGGTCCGCGGTCGGCGAGCAGTACGTGGACCTGCGGCCCAAGCACACCAACGGTCCCTACCTGGCCGAGGGATCGGTGATCGAGCAGCAGCGCACCGCCATCCCGGCCGAGGTGTCCTCGGTGCTGGCCGACGCGCACCGGCTGGTCAAGAGCGTGCCGGTGGACTCGCTGCGCACCGTGGTCGGCGAGCTGCACACCGCCTTCGCCGACGCCGGGCCGGAGCTACGCCGGCTGCTGGAGAGCGCGGACAGCCTCACCCGCACCGCCGCCCAGCACCTGCCGCAGACCAAGGAGCTGCTGGCCAACGCCAAGACGGTGCTCGGCACCCAGCAGGAGCAGAGCCGCCAGATCACCGACTACAGCCGCAGCCTGCGCGAGCTGGCCGACCAGCTCCGCCGCTCCGACCCGCACCTGCGCACCCTGGTCGAACAGGTCCCCGAGGTCGCCGCGCGCACCGACGACCTGCTCCGCCGTTCCGGCACCGGACTGTCGGTGCTGCTGGCGAACCTGTTGACCACCAGCCGGATCACCAGCGCCCGCACCGCGGGACTGGAACAGCTGCTGGTCGCCTTCCCGGTGATCACCGCGACCTCGCCCACGGCCTCCGGCGACGGCACCGGCCACCTCGGCCTGGTGCTGAACTTCTTCGACCCGTTCAGCTGCACCAAGGGCTACGAGGGCACCAAACAGCGGCCAGGCAAGGAAACCAGCGACGCCCCGCTGAACAACAAGGCCTACTGCGCCGAACCCCCGAACAGCCCCACCGGCGTCCGCGGCTCCCAGAACGCCCCCTACGGCGGCCGCCCCGCGACCCCCTCCGCACCCCGCCAGCAGACACCGGACCTGCCCGGACCGCTGGGATTGCTCGGACCGCAGCCCGGTCCGCGGACGCTGGGACAACTGCTCGGGCTGGAGAACCGGTGAAGGCCGTGCTGGGTGTGCTGGTGGTGCTGGCGTTGGCCGCCGCGGGCTGGTTCGGCTGGGGCTGGTGGTCGGCCAGCGGTGATCCCGGTCTGCGGCAGGCGGTCGAGCGGGACGCGGCGCTGGCGGCAGGACAGACCGCGGTGGTGGAGCTGAACACCCTCGACTACCGGGATGTGGAGGCCGGGCTGGCCCGGTGGCGCGCGGTGGCCACCGGAACGCTGCTGGAGGAACTGAGCCAGCACAAGGAACAGCACGCCAGGGACATCAAGACCGCCCGCACGACCACCACCGCGAAGCTGCTGTCCGCCGCACTGACCACTGTGGACGGTCGGGCGGGGGCGGCGACGCTGATCGCGGCGGTGGAGGTCACGGTGGCGCGCGAGGGGGCGCAGGCGAGCACGCAGCGGAGCCGGTTGTCGGCGGAGCTGGTGCGGACGGCGGAGGGGTGGCGGGTGGGGCGGTTGCAGACGATGGGGGTGGGCGGGCCGTGACGCGGGGGCGGGCGGGGAAGAAGGCGGTGCGGCGGGCCAGAGTGGTGGCTGGGCGGCATCCGAAGCCCGTGGCGAGCGCGCGAGGTGGGGCGGCGGACGCGGAACTCGCCGGACCGGATTCCGGGCAGGCGAAGCCGGCACCGCCCGAGGCCGGGCCGCCGGGCGCGGAGCCGCCGGGGCTTGCGGCACCGCGTGCGGCGCGGCCGGAGCTTGCCGCGCGGGGCACCGGGCGGCCCGAGGTTGCCTCGCGGGTCACCGAGTCGCCAGACGTCGCGTCGCGGGGTGCCGAGCCGCTCGAGTCCGGGCCGGATGCCGCGGCCCTTGAGCCCGCTCACTCCGAAGCCGCGCCAGTCGCCTCCGCCGAGCCATCGGCGGAGGCCCACCAGCCGTCCAACCGGGCCGGCGGCGGAGTCATCGTGCTCAGCGTGGTGCTCGTGCTGGCCACCGGCCTCGCCGTCTGGGCTGGGATCGCCGCCTCGGCCCTGCGCCCCAGCGACAACTCCGCCCTGGTCGACAACGCCACCACCGACCTGGTGCTCCGCCAGGTCACCGACGCCGTGCGGGACACCTTCAGCTACGACCACGCCGACACCGGCCGCACCGAACAGGCCGCGAACCGGGTGCTGACCGACCGGGCGATCGAGCAGTACCGCGAGCTGTTCGCCGAGGTGCGCAAGGTGGCCCCGGACCAGAAGCTCGTGCTGACCACCACCATCCGGGCCGCCGGGGTGCGCGAGCTCCGGGGGGACCGGGCCACCGTGCTGGTCTTCGTCGACCAGCAGATGCTGCGGACCAGGGACAACGCGCAGAACTCGGGGGCGGCACAGCTGGAGGTGGGCGTGCGGCGGGGCGGCGAGACCTGGCGGATCGTGGAGCTGCGGGTGCTCTGATTGCCGAACGCGTAACCGATGGGTTACGCTTCCGGTGTGGATGAGGTAGCGGGGGCGATCGCCGACCCGGTGCGCCGGGAGATCCTGGTGATGCTGCGGGACGGGCGGCTCTCCGCCGGCGAGATCGCCGGGCGGTTCGAGATCAGCAGGCCCGCGGTGAGCCGTCACCTGCGGGTGCTGCGGGAGAGCGGGCTGGTCCGGGACGAGCTCGTGGGCAGGCAGCGGCTGTACGCGCTTGATCCGCACCGATTCCGCGAGCTGGCCGAGTGGCTGGCCCAGTTCGACCGGCCTGCCGGGTGGGAACACCGCCTGGACGCGCTGGAAACCGAGGTCTACCGCACCCGCCGGGAGCGCCGCGCGGCGCCCGTGGCGGAGCAGGACAAGGAGAACACGGCATGACACCGTTGCCCACCGGCCGGTTGTTCGGCACCGACACCGGGGCTGACCTGGTGCTGACGCGCAGCTTCCGGGCCCCGGCCGAGGACGTCTGGGCCAGTCTGACCGAGTCCGAGCGCACCGCGCGCTGGTTCGGGCCCTGGAAGGGGGAAGCAGGCCCTGGCAAGACCGTGCAGGTGCAGATGGTCTTCGAAGAGGGCCAGGCGTGGATGGACCTCTGCATCGAGGAGTGCGTGCCGCCCCGGCTGCTGAAGGTCAACACCGTGGACGAGGCCGGGGTCTGGCGGCTGACCGTCGAGGTGTCCGAAGTGGACGGTGTCAGTGAGCTGAAGCTGGTGCACCACCGGGACACCCTGGAAGGCGCGGGGGAGATCGGGCCGGGCTGGGAGTACTACCTGGACATGCTGGTCGCGGCGCGGGAGGACAAGCCGCTGCCGAGCTTCGACGACTACTACCCGGCGCAGAAGGAGTACTTCGAGAAACTGTCCATTGAGGACTGATATGGGAACCGGGGTGGCTCCGCGTGGAGCCACCCCGGATCGCCGGTGCTGACTAGCCGATGCCGCCCTTGACCGCGGTGATCAGCTCGCCGTTGGTGGTGTCACCGGAGAGCTCCCAGAAGAACGCGCCGCCCAGGTTCTGGGTCTTGGCGTAGGAACCCTTGCCGCGGATGGTGGCCGGGGTGTCGTAGCTCCACCACTGGTTGCCGCAGTGCGCGTACGCGGTGCCCGCCACCGTGCCGTTGCTGGGGCACTTGGTCTTGAGCACCTTGTAGTCCTCGATACCGGCCTCATAGGTGCCGGGCGCGGCGCCGGTGGCGGTGCCGCCCGGCTCCTTCTTGGTCACGCCGGTCCAGCCGCGACCGTAGAAACCGATGCCCAGCAACAGTTTGTTGCTCGGGATGCCCTTGCCCTTGAGCTTCTGGATCGCCGCGTCGGAGTTGAAGCCCTGCTGCGGGATACCGGGGTAGGAGGTCAGCGGCGAGTGCGGGGCGGTCGGGCCCTGGGCCGCCCAGGCGCCGAAGAAGTCGTAGGTCATCGGCAGGTACCAGTCCACGTACTGGGCCGCGCCCGCGTAGTCCGCGGCGTCGATCTTGCCGCCGTTGGAGCCGTCCGCGGTGATCGCGGCGGTGACCAGGTTGCCGCTGCCGAAGCGGGCCCGCAACGCGCCCATCAGCGTCTTGAACGAGCCGAAACCACTGGTGTCACAGGAAAGCCCGCAGGCGTTCGGGTATTCCCAGTCGATGTCGATCCCGTCGAAGACATCCGCCCAGCGCGGGTCCTCCACCAGCTTGTAGCAGGACTCGGCGAAGGCCGCGGCGTTCTTCGAGGCCTGGCCGAAACCGCCGGACCAGGTCCAGCCGCCGAAGGACCACAGCACCTTGATGTGCGGGAACTGCTTCTTCAGCTTGCGCAGCTGGCCGAAGCTGCCGCGCAGCACACCCGGGTCCCAGGTGTCGGCCTTGCCGTCCACGCTGAGGTCGGCGGTGTAGGCCCGGTCGTAGTCGGCGTAGGCGTCACCGATGGCGCACTGGCCGTTGGTGACGTTGCCGAAGGCGTAGTTGATGTGGGTCAGCTTGGCCGCGGAACCACTCGTGACGATGTTCTTCACGTGGTAGTTGCGGCCGTAGGTGCCCCACTGGGCGAAGTAGCCGATCACCTTGTTCGGGGCGGCGGCCATCGGTTCGGCGGCTGGTGAGGCCGCGGGAGCCGCGATGGAGGCTGGCGCCAGGGAAGCGAGCAGGGCGGCCGCGGTCGCGATGACGGCCGCGACGGTTCCGGCCATGGTGCGCCGACGTGTTCTTCTCATCTGTATCTCCGCAGGGGACGAGGTACAGGGGGCACGCTGGCGGCGTGCGTCACACGCTAGGTGGTTTAGACCACTGCGTCAACGGTTGCCGGAGAAGAAGTGGGGTTGTGCCCGGTCCGGCGCGTGCGTACAGTGTGCGCAAGACGAGAACGTTGTACGCGAACTGGGGAGATGGCATGAACGAGGCGGGGCTGCGGCGGATGCGAGCGGTGCTGGCGGCGCGGGTGGAGTCCGGGGAGGTGCCGGGGCTGGTCGCGCTGCTCGGGCACGGCGAGGCGGTCCACGTGGAGGTGCTGGGCAGCTTGCACGACGGGGGCGGCGCGGCGATGCGGGAGGACGCGATCTTCCGGCTGGCCTCGGCCACCAAGCCGATCACCGCGGCCGGGGTGATGGCCCTGGTGGAGGACTGCCGGCTGCGCCTGGACGACCCGGTCGACGAGTGGCTGCCGGAACTGGCCGGCCGCCGGGTGCTGGCCCGCCCGGACGCCGAGCTGGAGGACACCGTGCCCGCGCGCCGGGCGGTCACCGTGCGGGACCTGCTGACCTTCACCTGGGGCTACGGGGTCGACCTGACCGGGGCGGAAACCCCGGTGCAGCAGGAGATCGTCCGGCTGGGGCTGCACGTGCCGCCGTCGGAGCTCGACCCGGAGGAGTGGGTGCGGCGGCTGGGCTCGCTGCCGCTGCTGCGCCAGCCGGGGGAGCGGTGGCTCTACCACACCGGCTCGGATGTGCTGGGGCTGCTGGTTTCCCGGGTGAGCGGGCAGTCCTTCGAGGCGTTCCTGCGGGAGCGGCTGTTCGCGCCGCTGGGCATGGTGGACACCGGGTTCCACGTGCCTGCCGAGCAGCTGCACCGGCTGCCGACCAGCTACGCGCACGACCAGCGGACCGGGGACCTGGTGGTGTGGGATCCGGCCGAGGGCGGCAAGTACAGCAAGGCGCCTGCGTTCCAGTGCGGCGGGGACGGGCTGGTGTCGACGGCCGCGGACTACCACGCGTTCCAGCGGATGTTGTTGCAGGGCGGGAAGTTCCGGGGTGAGCGGGTGCTGTCCACGGCCTCGGTGGCGCTGATGACCTCTGACCAGCTGACGCCGGAGCAGAAGGTGGACAAGGACCGGCAGACCGAGTTCTTCGGCGACCACGGCGGTTTTGGCTTCGGCATGGGTGTGCGCACGGTGCGCCGGGGCTTGGCCAACATCGGCCAGTTCGGCTGGGACGGTGGGCTGGGCACCTCGGCCCAGGCGGATCCGGTGGCCGGGCTGAACGGGGTGCTGCTGACCCAGGTGGCGCAGGACTCGCCGGTCACACCCCGGCTGATCAAGGACTTCTGGACCACGGCGTACCAGGCCATCGACGACTGAGCCCGGACAGCCGGAAGGCCCCTCCCGAGCC
>NZ_JAMHIV010000023.1 GCF_023897065.1 Crossiella sp. SN42
GCTCACGCACAAGATCCACCACACACGACCTCGGTCACCAGGAGTCGTGCCGCAGCACGATGTTCTCGCCGCCGTCGTCGTCATCGTCGTTGCGGCGCTGGGACTGCCGGTGCGCCTCGACCACCTCGTCCAGCGTGTGTCCCTCCTGGAACAGCTGGTAGGTCGTGCCCATCCGGCTCAGGTTCGGCTCCAGCGCCGCGCGCACGTCCGGGTCCGCGTACGCCCGCCCCTCCAGCACGTCCCGCCAGCTGAGGTCCCCGGCCTCGACTTTCCGTTGCAGCGCACGGAGTTCCGCAGGCGCGTCGGGCTTGGCCGCCTCGCGCTCGATGGCGCGGGCGTCCTCCTCGGAGGCCACCGGCTCCTCGGCGGGGCGCAGGCTGTCCTGGAGCTCCTGGGCTGAGCGCAGCACCTCCTCCATGGCGTCCATGGAGGCGTCCAGCTCGGCCTCGGCGCGCCGGACCTCCGGGGTGCGCCAATCCTGTTCGGGAGTGGTCATCGCGGGCTCGCTCCAGCCGGTTTACGCAGGTGGTCGTTGAGGGCCTTGGCGTCCTTGCCGGTTTCCCGGCCTGCCGCGCGGGCCTCCTTGGCCGAGTCGCCGATGCCCTTGGCGTCGTCGCGGATGCTGGTGGCCCCGTCCTTGATGTCGGTGGCGGACTGCTTGAGCTCCTTGCCCACCTCGATCGCGTCGCCGACGCTGCGCACGTCCTTGATCTTGGACAGCTGGGAGGGCACCTGGGAGACGGTGTCGTGCAGCTGCTTGGCGGTCTCGATGATCCGCTTCACCGCCTCCACGATCTCGATGATCTTGCGGTAGATCTGGTAGGCGTCCCAGACCAGCTCGGCGGCCTTGATCCAGCCGTAGGCCGGGACCCAGGCCTTCTTGATCGCGTCGATGAGCTTGTTGACCAGGAACTTGATCAGGTCCAGGGCCTTCTGGCACAGCTTCTTCGCGCCCTCGGCGACCTTGTCGAAGCCCTTGGCGATCAGCTTGGCGACCTGGGCCTCGGCCAGCAGCCCGGCCTTCCACACCGCCTTGACGAAGACCTCGTGCGCCACCGCGGCCGCGCCCTCCCAGGTCTCGCGGACCTGGTCGACATTGGCGTTGAGGTTGGCGGACATGGCGTTCATCGCCTCGGCGCCGCTGCGCCAGGCGTCGCCGTTCATCTGGATGCGCGTGTAGTCACCGGTGATCGGCATGATCACCTTCTGCACGATGCTCTCGCCGGTGACCTTGGTGAAGGCCCAGTCCACGGCCTGCACCTGCCAGCCCTGCTCCTTGATCAGCTCCTCGATCTTGGCGCCGGAGCTGTCCTCGGGCGCCTTGAGCAGACCGCCGAGGTCGGTCTTGTCCGCGTACCCGGTGGCCATCAGGCGCGCACCTGCCCGACCTGGTCGTTGATCTGGGCGAAGGTCAGCGCGACCTTCTGGTCGGTCTTCTCGTAGTCCGCGGCGATCTGGGCCATCCGCTCGGCCGAGCCGTGCATCCGGTCCTGCCCGAAGTCCAGCGCCAGGTCGTAGGCGCCGCGCACCAGGTCCACCCCCGGCTGCAGGATGGTGAGCAGGCCGGTGAAGCCGCTCTTGTCGCAGCCGTGCTCGTGCAGGTACTTCTTGACCTGGTCGAACTGACCGGCCACGGTGCCGAGGTAGGCCGCGTAGGCCTTCAGCTCCTCGGTGTTGTGCCGCTGGACCATGTGGTGGACCCCCGATGCGCGCCGTCACTGACCGCGGTTGGACGGCGCGAGGCTATCGGGGGTTCCCGATCACTGTGCGCCGGGCCACTGCCCGGACCGGTGGAACTCGGTCACGGTCGCGGTCGGCCCGGTCAGGTCCAGCTGCTGCCCGCCCACCCACTCGTCGTCGTAGTAGGTGTTGGCGTAGCGCTCGCCGCCGTCGCACAGCAGGGTGACCACGCTGCCCTGCCGCCCCTGCGCGCGCAGCTCCGCGACCAGCTGGAACGCCCCCCACAGGTTGGTGCCGGTGGACCCGCCGACCCGGCGGCCGAGCACCCCCTCGGCGTGCCGGATCACCGCGACCGAGGCCGCGTCCGGCACCTTGATCATCCGGTCGATCACCTGGCCGAGGAAGGAAGGCTCCACCCTGGGCCGCCCGATGCCCTCGATCCGGGAGCCCCTGGTGCCGGTCAGCTCGGGGTCGGCGTCCCGCCAGGCGTCGTAGAACACCGAGAACTCCGGGTCCACCACGGCCAGCTTGGTGCGCAGCTGCCGGTACCGCACGTACCGGCCGATGGTCGCCCCGGTGCCGCCGGTGCCCGCGCCGACCACCACCCACTCCGGTTCCGGGTGCCGCTCCAGCCGCATCTGCTCGAAGATCGACTCGGCGATGTTGTTGTTGCCGCGCCAGTCGGTGGCCCGCTCGGCGTGGGTGAACTGGTCCATGAAGTGCCCGCCGAGCTCGGCGGCCAGCCGCCGGGACTCGTGGTAGATCGCCCCCGGCGAGTCCACGAAGTGGCAGCGCCCGCCCTCCCGCTCGATCAGCGCGATCTTCTCCGGCGAGGTCGAGCGGGGCATGACCGCGATGAACGGCAGGCCGAGCAGCCGGGCGAAGTAGGCCTCGGAGACCGCGGTGGAGCCGGAGGAGGCCTCGATCACCGGGGTGCCGCCGACGATCCAGCCGTTGCAGATGGCGTAGAGGAACAGCGAGCGGGCCAGCCGGTGCTTCAACGAGCCGGTCGGGTGGGTGGACTCGTCCTTGAGGTAGAGGTCGATGCCCCACTCCGGCGGCAGCGGGTAGGACAGCAGATGGGTGTCGGCGCTGCGGTTGGCATCCGCCTCGATGATCCGGACAGCCTCGTTGACCCAGCTCCGGGTCTTGTCACAACAGCGATCGAGCACGGCCATGGCCGCACTCTAACCGCGGGGCTGGTGTGGCTCAGCTCTCGCCGCGCAGCTGCGCGCGCAGCCGGGCGCGCTCGGTCCGGCGCTGCTCGCCGCGCTCGGCCAGGCCGCGGGCCACCCGCTGGCGCAGGCCGCTGAACAGCACGAAGGACAGCGGCAGCGCGACCACGAAGCCGACCGCCAGTGCGACCAGCAGCGGGACGCCCACCGCGGCCAGGATGGCGGCGAAGAGCACGACCATGCCGAGCCTGCCCGCGGTGTACAGCGCCAGGTCGCGGTTGAGGTTGTTGTCCGGCGTGCCGGTGTTCGAGGTGTCGGTGGCCTCCACGGGTGTGAGGCTACGCGCCGCCGCCGGGAGTGTCGCCGGGAGCCGGGTCGGCGATGGAGCCCGGGGTGTTCGGCCTGCCCTCGAACCGGGTGCTGAGCACCACCGTGGTGCGGGTGCGGGCCACCCCGTCGATGCGGCGCAGCCGGACCAGTGAGCGCTCCAGGTCGTCCACGGTGGCCACCCTGATCTTGACCACGAACGCCTCGTCGCCCGCCACCGCGTAGCAGGACTCGACCTCGTGCAGCGCGGCCAGGCTGGCGGCGATCTTGTCCTCGTCGCCGGTGTCCGAGGGGTGGATGCCGACCAGCGCGGTCACCCCGAGGCCGACCGCCATCGGGTCCACCATCGCGTGGTAGCCGGTGATCACACCGGAGTTCTCCAGCTTGCCCACCCGCTCGTGCACCGCGGAGGCCGACAGCCCCACCTGCCGGCCCAGGTCGGCGTAGGTCGCCCGCCCGTTGGCCCGAAGCGCCGCGATGATCTGCCGATCCACGAGATCCATGGCAGCAGACCCTAGAGCGTGCCCAGATGCTCCCATGATGGGCCGTTCGAGTGACCGATTCGTCCCTTACCTGCCCATTACCTACGGACAAACGTTCGAGTACCTGACGGGTGAAATGCCACCATTTCACCGAGTACGGACCCGAGGACCTCGGGCCCGTGGTGAGGAGGGAAAAGTGACCACCATGCGTCCAGCGCCCCGTCCCGCGGGAGCGGAGCGGCTGCTCACGCCAGGTGAGGTCGCCGGCCTGTTCCGAGTGGACCCCAAGACGGTGACCCGGTGGGCCACCGCGGGCCGCATCGGGTCGATCCGCACGCCAGGCGGGCACCGGCGGTTCCGGGAGTCCGAGGTCAACGCGCTGCTGGCCGAACTCACCACCCCTGGTCCCGCGCTCGCCTGACCAGGAAAGAGTGATCGAGATCACCTCGGCGAGAACGGCCGGAAACGGCCCGTTCTCGCCGCTCGGCTTTTACCGCTCTTTACCTTTCGGGTGCACCTCGGGATGCGCCGCCCACCACGCGGCATAGCTCGGGTTCGCGCCGACCAGGCCCAGGTAGGCATCGGCCGCGGCCTCCAGCGCCAGCTCCTCGCCCACCGGCCCGGCCTCGTTCCAGGCCACGTCCAGCCGCCGCACCAGCGGGTCCCCGCGCAGCGGCCGGATCACCAGGCCCAGCCCCTCCCGCGCGGTGGCCTGCGCCAGGCTCACCGCAAGGCCGCTGGAGACCGCGCCGCGGGCCGCGCTGGTCTCGGTGGCGTGATGCCTGATCAGCGGCTCGAACCCGGCCTCCTGGCAGCGGCGGCGCAGGTGCGCGGTCTCGCCGGAGTCCATCAGCGGGTCCACGATCCAGGGTTCCTCGGCCAGCTCGGCCAGGTCGATCACCGCCTTCGCGGCCAGCGGGTGGGTCTCGGCCACCGCCACGAACACCGGTTCCACCGGCACCAGCGGGGCCCGGCGCACCCCTGCCACCGAGGGCAGCTCGTGCCCGCTGAACTCCTCCACCACCGCCACGTCCATCCGCCGCCCGCCAAGCAGGCCGAGCATGGCGAAGGAGGACTGCTCGGCCAGGCTGTGCACCTCGATCTCGCCCGGGTAAAGACGTTGCAAAGACAGCGCGAGCCGGGAGGCGATCGGACCGGGCACGCTGCCCACCTGGATCTTGGTCACCCCGCCCGCGCCACCGGCCTGCCCGGCCCAGGACCGCAGCTCGTCCAGCTCGGCCAGCACGGTGCGCGCCTTGGCCAGCACGAACCGGCCGACCGAGGTGGGCTGCACGCCCTCGGCCGAGCGGTCGAACAGCGGCGCGCCCATGCTCGTCTCGATCCGCCGCAACTGGGCGGACAGGCTGGGCTGGGACAGTCCGAGGGTGCTGGCGGCCTTCGAGACGCTGCCCGCGTCGGCTACCGCGAGCAGCACCCGGAGGTGGCGTACCTCCAGTTCCATAACCCGCATGCTATGGCCAGCCGGGATGTGTGCAAGGTCATTCCGGCTGCCAGAGTTGAACCCACAGCGGCAGGCATAACGACAAGAGCAGCCCGGGAACCAAGGTGGCCTGGAACCCGAGGCGCCCCTGCCGCAGGACCCCGGCGGGGCCGGTTGGATCACGTAGAGCGATCCGCCGGCTCCACCGGGGTCTTCTTCAGGTTGTCACGCTGCCCTTTCGGCACCGACCCGCTCCGGTCAGCTTCGGTTAACCTCGGGTGTGGGTCTGTGAGAGGAGGCAGCGTTGCTGTACCTGTACCTGCTCGCGGTCATCGGGGCGGTCACCGTTGGCGCGCTGATGTGGCGGGCGTTCGGTCCGGAACGCCCGAAGAGCTACCGCGCGGCCGGTGGCCCGGTGGCCCCGGACGACGACCCGGACTTCCTGCGCCGCCTGGACGAGAACCGTCGCAGGCAGAACCGCAAGGACTCCGACGAGTGAGCTGAGACCCGCCGGGACGGCCAACGGCCGCCCCGGCCGGCAAAACTAACGAGCGCGGGAGCGGGCGACCGCGTGCGGGAAGTCGTCGGCCACGGTGGCCGCGAGGTCCAGCATGGCCAGCCGGGTGTTCGGGGCCAGGCGCTCCAGCTCGATCTCCGCGCCCTCTTCCAGGTGCGGGTCGAACGGGATCCGGCAGACCGCGCGGCAGCGGGCCGCGAAGTGTTCGCTGAGCCGGTCCAGGTCCACCTTGCCTGAGCCCGGCCGGACCGAGTTGATCACTGCCACGGACCGGGCGACCAGGTCGCGGTAGCCGTGCGCGTCCAGCCAGTCCAGGGTGGCCGAGGCGCTGCGCGCGCCGTCCACCGAGCCGGAGGAGACGATCACCAGCGAGTCGGCGAGCTCCAGCACGCCCTTCATCGCCGAGTGCATCAGGCCGGTGCCGCAGTCGGTGAGCACGATGTTGTAGAAGACCTCCAGCAGCGCCACCGTGCGGCGGTAGTCGTCCTCGCTGAAGGCCTCGGACACGGCCGGGTCCTGCTCGCTGGCCAGCACTTCCAGGCGGCTGGGCCCCTGGGAGGTGTAGGCGCGCACATCGCTGTACCGGCGGATCCGCTGCGCGTCCCGCAGCAGGTGCCGGACGGTGGCGGTGGTCTCCAGCGGGATCTTCTGCGCCAGCGTGCCGCGGTCGGGGTTGGCGTCCACCGCGACCACCCGGTCCCCGCGCAGCGAGGAGAAGGTGGAGCCGAGGCTGGCCGTGGTGGTGGTCTTGCCGACCCCGCCCTTGAGGCTCAGCATGGCGATCTTGTAGCAGCCGTGCACCGGCTGGTTGACCCTGGCGATCAGGTCCCGCCGCTGCACGTCAGCCGGGCTCTCGCCCAGGTTGAGCAGGTGGCCGGAGGCCTTGTAGACCGCGCGCCGCCAGCCGGTGGACGGCGGCCGCTTGGTCTGCCGGAGCAGCTGCTGGGAGGACAGGTCCGGCGCGCCGGACTGCGGCTGGCGCGGCTGGGTGTGCGCCTGCTGCGGGTAGCCGGGCGGCGGGGCCTGCTGCTGGAACTGCGGCTGGTAGTGCTGCTGCGGCTGCGAGCCGGAGGCGGTCTGCTCGACGTAGTAGGCGCCGGAGCTGTTCGGGTCCACCTGGTGCGGGCCGGAAGGGCCGCCGCTGACCGGGTGTGGACCGGACGGGCCACCGCTGACCGAGTAGGCGCCGGACTGGCCGCCGCCGACCTGGTTGGGACCGGAGGGTCCGCCGCCGACCTGGTACGGGCCGGAGGTCGACGGGTCCACCCGGTAGGGGCCGGACTGGCCGCCGCCCACCTGGTGCGCGCCCGAGGTGTTCGGGTCGACGTAGAGCGGTTCAGGTTGCTGCTGCTGCTTTTCCGGCGGCACCCAGTGCACGTTCTGGGTCTCGGGCTCCTCGTACCGTCCGGTCACCGTTGGAGTCCTCCATCACCGGCGTAGCGTCAAGTCAACGCCTGCGACGGTAGCCGCCAGGGCGGGGACCGTGCGAGTCGGGGTCGCGGTGTGTCGGATCAAACCCCGGCGTAGGAGTGCAGTCCGGCGACCACCATGTTGATGAAGAACAGGTTGAACACCACGCTGGCCCAGCCGAGGATGTTGATCCAGGCGGCGGGCTTGCCGCGCCAGCCCGCGGTGGCCCTGGCGTGCAGGTAGGCGGCATAGATCACCCAGGAGACGAAGGCGACGATCTCCTTCGGGTCCCAGCCCCAGTACCGGCCCCAGGCGGACTCGGCCCAGATCGCGCCGGCGATGATGCCGAAGGTGAACAGCGGGAAGCAGAACACGGTCACCCGGTAGGCGATCCGGTCCAGGGTGTCGGTGTCCGGCAGCTTGCTGGCGAAGCTGGCCAGCCGGGCCGGGTTGTCCTCGTTGGCCCTGCGCACCAGGTACAGCATGCTGGCCACGCCCGGCAGCAGGAACAGCCCGCTGGCCACCACGATCACCGAGACGTGGATGACGATCCAGTACGAGCGCAGCGCCGGCACCAGCGGCGCGGCCTTGGCGTACAACACCGACCAGGCCAGGAACAGCAGGATCACCATGGGCAGCAGCACGAACATGCCCAGCCTGCGCACGTTGTGCTTGCGCAGCAGCACCAGCCAGGCCACCACCGCGACCAGCACCACCGCGGAGACGTACTCGTACATGTTGCCCAGCGGCCACCGGCTGGTGGCCAGCCCGCGCAGCAGCAGCGAGCCGAAGTGGAACAGCGCGCCCAGCCCGGTCAGCAGCACCGCGATCCGGCCCGCCCGCTCGGGCACGGTGGCCCTCGGCGGCTCGGCGATCCGGCCCGGCTGCACCGGCTCCGGCGCCGGCGCGCCCGCGCCGACCAGCGCGGAGGCCTTGGCCTGCGCGGGCTTGCGGCCGAAGGCGTACTCCGCGGCGTAGGCGGCCATGGCCAGCACGTAGACGGCCAGCCCGCTGGTGTAGGACCAGTCGCTGTAGGTGGACAGGGTCTCGTTGACCGCCATCACTTGTCCTTTCCTGCGAAAAGCTGGTTCGCCACGCGCGTGAACTCCTCGCCGTACCCGGCCTGGTCGGTGCGCGCGAGCCCGCCGACCTCGACCAAGGTACGGCCGTCCTCGGCAGGCGAGATCCGCACCCACAGCCGCCGCCGCTTCACGATCAGCGACAGCGCGATGCCGATCATCACCGCCAGCCCGGCCAGCAGCACGGCCACCTGCGCCGGGTCGTTGGAGACCTGGAGCGAGACCCAGGGCACCACGCCGTCGAAGCGGACCTTGGTGCCGTCGTCCAGGCTGACCTCCTCGCCGAGGGCGAGGTTCTTGCGCAGCACCTTGGTCAGCCGCCCCGACTCGACCATCGACTTGTCGACCTCGAAGATCGACTGGCCGCGGCCGGAGTCCAGGCCCAGGTCGCCGCGGTAGATGTCCACCGCGACCGCCGGGTCGTCAGCCGCCGGGAAGACCGAGGTGAGCACCGAGCCGTGGTAGCCGGCGGTCGGCGCGAACAGCCCGGTGATGGCCAGCTGCTTGCGGCGGCGCTCGTCCGGGTCGGTGACCCCCGGCGGGTCGAACTTGGTCGCGCCCTCCGACAGCAGGGTGGCCTGGTCCATCGGCTTCCACTGGATCAGGCCGGTGCGCTGCTCCCCGCCGGGGAAGGTGACCACGAAGCGCGGCGCGTAGCCGGTGCCGAGCAGGTAGACCCGGTCGCCGGAGAGGCGCAGCGGGTGGTTGACCTCCACGTCGGCGGCGCGCCAGCCGGCGCCGTCCAGCTCGTGCGCGTCCTGGTAGGAGACCTTGGCCCGGTACAGGTCGGGCTGCAGGTTGTCGAAGTAGCGGCTCTCGAAGCCGTCCACCCGCACGCAGAACGGGTTCAGCTCGGTGCCGTCCACGGTCAGGCCCGGCCGGAAGGAGTCGTAGGCGTAGATGCCCGCGTTGCAGAACTGGGAGCCGTTGGCCAGCACGATGACCTGGCCCTCGTAGCCGAACAGCTTGCCTGCCGCCATCCCCAGCAGCAGCGCGACCAGCGCGAAGTGGAAGACCAGGTTGCCCGCCTCGCGGGTGAAGCCGCGCTCGGCGCTGACCGTGGCCACGCCGCCGTCCTCGGTGCGCTCGACCTTGCGCCAGCCGCGCAGTGTGCTCTTGGTGCTGGCCAGCACCTCGTCCACCGAGCCGTCCACGGTGCCGTAGACGTGGTGCGGCAGCCGGGCCAGCTTGCGCGGCACCAGCACCGGCTGCTGACGCAGCTGCCTGGCGAACTCCACGGTGCGCGGCAGCAGGCAGCCGATCAGCGAGACGAACAGCAGCACGTAGATCGCGGCGAACCAGGGCGCGCCGTAGACGGCGAAGAAGCCGAGGTCGTCCAGGATCGGGCCGAGCGTCGGGTACTGCTTGATGTAGTCGGCGACCTTGGCCGCGTTCAGCGCGTACTGCGGTAGCAGCGCGCCGGGCATCGCGGCCAGCGCGAGCAGGAACAGCAGGATCAGCGCGGTGCGCATGCTGGTCAGCCCGCGCCAGGTGTTGCGCAGGAAGGCGAGGGCCGCGCGCGGAGCGCTCTGCCGGACCGGCGCGCTCACAGCGGCAGCCTGAAGTCGGCGACCAGGCTGATCTGGATCCAGGACACCAGCTGCCCCCACAAGCCGGTCACCAGCAGCACGCCCACCAGCACCAGCATGCCGCCGCCGAAGAGCTGCACGCCGCGGGTGTGCCGCCGCAGCCAGCCGGTGGCCCGCACCGCCCAGCGCGCGCCCAGCGCGAGCACCAGGAACGGCAGGCCGAGGCCGAGGCAGTAGGCCAGGATCAGCACGATCCCGCGCAGGCTGCCGCCGCCGGTGCCCGCGGCCACGGTGACCACGCCGGTGAGCATCGGGCCCATGCACGGCACCCAGCCCAGCCCGAACAGCGCGCCCAGCACCGGCGCGCCCGCCAGGCCCAGCCTGGGCACGTGGTGCGAGCGGACATCGCGCTGGAGCAGCGGCACCAGGCCCATGAAGACCAGGCCCATGAAGATGGTGACGACCCCGCCGATGCGTTGCAGCAGCGGGCCGTTCTCGATCAGCGCGTCGGCCAGCCCGAGCACGCCGAGCATGCCGATGGCGAAGACCACGGTGAACCCGGCCACGAACAGCAGCGCCGCCCCGGCCACCCGCCAGCGGCCCTGACGCGCCTGCGCCGCCTCGTCGCTGTTGATCGGCGGCTGCTCCGCCCCGACCAGTCCGGCCAGGTAGGAGAGGTAGCCGGGGACCAGCGGCACCACGCACGGGGAGGCGAAGGACAGCGTCCCGGCGAGCACGGCCACCAGGGCCGCGAGGATGAGCGGCCCCGAGATGGCGAGCTGGGTGGCGGGGTCCACGAGTAGCCAGAGTACGTAACCCGTTCGCGATCGGCTTTTTGGGGTTGCGTCGTGGCCTTGGCCACACTGTCCAGTTGGGACGAACGGAGTCTGGCCCGAGCGCGTCCGGCCCCCTAGCGTCTAGCCGTGCTTCGCCCCTTCGCCGCACTCGCCGGCGCGCTTTCCTGCACCGCCCTCGTGCTCTCGCTGTCCCAGCCGGTGGCCGACGCCGCCCCGCAGCAGTTCGAGCTCCGCGAGGTCTTCTCGCCGGACGGCACGATCAGCAAGGTCAAGGTGCCGGTGCTGCCGGACCTGCCCAAGGCCGCCGACGAGATCCTGGCCCAGATCGGCATCGTGCACGAGACCGGACCGTCCACCGAGCGCTTCGACCTGGTCTTCGTCGGCGACGGCTACACCGCGGCCGACCTGCCCACCTACGAGCGGCACGTGCGGGAGAAGTGGACCGAGCTGGCCCAGGTGGAGCCGTTCAAGTCGCTGACCGGGCACCTCAACGTGTGGCGGGTGGACGTGGTGTCCACCGACTCCGGCGTCGACCACGACCCGGCGCAGGGCGTGCGCAAGGACACCGCGCTGGACATGGGCTTCTGGTGCCAGGGCAGCAGCGGCACCGAGCGGCTGCTGTGCGTGAACGAGACCGCGGCCAAGCAGTACGCCGCGCTGGCCCCGCAGGCCGACCAGGTGATCGCGCTGGGCAACACGGCCAAGTACGGCGGCGCGGGCGGCCCGGTGGCCACCGCGGCCGGCGGCAACGCCCAGGCCGGGCAGATCGCCATCCACGAGCTGGGCCACTCCATGGGCGGGCTGGCCGACGAGTACTTCTCCCCCGGCGACCCCTACACCGGCCCGGAGCTGACCGAGCCGAACGCCTCCGTGCTGACCGAGGCGCAGATGCGCGAGCAGCGGGTCAAGTGGCACTCGCTGATCGGCCAGCCGACCCCGGACGGCGGCGTGATCGGCGTGTACGAGGGCGGCAAGTACCAGGAGCGCGGCATCTTCCGGCCCAGCCAGGACTCGATCATGCGCACGCTCGGCCGGGAGTTCAACCTGATCGGCCGCAAGGCGATGGCCGACGCGATCCTGGCCAAGTCGCAGCCACCGGCGGACCTGGCGGCCCTGCTCCGGCAGCTGCGACTGCTGCCCAACTAGCTCTTTTCCGCGGCGAGCTCCTGCACAACCGGCAGCAGCTCGGCGTCGGTGAGCTTGCTCAGGAACACCGCGGCCACCCGGTGCTGCCGGTCCAGCAGGATGGTGGAGGGCACCGCGTTGCGCGGGTAGCCGCGCAGGCCCAGCAGCGACCGGCCGGGCGGGTCGTAGATGGACGGGTAGGTCTGCTTGTGGTCGCGCACGAAGTCGGCCGCGGCGCTGCGGATCTCGTCCCGCAGGTCGATGCCGAGGAACTGCACGCCGGAGTCCTTGGTCTGCTCGAAGACCCGCTCCAGGTCGTCCACCTCGTCCCGGCAGGGCGGGCACCAGCTGCCCCACAGGTTGAGCACCACGACCTTGCCTGCGTAGTCCGAGGTCTTGATCGTCTTGCCCTCTTCGAGCAGGCTGTCCCCGCTGAGCACCGGCGGCTTCTGCCGCTTGGCGGGCTCGTACCGGATGCGCGTCTGGCCGCCGGGGGCGACGAACTCGAAGTCGCCGCCGGTGGCCACCGCGTCGGTGCCGGTGGCGCAGCCGGTGAGCACCAGCGCGGCGAGGAGGGCGGGCAGCAGTCGCCTCATGCCCCGGTCACCCTCGGGTCGGTGCGGCCGACCGGCTCGCGGTAGACGATCCGGACCAGCTCCTCGTCCTGGAAGACCAGGCTGGTCAGCGAGGCCAGCGAGCACTGGCGGCGGCGCGGGTCGTGCCACATCCGGCGGCCCTCCAGGAACCGGCGCACGGTCCAGATCGGCAGCTGGTGGGACACGCAGACCGCCTCGTGCCCGGCCGCGGCCACCCTGGCCCGGTGCACCGCGCCCAGCATCCGGTGCGCGATGTGCAGGTAGGGCTCGCCCCAGGACGGGCGGAACGGGTTGTACAGCTTGGCCCAGTGCCGGGGCGAGCGCAGCGCGCCGTCGCCGACGGAGACCTTGAGGCCCTCGAACTTGTTCGCCGACTCGATCAGCCGGTCGTCCACCGCGACCTCCAGCTGGTGCGAGTCGGCCAGCGGCCGGGCGGTCTGCTGCGCGCGCTCCAGCGGCGAGGCCACCACGTGCGTGATGTCCCGCTCGTTGAGGTGCTCGGCGACCAGCTTCGCCTGCTGCTGACCCGCGCCGGAGAGCCGGAACCCGGGCAGGCGGCCGTAGAGGATGCCGTTGGGGTTGTAGACCTCGCCGTGCCGGAGCAGGTGGACCACGGTGCGCGTCACGAGTTCTCCTTGGCTGCCGCCGCGGCCGCCGCGGCGTGCGGCAGGGCCTCGGTGATCCGCTCGAAGGCCCGCTCGTCCAGCGCCGCGGAGACGAACCAGGCCTCGAACGCGCTGGGCGGCGGGTACACGCCACGAGCCAGCAGCTCGTGGAAGAACGGGGCGAACCGCCAGGTCTGGGCCGCCTTGGCGCCCTCGTAGTCGCGCACCGGGTCCTCGGTGAAGAACACGCTGACCAGGTTGCCCGCGTACTGCACCCGGTGCGCCACGCCCTCGGCGGTGAGCGCGTCGGCCAGCAGTGAGCCGAGCTTGCGCGCGTTGGTGTCCAGCGCGGTGTAGACCTCGGCGGTGGCGTTGCGCAGCGTGGCCAGGCCCGCGGCCACCGCCACCGGGTTCCCGGACAGCGTGCCAGCCTGGTAGACCGGCCCGGCCGGGGCCAGCCGCGCCATCACGTCGGCCCGCCCGCCGAAGGCCGCCGCGGGCAGCCCGCCGGACATCACCTTGCCGAAGGTGTAGAGGTCGCCCGCGACCCCTTCCACGCCGTACCAACCGGCCGCGGAGACCCGGAACCCGGTCATCACCTCGTCCATCACCAGCAACGCGCCGTTGGCCGAGCACAGCTCCTTGAGCGCGGCGTTGAAACCGGCCTCCGGCGCCACCGCGCCCATGTTGCCCGCGGCCGCCTCGGTGATCAGGCAGGCGATGTCCGCGCCGTGCTCGGCGAAGGCCGCGCGCACCGCGTCCAGGTCGTTGTAGGGCAGCACCAGGGTGTCCTCGGCCTGCGCGCCGGTCACGCCCGGCGTGGTGGGCAGCCCGAGCGTGGCCACGCCCGAGCCGGCCTGGGCGAGCAGCGCGTCCACGTGCCCGTGGTAGCAGCCGGCGAACTTGACCACCTTGCGCCGCCCGGTGAACCCGCGGGCCAGCCGGATCGCGCTCATGGTCGCCTCGGTGCCGGAGTTGACCAGCCGCACCTGCTCCACCGGGGCCACCCTGGAGATGATCTCCTCGGCCAGCTCGATCTCGCCCTCGGTCGGCGTGCCGAAGGACAGCCCGCTGCTCGCGGCCCGCTGCACCGCCTCGACCACCGCGGGGTGCGCGTGCCCGAGGATCATCGGTCCCCAGGACGCGACCAGGTCCACGTACTCGTTGCCGTCGGCGTCGGTCAGGTACGCGCCCTGTCCCTTGACCATGAACCGCGGCGTGCCACCCACCGCCTGGAAGGCCCGGACCGGGGAGTTCACTCCACCCGGCGTGGCCTTGGCCGCCCGCTCGAACAGGGCGCGGGAGGTGGCGACGGAGGCTTCGTCACTGCGGTTGTTCACTGGCGTCGACGTCACCGGTCCAGTGTCGCAACACCCGGTCGGGTGGCGTCGATGGGGCTGGTGTGCCCGAGCGATAAACCGCTCGGGCACACCACCACCTGGGAGATCCACGAAACTGCTCCGCTATTACCGCGTGAAAGGCGGAATGCGACCCAGCAGGTGCTCAGTTCTCCGAGGCGTTCTCCATGTCGGCCTCGACGCACGGGCCGTCGCTGTACTTCTTGTTCAGCGCGTCGACCGGCACCAGGCCGATCTCGTTGTCGTCCACGCACACGGGGAGCTGGATGTTCGTGTTGTTCAGGAGCTCGATGGCGGAGTCATCGTTCTTCCAGAACTGGGACGCCGGGGTGTGGTCGTGCTTCGGCTGGTCCTCGTCGGCCACGGCCGTGGCAGTGCCACCCAGCATCGCACCGGCAGCAGCCAGCAACGCAACAGTCTGCTTGATCACTTGAGACATACCTCTCGAATTGATGCTTGCCATCCGGCAAGGAACCGGATGCGCAGAAGCTAGCGGATCTCAAGTCGCGATTGTCCCCGCGTCACCCATCCTCCGAATGACCTGCCCGAGAAACTCGCAGGTCACGCCGCAGGCGCGAGGGATGCCAATTCACACTTTCCGGTTCCGTCATTCTTTTGGTACGCCGGGACCCCCGGATCGACCGGAAGACGGGGCGGCGGAATAACCCGAAAGTAGAGGTTTGAGCTGCGCGCAGCACGTCAAGCTGCACTGATAGCGGCCGCCGTCACACCCGACGAGGGAGGCACGCCACGTCACCCTGTGTCACGGAGGGTGATGTTCGCCGAGGTGTCGCCAGGCCCAGGCCCCGGGGCCTGGCGACCTCCGCTCACTCGTGCCGCAGCGCCTGGATGGGGTGCAGCTTGCTGGCCCGGTTGGCCGGCAGCGCGCCGAAGAACAGCCCGATCAGCGCCGAGACGCCGAAGGCCAGCAGCACCGAGGAGGGCACCACGGTCAGCTGCAGGCCGCGGATGCTGAACTGCCCGGCGACCAGCCCGACCACCACGCCGAGGAAGCCGCCGAACATGCTCAGCATGGTCGCCTCGGCCAGGAACTGGCCCATGATCGCGCCCCTGGTGGCCCCGATGGCCTTGCGGATGCCGATCTCGCGGGTCCGCTCGGTCACCGTGACCAGCATGATGTTGGTGATGCCGACGCCGCCGATGAGCAGCGCGATGCCGCCGATGGCCAGGATCAGGTAGGTCAGCACGGTGTCGATCTGCCTGCTGCTGCGGGTCAGCTCCCTGGGGTCGCTGATCTCGAAGTCGGCGGGCTTGTCCGCGTCGATGCGGTGCTTGGCCCGCAAGACCGCCTCGATGGCGGCCCTGGCCTGGTCCATCTTCTCCACCGAGTGCGCCTGCACGGAGAACTGGCTCAGCGGCTGCTGCCCGGTCAGCGTGTTCTGCAGGGTGGACAGCGGCATGGCCAGCATCTCGTCGGTGGAGCGGCCACGACCGCCCTCACCGGCCTCCTCCAGCACGCCGACCACCACGAACTGCATGCCGCTGATGATCACCTGCCGGTTCACCGGGTCCTGCCCGTTGAACAGCTCGCTCGCCAGCTTGCCGCCCATCACGATGACCTTGCGGGACTCGGTGACGTCGGCCTTGCTGAAGTAGGTGCCCCGCGCCAGCAGGGCGTTGTTCAGCTGGAAGAAGTCCGGGTGGGTGCCCAGCACCTGCGCGTTGTCCTTGGTGCGCACCCCATCGTTGACCGAGCCCTGGCTCCACACCCCCGGCACCACCGCCTTGATCCGGTCGGCCAGCTCCGGCGCGGCCAGCGCCTCGGCGTCCTCCAGGGTCAGCGCGCGGCCAGGGCCGGACTCGGAGTACTTCTGGTAGACGCTCAGGGTGTGCGCGCCCAGGCTGTTGATGCTGTTCATGATCATGTTGGACGCGCCCTGGCCGACCGCGACGATCACGATCACCGAGGCCACCCCGATGAGGATGCCCAGCGTGGTCAGGATCGAGCGGAGCTTGTTGGCCAGCAGGCCGCGCACCGCGGAGAAGAGGATCTCGCCCATCCTCATCGGGCCACCCCCACCGCGTGCCGGTTCGCCTGCTTGCGCTCCTCGTGCACGACCTTGCCGTCCACCATGTGCAGGATCCGGTGCGCGTGCTCGGCCACGTCCCGCTCGTGCGTGATCATCACGACCGTGCGGCCGGTGGCGTTGAGGCGGTCCAGGATGGCCAGCACCTCCGCGGTGCTCTTGGAGTCCAGGTTGCCGGTGGGCTCATCGGCCAGCAGCAGCGCCGGTTCGGTGACCAGCGCGCGGGCGATGGCCACCCGCTGCTGCTGCCCGCCGGAGAGCTCGGTGGGCAGGTGCCTGACCCGGTCGGCCAGGCCGACGGTGTCCAGCGCGGCCAGCGCCCTGCGGCGGCGTTCGGCCTTGCGCAGCCCCGCGTAGCTCATCGGAAGCTCCACATTGGACAGTGCGTTGAACCTGGGGATCAGGTTGAAGGACTGGAACACGAAGCCGATCTTCTGGTTGCGCACCCTGGCCAGCTGCCTCGGCTTCTGCTCGGCCACGTTGACCCCGTCGAGGAAGTACTCGCCCTCGGTGGCCGGGTCCAGGCAGCCCACGATGTTGAGCAGGGTGGACTTGCCGGAACCGGAGGCGCCCATGATCGCCACGTAGTCGCCGGTGGGCACCACGAGGTCGACCCCGGCCAGCGCGTGCACGGTGGCCTCGCCCATGCCGTAGGTCTTGCGCACCCCGCGCAGCTCGATGACCGGGTGGTTCCCGGGCGCGGGCTGGCTCACCGGCCCACCCGGACCGGCGCGGACTTGCCGGGGAAGCCACCCTCCGGGAACCGGCCGGGGCCGCCGGAGTCCGACAGCAGCACCACATCGCCCTCGCGCAGGCCGGAGGTGATCTCGATGATGTGGTCGCTGCGCACGCCCAGCTGCACCGGGGTCTGCTTGGGCTGGCCGTTCTCCATGACGGTCACCGTGCTCTTGCCGTCCACCGTGCGCACCGCGCCGGAGGGCACCTGGAGCACCGAGTCCGCCTTGGCGGTGGTGACCACCACGTTGGCCGACTGGCCGGGCTTGAGCTCGGCCGAGGCCTCGTCCAGCTCCAGCAGCACGCCGTACTGGACCACGCCGGAGGAGCTGGCCGGCATCAGGTCCACCTGCACCACCTTGGCCGGGAACTTCTTGCCGCCCAAGGCGTTCACCGCGACCTGGGCGGTCTGGCCGACCTTGACCTTGACGATGTCGATCTCGGAGAAGGTGGCCGCGATCTGGTAGCCGGACAGGTCGGTGACGGTGAGGAAACCGCTGCCGGAAGAGGAGCCGCCGCTGGGCGGCTGCGGGACGTCCGGGATGCCGCTGGGGCCGCCCCGGCCACCGCCGCCGCCCTGCCCGCCCTGGCTGCCGCCGGAGCCGCCGGTGTTGCCTGCGGAGGTGCCGCCACCGCCGGAGCGCTGGCCGACCGCGCCGTTCATCGCGGTGACCGTGCCGGCGAAGGGCGCGTAGATGGTGGTGGAGCGCACGGCGTCCTGGGCCTGCTCGACCTGGAGCTCGGCCTGCTTGACCTGGGCGTTGGGCCCGGTGACCGGCTGCTTGGCCTCCTTGGCCGCGGTGACCGCGGCCTTGGCGGACTCCAGCTGGGCCTTGGCCGCGTCCAGCTGGGCCTTGGCCTGCCGGTCGTCCGCGGTGGCCAGCTTCTGGTTCTTGCTGACCTTGTCGCCGAGCTTGACGAAGACCTTGTTGACGATCGCGCTGGTGCCGAAGTCGACGTTGGCCGACCGGGAGGCGCGCAGGCTGGCCGCCGCCGACACGGTGTCGATGACCGAGCCCTTGCTGACCGTGGCGGTGGGCGGACCGGTCGGACCGCGTTCGGCGGCCGAGGTCGGCGCCCACCAGCGGTACCCCAGGTATCCGCCACCGGCAACTACGACGAGAGCGACGACGCCGACAATGATCCACCTACGGCGTCGAGGACGTGGTGACATTTCGCCACCCTATCCACGCAGTGCATAGCCAGATCAGGGGAATACCCTGATTTCCGGTGACTGTGACAGGGCTATTACATAACCGACAGTACTGCCTCAGGCGCGACGACGGCCCCGGGCGCGGACGGCCAGCATGACCTGCCGGATGGCGTCCACCACGGCCAGCAGCGCGCACAGCGCGAGCAGCGTGGCCAGGCCCAGCCAGGGCCCGGAGTACCTGGTCAGCTCGTAGGGCGGCCCGCCAGGCTTGGCGTTGGGCAGGGTGATCGGCACCAGCCCGCGCTGCCAGGCCCAGCACGCGCCGAGCACCAGCAGCACCGCGAGCACCAGTTCCGCCAGTGCGACCAGCGCTCGCCATGGCTGGTGCAGCCGGGGCTGCGCGGGCGCCGCGGGCAACGGGCTCTCGGTCTGCGGGGAACTCACGCCGGACAGCTTCTCACGACCGCGCGTCCAACCGCCGTCGCAGTGCGTCACGCAGGCCCTCGGCGTCCCGCGCCCAGGCCAGCACCACCGAGTCGTCGGTCAGCCGCACCGGCAGCTCGTCGCAGCCCTTGGGCACGCTCCAGCCACCGCCGAGCACCCTGGCCCCCACCGGCGCGCCGACGTCCTCGCCGACCTCGGCGATCCGCTCCACCGGCAGCTGCTCGCGGCCGCAGCGCAGGTGGTACGGGGTCAGCGAGACCGAGCACACCCGGCGCCGCGCCTGCACCCAGACCAGCGCGGCCACCCCGAACCCGCCGCTGATGAGCAGCCACGGCACCCAGTTCACCCGGCCGCCGGTGATCAGCTCGACCAGCAGCGCGACCGCGGCGAACCCCGGTCCCCACAGCACCGGCCACCAGCTGGAGCCGGGTTCGCCGTGCAGGACCGGGGCCGGTTCGTCGGGCTGGGTCACCGCGCGGTCTTCACCGCGATGAGCCAGTCGGTGCTGTTCCGCCACCAGGAGGTGAGCAGCGCCCCGGTGAGCAGGACCGCGATCAACAGACCTTCCGCGGTCAGCCCCTGCCGCAGCATGAACACCAGCTGGAGCACCGCGGCGATGGTCAGCGCCAGCCGCGCCCAGCTGAAGCCGCGGCGCAGCAGCAGTCCGAAGCCCACGTAGATGATCCCGAAGAACACCATGGTGACGCTGTGGAAGGTCAGCAGGGTGGTGGCGACCTTCTCCGGGTCCGGCACCTTCTGCTGGGTCAGCGCGTCTCGCACGGTCCCGTACTGGGTCCAGTAGAAGATCGTGTTCAGCACGCCGAAGGTCGCGGTGGCCAGCCAGAGGCCGACCGCGATCCTGATCGACCCCGGGTGCGGCGAACCTGCCGCCATCAGGCCTGCTTGAAGTAGAAGTTGGCGTTGCGCTGGAACATCAGCACGATGCCCGCGATGGCGCACAGCGGCGGCACGAAGCCCAGGTACATCGCGACCGAGGACATCGTCGGGACCTGGACCGGGCTGTCGGCGGGCAGGCTGGCCAGGATGCCGACGCCGGCCAGGCTGAACAGGCTGGCCACAATGCCGATACCGCCGAGCACGGTGAGCACGATCCGCGCCCAGTTCCGGCCGTTGCGCATGAAGAGGGCGAACATCACGAACAGGCCGACCATGATGATGGTGAAGACCATGCCGATGATGAGGCCGGCGCCGCCGATGTTCTCCGCGGTCTGCTGAACCCGCTGCTGGAGTTCCGGCGGCAGGTTGCTGGCCTGCGAGCGCTGGAAGTCCAGCATCTTGGCGATCTGCTCACGGGAGCCGATGTAGCTCAGCACCGCGCCGATCAGGCTGACCACCGCGCCGGCGATCCAGACCCAGAAGGCCAGCTCGACCTGCTGCGGACGGGCGATCGCGCCACCGCCGCCGGGCATGCCGGGGGGCAGGTACTGGCCCTGCTGGCCGTACTGGCCGGGCTGTGCGTACTGCGGCTGCTGCCCGTACTGGGGCTGGCCGTAGCCGGGCTGCTGCTGCGGGTGCCCCTGCTGCGGGAAGCCCTGTGGAGTGGATGGGTACCCCTGCTGGGGGTACTGCGGTTGACCCTGGTTGGGGTCGTACGGGTTGCTCACGCGCTCACGCTAGGGCCGTCCACCGACACTGTCCAACGGCTATGCCGGTGTGTTACCTGGTCGGGTCCTGCGCACGCCGATGAAGTACGCCCGGGAGGTCGGGTGGAACATCATCGCCAGCGCGCCGACGTCCAGCGCGAAGATCACCACGGACAGCGTGACCTGGATGAACCCGAGCTGGGCCAGCGCGGCGGAGGCCCCGCCCAGCAGGCCGAGCACGCCGATCAGCCCGAGGCCGACGCTCATCCCGCCGAGCACGGTCAGCACCACCCTGGGCACCTCCGCGCCCTGCACCATCCGGGTGGCCAGCCACCAGAACAGCGCGATGAGGCCGAGCCGGAACAGCACCGCCATCACCACCGCGAGGCTCACCGCGCCGTCCACCTGGGCCATGGTCAGCTGCGGGGCGAACTGGCCGAGCATGTCGCTGATGCCGCGCCGGTCGAGCAACCGCAGCACCACCGCGACCAGCCCGACCACACTGCTGGCCACCCACAGCTGCCGGGACCGCAGCAGCTGCGGCGGCGGGGTCAGCGCCTCGCTCATCCGCGGTCCAGCCACTGCGCGGCCTCGGTGGCCCAGTAGGTCAGCACGATGTCCGCGCCGGCCCGCCGGATCGAGGTGAGGGTCTCCAGCACGGTGCGTTCCCGGTCGATCCAGCCGTTGGCCGAGGCCGCCTCGACCATCGCGTACTCCCCGGAGATCTGGTACGCCGCGACCGGCACGTCACTGGCCTTGGCCACCTCGCTGAGCACGTCCAGGTAGGGCAGCGCGGGCTTGACCATGACCAGGTCCGCCCCCTCGGCCAGGTCCAGCGCCAGCTCCCGCAGCGACTCGCGCACGTTGGGCGGGTCCTGCTGGTAGGTCTTGCGGTCCCCGCGCAGCTGGGAGTCCACCGCCTCGCGGAAGGGCCCGTAGAGCGCGGAGGCGTACTTGACGGTGTAGGCCAGGATGCCGGTGTCGGTGAGCCCCGCGGCGTCCAGCGCCTCCCGGATGAACCCGACCTGCCCGTCCATCATGCCGCTGGGCCCGACCAGGTGCGCCCCGGCCTCGGCCTGCGCCACCGCCATCTCGCCGTAGAGGGTCAGGGTGGCGTCGTTGTCCACCGACCCGTCCGCGGCGAGCACCCCGCAGTGCCCGTGGTCGGTGAACTCGTCCAGGCAGCAGTCCGACATCAGCACGGTCGAGTCGCCAAGCTCACTGCGCAGCTCGCGCAATGCCACGTTGAGGATCCCGTCCGGGTCAATCCCGCCAGAGCCGGTCGCGTCCCGGGTCTCCGGCACCCCGAACAGCATGATCCCGCCAACCCCGGCCTGCACGGCTTCCACCGCGGCCTTGCGCAGCGAGTCCATCGAGTGCTGCACCACCCCGGGCATCGACCGGATCGCGATCGGCTCGGCAGCGCCTTCCTTGACGAACATGGGCAGCACCAGGTGCTGCGGACGCACCGTGGTCTCGGCGACCAGCCGGCGCAACGCGGGGGTGGTGCGCAGTCGGCGGGGGCGGTGGGACGGGAACACTGCGGAACTCCCTGGGAACGTGGCCGAGGTACAGATCCACGCTACGCGCCCCCCAGCAACGCTTCACGCGAAGGCAACCCAAACCACAAGCGAAACCACAGACGCGAACCACTTCTCGCGAAAGAGGCGTGGCGCGCCAGCGACACGGCGGGCTCTTAACTTGGCGGCGGGGTTGATTTTTCGCGTCGTGCGTTCGTGCCCCCGACACACCGAAGCTTGCTTCGCGTGTGTCGGGGGCACGAACGCACGACTCTAAGAGCGAAAAATCCCGCGCGCGGAGCGCGCCAATGTCACCGCCGGGCGCGCTTGGTCTTCCGAGGTGGCGGCAGGGCACCCTCGGCCCGCAACCGGGCCGCGTGGTCAGCCAGCGCGTCCACCAGCGCGGGCACCTGAGCGACCTCCGGCTGCACATCCACCCGCAGCCCGAACTCGATCGCCGTCTCCGCGGTCTGCGGCCCGATACAGGCCACGATGGTCCGCGTGTGCGGCTTGCCCGCGATCCCGACCAGGTTCCGCACGGTCGAGGAGGAGGTGAAGCACACCGCGTCGAACCCGCCGGTCTTGATCATCTCGCGGGTGTCGGCGGGCGGCGGCGCGGCGCGCACCGTGCGGTACGCGGTCACGTCGTCGGGCTCCCAGCCGCGCTCGCGCAGGCCGGCCGCCAGGGTCTCGGTGGCGATGTCCGCGCGGGGCAGCAGGATCCGGTCGACCGGGTCGAAGATGTCGTCGTGCGGCGGGAAGTCGGCCAGCAGGCCCTCGCTGGACTGGTCGCCGGAGGGCACCAGTTCGGGGGTGATGCCGAAGGAACGGACCTTCGCCGCGGTGGCCTCGCCGATGCAGGCGATCTTCACCCCGGAGAACGCGCGGGCGTCCAGGCCGAACTCCTCGAACTTCTCCCACACCGCACGCACCGCGTTGGTGGAGGTGAAGATCACCCACTGGTAGCGGCCGTCGACCAGGCCCTTGACCGCGCGTTCCATCTGCGCGGGGCTGCGCGGCGGCTCCACCGAGATGGTGGGCACCTCGACCGGGATGGCGCCGTGCGCGCGCAGCCGGTCGCTCATCTCGCCTGCCTGCTCCTTGGTGCGCGGCACCAGCACCCGCCAGCCGTAGAGGGCGCGGGACTCCCACCAGGAGAGCTTGCTCCGGTTGCCCACCGAGCTGCCCACGGTGACCACCAGCGGGCCGTTGAGCTCGCCGGCGTCGGCGGCCAGCGAGGCCAGCGTGGAGTCGATGGTGCGCTGGGCGCAGCTGGTGCCCTCGGTGGTGACCGCGGCCGGGGTCTGCGGCGCCAGGCCGTACTCCACCAGCGAGGACGCCGCCTCGGCCAGGTGGCTCGCGGAGGCGTGCAGCACCAGGGTGCCGGGCGCGCCGGCCAGGGCGGCCCAGTCCACGCTGCCGCGCACGTCGGCCTCGGTGTGCACCGCGCCGAGCGCGACACCCGCGTAGGCCGGCACCGCGGTGCCCGCGGCCACGCCAGGGATGACGTCGAAGGCGACGCTGGTCTTGGCCACGGCCTGCGCCTCGGCCACCACCGCGTCGGCGGTCAGCGGGTCACCGGCGACCAGGCGGATCACCGAGCGGCCGTTCTTGGCCTCGGTGGCCAGGTCCTTGGCCACATCGGCCGGGTCGCCGACGGCGGGGCGGACCTCGATGCCCTCGGGGGCGAGCGCCAGCACCTCCTGCGGGACGTCCGGGTCGGTCACCACCAGCTCGGCGCTGGTGAGCAACTGCTGCGCCCGGACGGTGAGCAGGCCCAGGTCACCGGGACCGGAGCCGACGAAGGCGATCCGTCCGGGGGTCTTGCGTGCGCGGGTCATCAGGCACTCCCCATTCCATTAACTCCCTTGGGGCCGCTGAGCACGGCAGCGCCAAGGTCGAGCAGCTCCGCGGCCAGTGCGCGGCCCAGCTGCTCTGCTGCGGTCATCTCTCCGATGGCGGATGCGCGCAGCAACTCGTTCTGCGGCGTCGCGGCTACCCCGCGCAGGGACAGCCGTTCCACGACGCGTCCCTCCGCGTCCAGGTCCTCCACCACGTCGGCCAGCGCACCGATCGGCGCGCTGCAGCCCGCCTCCAGAGCGGCGAGCATCGCGCGCTCCGCGGTGACCGCGGCGCGGCTGGCCTGGTCGTCCAGCGTGGACCGGAGCAGGTGCTCGGTGTCCACGTCGTCAACGCGGCATTCCACCGCGAGGGCGCCCTGGGCCGGCGCTGGCAACATCTGCAAGGGGTCCAGCGACTCGGTGATCGCGTCCAGCCTGCCCAGCCGGGCGAGCCCGGCGCGGGCCAGCACGACGGCGTCCAGCTCGCCGTTGACCACCTTCTTCAGCCGGGTGTCCACGTTGCCGCGGATCGGCTTGACCTCCCAGCCGAGGCCGAGCGCCGCCAGCTGCGCGGCCCGGCGCGGTGAGCCGGTGCCGATGACCGCACCCGCGGGCAGCTCGCCGAGGGTGAGCCCGTCCCGTGCGCACAGCGCGTCCCTGGGGTCCTCCCGGCGCGGCACGGCGGCCAGCGCCAGGCGCGGGTCGGGCGCGGTGGGCAGGTCCTTGTAGGAGTGCACCGCGATGTCCACCTCACCGGCGGCGAGCGCGTCGCGCAGGGCCGAGGTGAACACGCCGATGCCGATCTCCGCGATCGGGGCCATGGACTGGTCACCGGGGGTGGACACGGTGACTATCTCCACGGTGGCGCCGGCCTGCTCGAGAGCCTGGGCGATGGTGCCGGTCTGGGCGAGCGCGAGGGCGCTGCCCCGCGTGCCGATGCGCAAGGTCCGTTTCACCGGGCCTCACCGTCCACTGTGGACATTGCGATGTGGTGGTTGGTCACACTCTCTGCTTCCGTTGCAGGCATTGCGGGTGTCGCGCTCACGGCGGCGGCCGACTGCGGGTCCAGGGCGAAGAGCTCGCGGAGGGCGTCCGCGTAGCTCGACCCGCCCGGCGCGGAGGCCAGCTGCTTCACCCGCACGGTCGGCATGTGCAGCAGCTTGTCGACCACCCGGCGGACGGTGCGGGACAGCTCGTCCCGGACGCCGGAGTCGAGATCGGGGAGCCGGGAGTCCAGTCGCAGCAGCTCGCTGTCGACCACCTCGGCGGCACGGCGGCGCAGCGCGGTCACCGTGGGTGTCACCTCGGCCGAGCGCTGTGCGGCCAGGTAGGCCTGCACCTCCTCGGCGACCAGCTCGGCGGCCCGCTGGGTGTCCCGGCCGCTGGGGGCTTCGCGCAGCCGCAGCTGCATGGTCTCCAGGTCGACCACGTGCACACCGGGCAGCTCGCCGACCGCGGCTTCGACGTCACGCGGCAGGCCGAGGTCGCAGACCACCAGGGCACCGGGCTCGGTGCGCGCGGCGCGCACGGTCTCGGCGTCCAGCACGGGGGTGGCGGCTCCGGTGCAGGCGATGACGACGTCGGCCAGCGCCAGCTCGGCCAGCAGCGACTCCAGGCCGATCGCGACCGCGGGGGTGCCGTCCTCGGCCAGCGCCTTGGCCAGCCGCTCGCCGTTGGCCGCGGTGCGGTTGGCCACCGCGATCCGGCCGACCCCGGCCCTGCGCAGCTGCGCGGCGGCCAGGCCGCCCATCGAGCCCGCGCCGATCACCAGCGCGCGGCGGCCGGTCAGACCGCCGAGCACCCGCTCGGCGTCGGCCAGCGCCTCGGTGACCACCGAGGGCCCGGCGTGGTCGATGGCGGTCTCGGTGTGCACGCGCTTTCCGACCCGCAGGCCGTGCTGGATCAGCTCGTGCAGCGTGCGGCCGACCGTGCCCATCTCGGTGGCCGAGGTGTAGGCGGCGCGCAGCTGGCCGAGGATCTGGGCCTCGCCCACGACCATCGAGTCCAGCCCGGCGGAGACCCGGAACAGGTGGTCCACCGCGCCGGCGGCGTAGTGCACGTAGAGGTGGTTGCACAGGGTGGTCACGTCCACGCCGGACTGGCGGGAGAGCACCCCGGAGATGTCGGCGAGGCCGCCGTGGAAGGTCTCCACCACGGCGTAGACCTCGACCCGGTTGCAGGTGGAGACGAGCACGGCCTCGGAGACGTTCGCGCACTCCACCAGCTCGGCCAGCAGCTTGGCGGCCTCGTCACCGGTGACCGCGGCGCGCTCCAGCACCGGCACCGGCGCGGTGCGGTGGGACAGACCGACCACGAGCAGGCTCATGGCCGCACCCCCACCTGGTCGGCGGCTGCGACCCGGGCGCCGTTCGCCCTGGTGGCGGCGCTGCTGGGCGCCTCGGGCTCGGGCGCCTCATCGGCGCGACGGGCCACGTGGAAGGACAGGATCTGCATCTCCACCGCCAAGTCGACCTTGCGCACCTCGATGTCGTCCGGGACCTGGAGCACGACCGGTGCGAAGTTCAGGATGCATTGCACACCGGCGGAGACCAAACGGTCACAGACCAGCTGAGCTGCCGCCGGAGGAGTCGCGATGACCCCGATGGTCACCTCGCGCTCCGCGCAGACGGTCGGGATGTCGTCCACGTGCTCGACCGGGATGCCGCCGACCGGCACCCCCATCAGGTCCGGGTCGACGTCGAAGAGGGCGGCCACCGGGAAGCCCCTGCCGGGGAAACCGCCGTAGTTGGCCAGCGCGTGGCCCAGGTTGCCGATGCCGACCACCGCGACGCTGTGCTTGCGGGTGAGACCGAGGATCCGCTCGATCTGGTCGACCAGCACCTCGACGTCGTAGCCGACGCCGCGGGTGCCGTAGGAGCCGATGTAGGAGAGGTCCTTGCGGAGCTTGGCGGAGTTGACGCCTGCCGCGGCGGCCAGTTCCTCGCTGGAGATGGTGCTCACGCCCTGTTCGACCAGGGTGGACAGCACTCGCAGGTAGACCGCGAGCCGGGCGACGGCCGCCTCCGGGATGGCCCTGGCGCGTTCACGGGCGCTGGGCACCTCGGGGGCGAGCGAGTCCTGGGCGACCGTCCCGGAGCTGCCGGCCGGGGCCGTTCGCCCCTCGTTCCGCTGCGCCGTCACGCGTTAACTCCCTCACCGAACACTCTGAGGTCACCGACACAGGTGCACCGGACGCGCCGAGCCCCGAACCCGCACGTCCACCCGGGTGACTGCTTATACGGTAGCCACTTGTGAACGCATGCACAAAGTCGCCGACCAAGGGCGTGACGAGGGCCCTTCGGAGTTGTGCTATAGGGGCTGGCGGCCACCGGGGCGAACGTGACGTCGCTCGCAACTGAGCGGGCTGCCGGGAGCCGGCCGGGTTGTCACCAAATCCGGTGATCCGCGCCGGTCAGGTCACCGTGAAGAAGATCGAGTGCCAGCCGGTGGCGCCGTCCGGCAGCACCTCGGCCCGCTCCGCGGTCTGCACGTAGCCGGAGCGGTCGGTGGCCCGGCACTCCACGTTGTGCCCACCCGGCGCGAGGTCGAACTCGATCCGCCACATCCGCCAAGTGTCCACATTGGACTCGGAGCTCAACGTGGCTTCCCGCCAAGGACCCTTGTCCATCCGAACCTCCACTGTGGACACTCCGGTGTGCTGAGCCCACGCGGTCCCGGCGACCACCACGCGACCGGCGGGCACCCTGGCGAACCCGGCGGGCTTGTCCACCCTGGACTGGGTCTTGATCGGCCCGAGCTTGCCCCAGCCGCGCCGGATCCAGTACGGGCTGAACGCGGCGAAGGTGGTCACCTCGGCCTCGGTGATCCACTTGGTCGCGCCCACGTACCCGTAGAGCCCCGGTGTGACCATCCGCACCGGGAAACCGTGCTCGGCGGGCAGCGGCTCGCCGTTCATGCCGATGGCCAGCAGCGCGCCCCGGTCCGGCTCCAGCAGCACCGACAGCGGGGTGCCGCAGGTCCAGCCGTCCGAGCTGGTGGTGGCCAGCTGGTCCGCGCCGGGCCTGACCCCGGCCTCCAGCAGCAGTTCGCGCAGGTCCACCCCGGTGAAGGTGGCGGTGGACACGTACGGCCCGCCGACCTCGTTGGACACGCAGGTCAGCGTGATGGTCCTTTCCACCAGCGGCCGTTTCACCAGGTCGTCGAAGGAGAGCCGCAGCTCCCGCTCGACCATGCCGTGCACCCGCAGCTGCCAGTCCTCCGCCCGCAGCCGGGGCACGCTCAGCGCGGTGTCGATCCGGTAGAAGTCCGCGTTCCGGGTCAGGAAGCTCGGCGTGCCGTCCGCCGCGAAGTCCGCGCCCGGCGGGATCGCGGGCGCCTTGGCCGCCCTGGGCAGCACCGCGGCCACCGCGTCCTGGGAGGCCGCCACGTCCACCCGGCGCCCCAGCAGCTGCCCGGCAAGCCCGCTCAGACCGGCCCCGGCCGCGATGGCGACCGAGCCCAGCAGGAACCGGCGGCGGGCCTCGGTCGCGGGCTCAGCGGCCCGCACAGCCAGTGCCCGCCCGTGCAGCCAGCTGAACACCCCGAGCCCGGCGAACAGGCTCACCGCGGGCGCCAGCAGTCCGAGCTGGCCCACGTCCGGCCGGGTGTACACGGCCAGCCCGCCGAGCACCCCCAGCGCCACCGCGAGCACCTGCCCCGGCAGCGGCCGCGTCCTGGACAGCAGCCCGGCCAGCGCGCCCAGCCCGGCCAGCACCACCGCCATGCCGAGCAGCAGCACCAGCTTGTCCGCGGTGCCGAAGGTGCGCACCGCGAAGTCCTTGACCACGGCCGGGGTCAGATCGATCGCGGCGTTGCCCACGGCCAGGTACGGCGAGGCGTTCGGTTCCAGCAGCCCGGCGGCCAGGTGCCCCGCGCCGAGCGCGGCCAGCACGGCCAGCAGACCGATCAGCGCGGCGACGGCCGCCGGGATGCGCGGAGTGTCCATGCCCTGCATTCGACGCCAGGCGAGGTCCGGTTCACATCCGGTAACGGCAGGCCGTCAGGAACCGGTAAGCATTGGGGAAGAACTCGCTTGGGGGGAATGACCGTGGAACCGCTGGGTCCATCGCCGGTGTTCGACACCGGCACCAGGATGAACGCGCTGACGCCGGAGCACGAGGCGCGACCGGCCAAGGGACGCAAGGCACTGCTCGTCTCGCTGATCGTGACCTGCGCGATCCTGCTGACCGGCACCGCCACCATGACCGTGCTGCTGGTCAACGCCCGGCAGCGGGCCGAGCTGAACGGCACCATGCTGGAGGCGTCCCGGCGCAGCCTGAAGACCGCGGAGTCGCGGGTCCAGCAGGCCAGGGCCGAGGCCGCGGACGCGGTGGCGGAGCTGAACCGGCTGCGGTCGCAGCAGTCGGTGATCAACGAGTGCGAGATCGCGGCGCTGGTGGTCAAGGAGGCCATGGCGCGGCCGGACAACAAGTACTTCCTGGAAGCCGCGCTCAAGCAGCTGGACCAGCGGTGCCGGAAGTAGCCCGGGGCTAGCCCCAGCTGCGCAGGGCCGCGCGGAAGCGCTCCTCCTCGACCTTCCAGTACCCGTGCTCCTCGCCGTTGATCAGGATCACCGGCACCATGTCGCCGTACTCCGCGCGCAGCTCCGCGTCGGTGTCCACGTCCACCACGGTCAGCTCGACGCCGATCTCCCCGCAGATGCGCTCCAGGTCGGCCTTGGCCACCTCGCACGCGTGGCAGTCGACCCGGCCGAGCAGGGTCACCTGGTGGTCGCTCACCGCTGCCTGACCAGCGCGCGGCCGATCAGCATGCGCTGGATCTGGTTCGTGCCCTCCACGATCTGCAAGACCTTCGCCTCCCGCATGTACCGCTCGACCGGGTAGTCCTCGACGTACCCGGCGCCACCGAGCACCTGCACCATGTCCGTGGTGACCTTCATACAGGTGTCGGTCGCGATCAGCTTGGCCATGGCGGCCTGGGTGACGAACGGCAGGCCGGCGTCCTTGCGGCGGGCGGCGGCCAGGTAGAGCTGGCGGGAGGCCTCGATGCCGGCCGCGGCGTCGGCGAGCAGGAACGAGACGCCCTGGAACTCGGCGATCGGCTGGCCGAAGGCGGAGCGTTCCCTGGCGTAGTCCACGGCCACGTCCAGCGCGGCCTGGGCCACGCCGACCGCGGCCGCGGCGATGCCCAGCCGCCCGGAGTTGAGCGCGTCCATGGCGATGGCGAAGCCCTGGCCCTCCGCGCCCAGACGGCGGTCGGCCGGCACGACCGCGGCGTCGAAGATCACCTGGGCGGTGGTGGAGGCCTTCATGCCCATCTTGCGTTCTGGCGGCGCGGCGCTGACGCCCGCGGTGTCCGCGTCGACCAGGAACGCGGAGATGCCCTTGGGGCCGTCCTCGCCGGTGCGCGCGAGCAGGGTGTAGAAGTCGGCGACCCCGCCGTGGGTGATCCACGCCTTGGTGCCGGAGACGGTGTAGTCGCCGGTCTGGCCCGGCTTGGCCGAGGTGCGCAGCGCCGCCGCGTCCGAACCGCAGTGCGCCTCGGACAGGCAGTACGCGCCGAGCAGCTCGCCACCGACCAGGTCGGCCAGCCAGCGCTCCTTCTGCTCCTCGGTGCCGTAGCCGGCCAGCGCGTGGCAGGACAGCGTGTGCACGCTGACGCCCAGCCCGACCGCGAGCCAGGCGCGGGAGAGCTCCTCGACCACCTGGAGGTAGACCTCGTAGGGCTGACCGCCGCCGCCGAACTCCTCCGGATAGGGCAGGCCGAGCAGCCCGGACCGGCCCAGCGTGCGGAAGACCTCGCGCGGGAACTCCCCGGCCGCCTCGGCCCGCGCGGCCCGTGGCGCGAGCTCCTTGTCCGCGATCTCCCTGGTCAGTTCGAGCAGAGCCGCGGCCTCGTCACCAGGCAGCTGTCGATCGATCACGGGAGCGCCCATCTCTGCCCACCTCCGTCGGCTGGCACGACGGTGTGCCAGGGGGTGTCCTACCTGCAGGCCAATTGTGGGGTCTCCGACACTCGGAAGTCCAACTATGCGAGCGGTGACCGCCGCCACGCCCGAAAGGCCTAGTCAGCGCAGGGAGCGGCGGGCCAGCTTGCCGGTGACCGAATGCGGCAGCTCGCCGACGAACTCGACCTTGGTCGGCACCTTGAACTTGGCCAGGTGGCTCGCGCAGTGGGCGAGCACCGCCTGCTCGGTCAGCTCGGCGTCCTCGCGGCGGACCACCACCACCTTGACCGTCTCGCCGGTGGTCTCATCCGGCACGCCGACCGCGGCCGCCTCGACCACCTCGGGCAGCAGGGTCAGCACGTGCTCGACCTCGTGCGGGTAGACGTTGAAGCCATTGACGATGATCAGGTCGTTGGCCCGGTCCACCAGGTGCAGGTCGCCGGCCTCGTCCAGGTAGCCGACGTCGCCGGTGCGGAACCAGCCCTCGGCGTCCGGGCCGTGCGCGCCGTCCGGCCAGTAGCCGCTGAACAGGTTCGGGCCGCGCACCGAGACCAGGCCCGCGCCGCCCTCGTCCTCCTCCTCCAGCGGGGTGCCGTCGGAGTCGACCAGGCGCAGCTCGACCTCGGGCAGCGGCTGGCCCACCGAACCGGCCTTGGGCTTGCCGGTGACCAGGGTGGAGGTGAGCACCGGGCCGGTCTCGGTGAGGCCGTAGCCCTCGTAGACGTCCAGCCCGGTGGCCGCCTTGATCCGGTGCAGCACCTCGCCCTCCAGCGGGGCCGCGCCGGAGGTGAGCAGCCGCAGCGTGGCCAGGCCCTCGCGCAGTTCCTGCTCCGGCCTGCCGAGCAGCGCGGTGTACATCGGCGGCACGCCGACGAAGGTGGTCACCCGGTGCCTGCGGATCGCCGACAGCGCGCCCTCGGCGTCGAAGCGCTCCAGCAGCACACCGGTGGCCCCCGCGGCCGCGGTCTGCAACAGGCCGGGGCCCAGGCCGTAGGCGTGGAAGAGCGGGATGGCCAGCAGCACCCGGTCGGCCGCGTTCACCGGCGTCGGCCGCAGCTGGGCGCACTGGCGGGTGTTGGAGATCAGGGCGCGGTGGGAGAGCATCACGCCGCGCGGCAGGCCGGAGGTGCCCGAGGTGTAGGCCAGCACGGCCAGGTCCTCGTCCGCGCCGACGGTCTCGAACGGCTCCGCCTCGGCCAGCGCGGGCGCGGGCAGCACCCGCACGCCCTCCACCTCGCCCTCGGCCACCAGCAGCCGCGCGCCGGAGTCGGCGAGCACCCTGGTCAGCTCCGGTCCGGGCAGGCCGGGCGCGAGCGGCACGACGGCGCAGCCGGCGCGCAGCGCGCCGAAGAGGGCCACGCAGAACTCGATGCCGGTGGGCAGCCGGATGGCCACCCGGTCCCCGGCCAGCGCGCCCGCCATCCGCAGCCGGTGCGCCTGCGCGTCCACCGCGGCGTCCAGCCTGCCCCAGCTGACCTGGCTGCCGTCCGCGGCGTCCAGCAGCGCCGGGTGGTCGGCTTCGCGGTGCGCCGCCGACCTGATCAGGTCCGCGACGTTGCCCACGGCGGTCATCTGTCCTCCCGGTGTGGCCGGCCGAACGGGACCCGAAGTCTGACATGGGTGTTGTTCGTCACGCATCCACCGCCGAGACGTCTGTCTCCAAGACGGACGAAATACCGCCGACCAACGCTACCTACTTTGGAGTAACAAAAGGTATGGTTCGGTCTACCCCCGGACAGACCGCCATCCAGCTCCGGGACCGCGAGCAAGGGAGCGCGCATGCCCCCACCGATGGGTTGGCCCTGCTCAACCGGGCGCCCTTCGCAGGCCGAGACCGTGGAGACACCGTCACCGGCCGGGGAAGCATGGGCATTGGTACAGGCCGCCCAGGCCGGGGACAGTGACGCCTTCGGCAGGCTCTACGACCAGTACGTGGACGTGGTGTTCCGCTACGTGCTCTTCCGGGTCGGCGACCGCAGCCTGGCCGAGGACTTCACCAGCGAGACCTTCCTGCGCGCGCTGCGCCGGATCAGCTCGGTCAGCTACCAGGGCCGGGACGTGGGCGCCTGGTTCGTCACCATCGCCAGGAACCTGATCCTGGACCACGTGAAGTCCAGCCGGTACCGCTTCGAGGTGCCCACCGCCGAGCTCGCGGACAACTCCGAGCCGCTGGCCGGTCCCGAGCAGGAAGTGCTGGCCGAGGCCACCAACGCGGAGCTGCTCAAGTGCGTCGGCCAGCTCAACACCGACCAGCGCGAGTGCATCGTGCTGCGCTTCCTGCAGGGCCTGTCGGTGGCCGAGACAGCGGAGGTCATGGGCCGCAACGAGGGCGCCATCAAGGCCCTCCAGCACCGGGCGGTACGCCGTTTGGCCCAGATCCTGCCCCAGGGGCTCCGCTAACCCGTACGGGCGTACGCGTAACTCATCGGGTCACTGCTTCGTTGTTGTGCTGAGAGCGCGGGCCTGCCGGGGCCTGGGCTACCGGCCAGCCGAAGGACACACGCGTGAGCACGGATGAACCGCCCTCAGGGCCATCCGAAGGACCAGCGCAGTTCGCGCACGTGCTGCCGGCGCTCGCCGCCTACGAGGAACACCTGAACCCGGACAGCTCGGCGCGGGACCGGATGCGGCAGCGCCTGCTGGCCGAGTTCCCCGCCGCGGTCGGCGAGGCAGACCGCCGCCCTGATCCCACGGCCAGGCGGCGGCGCTTCGCCGTCGCGCTGGCCGCCAGCGTGGCGCTGCTCGGCACCGTGTCCGGGATGTCGCTGCTGCTCAGCCAGGACTCGGTGCCGGGGGACGCGCTGTACGCGGTCAAGCGCAGCGCGGAGTCCGCCGAGCTGGGCCTGACCTTCCGCGAGCGGCCCAGGGGTCTCAAGCACCTGGAGTTCGCGCGGGCCAGGGTGACCGAGCTGGGCACGCTGCTGGACCGGCCGGGGGTCACCGACGCCGACTTCACCCGTGCGCTCGGCGACCTCGAGGCCGACGCGGCCGCGGGGTCCCGGCTGCTCACCGAGCTGGGCGCGGACGCCGAGGACCAGCTCTTCGTCGCGCTGGCCGACTGGGCCACCAGCCAGCTCGACCGGCTGCGCGCGGCAGGCCCCACGCTGCCCGCGGCGGCCCGGCACCGGGTGCTGGGCACCGTGGAGCTGCTGGAGCGGATCCGGCAGCGGGCCAGCGAGCTGCGCCAGCGCGCGGGCTGCCTGACCATCACCTCCGGCGCGGCCGACGACATCGGCGCGCTGCCCGCCACCGAGCGCTGCGTGCCCGCCCCGGCGCGGGAGGCCGGTGCGCTGCCCAGCTCCGGGGCGAACGGCCGGGAGGTGACCGAGTCCCCCACGGCCGCCCCGACAGTCCGGGAGACCCCCACGGTCAGTGCGATCCCCACCACGTCCGCGCCGCCGCCGGCGCCGGTTCCGGTCATCCCGCCGCGGCCGAGCCTGCCGCAGGTCAGCACGCCCGCGCCGGTGCCGTCGAGCCCTGCGCCGACCGGCCTGCTGCCGGGTCTCCTCGATCTTCTGAAACTCCCCTTCGGCCTGCTCGGCCAGAACCGGTAACGTGCGGCGATCGCTACCCTGGGGCGGGTGAACCCGCTGACGCAGGAGGACGTGGAGGGGACCGCGGTGGCCAACCGGCGGGCGAACGAGGACCGGCCCGAGCACAAGAGCAGCGCGGCACTGGCCGGGGAGGCCTCGGCCGAGGCCGCGGTGGCCGCCGCCGCCGAGTACGACGCGGCCGTGCCGCAGGACCTCACCGCGGCCGCGTTCTTCGACGTGGACAACACCATGATGATGGGCGCGTCGATCTTCCACTTCGCCCGTGGCCTGGCCGCCCGCAAGTACTTCGCCAGCTCGGACCTGCTCGGTTTCGCCTGGCAGCAGCTGAAGTTCCGGGTCGGCGGCAAGGAGAGCCCGGAGGGCATCCGGTCCAGCCGGGAGCAGGCGCTCTCCTTCGTGGCCGGTCGCCAGGTCAGCGAGCTGGTCACCCTCGGCGAGGAGATCTACGACGAGCTGATGGCCGACCGGATCTGGGACGGCGCCAGGGCGCTGGCCCAGATGCACCTGGACGCGGGCCAGCGGGTCTGGCTGGTCACCGCCACCCCGGTCGAGCTGGCCACCATCATCGCCCGCCGCCTCGGCCTCACCGGCGCGCTGGGCACGGTCTCCGAGCACCAGGACGGCGTCTACACCGGCCGCCTGGTCGGCGACCTGCTGCACGGCCCGGCCAAGGCGCACGCGGTGCGCGCGCTGGCCGCCCGCGAGGGCCTGGACCTGCGGCGCTGCACCGCGTACTCGGACTCCTCCAACGACGTGCCGATGCTGTCGGTGGTGGGCACCTCGGTGGCGGTCAACCCGGACCAGCGGCTGCGCGACATCGCCAGGGCGCGCGGCTGGGAGGTGCGCGACTTCCGCACCGGCCGCAAGGCGATGAAGATCGGCATCCCGGCCCTGCTGGGCGCGGGCGCGCTGACCGCGGCCTTCGCCGCCGGGGTGGCCTACCGCCGCAAGCGCCAGGGCTAGCCCTCTTCCTCGACCCACTCCAGCAGGTCGCCGGGCTGGCATTCCAGCACCCGGCACATGGCCTCCAGGGTGCTGAAGCGCACCGCCTTGGCCCGGCCGTTCTTCAGCACGGCCACGTTCGCCGGGGTGAGCCCGACCTTCTCGGCGAACTCGCCCACGCTCATCTTGCGCTTGGCCAGCTCCACGTCGATCCGCACCACGATCGGCATCAGATCACCGCTTCCAGGTCCGAGCGCAGCTCGACGGCCTGACGCAGCAGCGCGCGCAGCACGACCACCACCAGCACCAGCACGCCGACCCCGGTGGAGAGCAGGAACAGCACCATCGGCACGCCGGGGTCGTCCGCGTTGAGCACCACCGCGGTCGCGATGCCGACCAGCACCAGCCACCCGGCGAAGATCGCCCAGGCGATCGCGTCCACCCAGACCAGCGAGGCCTTGGTGAAGATGCGGTCCCTGCGGACCAGGGTGAGCAGCTTCCAGGTGGCGACCACCACCACCTGCACGCACAGGATCAGGAAGCCGGCCAGCAGGGTCAGCGGCCAGCGCAGGTGGGCGCTCTGCGGGTCCACCTGCGCCATGTGCGCGAACTGCCCGGGGAAGGACAGGAACTGGAACACCAACAGGATCGCGAAGAACAGCGCGAGGAACGCCCGAAGCGGCAAGATCACTCGATGCACGGTCAACATGCATCGAGTATCAGTAGCCACCTATCGAAAGTCAATCGGTAGCTATCGCTTCGTGATCGGTCAGTGCTGCGGGGCACCCTGCTGCTGCTCCGGGACGATGAACACCGCGGTGCCGTAGGCGGCGATCTCGGTGCTGCCGGGCACCACCTCGCCGCTCTCGAACCGCATCGCGATCACCGCGTTGGCGCCGCGCTGGGCGGCCTCGGCGCGCATCCGGTTGATCGCCTCCCAGCGGGAGTCGCTGAGCAGCTTGGTGTAGCCGACCTGCTCACCGCCGAACATGCCCTTGAAGCTGGCGCCGATGTCGGAGAAGGCGTTGCGGCTGCGCACGGTCAGGCCGAACACCTCGCCGAAGACCTGCACGACCCGGTAGCCCGGGACGTCGTTCATCGTGCTGACCAGGATCGGCGGCGGCTGCTGCGGCGGAGGCTGCATCGGATGTCCCACGCGGCGCAGATTAGCCGAGGAAGACGTTCCGCCGCTGGGTCAACAGGCGGTAGAGGGTCTGCTGGATGGTTTCCCTGATCTGGTCGGTCAGGTTGAACACCAGCATCGGGTCCTCGGCGGCGTGCTGGTCGAAGCCGTCAGTGCGGATCGGCTCGCCGAACTCGATGTACCACTTGCTCGGCAGCGGGACCAGGCCGAGCGGGCCCAGCCAGGGGAAGGTCGGGGTGAGCGGGAAGTACGGCAGGCCCAGCAGCCGCGCCAGCGGGCGCAGGTCGCCGAGCATCGGGTAGATCTCCTCCGCGCCCACGATCGAGCAAGGCACGATCGGCGCTCCGGTGCGCAGCGCGGCCGAGACGAACCCGCCGCGGCCGAAGCGCTGCAGCTTGTACCGGTCGCGGAAGGGCTTGCCGATGCCCTTGAAGCCCTCCGGCCACACGCCGACCAGCTCGCCCCGGCGCAGCAGCCGCTCCGCGTCCGGGTTGCAGGCCAGGGTGTGCCCGGCCTTGCGGGCCAGCGCGCCCAGCACCGGCACGTTGAACACCAGGTCCGCGCCGAGCATGCGCAGGTGCCGGTTGCCGGGGTGGTGGTCGCGCACGGCCACGCCGGTCATCAGCGAGTCCATCGGGAACATGGTCCCGGAGTGGTTGGCCACGATCAGCGCGGCGCCCTCGGCAGGCACGTTGGACAGGCCGGTGGCCTCGACCCGGAAGTACTTCTCGTACAGCGGGCGCAGCGGGGTCATCAGCAGGTTGTCGGTGAGGTCGGGGTCGAAGCCGAACTCGTCCACCTCGTACTCGCCGGTGAGCCTGCGCCGCACGAAGGCCATCGCCTCGGTGATCTTCTGCTCCCAGACCGAGGGGTCCGGCGGCTCCGGCGTGACCGGGACCGGCCCCCGCTGCCCCTGGCCGCCCCGTGGCTCGGCGGCCCGCTCGCGTCCGCCACCCCTGATCGGGATCACCCGTGCCTCTGCCACCGCTTCGCTCACCTCATCCTCGTCCGTTGCGGGAGAACACCGACTTCAGCGTCCGTTCCACGCCGGTGATCAACTCCGGGTCGAGCACCGGTCGCAGGCCGCGGCCGCGCACGTAGTCGTCGAAGGCCTGCTGGGTGGTCCAGCGCGGCTGGAAACCGAACTCCTCGACCAGCCGGGTGGTGTCCACGACCCGGCCGAAGTTCAGGAAGCGCATCTGCTCGGGGGAGAAGTCCACCAGCCTGGCCCCGCGCACCAGCTGGCCGAAGGAGGGCACCAGCGCGCTGGGCACCGGCAGCGGCACCCGGCCTGCCCTGCGGATGGCCTGGGAGAGCATCAGCACGCCGTCCGCGCCCACGTTGAACACCCCGGGCAGCTCGTGCATGGTGGCCCGTTCCAGCACCGCCAGCGCGTCCTCGGAGTGCAGCAGCTGCACCCTGGCGTCGTAGCCGAGCACGGTCGGGATCACCGGCAGGGCGAAGTAGCGGGTGAGCACGGTGTCGATGCGCGGGCCGATGAAGTTGGTGAAGCGCAGCGTGGTGACGTCCACGTCGGGGCGGCGCCTGCCGAAGCCGCGCACGTAGCCCTCGATCTCCACCGCGTCCTTGGCGTAGCCGCTGGAGGGCAGGTCCTTGGGGCCCATGTCCTCGCTGAACACCGCGGGGTCCCGCGAGCTGGCGCCGTAGACCGCGCTGGTGGACTTGACCACCAGCTTGCGCATCGACACCGCCTTCTGGCACGCGGCCAGCAGCTGCATGGTGCCGATGACGTTCATCTCCTTCATCGCGGTGCGCCCGGTGGAGCCGGGGTTCGCGCTCACCGAGGCGTGCACCACGGTGTCCACCTTGGCGGTGGCGATGACCTTGGAGATGAGCGGGTTGCGGATGTCGGCGCGCACGAACTCGGCCCGGCCCATCCGGCGCAGCAGGTCCCTCGGCGGCGGCACGGTGTCCACGCCGAGGACGCGTTCGATGGACGGGTCGGCGGCGAGCCGGGCGGCGAGGTGGCCGCCGAGGAAGCGGCTCACCCCGGTGACGAGGACGACGTTGGGCGCCATGCGACTCCCTGGGCACGGGCGGTGACGGAAGGGGATGCTACTCGCGCGCCCCGCCCCGGCATGCCGCCTTGCGGGGAGTGCCGGATGAAGTTCCCTGGTCAGCCCGGTAACGCGAACCGCCGCCGGTATCGAGGCTCACACCTCGAACGCGGCGGCGGTTCGTTCGGTCTCAGGCCATCATCGGCGCAACGAGCGAAGCGACCTCAGACCCGAAGGTCACTTGCCCTGCTTGCGACGCGCGTGACGCGTCTTGCGGAGCAACTTGCGGTGCTTCTTCTTCGACATGCGCTTGCGGCGCTTCTTGATGACCGAGCCCATACGGGTTCCTCTTCACTATCGATGTTGGTCAGCTGAGCTTTCGCGTGTCGTCAGCGCGCGCTGCGGCCGCCGGCCAGGCGGCCGAATGACACGAACGGTCTACCAGGGTACCCGGGGGGTGAAATCGCCCCTCAGCCCGCGTTGTAGTACGCGTTCTCCAGGTAGGCGTGCACCTCGTTCTCGGGCACCCGGAAGGACCTTCCGACCCGGACCGCGGGCAGTTCGCCCGAGTGCACGAGCCGGTAGACCGTCATCTTGGAGACACGGATGAGCCCGGCCACTTCGGCAACCGTGAGAAACCGAACCTGACCGAGTCCAGCGTGATCCGTCTCCTTCTTCGCCGGCATGAGTCACCGTGTCCTTCGGCACGTGTCGCGCCGCCGGCTTCCCCACCGACGGAATCGACACGCACGTGCTGACTACGAGGGTAGCCCCCCTGCCCGCACGCTGCGAGGACTCGACTTCCGATACCATTCCGTGATAACAGGCTTACGACTCGTGCGCCGCGCCCAGCTGCACGGACCGGTCCCGAGCAGCCTCGATCGCCGCGATCAGCGCCGCCCGCACCCCGTGCTTCTCCAGCTCCACGATCGCCGAGATGGTCGTGCCCGCGGGCGAGGTGACCGCCTCCCGCAGTGCCACCGGGTGCTCCCCCGAGTCCCGCAGCATGGCCGCCGACCCCACCGCGGACTGGATGATCAGGTCCGCCGCCACCGCCCTGGGCAGCCCGAGCAGGATCCCGGCGTCGATCATCGCCTCGACCAGGAAGAAGAAGTACGCGGGCCCGGACCCGGACAGCGCGGTCACCGCGTCCTGCTGCGCCTCCGGCACCCGCACCACCTTGCCCACCGCGGCCAGCATGGCCTCGGCCAGCGCCAGGTGCTCGGGCTTGGCGTGCCGGCCCCCGGAGATGGCGCTCATCGCCTCGCCAACGACCATCGGGGTGTTCGGCATGACCCGGACCACCGGGGTGCCCTCGGGCAGCCTGCGCTCGAACAGGGCGGTCGGCAGGCCCGCGCACAGCGACACGATGAGCGTCCCCGGCCGCAACACCGCACCCAGCTCGTCCAGCAACGGCTCGATGTCCTGCGGCTTCACCGCGACAACGAGCACATCGGCCAGCCCAGCCGCGGTCGGCACGTCAACGCCGCGAACCCCGTAACGCTTGGTCAGCTCAGCACTGCGCTCCGGATACCGCTCGGTGAACAGCAGTTCCTCAGGACTCCGCCCGGACTGCAACAGCCCCGACAGCAACGCCTCACCGATCTTGCCCGCGCCAAGTACAGCGGTGGTGGTCATGACAAGAAGCCTAACCAGAGCACCACAACACCAGCCGCTGACCTGCCGCGAAAGAGGCGTGGCGCGCCAGCGACACGCCGGGCTCTGAACCCAGCGGTGGGTTTGATTTTTTCGCGTCAGGCGTTCGCGACCCCGACACATCCGAAGCTTGCTTCGCGTGTGTCGGGGTCGCGAACGCCTGACTCAGGAGCGAAAAAATCCCGCGCGCGGAGCGCGCCAATGTGACAGCAAACGGCTCGCGAGCTAGTCCACCGGCGTCAGGGCCAGCTGCCTCGTCTGACACACGAGCCGCCCAGTCGAGTCGATCACCGTCGTGTCCTCATCGAACCACTGCCCGTAAACAGCCTTCGACTCCACCGACAACCGCAGCCACCCCGGCGCGGGCCGGGACCGCAGCAACGCCGTCAACTGCACCGTAGGCGACCACGACAGCCGCCCCAGGTTGAACGTCACCGGCATCGAGATGTCCCCGGCCACCAACGCGAACAGCGGATCCGGCTGCCCCTCGCGCGGCCGCACCCACAACCGCAGCCGCAACGGACTGGTGTGGTTGTCAGTCAAGAAGCCCGCCCCCTCGGGATCGAGCATCAGCTGACAAGCCTTCGCCACCCGAAAAACCTTGGCGGCCTGCGTAGCGCCCACCTCGATCGCCCGTGCGGGCGGCTCGGCGGGCAGGTCCGGCAGGTCCGTCCAGGCCGCGGGGTCATCCGGCAGGCGGCCGGTGGTGACCATGGCGTGCACGCACACCCGGCCACGCTGTTCCAGCTCCGTCTTGACCACGGTGACGGTCCGCCCCGCCTTGACCACGCTGGTGCGCAGCAGCACCGGGCCCAGCTCCGGCGGATGCAGGAAGTCCGCGCCCACGCTGAGCGGGTCGGCCGCGGTCGCGCCGCCTGCCTCGGCGGTGGTGACCGCGGCCCTGGCGAGCAGGGCCAGCAGGTAGCCGCCGTGTGGTTTGCCTGCGATGGTCCAGTCCGCGGCCAGCTCGGCGGTGAAGCTTCCGTCACCCATCGGGCGGACCGCGGTGGCGAGTCCGAACGGGGTGATCCGGAGTGGATCCGTACGGACCCTCACCGCTTGCTGGCCAGAGCCCGGAGGAAGAAAGCGGTGTTCGCCGGTCGCTCGGCCAGTCGTCGCATCAGGTATCCGTACCACTCCTGGCCGTAGGGGATGTAGACCCGTACGGTCTCGCCCGCCTGAGCGAGCCGGAGCTGCTCCTCCGGACGGATGCCGTAGAGCATCTGGTATTCGTAGCTGCCCGGCTTGCGGTCGTGCCAGCGGGCGCGCTCGTCGATGATGCCCACCAGCCGGGGGTCGTGGGTGGCGAACATCGGGTAGCCCTCGCCCTGCAGCAGCGTGTTGGCGCAGCGCACGTAGCTCAGGTCCACCTCGTGCGGGGCCTGGTAGGCCACCGACTCCGGCTCCTTGTACGCGCCCTTGCACAGCCGGACCCTGGAGCCGGGGCCGGAGAGCTCGCGGCAGTCGTCCAGGGTGCGGCGCAGGTAGGCCTGGAGCACTGCGCCCACCCACGGCCAGCTCCGGCGCAGCTCGGCGAGCACGCGCAGGGTGGAGTCGGTGGTGGTGTGGTCCTCCATGTCCAGGGTGACCGTGGTGCCGCACTGTTCGGCGGCCGCGCAGATCCGGGAGGCGTTGTCCAGCGCGAGCCGCTCGTCCAGGGCCTGGCCGACCGCGGACAGCTTCACGCTGACCTCGGCCGAGGGCGCCAGGCCCGCGGAGTGCAGCTGGTCGAGCAGCTGGAGGTAGGACTGCACGGTGACCTCGGCCAGCTCCCGGTCGGTGGTGTCCTCGCCGAGGTAGTCCAGGGTCACGGTCAGCCCGTCGGCGACCAGCTTGGTGGTCGCGGCGACGGCGTCCTCGGTGGTCTCACCGGCCACGAAACGGCGCACCACGTCCCTGGACACGGGAGCGGTGCCGACCAGTCGCCGGATGCCGTCGTTTCTGGCAGCGGCGAGGATCAAGGCGCGCAACGGGTTCACAGGGCGGAACTGTACGTGAACCACCCGGACGGGTCAGGGCCTGAACAGCCTCTTCACGGGAGAGATATGACCGAAGACACGTTCCGTGACATACACCGATTTACCGGCCCAGGTGCAGGCGGGCGAACAACAGGGCTTCGGCCAGGTCAGCGACCCTGTCCTCACGGGTGCGGGCCTTGCGGGTGCTGACTTCCAGCACCACCGATCCGGTGAACTGGTTGGCCACCAGCTCCTCGCACAGCCGGGCGCAGGGCTGGTCGCCGCGGCCGGGCACCAGGTGTTCGTCCACCGGGGCTCCGGTGCCGTCGGCCAGGTGCACGTGCCGCAGGCCGGGGCCCATCCGCTTGGCCAGTTCCAGCGCGTCCACGTGCGCGGCCGAGGTGTGCGAGGTGTCCAGGGTGTAGTTGCGGTAGCCCACGTCGGTGGGGTCCGGGGAGGGGCGGAAGCCGGAGAGCCGGACCTGGCGCTTCCGGCCGAGCGGACGCAGCGGGAACATGTTCTCCACCGCCACCGCGATGCCGCTGACCTCTTCCAGCTCGGCGACCAGCGCGGAGAAGGTCTCGGCGTAGCGGCGCTGCCAGCGGAACGGCGGGTGCACCACCACGGTCTCCGCGCCCAGCGCGCCCGCCGCGGCCACCGAGCGGCGCAGCCGGACCTCGGGGTCGGGCGACCAGACCCGCTGGGTGATCAGCAGGCAGGGCGAGTGGATGGCCAGGATCGGCATGTTGTGCGCGGCGGAGAGCTTCTCCAGCGCGTTGAGGTCCTGGCTGACCGGGTCGGCCCAGACCATCACCTCGACGCCGTCGTAGCCCAGCTCGGCGGCCATCTGGAAGGCGGTGGCGGCGGGCTGCGGCCAGACCGCGGCGGTGGACAGCCCGATCGGGATGTCCCGGCGCCAGTCGCCTGCCGGATGCGCGCGGGCGGGCGTCACTTGCCGACTAGCAGCAGCGCGGCCGGGGACACCGTGACGACCAGGCCGACCAGCACGGCCAGCAGGATGGTCTGCAGGTCGTCCGCCTTGCGGATCTTGCGGACCAGCCACACCATGCCGCCGATCACGGCCAGCGCGAGGAACAGGGTGATCGACGGGATCGCCCGCCACAGCCACTGGAAGCCCAGCCACAGGCCGGCGCCACCGAGCACGCCGCCGCCCAGCTGGACGACCATCATCAGCCATTCCTTGGCCGGGGACCGCGGTTCCTCGTCCTCGTCGTAGTCCTCCGGCACCTCGGCGTCCTCGTCCAGCCCTGCCGGGCCGCGCGCGGGGCGCACTTCCTCGTCCTCGGACTCGGCCTCGGGCTCCGTCTCGGGCGCCCGCACCGCCTGGTACTGCGCGGTGTGCTCGCCCTCGTCGGTGTAGACCTCTTGGTAGCCGGTGTCGGTGAACCAGTCCTCGCCCTGCTCGCGCTGGGCCTTCTCGTCCTCGGCGGGCTGCGGGTCGTCGATGACCGGCAGCACCTCGGTGACCGGGTCCGGCTGCACCCTCGGCTTGGCCCTGGGCGCCGGTTTCGGCGGCACCGGCGGCACGTCCGGGCGCGGCAGGCGGCCACTGGTGGCGGTGCCCGGCGACGGTGCGGCGGCGGGCGGCTCGGCCAGCGTCGGGTACTCGTCGGTGATCGCCGGGACCTCGGTGGTCAGCTCGGCCGCGTCCGGGGCGGACACCGGCGGCGGCGCGGGCGGGGGCACCGGGCGGGTCGGCGTGGCAGGCCTGGCGAAGCGGCCGCTGGGGGTGTCGTAGCTGGGCGCGTCGTAACTGGGTAGGTCACGCCGGGAGGGTGCGTCCACATTCGCCGCGCGCGGCGGCGCCTGCGGCGGCTCGACCGGCGGCTGCTCATCACGCAGCGCGCGCATCTGACCGGAGTCGGAGTTGATCCGGTCGATGATCTGCTGCGGGGCGGTCTCGTTGGCGTCCTCGGCACGACGACGCCGGCGCCTGGGCGCGGCGTTGCCGGACCCCTCGCCGTACTGCGCGAGGAGATCCGCAACGGTGCGCTGGCTGTCGCGCTCCGACTCGCTGTCCCGATTCATTGGTTCCACCGTGCCCCGTGCTGGCCCATCCGTCCAGTGTTGTGACCTTGCTCCTGCCCAGCGTCAGGCCCGGAGCCGTTGATCGTCTCGGCTCCGCCAGGGTCGGAGACAGTGTGGTCGTCGCCGTCCGTCTGGTCCAGCCGCCGGAGAATGACACCCTCACGGAGGGCCCACGGGCAAATCTCCAGCTGCGGGAGTGACAACGCTCGCATGGTGGCCTCGGCCACCAGCGCGCCGGCCACTAGCTGGTGCGCCCGGCTCGCGCTGACCCCCTCCAGGTCGGCCAGGTCGGCGGCGGACATCCGGGAGATGAAGGCGATCAGCTGGCGCAGCCCGCTGTCGGTGAGCACCCGGCTGACCCTCGGCCCGGCCGAGGAGGGCGCCGCGCCGGTGAGCCTGGCCAGCGTGCGGAAGGTCTTGGAGCTGGCCACCGCGCGGTCCGGGACGCCGCTCTTGCGCAGCACCCTGGTCACCTCGGCCAGCTCCTCTGTCAGCCACTCCCGGGTGGCCCTGATCTCGCGCTGATGCGGCGGGTCGTGCCGGAACCTGGTCCTGGTGAGCCTGCCCGCGCCCAGCGGCACCGAGAAGGCCAGCTCGGGGTCCTCGTCCATGCCGCTGGCCAGCTCCAGCGAGCCGCCGCCGATGTCCACCACCAGCAGCCTGCCCGCGGACCAGCCGAACCAGCGGCGCACCGCGAGGAAGGTGTAGCGGGCCTCGTCGGCGCCGGAGAGCACCTTGAGGTCGACGCCGGTCTCCTTGCGCACCCGGTTGAGCACCGCGGCGGAGTTGCCCGCCTCGCGCACCGCCGAGGTGGCGAAGGCCATCAGGTCGTCGCAGCCCAGCTTGGCCGCCTCGTGCTTGGCCGCGGCCACCGTGCGCACCAGGTTGTCCGAGCCCGCCTTGGTCAGCCTGCCGTTGCGGTCCAGCTGCTCGGCGAGGCGGAGCATGGTCTTGATCGAACTCATCGGGGTCGGCTGGGCACCCCGATGCGCGTCCACCACGAGGAGATGGACGGTGTTCGAACCCACGTCGAGCACGCCGAGCCGCACCAGAGCAAAGTACCTGGCGGCGTCCGCGGGTTCACCGGCACCGGTCGGATCTGCGCCGATCGCGGGAAAAAGCACGCCTGTCAAGATCACTTGGCGTGCTTTTTTCCAGCGCCGTTAGGCCAGTCGGCTCAGCTCTCGAACTTATAGCCCAGGCCACGGACCGTGACCAGATGCCGGGGAGCGCCCGGGTCGGGTTCGATCTTGGAGCGCAGCCGCTTGACGTGCACGTCCAGCGTCTTGGTGTCGCCGACGTAGTCCGCGCCCCACACCCGGTCGATCAGCTGGCCGCGGGTGAGCACCCGGCCGACGTTGCGGAGCAGGTACTCCAGCAGGTCGAACTCCTTCAGCGGCAGGCTGACCTCGCCGCCGCTGACGGTCACCACGTGCCGCTCCACGTCCATCCGCACCGGACCCGCCTCCAGCACCTGGGGCAGCAGCTCCTCGGACTCGCCACCGCGGCGCAGCACCGCCCTGATCCGGGCGATCAGCTCGCGGGCGGAGTAGGGCTTGGTCACGTAGTCGTCCGCGCCGAGCTCCAGCCCGACCACCTTGTCGATCTCGCTGTCCCGCGCGGTCACCATGATCACCGGCACCGCGGAGCGCTGCCGGAGCGCCTTGCAGACGTCGGTGCCGCTCATACCGGGCAGCATGAGGTCCAGCAGCACGATGTCCGCGCCGTTGCGGTCGAACTCCTCAAGCGCCTCCTGCCCGGTGGCCGCCACCGCGGTGGCGAAACCCTCCTTGCGGAGCAGGAACGCCAGCGGGTCGGCGAAGGACTCCTCATCCTCGACGATGAGCACCCTGGTCACTGCACTCCTCCATGCTCGACGCTGCCAGCGCTGACGGCACGCGGGTCGTCCGCGTCCCGTACGTCCACTGTGGACGAATTGGGGGTTCCGCCACCATGGTCGGCCCGGTGTGCCGGGATGCGCATGGTGAACGTGGAACCGGTGCCGGGGCGGCTCCACAGCCGCACCTCACCGGCGTGGTTGGCGGCCACGTGTTTGACGATGGCCAGCCCGAGTCCGGTGCCGCCGGTGGCGCGGGAGCGCGCGGGGTCGATGCGGAAGAACCGCTCGAACACCCGGCCCTGCAGCTCGGCGGGGATGCCGATGCCCCGGTCGGTGACCGAGATCTCGACGAAGTTGTCCACCAGCCGCCTGCTCACCGACACCGGGCTGTCCGGCGGGGAGTAGGCGACCGCGTTGTCGATCAGGTTGGCCAGCGCGGTGACCAGCAGGGTCCGGTCGCCGTCCACGATCAGGCCGCTGGGCTCGTCCGCGGCGATCTCAATGCCCAGGGACTCCGCGGCCAGCTTGCACCGGCCCAGCGCCTCGGTGACCACCGCGTCCAGCTCGACCGGGGTCAGCTCGGGCAGCCGTTCCGCGCCCTGCAGCCGGGACAGCGCGATCAGCTCGGTGACCAGGGTGCCCAGCCGGTTGGCCTCGTGCAGGATCTTGCTGGCGAACCGGCGGACCTCGTCCTCGTCGTCCACCGCGTCCAGCACCGCCTCGGCCAGCAGCGCGAGCGCGCCGACCGGGGTCTTGAGCTCGTGGCTGACGTTGGCCACGAAGTCCCGGCGGATCGCCTCCAGCCGGACCGCGTCGGACTCGTCGGAGGCGTCCACCACCACGAATCCGTCGCCGAGCAGCCTGGCCTCGCCGAGCACCGCGGCAGGCTGACGGCTGGACAGGGTGGCCCGCTCCAGCGGGGAGAGGTCGACCTCCAGCACCTCGCCGGTCTCCAGCACCACCTCGGCGGCCTTGCGGGCCCTGGGATCGGCCCTGGCGTCCACCACCACGCCCAGCTCCTCGGCGCGCGGGTTGTGCAGCACCACGTCGCCGAACCGGTTGAGCACGGCCACCGCGTTGTGCGAGGAGTGCACCACCCGCTGCATCAGGTCGGCCACGGTCAGGCCGGGCGGTTTGCGGTGGGCTCGGGCGGTGATCGACCGGCCGAGGAAAAAGCCGAGGACCGCGGCGACTAGGGCCGCGCAGATCGACAGGGCGAGCAGGCCCGATGCGGTCACGGGCGCATGGTAAGCAGCCGAACGGGCTCCCGGCCTACTCCCAGAAGGCTATACGTGACCGTGGTGACACCAGAATGGTGTGAGGTACACCGCACGTTAGGCGCTGTGTCACCCGATGTTCATTTGACGCCACTCCTTCGGTGGAAACGTCAAACGCGCCCGGACACTGTCCGAGCGCGTTCAACGAGTAGTCGGAGTGGTTTTTCAGCGGCCCTGGTTGGCCACGGCCTTGATCGCGTCGGCGGCCGCGTTCGGGTCGAGGTACTCCCCGCCAGCCTTGAGCGGACGCAGCTGCTCGTCCAGGTCGTAGCGCAGCGGGATGCCGGTGGGGATGTTCAGCCCGGCGATGGCCTCGTCGCTGATCCCGTCCAGGTGCTTGACCAGCGCGCGCAGCGAGTTGCCGTGCGCGGCCAGCAGCACCGTCTGGCCTGCCCGCAGGTCCGGCACGACCTCGTTCTCCCAGTACGGGAGCATCCGGGCCACCACGTCCTTGAGGCACTCGGTGCGCGGCAGCGCGGCGCCGAGCCCGTCGTAGCGCGGGTCGCCGTCCTGGCTGTAGGTGCTGCCCAGCTCGATCTCGGGCGGCGGGGTGTCGTAGGAGCGGCGCCAGAGCATGAACTGCTCCTCGCCGTAGGTCTCCAGGGTCTGCTTCTTGTCCTTGCCCTGGAGCGCGCCGTAGTGGCGCTCGTTGAGCCGCCAGTCCCGCTTCACCGGAATCCAGTGCCGGTCGCAGGCGTCCAGCGCGAGGTTCGCGGTGGAGATCGCGCGGCGCAGCAGCGACGTGTGCAGGATGTCCGGCAGCAGCCCGGCGTCCCTGAGCAGCTCACCGCCCCGGCGTGCCTCGGCCTCACCCTGCTCCGACAGTGGGACGTCCACCCAGCCGGTGAACAGGTTCTCGGCGTTCCAGACGCTCTGGCCGTGACGGAGCAACACCAACGTGCCTGTCATGGGCCACAGCCTGCCAGATCACCGTTAGTGCTGACGTCGCCACCGGTAGCCGGTTCCGGCTCCCTGGCCAGCCGGAGCAGCAGGTCGCGGGACTCCGCGGGCCCCTTGGCGAGCCGCCGGAGGGTGTCGAGGACGGTCTCGTAACGATCAAGCGAGGTCGGGTGCTCCAGGAACAGGCTGGCCGTCTCCAGCTCCACGTGCACCAGCGGCCCGTGGTCCCGGAAGGACAGCCGGGTGAAGGAGTTCACGCTGGTCCTGGCCGCGGAGACGGACATCGGCACCACCCGGATCCGGCAGCGCGCCCAGTCCACCCTGCGGGCCAGGAACTCCAGCTGCCGCCGCATCACCACCGGCGGGCCGACCCTGGCGCGCAGCGCGGCCTCGTGGATGTAGAAGGTGGCCAGGCCCACGCTGGGCAGCACGGCCTGCCGGTCCATTCGGGCGCGCAGGCCGGCGTCCTCGCCGAGCAGCGCCCTGGCGTAGCCCTCGGTCTGCAGCAGCGGCGGCACCACGGCCAGGTCGTAGCTGGCCAGCGTGCAGGCGGTGGACTCGTGCAGCAGCAGGGTGCGCAGGGTGTCGGCGAACCGGCCGGAATGCGGCCGGGCCCAGTAGCCGGTGTCCGGTTCCCGGTGAATGGCGAGCAGCCGGTCCACCTCTTTGTTGTCCGCCCGGCAATAACCGAGGAAGCGGGTGACATCGGTTTCCGAGATACCGCGTTTGCCCGCCTCAAGCCGGGAGAACTTGCTCGCCGACCAGTCGAAGTGCTCGATCAGCTCCGCCCTGCTCAGTCCGGCCCGCTCACGCTGGACCCGCAGGCCTTCCCCCAGTTCGCGCCGCTGCGCCGTGCTTTCCTCCTCCACCACGCGCGCAACATAACCGGACCAGACGCGAATTCCGGCCCTTTTTCCGGAAGATCCACCCCTTAGCGGAATGGCGAGAGTTGTTGTTGCCATTCTCTCCCGAATATTGCCAATCGAATTCGAGTTAAACGGGTTAACGGGCGTGCAGCCGGGCGGCCTGGCGGGTCAGGTGTTCCACCTCGGCCAGGGTGGTCGCCTTCCCCGCCGCCTCGGCGTACAGCCGGGCCGCCGTGGCCAGGTCGCCGTCGCGCTCGTGCAGGTAGGCCGCCACCGCGGTGTGCCGGGGCAGCGACTCGTCCAGCTCGGCCAGCGCCTTCAGGCCGGCCCGCGGTCCGTCCGCCTCGCCGAGGGCGACCACGCGGTTGAGCCGGACCACCGGGCTGTCGGTCAGGGCGAGCAGCTCGTCGTACCACTCCACGATCTGCACCCAGTCGGTCTCCTCGGCGGCCGGCGCGTCCGCGTGCAGCGCCGCGATGGCCGCCTGGGCCTGGAACTCGCCCAGCCGGTCGCGGGCCAGCGCCGCCTGCAGGATGCCGACGCCCTCGGCGATCAGCTTCGTGTCCCACCGGCCGCGGTCCTGCTCGGCCAGCGGCACCAGGCGGCCCTCCGGCGTGGTCCGGGCGGCGCGGCGGGCGTGGTGCAGCAGCATCAGCGCGAGCAGCCCGGCCACCTCGGGATGGTCGATCGTGGTGGCCAGCTGCCTGGTCAGCCGGATGGCCTCGGCGGCCAGGTCCACGTCGCCGGAGTAGCCCTCGTTGAACACCAGGTAGAGCACCCGCAGCACGGTGGCCACGTCGCCGGGCTGGTCGAACCGGACGCCGGCCACGGTGCGCTTGGCCCGGCTGATCCGCTGCGCCATGGTCGCCTCGGGCACCAGGTAGGCCTGGGCGATCTGCTTGGTAGTCAGCCCGCCGACCGCGCGCAGGGTGAGCGCGACCGCCGAGGACGGCGTCAGCGACGGGTGGGCGCACAGGAAGTACAGCTGGAGCGTGTCGTCCACGCCCGGCGCTGGTCCTGGCGCCGGTTCCTCTTCCTGCAGGTCCTCGCGCCTGCGCCGGGCGGTGTCCGCGCGGGCCGCGTCCAGGAACTTGCGCCAGGCCGCGGTGACCAGCCAGCCCTTCGCATCCCTCGGCGGGTCGGCCGGCCAGACCCGGATCGCCTCGATCAGCGCCTCCTGCACAGCGTCCTCGGCCGCCGCGAAGTCAGCTCCGCGGCGGACGAGGACCCCGAGCACGTTCGGCGTGAGGCTCCGGAGCAGGGCCTCGTCCAGACCAGTGGTCATTCGGTGATGGTGGCCGGGACGCCGTAGAAGGGGCGCAGCTCCAGCCACTCGTGGATCGGCTTGCCACCGGCGCCCGGGGCGGCGGAGAGCTCACCGGCCAGCTCGATCGCCCGCTCCTGGCTCTCCACGTCGATCACCATCCAGCCGGCGATGAGGTCCTTGGTCTCGGCGAAGGGACCGTCGGTGATCGGCGGCCTGCCCTCGCCGTCGTAGCGGACGAACATGCCCTCCGGCGCGAGGGCCTGGCCGTCGACGTACTCGCCGGTCTGCTCCAGCCGGTCGGCGAAGTCCCGCATGTACTGGATGTGCGCCGAGACCTCCTCGGGCGTCCACTCCGCCATCGGCACGTTGTTCACCGCGTCCGGGGCGCCGCGGTAGTGCTTGAGCAGCAGGTACTTGGCCATCGTGGTTCTCCTCCGTGCGGGTGCGGCCCATTCTGGCCGCTTTCACCCCTGGGACGGAGCGGGTTCCGGGTTCTCGACATCCTCGCCCAAGATTTTTTCGGCCCCGGTCAGCCGGTGCCCCACCAGCGGCCGAGCGCGCTGATCGCGGCCCGGTACTCCTCGGCCCGCTCGGTCATCCGGCGCACCCCGGCCGGGTCGGGTTCGTGCGCGCGGACCACCTCGGCGGTGGCCGCCGCCTCGGTCAGCCCGGCGAAGCGCCCGGCGCCGATCCCGGCCAGCAGGGCCGCGCCGCGCGCGCCCGGCTCCGCGCCCGCGGTGACCTCCAGCGGCAGGTCCACCGTGTCGGCCAGCAACTGGCTCCAGGCGGGGCTGCGCGCGCCGCCGCCGGAGAGCCGGCCCGCGCCGGTGAACGGGAAGGCCTCGCGCAGCGCGGACAGGTGCGTGCGGTGGTTGAGCGCCACCCCCTCCCAGAGCGCGCGCAGCAGGTCACCCCTGGTGTGCCAGCCGCGCACACCGAGGAACCCGGCGGAGGCGGCCGGGCCGGGGTCGACCGGCGCGCCGAACAGGAACGGCAGGTAGAGCGGCAGGTCCGGGCGGGTGCTGGCGGCGACCTCGGCGGCCACGAAGGCGAACGGGTCCTCGCCGTGGGCGGCCTCCGGGCAGAGCGTGCGGACGAACCACTCCAGGTTCGAGGAGGAGGCCGGGCTGGTGGACATGGCCAGCCACTGGCCGGATCGCAGGAATGCGCGGGCCTGCCAGCGATGGTCCAGCCGGACGGTGTCGGTGACCACCTGGTTGATGCTGAAGGTGCCCATCACCATCGACACCGCGCCGGGGGTGACCGCGCCCAGGCCGAGCGCGGCCGCGTCCACGTCGTGCGCGCCGGTGACCACCGGGGTGCCCGCGCGCAGGCCGGTCAGCTCCGCCGCCGCGGCGGTGACCCGGCCGGCGATCTCCGCGCTGCCCAGGATCGGCGGCTGTTTGTCCGCCAGCTCGGTGAGGCCGTAGAGCTCGAAGGCGGCCGGGCTGTAGCGCTGGCTGTGCACGTCGGTGAAGGAGGCGGAGGCCTCGGTCGGGTCGGTGGCCACCTCGCCGGTCAGGCCCAGCCGCAGCCAGTCCTTGCAGAACAGCAGCCACCTGGCCCTGGCCAGCGACTCCGGTTCCTCGGCCAGCAGCCAGGCCTGCACCGCGGCCGGGCTGGCCGCGAACGGGGACTGGCCGGTCAGCGGCAGCGCGGCCTCGGCGGCCCCGGTGTCCCGGTAGTGCCGGACCTGCTCGTGCGCGCGGGAGTCCATGGCCAGGATGGCGGGCCGGACCGGGCGCAGGTCCGCATCCACCGGGTAGCAGCCGTCGTTGTGGCCGCACAGGCCGATCGCGGCGACCCGGCCACTGTCGATGCCGGCCAGCGCGGCCCTGATGGCCCGCACGCAGCCGTCCCACACCTGGTCCTGGTCGCGTTCCACCCAGCGCGGGTGCGGGGTGGACACCGGCACCCTGGCCTGCCCGACCGCGATCTCCCGGCCGGTCTCCGCGTGCACCAGCACCGCCTTGGTGACGGTCTGCCCGGCGTCGATGCCGAGCAGCAGGTCGGTCACGACCAGCCCAGCAGGTCCGCGTTGGCCGCGGTGCGCACCCGGCCGGTCTCGGTGAACTCGGCCACCGCCTCGGCGACCAGGGCCGCGGAGGTGCGGTTGGTCTGCTCGGTGTCGCCGCCGAAGTGGGTGGTCAGGGTGACGTTGTCCAGCCGCCGCCACGGCGAGTCCTCGGGCAGCGGCTCCTCGTCGAAGACGTCCAGGCCCGCGCCCGCGATCCGGCCCTCGGCCAGCGCGGTGTAGAGCGCCCCGGTGTCCACCACCCGGCTGCGGGCCACGTTGACGAAGTACGCGCCCGGCTTGAGCAGGGCCAGCTCGCGGACGCCGATGAACCGGTCGGTCTCCGCGCTGTGCCTGGCCTGCACCACCACGAAGTCCGCGCCGGGCAGCAGATCGTCCATTGTGGACGCTCGGCGGACGCCGGACTCGGCCAGCGCCTCGTCCGGGGCGTAGGGGTCGTAGGCGAGCAGCGTGCAGCCGAAACCGCTGAGCTTGCGGGCGAAGTGGCGGCCCACCTGGCCGAAGCCGATCATGCCCACGGTGCTGCCGCCCAGCTCGACCCGGCGGCCGGGGAACTCCTTGCGCCAGCCGCCGTTCTTCACCGAGGCGTCCGCGCGGGCGATGTTCCTGGACTCGGCCAGGATCAGCCCGATCTGCAGCTCGGCCACCGCGGAGGCGTTGCGCCCGAACACCGGCACCACGCCGATGCCCCGCGCGCTCGCGGTGTCCAGGTCCACGTTCTCCAGTCCGGTGCGGGCCACCGCGACCAGCCGCAGGCCGTCCGCGGCGGCCAGCAGGTCGGGGCCGACCGGGGCGAAGTGCACGCACAGCACCTCGGCCCCCGGCACCGCGGCGAGCAGCTCCGGCGGGGCGGGCACCGCGCCGGCGCCGTGCACCTCCATCCGCTGCTGCGCCTCGTGCTGGGTGGCCTTCTCCCCCGACCAGTCGGCCACGGTGACCGGGGTGCCGGGCAGCCGGGCCTCGATCTCCTCGGCGAAGGTGCCGCCCGGGATGAAGCGGTCGCCCGCGACCAGGACGTTCATGCGCGCTCCTCGAGTTCGGTGGTGGTGACCAGTTCCGGGGACACCGGGTGGCCGGGCAGCTCCGCGGTGCCCTCGGCCAGGCAGGCGCCGGTGCCCCAGGCGACCGCGCGGGCCAGCCGGGCCGCGGCCGGGCCCTCGGCGGCCAGCCAGCCGGCCAGCAGCGCGTCCCCGGCCCCGGCGGTGTTGACCACGGTGACCGGCGGCGGGACCGCGTGCATGGCGGTGCCGTTGGGCCGGATGAGCACCGCGCCCAGCTCGCCGAGGCTGACCAGCGCGGTGCCGGAGAACAGGTTCGCGGCGGCTTCGGCCGCGCTGTCCGGGCCGGTGACCGGCTGCCCGGCCAGTTCGGCCAGCTCCTCGCCGTTGGGCGCGACCAGGTCCGCGCCCGCGCGCACCGCCTCGGCCAGCCCGGCGCCCGAGCTGTCCACCGCGACCGCGGCCCCGCCCGCGTGCCCGGCCGCGACCAGCCGGGTGACCAGCCCCGGCGGCGCGCCCGGCGGCAGCGAACCGCAGATGGCCAGCCAGCGCGCCTGGCTCGTGCGCACCGCTTTCGCCGTGGTGGCAACGAGTTCGTCGACCTCCGCGGCGCTCAGCTCGGGACCGGGCTCGTTCAGCTTGGTGGTGCCCGAGCGGCCGTCCAGCACGGTGACGTTGCCCCTGATCCGCCCGGCGATGGGCACCGCGGCGAACGGAACCTGTTGTGCGACAAGCAAGGCACGCAGCTCGGCCCCGGCGGCGCCGCCCAGCGGCAGCACCGCGGTGGAGTCGATCCCGTTGGCGCGCAACACCCTGGTCACGTTGACGCCCTTGCCGCTGGCCTCGGTGCGGCTCGCGGTGGCCCGGTGCACCTGGCCCGGTCGCAGCCGTCCGGCCAGCACCAGGGTCCGGTCCAGGCTGGGGTTCGGAGTGACCGTGACGATCATGCGCGCACCACCTCGGGGCCGAGCAGGGAGTACCGGCGGGCCTGCGCCGCGGGCAGGCCGGTGTCGGTGACGATCACGTCGAAGTCGGCGACGTCGGCGAAGCGGCAGAAGCTGTTCACGCCGAACTTGGTGTGGTCGGCGATCAGGATCTTGCGCCCGGCCCTGGCCAGCGCCGTGGACTTGATCGCGGCCACCGCCGGGTCGGGTGTGGTGAGGCCGTGTTCCCTGCTGATCCCGTTGGCGCCCAGGAAGACCACGTCCAGCACCAGGTCGGCGAGCATCCGGGTGGCCCAGTGGTCCACGGTGGCCAGGGTGTTGCCGCGCAGCCTGCCGCCCAGCACCAGCACGGTGGCCGCGGTGCCGGTGGCCAGCGCGGTCGCAGTGGGCAGCGCCGAGGTGACCACGGTGCACCGGCGGTCGGCCGGGAAGGCGTCGGCCAGCGCGCGGCCGGTGGAGCCCTCGTCCAGGTAGACCGACTCGGCGTCGCCGAGCTGGTCCAGCGCGGCCCGCGCGATCCGCTGCTTCTCGGCCAGGCGGCGGTGTTCCCTGGTGGCCAGCTCGATCTCGTACCCGGCCCGCTCCACCGGCCGCGCGCCGCCGTGCACCCGGTGCAGCAGCCCGTGCTTCTCCAGCAGCGCCAGGTCGCGGCGGATGGTCTCCGGCGCGGTGTCCAGCACGGCCGCGGCCGCGGTGACCGCCACCCGGCCCTCCGCGCGGGCGGCGGCCACCAGCCACCGGCGACGCTGCTCGGCATCCACGATCGGCCACCTCCGTGCCCTTGTTCTAACCCGGCGCGGAACCAGGTCGCCAGCAAGGCACCGGTGCTGAATCTGCCCGGTTGTGCCCGCCTCGACAACTCGAAACCGCAGCACGCCTCAGCCGCAGCCGCCCGTTCCCGCCCGCACGGGCACCCGGCCGGGCAGCAACACCGCCGCCAGCACCGCCCCGAGCAGCGCCGCGGCGGCCGCCGTCCACACCGCGGCGGCCATCCCGTCCAGGAACGCGGCGAAGGCCGCCTCGCCCAGCTCACCCGCCCGCGCACCGGCCTGTTCGCGCACCGCGAGGGTCGCGCCGAGCGAGTCGGCGGCCTGCGCCCGCAGCGGTTCGGGCAGCAGCCCGGCCGCGCCGCCGAGGGAGCTCCGGTAGCCGACCGAGAGCACCGAGCCGACCACCGCGATGCCCAGTGCCGCGCCGATCTGGCGCACCGCGCTGTTGACCGCGGACCCGGCCGCGACCTGCTCCGGCGGCACCACGCTCATCGCGGCCGCGGTGGCCGGTCCGAGCACGCAGCCGAAGGCCAGCCCGAACACCCCGAACAGCAGCTCCAGCAACCACACCGGCGTGCTCGCCGCCCACAACGCGCTGCCCGCGAAGAACAGCCCGGAGACCGCCAACCCGCCGCCGACCACCGCGTTCGCGCCGAACCGCCTGCTCAGCGCGGCACTCCGGGTGGAGCCGAGCACCGTGCCCAGGGCCACCGGCAGGAACAGCAGCCCGGTCTCCAGCGGCGAGTTGCCGCGCAGCAGCTGGAGGTAGAACACCAGCGCGAAGAACCCGCCGGACTGCACGAAGAACCCGATCGCCACCGCGCCGGAGCCCGCGGTGAACACCGGGCTGCGGAACAGGCCGAGGTCCACGGCCGGCTCGCTGGTCCGCCGCTCGGCCAGCACGAACAGCGCCAGCAGCGCCACCGCCCCGCCCAGCGGCAGCAGCACCCCCGCGCCCAGCCAGTCGCCTGCCTCGCCGCCGTGGATGATCGCGTACACCAGCAGGCCGATGCCGCCGATGGACAGCAGCGCGCCGAGCGGGTCCAGCGGCCGCCGCCGCGCCGAGCGCGACTCCGGCACCAGCCAGCCGACCAGCACCAGCCCGGCCAGCACCACCGGCACGTTCACCAGGAACACCGAGCCCCACCAGAAGTGCTCCAGCAGCACCCCGCCGACCACCGGCCCGAGCGCCACGCCCAGCCCGGAGACGCCGGAGAAGATCCCGATCGCCCGCGCCCGCTCTTCCGCCGGGAACACCGTGGTCAGGATGGCCAGGCTGGTCGCGGGCACCGCGGCCGCGCCGATTCCCTTGACCGCCCGGAACAACACCAGCTCACCCGGTGAGGCGGCGAAGGCGCACAGCGCGGAGGCGATGCCGAAGGCGAGCAGCCCGAGCAGCAGGATCCGCTTGCGCCCCACCGCGTCGGCCAGCGCGCCGGTGGTGAGCAGCAGCGCGGCGAAGACCAGCGTGTAGGCGTCCACCGCCCACTGCAGCTCCGACTGGGTGGCGCCCAGCTCGGCCTGGATCCGCTGCAGCGCGACCTGGAGGATCATGGTGTCCAGCACCGGGATGAGCAGGCAGCTGCTCAGCACGGCGAGGATGCCCCAGCGCCGCCGGTGCGTCAGCTCGTCCATGGCTGCCAGTGGGCCAGCGCGCCCTGGACCGCACAAGGCAGTCGCAGGGTTTCTGATGTGCCGTTCGGTGGACGCGGAAATGCCGTACGGGGGCCTACCGTCGAGGGCCAGGGGAAGTTCTTCCGCCACAGGGGGTTCCACGATCATGTCCGCGTTCACGCGCGCCTGCACGCCGGTGCTGGCGCTGTCACTGTTACTGGTCGCCACACCGGCGAACGCCGCGCCCGCGCCGGAGTCCATCGCCTCGTTCCAGGCCTCCGACCAGCTCGGCGGCCACGAGCTGCACCGCTACGACAACGGCGCGAGCACGGTCGCGGAGAGCGCCTATCCCAAGCCGCGCTCGTTCAACGGGGTCAGCACCGAGTCCCGCCTGATCGGCGCCTCGCTCGGCGGCCGCCAGGCGCTGTTCCAGGCCGTGGCCGCGAACCCGGACGGCACGCTCACCCTGGGCGTCGGCGCGCCAGGGGCCGCCGAGCTGCGGTCCTGGACCCAGCGCTTCGCCGCCGCCGAGACGCCGTTCGACCTCACCCCGGACGGCCACGGCGTGGTCACCACCGAGACGGTCGGCGACACCGAGACCGTGCTCCGCCGCTATCCGGCAGGCCGGGCGGGCAAGGAAGTGGTGCTGGCCCGGCTGCCCGAGGTCAAGCGGTTCCCCGACCGGGCGGAGTTCCAGTACAGCGGCAACTACGACCGGACCACGCACAAGCACGTCAACGTCAGCCTCGGCTACGGCCAGGACCGGCTCTACGCCAGGGGCGAGCAAGGCCCGCTGTGGGCGCGCTACGGCGGCACGTTCGGTCCGATCACCACCCCGGACGGTGCGACCGCGGACCGGATCCTGTTGAGCGCCAGCGGGATCGCCGTGGTGCGCACGCCCACGGGCTTCTGGCGGATCAGCGCGGGCCGGGTCGAGCCGCTGGCCGCGGAGCACTTCGGCGCGGACCGCGGTGAGCGGGTCTTCGGCGAGAACTTCCACGACAACGAGCACCGCTCCGCGCTGTCGGTGCGCGGCGACAAGATCGCCTACGCGGTGCCGCCGCCCAGCACGCCGGACTTCGAGGCCTTGGTGGTGCTGGACCTGCGCACCGGCACGCACACCAGGTACGTGCTGCCGCCCAACTCGATGACCTTCCCGTTCATCCCGTGGGTGATGGGCTCGGCGGCCTGGTCCTGGCGGGACGACTCGGTCTACCTGATGCGGCACAACCGGTGGCTGTCCCCGCACCAGCCGCGGATGCTCACCGTGCAGTCGCTGAACCTGGCCGACGGCAAGGTCCGCACGCTGTGGCCGAACGACGGCGGCAGCGTGCGGGGCTGGCAGCCGGTGCTGCTCGGCGCGGACGTGCACCCCTGACGGGCCGGGGCTGATCCCGGCCCGCCGGGGACGGGGTCAGCCCGCCTCGCGGGCGCGCAGGTCCTTGCGCAGGATCTTGCCGCTGGCGGACTTGGGGATGACGTCCAGGAACTCCACCACGCGGACCTTCTTGTGCGGGGCCACCTGCCCGGCCACGAACGCCATCACCGCGGCCTCGTCCAGCTCCTCCGCGCCCTGCTGGCGCACCACGAACGCCTTGGGCACCTCCTCGCCCTCGGCGTCGCGCACCCCGATCACCGCGGCGTCCGCGATCTGGGGATGGGTCAGCAGCAACGCCTCCAGCTCGGCGGGCGGCACCTGGTAGCCCTTGTACTTGATCAGCTCCTTGACCCTGTCCACAATGGACACAACCCCGTGCTCGTCGATCACCGCGACGTCGCCGGTGTGCAGGAAGCCGTCCTCGTCCAACGTGGCCCTGGTGGCCGCTTCGTTGTTCAGGTAGCCCTTCATCACGTTGGGCCCCTGGCACCACAGCTCGCCGGGCTGGCCGGGCGCGGCCTCGGCCTCGGTGGCCGGGTCGACGAGCTTGCACACCATGTTCGGCAGGATCAGCCCGACCGTGCCCACGTTGATGTCCGGCCGGTCGCTCGGGATGGCGTGGCTGACCGGGCTCATCTCGGTCATCCCGTAGCCCTGCCGCACCTCCACGCCCAGCCGCTTGGCCACCGCGCCCGCCAGCTCCGCGTCCAGCGGCGCGGCCCCGGAGAACAGCATCTTCATCGCGGACAGGTCGTACTGCTCCACCATCGGGTGCTTGGCCAGCGCGACCGCCACCGGCGGGGCGATGTAGACGTAGCTGGTGCGGTGCTCGGCGATGACCCGGAGGAACTCGGCCAGGTCGAACTTGGGCATGGTCACCACGGTCGCGCCCACCGCGAGCGCGTGGTTCATGGTCACCTGCATGCCGTAGATGTGGAAGAACGGCAGCACCGCGAGCACCCGGTCCTCGGCGGTGATGTGCACGACCTGCTTGAACTGCTCGATGTTGGCCACCAGGTTGCGGTGGGTCAGCATCACGCCCTTGGCCCGGCCGGTGGTGCCGGAGGAGTAGGGCAGCACGGCCAGGTCCTCGGCCGGGTCGATCCGCACCTGCGGCGGGGCCGCCTCGGTGGCCAGCAGGTCGGCCAGCGAGGGGTGGCCGTCCAGGCCGTCCAGGAAGACCACCTCGGCAATCCCGGCGGCCTCCGCCGCGGCCAGCGCGCGATCGGCGAAGGCGGAGACGGTGACCAACAGCTTCGCCCCCGCGTCGGTGAGCTGGTGGGCCAGCTCCTCGGCGGTGTAGAGCGCGTTCACCGTGGTGGCCACCGCGCCGGCCCGCAGCACCCCGTGGAAGATCACCGCGTAGTAGGGGGTGTTCGGGCTGAAGATGCCGACCACATCACCCTTGTTGATACCGCGGGCAACAAGCCCGGCGGCCGCCTTGTCGACCAGCGCGGCCAGCTCCCCGTAGCGCAGCACTCGGCCACTCGGACCATCGATCAGCGCAGGCGCCGCAGCCTGTTCCGGACTCAGCGCGCCGAAGAGCAACTCGGGCAGCGAGACGTCCGGAATCGCGACATCGGGGTACGGACTGCGAAAAGCCATGGGTGTTCCCTCCAACGGCGGACGCCAATCGGGCGATCAATCGTGACTACGCTCACAGCTCCCAGTCAAGTTGTTGTCAACACGGGCCGACCAGACATCATCCCGTTATCCCACCGAGCTAATTACACTCGAATGGAGCAGTGGGCCAGGCTTGTGATTGCCACATCGAATCTGCCAAGTTGACATCACTCTTTCAGATCGGCTCCCACGCACTCCCCGATCTCGAGAGAGCGTCCATCGCGGTTCGTATCCCCCGTCGAACCGCGGCCCGCCCGGACCCGGGGCTCCCCCCGCCCGCAGTGGTCCGACGTAGCGGGAGCTTGTGGACGCGGGGCGGCTCGAGCTCGCGACTCCCCCTCTCTCCCGGGCCGCCCCGCGCGACAACTCTCAGCCCGCCGGTGTCTCGGCGGTCACCGGCTCGACCGGCTTGCGCCTGCGGCGGCGCAGCACCACCAGCAGCAGCGCGCCGAGCAGGCCCAGCGCCACCAGGAACGGCAGCAGCGCGCCGAAGGCCACCAGCAAGGCGTTGACCGTGCTGAGGAAGGCCCGCCAGCCCGCGGCCAGCCCGCTGAGGAAGTCATCCGAGCTGGGCGCGACCGCCTGGCCCTCGCGCACCAGGGTCACCGTGACGGTGGCCATCGCGACCTGCTTGGACATCGACTCCAGCCTGCGCTGCAAGGACTCCAGCTCGGCCTGCCGCTTGGTCAGCTCGCCCTCGACCTGCACGATCTCGCTGACCGACCCGGCCCGCTCCAGCAGCGCGCGCACCCGGTCCACGCTGGCCCGCTGCGACTCCAGCCTGCTCTTGGTGTCCACCAGCTGGTCGGTGACGTCCTGGGAGCGCTGCTCGCGCACGATGACCTTGCCGAGGTCGTCCAGGCGGTTGAGCACCTCGTCCAGCTTGTCCGCCGGCACCCGCACGGTGAGCGTGGCCCGCTGCTCGCGGGCGTTCTCCTCGCTGGCGAACCCGCCCGCCGCCTTGGCCTCTTCCTGGGCCTTGCGCACGGCCTCGGCCACCTCGGCCACGCTCAGCTCGATCCGCGCGGTCCTGATCAGCTGCCTGGCCTCCAGCGCGGCCTGCTCCGGCGCGGCCGCGGACTGGCCCTTCTCCGGCTGCCGCTTGGCGTCGCCGGGCCCGCTGCCGCCGCTGAAGCCCGGCTGCGCCTGGCCCTGCGCGACCTCGGGCGCGACCGCCGCGTTGGTCCGCTCACCGGCGCCCGAGCACCCGGCCACCAGCACCAGGCTGAGCGCGCCGAGGGCGAGCAATGATCGTCCTGCCATGTCGTCCGACCCCCATCGTCGTAAGCGGTACAACGATCGGACGGTGGCCGGGGTGACGGCCGTTGCGCGGCCCCGGTCACGATCAGGACTCGGCGTGCACCGGCCCCTCATGCGGCGAGGTGACCAGGTGCTTGAACGCCTGCAGGTTGGCCAGCGACTCGCCCCTGGACACCCGCCAGTCCCACTCCCGCTGGATGGCCCCGGCGAAACCCAGCTCCAGCAACGGGTTGAAGTCGCCGTCGGCGGCCTCCAGCACCTGGCCGAGCACCCGGTCCAGCTCATCGGCGGTGACCGCGTGCAGGCCGACCCTGCCCACCAGGTAGATGTCGCCGGCCGGGTCGATGGTGTAGTGCACGCCGTAGAGCTTGGCGTTGCGGCGCAACAGGAACCGGTAGACCTGCTCGTGCCCCTCGTCCGGGCGGCGGCAGACGAAGGCCTCCACCAGCAGCGACTGGCGGCCCAGGATCAGCCACAGGTTGGTCTGCAGCTTCTTCACCCCCGGCAGGGTGACGAACCACCGGCCCTCGCCGCGCTTGGCGTACTTCAGTTCTTGACCGTCCAAAGTGGACTCGATCAGCTGGTCCAGGCTCATACCGCGATCTCCAGGGTGGTGCGCAGCTCGGTGGCCGCCTGGTCGTACACCGCGAGCAGCCGCTCGGTGGTGCGGTCCCAGGAGAACGCCGAGGCGTGCTCGGACGCGGCGGTGGCGAACTCCCGCCACCGCGCGGGCTCCAGTGCCAGGTACCCCAACGCGTCCGCCCAGGAACCCGCGCGGCGGTCCGGGACCAGGATTCCGGAGACCCCGTCGGCCACCGCGACCGGCAGCCCGCCGACCGCGGCCGCGGCCACCGGGGTGCCGCAGGCCTGCGCCTCCAGCGCGACCAGGCCGAAGGACTCGGAGTGGCTGGGCACCGCGACCACGTCCGCGGCCCGGTACACCGTGGCCAGCGCCGCGCCCGGCCGCGGCGGCAGGAAGCGCACCAGCTCGGCGATGCCCAGCCGCGCGGCCAGCTCGTGCAGCTCGGCAGGCCGCTCCAGCCCGGTGCCGGACGGTCCTCCAACGACCAGCACCACCAGCCGGGAGCGCAGCCCAGGGTCGCGGCGGACCAGCTCCGCGGCGGCGTGCAGCAGCACGTCCGGGGCCTTGAGCGGCTGGATCCGGCCGACGAAGGCCAGCACCACGGCCGTCGGCGCGAGCCCCAGCTCGGCCCTGGCCTGCGCCCGGCCGTCGGGGGTGAAGCGTTCGAGGTCCACGCCCGGGGGCACCACGGTCAGCTGCTCGGGCCGGGCGCCGTAGAGCTCGGCCAGGTCGGCGGCCTCGGCCTCGGTGTTGACCACCAGCTTGTCCGCCTCGGCGACCACCCGCTCCTCACCGGCCACCCGCACCGGCGGCTCCGGCGACTCGCCCTGGGCCAGCGTGCGGTGCTTGACCTTGGCCAGGGTGTGCGCGGTGTGCACCAGCGGCACGCCCCAGCGGTCCCTGGCCAGCCAGCCGACCTGGCCGGAGAGCCAGTAGTGCGAGGCGACCACGTCGTAGTAGCCGGGCGAGTGGCTGGCCTCGGTGCGCAGCACGCCGGCGTGGAAGGCGCACAGGTGGCCGGGCAGGTCGTTCTTGGCCAGGCCCTGGTAGGGACCGGCGGCGATGTGCCGCACGGTGACGCCGGGGGCCAGCTCGGCGGTGGGCGGCAGGTCCGAGGAGGTGGCCCTGGTGAACACCTCGACCTCGGTGCCGCGCTCGGCCATCCGGGTCGCGGTCTGCGCGATGTAGACGTTCATGCCGCCGGCGTCACCGGTGCCCGGCAGCTCAAGGGGGGAGGTGTGCAGGGACAACACGGCCACCCGGCGCGCCCGGGCAGGGTCTCTGCGGCGTCTCACAACCCCATTTTGCCGTGTTCGGCGTGGCTGCGCGTCAGGAAGTGGGCCAGGTCAACGTCGAAGTCAGCCGGTCGCTCCAGGAACGGGGCGTGTCCGCAGCCGGGGTACCAGCTGGCGGCGGCTCCAGGCACGGTGTCCGCGGCGTAGCGGCCCGCCATCGGCAGCACCACCTCGTCGGAGTCGCCGTGCAGCACCAGGGTGGGCACGGTCACCCCGGCCAGCGCCTCCGCGCTGCCGATGTCCCGCTTGAACAGCGCCTTGCGCACCGCGGCCGGGGTGCTCAGCGCCACTCCCAGCTGCCGGTCCTGCTCGTCCTGGCTCAGCGGGATCGCGGTGCCGCGCTCGATGAAGGTGCGCAGCGCGGGACGGGCGATCCCCTCGTCCGGGGAGAGCATCTCGCGCAGCCCGGCGTTCATCACCGGCCCGGTCAGCCCGCCCTGCCGGTCCGGCCCGATCTCGGTGATCGCGCCCAGCAGCACGATCCCGGCCAGCGCGGCGTCCCCGTGCACGCGCAGGTAGTCCGCGATCACCAGCCCGCCGTAGGACCAGCCGAGCACCACCGCGGGGCCGCTGGCCTCGGCCAGCACCGCGGCCAGGTCACCGGCCCAGACCTCCGGGTCGTCGTAGCCGCTCTCGGTGACCTCGGAGTCGCCGTGCCCGCGCAGGTCCGGCGCGAGCAGCCGGTACCGCTCGGTCAGGCCGGGGTCGGCGAGCAGCCGCCGCCAGACCGCGGCGCTCTGCGCCCAGCCGTGCAGCAGCACCAGCGCGGGCGCGCCCAGCGGACCTGCGGTGCGCACCGCGAGGCGCGCACCGCCGTGGCCGGTGACCGTGGTGCTCACTTGAGTGCCGACTTCGACAGCCAGGTCGGCCAGTCGATCCGCCAGTCGTAGGTGTCCGACACCGCGCCCTTGGTGGCCGCCGAACCGGAGATGATCACCGGGTCGCCGATCATCGCCTGGTCGAAGTACTTCTTGGCGTCCGCCTCGAGCAGGTTGATGCAGCCGTGCGAGTTGTTCCGCTTGCCGATGTTGGCCGCGTTGTCGTTGTTCTCGTGGATGAACTCACCGCTGTTGGCGATGCGCACCGCCCACTTCTTGACCACGTCGTACTTGTACTTCTCGTTGACCATGCGCTCGGTGGCGTTGCGCTCGGAGACCATGTAGATCCCGTTCGCGGTGCGCAGGTCCGGCTTGCTCTCATCACCCAGGCTGGCCGGCAGGTTCATGATCTCCTTGCCGTCCTGCTTGACGATCATGCGGTGGGTGCGCACGTCCGCCTCGACCACCTGCGCGCGGCCGATGGTGAACTTGGTGCTCAGGTTGGCCCGGCCGAAGACGTTCTTGCCGTAGGGCACCGCGAACAGGTCCGCGGTCACCTTGACCTTGGTGTTGGCCGGCCAGAACTCCTTGGGCCGGTAGTGCACTTCCTTGGGGTTGAGCCAGGCCCACGCGCCCTCGACCGGCACCGAGGTCTCCACCTTCAGCGCCTTCTCCACCGCGGCCCGGTCCTGCGGGGCCTCGTCGAACTCGACCTTGATCGGCATCGCGATGCCCACCGTGGCGTTGTCCACCGGGTTGATCGTGGCCCGCAGCAGCTTGCCCGCCGCCTGGGTGGCGAAGCTGCCCTTGATCTCGACCTTCTTGCCGTCGGTCCCGGTGGCCGAGCCGCCGACGGTGTAGCTCTTGCCGAACTCCAGCACCTTGTCCGGGGCCCAGCTCTTCTTGTCCTCGCTGAGCTTGCCGGGGACCGTCTTGCCGTCCGCGCTCAGCTTCACCTCGTCAAGCGTGCCCTCGGCCACCGACACTTTCACCGGCGCCCGCGGGCTGACGTCCTTGGCGCCCTCACCGGGCTCCACACTCACCTTGGCGACCGGTGGCGCATCCGGCTTGGCCGGGTCCCCTCCGGTGCCGCCCGCGCCGCCGGTACAGGCGGAAAGCAGCAGCGCACCGGCAGTGAGCAACCCCGCGAAACCGAGCAGGGACCGTCCCCGTCCCCGTCGTTCACCAACCACAGTCGACCTCCAACACTCCGGCACCCCGTCAAGGGTGCCCCCATCTCCAGGACGCCCTACGCCCATGCCGGGGTGCCCTGGATGGATGTGTCACTTCTCACAATGGGGTTGCGAGTGAACGAAATTATCCGGACGGGCCGTTCTAGGCCAGCACCACGTCCAGCTCGTCCAGCACCCGGTTGATCGGGTTCGCGAAGCCGCTGCCGCCGCCCAGGGTGCCCGCGCAGTGCAGGCCCACGACCTGGTTGTCCGCGTCCACCAGCACAGCCCCGGAGTCGCCCCGGTCGCCGAAGACGCCCTCGGCCGCGGTCACCCGGATCTGGTCGCGCAGGCGGCGGTGGCCGAGGCTGTCGCCGTAGTCCAGGCACAGCGTGACGTCGGTGGAGACCACCACGCCCTGGGTGAGCCCGGTGGTCCGGCCGCGCTTGCGCACCTGGCTGCCCAGCAGCGCCTGCCCGCAGCCGCCCGGCCTGCCCAGCTGGGCGATCTCCCGACGCCACGGCCGGTCGGCGGCCAGCGCGATCAGCGCCGCGTCCACCGAGCCGGACAGCGCCGAGCTGGCCAGGCTGCCCACCACGTCCGCGGGGCAGCGGCCGCCGTCCACCCTGGACGGGTGGGTCATCCGGTCGCCCACCGCCCAGGCGTCGTCCACGCAGGCGATGTGGAAGTTGGTCAGCCCGAACACCCGCCGCCGGTCGTCCCTGGCCGCCACCAGCAGGCCGAGGGTGCCCACGGTGACGTACTCACCGGCCTCCGGCGCCTGCGGCGGCACCATCTGGATGGACCGGCAGGGGCCGACGCTGATCCCGCCGACCAGCGGCGCGTAGGACTCCCCGGTGCGCTCCGGGGCGGCGTCGGCGCGCAGCAGCGCGGGGTGCAGCAGGACGTCCTCCTCGATGACGTCCACCGGCACCCCGTCGATCCGCTCGGGCAGCAGCTGTCCGTGCGCCACCGCGATGGCGGGCCGCTTGGCCCGCACCGACACCACGATGGCCGGCCGGCCGGTGCGCACGCCGTTGGTGGTCTGCGCACCGATGTCCACCGCGACGACGCCGGGCAGGTCGAGCAGGGTGTCCTCGTGCCGTCGCTTCACCGGCCGGATCGCTGCCCTGCGCCTGTCCTCCGCGCTGGTCATGCGCACTCCTAGATCCGGCACTACACCGTCTATGTAACCCCGGGGTGAGGGACCCGTCACTTGGCGTCACTCGTTTGGCCGGTTGCCCCGCTTCAGAGCGAGCAGCCCACGAACACCGGTTCCGGGTGCAGCTCGACCTCGAAGGCCGCGCGCACGCCGTCGCGCACCTCGCGGGCCAGGGTGAGCAGGTCCTCGGTGTCGGCCTTGCCGCGGTTGGTCAGGGCCAGGGTGTGCTTGTGCGAGAGCGAGACCCGGCCGTCGGCGGCCTCGTGCCCGCGCAGGAACCCGGCCCGCTCGATCAGCCAGGCCGCGGACAGCTTCACCTTGCCCGCGCCGCCCGGGTACTGCGGCACCTTGACCTCGGGGCCGAGCCGGGCGTGGATCAGCGAGAGCACCCTGGGCAGGTCGGCCTCGGCCACGATCGGGTTGGTGAAGAAGGACCCGGCGCTCCAGGTGTCGTGGTCCTCCGGGTCGAGCACCATGCCCTTGCCGGTGCGCAGCGCGAGCACCGCCTCCCGCACCAGCGCGGCCGGCACCCTGGCGCCCAGCTCCACGCCCAGGGTGTTGGCCAGCTCGGCGTAGCGGACCGGGGCGGACTGGCCGCCGGTGCGCAGCGCGAAGGAGACCCGCAGCACCACCGCGTCGTCGGTGCCCTTGAGCACGCTGGTCCGGTAACCCAGGCCCAGCTCGGCGGCGCTGACCTGGCGCACCTGGCCGCTGCGCCGGTCCAGCAGGTCCACCGAGAGCAGCAGGTCGGCCACCTCGACGCCGTAGGCACCCACGTTCTGCACCGGGGTCGCGCCGACCAGGCCGGGGATGCCGGAGAGGGCCTCCAGGCCGCCGAGGTCGTTGGCCACCGCGTCGGCGACCACGTCGTCCCAGTTCTCGCCGGCCTCCACGGTCAGCCGGACCAGGCCGTCGCCGAGCGGGTCGTGGCCGCGGCCCCTGGTGGCGATGCGCACCACGGTGCCGTCGAAGCCCTCGTCGCCGATGACCAGGTTGGACCCGCCGCCCAGCACGAGCAGGGGTTCACCTGCCTGGTCCGCGGCGCGGACGGCTTCGATGACCTCGGTGGACTTCGCTGCTTCCAGGAACACCGAGGCCGGGCCGCCAAGGCGCAGGGTGGTGTAGCCAGCCAACGGCACGGGTGTGGTCACGACGTTCAACGGTAGCGTGACACCCCGTGGCAACCAGCACCGAGACCTCGCACGGCTACTCCTTCCCCGCCGCACGGGTGGCCGCGACCATGGTCGACGAGACCTACCTGCGGGACCGGCTGGCCGCGGTGGGCGGCACCAAGGCCGAGCTGCTCTCCCTCGATGTCAGCGGCGCGGAGACCGTGCTCAAGCTGCGCCAAGGCATTCCGTCGGACAAGCTGCCCGCGCTCGTGCGCACGCTGATCTCCGGCGACCTGGTGATCGAGCGGGCGGAGACCTGGCTGGCCACCGGCGAGGGCGCGACCGCGGTGGTGAACGCCACCGTGCCCGGCGCGCCGGCCACCATCGGCTGCTCGATCTCGATCAGCCCGGATCGCGCGGGCTGCCGGGTGCGGGCGAAGCTCACCGTGTCGGTCTCGCTGCCCTTCGTCGGCGGCAAGGTGGAGAAGGCGATCATCGAGCAGGTCCAGCGGCTGCTGACCACCGAGCACGAGTTCACCGAGCGCTGGCTGCGCGAACACCCGTGAACCAGGTCCGCAAGCGCGCGCCCCGCTACGCCGCGGGCCGGGCCAGGGCGCTCGGCCTGCCCACCAGGGGCACCACCAACCCGAACCGGCTGCGCAAGGTGGACCGCTGGATCGCCGCCACCCCGCTCACCGCCGACGCGCTGCGCGCCGCGCCGGACCCGCTGGTGGTCGACCTGGGCTACGGCTCCTCGCCGATCACCACGGTGGAGCTGGCCGACCGGCTGGCCGGGCTGCGGCCGGACCTGCGGGTGCTGGGCCTGGAGATCGACCAGGAGCGGGTGGACGCGGCCAAACCGGCCGAGCGGCCCGGCCTGGAGTTCCGCCGCGGCGGGTTCGAGCTGGCCGGGCGGCGGCCCGCGCTGGTGCGCGCGTTCAACGTGCTGCGCCAGTACGAGGAGGACGCGGCCGAGGAGGCCTGGGCCACCATGCAGGCCCGGCTGGCTCCCGGCGGGCTGCTGGTGGAGGGCACCTGCGACGAGATCGGCCGCCGCTGCTGCTGGGTCACCCTGGACGCCGGCGGCCCGCTGACCTTCACCCTGGCCTGCCTGCCCTCGGACCTGGAGCAGCCCTCCGACCTGGCCGAACGGCTGCCCAAGTCGCTGATCCACCACAACGTGCCCGGTGAGCGGGTGCACGCCCTGCTGGCCGAACTGGACGCCTGCTGGGCCACCGCGGCCCCCTTCGCGCCGTACGGACCCAGGGCCCGCTGGGTCGAGGCGGTGCGGCTGCTCGCCGCGCGGGACTGGCCGGTGCTGGACCGCCGGAACCGGTGGCGGCTGGGCGAGGTCACGCTTAATGCGGACGCGGTCTACGGCCCGCGTCCGTAGGCTCGGTGACGTGCAGCACAACGACTTCATCGAGCAGATCAGGGTTCATTCCGAGGCGATGCGGGCGGCCGCGCTGAAAGCCGGTCCCGAGGCGCGGGTCCCCACCTGTCCGGAGTGGGACGTGCGGCAGCTGGTCGCGCACATGGCCAGGGTGCAGTGCTGGGCTGGGGACAACCTGGCCGCGGGCATCCGCGAGGCGCGGCCGGAGTTCCCGCCCGCGCCCGAGGACTGGGCCGAGCTGCACGCCTGGTGGCTGGCCAAGCAGGAGCGGCTGACCGGCCTGCTCGCGGAGAAGGGCGTGGACACCCCGGCGTGGACCTTCGGGTACGAGGTGGCCGAGCCCGGCGCGTTCTGGGCCCGGCGGCAGGCGCACGAGGTGGCCATCCACCGGCTGGACGCCGAGCACGCGCTGTTCGAGGTCTCCGGCGGCACCGACCCCGGCAAGGAGCTGCTGTTCGACCCGGCCTTCGCCGGTGACGGCATCGAGGAAGCCCTGTGGATGGCCCTGGTCTTCCGCAAGCACGCCGAGCGCACCGAAGAGGGCACGGTCCTGTTCCACGCCGCCGACGCGGGCGTGGCCCTGGTGCTGACGCTGACCGCGGGGCAGCCCGCCGAGCTGGGCCCGGTGCGCGGCACCGGCACGGACACCGACGCGGTGGTCGCGGGCACCGCGGACGCGATCTACCGGTACCTGTGGAACCGGCCGAACAACGCCGTGGTGACCGGGAAGTCTGAGTTGCTGGACCGGATCGGCACCCCCTGACCAGGTGAAGCCGTTCGCACGGGGCAGACTGACCAGCCATGTCCGCACGTGAACGACGCTACGTGATCACCCTCGGCTGCCCGGACCGCACCGGCATCGTGGCCCGGATCTCCACCTTCCTCGCCGAGCAGGGCGGCTGGATCGTGGAGGCGGCCTACCACACCGACACCGACACCAACTGGTTCTTCACCCGCCAGGAGGTGCGCGCGGACTCGCTGCCCTACGACGTGACCGAGCTGCGCCGCCGGTTCAGCTCGGTGGCCAGGGAGCTCGGCGTGCGCAGCGACTGGCGGGTCAGCGACACCGGGGAGAAGCGGCGGGTGGTGATCCTGGTGTCCAAGGCGGGGCACTGCCTCTACGACATCCTGGGCCGGGTGGCCTCCGGCGAGCTGGACGTGGACGTGCGCGCGGTGATCGGCAACCACGCGGACCTGGCCGGCATCACCAGGGCGCACGGCATCCCGTTCCACCACGTGCCGTTCCCGGTGGCCGGCAAGGACCCCGAGGGCAAGACCGCGGCGTTCGCGCAGATCCGGCAGCTGGTGGACTCCCAGCGCCCGGACGCGGTGGTGCTGGCCCGGTTCATGCAGGTGCTGCCGCACGAGCTGTGCGCGGCCTGGTCCGGCAAGGCGCTCAACATCCACCACAGCTTCCTGCCCTCGTTCATGGGCGCCCGCCCGTACCACCAGGCCTACGCCCGCGGCGTGAAGCTGGTCGGGGCGACCTGCCACTACGTCACCGCGGAGCTGGACGCCGGGCCGATCATCGAGCAGGAGGTGGGCCGGGTGGACCACACCGACTCGGTGGCCGACATGGTGCGCAAGGGCACCGACATCGAGAAGGTGGTGCTGGCCAGGGGCCTGCGCTGGCACGTGGAGGACCGGGTGCTGGTGCACGGCAACAGAACTGTCGTTTTCCACTAGCGGAGCGCCCCCGGCCCTACCCTGGGCGGCGTGCGGATCGAGATCGGTGAGCTGGACGCGCTGCGGGAGCACCGGGCAGCCGGGCGGGACCTGCGGCACACGGTGCTGGTCGGGCTGGACCTGACCGGCCAGGCGGAGCACGAGCTGCTGCGCACCAGCCTGGACGGCGCGCTGCTGCTGGGCTGCCGCCTGACGCCAACGGCCAGGGACCGCGCCGAGGCCAGTGGCGCGCTGGTGTTCCCGGACATCCCGGAGCTGCCCTACCGCGCCTACCGGTCCTCGCTGTACACGGTGGCCGAGCTGTTCGAGGGCCTGGACCCGCGCCGCCCGGAGACCTACCGGGACACCCCGGACGCCAGGGTCTACCGGCACAGCCGTGCCATCGGCGGCAGCACCGGCAACCACCCGGACCCGCTGCACGCGCTGGCCGAACGCCTGCACGACCACGCCATCACCGAGGCGCTGGAAGACCTGCTGGCCGCCTGCGCGGCGCAGGGCAGGGCCAACCCGGTCGCGGTGATGGGCGGCCACGCCTTCCGCCGGGACAGCCCCGAGTACCGCCAGGCCGCCGAGCTGGGCCGCGCCATCGGCCGCAGCCCCACCGGTTTCACCGTCCTCACCGGCGGCGGCCCCGGCGCCATGGAAGCCGTCCCCCTCGGCGTCCGACTGTCCACAGTGGACGATGACCAGCTCACCAAAGCCTTGTCGGAACTGGCCGCCGCCCCGACCTTCCACGCCGCGAAATCGTCCACAGTGGACGATGCGACGATCGGCCGCTGGGTGCAAGCGGGCCTGTCCCTCGACCTGCCGGAACCGCAGCCGCTGCCCCGCACCATCGGCATCCCGACCTGGTTCTACGGCCACGAACCGCCCAACCCGCTGTGCGAGCTGCACGCCAAGTACTTCGCCAACTCCGTCCGCGAGGACGGCCTGCTCACCGTCGCCACCGGCGGCGTGCTCTACACCCCTGGCCGCGCGGGCACCGTCCAGGAGATCTTCCAGGACCTCACCCAGAACTACTACGAGAGCGTCGGCCCCGCGGCACCCATGGTGTTCCTGGGCAAGCGGTTCTGGACCGAGGAGCTGCCGGTGGCCGACCTGGTGCACCGGCTGACCAGCGGCAGACCGGCGGAACGCTGGATCCTGGTCACCGACGACCCGGGCGAGGCGGTCGCACTGCTGGAGGACTACGCGGGCACCGGCTGAGTCGTTCCGGTCAAGTCACGATACGGCCAAACGGACTAACACCGCGCGCTCCCACACGACGAACGGGACACCCCAGCCGAATCGAGGGCCCCGTGAAGCTCGCCGCCGCCTGCCTGTCCGTCCTGCTCCTGTCCGCCTGCGCCGACGCCGCCCCACCTGCCGCCCCACCGCCCAGCCCCACGATCACAACCACCACACCGCCCGCGCCAAGCACCACCACGGCCGCCCGAAAGCAGTCCGCACGCGGCAACCTGGTGAAGAACGTCGGCGAGCGAGCAGGCTGGACCACCCGCGATCAGGAACTGGCCGCCGACTTCACCCTGACCGCCATCGAGGTCGATCCGCGCTGCAAGGCGCAGTGGGAGAACACCGGCGGCAAGCACATGCTCGTGTTGAGCTTCACCGTGGAGACCACCGCGAAGCTGCCTGCCGACCAAGCCTGGTGGATCATGGCGCACGATTTCGAGGTCATCGGCCCGGACGGGTTCACCGAGTCCGCACTCGTTCCCGACGGCTATGGCAACTGCCCCAAGGACTTGCTGCCTACCCGGCCCTACGCGCCGGCCTCGAAGTTCACCGGGAAACTGGTGCTGTTCAGCAAGCACGCGCACGGCACGCTCGTCTACCGGATGGCCAGCGACGTCGGCTGGGAATGGACCTACTGAGCCAGCCCCGGCAACACCTCCGCGTTCGGCAGCTTGGCCAACAGCGACCCCGGCACCAGCAGCTTGCTGTGCCGCACCCCGCTGCCGATCACCAGTTCCGGCGCCTCCGCCACCTCCGGCGCGAGCAGGATCGGCCAGTCCGCGGGCAGGCCGATCGGGGTGATCCCGCCATAGGCCATGCCGGTGCGGGTGACCGCCTCGTCCATCGGGGCGAAGCTGGCCTTGCGGGCGTCCAGGCGTTTGCGGACCACGCCGTTGACGTCGGCCCGGGTGGTGGCCAGGACCAGGCAGGCGGCGTAGCGGGTGACCTCGCCGCGGCGGCCGGCCACGACCACGCAGTTGGCCGAGGCGGACAGTGGGGAGCCGTACTCGGCGCAGAAGGCCGCCGTGTCGGCCAGGTCGGGGTTGATCTCGGCCACGCCGCAGCGCTCGGCCGCCAGGGTGCGGAGCATGGTGGCCACCGGGGCGGCCAACAGGTCCAGGCGGTCTTGGGCGGGGTGGACGGTGAGGGTGCCCGCGATGGTCCAGCCGGTCATGTCCGGCAGGCTAGCCGAGGCCGAACTCCTTGAGCGCGGCCTGGTTGAAGGCGGGCAGGTCCTTCGGGGTGCGGCTGGTGATCAGCCGCCACTCGCGGTGGTCGCAGACCTGGACCTCCCGGTCGACCCACTCGCCGCCCGCGTTGCGGATGTCGGTGGCCAGGCTCGGGAAGGAGGTCAGCACGCGGCCGTTGACCAGGTCCGCCTCGACCAGCAGCCAGGGGGCGTGGCAGATCGCCGCGATGGGCTTGCCCGCGGCGGCGATGGCCTGGACGAACCGGGCGGCGTCCTCGTCCATCCGCAGCTCGTCGGCGTTGGCCACCCCGCCGGGCAGCACCACGCCCGCGTAGTCGGCCGGGTTGGCGTCGCTGAGCGCGACGTCCACGGTGAACTCCTCGGCCGGGTCCAGGTGGTGGTACGCCCGGACCGTGCCCAGCTTGGTGGACAGCAGCCGCGGCACGCCGCCCGCCTCCTCGACGGCGGCCCAGGGGTCGGTCAGTTCGGCCTGTTCGATGCCCTCGCTCGCGACGAGGAACGCGATGCGCTTGTCCATGCCCAGGGCCTACCCGGTGCCGCCGGGGTTACACCGCCCAGTCGGCCAGCAGGGCGCGCAGTTCACGGCGGTGGGTGACCAGCGGGATGAGCGCGGGCAGCACCGCGAGCCGGGCGGCGGGGAAGGCGGCGGCCACCGACTTGGCCACGTGCTCGGGGTGCAGCGGGTCACCGGTGGCCGAGACCACCAGCACCTTGGCGGTCACCTCGGCCAGCGCGGCCGCATCCGGCACCGGGACCTGGGCCGGTAGCTCGCGCAGTGCCTCGCGCAGGCGCAGCAGGGCGGCCACCCGCTTGTCCACGTAGTCGGCGAAGTCCTGGCCCGGCGGGAGCTCACCGGCCACCACGGCCTGCAACCGGCTGCTGTCGCCGGTGGCCAGCGCGTGCTCGGTGGCCTCGGACATCCGGCCGAGCGGGTCCGCGCCCGCTGCCGTGCGCGGCTCGTCCAGCACCGCGGGCAGCAGCAGGGCCAGCCGCTCGAACCGGGCCGGGTGCCCGGCGGCGATGTGCAGCAGGGCACTGGCGCCGAGCGAGGTGCCGATCGCGGCGGTGGCGCCGACCTCGTCGGCCACCGCGAGCACGTCGGCGGCGATGGTGTCGTAGCGGAAGTAGCCGGGCGGGGCGTCCGGGGACTCGCCGTGGCTGGGCAGGGTGAGCACCACCCTGGTGCCGGGCAGGCCGGTCGCGGGCAGCCGCGCCTCACCCGGGGTGGCGCCCAGTCCGGGGACCAGCAGGGTGACCGGGCCGCCGGTGCCGTGCACGCTCCAGCGCACGCCGTTGGCCGTGGCCGTGGCCAGTGGCGAGCTCACCACCGGGGGCCGCGCTGGGCCTCGATCACCTTCGGTCGCACGTCCACCAGGTAGACCAGGACCGCGACCAGCCCGGCCATCCAGAACAGCGAGCCTGGCCCGCCGAAGACGAACAGCGCCAGCGCGGCGGTGCCCCCGCCGGTGATGCCGAGCCAGGCCGGCTTGCTGAGCTTGTCCGCCGCGGTGAAGGCGTCCGCGCGCTGGATGAGAGCGTGCACGAACGCGAACAGGCCGACCGGAATCGCGGCGAAGTAGATGATTTTCAAGATCAGGGCAGCAGGTTCGAGCACACCACCAGGGTACGACGAAGCCCGGCCGCGCCGGAGCCCAGCGGAGACGAAAGCCACCGCCGGCCAGTTCGGGGCTGGTCGGCGGCGGCAGCTTTCGGCGGGCTCCAGCCAGGTCAGCTGGTGGTCTTGCGCGCACCGGTGGTGCTGCCACCGGTGGTCTTGCGGGCGCCGGTGCTGGTCTTGGCGGCCGGCTTGCGGGCGGTGGCGGTCTTGGTGGCGGCGGCCACGTCCGCGCCTGCCTCCTCGACCTTGACCGCGACGTCCTCGATCTTCTCCGCGACCTTCTCGGCGGCCTCGGCGGTCTTCTCACCGGCGGCGCGGGTCCGGCGGGTGACCTTGCCGAGCACGTCGTCGGCCAGCTCGCGAACCTCGGCCGCGGCCTCCTCGACCCGGTGCTGGGCGGTCTGCACCTGCGGGTTGGCGCGCAGCTTGTCCAGGGTGGCCTCGCCGCGCTCGGCCAGGTAGCCGTAGAGCTGCTGGGCGGCCTGGGTGTAGGCGTCCACGATCTTGCGGAACTCGGCCGGGTCCAGCTTGCTGCGCAGCTCGCCCAGGTCGGTGGGCAGGTCGTTCACGGCGGTGGTGGCCTTCTCGGCGCGCTCGCCGACGGTCTCGCGGGCCTTGGTCAGCGCGTCCACCACGGCCTTGGCGGCCAGGTCACCGGCGCCGAGGGCGGCCAGCAGCGGGGTGCGGGCCTGCTCGATGGCGGCGTTGAACACGGTGGCGGCCTGTTCGGTGGCCTTGCGGACGTCTTCAGCGGTGGGCAGTGCGGGCATTACTGGATCACTCCTCGGTGGGTGAATCGGCTGGCGGGGTCGTGGCGGCGTTCTCCCGCCGGAACGACTCGTAGACGTCGAGCAGCACCTGCTTCTGCCGCTCGTTCAGGTCTGGGTCGGCGAGCACGGCGTCGATGACGGGCCCGCCAGGGCGCTCCTGCAGGATTCCGGCCTGCACGTAGAGCGCCTCGGCGGAGATCCGCAGCCCCTTGGCGATCTGCTGCAGGATCTCGGCGCTCGGCTTGCGCAATCCGCGCTCGATCTGGCTGAGGTACGGGTTGGACACACCGGCGAGCTTGGCCAGCTGGCGCAACGAGATCTGCGCGGTCGCCCGCTGGGTGCGGATGTAGTCACCGATATCACGGCCGAGATCAGCGACCACCTGGTTGACCGACTTGCCCTGGTCTTCCGTCATGGGGTCACCTCCTCTCGCCTGTCTCCGACCGTACGCAAGAGTGCTAGCTCCTGCAAGCGCTCTGCTAACAGATCCGCGGTGGGCTCGCACACACCCGATCGGGCCAGCGCCTACCGTGGTCCGGTGCGGGTTCTGTTGCTCATCTCCGCCGGTGGCGTGCTCGGCGCGCTGGCCAGGCACGCCGTCGGCACGGCCTTTCCCTGGCCCTGGCCGACGGTCGGCGTGAACGTGCTGGGCTGCTTGCTGATCGGCTTGCTGATCAGCCGCACCGGCCCGGAATCGGCGCTGCGCCCGTTCCTGGGCACCGGGGTGCTGGGCGGGTTCACCACCTTCTCCGCCTACGCCGTGGACGTGGTCCGGCTGACTCACGAGGGCCGCGCCGCCGAGGCCGCCGCCTACCTCGCGGTCACCCTGCTCGGCGCGCTGGCCGCGGTCTGGGCCGGCCGAGCGCTCGGCGCGGCCCGGTGAACGCGCTGCTGGTGGCGCTGGGCGCGGCCGTTGGCGCGCCGCTGCGCTACCTGGTCACCGAGTGGGCGCGGCGGCGCTTCCCCGGCCTGCCCTGGGGCACCTTCGCGGTGAACACCGCGGGCTCGCTGCTGCTCGGCCTGCTCGCCGGGGCCGCGGTGGCCAGCCCGGCGATGGCGCTGCTGGGCACCGGCTTCTGCGGCGCGCTGACCACCTACTCCACCTTCGCGCTGGAGACCAGCCAACTGCCCAAGGGCAAGGCCGCGCTCAACGCGATCGGCAGCGTTGTCGCCGGAGTTCTGGCCGCCGCCACCGGCTTCCTGCTCGGTACCCTGGGCTGGTGATCTGCCCGAAGTGCCAGGACATCATGCAGACCGTGGACCGCACCGGTGTGCACATCGACGTCTGCCAGGACTGCAAGGGCATCTTCCTGGACCGCGGTGAGCTGGAGCGCCTGGTCGACGCGGCACTGATCTACCGCCAGGCCGCCGAGGCCCGCGAGCGCGAGGCGGCCGCCACCGCGAGCACCGGGGCCAACCCGGTCACCAGCGAGCAGCCGGTGCCCGCCCAGCCGCCGCCCTACCAGCCGGAACCGGGTTACGCGCCGCCGCCACCGGCCTACCCGCCGCCGGGCTACGCCGCGCCGCCGTTGCCGCCGGGCTACGGCCAGCCCGCGCCCTACGGCCACGACCCGTACGCGCACGACCCGTACCACCGGCGGCGCAAGAAGAAGGACATCCTCTCCGAGCTGTTCGACCTGTAACGCCTGCTCAGACCAGCTCGTCGGCGATCCTGGCGATCAGCGCGACCGAGTCCTTCTGGCTCATCGCGGCCATGGTCAGGTGGTCCATGGCCAGCTTGTACCGGCGCACCTCGGCCGCCTTCTTCATGCCCTGCCAGCCCGCCGAGTTCTCCAGGAACACCACCGGCGGGTCCACCGGGTCCGGGAACTCCAGCAGCGCCACGTTGTCCCCGATCAGCGGGTGCGCGCCGGCCGCGTTGGGCAGCACCTGCACGGTCACGTTGGCCCGGTAGGCCAGGTGCAGCAGGTGCCGCAGCTGCTGGCGCATGGCATCGGCGGGCACCACCAGCCTGCGCAGCGCGGACTCCTCCACCACCGCCCACAGGGTGAGCGGGTTGACCCCGGTCAGCCGCTCCTGCCTGGCCAGCCGCAGCGCCAGGCTGCTCTCCACGTCGGTGCGCTCCACCGGGGACCAGGCGTTGAGCAGCTCGTAGGCGTACTCCTTGGTCTGCAGCAGGCCGGGCACCAGGCCACTGCTGAAGGTGCGCAGCGAGCTGGCCGCGGCCTCCAGGCCGAGGAAGGTGTCGAAGCCGGGCGGCACCGCGCCGGTTCCGTAGGACTGCCACCAGCCCTTCTGCTTGGAGTCCTTGGCCAGGCCCAGCAGGATCTCGATCTTGTCGTCGGCCGCGCCGTAGAGCTCGGCCATGGCCCGGACCTCCAGGGTCCGCACCGGCACCCGGCCCGTCTCGATCTTGGAAATCTTGCCCTGGGAGCAGTCCAGCGCCTCGGCGACCTGGACGTGGGTGAGCCCCGCTGCCTCGCGGAGCTGTCGTAGTTCGGTGCCGAGTCGGCGGCGCCCCACGGTCGGGCTTTGCACCTGGGCCACGCGTTCGCTCCCCTGTTCGGCTCTACTGCTCGCGGCAGTGTCGCGCGATCGGGGACCAACCCTCAACAGGGCTCACCGTAGGTCACGAAAACGACCCGCATTCGGCCCATCGCCGCAGCGAATATTCTCATCTAGCGTCAAGAACGGCCGGGCGGTGCGCGCGCCCGCACCGCCCGGCCGCCTGGAATATGTGTCGCTCAGAAGCGCCAGTCCACACTGCCGAGCAAGCTGCCGCCGCTGGCCAGCACGCAGAACCGGATGATCCGGCCGAGCAGCGCGGCAGGCAGCAGCACCCGCAGCGGCAGCCGTCCGGCCCCGGCCACCACGACCAGGATCGTGTACGGCGGGATGCCCACCGAGGCGCTGAGCAGCACCACGAAGAAGCTCCACCACGGCCGGTGCGCGCAGGTGTCCTGGAAGTGCCGGAACCAGGTGGCGAACCGGCCCTTGGAGGTGCCCAGCCTGCGGGTCACCCAGGGCATGTTGATCACGCCGCGCGCGGCGTAGTAGTGCACCATCTTGCCCAGCACGTGCCCCACGCCGGTCACCACACCGGCGGCGAGCCAGTGCAGGTCCGGCCGGGCCGCGGACAGCCCGACCAGGTACAGCTCGACGCTGAAGACCGGCAGGATGCCACTGCCGACCGCCGCGCCGAACAGGCTCAGCAGCGGCCAGCTCACTCGAAGCGCAGGCCGCTCGGGCGGACCGCGGAACGCAGGGCCGGCAGGGTGGACAGGGTCACCAGCACGATCAGCGCGGCGCCCGCGCCCAGAATCATCGCCACGTCTCCCCAGTTCACCACAATCTCGCGCAGGATCGAACCGCTGCTGGTCATGACGCCCAGCACCAGCACGGCCAGGCCGATGCCGATCGGGGGCGCCAGTGCCAGGCCGATCGCGGTGGGCACCGCGTTCTGCCACAGCGTCGCCCAGCCCAGGGTACGGCGGGGCACGCCGCTGGCGGCCAGCACCGAGTACTGCCGCCTGCGCTCCTGCAGCTGGTCCACCGCGGCCACCACCAGGCTCAGCAGCGCCAGCAGCACCACCACCGCGGTGCCTGCCAGCACCCCGCCGCGCACGCTGGCGAAGGCGGCCACCTCCCGCGTGGGCATGTCGGAGGCGCGCACGGACAGGTCCACCCGGCCGGTGGCGGCCAGCACCCGGTCCTGCAGGTCGGACCCTGGCGGGCCCTTCACCCAGATGTAGTTGGCCTGCGCCGCGTCCAGCCGGGGGTCGGTGCCGGTGGCCACCAGCACGGAGCCCAGGTTCTGGCCCAGCCAGGGGCTGCTGGTGCTGACCTGCCGCACCGACGGCACGGTCCAGGCGAAGGGCCGGTCGGCGCCGGAGGCGCGCAGCCGCACCACCTGTCCCGGCCGGAACACCGGCCGCCAGCTGCTCGCCTGGTAGAGCGTGCCCGGCCGGCAGTCGGCCACCCCGAACAGCTGCCGGATGGTCGCGCAGTCCGCGACCTGGAGGACGCGGCTGTCCTCGGCGTAGAACGAGCGCAGCGCCCCGGCGTGCACCACGCCCGGAGCCCGGCCCGCCGCCTCCAGCACCCGCGCCTCGTCCGGCCGGTTGTCCGGCCCGCCGCCGGTGACCAGCAAGACCTCGCCGGAGCCGCTGCCGCGGTAGCCCTCCGCGCTGACCTCGGTGTGCGCGATGGTGCTCAGCAGCACCTGCAACGCGATCGCGCCGATCAGCACGGTGACCACGCCGGCCACCACCCGGGTGGTGGCGTACTCGAAGCGCAGCCGCCGCACCGCGAGCAGCGCGGGCACCCACCGCGGCCGCCAGCGGTCGGCCAGCCGCTCCACCAGCCAGGGCAGCACCGCGGCGGCGCCGGCCAGCACCAGCGCGATGCCCGCCGAGAGCAGCGTGCCGCGCCAGTCGTCCTCGCGGGCGTAGCGCCGCAGCGGGATGTTGGCCGCGAGCACCAGCACGCCGAGCCCGGCCAGGGCCAGCCGCCAGCGCAGCCTGCGCGGCGGCGGATCGGCCTTGCGGACCACGCCCAGCGGCCCGATCTCCAGTCGCCGCAACGCGATCAGCGCCGCGGCCACCGCGGTGGCAGGCACCCCGAACAGCAGCAGCACGGTGATCGGCGCGCTGGGCACCAGGTCAGCGGGGTAGAAACCGACCTGCTCGATCTGCACCACCGCGGCCAGCGAGCGCACCAGCAGGAACAGCCCCGCGCCCACGCCGAGGCCGAGCAGCGCGGCGGCCAGCGACTCACCGGCCGCGATCCGCCTGGCCTGCCCGGGATCGGCGCCGACCAGCCGGATCGAGGCCAGCCGCTGCTCCCTGGCCCCGGCGCCGATCTGGGTGGCGACCAGCACGAACACCCCGATCGGCACCAGCAGCGCGGCCGCGGCCGCGGTGAGCAGCAGCTGGAACAGCTCCGGCAGCGAGGTCGACTGGGGGGCGCTGCCGATCCGCAGCACCGGCAGCGCCCGGCCCCGCTGGTCCTCGGGCAGCCCGGCGTAGAAGTACAGCTCGCCCGGCCTGGCCAGGCCGGCCTCGCCGATGTGACCGGCGATCGTGGCGGGCAGCCGCGCGCGCAACAGCTCGTTGCCCGGCTCGGCGAGCAGCCGGTCCAGCGCGGGCGAGACGATGATCTCGCCCGGCCCCGGCAGCCGGTCCAGCCCCGGTGGCAGCTTGGGCACGCCACCGCTGACCGGGCTCAGCTCGACGCCCTGGATGTAGGTGCTCCGCCAGGCCTGAGCGGCCTGCCTGGCCAGCAGGTGGGTCGGCTCCGCCTCGCCCGCGCGGGCCGGATCGCCGGTCTCCAGCTGACGAGCGGCCATCCGGTCGGCCTTGGCCTCCTGCGCGGGGCCGACCGAGGCGGCCAGCAGCAGCACCATGACGCCGAGGCCGATGCCGACCGCGGAGAGCATCAGCCTGGCCCAGGCGGCGCGGCCGCCGGTGAGCGCGAGCCTGGTGCCGAGCAGCAGCTCGCTCAGCCACTGCCCGATCCGGACCTCGTCCGCCGGCGACCGCTGCGTCATGCTCGTGCTCATTCCGCTCGTAGGCCCTCCGGCCGCATGGCCCGCAGCACCGACGGTAGCGTCAGCAGGCTCACCGCCAGCGCCGCCAGCAGCGCCGCGCCGGCGGACACCCCGACCGAGGTCCAGTCCAGCAGCAGCGGCCGCCGCACGGTGCGCAGCAGCAGCGCGCCGAGCCCGATCCCGGCCCCGCTGGAGACGAGGACGGCCAGCAGCACCGGCACCGCGTTCTGCCACAGCACCGACCCGGCCAGGGTGCGCCTGGGCACCCCGTTGGCGGAGAGCACGGCCAGCGGCCGCCGCCGTTCCCGCACCTGCTCGAAGCCGATCACCAGCAGGCTGGCCGCGGCCAGCAGCAGCGCGACCAGCACACCGGCCAGCACGCCGCGGCGCACGGTGGCGTAGCTCTGCGCGCGCTCCCGGTTGTAGGAGTCGTCCCGGTAGGCCGGGTACACCGAGGCCCGCCAGCCCATCGGCCCGAGCAGGTTGCGCACGTGCTCGGCGGCGTCCGGCTGGGCCGGGTCGACCTTCAGCTGGGCCTGCAGGTACATCTGCTTGGCCACCTTGGGCGGCAGGGTGCCCACGGCCACCAGGATCCCGTCGCCGATGCCGTAGTCGGCCACGTCGCGGGCGGCGACCGGGGTGAGGTTGGCAGGCACCGTCCAGTCCGGCTGCCAGGCGGGGCGAGCGGCCGACGGATCGGTGCGCAGCATCAGCTGCTGACCGGGCTTGGGCTGCGGGGCGGGCGTGGCGGAACCGGACCCGGAGCTCTGCTGCCGCCGGGACTGGACCAGCCAGGCCCGGCCGGGCCGGCAGTCGCTGATCTCGGCGTGCCTGGCCAGCTCGGCGCAGTCGGCCATGGTCACCGAGAAGTACTCGTCCTGGCCCGGACCGCGCGCGGTCACGCTCGCGGTGCCGTTGACCGAGAGCAGGCCGGGGGCGCGGCGCAGCTCGGTGAGCAGGGCCAGCGGGTCGTCCAGCCCGGAGCGCGCGTGCACCGTCAGCTTGGTCGCGTCAGCGGGGCGCTGCTCCGGCGGGTACTCCCGTTCGGTGGTCATCAGCACGGTCTGCAACGCGATGCCGCCGGCCAGCACCACCGCGAGCCCGCCGATCACCCTGGCCGAGGTGCCGCTGTCCAGCTGCATCCGGCGCACCGCGAGCTGCCAGGCCGGGTGACCGCCGCGTGCGCGCGCGACCAGCTTCTCCACCGCCCACGGCAGCAGCATCGGAATGCTCAGCAACAGCAGCACCACGCCGGTCGCGATCAGCAAGGTGGACCGGCCGCCGGAATCGCTGCCGGAGGACAGCTTCCCGGCCTGGGTGACCAGCAGCCCGAAGCCGAGCACCAGCGGCACCAGCCGCCAGATCAGCCTGCGCCGGATCGGCTTGGCCTGCCGGACCGAGCCCAGCGGGTCGACCAGGGTGTTGCGCAGGGTGGCCATGGACACCGCGACCGCGAGCACCGGCACGCCGAGCGCGATCAGCGCGGCCAGCCACGGCGAGGGCCGCACGTCCACCGCGAACACGCTGACGCCGAACAGCTGCACCAGTTCCACCAGCTGCCTGCCGAGCAGGAACACCAGCCAGCCGAGCAGCACGCCGAGCACCGCGCCCACCAGCGTCTCGCCCGCGGCCACCCGCCTGGTCTGCACCGCGTCCGCGCCGACCAGCCGCAGCGCGGCCAGCCTGCGGTCGCGGGCGGCGGCGGCCAGCCGGGTGCTGGCACCGATGAACACCACCACCGGGATCAGCATGGTGGTGGCCCCGACCAGCACCAGCAGCGCCAGCAGCGGCTCCAGCGACCGCGGTTCCGGCGTCTCGCCGAAGGCGTACAGGGTCCGCACGTCACTGGCCCAGGTGAGGTCGCTGGCGCCGACGTAGAAGAACAGCTCGTGCGGCCCGACCAGGCCCTCGTCCGCGATCAGCCGCCGGGGCCCGTCGAACCGGGGGCGCAGCAGCTCCCCCTCGGCCGAGCTCAGCAACCGGTCCAGGGCCGGCGAGACCACGAACTCGCCCGGCCCGGGCAGCGAGCTGACCCCCGGCGGCAGCGGCGGGGTGGCGCCCAGCGGCTGGACCAGGACGCCCTGGACGGTCTGCCCGCGGAACTCGGTGCTGGTCCTGGTGGCCAGCAGCGGATCCTTGCCGGGCACCGGTTTCTGCTGCTGTTGCTGGCTGACCGCGCGGTCGTACCGGCGCGCGTCGTGATCTTCCTTGATGTTGAAGAAGGAGGCCGCGAGCAGCAGCACGGCCACGCCGATGCCGATGCCGACGGCGGTGAGGGTGAGCCTCGCCCAGGAGTTCCGGCTGCCCCCGACGGCCAGCCGGATGCCCAGGGCGAGGTCGTCAACCCAGCGGCGGACCACGGTCCGCTTGTCCATTTCGCCTGTACCCCTCACGCGGCACGTCCAAACCTGTTCCGGCGCAACGGGATCAGCCCACCAGCTCGACGTCGCGGGTCCGGCCGTCGCGCACCACGACCTCGCGGTCGGAGTAGGCGGCCACCCTGGCCTCGTGCGTCACCAGCACCACCGCGGCCCCGGTGTCCTTGGCCGCGGTGACCAGCAGCCGCATCACCCGCTCACCGTTGAGCGAGTCCAGCGCGCCGGTCGGCTCGTCGGCGAAGATCACCCGGGGACCGGTGACCAGCGCGCGGGCCACCGCCACCCGCTGGCCCTGGCCGCCGGAGGTCTCGCCGGGCCGCTTGTTCCGCACGTCGGCGACCTCCAGCCGCTCCAGCCAGTCGGTCGCCTTGGCCTCGGCCTCCTTGCGCCTGATCCCGCCCAGCCGCAGCGGCAGCGCCACGTTCTCCACCGCGGTCAGCTCCGGCACCAGCTGACCGAACTGGAAGACGAAGCCGAACTCGGTGCGCCGCAACGCGCTGCGCTCGGACTCGCCCATGGCCGACATCTCCCGGCCGCGGTAGGTCACCCGGCCGGAGTCCGGCACCAGGATCCCGGCCAGGCAGTGCAGCAGGGTGGACTTGCCGGAACCGGAGGGCCCCATCACCGCGACCACCTCGCCGGGGCTGACCTGCATGCCGGCCCCGTCCAGGGCCGGGGTCGGGCCGAAGGTCTTGTGCAGGTCGAATCCGGCCAGCAGCGGCCCGTTCACGTTGGTCATGCCCCGACTTCCTTCGCGAGCTGGTGCAGGCGGGCCGCGGTGAGCTCCAGCCACCGCAGGTCGGCCTCCAGGTGGAACAGCGCGTGGTCGCAGATCAGCTGGTCGGCGAGGTCACCGGCGCTCTTGCGCTGGGTCAGCTCGCGCATCAGCCGCAGGTGCTCGGCGCGCTGGGTGTCCAGCAGGTCGGTGGCGCTGCGGCCGGAGAGCAGGGCAAGCACGACCTTGGTGTAGAGCGTGTTCTGCAGGTACGGCTCCGGCTTCTCCGGCGTGGCCAGCCAGGTGCCGACATCGGTGATGCCCGCGCCGGTGATCGCATACCGCTTGCGTTCGGGACCCTCGCCCTGCTCGACGCCCTCGACCTGGACCAGGCCGTTGCGGAGCAGGCGGGACAGCGTCGAGTAGACCTGCCCGTAGTGCAGCGGGCGGTCCTGCCCAAAGCGCTCGTCATAGGCGCGTTTGAGGTCGTAGCCGTGCCGAGGACCGCCTTCCAGCAGCCCGAGCAGGGTGTGTCCGATTGACATGGCGGCGACTCTACATGGCGGGTATACACCCGGTCTATACATGGCCCGAATAGGACATTCGGGCGAGCGTGCAACCCGCCGCCCGGTCGCGCGCGTATCAGCGGCGAGAGGAGGTCGCGGGTGCGACGGAAGATCATCGGCTTGACCCTGGCGATCGGGCTGACCGGCGCCCTGCTCGGCGTGCTGGGCACCACCGGGGTCTGGCAGGACGCGGCCGAGTGGGCAGGCCTGGACGCGGCGGCCACCACGACCGGCCGGACCAGCCCGCCGCCCGCGCAGACCTCGGTGGAGGTGGTGACCGTGCCGGACAACCCGGCCCGGCCGCCGAACACCCCGGGCCCGCAGCCGGAACCCAAGCTGGACAAGAACGGCAAGCCGATCTGCGCGGCGGACCCGAGCTACTTCGACAAGAAGGTCGACGGGCTCAAGGACGCGGCCGAGCAGGCCTGGAAGCGGGCCAGGCAGGCGGCCTGGGAGGCCGGGCTGACCCTGTGCGTGCACGACGGCAAGCGCAGCACCGCGTCCCAGCAGGCCGAGTTCGACGCCGCGCTGGCCCTGCACGGCAGCGCGGCCAAGGCCCGGCAGTACGTGCTGCCACCGGAGAAATCTCTGCATGTGAAGGGACTCGCGGTGGACGTGCAGCCCCGGGCCTCGGCAGCATGGTTGGAGCGGACCAAGGGCGAGTTCGGCTGGTGCAGGCGCTACGCCAACGAGCCCTGGCACTTCGAGTACTCCGCCGGCTACCAGAGCGGCGGTTGTCCTGAGCTGCTGCCGCACCCGTGAGCTGCCGTCGGCGTGGTCGCCCCCCGACATGCCAGCGGCATGGCTGGACCGCCCGGACTTCGTGCCGGGCGGTCCGGTCCTTTAGTCGGTGACCAGGCAGAACGGGTGCCCGGCCGGGTCGGCGTAGACCCGGAAGCCGTCCTTGGACGTGCCCTGCACCTCGCCGAGGGCCACCGCCCCGCAGGCCAGCGTGCGCTCGTGCTCGGCGTCCAGGTCGGCCACCCGCAGGTCCAGGTGCAGCATCTGCGGCCGGGGGCCGCTCGGCCAGGTCGGCGGCTGGAAGTCGGGGGCCCGCTGGAAGGCCAGCCGCACCCCGTCCGGGCCGTGCAGCTTCAGGAAGTCCTCCCGCCCGGTGATCTTGTCCCAGCCGAGCAGCCTGCCGTAGAACTCGGCCAGCTCCCTGGGGTTCGGGCAGTCGAACACGGTCGACTCCACGCTGATGCCAGCGGCCATTCCTGATCTCCCCTCCCTAGAACAACAGCTGGGACAGGGTGTGGATGCCCAGTCCGGCCAGCGCGCCAACCACCGTGCCGTTGATCCGGATGAACTGCAGGTCCCTGCCCACCTGGAGCTCGACCTTGCGCGCGGTCTGCTCGCCGTCCCAGCGCTCCACCGTGTCGGTGATCAGGGTGACGATCTCGGCCTGGTAGTTGGTCACCAGGTAGACCGCCGCGCCCTCCAGCCAGCCGTCCACCTTGGCCCGCAGCGACGCGTCCTCGCCGAGCTTGCGGCCCAGCGTGCGCAGGCCGTCGCGGACCCGGACCCGGAACTCGCTGGAGGGGTCCTCGGCCGCGTTGAGGATCATCTTCTTCGCGGTGCCCCAGGCCGAGCCGACCAGGTTCTGCACGTCCGGGTGCTCCACCACCTGCTGTTTGACCGCCTCGGCGCGGGCCATGGTGTCCGGGTCGTGCTGCAGGTCGTGGGCGAACTCGCCGAGGAACTTGTCCAGGGACAGCCGGACCGGGTGGCCGGGCTCGGTCTTGACCGCCCAGGCGAAGGCCAGCAGCTCGTTGTAGACCTTGTCCGCGACCAGGCCCTCGACGAACTTGGGCGACCAGGACGGGGCCCGGTCGGAGACCAGGGACTTGAGGGTCTGCTCGTTGGTCAGCACGTAGTCGTAGGCGCGGTCGAAGAGCAGGTCGACCAGCTTGTGGTGGGCGCCGTCGGTGAAGGTCTGGCCGAGCAGCTTGCCCAGCGGCGGCCCCCACGGCCGGTCCACCACCTTGCGCAGCACGGCTTGTTCCAGCACCGCCTGCACGTCCTCATCGCGCAGCACGGTGACCGCGCCGCGCACCGCGGTGGCCAGCTCCTCGGTGACCCGCTCGGCGTGGCCGGGCGCGCTGAGCCACTGACCGAGCCGCCCGGCGATGCCGACCCGGCTCAGCTTGTCCCGCACCACCTCGGTGGAGAGGAAGTTGGCCCCGACGAAGTCGCCAAGGCTGCTGCCCAGCTCGTTCTTGCGGGTCGGGATGATCGCGGTGTGCGGGATGGGCAGCCCGAGCGGGCGCCGGAACAGCGCGGTGACCGCGAACCAGTCCGCGAGCGCGCCGACCATGCCCGCCTCGGCCGCGGCCCGCACAAAACCCACCCAGGCCGGCGCGCCAGCCGACTCCTGCCAGCGCGCGAACAGGTAGATGACCACCGCTCCGAGCAGGAACGAGGTGGCCACGGCCTTCATCTTGCGCAGCTCGGCCCGCTTGACGCGTTCGGCTGGTGTCAGCTCTTGCACACCTCCGATTGTGGCTCAGCCCGGTGAAGTTGCAGGATCACTCCCGTGACCATTCCCGCTCTCGTCTCCCGGCTCCAGCCGTTCACCTCGACGATCTTCGCCGAGATGACGGCGTTGGCGCAGCGCACCGGCGCGGTCAACCTGGGTCAGGGCTTCCCCGACACCGACGGCCCCGCCTCGATGCTCGCCGCCGCCCAGCAGGCGATCGCGGACGGGGTCAACCAGTACCCGCCCGGTCCCGGCCGCCCCGAGCTGCGCGCCGCGATCGCCGAGCACCGCGCGGGCCAGTACGGCCAGGAGTTCGACCCGGACACCCAGGTCCTGGTCACCGTCGGCGCCACGGAGGCCATCGCGGCCAGCCTGATCGCCCTGGTCGAACCGGGCGACGAGGTCATCCTGATCGAGCCCTACTACGACTCCTACGCCGCCTCGGTCGCGATGGCAGGTGGCGTGCGCCGCGCGGTGGCCCTGCGCCCCGACCCGGAAACCGGCCGCTTCACCCTGGACATCGAGGCCCTGCGCGCCGCCGCGGGCCCCAAGACCAAGGCGCTGCTGCTCAACACCCCGCACAACCCCACCGGCACCGTGCTGACCGACGCCGAGCTGGCCGAGATCGCCGAGCTGGCCCAGCGGCACGACTTCCTGGTGATCTCCGACGAGGTCTACGAACACCTGCTCTACGACGGCCGCGCGCACCGCCCCATCGGCACCCTGCCCGGCATGGCCGAGCGCACCCTGACCATCTCCAGCTGCGGCAAGACCTTCAACGCCACCGGCTGGAAGATCGGCTGGGTCTGCGGCAGGCCGGACCTGATCGCCGCGGTCCGCGCCGCCAAGCAGTTCATCACCTTCGTCGCGGGCGCCCCCTTCCAGCCCGCCGTCGCACATGCCCTGCGCACCGAGCTGCCGTGGGTGGAGAACCTCCGCCAGGACCTGCAACGCAAACGCGACCGCCTGGCCGCGGGCCTGTCCGACGCGGGCTTCACGGTCCTGCCCAGCGAAGGCACCTACTTCATCTGCACCGACGTCCGCCCACTCGGCTTCGACGACGGCGCCACCCTCTGCCGCGAGCTCCCCGAACGCATCGGCGTGGCCGCCATCCCGGTCCAGGTCTTCTGCGACGACCCGGCCACCGCCCGCCACCTGGTCCGCTTCGCCTACTGCAAACGCGACGAGGTCCTCGACGAAGCCCTGCTCCGCCTGGCCAAACTGACGTCCTGACCCACGCAGACGAACCCCCGGTGCCCGTGCACCCGCTGCACCGCGGCCAACGCGGCTGCCGGGGGCTCCACGCGCAGCCGCCGATGCAGCTCCAGCATCAGCGCCCCGGTCCCGGCGTCAGCCACGTCCAGCACACTCGCCACCACCACCCCGCGCCCCCGCCCCAACGCCCGCCCCACACCGCAGGCGGACAGCACCACCGTCCCTCCGGCGACCGCGAGCAGCTCCGCCACCCGCAGCCGCCCGTCCGCCAGCTCCACACTCCCGTGCCGCCCGTGCGCGGCCACGTGCACCAGCCCGGCCTCCGCCACGGCCCGCAAGGTCCGTGCCACAGTCGCCCGGGACCCGGTGAGCAGCTGGCCCCCGAACTCTCCGTGCAGCTCCCGCACCTCCGCCTCGGCCCCCGGCAACCCCGGCCCCGCCACCCACAACGGCGCGCCCAAGCGCTCCGGCCCGGCCGCCCCCGGTGACGGCTCCCGTCCCCATCCCGGCGGCAGCACCCCGACCTCCCGCCCGGCCAGCGAGGGCAACCCGTTCCACGGCACCCCGAGCAGTTCGCCCGGCACCAGCACCACCACCGGTCCGGAACCCAGCTCCGGCAACAACAACCGCTCCAGCCGGGCCAGGGACCCGCTGCCCAGGCGCACCCCGGCCAGCTCCCATTCGACCTCGCCCAGCGCGGCCATCCGCCGCACCCGGCCCGCGCTGCCGACCCAGACCTCGCCCCGGTGCACGAAGTACTCCACCGTCCCCGACGCCCCATCGCCCCGGCACCGCCGCGCCCAGCGCAGCGCCGCCCTGGCATCGCCACTGGCCAACGCGGCTCCCAGCCCGATCTCGGCCAGCTCCGGATCCCACCCGGCCCGCAGCCCCCTCCGGCACACGGCCAACACCTCACCGCCACCGGCCAGCTCCGCCCGCGCCCGCCACCGCCCCGCGCCGCGCACCTGGCCAAGCAGCTTGCGCCCCAAGGCTTCCCGCCCGTCCCACCGGGCGGCCCGCCCCGCGACCAGCCGCAGTTCCTCGGCATCCTCGGCCCACCCGGCCCGCGCGCACAACGCGGCTGCCCGGCCCACCGCCGACCACCGCGCAGGCGTGTTCCCCGCCGCCAGCGCCGCCCGCAACGCCAGCGCCCTGGCCAGCGCCGCCCACCCGGGCCGCCGCTGCCGCCGGAACAGCTCCGCCGCGGCAACCGCCTCGACCTCGGCAGCCCGGAAGTCCTTGTCCCGCAACGCACACCGCGCCAGCGCCACCTTCGCCTCAGCCAGCTTCCGCCCCTTGCCCGCCGCCGCGAGCAGCGTCACCGCCTTGCTCAGCACCGGCAACGCCTCCGCCGGTTCGAGCGCCTCGGCCCGGTCGAGCAACATCTCCGGATGCCGCAATGGATCCGCGCCCGCCCGTTCGGCGGCGTCGAACAACCGAAGTGCCGCAAGGGGATCCCCCTCCCGCAAGGCCGCGAACCCCTGGTTGTGCACGCACACCGCGGCCCGCTCGGTCAGCCCGAGTCCGGTCAGAACCCGTTCCGCCGCAGCGAAATCCGCCCGGCCACGGGCCGCCTGCCCCCGGTAGCAGGCGTCCGCGCCGCGCACGATGAGTGCGTTGGCCAGCCACCGGGGCGCTTCGCCCAGGCCCGCCACGGCCGCGGTCAGCTCCGTCTCCGCCGGTTCCCGCAACGCGAACAGCGCTGCCCCGCGCAGGCACCGGGCCTTGGCCAGCTCGATCCCGCGCAGTCCGGCAGCCCGGTCCAGCTCGGCCAGTGCGGCCCTCGGACGTCCCCGGTCGACCGCCAGCCAGGCCCTGGCCAGCCGCACCGACGCGGTCAGCCCGGTCAGCCCGGCCCGTTCCGCCGCGGCCAGGGCCAGCCGGGCGTGCCGGGCGGCCGGGGTGGGTTCGCCCAGCTCCACGTGCGCGAGGCAGGCCGCCAGCCGCAGGTTCACCAGCTCGGCGCCTCTGGCCGCCGGCAGACCGGCGGCGGCCTGGCGCAGCACCAGATCGGGCTCGGTCGCGGCCCGGTCGACCAGGCTCACCACGTCAGCCACTCCCCGACCAGGAGGGCCTCGCCGTGCACGCGCAGGCTCAGCGGACCGTGCGGCACGCCCTCGATGGTGAACCGGCCGGCCGGGTCGATCTCGGCGAACCAGGAGCCGTCCGGGGTGCGGGCCTCGATCATGCCCGCGGTGCCGGTGACCACGCCGGTGAGCGGGTCGCCGAGCTCCACCCGGACCGTGACCCCGTAGGCGGACAACACGATCAGGTCCGCACCGGCGCGCATGCCCTGTTCCACCTCGCGCAGCCGGAGGCCGTGGACCGGCGGCAGGTCCCCGGCGGCCCTGGCCGCGGCGAGCACCGCGGGCGGCAGTGGGTCGGTGGCGGAGACCGTGTCGGTGAGTTCGGCGAAGAGGTCGTCGTCGGTCATCCCGCTGCTCCCAGCTCGCCGACCAGGCGGCGGCGCAAGGCGGCCAGGCACCGGCCTCTGGTGGGGCCGATGCTGCCCAGTGGCATGGCCAGCAGCTCGGCGATCCGGGTGTACGGCAGGTCCGGGGCGTAGGCGGCGATCCAGAGCAACTGCCTGCAGCGCAACGGCATTCGGGCGAAAGCTCGCCAGAGTCGGCCCGCGCGGTCGCCTTGCACGACCAGGTCCGCCGGGTCCGGGGCGCGGAAGCGGTCCAGGTGTGCCACGCGGCCCAGGGTGTCCAGGTCCAGGGGGTGTTCGCGGTGGCGGGCGGCCAGGGTGCGCAGCGACTCGCGGCGGGCGGTGGTGACCAGCCAGGCCTGGACGCGGTCCGGGGCGGTCAGCTCGTGGCGGTGTTCGGCCAGTTTCAGCCAGGTGGTCTGGCTGACGTCGGCGGCTTCCTGGTCGTCCAGGCGGTGCGAGCGGGCCACCGCCCACACCAGCCTGGCGTAGCGGTTGATGAGGTCCTGCCACTCCGGGTCCATCGGCTCTCCCCTGCGTCGGCGACTCGGCAGGCACTTGGAAGCCGCGGGGGCGGTCCGGGATCCGTCAGCCGCCCGAAGGCGTTACCGCGGTCACTCGCCCGAATGACACTTGCCCTCGGTGACTGGGCCCCGGCCCGCCAGCTCGGGAAACCGCTTCCCTACCTGGTGTTATCGACGCAGGGTGATCGTTTCGCGCACGTCTGGAGCAACACGACCCACCTCCGGGTGGAAACCGGTCAGTACGCTCGCGCATACCGGCAAACGGGCCAACCATGGTTGACGCACCTGGGAAGAGATCTGTCTTTCCTTCAGTCGTCCGGTGATCGGTAGGTGGTGGTGACGGTGACCAGCGCCGGGGCGGTGCGCAGCCGGGGAGAGAGGCTGCGCGTCGTTGCCGTCCGGCTGGCCATTGCCGGCGGCCTGGCTGCGGCCGCTTGGCTGGCCGGAGCCGTCGCCGCCCATGCCGACGAGTCACCGGCCCGCGCAGACGTTCTGAGCCCGTCGACCGTTTCGGAAGTCCAGGAGCCGGCCAAGACGGATGCCGTCGCGCGGGCCGGTGGCCTCGGCGCACGCATCACCGAGCGGGTCACCGCCCGGCTGGGCCGCACCGACACCACGCTCCGCGGCACCGCTACCCCGATGACCAGCGAGGACGAGGCTGACGCCGCTGGTGGCGGCATGGTCACCGTGGGCTCTGACGAGGTGCGGCCGCTGCCCGAAGAGGACGGTCCGGCGCCGGCTCCGGTCAGGACGACCCGCACCGCGAAGTCCGCCGAGGGGTCGGTCAGCGCGGTCCGCCCGCCGCGGCAGGCCCCGCCGCCCCCGCCGCCGGTCCAGCAGCCCGCGCCGGTCGAGCCAGTCGTCGAGCCGGTGGTGGAGACGCCGCCGGCCGCGCCCGTGCTGAGCTCCCGCCCGATGGTCACGGTGCGCACGGTCGAGCCCAAGGCCGCCGAGCCGCCCGCAGGCACCAGGACCAAGCACGACGACGTGCCCGACCTGCCCATGCCTGATCCCCGCAAGCCGGCCCCCAGCGCGCCGTCCTCGGCCTCGCTGGGCGGCACGGCTTCGGACAACGGTGGTGCCCGTGGCGCCACCGCGATGGTCACCGTCCCGCTTCCGCAGCTGCCGAAGCCGAGCCTGGTGACCGTCGAGCACCCGCGCAACGCGGGCTCGCCGAGCAACACCCCGGGCCTGCCGCCCACCTCGCCCGACTGACTGAGTCGGTAACACGCCACCGGTGTGCGCACAGCCAGTGACGGCTTGCGCCATCCGAGCGGCATTCCTGGCGCGGCCGTTTCGCCGCACCTGCGTTGAGCAGGGACAACCACCCGCGTGAAGCAGTGATCGGCGTTTCGTCGCCGCGGTTGCCGGACTTTCCGAGCAACGCCGACGAAGGAAGCCAGCGTCCTGTGGACACGCCCCCGATCTCCCAACCGGCCGACCGCGCCCGGCCGTGTTGGGTGCGCAGCCCCGGTACCGCGTTGCCCCCGCGGTACCGGGGCTCCTTATTTGCCCAGGTCAGGTCACTGCGAGTAGGTCGTCCGTCGCGCCGGTGAGGGTCGCGGCGGCGCGGGCCAGGCGGTTCGCCGCCTCGGTGAGCACCGCGGGTTCCTGGGCGAAGGACAGCCGCAGCCACCGCTCCAGCCCGCCGTTGACCCCGAAGCGGGGACCCGGCACCAGGTGCAGGCCGTGGTTGATCGCGGCGGCGGCCAGCCGGGTGCTGATCGGCCCGTCCAGCTCGCACCACAGGCTCAGTCCACCGGCCGGGCGGCGCACCGTCCAGGCGGGCAGCCGGGCACGCAGCGCGTCCACCAGGACGTCCCGCGCGGTGGCGAAGTGGGCCCGTCTGCGGGCCAGCAGCGGCTCGGGGTCGGTGAGCAGTTCGGTGAGCACCAGCTGGTCCAGCACCGAGGAGCCCAGGTCGATGGAGGCGCGCACCCCGGCCAGCTGCCGGATCAGCTCCACCGGTCCGCGCAGCCAGCCCAGGCGCAGCCCGCCCCAGAGCATCTTGGACGCCGAGCCCGCGGTGAGCACCAGCCCTTCGGCGAAGGCGGCCAGCGGCGGCGGACCGTCCACCGGGTCGCCGTCCAGGTCCAGCTCGGCCAGGGTCTCGTCCACCAGCGCCAGCGTCCTGGTCCGGCGCAGCGCGGCGGCCAGCTGCTCCCGGCCCTGCGTGGACAGCCGCAGGCCGGTCGGGTTCTGGAAGTCCGGGATCAGGTAGGCCAGCCGGGGCGCGACCTGGCGCAGGGTGGCCTCGATGCCGGGCAGGTCCCAGCCGTCCGGGGCCATCGCCACCGGCACCGGCTGGGCGTGCGCGGCCCGGATGCCGTCCACCGCGTTCGGGTAGGTCGGGTTCTCCAGCAGCACCCGCTGGCCGGGCATGACCAGCAGCCGCAGCGCCAGCGCCAGCGCGTGCTGCGCGCCCGAGGTGATCATGACCTGGTCCGGGCCGGTGGGCAGGCCGCGCCTGGTGTAGCGCTCGGCGATGCGTTCCCGCAGCACCGGCAACCCCATCGGGGCGTAGCCGGGGCCGCTCAGGTACCCGGGCAGGCGCAGCCGGGCCGCGTCCACCGCGGCGGCCAGCTCGGCAGGCGCGGCCGGGGTGGCCTGGGCCAGGTTGATCGTCTCGTCCTCCGGCAGCGAGGTGAACCCCTGCGGGCCGAACTCCTTGCCGGGCAGGGTGATCCAGGAACCCGCGCCGCGGCGGCTGGCGATCAGGTCCTGTTCGCGCAGCCGGTCCAGCATCGCGGTGACCGTGGTGCGGCTGAGGTTGAGCGCTTGGGCCAGCTCCCGTTCCGCGGGCAGCCGGGTGCCCGCGGGCAACCGGCCCTCCAGCACCAGCAGCCGCAGCGCGGCGGCCAGGTCGGCGGACTGGGCCCGGTTCGGCCCGTCGCGCCAGCAGCCGAGCAGGTCGGCGAGGTGCGGCGCGGAGATCCGGCCACCGGTGGGCAGTGCCTGGCTCATGTGGGCCAATTTTTCCACTTTGGCCCTCGAAGTAAAGGCCAATCCCGGCAGAGGATGGCCGCATGGCCTCCCCGACGATCCCCCTGCACCCGCTGCCCGTGGCGGACCGGCCGCTGCGCAGGCTCAGCCAGCTGCTGGCCGGGCTGCTGCTCTACGGCGCGAGCATGGCGCTGATGATCAGGGCCGGGCTCGGCCTCGACCCGTGGGACGTCCTGCACGAGGGCCTGACCAGGCACATCCCGGTCAGCTTCGGCACCGTCACGGCGATCACCGGGGTGATCGTGCTGCTGGGCTGGATCCCGCTGCGGCAGCGGCCGGGCATCGGCACGGTGGCCAACGTGGTGCTGATCGCGGTCGCGGTGGACGCCTCGCTGTACCTGCTGCCCGCGCCGTCGGCCTGGTGGCTGCGCGCGGTGTTCCTGGTCTCGGCGATCGTGCTGAACGGCCTGGCCACCGCCGCCTACATCGGCGCCCGGCTCGGGCCGGGGCCGAGGGACGGGCTGATGACCGGGCTGTGCGCGCGCACCGGTTGGTCGATCCGCCTGGTGCGCACCGGGATCGAGATCACCGTGCTGGCGGTGGGTTTCCTGCTCGGCGGCACGATCGGCATCGGCACCCTGCTGTACGCGATCACCATTGGTCCACTTGCCCAGTTCTTTGTGCCGTTCGTGGCGCTGCGTACTCCGGCTGAGTGGAAAACCGAGCGGTAGCAGGCTTTTCCGGGTTTTCGCATTAGGGTCCCGGACGTGCCGGCGATCGAAATGGCTGAACGAGCAGGGGTCCAGCTGACCGGCGGGTCCGCCGAGAGCGAGGACCGCATCGTGGTCCTGCCGAACGCGGTGGTGCTGCTGGACGGCGCGACCCAGCTGGAACCTGGGCGCCACACCGGCGGCTGGTACGCCGAGCGCCTCGGCGACCAGCTGCGCCGGGAGCTGACCGCGCAGCCCGACATCGACCTGGCCGAGCTGCTGGCCGCCTGCATCAGCCAGGTGGCCGCCGACCACGGCCTGGAGCCGGGCAAGGCCCCGTCCAGCACGGTGGCGCTGCTGCGCTGGGACGACGAGCGGGTGGACGCCCTGGTGCTGGCGGACAGCCCGGTGGTGGCCTTCACCGTCGGCGACGTGCACGTGCTCTCCGACACCCGGCTGGCGAGCCTGGCCGTCCCGCGCCGCACCGGCTACCGCGACCAGCTCCGCGAGGGCGTTGGTTTCTCCACCGGCCACGCGGACGCGCTGCGCGCCTCGGCGGCCGAGGTGGGCCAGTGGCGCAACCGTCAGGGCGGTTTCTGGGTGGCCGAGGCCGACCCGGACGCGGCCAAGCAGGCCATGCGGGCGAGCTGGATGCGGGACCAGGTGCAGGCGATCGTGATGGCCAGCGACGGCGTCTCCTGCGGCGTGGACGACTACGGCGTGTTCGCCGACTGGACCGCGCTCTACGACCAGGCGGTGCAGGACGGCCTGCACACGGTGCTGGACGCGGTGCGCAAGGCCGAGGAGTCCGACCCGGACGGCCGCAAGTGGCCGCGCCCGAAGCGGCACGACGACCAGAGCCTGGTCGTGGTGCACTTCGACGACGACTGGTTCCCCCGCTTCTGAGCACCTACGCTGGCGAGCATGCCGCCGGAGCACCAGCCGGACCCGTTCGCCACCGCCCTGCGCGCGGCGATCGCCAGCCGCGGCCTCGGCCTGCACCGCATCCGCGAACGCCTGCGCACCAGGGGCGTCACCATCTCCGCGGCCACCCTGAGCTACTGGCAGTCCGGCCGCAGCCGCCCGGAACGCCACGAGTCGCTGACCGCCCTGCACCACCTGGAAGAGGTCCTGGAAGTCCCCCAGGGCGCCCTGACCACCCTGCTGGGCCCACCCCGCCCCCGCGGCCCGCACCGGATCACCGACCCGCCGGACATCGACGCCTTCTGGCCGGTCCCCACCGAGGTGGCCGAAGCCCTTTCCGAGATCAATACCAGCTGGGACACCCGCCTGACCCGCCTCAGCCAGCACGACACCATCCACATCGGCCCGCACCGCGAGGAACTGACCTCGGTCTCCCGCCAGGTCCTCAGGGCCAACGCCGACGGCCCCGACCGCTGGGTGGTCATCCTGCACCTGGACGAGCACGACCACCCCCTCCCCGAGGTCCGCCCCCTGCGCCACTGCACCCTGGGCCGCACCTCCGCGCACCCCCGGACCGGCCTGCTGACCGCCGAGCTCCTCTTCCCCAAACCCTTGCGCCGCAACGAAACCATCATCACCGAACACGAGCTCCGCAACCACGCCCCGCACCCCACCGCCACCAACTACGAACGCAAGTTCCGCCTCCCCGTCCGCGAGTACGTCCTCGAAGTCCGCTTCGACCCCACCTGCCCGCCGGCAACCATCACCCGCAGAACCACAACCCAAACCACCACCCACCAAGAGCAAGTCCACCTGGACGAACTCACCTCAGTCCACGGCGTGGCAACGGATTTCGGCCCAGGAACCTACGGCTTCCACTGGACCTGGCCGTAAAAAAACGGGGCGCCCCACCAGGAGCGCCCCGTCCCATCACACCGAGATGGACCAACTGCTCAAGGTCCCGGTATCCCCAGGCCCGTTGTCGCCGATCCGCAACACCCAGTTCCCCCCAGCCTGCTCCGAGGTCCGCACGGTAAAGGTCCGAGACCCCGGAAACGCATGGCACTCAAACCCGCCGGCCCGGTGCAACGAGTAGTACCGCCCAGAAGGCCCCACCAGGTTGATGTTCAGGTCCTCCTGACAAGTGTGCGAGGCATTCACCACCACGGTCACCGGCACCGCGGCCGCCCCACCGGCAGTAGACCGCACCGGACTGACCGCCACCGCGAAGTCCCGAATCGGATAAGCGTTGGCATTGCTGAAGGTCCGAGCCCCCGCATCCCCCTTGGCCGTCCGGGCGGTCACCGGTGCGCTCGCACCGGACCGGTTCCCCGCCGCATCCCGAGCCCGCACCACAAACGAGTACTCGGTATCGGCCTCCAGCCCCGCAACCGTCGCCGAAGTCCCCTCCGCACTGGCGACCACCGTCTCCCCCCGGTACACGTCGTACCCACTCACCCCAACGTTGTCAGTAGCCGCATCCCAAGCCAGCGCAACAGAAGAAGCCGTGCTCCCGGTAGCCCGCAGGTTCCCCGGCACCGAAGGCGCCTCGGTGTCCCCGCTACTCCCACCGGTCACCAACGTCAGCCCCCACTTCTTCAGGGCTTCCCCCACCGGCTGAAAGATCGACTGGTTGTCCGCCCCACCCGGCTCACACGAGGACTGCCCACCCGAGTGCAGCCCCACAGCCTTGTCCCCAACCAGCCACCCCCCACCAGAGTCCCCACCCTTGGAACAAGCAGTGGTCGTGGCCAACCCCTCGATGACCACGCTCCCGTAGTTGATCGTCTGATTGACCGCCGTCACCCGCCCGCACTGCCACTTCGACGTGTTCCCCGAGTGACACACGGTCTGGTTGACCACCGGCTCCACAACCCCCGCCACAGTGACACCGGTCCCACCCCAGGTGTTCACCGCCGGCGACAAACCCCAGCCCGACTCGGTAACCGCAACAACCCCCATATCCCCCTCACGGGCATTGACACTGCGCGACCCGCCGGAGTTGGAAGTCCCGACCCGATTCTGCTGCCCAGCCTCCCCATAAGCAGCCTGACTGACATCATTAGTGCAATGCCCAGCGGTAAGAAAATGCTTCCCCCCAGCAGAATCCGTAGCCCCAAACCCAACAGAACAGTAGGTCTCACTACCGGGCCACCACGGATTCCCCGTCCGCACCTCCCCACCCTGCTGCACCGGCGCCGAAGCATCCACCACAACCCGCACAGCATCACCAAACGCCCGCACGCGTTCGACGACGGAGGCATCCGCGGACGCGACGGCGCGCACCACCACCTGCGCACTCACGGGATCGATACCCCAGGAGGTGACGCCAGTAGGCCCAGCGGCAACCTCACCAACCCGCCGAACCACCCCATCAAGCTCAGCCCGCCCACGCGGCATCACCTGAGCACGAACCCCGGCCTGCCGAACCCGAGAAGCAGTGGATTCATCACCAACAGAAACAACAACCTCACCACTGACCGGATCAATCCACTTCCCAATAACACCACCCCCCTCAGACGCAGCCGAAGCAGGCACAGGAAGTGCCAACAAAAGCAAAACCGCAGGGATAACCGCCCTCATCACAGGGCTCCTCTCAAAGCAGGGAGCCCAAAGCTAGAACGCCACCACAAACAACCGGCAGACCAAAACCGCGTTAACAGTTAACCAACAAGGATTAACCGTTAACACCTGTGGACAACCTGTGGATAACCCACCCAAGCGCGCCTCAACGCAACCACGCTGGTTCGGCACCGCTCGCACCGTGGGGGTCCGGGGGGCTCGGCCCCCCGGGTCGAAGACCACCGAAAAAAGCGAACCCCCTGCGGGTGAGCAGGGGGTTCCCATTTCGGTGGCCAGGGGCGGGGTCGAACCGCCGACCTACCGCTTTTCAGGCGGTCGCTCGTACCAACTGAGCTACCTGGCCGAAAGGGGTCCGCTCCACGGAGCGAACCCCTTCGCGCGACCCAGACGGGACTCGAACCCGCGACCTCCGCCGTGACAGGGCGGCGCGCTAACCAACTGCGCCACTGGGCCTTGCTGCACTGCCGTCGTGCTGTGTTGCGTACCCCCAACGGGATTCGAACCCGCGCTACCGCCTTGAAAGGGCGGCGTCCTAGGCCACTAGACGATGGGGGCCAGGATGCTTCTGACTCAGTGAATCAGAACTTCTCCCGCACCTCCAACGGCTTTCCGTTGGGAGCATGGATAGCTTAGGGGGCTGGGGGCGGAAGTTCCAAATCGGGGGTCCTGAAACGCTCCTACCAGCCCCAACAGCTCCCAGCCAACGGCAACCGGCGATCAAGTCCAGCCCGCTGACAAGCCGAAGTCACCCATCCGAGCCGTCGGCCCCGGATGGAGCAGCGGCCACCGAACCCTTGTGAGTTCTGCCACTGCTCCATCCGCCAGGTCACGGGGTCGGCAGCGCCAGCATCAGTTCCTGGAACTCGGCCAGCTCGGCCTCGGACAGCGTGGCGGCCAGGGTCTGGCCCATCACCTCGTCGGTCAGGTCCTCGGCCTGGCGCCAGCGGCGCGGCAGGTCGGGCTTGGCCTGGGTGGCGGCGATCAGCGCGTCGGCCTCCTCTTCCTGCCAGGCCAGCCTGGTCATGATCTGCTTGCCACTCTCCGGGTTGATCGCGAGCGCCTCGTCGATGCCGACGCCGCAGGCCCGCAGAGCGCAGAAGTGCAGGCCGCCGCGGTACTCGCGCAGCAGGTTGAGCGCGTGCGCGAGCCGGGCCGGGGCGTCCTCGGGCCGGGCGGCCTCGCGCCAGCCGGCGAACAGCGGCAGGTTGCCGGCGTCGGCGGCGTCACTGACCTGGAACAGCAGTTCGGCGGTGCGTTCGGCGGCAGGCACCTCGGCCAGGGCTTCCCGGCCCCACTCCCAGCAGGCCGCGGAGTAGGCGGCGACCGCGGCCTTGGCCGGCAGCAACTGGGTGACCTGCGGGATCACCGCGTGCATCAGCCACTTCGGGAAGATCCCGTACAGCTCGGCGACCACGGTGGACGAGGGGTCGCCGAGCACCGCGGCGCGGCCGCGGAAGTACAGGCCGGCCCTGGGTAGTTCGAGCGCCTTGGTGTGCGCGTTCATCTGGGGCGAGGTCATGAAGACCCCGCCGAGCTTCACCAGCGGTTTCCGGGTCGCCGCTGCGACCTCGGCCGGACTGGTCACGTGATGCCTCCTCAACCCCCGAGCCCGGGGGCGGTTCGCCAGTCGGTCAGCCACTCCTCGGTGGCGATGGCAGGCAGCAGCACTCGCCACGCCTGCTCCATCCGGGTGACGTAGTCCGCGTACCCGGTGAGGGCCGCGGCGATCTCCCGGTTACCAGCGAACACGGCGTTGAGCAGTCGCGCCACCTCCACCGGGTCGGCGCCTGCTCGCAGCAGGCCTTCGTCCCGCGACCGCTCCAGCAGCGCGGTCAGCAGGGACTCCCAGTTCAGGTACTGCGGGCGCAGGCCGGAGGCGTGCACCTCGGGGTCGGTGGACAGACGCACACCCGCGCGGACAATGGGGTCGCTGGAGATCAGCTCGACGGCCTGGGTGGTGGAGCCGATCAGCGTGCGCAGGGCGTCCAGGCCGCGTTCGTCCCAGCGGCGGGTGAGCTCCGGCCAGATCGCCTGCTCGGCCTCCATGATGGCCGCGGCCAGGCCGATCTTGGACGGGAAGTGGAAGTAGAAGGCCCCTTTGGACACGCCGCTGCGCTCCAGGATGAGGCTGAGCGGGACGGCGGCATAGCCGAGCCGGTCGAACTCGGACGCGGCGGCGACCATGATCGATTCTCGGGTGACCTGGGCCCTGGACTGCTGGGGCATGACGGCTCCGGTGATCACTTGCGGTACCGCAAGCTACCGCCTCAGGCGGCCCGCGCACAGCCTTACACCACCGGGTGAGACGAGGTCACGCTGTGCTGTCCGCGACACCGTGAAACTGATCCATTGCCGGATAACCCGACCGCTCGGTATGTTCCGGCCAGGCAGCCCGAGGCGGGCGCCGGGGGGTGTGCGTCTCGGGGGTCCGGGACGTGGCTTCTCGGCCACGTCCCGGCCCAGCCCAATCGTTTGTCGCGAAGCGCCCTACCGGCGCACCGGCGGGATGCCGTCCTCCTCACTGGGCACGAGTCCCAGCATGTCAAGCAGCATGCGGCAGTCCTCGGCGTCTAAAGCGCCACGGGCCACGGCCATGCGCGCCCTGTGCACCTGTTCCGCGGAGATCCGGGATGGTTCTCCGTTCCGCGGCAGCGGCACCCCGCTGCCCTTGGCAACCGTGTCGTCCTGCTCCCACAGGTACTTCCGCACCTCGAGCGACCCGTGCATGGCGCCTCCCCGACGTTGGCTTCGCAGGCAGGCTAGCTACTGGTTCTCGCCCTCACAGCCCCCCGCAGAGTGATTCATCCAGAACCCTGTGTAATCAACGGTTGGCAATCTGTCCCTTGACAGGACAGGCGTTCTGTGAGCCGGACCACCCCGCCGACATTTACCCCTACCCCCTAGGGGTATGCTTCGGTCATGGCCGAGGAGCACAGCCACCCGTACAGCAAGCGCAAGGACGCCCACCTGCGCCGACTCCGTCGAGTCGAGGGGCAGGTCCGCGGACTTCAGCGGATGGTCGACGACGACACCTACTGCATCGACGTGCTGACCCAGGTGTCCGCGGCGACCAGGGCGCTCCAGGCATTCGCCCTCGAGCTGCTCGAGGAGCACATGGCCGGCTGCGTGGTCGAGGCCGCGCGCACCAGCGACGAGGCCGCCCAGGCCAAGGTCCGCGAGGCCGCGGACGCGATCGCCCGCCTGGTCAAGTCGTAGCGAACGTCCCGCCGCCGCCATCCGTACAAGGACATAGAGAACCCAAGGAGCACGCATGTCCGTCAGCACCACCTACACCGTCACCGGCATGACCTGCCAGCACTGCGTCAGCTCGGTGACCGAGGAGCTGTCCGAGGTCGCCGGGGTCACCGGGGTCACCGTGGACCTGCCCACCGGCGCGGTGACCGTCACCAGTGAGCGCGAGCTGGCCGAGGCGGAGGTCAAGGCCGCGGTGACCGAGGCCGGTTACCAGCTCGCGAGCTGATTTTCAGGGCGGGACAGCGGAGGGGAGCGGTTGTGACGACCACGGAGGCCGGTCAGCGGATCGAGCTGGCCATCGGCGGGATGACCTGCGCGGCCTGCGCCGGGCGGATCGAACGCAAGCTGAACAAGCTCGACGGCGTGACCGCCACGGTCAACTTCGCCACCGAGAAGGCCACCGTGGCCTATCCGGACGACCTGGACGTGGACACGCTGGTGGCCACGGTGCAGACCGCCGGGTACACCGCGACCCCGCCGCAACCGGCTAAACCGTCCACTGTGGACGATGAAGACCCCGGCGAGCGGGTCGAGGAGCTGAAGGCGCGCTTCGTGATCGCCGCGCTGCTCGGCCTGCCCGTGGTGCTGCTCTCGATGGTCCCGGCGCTGCAGTTCCCGTTCTGGCAGTGGGCCGCGCTGGCGCTGACCTCGCCGGTGGTGCTGGTCTGCGGCTGGCCGTTCCACCGCACCGCCGCGGTGAACCTGCGGCACGGCGCGACCACGATGGACACCCTGGTCTCCATGGGCGTCGCGGTGGCCTACCTGTGGTCGGTCTACGCGCTGGTCTGGGGCGGCGCCGGGATGCCGGGCATGGTGCACGAGTTCAGCCTGCTGCCGCGCGAGTCGACCACCGCGGACATCTACCTGGAGGTCGCCGCCGGGGTGACCGTGTTCCTGTTGCTGGGGCGCTGGCTGGAGGCCAGGTCCAAGCGGCACAGCGGAGCGGCGCTGCGCGCGCTGCTTGCCTTGGGGGCCAAGGACGTCGCGGTGCTGGAGGACGGGCGCGAGCGCCGGGTTCCGGTGGAGTCGCTGGCGGTCGGCACGCGGTTCGTGGTGCGGCCGGGCGAGAAGGTGGCCACCGACGGGGTGGTCGAGGAGGGCACCTCGGCGCTGGACCGGTCGATGCTGACCGGGGAGTCGGTGCCGGCGGAGGTCGGGCCGGGCGCCCAGGTGGCCGGCGGCACGGTGAACGCGGGCGGGCGGCTGGTGGTGCGCGCCACCAGGGTCGGCGCGGACACCCAGCTGGCCCAGATGGCCCGGTTGGTCGAGCAGGCGCAGGCGGGCAAGGCGCAGGTGCAGCGGCTGGCCGACCGGGTCTCGGCGGTGTTCGTGCCGGTGGTGCTGCTGATCGCGGCAGGCACGCTGGCCTTCTGGTTGCTGTGGGGCGCGGGCGCGTCCTTCGCGCTGACCGCCTCCGTGGCCGTGCTGGTGATCGCCTGCCCGTGCGCGCTCGGGCTGGCCACGCCGACCGCGCTGCTGGTGGGCACCGGCCGGGGCGCGCAGCTGGGCATCCTGGTGAAGGGGCCGGAGGTGCTGGAGTCCACCCGCCGGGTCGACACCATCGTGCTGGACAAGACCGGCACGGTGACCACCGGCGTGATGACGCTGGCCGGGGCGGTGCCGGCCGAGGGCTTCGACCGGGCCGAGCTGCTGCGGCTGGCCGGGGCGGTGGAGGCGGCCTCGGAGCACCCGATCGCGCGGGCCATCGCCGAGGGCGCGCGCGCCGAGGCCGGCGAGCTGCCCGCGGTGACCGAGTTCGGCAACAACGAAGGCCTTGGCGTGCAGGGACAGGTGGCCGGCCGGGCCGTGCTGGTCGGCAGGCCGCGGCTGCTCGCCGAGCGCGGGGTCGAGCTGCCCGCCGAGCTGGCCGGGGCGGTGCGGGAGGCCGAGGCCGCCGGGCGCACCGTGGTGGCCGCGGCGGTGGACGGCGCGGCGGCCGGGCTGCTGATGGTCTCCGACACGGTGAAGCCGACCAGCGCCGAGGCGGTGCGCAGGCTGCGCGAGCTCGGCCTGCGGCCGGTGCTGCTGACCGGGGACAACGCCACGGTGGCCGCCGCGGTGGCGGCCGAGGTGGGCATCCCGGCCGAGGACGTGATCGCCGAGGTACTGCCCGCGGACAAGGTGGCCGCGGTGCGTAGGTTGCAGGCGCAGGGCCGGGTGGTGGCCATGGTCGGCGACGGGGTGAACGACGCCCCGGCGCTGGCAGCCGCTGACCTGGGTCTGTCCCTGGGCACGGGCACTGATGTGGCCATCGAGGCCGGTGACCTGACCCTGGTCCGAGGGGACCTGCGGGTGGCCGCGGACGCGATCCGGCTGTCCCGGCGCACCCTGGGCACCATCAAGGGAAACCTGTTCTGGGCGTTCGCCTACAACGTGGCGGGTTTGCCACTGGCCGCGGCCGGGGTACTCAACCCCATGCTGGCCGGCGCGGCGATGGCGTTCTCCAGTGTGTTCGTGGTCACAAACAGCTTGCGCTTGCGGAAGTTCCGGTCTTGGGCGGAGTGAGATCGGATTTACTCCACACTGTGTCCAAACCTGGACACCAAGTGTTCATAACGCCGTTTTGGTGAATAAGTACGCGCGATAAACAAAAAAATTCGACGACATCACTGGGCACCGACGAGTGAGCATGCAACAATCACTTTGCTGACACACCCCCGGTCAGCGCCTGTGGAGATCCCCTCCGGCCCCCGTGCTCCTCCCCCTGGCGCGGGGGCCTCTCCATGTCAATAGGCCGTTCGCGGCGTTACACACTGACGGGTAACTCACAAGCCTCGAACTTCCTTCATCAGTTCGTTACCGTGTTCGCCGTGCTTCTCAGTCGATCGAAGAACGGCCGTCATCGCCCGGCTCCGGCAGCCGAGACCGAACTTCTCGCCCCCGACGCGGAGTTGGACAACTACCTCGCCGCCCTCGCTCCCGAGGCCGACGTGGAGACCACGGCCACCGGCCGCCGCTTCGGCAACGCCGAGGTTCACCAGCTCCGCCTGAGCCTGATCGCGAACGAGCAGCTCCGTGAGCTCGCCGCGCAGCGCCAGACCTCCCCGATGGCCCTGGCCCAGGAGTGGGTCATGCAGCGCCTCGACTGGGAGTTCCGCCAGCAGGGGCACTGAAACCTGTTTTGGCGCGCTGAGCATCCCGAGCCTCAGCGCGCCGCGACCGCCCTGGTCGCAGGCACCAACCGCACCACGTCCTCGCCAGCGGCTGCCTCCCCGAGCAGTCCGGCCTGGTAGGCCAGGGCCACCGCGTGCGCCCGGTCGCGCGCGTCGAGCTTGCGCAGCATCCGCCGGACGTGGGTCTTCACCGTCTCCTCGGAGACCTCGAGCCGGTGCGCGATGTTCTTCGCGGTGAGCCCGTCCGCGATCAGTCGCAGCACCTCGAACTCCCGCTTGGACAGCGCGGGCCCGTTGCCCCGCTGGGCGCCGACCACCCGGCCGGGCGCGAGCAGCGGGGCCAGCGAGGGCGCCACGTACAGCCCCAGCTCCACCGCCTGGCAGATCGCCTCCGGGAGCCGGGCCGGGTCCATCTCGCGCGGCAGGAAGCCCTTGGCGCCGCTGCGCCGGGCCACCTCCACCTCACCGGCCAGCCGCGCGCCGGGACGGAACAGGGTCACCACCGTCAGGTTCGGCTGCATGCCGGCCAGCATCCGGCACAGGTGCGCGCCGGGGTCCAGCTCGGAGTCGATGAGCAGCACGTTGGGCTGGGCCGCCCGGCAGAGCTGCACGGCGCTGCCGGGGGAGCTGGCCGCGCCCACCCACTGCACCCTGGGGTCTCGACCGAGGACCGCGGCGACGCCGTGCTGGAACAGCGGCACGGAGTCGATCTGGGCGACCCGGTACGCGCCGGCCCGAGTCCTCAAGCCGGCGGCGCGTGCACGCAGTGTCACTGGATCCACGGCGGTCCCCTTTCGACGTCTTGCCTTCTTGGAGTCGCCTCACACCCGATCGTGACGCCACCTATGGAGGTAGTCGGGTTCGACGCGGGGTTCTGACGTTGGAACCAGCACTTCCAGCCACTCGTTGTCACTCGATTGGAGGACAAAACCGACCTTTTGGTCTGTCTTCGGACACGCGAACGTTCGGCGCAGTGTCGCTGCACCCTTCGGCCTAGTTTGTGTCCGGTTTCGCTGCGTGCTCAACTAATTACGCTGTGATCCTGGAGGTGGCCATGACTACGCGGCGTGCACTGTTGACCGGGCTGGCCGGACTGGCCGGGGCGGCGTTCACCGGCGCGAGCACGGCCTCGGCCGCGCCCCGGCAGCCCCCGGCCGAACTGGCCCCGCCGGGCCGGGACGACCTGAAGGTGCGGATCCGGACCAGGGCGGAGTGGGGCGCGGACGAGAGGCTGCGCTTCGGGCCCAAGGGCGAGCTGTGGCCGCCGACGTTCAGCCCGGTGCAGTGCCTGACCGTGCACCACTCGGCGATCGCGGTGGACGGCGACCGGGACGCGGCGGTGCGCTCGATCTACCACGGGCACACCGTGGGCAACGCCTGGGGCGACATCGGCTACCACCTGCTGATCGATCCGGAGGGCGTGCTCTACCAGGGCAGGCACACCGGCGGCGCGGCGGTCTTCGGCACGATGCAGGCCAACGGCCGGGCGACGGGGACGGTGACCGCGGGGCACGTGCGCGGGCGCAATCCCGGCAACATCGGCATCTGCCTGCTCGGCGACTTCACCGGCGGCCTGCCCGCACCGGGGGCGTGGAGCACGCTGACCAGGACGCTGGCCGCGCTGACCCTGCTCTGCGGGCTGGACCCGCTGGCCAGGCTGACCTACGTCAACACCGAGGACGGGCAGCGCTACGAGGGGCCGGTGCTGGCCAGGCACCGGGACTGGGTGTCCACCCAGTGCCCCGGCAACCTCTTCGCGGAGACCTTCGAGCCGGTGCGGCTCGAGGTGGCCAGGCTGCGCGGCGCACGGCGGCGCTAGCGGGGATCCGGGCAGCCCTTGCCGACCCAGTCCGCGCTGTGCTCGAAGTGCCACCACTCGCGGGCGATGGTGCGGCACAGGCCCCACTGGCTGCCGTAGCGCTCCAGCCACTTCGCGCCGGACTGCGGCTTCACGTCCACCGCGGTGCCCTTGACGTGCGCGGACTCCTCCGGCGGCAGCACCCACTTGCGCGCCTCGGCCTCCGAGCCGCGCTTCTTGATCTCCGCGCGGTACAGCCTGCGCTGCTCGGCCGCGGTGCGCCGGGCCGACTTCACGAAGATGTCCACGCCGTCGGCCCGGGCCGCGCAGCGGGCGGCCTGGAAGGCCTCCCGCATCGCGGGCGCCAGCCGGTCCGGCTCCAGCTCGCTGGGCACTTCCAGGCGCTCGGCCTGCTGCGGCTCGAAGACGCAGTTCGGGTTGTTCTCGGTGGTCTTGCCGGTGCTGCTGCCCGTGGTCAGGCCGAGCAGCTGACCGCCGGGGTGAGCGGGCGAGGGCAGCCCGTAGACCACAAAACCGGTTGCCAGCAGCAGTGCGACGCTCAGGCCGGCCACTCCGGTCCAGGTGCGGAACCGGCGGCGGGGCTGGGTTCCGGGCACCGGGATGGGTGCGGTCGGCGCGTCCAGGGAGTTGGTCTGGTTGCGCATGCCACTGACGGTCGGCGCTGGATGTCCCTGGCTGGTCCGCGCCTTGTCATGGTTCTGCTACAGCAGTCGGACCAGGTCGGCGGTGGTGTCCCCGGGGGCCAATAATCGGTGCCATGCCGAGGGTGCTGTTGATCGAGGACGACCATGCCGTGCGCGAGGGCCTGCAACTGGCCCTGCGCAGGCAGGGCTACACCGTGGACGCGGCGGCCACCGGCGAGCTCGGCCTGGACGCGCTGCGCGCGCAGGCGCCGGACATCGTGGTGCTGGACCTGATGCTGCCGGGCATCGACGGCTTCGAGGTGTGCCGCCGGATCAGGGCAGGCGGCGAGGTGCCGATCATCATGCTGACCGCGCGCAGCGACGACATGGACATCGTCGGCGGGCTGGAGGCCGGCGCGGACGACTACGTGGTCAAGCCGGTGCAGCCCAGGGTGCTGGACGCCCGGATCAGGGCGGTGCTGCGGCGCGGGGCCAGCGAGCAGACCAGCAAGGAGCGGCACGGGTCGCTGGAGATCGACCGGCAGGCGCTGGTGGTGGCCAAGAACGACCGGCAGGTCGGGCTGACCCCGACCGAGCTGCGGCTGCTGCTGGAGCTCTCCGCCTCGCCCGGCCAGGTGTTCAGCCGCCAGCAGCTGTTGCAGGCGGTGTGGGAGCACGACTACCTCGGTGACTCCCGGCTGGTGGACGCGTGCGTGCAGCGGCTGCGGGCCAAGATCGAGGACCGGCCGGGCAGCCCGGTGTACGTGCAGACCGTGCGCGGTTTCGGCTACCGGTTCGGCCCGGTATGAGCCGCCTGCTCGACTCGCTGCCCACCTGGGCCCGTGGCCTGCGCGCGCGGCTGGTGTTCGCCTTCCTGGCGGTGGCCGCGCTCGGCGCGGCGGCCGCGGCGGGGGCCAGCTACGTCTCGGCGCGCACCACGGTGCTCAAGTACGCCCAGGACCAGGTCATGGTCACCACCAAGGAAACGGTGAGCCGGTTCGCCCCTGAGCTCAGCTTCCCGCCGACCCAGGCCACCCTGGACCAGCTGGTCAGCAAGCTCCCGGACAGCGCGGCGGTGGTGACCTACCAGGACCTGCGGTCGCGCCCGATGGGCTACCGGCTGGAGGACTTCCCGGCCGAGCTGAGGACCGCGGTGCGGACCAGGGGCACCCTGGTGTTCCAGCGGGGCCTGTCGCCGGGTGGCAGCTCGCCGATGTTCTACGTCGGCATGCCGGTGCTGACCAAGCGCGCGGGTGGCGAGCTGGAGCCCTCCGGTATGGAGGTCTACCTGGCGCGGAACCTGGGCGGACCCGCCGGCCAGATCAGCGACCTGGCCCAGAGCGCGTGGCAGACCAGCCTGCTGGCGCTGCCGCTGGCCGCGTTGCTGGCGTTGCTGGCCGCGCGCGGGGTGCTGCGGCCGGTGCGCGAGCTGCGCGGGGCGACCCGGCGGCTGGCCAGCGGCGAGCTGGGCGCGCGGCTGGAGGTCAAGGGCTCGGACGAGCTGGCCGACCTGGCGCACACCTTCAACGACACCGCGGCCGCGTTGGACCGGACGGTGACCGGGCTGCAGCGGATGGAGGCGGACGCGCGGCGGTTCGTGGCCGACGTCTCGCACGAGCTGCGCACCCCGCTGGCCGCGATGACCGCGGTGACCGACGTGCTGGACGAGGAAGCGGAGAACCTGCCCGAGGACGCGCAGATCGCGGCCAGGCTGGTCGGCCAGGAGACCCGCAAGCTGGCCAGGATGGTGGAGGACCTGATCGAGATCTCCCGGTTCGACGCGGGCGCGGCCAGGCTGGTGCTGACCGAGGTGGACGTGGCCGAGGCGGTGCGCAACACGCTGCGCGCCAGGGGCTGGACGGACCAGGTGACCACCGAGCTGCCCGAGGGCGTGCGGGTCAAGCTGGACGCCAGGCGGCTGGACGTGATCGTGGCCAACCTGGTCGGCAACGCGCTGCGGCACGGGGAGCCGCCGGTGGTGGCCACGCTGACCGCGAGCCCGCAGTGGATCGAGCTGACCGTCACCGACCACGGGTCCGGGCTGCCGGAGGCGGTGCTGCCACAGGTGTTCGCCCGCTTCTACAAGGCCGACTCGGCCCGGTCCCGGTCCGAGGGCAGTGGGCTCGGGCTGGCCATCGCCTGGGAGAACGCGCAACTGCACTACGGCACCATCGAGGCGGCCAACGCGCCGCACGGCGGGGCCAGGTTCACCCTGCGGCTGCCCCGGCTGGCCAGGGGCGTGGAGGAGGGTGGTCCGCGGTGAGGCGGCTGGTGACGGTGCTGCTGGGGGTGGCCCTGCTGGCCGGGTGCGGGGTGCGGCCCACCCCGCCGGTGGGCGGCGGGGACGCGCCGCGCGGGGTGGCCGAGGGGCCGACGCTGTACTTCCTGCGCGGCGGCAGCCTGGTGCCGGTGGTGCGCAAGCTCGGCAAGCTGGGCGACTACCCGACCGCGCTGCGCGAGCTGTTCTACGGGATCGCCGAGGACGATCCGCCCGGCTTGACCAGCGCGCTGCCCACGGCCGGGTTCGGCGAGCTGACCGCGGGGGTGACCCAGCGCAACACCGTCGAGGTGCGGGTGCTCAGGGGCGACGGGCGGCCGCTGACGCTGTCCGGGCCGGCCCTCGACCAGATCGCGTGCACCGTCTCCGCCCGGCACCTGGCCGCGGACCGGGTGTACAGCGTGGAGTCGGTGATCGTGAACGAGGTGCCGCGGCGCTGTCCCATCGGGGTCTAGGCGATCGTGCCGCGCAGGGCGAGCACGTCCAGCTGGTCGCGGGAGGAGTTGAGCCTGCGGGTCCAGGAGGTGGCCAGCTCGGCGATCTCCTCCGGGCTCAGGTAGGCGGCCTCGGTGAGCTGCCAGCCCGCGGTGGCGTAGGCCTTGGCCAGCACCTCGGTGGCCGACTCCGGGGTGGGCTCGGCGGTGTCGCCGACCTCGGGCACCGGCGGGCGCCAGGCGTGCAGGTTCAGCGTGACCAGGAAGTCCGCGCCGGGGCGGCAGCAGGCGGCCAGCCCGCGCAGCAGCGCGCCCTCGGTGTCCAGCACGCCGCGCAGCAGGCTGCCCCAGGGCATCAGCACGTGCAGCTCGTCGATCTCGCGCAGCTCCGGCGGCAGCGACTCGGCGGCGTGCCAGAGGTAGACCAGGTTGGGCAGGCCGCCCTTGGCCGGTTTGGCCGCGGCCTTGCCCGCGGTCTTGCGCAGGTTGTCCGGGGCCGCGTCCAGGCCGATGACCAGCTGGTCGGGATGCTTGCGGGCCAGGTGCAGCGGGTGCTTGCCGTCGCCGGTGCCCACGTCGAGCAGGACCGAGGTGTACTGGGCGCGGAGCTCGGCGAACTGCTCCGCGGTCAGGTCGACGACCTGCTTGCCGGTTACGCGACGCACCTCAGGAGCCTAGATCCTTGAGCTGTTGCACCGCGTCGTAGGCGGTGCGGCGGGTGAAGCCGGGCAGCTCGGCCAGGGTCTGGGCCAGGCTCTTGGCCGGCACGCCCTGGCCGAGCAGGCCGGTGACCATCTTGTGCAGCAACGGGTCCAGGCCCTGGCTGGGGGCCGGGTCGAGGCAGAGCCAGAACTCGCCGCGGGCGGGCAGCGGGAGGGTGTCCAGCTCGCCCCAGCGCGGGCGCTCGCTCTCCGCGTAGGGCTCGGTGGCCACGGCGAGGGTGCGGGTGCCGCGGTCGCGGGCGGCGGCGAGCACCTTGGCCGCGGTGTCGGCGGCGACGCGGATGACCACCTTGGCGTCCAGGGGGGCGGCGCGCAGGGTGTCGGCGGGTTTGCGGGACGGCTCGGTCAGGAAGAGCGGGGCGGCGGATGGGGAGGCGGCCGCGGCGGCCAGGCCGGGGGGCAGGCCGATGGCCTCGGTGGGGCCGCCAAGCAGGTGGCGGACGGTGCGGCCGGGGAGGTCCTCGGTGGCCAGGATGAGGATGCGGCCGGTGACGTCGGCGGGCACGGCGCGCGCGGGGGCGGCGGTCAGCCGGGTGAGCAGGGACCGTGCGCCGGAGTCTTCGGCGAGCACCGTGTCGGCGGCGGCCAGTTCGGCGCTCAGGCGGGGGCTCGGGCCGGTGGCGTGGCACAGGACCACGGTGCCGGGATCGTCCACGGCGGACACCTCGACCAGCACCTCGGTGGCCGGGTCGGTCAGCCGGGCGGCCAGGTCGCGGGGCAGGTCGGCCGCGGACAGGTCGGCGTCGGTGGCCAGGGTGCCGGGCAGGCGCAGCGGGCTGCGGCGGATGACGGCCGGGCCGCCGGGAACCCAGTTCGGGTTGCCGACGGCCCGGACGGTCGCGCTGTGCCCGCCCGCGCTGATCCGCAGCTCCACCGGACCGGCCAGCGGGCCGCCCTCGGTCACCGCGCCGACGCCGAGCACGCAGGTGGCGCGGGCGGTCAGCTCGGTGTCCGGGGTCAGCTCCCACGTCTTGTCGTGGGTGGCCCTGATCTCCGGGTGGCCGGTGGCGCGGATGGTGGTCATCCCGCCCAGTGTGCCCGGTCAGGCGAAGCTGAACGCGCCCCGGTCCAGGGTGACGCCGCCCTCCTTGGTCTCGGTGCGGAAGGCCACCTCGGTGCCCTCGGCCCAGGCGTGCACGATCAGCTCCTGGCCGGGCAGCACCGGGGCGGTGAACCGGCCGAAGATCCGGCGCACCCTGCTGACCTCGCCGCCGCAGAAGTGGCCGGTGAGCAGCCGGGCGGTGATGCCGTAGGTGCACAGGCCGTGCAGGATCGGCCGCGGGAACCCGCCCCGCCCGGCGAAGGCCGGGTCGGAGTGCAGCGGGTTGTGGTCGCAGCCGCCCAGCCGGTACAGCAGGGCCTGGCTGGGCGCGGTCTGGAAGGTGAGCACCGCGTCCGGCTCGCGCGCCGGCGGCGCCCACTCCTCCGACGGACCGCGTTCGCCGCCGAACCCGCCCTGGCCGCGGACGAACACCGAGGACATGGTGGACAGCAGCGGTTCGCCGTTGATCGTGCTGCCCTCGGTCCTGGCCACCACCAGGGCGCCCTTGCCCTTGTCGAAGACGTCGGTGACCGTGCGGCGCAGGCTCATCCGGCCCTCGGCCGGCAGCGGCCGGTGCAGCACCAGTTCCTGCTCGGCGTGCACCAGCAGGGCCGGGTCGAAGTCGCCGAAGGACTGCGCGGGGCCGCCGAACTGGGCCAGCACCACGCCGAAGGTGGGCAGCACCTGCTGCTCGACCCCCGCGGTGTTCTCGGTGGTGTAGGCCAGTTCCGCCAACGGGTCCTCGGCGCCCGCGCCGACGCCGAGCGCGTACAGCAACGCCTCCTCCGCCGTCCAGCTGCGTTCCCACGGGCCGACTGCGCGGCCCACCGCGGACAGGTCGATCGGCAACTTCTCGCTCCCCTCAGCCGAGTGCGCCACGCACGTTCGCGTGGCCCTTCAACAGGTTCCGGGCGATGGTGCGGCGCTGGATCTCGTCGGTGCCCTCGTAGATGCGCAGCAGGCGCAGCTCGCGGTACCAGCGCTCCAGCGGGAGTTCCTTGGTGTAGCCCATGCCGCCGTGGATCTGCAGCATGCGGTCGACGATCTCGTTGGCCTTGATGCCGCCGTAGAGCTTCGCCATGGACTGACCCTGCCGGGAATCCAGGCCCGCGTCCACCTGCCAGGCGGCGGTGAGCACCAGCCAGCGCAGCGCCTCGATCTCCACCGCGGAGTCGGCCAGCATCCACTGGATGGCCTGCCGCTCGGCCAGCAGCTCGCCGAAGGTCTCCCTGGTGCGCGCGTAGTCCAGGCCGAACTCGACCAGCCGGACGCAGGCGCCCAGCGCGCGGGCGGGCAGCAGGTAGCGGCCGCGGCCGATCCAGCTCATGGCCAGCGCGAAGCCCTGCCCGACCTCGCCGAGCACGTTCTCCTGCGGCACCCGGACGTTGTCGAAGACCAGCGCGGCCGGCCCCCACTCGCCCATGGTGGCGATCGGCTCGGACTTCCAGCCCATGTCCCGGTCCACCAGGAAGCAGGTGACGCCGCCGTTGGCGCCCTTGTCCTTGTCGGTGACCGCGAAGACCATCACGAAGTCGGCGTCGTTGCCCTTGGTGATGAAGGTCTTCTCACCGTTGATCACCCAGTCGTCGCCGTCCCTGACCGCGCTGGTCCGGATGGCCTTGGCGTCCGAGCCCGCGCCCGGCTCGGTGATGGCGAAGCAGGAGATCCGGTCACCGGCGATGGTCGGCAGCAGGTACTTCTCCTTCTGCGCCTCGTTGCCGGCGTAGAGGATGTTGTCGGCCTCGCCGCCGAAGTGGAAGGGCACGAAGCTGTAGCCCAGCTCGCCCTCGACCAGCGCGGTCATCACCGCGCCCAAGCCCATGCCGCCGTAGGCCTCCGGGGTCTGGATGCCCCAGAACCCGGCCGCCTTGGCCTTGAGCTGCAACTCGCGCAGCTCGTCCCTGGTGATGCCCGGCTGGCCGAGGCGTTCCCGGCGGAGCACCTCCGGCTCCAGCGGGATGAGCTCCTTGCGGACGAAGTTGCGCACCCAGTCCCGGATGTCGCGTTCGGTGTCGTTGAGGGAGAAGTCCATTGCGCTGCTTGCCTTTCTAGCGGCCACCGTCGACGTAGAGGATCTGACCGTTGATGAACGAGGAGTCCTCGCTGACCAGGAAGGCCACCGTGTTCGCGATGTCCTCCGGCTTGCCGGTGCGGCGCACCGAGATCTGCTCGGCGGCGGCCTTCTTGAACTGCTCGAAGTCCATCCCGATCCGGGCCGCGGTGGCCGCGGTCATGTCGGTCTCGATGAAGCCGGGGGCGATGGCGTTGACGTTGACGCCGAACGGGCCCAGCTCGATGGCCAGGGTCTTGGTGAAGCCCTGCAGGCCCGCCTTGGCCGCGGCGTAGTTGGCCTGGCCCCGGTTGCCCAGCGCGGAGGTGCTGGACAGGTTGACGATCTTGCCGAACTGCTGCTGCACCATGTGCTTCTGCGCGATCTGGCTGCACAGGAAGGCGCCGCGCAGGTGCACCGACATGACCGTGTCCCAGTCCTCGTCGGTCATCTTGAACAGCAGGTTGTCCCTGGTCACCCCGGCGTTGTTGACCAGGATGTGCAGCCCGCCCAGCTCGGCGACCACCCGGTCGAAGGCCGAGGTGACCTGCTCGCGGCTGGTCACGTCGCAGCCGATGCCCACCGCCCTGCCACCGGCGTCGGTGATCGCCTTGACGGTCTCGGCGGTGGCCGCCTCATCCAGGTCGATCACCGCGACCGCGGCGCCGCGCTCGGCCAGCGTGCGGGCGGTGGCCGCGCCGATCCCGCGTGCCGAGCCGGTCACCACCGCGACGCGTCCGTCCAGAGTTCCCACGAGTTTCCCTTTCCTCACTTGACCTTGCCGGTGGCCACCCACTGGCGGAGCTCGCGCTTGAGCACCTTGTGGCTGGGGCCAACGGGCAGTTCCTCGACCACGACGACCCGTCGCGGATACTTGTGGTGGCCAAGGCGCTCCCTGGTCCAGGCGATCACCTCGTCCTGGGTGACCTGCTGTCCCGGCTTGGGCACCACCACGGCGCAGACCTCCTCACCGCTGCGCTCGTCCGGCAGGCCGATCACCGAGACCTCGGCGATGGCGGGGTGCCGGATGAGCATCTCCTCGACCTCGCGCGGGTAGACGTTGAACCCGCTGCGGATGATCAGGTCCTTCTTGCGGTCCACCACCGAGAGGTAGCCCTCGGCGTCCTTGACCCCGATGTCGCCGGTGCGGAACCAGCCGTCCACCACGGCCGCCTCGGTGGCCGCCGGGTCTTCGAGGTAGCCGGCGAAGACGTTGTGCCCCCTGATGACGATCTCGCCGCTCTGCCCGGCCGGCAGGAACTCGTTCCGCTCGTCGATCGCCGGGTCCACCACCTCCACCTCGACGCCCCAGATCGGGTGGCCGACGGTGCCCGGCCGCGCGCCGAAGACCGGCTGGTTGACGGTGGCCGTCGGCGAGGTCTCGGACAGGCCGTAGCCCTCCAGGATCTCGGTGCCGAAGCGTTCCTGGAAGGCCTCCAGCACGGCCACCGGCAGCGGCGCCCCGCCGGAGGTGCACCCGCGCAGCTGGGGCACCTCGGCCTGGCCCTCGCTGACCTCCAGCAGCCGCAGGTACATGGTGGGCACGCCAAGGAAGATCGACACCTGGTGCCTGCGCATCAGCTCCAGCGCCTCGGCGGCGTCGAAGCGGGGTTGCAGCAGCAGGGTGGCGCCGACCCGGAAGCCGGAGTTCATCGCGCTGGACTGACCGAAGATGTGGAACAGCGGCAGGCAGCCCAGGATCACGTCTCCCGCGGCCAGCTTGTCCACGTCGAAGGCGGCCACGGTGGCGTTCATGACCAGGTTGAGGTGGGTGAGCACGGCGCCCTTGGGGCGGCCGGTGGTGCCGGAGGTGTAGAAGACCACCGCCGGGTCCTCCGCGGCACGGGTGCGGAAGGTGGGCAGCGGGTCGGTGGCCGCGGCCAGCTCGGTCAGCGAGGGGTGCTCGGGAGTGGCCGGGCCGAGCGTGCGCAGCTCGACCCCGGCGGCCTTGGCGGCGGGCGCGCCGAGGTCCAGCTGGGAGACGTGGCAGAGCACCAGCTTGGCCTTGGCGTGCGAGATCAGGTAGGTGGCCTCAGCCGGCACCAGCAGCAGCGGGATCGGCACCACCACCGCGCCGGCGGCCAGCACGCCGAAGTAGGACTCGACGAAGCCGATCACGTTGGGGGCCACGATCGCGACCCGGTCGCCCTCCCGGACGCCCAGCTCGCGCAGGGCCGCGGCGTGCCGCCTGGCCCGCTCCCAGAGCTCCGGGTAGGTGAGCTGCTGGTCGCCCTGGATGAGGGCGACCCGTTCGCGGTGCAGCCGCGCCGACTCCGCGAGGACCATCGCCAGCGAGAGAGTCATCCGGCCTCCGTGACTTCATCGTCGTGGGTGCAGACCCGGAAAACTAACCGTGTTAGTTTTCATCGAGGCTAGGACGGCGGTGCGCGCACGGCAAGACCGCGGCGCGAAGTCGAGCGAGACTCATCCACGAGGAGCAACGGTGCCCAGACCCCCAGCCCCGCTGCTGTCGGTCGACCGGATCCGGACGGCCGCGCTGGAGATCATCGACCAGCACGGGCTGGAGGCGCTGACCATGCGCAGGCTGGCCCACCACATCGGCGTGCAGGCCGCCTCGCTGTACAACCACGTGCGCACCAAGGAACAGCTGCTGCACGACGTGGCCAACGAGCTGGCCACCGAGGTGGACACCTCCGCCTTCGGCCGCTGCGACTGGCGGCAGGCGCTGACCATCTACCTGCGTTCCTACCGGTCCGTGCTGGCCCGCCACCCCAACATCGTGCCGCTGCTCTCGGCCGGGCCCGGCCGCCGCGAGTCCGGCCTGAAGCTGGCCGACGCGGTGCACGGCGGCCTGGTCTCCGCGGGCTGGCCGCCCAAGTACGCCACCATGATCGGCGCGGCCACCAAGTACCTGGTCTTCGGCGCGGCCATGGGCTCGTTCTCCCAGGGCTTCATCGACGACGAGCAGCTCTACGCCGAGCGCTACCCGAACCTGGCCCAGGCGCACCTGCTGCGCGGCCGGGCCGAGATCGACACCGAGGCCTTCGAGCTGGCCCTACGCGTGATGCTGGACGGGCTGACGAACCTGTGGGAAAGCCTGGAGCACCCCGACGGCCAGCAGCGCGACCAGCCCGCCGGTGACCATGGTGACCGAGACTGAGCTCGCGTCCACCAGCACGCCACCGAGCAGCGCGCCGGTGGACAGGGTGGCCTGGAAGGCCGAGGTGAACAGCACGGTGGCCGCCTCCGGCGCCTCGGGCGCGGACTGGGCCAGCCAGGTCTGCGCGCAGGCGGGCACCGCGCCGTAGGCCAGTCCCCAGAGCACCAGCAGCGGCAGCTCCCAGCCGCCGAGCACCGGCAGCAGCACCGTGGCCAGCGCGATCATTCCGGCCGCCACGGCGAACACCCGGCGCACCGCGGTGGCTGCCCACGCCCCGGCGAGGAAGTTGCCGAGCACCCCGGCCAGGCCGTAGGCCAGCAGGTACGGCGTGGGGCTGGCCTGGGTGGCCTGGTGCAGGAACGGGGTCACGTAGGTGTAGGTGCCGAAGTGCGCGAGCACCACCAGGAAGGTCACCGCCAGCCCGAGCCGGGCACTCGGCAGGCGCAGCAGCCCGGCCAGCACCCGCGGACTGGTCGCCCGTTCGGCGGGCAGCGACGGCAGGAACACCAGCAGCGCCAGCCACACCGCCGCGGTGAGCACCCCCAGCACCACGAACGCGGACCGCCACCCGGCCAGCTCGCCGAGGAAGGTCCCGGCAGGCACGCCGAGCACCGAGCCCAGCGGCACCGCCGCGAAGATCACCGCGGTGGCCGCGCCCACCCGGTGCGCGGGCACCAGCCGAGGCGCCAGCCCGGCCCCGATGGACCAGAACCCGCCGATGACCACGCCCAGCAGCACCCGGGAGAGCAGCATCAGCCAGTAGCCGGGGGCCGCCGCGGCGAGGAAGTTCGCCACCGCCAGCAGCAGCGCCAGCGCGGCCAGCATCCGCCGCCGGTCCAGCCGCGCGGTGGCCACCGTGACCAGCGGCGCGGCCAGCGCGGCCAGGAAACCGGGCATGGTCATCATCAGGCCCGCGGTGCCGGGCGAGATGCCGAAGGTCGTGCCGATGGGGGTGAGCAGGCCGATGGGCAGGATCTCGGTGGTGACGATGGCGAAGATGCCCAGCATGACGGAGACGACCGCCGGCCAGCGGGAGTGAACGGACATGCGGCCAGCCCAGCAGCCAGGGGCGGTCCCGGTCTCGCGAGAACGCGACCAGGCAGTGGGCTCAGCCCTCAGCCAGTTCCTTGAGGCCGGCCAACGTCTGGTCGATGTTGCGCTTGTTGCGGGCCGCGCGGTCCTTGACGCCGACGATGCGGTTGAACAGCCACTTGATCACCGGGTTGCGCAGGTCGACGAAGGACTCGGTGACCCGGCAGCCGGTGCCGGTGGGTTCGAGGGTCCAGGCCCAGTCGGCGACCCGGATCGGCCCGGCGGTGACGCGGTAGGCGAACGCGCGGCCGGGGTCGGCCTTGGTGACCCGGCAGGTGGTGGACCACTTGGCCTTGCCGACCTCGTTGTGGCCGCGGAAGCGGGCGCCGACCGCGGGACCGGTGGCCGGGGGCAACCAGTCGGCGGCGCGGCACTCCGTGGTGAACCGGTGCTGGTTCGGCACGTCGGAGACCAGGGCGTAGACCGCGGCCGGGGTGGCCGCGATGTCGGTGGTGCCGGCGATCTGCTTGGTCATGTGGTGCCTCCGCTGGACGGGGGTGGCCGGGACCGCGCGCGCGGCGGACCCGGCCAGTGCGCCGTCAGTAAATCGGATAAGCCCTGCCGAGTGCCATGGCGATGGCCAGGGTGTCCTCGACGACCCGGTACTCATGAATCAGCCCGGCCCGCACGGAAAGACTCACCGCGAAATCCTGGGCGAACACGCGACCGGTTCCGGTGGCCCGGTATCGGCCGCCGCCGAAGACCACCGCATCATCACCGTCGACCAGGACCTTTCGCACGGTCACCGCGTGGAACTCCAACCGGTGGAACAGTGCCAGGAAGAACGCCTCGATTTCCCGGCGGCCATGGGACCGCACCGGCCAGGGATCTCCCGGAATTTCCGAGGAATGGCACTGCGCGTCCACGTGGAACAACTGTGCGATGCCCGCGGCATCCTGCGCACCGAATCGGGTGAGCAGTCGTTGCACCATTTCCAGCGTGGAGGACGTCCGATTCGTCATGACACCGGCCCGGCGCCGGGCGCCAGCCGCCAGGCCGCGGTCGCCGCCCGCTGGCCGTCCTGCTCCACCGCGACCCAGCACATGCCGTTCGCGGTGCGCAGCACGCTCACCTCGGCCGGCCGGTCCAGCTCGACGAACCGGCCGGTGCGGGCCTGGCAGGAGACCAGGTATCCGGGACCCACGACGGCCCGGACCGCCTGGCGCATGGCCGCGAAGACCACCATGCCCGGCACGTGGTCGACCGCGTGGTCGAACAACGCCGGATGGCTGGCATCCACCAGCAGGCCCCAGCGGTTCGCCTTGTTCACGCTGGTCAACAACACGTCCCTGACATCGCGCCTGCCCACCAGTTCCGGCGGCACCGGCGCCGGCCGCTCACCGGCCGCCTGGCTGGGCACCCTTGGCGGGCGCAGCCTGGCGTACACCGCGGGCGGCAGCGCGCCCAGCGTGCCGCCGCCCTGACCGAACCGGCGGCCCTCCCGGTACAGCTCGGCCTCCACCGCGAGCGTGGAGGCGTGCCCCGGCCGAACCCTCGGATCCCTGGTGCGCACCACCAGCTGGATGTCGACCGGCCGGTCGCCGGCCCGCAGCGCCGCAGGATCGACGGCGTAACTCATTCCGCGCATGACGAACTTGTGGTCCAGCGGTATGTCCCAACCCGTATGGGCAATCAACAGCCCGGTTTGGCGAATGGTCTCCAGTATCAGCAGCGGGTCGGCCCGGCCCTGTTCTGGCTGGTAGAAGGCGTGCGCCCGGGGTAGCTGGGCACAGATCCGGAAGTCGCCGGTGCGGCGGCGCACCCATCTGGTCAGCAGCACCTCGGCCACGGACTCGCGATGCACCAGCCTGCGCGGTACGGTCGTGTCGAATCCCTCCTCTCCACTCATTTCGAGTGCAACGAATAGTGAGTCTTTGCTCTTCGGCACCTGGTCGTTGCCCAACCGCAACATGTCGGCCAACATACCGGTACAGATTAGTTTCGACGGCAAGAACACCTGGATGGCGGAGCAGTCGATGTTCAAGCGTGAACAATCGAGCAACACGAAGCAAAGCCTGCTGCTGGCGGCAGCGAACACTTTCGACCGGAAGGGCTTTCTCGGTACCAATCTCACCGACGTTTGCGCAAGTGCGGGCGTCACAAAAGGGGCTCTGTACTGCCATTTTCCCTCGAAGGAAGCACTCGCGGTCGCTTTGATCGAGACCCAGTTACGTCTCTGGCACGAAGTCCACCACCATTTGGCCCAGCAGCCATTGAGCCCGATGCAGTCGCTCATCGATCTCTCACACGAGTTCGGCAACCGGTTGCGCACCGATGTGCGGGCCAGGGTGGGCGTCCGGCTGCTCTTCGAGGCCGACCTGTTCGACCGCGAGGCGGGCGGTCAGTTCCACGGCTGGGTCACCATGGTCCGCGATCTGTTGATCTTGGCGGGCGCGGCTGGGCAGCTACGGCCCGAGGTGCATCCGAGGGAGGCCGCGGAGTCCCTGGTGGCCGCCTTCACCGGCACCCAGCTGCTGTCCAGGGCGACCAGTGGACATGACGACCTGACGGCCAAGTTCACCGCGCTGTGGCGGCTGTGGCTGCCCGCCCTGGTGGTGCCCTCGGCCTTGGTCACGCTGCGCATCGGCCCACCGGTGAGCGAGCCGGAAGTCTTCGTGCCGGTCCAACAAACCGCCGGTATCACCTGATCTGATCCGGCCACGGCGGCGGCGGGCGCGGCAGGGTGAGGACCATGCGCGACAAGAGGTCCCGCCCGGCAAGCACCGCCGTCGACTGGCAGGAGTGCCTGCGCCTGCGGCCCGCGCTGCTGCGGCTGGCCAGACAACGCTGCCCAGCCGGCGCCGAACCCGAGGACCTGGTGCACGAGGCACTCACCCAGGCCGCCGAGCTCGGCCGGGTGCCACCGGACCGGCTGGCCGCGTTCCTGGCCCTGGTGGTCGGCAGGCTGTGCGCGGAGGAACACCGGCGGCAGCACGAGGACGCGGCCCTGTTCGACCACCCCCGGCTCCGGCCGAGCACCCCGGAGGATCCGACCGAACGGGTCAACGACCGGTTGGAGGGACGCTGGTTCCGGCAGCGGCTGCGGGACTTCTCCACCCGCGACCGCAACCTGCTGCTGCTCTTCGCCGACGGCCTGCCGCACACCGAGATCGCCAGGGAGCTGCGCACCACGGTGGGCGCGACGCAGTCGGCGCTGCATCGCATCCGGGAGAGGTTGCGTTAGGTCACAAGTCAGTGGTGGGAGCAACGGGTGGGTGAACTCGGCTGCTAGATGTACGGACATGCGGGTTCACCACCTCAACTGCGCGAGCATGGCTCCGCTCGGCGGGCGGCTGATCAACGGCGACGCCCCGCCGCACCGGGCGGCCCGGCTGGTCGCGCACTGCCTGCTGATCGAGACCGAGCAGGGCCTGGTGCTGGTGGACACCGGGCTCGGGCTCGACGACCTGCGCTCGCCGGGCAGGCTGGGCGCGCTGTTCCGGCTTTCCTGCCGGCCGAAGCTGGCCGAGAGTGAGACCGCGGTCCGGCAGATCGCCCGACTGGGTTATTCACCGGCGGACGTCCGGCACATCGTGCTGACCCACCTGGACCTGGACCACGCGGGCGGGATCGCGGATTTCCCGCAGGCCAAGGTGCACGTGCATGCCGAGGAATACGCCGCGGCAATGGCCAGGCGAACCTTGGGGGAACGTTCGCGCTATGTGCCGGCGCAATGGGCGCACGGCCCGGACTGGGCCACATACGACCGGACCGGAGGCGAGGGCTGGTTCGGCTTCGAGGCGGTGCGGCAACTCGACGGACTTCCGCCGGAGATCCTGCTGATTCCACTGGCTGGACACAGCCACGGCCATAGTGGAGTCGCGGTGGCGGCCGACGGCGACCGCTGGCTGTTGCATGCCGGGGACGCCTACTTCTTCCACGGCGAGGTCAATGGGCGGCCGTCTCGCGGCACCCCGGGGCTGGACCTATTCCAATCCGTGGTGGCGGTCAACCGGACAAAACGTCTGGACAACCTGCGCAGGCTGCACGCGCTGGCGGCGGCGCAACCCCAGCGGATTCAGGTCTTTTCCGCGCACGATCCGCTGGAGTTCGAACGCTGTGGTTCCGCGAACTCAGGAAGCGTGGGCTTCCTGGAACTTCACGACCAGCTCCTGCGGAATGCGGCCGCGCTCGGAGACCTGGTGGCCCTGGGTGCGGGCCCACTGCCGAATCTCCTGGTTGCGGTCGCGCTCGCCGGCGGCCTTGGCACCGCCGCCGCGGGTGGCCCGCTGCTTGCGGCCACCGGTGCGCCGGGCCGCGGCGACATACGCCGCAACGGCGTCGCGAAGAGCCGCCGCATTGTCCGCGGACAGGTCGATGACATAGTCGACGCCGTCGAGCCCGAAGGAGACGCTCTCCTCAGCCTTCGACCCGTCGAGGTCGTCCACCAGCTCGACCGTGACTTTCTCCGCCATTTGCACTCCCCGTTTGGATAGGTGGCTCGTGGCAGTAAATATCCGAACGGGCGTGAAGTCAAATTTCCAGGTGGGTCAGCAACCAGGATGTGACCGGATCGCGTGATGGGGCAACGGAATCATAAACCCTTCACCGAGCGGCCGCGCCGTGGTAGAAGAAATCTCCGAAGCCGATGGTGAAGACCAGCAGGCCATAGAGCCCGTGCTCCACCCAGGCGGCGAACAGCGAGCGGGTGCGCCGGTATCGGTTGCTGAAGATCCAGCCGCCGATGACGGTGAGTACCACGCTGAGCACGTTGCCGAAGATGATGTGCACGAAACCGAAGGCAGCGGCACTCGCCGCGACCATTCCCAGGCCGTTGCCGAACACCGGCGCGTACCGGTGGAACAGGAACGCCCGGAAGATGAGTTCCTGCGGGTAGACCGACAGCAGCGGGTACAACACCATGATGAACAGCCACACCGTCGGGTTGTTCCTGGGCAGCTCGAACAGGCGTTCCGGGCTGAACAGCCACAGCGAGACCAGGCCGAGCGCGGCGGTGGCCCCCCACAGCAGCAGCATCCTCGGCAGCACCGGCCACAGCGCGGAGGCCCGCCAGAAGTTCGACCGGTCGAAGTCCGGCTGCCGGCGCAGGTAGACCACCGCGGTGATGCCGAGCACCACCAGCAGCGGAATGGGCCCGCCGGGAATGCGGAAGACGGTGTAGACCGAGACCGCCCCGAAGAACAACAGGAGGAACTCGGCGGCCAGGTAGTTGCGGCGACTCCGGCCGACACCGGGAGCGACCGCGTCGGCGGTGGTCGTCATGCCTGCCGACTTTACCGAGGGAAACTGAGGATCTCTTCAGCTTCTGGGCGGCCAGTGCCCGCCGCGCAGCCGCCCTTCCCGAATCGCCCGCGCCCAGTAGTCTCCGGCCCGCGCGGCCAGCTCGGCGTAATGCGCGCAGGCCGCGCCGAGCGCGCTGTCCACCACGTCAGCAGGCAGCCTGCCCAGCCAGGCCGCCCACACCGGGCGGTGGATCGGCGGGTCGACCGGCAGCACCACCACGTTGTCATCCGGCCAGGCCGCGGCCAGCGGGGCGGCCAGGCTGACCGCCTGGCCCGAGGAGACCAGGTTGCGCACCGTGTTCGAGGAGTCGGCCACGTGCAACACGTGCGGGCGAATTCCGGCCGAGGTGAACACCGCGGCGCACACCTGGGCCAGCACGGTGTCCGGCGGCGGCGCCACCCAGCGGTCGGCGGCCAGCTCGGCCAGGTGCACGGACTCGGCGGAAGCGCACCGGTGGGCGGCCGAAAGGGCCACGTAAATCGGTTCATGCAACAGAATTTCGGCTTGGGCACCCGGCGGTAACGAGGGTTGCGTCCCCGGCGGGCCGTAGCCGAGGACAAGATCGACTTCCCCGCGTTCCAGCGCCTGCACGGCCAGGTCGGGGGTGGTGGTCAGGGTGGCCACCTGGACCTCGGGCAGGGCCTGGGTGAGCCGGGCGGTCAGCTCGGAGACGCCGATCGGGTAGGTGGCCAGCCGGAGCTGCACCTGACCATGGCCAGCGGCGGTGACATCGGCCCTGAGCTGCTCGGCAAGCTCCTCGGCGCGCCTGGCGTGGGTGTAGAGGGCGTGCCCGGCCGGGGTGAGCGAGACCGCGCGGGTGCTGCGCCGCAGCAGGCTCACGCCAAGGCTGCGTTCCAGCCGCTGCACCTGGCGGGACAGACCGGACTGCGGAACACCCAGACGTGCCGCGGCGCGGGTGAAGTTCAGCTCCTCCGCGAGCACCCGGAACGCCTTAAGATGCCGGAACTCGATATCCATGCTCATCCTGCATCAATCTTGGTCACCCGTTGGTATTTCCGCTTGTCCGTCGGCCACTGCTGCAATGCGCGCGGCGCATAACCGCAGTTCGTTCCGTGAGCGTGCCGCTTGGACACGGACGTGTCCAGCCGGGTCACGTCGAGGAGGCAATGAACGTGAAGGTCAAGAAAATCCTGACAGCCGGGCTGGCTGTGCCGGTCGTGGCAGGTTCCCTGCTGCTGGCCGGTGGCCCGGCGGGTGCCGCGGGCACGGCATCCCAGCAGGCTCAGTCCGACTACACCGTGCTGGTCGCCGACGGCGCCAGCCGGGAGGCCGCGATCCGCGCGGTGCAGGCTGCCGGCGGCACCGTGACCAAGGAGAACGCCGCGATCGGCGCCCTGGTCGTGCGGGCCCCGCAGCAGGGCTTCATCACCCAGGTCGCCGGGTCCACGGACTTGGGCGGCGCGACCAGGGCGCGGCCGGTTGGCCAGGCGCCCAAGCAGAAGCTGGAGAAGGCCAAGCGGGACGCGGTCGAGAAGGAGTCCGCTGGCAAGCAGGGTCCGGCCGAGGCCAAGGTCCAGCAGTCCGGCATGGACCCGCTGGACGACAAGCTGTGGGGCCTGAAGATGCTCCGCTCCGACCTGGCCCGCTCGAAGCAGCCGGGTGACAAGCGGGTCACCGTCGGCATCCTGGACACCGGCGTGGACGGCAACCACCCGGACATCGCGCCGAACTTCTCCAAGGAGCTGTCCCGCAACTTCACCACGGACCTCCCCTACGACGAGAACGGCGCCGAGGTCGACGGCGAGTGCGAGTTCCGCGGCTGTGTGGACCCCAACGACCATGACGACAGCGGCCACGGCACGCACGTCGCGGGCACCATCGGCGCGGCGGTCAACGGCTTCGGCGTCTCCGGCGTCGCGCCCGGCGTCACGCTGGTGAACATCCGCGGCGGCCAGGACAGCGGCTACTTCTTCCTGCAGCCGGTCATCGACGCGCTGACCTACGGCGCGGACGCGGGCCTGGACGTGATCAACATGTCCTTCTACGTCGACCCGTGGGCGTTCAACTGCGTGGCCAACCCGGCCGACACCCCTGAGCAGCAGCAGGAGCAGCGCGCCACCATCAAGGCGATCAACCGCGCGCTGAACTACGCGCACAACAAGGGCGTCACCCTGGTCGGCGCGCTGGGCAACAACCACGAGGACCTCGGCAAGCCGCGGACCGACAAGTCCAGCCCGAACTTCCCGGCGGGCAACACCCACGAGCGTCCGATCGACAACGCGTCCTGCTTCGACCTGCCGGTCGAGGGCGCGCACACCATCGGCGTGTCCAGCCTCGGCCCGTCGGGCAAGAAGTCGGACTTCTCCAACTACGGCCTGGAGCAGATCTCGGTGGCCGCCCCCGGCGGTTACACCCGCGACTACTTCGGCACCCCGTGGTTCAACGCCAACGAGAACCGCATCCTGTCCTCGTACCCGAAGAACGTGCTGCAGGCCGAGAAGCTGGTCGACGCCGAGGGCAACATCACCCCGGACGGTGTCAAGGCGGGCGTGACCAAGTACGTGCAGGGCGACAAGGTGGGTTACTACCACTACCTGCAGGGCACCTCGATGGCCTCCCCGCACGCGGCCGGTGTGGCGGCGCTGATCGTCAGCCAGTACGGCAAGAAGGACCGGAAGAACCCGGGCCTGACCATGTCCCCGGACAAGGTGGAGAAGGTGCTCTACGGCACCGCGCAGAAGCGCGCCTGCCCGACCCCGCGCACGGTGGACTACCTGAAGGAGGGCCGGAGCGCGGAGTTCACGGCCACCTGTGAGGGTGACACCAAGTTCAACGGGTTCTACGGGCACGGCATCGTGGACGCGTGGAACGCGGTGACCCGCGGCGCGGAGTTCGCCCGGTAGTCAGTGGTTTTGCTCAGTCGCCCCGCGGGCTTTCCAGGACCGCGGGGCGACTGCTTTCTCGGGGGCGCCAGATGACCTGTAGTTCATGGCGTTGCCGCAGCGGGCGGAGGATGGCCAGATCGGTGCAGACGATGTGCAGCCGCCGCAGGGCTTTCAGCTCCAGCAGCGAGGCGACATCGAGGTCCACCAGGAGGTCGCGTGGCACGATTTCGAGATTCTCAAGCCGGGGCGCGGACTTGAGCACGGACAGGTCGCTGGCATCCTGAATGCCGTGCAGCCCCAGCTTTTTCAGCTTGGGTAGCGGCGGGAGCCCGCCCAGATCCGAGGCGCTGAAGACGTTGAGCTCACGCACTCCAGGCGGCACATCACGCAGGTCAAAACCACCGTCGACATTCAGGTGCCGGAGCCCGCGCAGGTGGCGCACTGGCGGATTGACTCCACTGATCACTAGCTCACCCGCGTATTCGGTGAGCACACTGCGGGCGTACTCGTCCCGGTCGAACCGGTCCCACATCAGTAGAAGTTCTTCCTGGACCTCCTCCCGCTTGTCCGCAGCGAACCTGGCCAGGAGCGGGATCGCCTCGGCCAGCCCGGTCTCCGCCATCGCCCTGATAGTGGTCACCACTTCCCGTTCCGTACGCGGATTGGCGCTCGCGAGCAGATCGAGGGCGAAGGCGCCGGCGGAGGCGAACACCCGCGCCTGGGTTCGGGACTTGGGCGGCACCAGATCGGCGGCCTGGCGCTGGATTTGTGCGCGGAGCGCGGCATTCAGGTCCGGTGCGGTTTCCAGGCAGGCCAGGGCGAGTAGCTGGAGGTTGCGTTTGCCCTGGGCTTTGGTCAGGCCGGAGAGCAGCGCCTCGCGTTGGCGGCTGGAGGCGTGGCCGACGGCCAGCACGAAGACCTCCTGCCAGCTGGCCGCGTTCTTCAGCAACAGGTCCACGTCGTCGAAGTCCTGCATCGCCGAACGCGCGGCCAGGTATTCCTGGAAGGTCCGGTGCACGAAATCGACCCGGCCTTCCACCGGTTCCCGCAACAACCCCGAGCGGATCAGCAGATGCCGGTAGACCTCTTCCGGTTCGGCCTGGACCTGCGCCATTGACCGCAACCGGCGGCCCAACTGCTCGATGGCGCGTTCGGTTTCGATGTCGCTGCGCTCGTTGCGGATCAGCCAGTAGGCCAAATCGCCTAACAGCAACGTTTTCTCGGTGCGGTTCAGACCAGCCGGCGCGGGAATGCGGCGTTCGGCGTCTCGGCGTTCCAGCAGCATGTGCAGGGCGACCTCGTACAGCTCCATCCGGTTGTCCGGCAGCGCGGCGCGGCGGTCCTTGTGCAACGCGCACAACAGGGCGCACAGCAGGGGATAGCCCGCCAGGCGGCGGAGGTGGTTGCGGGTGTCCAGCTGGGTGCGCAGGTTCTGGTGGTAGGACTCGAGCTGCGCCTTGGCCTCCTCGTCGGCGCACAGCGACTGCATGGCGGTGTGCCAGCGCTGGATGAAGGTGCGCACGTCCGGTGGCGTCATGGGTTGCAGGTCGAGGCTGAGGAAGCCGTCGGTGGCCAGCCAGTCCGGCTGGGCGGCGCCGGGGCGGGAGGTGATCACCCAGCGGGCCTTGGGGAAGCTCAGGGTGAGGTAGCGCAGCCAGTCGCGGGCCTCCTCGCGGCGGGCCGGGGCCAGCTCGTCCACGCCGTCGATGAGGACCACCGCGTGGCCGCCGCGCAGGTGCTGCTGCACCCAGCCCTTGGGCATCTCGTCGGCGATGTGGCGGCCGACCTCGTCCAGGAACTGCTCGGGGCGGGGCAGGTCGCGGTCGGCGTAGCGGCGCAGCGGGACGAAGAACGGGATGGTGTCGTTCCAGGCGGCCAGCGCGGGCGGGAAGTCGCGGCGGGCGCTGCGCACCGCGATCCAGTGCAGCAGGGTGGTCTTGCCGAGGCCGGCCTCGCCGCGGATGAACAGCTTGCTGCTCCTGGCCAGCAGGTCCTCGATGCGTTCCGGGCGGCCGTGCCCAGTGTCCGCGGTGAGGCTGATGTAGGCCACGCTGAGCGGGTAGCGCCTGCTCGCGTCGTCCAGGGTGACGCCGAAGAGCTCGATGTGGTCCAGCTTGCGGGCGGCCTGCTGGCGGTAGTCGTAGTCAAAACCGGCGCTGCGGTCCCGTTGCGGCAGCCGGGCCAGCACCTCGCGGATGCCGTTGATGATCTCGGTGTCCCTGCGCAGCAGCTCGGTCAGGGCGGCGGTGCTGAAGGTGGGCAGGCCGCGGGCGATCTCGATGACGTAGCCGCAGGACTCGCGCAGCAGCAGGTCGTAGAGGGCTTCGGCGTCGGCGGAGAGCAGGGCGGCGTGGCCGGGGGCCTGGCGGCGCAGGGCGCGGTCCAGGTGGCGGGCGTCCAGGTCGGCGGCGAAGAGGTCCTTGTCCACCAGGGCGGCTTGCTCGAAGGTGTCCTGGACCGCGTGCACGGCGGCGGCGCGCTCGTGCTCGGGCAGGGCGGCGAACTCGGCCTCGATGACGGGTTCCAGCCGGTCCACCACGGCCTCGGCGAAGGTGTCCAGCATCCGGGCGAAGCGGCGTTTGTCGCGCTGGTTGCCGAACCTTTCGGACACCAGGTCCACCGCGCTGGCGCCCACCTCGGCGGCGACCTTGTCATCGGCCAGCCACAGCTTGGTGGCGGTGCGCACGGCGGCGGTGCCGAGCTTGAGCAGGGCGGCTTCGAGCAACACCTGGCTCATTCAACACCTGAGCAGGCACGCTAGTCATCCGACAAGGTCCATTGTGGACTTTCATCTGGCGTTCTGGCCAGTAGTTGGTTCTGGTTCAGGTTATGAACAACAACCTGCCGGTGTTGCGGACCCGGTTCCTCCGAGTTGTGATGGCGCTGCTGGTGGCCCTCGGGGCGCTGGCGGTTGCCCCGGTGGCGGCCGCCTCGGCCGCCGACTCCGGCTCGACGGTGGTCGAGCAGGGCAAGAAGAAGGTCAAGGTCAACGCGAAGGCGAACAAGAAGAAGGTCAAGAAGGGCGAGGAGGTCAAGATCGACGGCTCGCTGGAGGAGCTGGCGGGCGCCCGCTCCGCGGCGCTGCTCGGCTCGGTGATCCTCCAGTCGCAGACCAGCACCGGGCTGTGGGTGAACCTCGGTGACTGGAGCCGGTGCCGCCCCAACGGCACGTTCAGCCTGTCACTGCTGGTGCAGACCTCGCTGACGCTGCGGGTACAGGCCGACGGCCCGGACATCGACGTCAGCACCGCGGTGTCCTCGGCGATCTCGATCAGGGTCGGTTAGCAGGGGAAGGTCACGGTGGAGTCGGGATCGGGGCCCTGACACCGACCCCACCGTGACCTCGACACCGGATTCCCACTGGCCAGGGCAGCGCGTGAACCTCAACCAGAACTTCCTCCGGTGCTGGTGGACACCACCGCGTGTGCTGCGCGGCGCGGTCAATGCCTGCTGCGTCCACCACTCTGTTGTCGCACGGGACCGCCCGGACCCGCAAAAAGATCTTGTCGATTTTTTTCGGTCCGGCCGAATCTATGCCCTGACCAGCCAGAACTTTGGAAATTTTGTCCTGGGTCAGCTGGCTTGCGACCCCGGTCCTTGCCGTTGCCGTCCTTGCCCTTGCCGTGCGCGGGCGGGCCGGATTTGCCGTTGCCCTCGGCGCCGGACCGGCCGGGCGAGCCGGGCTGGCGGGTGCCCGAGGCTGGCGGGTCCACCTGGGTGTTGCCCTGTGCCGGCGGTGGCACCGGCTGCGGGGTCTCCTGCGGCACCTCGACCAGGGCCAGCGGTGGCGGTTCGGGGCTGAACTCCGGGCCCGGCAGCGGGGGCAGCACCGCCAGCGAGCCCAGGGCCAGCGGGACCGACACCGCGGCCAGCGCGACCTTGGCCCCGGCCAGGTTGCCCGCGCCCAGCCAGCGCCAGATCCCGGCCAGGCCGGCGCCCAGCGGCAGCACCGCGGCCGCGGCCAGGCGGCGCAGCAGCCTGCGCGCCCTGGTCAGGTGCGACTCGACCGAGCGGCTGCTCAGGCCCAGCTCGGTGGCGATTTGCGTGGGCGGCACGCCCGCGCCCGCCATGGCCACCACCTCGCGGGTGGTCTCGGGCAGCTCGTCCAGCGCGGCGGCCATCCAGCGGGCCTGGTCGCGGTCGGCCACCGCCTCGGACGGGTCGGCGCCGAACACCGCGCGCTGGGCGTCACTGCGGGCCAGCGCGGTCTGCTCCCGCCTGCGGCGGCGCAGCTGGTCGACGAACCGGCGCCGGGAGACCGTGGTCAGCCAGGCCTCCGGCCGGTCCACCGGCGCGGTGTGCGCGCTGGCCAGCAGGTCGGCCACCGCGTCCTGCACGCAGTCCTCGGCCTGTTCCTTGCTGGCACCTGCCGCGCGGACGCGCACCAGCGCCCGCTGGGCGGCAGCGGCAAGTCGCTCCTGGTCCATGCACAAGCCCCCAGGTCGGCGCGGATTCGGAGCACGATCGTGACACATGGCCGTGCGGACCAGCCAGCGTCGTTATACGGCCTTAGTCCTGAGTTCTTCCAGTACGCAGTTCGGGCCCGGTGCGGACTTCCGCACCGGGCCCGGGTCGCGCGATCGGCTCAGGCGGCCAGCTTGGCCGAGACGATCACGTTGTCCTGGTAGCTGTGCGCGGCCTTGTCGAAGGCGCCGCCACAGGTGATCAACCGCAGGATCGGGTCGGGGCTGTCGCCGTACACCGCCTCGGTCGGGAACTCGTTCTTGGGCTTCTGCTCCCTGGCGGTGACCACGAACTTCACCTCCTTGCCGTCGCTGCGCTTGACGAACACCTCGTCGCCGACGGCCAGCTCGTGCAGCTTGAAGAAGATGCCGGGCTGCTTGTTGCCGTCCACGTGGCCGAGGATGATCGCCGGGCCCTTGTCCCCCGGCACCGGGCTCATCCGGTACCAGGCGGCCTGCATGGGCTTGTCCGCCTTGGGCACCTCGAGCGACCCGTCCGGGTTGATCGCGGTGCTGATCAGCGAGGACTGCGCACCGATCTTCGGGATGCGCACGTCCGTCGGCTTGAGCTTGGTCTCGGCCGAGGCCGCTGCGCTGGTCTGCGGCGCGGAAGTCTGCGGCGTGGCGGGCTCGCCGCCACCGCCGCACGCGCTCACCAGCAGTGCGGTGGCGAGCAGGACGGTGGCCGCGAAACCGCGGCCACCACTGCGCTTGGTCGTCGACATGCTCAGGCGGTGCCGCCGACGCCGGTCTCCACGCCGCCCCGCGGGGTGAAGCCGATCTGCGAGTTCTTCTTGCCCTTGCCCGGCTTGCCCAGCACCGGGGTCTTGCCACCGGACTGCTCGTCGCCGATCACCCGGAAGGTGAAGCTGAGGGTCTTGCCACCGCACTTGGCGGTGACCTGGTACTCGCCCAGCTCGACACCGTCCTTGAGGCGGGCCAGCGCGACGTAGACGCGCGGGTCGACCTCGCTCTGGATGGCCTCGTCGATGGTGAGCGCGACCGAGCTGATGTCGGTCGGCTTACCGGCGGCGCAACCGATGATGATCGCGGCCTGGGTCGGGTCGTTCGGGTTGGAGGCCAGACCGAAGATCTGGTCCTGCCACGGCTTGCCGCCCGGGTCCGGCTGCTCGCTGGTCGAGGTGGTCGGCCGGATCGAGGTGGTCGGGCGCGGGCTGGTGGTGCTGGTCACCGGGCTCGTGGTGGCCGACGGCGTGGTCGTCGGGACCGCGCTGGAGGTGGACGGCGTGGTGGTCGGCGCGGTGGTGCTGCTGACCGGGTTCGTCGTCGTGGTCGCGGTGGTGCTGGAGGTGGTCTGCGCCAGGGCCATCGGCGCGGCGATCACCGCGAGTGCGGCGGCGGTCGCGACGGCACGGGTCAGCAGACCCAAGGACTTCTGCACGTGATTCCCCAAAATGTGTTCGCGCTCGGGCGCGATCCCAGTCCCCCCGGTGAGTCCGGTTGGGATGCGCAGATCCTGCCCCAAAAGGCGGGCGCGAAGAGAGCCGGTAGGGCGTGAGAAACAGCACCGGAAAACGGCGTAACGGACGCGCCCGGACAACCGATACACGTTGTCGCAGACGTCGCCCGACGAGGATGGTGCGGCCGCGGCGTCCTCACTCACCGCGACCGGCGAAGATCAGCTTAGGCGCGGCTGCTGAGCGCGGGCTGAAGATGCGCGTAGAACCCCGGCGTGACGGGTAGCCGAGACCATGAGGTCCGGTGCGGCGCAACAAGATCGTACGGTGAGCGAGCGGGTGACCCGCCGGGCCAGACGAACCCGCGGCCGGATCAGCCGGGCTTGGGCCTTCGCCTACTTCCTGCTGGGGCTCCAGGTCTTCACCCTCGCGCTCGGCGAACACGGCGACAGCGCGTTGCAGTACCTGGCCCTGCTCGCCTTCAGCCTGTTCCTCTACGTGCTGCGGCACGAGCCCAACGTGGCGAAGGTGGCCGGAGTGGTGGTGTTCTTCACCGGGGCCCGGATGCTGGCGCTCGGCGAGGGGCACACGGCCTGGCTGATCGCGCTGGCCACGCTGGCCGGGCTCACCGTGGCGCTGGTGCCCAACTGGCCGGAACCGACCCCCTGGGTGCGCCCGGCGCGGGCCCGCCGACCTGACGAAAGTCAGGGGTAGCCGCTGCCGATCGAGCACTGTGGACGGTGGGGCGCCCTGCCTAGCTTTCGTTGAGTGTCCCTGATCCCTGATGTGAGCATCGATCTCTACCGCGCGGTCACCGGATTCGCCGCGAGCACGCCGGAATGGGTGCGCTCGCTGGTGGAGTTCGGCACCGACGCCGGACTGTTCGTCTTCGGCGCCTTCTTCCTGGCCCTGTTCTGGCGGGCCCGCGACCGCGCGCCGCTGACCCTGGCCACCGCACTGGCCGTGCCGCTGGCGGTGGTCGGCGGTTACGCGGTCTCCGAGGCGCTCAAGCTTGTCCTGCAAGAGGAACGGCCCTGCCGGGCGGTGGCCGGGGCGGCGGCCATCACGCACTGCCCCGAGGTCGGCGACTGGTCCTTCCCCAGCAACCACGCCACCCTCGCGGCCGGTTCGGCCTTCGCGCTGGCCTTCGTCTGGCGGCGCACCGCGTGGTGGTTGCTGCCGCTGGCCGTGCTGATGGCCGGTTCCCGGGTGTTCCTCGGCGTGCACTACCCGCACGACGTGCTGGCCGGGTTCCTGCTCGGCGCGCTGCTGGCGCCCGCGCTGGTCGCGCTGGTCGTGCGGGTGCTGGCGCCGGTGCTGGCGCGGTGGCTTCAGTCCAGGCCGCGGACCAGCCCGGCCTCGTAGGCCAGGATCGCCGCCTGCACCCGGTTGCGCACGCCGAGCCTGCTCAGGATGGTGCTGACGTAGGCCTTCACGGTGCCCTCGACCAGGTGCAGGCGGCGGGCGATCTCCGCGTTGGACAGGCCGCCGCCGACGAAGGCGAGCACCTCCCGCTCCCGCTCGGTGAGCCTGCCGGTCTGCTCCCGCGCGGCCGCGCCGCGGGCCATCAGGCCGCCGCTGAGCTCGGTGAGCACCCGGTGCGCGACCTTCGGCGAGAGGTAGGCGGCGCCCTCGGCCACCGCGCGCACCCCGGCGATCAGCTCCCGTGGATCGCCGGCCTTGAGCAGGAAGCCGCTGGCGCCGTCGCCGAGCGCGCGGGCGATGTAGGCGTCCTCGGAGAAGGTGGTGAGCATGACCACCGCGGTCCGCGGCGCCAGGCGGCGGATCTCCGCGGCCGCGGCCAGCCCGTCCAGCTTGGGCATCCGGATGTCCAGCAGCACCACGTCCGGCCGCAGCTCGCGGACCCGCTCGATGGCCTGGTGACCGTCCTCGGCCTCGCCGACCACCTCGATCCCGGTGTCCACGGCCAGGATCGCCCGGACGCCGGCCCGGATCACCGCCTCGTCGTCGGCCAGCACCACTCGGATCACCGCAGCCCCCGTGGAATCACGTGTTTGTAGATCAGCGCCTCGCCCGCGAAGCACAGCTGGTGCACGTCGACCTGGTTGAACACCCCGGTCGAGGAACGGTAGTACGCGCAGCGCACCCCGGCCTCCGGTTGCAGGCCGCGCTCCGACGGCGGGTCGGCCATCTCGTAGCGCGGCAGCACCTCCGCCAGCTCCGCCCTGGTCTGGCCGAGCCGCAACTGGTCGAACGGCTCCGGCTTGAGCACCGAGTTGACCGTGACGAAAAGGTAGACGCCGAGCACGCCGAGGCAGAGCACGATGCCCGAGCCGACCGGGATGAACACCGCGGCCAGCAGGCCCCGCCACACCCGCCGCTGCGCCCTGGCCAGCTGACTCGCCGACTCCGAGCGCTCGGCCGCTTCCGGTTGCGGCGCAACGGATCTGCTCTGGTGCGGCAGCCGGGCGGCGACCCGGAACCCGCCCTGGTGCGGACCGGCGGTCAGGCTGCCGCCGAGCAGCCGGACCCGTTCCCGCAGCCCGAGCAGGCCGCGCTGCCCGGAGGCCAGGCCGTTGCCGGGCTGCCGCGGCTGCTCGTTGGTCACGGTCACCGCGGTCTCGCCGTCGCCGTGCTCGATCCGCACCGTGACCAGCGCGCCCGGCGCGTGCTTGGTGGCGTTGGTCAGCGCCTCCTGCACCACCCGGTACAGCGCGCGGTCCACCATCGGCGGCAGCGTCGCCGCGCCGCTGACCACCAGGTCGATGGCCATGCCGGAGGCGCGGGCGCGCTCGATCAGCTCGGCGGCCTGCTCGCCGACCGGTTCCAGCGGCACCGGGTCGGTCTCATCGCGCAGCACGCCGATGATGTCCCGCAGCGACTCGGTGGCCGCGGTGGCGGTGGCGCGCAGCTCCCCCGCCGAGCCGCGGTGCCGTTCGCTGAGGTCGGGCGCGATCTCCAGGGCGCCTGCCCGCAGCGCGATCAGGCTCAGCTCGTGGCCGAGCGAATCGTGCATGTCCTGGGCGATCCGCGCCCGCTCCCGCAGCCTGGCCCGGTCGGCCAGGATCAGCTGCTGGCTCTCCAGCTGCTCGGCCCGCCGCCAGCCTGCGGAGACCAGGTCCTGGTAGAGCCGCCAGCAGCGCCCGGCCAGCACCGGGAAGATCACCGCGAGCAGCAGCACGAACACGCCGGTGACCAGCTCGCCGACCGGCTGGCTGGCCAGGGTCAGCCACAGCGCGCCGGCCACGACCGCGCCGGCCAGCCAGAGCAGCGCGGGCGGGCCGCGGTCCGGGCGGCGACCGGCCAGGAAGCTGAGCAGGGTGAGCAGGAAGACGAAGGTGAGCAGCCAGGCGGTGCCGAACATGGCCAGCGCCAGGCCGAGCGCGGGGCTGATCCGGCTGACGAACACCGCCAGCAGGGTGAGCAGCACCACTCCGGCCACGGTCGGCCAGAACCACGGACTCGCCTTGGGCACCTGGCTGCCGCCCACCGCGACCATGCCGAAGGTCAGCCACAGCGCCAGGTCGAGGGCGAGCGTGGTCGGGGTCCAGCGGGAGCGCACCTGCGCGAGGCTACGCAGCAGGGCAGGCCCCGGGTACTGCCGAAAGTCAACGGTGGCACTGGCACCACGAACACGCGCTGTGTCAGCATCAACACCGACCGAAGTCGCCTGGGCAGGGGGAACCATGCCGGAACCAGTCCTCGCCACCATCGCCGCCGCACTGGCCAGTCGCCGCCACACCGGCCTGTACGAGCTGGTCCAAGCCCGGTTCACCGAGGACCGGACGGCGACCAAGGCGCTGGTCGCGGCCGAGGGCGAGGCGGCGGACTCCCGGCAGGTGCGCAAGCTCACCGCGGTGCTGGCCAGCGCCGAGGCGGCCGACCCGGAGTTCGGTGAACGGCTGCGCGCGGAGTGGGCGAACGCCGCCCAGCACGCCGAGACCGACGGCGTGACCAACCACATCTCCGGCACCGTGACCGGCAACGTGGTGCAGGCCAGGGACATCCACGGCGGAGTGCGGTTCACCTCGTAAGATCACCGCTCGTGCCTGGACAGCGGTGGGTGAAGGTGCCGATCGGGCCGCACAGTCCACAGTGGACGACGGTGCGGACCGAGCGCACGGTGCTCGCGGTGGTGCACAACCTGACCGCGGCCACCCGCCTGCTGGACCTGCTGCCCTTGGTCGCCGACGACCCCAGGGTGCAGGTGGTGTTCACCTGTCCCGGTTCCTCGCCGTTTTCCGGGCGGACCGAGGAATGGCTGCACGAACGCGAGATGGCGGTCATTCCGTGGAGCCAGGCGATCCAGGTGGAGTTCGACCTGGCGATCTCCGCCAGCTACGGCGGTGACCTGCGGGATCTGCTGGCGCCCCTGGTCGTGGTGCCACACGGAATGGGCTACAATAAATACTCGCCCGGAAATCGGAAATCGGAAATCGGAAATCGGAAATCGGTTTTCGGTCTTTCGTCCCGCTGGCTACTCTCCGACGGTGAGCTCATCCCTTCGTTGATCGTGCTCTCGCACGAGGAACAGCTGACCCGCCTGGCCGCCGCCGTGCCCGAGGCCGCCGAACGCGCCCTGGTCGCCGGTGACCCGTGTTTCGACCGCCTGCTCGCCGGGCTGCCGCTGCGCCCCAGCTACCGCGCCACCCTGGGCGTCACGGACACCCAGCGGCTCGTCCTGGTCTGTTCCACCTGGGGCCCGGACTCCTTGTACGGCAACGATCCGCAGCTCATCCGCCGCCTGCTGGAAGCCCTTCCGCTGGACGACTACCGGATCGTGGTCGCCCTGCACCCCGCGGTCTGGGACGCGCATTCCCGCTGGCAGTTGCACCGCTGGCTGGCCGAGTGCACCCGCGCGGGCGCGGTTGTGCTGCCGCCGGAGGAGGGCTGGCGCGCGGCCACCATCGCCGCCGACCTGGTCATCGGCGACCATTCCAGCCTCAGCTTCTACGCCGCCGCCCTGGGCCGCCCGGTGCTGCTGGCCACCGCCCCGGCGCACGCGGTCGATCCGGACTCCGCCGTCGGCCGGTTCCTGGCCACCGCGCCACCACTGGCCGCCGACCTCCGCGCCGCCGTCGACCAGGCCATCGCCACCCACGACCCGGCCACCGCGGCCGAGGTCACCAGCCTCGCCACCTCGGCGCCCGGCGAGTCAGCCCCATTGCTGCGCAAGGCTTTCTACCAGTTGCTCGCCCTGCCCGAACCCAGTGCCCCGGCCCGCCTGGCCGCCCCGCCACTGCCCCCGGCAGCCCCGGAACCCGTTGCCGCCCAACTGGTCCAGGTGCGGCTCGACCTGCCCAAGGCCACCGTCACCCGCCACCCGGCCGAGCTGCTGCGCCAGCAGTCCGTCATGCCGCCCGGCGCGCACCTGGCCGCCGACACCACCGAGCCCTACCGCGCCTGGCTGGACCTGGCCGAGGTGGTGCTGCACACGCACACCCCGGTCACCGCGGCGTGGGTGGCCGCGACCCTGGCCGCGCTGCCGTCCTGCCAGGTCGCGGCGGGTCCGCTGGATGCGAGCAGCTGGCTCGCGGGCACCAGGGACGGCCGCCTCTTCCGGTACCTGGCCGACGGGCTGACCGGCAGGCTGGCCGCCTCGGTGCTGCGAGTGGCCGGTGACCTGCCGCCGGAGCTGACCATCGAGGTCGGCGGGCGGACCGTTCAGGCCACCCGGAAGTAGGCCACCGCCCGCCGCACCTGCCGCACCAGGCCCAGCTCGGCGTAGATGTCGGCGGCGGCCCGGTAGTGCCGCTGGGCCGAGTCGTGCTCGCCCCGCGCGGTGGCCAGCTCGGCCAGGGCCTCGTGCACCTCGCCGCGGTCGAAGTCCCGGCCCAGCCTGGTCATGGTGTCCAGCGCCGCGGCCAGCGGAGCGCCCGCGTCACCGAGCTGCCCCGCCTCGATCAGCTTCTTTCCCTGCCACAGCTGGACCTTCGCCGCGTTGTACTCCTCGCCCAGCCCGTGGAACGTCGCCTCGGCGGCCGTGAGCAACACCTGCGCGACACCCGGCTGTTCCGCCTTGGCGTCGTGCAGCTCGGCCAACGCGATCCGGCGCGGATCCTCGATCAACCGGGCACCGGCCAGGTTCTCCCGCAACAACTCCAGCGCCTCCGGGATCCGGCCCTGGTCCAGCAGCATCAGGCCAAGGCCCTCAGTCGCGGTCAACCGGGCCTCCAGATCCCCGGCCGTCCTGGCCAGCGCGATCGCGGCGTCGAAGGCTCTCTGCCCTTCGTCGAACTCCTCGCAGTGCCGGTGCACAAAGCCGATCTGCGTCCGCAGCACGCTCTCCACCAGCGGTGACCGCCGCGCCTGCGCGGACCGCGCGGCCGCCTGGAACACCGCCAGCGCCTCGGAGTGCCGCTTCAGCACCAGGAACAGCGACCACAGCAGGACGCCGAACCGGACCACCTTCTCGTGCTCACCGGCCGCCTCGGCCAGCTCCACCACCGCCCGCAGGTTCTCCACCTCGGCCAGCAGCCACTTCTCCGCGTTCTCCCGGCCAACACTGTCCACTGTGGACAGTTCGGGGAACATCCGCGCGCGCCACGGGCGGTTGGGGCACAGCGCCTGGTCAACGGACGCGGCGACGGCCAGGTAACTGTCGACCGCCCTGGTCAGGATCTCGTCGTCCGACCCGGCCGGGAACCGCCGGACCACCCCGGCGGCGTGCGACCTGATCCACGGGTGCATCGCGTACCGGTCCGCCGTCGGCGGCTCCACCAGACGCAGCCCCAGGAGCTCACGCATCCCCTTGCGCACCTCGGCCTGGGTCAACCCGGTGGCCGCGGCGAGCACACCGACGGACAGCGCGGCGAACCCGGAATGCAGACCGTAAATTCGGTGACAGGCCGCGGCTTCCGGGCCGAGCTTGCCGACCACCACGTCGAAGATCACCTCCACCGGCTCGCCGCCGGAGGTGCGCATCGAGGTCACGCCGTGCCCGGCCGCGTCCAGCTCGGCGAGCAGTTCCCGGAAGTCCATACCGGGCGTCACCAGCAACATCGCGCGCACCGCGTCCAGCAGCACCGGCACCCCGTGGCAGCGGTCGAGCACGGCCCGCACCGCCTCGGCCTGCTCCGCCATCAGCGGTACCAGCGGTTCGGCAAGGGAGAGGAACAGCTCGGCCATGTCGTCTTCCAGCGGCGCCAGCTCGATCGAGTGCGCACCCTGCGCGACCAGCGCGCGGAGGTTGTCCGAGCCGGTGGCCAGCACCACCGACCGGCCCCGGCTGGGCAGCAGCGCGGTGACCTGGTTGGCCGCCACCACGTCGTCGAGCACCAGCAGGTAGGCCTTGCCCCTGGTCAGCTCGCGGAACAGGCTGGACAGCGCGCCCAGCTCGGTCGGCTGACCGGCCCTGGCGCAGCCCAGCTGCTCCAGCACCTCGGCCAGCACCTCCGCGGTGCCGCGCGGGCGGTCGGTCCAGGCGCCGAAGCCGACGTGGATCCGGCCGTCCGGGAACTCCGGCTCGTGCTGGTTCCCCCAGTGCAGGCACAGCGCGGTCTTGCCGAAGCCCCGGCCAGCCGAGATCGTGGCCACGATCGGCTCGTGCTCCTCGGGCCGGTCCAGCAGCCGGTCCAGCGCGGCCAGCGGGCCGACCTGGTTGACGAAGGCGCGCGGCCCGCTCGGCAGGCTGGGCCGCCGCGCCGGGGACACCGCCCCGCTGTGGTGCAGGTGCACCCCGCCGTGCACCACCCCGACCTGGACCAGGTCCCCCATCACCCGGTCGACCTGGTTGTGGTTGTCCGCCCGCTCGTCCCGCATCGCCAGCTCCCCCGTCGTCGACGTGGGTCAGGCTACTGGCCTGGCGATGCGGGACGAGTGCGATCAGCGGACGGTGTGCCTGGTCTGCGGCACCAGGTCACCCTGACGGCTGATGCCGACCGCCCACACCGCGTTCGACCCCGGCACCGTGCTGAACGCCCTGGCCACGATGCCCGGATCGGCCAGGCGCTGCCAGGCGTTCGCGGCCGGGTCCCAGCGGAGCAGCACCGCGACCGCGCCCTTGCCACCGGCGGCCAGCAGCTCACCCGCGGCGGTGCGGCCGACCGCGCGCAGGCGGCCGTCCGGCACCGGCGGGACCTGGGTGGCAGCCCAGGCCGAGCCGTTCCAGCGCAGGGCGAGGGGCTGTTCGACACCGTTGACCGAGGTGGCGCCGACCGCCCAGGCCTCGGTGGGGCTGACGCTGGTCACCGCGCTCAGCCAACTGTGCCCGGTCAGTTGGGGCGCGGGTTCGGCGCGCCACTGGCCGTTGCTCAGGCGTAGCACCAAGGGACGCTGCGGCTGGCTCGCGGTGGCGAACTGGGCGCCCACCGCGAGGGCCTTGCCCGGGCCGAGGGAGACGATGCCGTTCAGCTCGCCCTTGCCGAGGGCGGGCAGGGTCTGCCGCTGCCAGGCCGTGCCGTCCCAGCGCTGGACCGCCGGGGTGCCGTTCTTGATCGCGCCCGGCACCGCCTTGCCGGCCACCCAGACCGCGTTGTGCTCCGCCAGGGCAAGGGCTTCCGGGGTCATCGTGCCGCCCGGATCGGTGGCCAGCGCGCGGCGGACCCAGGTGGTTCCGTTCCACTGCGCGGTGCCCGCGCCGGCGGCCCACATGTCGGTGGCCGAGCGCACCGCCAGCGCCTGCGGGAAGGCCTCCGCGGGCAGCGTCGAGTGCTGGGTCCACCTCCGGCCGTCCCAGCGCAGCGCGAGCATGTCCGCCGCGGTGTCGCTGCGCAGCCGGTAACCGACCGCGTAGGCCTGGGTGTCACTGAGCGCGGCCACCGCGGTCAGGTCGCCCTTGGCCACCGGGACCGGCACCGCCTGCCAGTTCAGCGGGTCCGCGCCTGCGGCCGGCGCGAGCAGCACGCCCAGCACCGCCAGCGTCGAGGCCAGCCAGCGCCTGCTCATGACACGGTCCGCTTGATCACGAAGTCGAACCGGCCACCGTAGGCGTTGGAGCCGTTGGCGTTCAACAGGATCGTGCAGGCCCGGTTGATCAGCGCGTCCTGGGCGTTGAGCGCGGCGAAGTCCCGCCCGTAGGCGACCGTGTTGTCCGGGAAGTACAGCTGGGTCACCAGCAGTGGCCCGCCGGGCGCCTGCACGTGGGTGTGGATGTGCGGGGCCCGGCGGCCCCAGCGGCCGTAGTAGTCCCTGGGGATGATCGTCTCCAGCCGGTAGCCGCCGTCGGCCCCGGTGTACTGGTGGCCGCGCAGCGAGAAACCGCTGACGTCGTAGTCGCCGTGCTGGTCGCACTGCCAGAACTCCAGCAGCGCGCGGGGAATCGGCCGGCACGCGGTGTCGTAGACAATCCCGCGCAGGGACAGGAAAACCCCGGTGATCGCCGGGGTGCGGAAGTCGGTGCGCTCCGGCGACTCGGGCCGGAACAGCGGGCCCTCCATCGCCGCCGGGGTCTCCCGGCCGGAGCAGGCCGGGGTCACCGGCACCGGTGAGCCGTCCGCGGGTGGGCGGACCGGCTGGCCGAGGGCCGCCACGGCCTGCCCGCCGCTCGCGGTCACCCCGCCCGCCGCGAGCGCCGCCGCGGTCACGCCGAGCGCGCCGGAGCGGATGAATCGTCGTCGGGAACTCGCCTGTGGTGGTGGTGCGTCATCGCGCCGCATAATTCAAACTTAAACTAGATCATCGGGGGCAGGGCTCCGCCGGAGGGAGGGCCGCGACCAGACTTTCGTAAGGTCTGGACATGTCGACGCGCCAGGACAGCCGCAGCGTGCTGTTCGTCGTGCACACCGTGGCCTCGGCCAACCGGCTGCTCGACCTGGTGCCGTTGTTCGACGCCGATCTGCGGGTGGCGCTGCATTTCACCTGCCCCGAGGATTCCACCGCGCCGGATGGGGTGGCGGAGTGCTTTGCCGCGCTGGGCATTCAGCCGCTGTCCTGGCAGGCGGCGCTGGCCGCCAAGTTCGACCTGGCGATCACCGCGAACCACCGGGGTGACCTGCACGAGCTCAGCGCGCCGGTGATGATCGTTTCGCATGGCGTCGGATATACTAAGAATTCGCCCGGAAATCGGAAATCGGAAATCGGAAATCGGAAATCGGCCTACGGCCTTTCGCCGGAGTACGTGCTGCGCGACGGCGAGGTCATCGCCAGTTCGCTGGTCCTCTCCCATTCCGAACAGCTCGACCGCCTGGCCCGGGACGTGCCGCAGGCCCTCGGCGTGGCCACCGTCGCAGGCGACCCCTGCCTGGACCGCCTGCGGGCCAGCACCCTGCTCCGCCGGCGCTACCGCGACCAGCTCGGCCTCCGGCCCGGCCAGCGCCTGATCGTCATCTCCTCCACCTGGAACCAGGGCTCGGTCTTCGGCACTTGGCCGCGGCTCTACGCCCAGCTGATGGCGGAGCTGCCGGTGGACGAGTACCGGGTGGCCGGGATCGTGCATCCCCATGTGTGGCACGGTTCCGGCCCGTTCGAGCTGCGCCGCTGGCTGGCCGACTGCGTGCGCGCGGGCCTGCTGCTGATCCCGCCGCTGGAGGGCTGGGGCCCGGCGCTGATCGCGGCGGACGCGGTGGTCGGCGACCACGGCGCGGTCACCGCCTACGGCGCGGCCCTGGACCGCCCGGTGCTGCTGGCCGCCTTCCCGGAACCGGAGGTGGTGCCCGGCACCAGCGTGGACCTGTTGGGCCGCACCGCACCCCGGCTCGATCCCACCCGCCCGCTGCGCCCGCAGCTGGACCGGGTGCTCGAGGAGTTCCTCCCCGGGCAGCACCGCGCGGTCGCCGACCTGGTGTCCAGCCATCCCGACCAGGCCGCCGCCCGCCACCGCGCCCTGGCCTACCACCTGCTCGGCCTGCCCGAACCCACTACGCCGGCCCTGGTCCCGCTGCTCGCCCCGGACCGCCTGCCGCGGCCCGCGCGCGCCGCCGCCGTGCGGATCACCGGCCGCCTCGACGGCGACGCGGTGCACCTGACCCGGCACGCCGCCGACGTGCTGCGCGGCCGTCCGCTGGACGCTCCCGAGCTCGCCGACCCGCACCTGGTCGCGCACCTGCACCACCCGGACCGCACCCTGCGGCAGACCGCGGAAGTTCTGCTCTGTCAAGAAAACGAGCTGTCCTTCGCGGCCCTGCCCAGCTGCCGGATCTTCCTGCTCGGCGACCAGCTGCGCCTGCGCGACGGCCGCCGCTACCGAGTCGAGTCCACAATGGACAGTGATCCGGCGCTGGCCGCCTCGGCCGTCCTGCTGCTGCCCGACCCACCCCGCGAGCTGCGCGTGGTCACCGGCGCGATCGAGCACCGGTTCCGGCTCACCCCGCCGGCCGCAGCCCCAGGCTGATCTCCAGCCGCACGATCTCCTGGCTGTCCGGCGCCAGCTCGCGCAGCACCACGAGCAGGCTGCGCAGCGAACCGTCCGCCCGGAACAGCTCCGCGGCCCGCCGCAACTCCGCCGTGGCCGGTTCGCCGAGTGCCCGCCGGGCCAGCCCCAGCTCCAGGGCCACCTTGGCCTGGTTGTCGGTCTCCGCCGTCCCCGCGAAGTGCTCCGCCGCCGCCAGCAGCAGCTCCACCGCCTCCGCCGGCCGTCCGATCGAACGCAGCAACCTGGCCCGCTGCAACCGCAGGATGGCGAAGGTGCGCGGCCGGGCGGGTTCCGGCACCAGGGTTTCCGTTGCCAGCCAAGACTTCTCGAACCACTCCGCCGCGTCCTCGGCGTCCCCGCGCTTCGCCGCGATCTTGCCCCGCCACTCCAGCGCGCTCTGCTGCCCCGACCCGTCCGCACAACGCGCCGCGGCCTCGTGCTGCTGGGCGAAGCACTCATCCGCCGCCGCGAGCTCGCCCACCGCGAAGTGCGCCGACCCGAGCTGCCCGGCCATCCGCATGATCGCCGCGTCCACGCCCAGCCGCCGGGCCGCGGCCAGCCCGAGCTGGTGCGTCTCGATCCAGTCGTCGTAGTGCCCGTGCAGGTGGTAGAGGCCCCACAGCGCTTCGCACAGCTGCCAGGCCGCCGCGTCGAACCCGTGCTGCTCGGCCAGCCGCACCGTGCCGCGCAAGGCGTCCCGATGCCCGGACAGCCAGGCCAGCGCCTCGGCCCTGCTGACTCGCGCGGGAGCCAGCTCGGCGAACAGCGGCCCGGACCTGGGCCGGTCGGAAAGCACCTTGTCCCTGGTCACCGCGCCGTGCAGGTAGTGCTCGATGATCCGCCCGAGCACCTGCTCCAGCTCGCGGAAGCCCTCCTCGGCCAGCGCCCGGGCGGCCGCATCCCGCCAGACCAGCTCGTCCAGCCGGTACCGCCCGTCCTGCTCGGTCAGCAACGCCAGGTCGGCCAGCTCGGCCAGCAGCTCCTCGGCGTCCGCACCGAGCAGCGCGGTGGCCGCCGCGAGATCCAGCTCAAGGCCCGGATGCAGGCCAAGTCGCCGGTAGGCCACCTGGAGGTCTCCCAGGCCCGCGTAGGTGAGGTCGAAGGACTCGCGCACCTCGTCCCGGCCCGCGCTGCTCACCGCGGCGAGCCCCTGCTTCGCGATCCGGTCCAGCAGCTTCGGCGCCCGGCTGGACGCGGCCAGCTGGGCGGCGATCACCCGCAGCGGCAACGGCAGTCCGCCGACCGAGCGCGCCACCGCGGTCAGCTGCTCCGGGGCGAGCGCGGCCGTGCCGGGCCCGAGGATCTGGCGGAACAGGTCCAGCCGGTGCGGCATCTCCAGGCCGTCGATCTCGACCAACCGGTAGCCGTGCCCGATCAGCCCCGGCGCGAGCAGCCGGGTGGTGGTCACCGCGACCGCGGCCCCCGGGGTGGCCAGCCGGAACCACTCGACCTGTCCGGCCGAGGTGACGTTCTCCAGCACCAGCAACAACTTCCGGCCCGCGGTCAGGTTCAGCAGGGCCTTGCGCCGCTCCTCCGCGGCGGCCGGCTGGTCCCGCCGGGGCAGGCCGAGCGCGGTCAGCACCTCGCCCAGCTTCTCGCCGACCGCCGCCGCTTCGTCCCGTTCCGGCCCGCCGAGCCGGACGTGGATCTGCCCGTCCGGGAACCGGTCAGGGGTGTCCCGGTACCACTTCACGATCGCGCTGAACCGGCCGGCGCCATCCGGCCCGCACACCGCCAGGAAGGTCGGCAGCCCGGCGGCGAAGGCCTGCTCGTGCAGCGTGCTCATGGTCTGCCGGTGCCGGTCCCGGTTGACGAACCAGGCCGCACTCGCGGGCAGCTCCCTCGGCGGCGCGAAGCCCGGCGCGCCCCTGTCCCCCTGCTGTTCCGCCACGCCACCCGACCCTACACAGACCCGGTGACCTGCGGTGGGCGAACGGTCACGCCCCGCGCAGGATCTCCCCGACCGGGCGACCCGTCTCCGCCTGCCCGAGGTAGGCCCGCGCGGCATGCGGCTCGCGCCCGTTGTCCACCAGCCGATGCGGCTCGACCACCTCCGCCGCTCCGGGGAACAGCCGGCCCAGCTCGGCTTCGGCGGCGATCAGGTCGTCCCGGTCCAGGATGTTCACCCAGCGGCGCAGCAGCGGCGGGACGTGCGGTGGCTGGGGTGCCAAGCGCTCGTAGATCACCGTGCGCAGCCCGAGCGGGGAACCCAGGGTGACCAGCAGCGGAAGGGGATGCGCCAGGCGGTGCAGGGCCTCGTAGGCGACCACGGTGCCCAGGGAGTGCGCGACCACGACCTTGGTCTCCGGTCCGAGCTGGGCGGTCAGGCGTTCGACGATCTGGTTCCTGGTGTCCGGTTCGGTGAAGTACTGGGCGACCTGGCCGAGGGCCTGCCAGAAGTACTGCTCGGCCAGCGCGAACCCGAGCCTGCCGAAGGTGCTCATCCGGGTGGCGGCGCGCAGCAGCGGGCGCAGCGCGGCGCGCGGGCCCTGGGCGTCGGGGTGCTCGCCGGTGGCCACCGCGAGGGCGCGGGCGGCTTCCTGGCGGTCTGCCTCCTGTGGGCCGCGGGTGGCGGCGTTGCGCAGGATGTCCGCGAGCAGTCCGGCGACCAGGTCCTCCTGGGCGGGCATGGCCACGCCCTGCTGGTCAGGGCGGCCGAACAGGTCCGCGAAGTAGGCCAGGGTGGTCCGGCCGGGCAGCGCGTCGGCTTCGGCGGTGAACCCGGCCGCGCGCAGGCCGACCGCGAGATCGGCGGTCATGCTCGCGCCCAGGTCGGCCGGATCATGCCGTTCCTGCCCGATCCCGTGCACCAGGACGACCTCGGCCACCGGTTCCCCCGATCTTTCGACACCCGTGGGTGCACCGTAGCCCGGCGGCTTGCCCGCGGCCGGGGCGGTGGGAGATCTTTCTCGGGTGGAGCGACTGGCGCTGGTGATCAGCTCGGAGTGGCATGCCTCGGGGCGGCTGGTGCCCGTGCTGGGCAAGCACGCCGACGCGGTCGCCAGGGTGCTCACCGATCCGGTGATCGGCGACTGGACCCCGGCGCTGCCCGGCCGCCCGCTGCTGCTGGACCCGACCGCGGCGGAGCTGGACGAGGCGCTGCGGCTGGCCTTCGAGCGCGCGCACCGGGACCGCGCGGTGCTACTGGTGTTCTTCGTCGGCCACGGCGTGCTGACCGAGGACGACTACTACCTGATGGCCACCGACAGCACCGACCTGCCCGACTCGCGGGACTCGCTGCTGCTCGGTCAGCGGTTCAAGGAGCTGCTGCGCCGCTACTCCGGCCTGGACGGGCTGGTCCTGGTGGTGGACGCCTGTCACTCCGGCCGGGCGATCCAGGCCGCGGGCCGGCACTTCCTGGACCAGATCAGCCGGGCGCGCCGCCGGGTGGAGGTGCTGACCGCCTCCGACGACGATCCGGCCTTCGGCGCCTGCCTAGCCCGCGCCGTGGTCACCCAGGCCGCGATCGGGCACGCCGGCTACGGCGAGCGGCTGCGGGTGGCGGATGTGCGCGAGCTGGCCAGGGACACCTGCCGTCTGCAAGTGCCGCAACAGTTCTCCTTCGACGGCACCAGCCAGCTCAGCGACGGCGATCCAGCGCTGTGGCTGCTGCACAACCCCGGTAGCCGCTGGCTGCGCTCGCCGCTGGCCGGCACCGCGCTGCTCGGCGAGGTGGAAAGACTGCTGGCCAACCGGGTGCACCGGCCGGTGTTCGCCGAGGCCGGGCGCGCGCTGGCCGGACCGGCCCGGTGCGTGGTGCTGCAGGGGCCGAGGGGCAGCGGCAAGTCGGTGGTGGTGGCCGGCCTGCTGGAGGGAGGCACGCCGGTGCACGCGGCGATCCTGCTGCGCGGCGGCGAGCTGTTGTCCCAGGTGGCCGCGGAGCTGCGCAGGCAGCTGACCGCGCAGGTCGAGGGGTTCGCCGAGGCGTTCGCGGCCTACTGCGGGCGCGGGGACCTGGTGTCGCCGGGAGCCGACCCGTTCGAGCTGAACCTGCTCGGCCCGTTGCGGTTGCTCCCGGACCCGGCCGAGGTGCGGATCGTGGTCGACGGCGTGGATGCGCTGTCCGACCAGCGGGACCGGTTGTGGGCGGGGCTGATCGCGCTGGCCACCGATCCGGCGGTGCCGGTGCGGCTGCTGGTCGCCACCCGAACCGTGCCGGACGGGCTGGCCGGGGCCGAGGTGGTCGCGGTGCCGAGGGCGACCATGGCCGAGCTGACCGAGTTCGCCCGGCTGCGCGAGCTGGAGGAGCACCAGGTCCAGCAGGTGGTCGAGCAGGCGGACGGGAGCTGGGCGGCCGCGCACCTGTTCGCCGAGGGTTTTGTGCAGCGGCGCGGATCCGCCGACGGTGGCCAGGTGCCGCGCGGACTGGCCGATGCCTACCGGGAGCGGCTGCGGCGAGCCAGGCTGCACGACGAGTCGGACCCGCTGCGCGCGCACACCAGGAGCGTGCTCGCCGCGCTGGCCGCCGCGGGAGCCGGGCCGGTGCTGCCGTTCCCGTTGCTGGCCAAGGCATGTGGGCTCACCGAGACGCAGGCGCACGCGGTGCTGCCCAGGCTCGGTTCACTGATCGTGCGCGGCCAGCCCGGCACCGCGGCCGAGCGGGTCGGCCTGGCCGAACCGGAGCTGACCGAGCACCTGGCCGACGGCACGGTGCTGGGCGTGGACCCCGCCGAGTGGCACGCCCGCCTCGCCGACGCCATCACCGAACTGGCCCCGCCGGGCGGCTCCGGCCCGGTCGCGGACTACGCGGCGGCAGCTGAAGCCCGGCACCGCTGGCGGGCCGGCCGGTTCGCCGCGGCGCTGGACAGCCTGGACGAGCGCGAGGCGCAGATCCCGGTGGAGCAGCGGGAACGCTGGATCGCGCTGGCCCGGCTCGTCGACGAGCAGTTCGGCCCGGAGCACCCGCTCACCCTGCGCGCGCAGGCCAGGATCGGGACCTGGACCGCCAAGGCCGGTGACCCGGCAACCGCGCTAAACACCTTTGCGCAGCTGCTCGAACGGGCCATCCCGCTGCTCGGCGAGGACCATCTCGAGGTGCTGAACCTGCGGGAGAACCGGGCGTTCTGGCTCGGCGAGAGCGGGAACTGGCCGCTGGCGCGAGACCTCCTCGACGCGCTCGTCGCCGACTGCGCCCGGCTGCTCGGACCGGAGCACCCGCAGACGTTGATGGCCCGCCAGCACGTGGCGCTCAGCGCGACGAAGTGCAAGCAGGAGGAACGCGGTCTGGCGCTGTTCCACGAACTGCTGCCGCTGCGCGAACGGGTGCTCGGCCCGGCCCACCTGGACACTCTCCGTACCCGGCACAACATCGCTTTCTGGGAGTCGTACCTGGCATACCCCCCCCCGTCCGTTTTTCCTTCGCGGTTCTGGTCGACGACCTCATCGCCTCGGTCGGGTCGGACCACCCGGAAACGCTCACCGCGCGTTACCACCAGGCGGTGTTCCTGCCGGAAACCCAGCGGGCGCAGGCGATCGCGCTGCTGCGCGAGCTCCGGCCCGCCATGGAGCGGGTGCTCGGCCCCTGGCACGGCGACCTGCGCAAGCTCGACGCGAAGCTGGCCGGGTATGAGGAGCCAGCCGGCAGGTAGCGCGGTGGCGGCATGACGCGACCGCTGCGGATCGCGCTGCTGACCTATCGCGGCGCCCCGCACTCCGGTGGCCAGGGCGTGTACGTGCGGCACCTCAGCCGGGAACTGCGCGCGCTCGGCCACTCGGTCGAGGTCTTCGCCGGACCGCCCCATCCCGAGCTGGATCCGGGCATCCCGCTCACCCGACTGTCCACTTTGGACATATTCGGCGAGCCGTTCCCGTTCCGGCCGCCGCCGCTGCGGCAGGTGCGCAGTGCGGCGGACTGGGTGGAGTACCTGGACTTCCGGTTCCGCGGCAACTACCCGGAGCCGCTGTCCTTCTCGCTGCGGGTGCTGCCGGAGCTGTGGGCCCGCCGGGCGGAGTTCGACCTGGTGCACGACAACCAGGGCCTGGGCTACGGGCTGCTCGGCCTGCGCTGGCTCGGCCTGCCGCTGGTGGCGACCGTGCACCACCCGGTGGCCATCGACCGCGACTTCAAGCTGGCCACGACCACCGGCGCGCACCGCCGCGGCGCGCTGCGCTGGCACCGCTTCGCCGACATGCAGGGCCGGGTGGCGCGGTGGGCCGACACGGTGCTGACCGTGTCCGCGGCTTCCAGGGCCGCGATCGTGCGCCGGATGCGGGTGCCCGCGGACCGGGTCTCGGTGGTGCCGCTCGGCGTGGACCACTCGGTGTTCACCGCCGGGTCCACCGCGAAGGCGCCGGGCCGGATCGTGACCACGGCCAGTGCGGACGTGCCGATCAAGGGGTTGCGCACGCTGCTCGCGGCGCTGGCGCTGGTGCGCGCGGAGGTGCCTGCCGAGCTGGTGGTCATCGGGCGGCCCAAGCCGGACAGCCCGGCCGCGGAACTGCTGGCCCGGCCGGAGCTGGCCGGCGCGGTGCGGTTCGCCCCTGATCTGTCCACTGTGGACCTCGCCGGACTGCTGCGGTCGGCGGAGGTGGTCTGCGTGCCCTCGCTGTTCGAGGGCTTCTCGCTGCCCGCGGCCGAGGCGATGGCCTGCGGCACGGCGCTGGTGACCACCTGGGCCGGCGCGCTGCCGGAGGTCGTCGGCCGGGACGAACAGGCCGCGGTGCTGGTGCCGCCGGCGGATCCGGTGGCGCTGGCCGCCGCGTTGACCAGGGTGCTCACCGACACCGCGCTGCGGGAGCGACTGGGCAAGGGCGGTCTGCGCCGGGCCGCCGAGTTGTCCTGGCGGCGCACCGCACTGGCCACCGTCGAGCAGTACCACCGCGTTCTCGCTGATTCCTGCCACCGGAGCGAACTTGCTGACCATTGACTTCGACCGGTTCCCGATCACGTCCGGGGACCGGGTGCTCGACTTCGGCTGCGGGCAGGGACGGCACGCCTACGCGGCCTACCGGCGCGGCGGACGGGTGCTGGCGCTGGACCTGGACGGCGCGGTGCTCAAGGAGGTCAGGGACATGTTCGGCGCGATGGCCCACGTCGGCGAGCCGCCGCCGGGCGCCACCGCGCACGCGATCCAGGGCGACGGGGCGGCGCTGCCCTTCCCCGACCACGCCTTCACCAGGGTGATGGCCGCCGAGGTGCTGGAGCACCTGCCCGAGGACGACGCGGTGCTGGCCGAGCTGACCAGGGTGCTCGCACCCGGTGGGCTGCTCGCGGTGACCGTGCCGCGCTGGCTGCCGGAGCGGATCTGCTGGGCGCTGTCCAGGGAGTACCACGAGGTCGAGGGCGGGCACGTGCGCGTCTACCGGCGGCGGGCGCTGCGGAAACTGTTGCGGCGGCACGGTTTGATCCCGCTGGGCGGCCACCACGCGCACGCGCTGCACACGCCGTACTGGTGGCTCAAGTGCGCGGTCGGGCCGAGCAACGAGACCCGGCTGGTCCGCCGCTACCACGAGTTCCTGTGCTGGGACATCGAACACGGCAACTGGGCCTCGCGCACCGCGGAACGCCTGCTGAACCCGGTGCTCGGCAAGAGCCTGGTGCTCTACGCGGTCAAACCGGCATGACCCCGGCGGAGGTCAGCGCCACCGCGCGCTGGATCCTGGCCGTCCAGCGCGCGGACGGCGCGATCCCCTGGGACGACGGCGGCAAGCTCGACCCGTGGAACCACGTGGAAGCCGCGATGGGCCTGGACGCGGCAGGCCACCACGCTGAAGCGGCAGCCGCGTTGCGCTGGCTGGCCGAACGCCAGCGCCCGGACGGCTCCTTCGCCACCGCCTACCAGGACGGCCTGGTCACCGATCCGCACGGCGACAGCAACTTCACCGCATACCTGGCTGTGGGCCTGCGCCACCACCTGCGGCACACCGGAAACCTCGCGCTGGCCAGGGAGTTGTGGCCGGTGGTGCGGGCGGCGATGGCGTTCGTGCTGGACCTGCAACGCCCGGACGGCGCGATCGGCTGGCACCGCAGGCCGGACGGCAGCGCCTGCGAGCTCGCGCTACGCGCCGGGTGCGCGAGCATCCACCACGCGCTGCGCTCGGCGGCGCTGCTCGGCCAGCGGCTCGGCGAACCCACCGCGGACCTCTCCGCCGCCGCGGACCGGCTGCGCGCCGCGCTGCTGGACGCCACGCTCTTCCTGCCCAAACCGCACTCGATGGACTGGTACTACCCGGTGCTCGGCGGCGCGGTCACCGGCGCGGCGGCCCGGGCCTGGCTGATCACCGACTGGCACCGGTTCGTGGTGCCCGGCCTCGGCGTCCGCTGCGTGCACGACCAGCCGTGGACGACCGGCGGGGAGACCGCGGAGCTGGCCCTGACTCTCGCGGTGCAGGGCGAGTCCGCGCTGGCAGGCGCGCTGTTGCGGGACCTGGCCCGGCTGCGCTGCCCGGACGGCGGATACTGGACCGGCTACCAGTTCGCCAACCGTGTGTTGTGGCCGGACGAGCGCACGACCTGGACCGCGGGCGCGGTGCTGCTCGCCGCCGCGGCGCTCGCCGGCGACCGTGCCACACTCGGCACGTTCACCCCGGTCCCCGCCGACAAGGAAGCGTTGTGCGCAAGCAGCTGATCCCGGTCATCGTGGTCGCCGGATTCCTCGGCTCCGGCAAGACAACCCTGCTCAACCACCTGCTGCACAACAGCAGGGGTGCCCGGATCGGGGTGGTGGTCAACGACTTCGGGCAGGTCAACATCGACGCGATGCTGGTGGCGGGGCAGGCTGACTCGATGGTGTCGCTGTCCAACGGCTGCCTGTGCTGCGTGGCCGACACCTCCGAGCTGGACGAGCTGCTGGACCGGCTGGCCCGGCCGCAGGCCCGGATCGACGTGATCGTGATCGAGGCCAGCGGACTGGCCGAACCGCAGACCCTGGTGCGCATGGTGGCCACCAGCGAGAACCCCCGGCTCGGTTACGGCGGGCTGGTCGAGGTGGTGGACGCGGTGGAGTTCGAGTCCACCCGGCAGCGGCACCCCGAGCTGGACAAGCACCTGCGGCTGGCGGATCTGGTGGTGCTCAACAAGACCGACCGGATCGACGACACCGAGCGGTTGCTGCTGCTCAACGAGCTGGAGCAGCTGGCGCCCGGCACGCCGGTGGTGGCCGCCGAGCACGGCAGGGTGGACACCGGCCTGCTCTTCGACCACGAGCCGCGCGCCGAGGACCTGTCCCAGCCCCGCCAGCTGACCCTGGACGAGCTGCTCCGCGAGCACGACGACCACCACGAACACCTGCACACCGGCTACGACAGCGTGACCTTCACCGAACCCGCGCCGCTGCACCCTGGACGGTTGATGGACTTCCTCCAGGACCGCCCCACCGGCGTCTACCGGATCAAGGGCTTCGTCCACTTCGGACTCCCCGGCCACGACCAGCGGTTCACCCTGCACACCGTCGGCAGCCACCTGCGGGTGACCCGTTCGCCCTGGTCACGCGGGGAGTCCCGGCTCAACCAACTGGTGCTGATCGGCACCGACGTGGACCCCGGCGAGGTGCTCGGACGGCTCGCCGGGTGCGTGGACCCGGACCCGGCGAGCACCGAGGAGCGCACCATGCTGCGGCTGCTGGCCGCGCTGGACGAACCTCAGCCGGAGAACTGACCGAGCACCGCCTCGAACCCGTCCCGCCAGGTGCCCAGGTTGTCCTCGCCGCGGGCCAGCAACACCACCCGCGCGGGCACGCCTGCCTCGGCGTAGGCGGCCAGCTTGTGGTGCCCGTCCAAGGCCACGCCGACCAGGAACCGCTCCTCGTGCTCGGCTGCCACGTAGACGTCCTCGACCCAGCCGAGCACCACCGCGGCGGGCCGCGTAGCAGCCTCGACGGCTTTCCGGTACCGGGCAACGGTGTCCGGGTCCAGCGCTGCCAACGGCTGCGTGGGCAGCAGCGCGCCGAAGGTCGGCACCGGCCCCGGGATGCGTTGCGGCAGCTGGAAGTGCTCCACCGCCGGCCAGTCCTCGATCATCTCGGCGCCCTCCCGGAACGCCCAGCGCCGCGACCACCACGACCTCGCGGGCTCGCGCACCCGCTCCACCGGCAGATCGACCAGATAGGCGCGGTAGTGCCCGGTCGGCAGCTCCCGCACCAGCGGCGCGAGCGCGGTCAACACGCCGTCCGCCAATGAGTCCACTGTGGACAGTGCAGTACGTAACCGATCCGCCACCGGGGCGACCACCCGCTCCGGCCAGCCGAGCAGCCGCATGGTGGTCTCGCAGGTCCCGCAGTCCGAGCTGACCCGGTACAGCGGACTCCCGTCCACCAGCAGCGACTTGTTCCAGCGCGGCCAGGACGATCCCGGCGTGGGCGGGTCGTAGTCGACCCGGATCCGCCCCCGGCCCTCGTGCAGCTCGAACCGCGCCCGGCGCGCCGACTCCACGGTCAGCCCGCGGATCTCCGGCTCAGCCGGCGCGGCCGGGTCGACCTGGGACCAGCTGCGCCACAACGCCTTCCGGTGCACCCGGGACGGCCCGGTCCACAGCGGGGTCAGTGGATCCCGCCCGGTCAACTGGACGAGCGCGTGCTGCACGTCGCCCGGCGCGTCCACCTCCTTGAGCAGCCGCACCAGGTACGGCACCGCGGCCGGATCGCCCAGCAGCTCCAGCGCGACCACAAACGCCGTGTGCACGAGCCCGGTCACCCGGTGCAGCCGCTCCGCGATCGGCAGGGTCCAGCGCCGATCACCCAGCCGCCCCAACGCGATCGCCGCCGGTCCCTGTTTGCCCGGCGTGTCCAGCTGCCGCCCGAGGTACTCGCCGAACCCGGCGTCCCCGGAGAGCCCCATCGCGTGCAGCACCGGATCGGCCGGGCCAAGATCGCGTTCCAGCCGCCACAGCAGCTCGGCGGGCACCCGCAACCCCAGCTGCACCGCGGTGCCGAGCAGATCGTGCGCGTCGTCGCCGGAATGCCCGGCCAGCAACCGCAGCAGCGCGGGTCCGGCCGGTTCGCCCAGGCAGCGCAGCAGCCAGCTCAGCCGCCGCCGCTGGGCCGGTCTCGCCGTGGCATACCGGGCCTCGGCCACCTCGAGGAGATCCGGCGGCCCGGCCGTGCGCAGCTCGCTCAGCGCGCGCCACGGATCCGCCGCCACCAGCGCCGCGTCCAGCGCCGCCCTGGTCCCGCCCATCGCCATGCCCGTTGACCCCGTTCGAATACGACCATAATCTAACGCTGTGCCACCGACCGCCGACCACGAGGCCCGCCGCCGCCAGGTGGCCACCGCCCTGCTGTCGGTGATCGCGAACCACGGCCTGGAGGCGGCCAGCATCGCCAGGGTGGCCGAAGCGGCAGGCGCGTCCACCGGCCTGGTGCAACGGTACTTCCGCAGCAAGGACGAGCTGCTGCTTTTCGCCTTCGACCACCTCGTGGAACAGACCCTGGCCCGGCTGGTGGCGGCCGAGCACGTCGGCTCGATCCGGATCCGGCTGTTCCGGGGGCTGCGCACCATGCTGCCGCTGGATGAGGAGCGGATCACCGAGGCCAGGGTCACCCAGGCCTTCGCCACCCGCGCGTTGCACAGCCCTCGGCTACGCAGGGTCATCGACGCCTCGGCGCAGATGGTGCGCAAGCAGTGCGCGGCCACCCTGCGCCGGGCCCAGGAGCTGGGCGAGGCGCCCGCGCACCTGGACGCCGACTTCGAGGCCACCATGCTGGTCGCCTTCACCGACGGCCTGACCTCGACCATCGTCGCCGACCCGGCCGCGATCAGCCCTGGGGAGGCTGACCGCATGCTGCTCCGCTACCTCGACCGCGTCTTCGAGGTGGCCGCACCGCACTAGAGATTCGCCTTGGGGGGAAACAGAATGCTCGTGCTCACACTGTCCGTGCTCGGCCTGGCCGTGGTGGACAGCATCAACCCGTCAGTCCTCGGCGTCACGCTGTTCCTGCTGCTCAAGCGCCAGACCGGCCGCTCGGCCACCATCCAGGTGCTGACCTACCTGGCCGCGGTGGCCGCCACGTACTTCACCCTCGGCGTGCTGCTCATGCTCGGCCTGAGCGCCTTGTCCGGGCAGCTCGGCAACCTGCTGCAGAGCCCGGTCACCTACGCGATCACCGGCGTGCTCGGGGTGGCGCTGTTCACCTGGAGCTGGGTGGATCACCGGCGGGACAAGAAGAACCCGGAACGCCACCGCGACCGCAAGCCCCGGCTGCCGATCTCCGACCGCCTGCCCGCGCTGTTCGCCCTCGGTCTGCTGGTCTCGATCCTGGAGTTCTCCACCGCGCTGCCGTTCCTGGCCGCGGTGGCCCTGATGACCACCAACGGCCTCTCCGCCGCGGTCTGGCTGCCGCTGCTCGCGGTGTACGTGCTGATCATGGTGCTGCCCGAGCTGGTCCTGCTCGCGGTGTTCCGCCTGCTCAGCGAGAGCCGACGGGCGCGGCTGGAACGCCTGCGGGACAAGATGTCGGCCAACACCCGCAAGACCGTGCAGTGGATCGCCGCGATCGTCGGCTTCCTGCTGATCCGCAACGCCGTCGGCTACTTCGCGATCGCCCTCGGGTGGTACACGCCGAAGTCCTGAGTGGGCGAGACTGGGCCGGTGCTCGCCGAGGAGATCGCCGCCGTGGAAGCCGCGCTGGGCAGCAGGGTGCTGGCCAGCCGCACCCTGGCCGGCGGCTTCTCGCACCAGACCAGCCTGCTCACGCTGACCGACGGCCAGGTGGTGGCCCGCCGCGGCGGCCCCGATCCGGCGATCGAGGCGGCGGTGATGGCCGCGGCCCGCCCGCTGGCGCCGGTGCCGGAGGTGCTGCTGGTCCGACCGGTCATGGTCATCGAGCACGTCACCGGCACGCTGCTCAGCCACGTGCTCGCCGACGACTCGCTCAGTCCGGCGGACCTGCGCGCGCTCGGCGCCGAGGTCGGCCGGGTCGCGGCGGCGGTGAGCGCGCGGGCGTTCGACCGGCCGGGGTTCTTCGCCGACGAGCAGCTCACCGTCCGCCCGGAGCGCCCCTGGTCCCAGCAGCTGCCGGAGGTGGTGGCGGAGTGGCTGGCGGCCGCCCCGGCGTCCCGGCTGCCCGCCGCCGCCAAGTCCGCCTGGCTGGCGCTGTGCACGGCGCACGCCCCGGCGCTGGCCGCGGTCGACGGGCACGCCCGGCTGGTGCACTCCGACCTCAACCCGAAGAACATCCTCATCAGCAGGGCCGGTCGCGGCTGGCGGGTGGACGCGCTGCTGGACTGGGAGTTCAGCTACTCGGGCTGCCCGTACGGCGACGCGGCGAACATGGCCCGCTTCGACGACAACACCGACTTCCTGGCCGGTTTCCTCGCCGCCTTCGCCGAGCACCAGCCCGCCGACCTGCCGCCCCTCGCGGACTGGGCGTACCTGGGCCGGGTGCTGGACATGTTCGCCCTCACCGAGCTGGTCACCCGCCCGGCGCCGCACCCGATCGCGGACCAGGCGGCCGAACGGATCCGGCACTGGTCGGAGCACGGCATCCCCAGCTGATCGAACAGGTGTTCGAGTTGTCCACAGAGTTGTCCACAACGGGGGATAACTCGGAGAGTTGTACACATGACCGACCCCAAGGCCGACCTGCGCCATTACCTCCAGACCGCCCGCGAAGCCCTGCTGTGGAAGCTGGAGGGCCTCGGCGAGTACGACATCCGCCGACCGCTCACCCCCACGGGCACGAACCTGTTGGGCCTGGTCAAGCACGTGGCAGGCTGCGAGATCGGCTACTTCGGCCTGGTCTTCGGCCGCCCGTTCGAGCAGGAATTGCCCTGGCTGTCCGATGACGCCGAGCCCAACTCCGACCTGTGGGCGACCGCGGACGAGTCCCGCGCGGACATCATCGACCTGTACCGCAGGGTGTGGACGCATTCGGACCAGACGATCACCAGCCTGCCCCTGGACGCGGTCGGCCGGGTGCCGCACTGGCCGGCCGAGCGCGCCGAGGTGACCCTGCACAAGGCGCTGACCCACATGATCGCCGAGACCCACCGGCACGCTGGCCACGCCGACATCGTCCGCGAACTGATCGATGGCACCACCGGCCTGCGCCCGGACAATGACAACCTGCCGGAAGCCGATAAGTCCTGGTGGGCGGCCTACCATGCCAACCTGGAAGAGGTGGCCAAGGAAGCGAGCCGACCCGCCTGACGCCACCCCCGACTTGCCATGGCACCAAAGTGATGCCATAGTTGTGCCATGGACCTGACGCCCTACGTCGAGAACCTCCGCAACGAGCTCGCGGTAGCCGCCGGAGCCGGTGGCGAGGAAGCTCGGGCGCTGGCGGACCGGCTCAGCGCACCACTGGAGTCAGCAGTGCGGCTGACCTTGCTGGAAGCCCTGTCGACGGCCGCGGACGAGATCACCCGGGAGCTGGCTCCCGGCTCGGTCGACCTGCGGCTGCGCGCCGGTTCGCCCACATTCGTGGTCACCCCGGCACCCGGGGCCGCCGCGTTCGAGGACACCGCGCGGCAGCACGATGGCACCACCGATGCGCCACAGCTGACCGCCGAGGGCGACGACGGTCCGATGACCAGGATCAACCTGCGCCTGCCCGAACAGCTCAAGGCCAGGGTCGAGGAGGCCGCGGGCCGCGAACGGCTCTCGGTCAACGCCTGGCTGGTCCGGGCCGCCGCCGCGGCACTCCAGCCAGAACCGCCGGCTCGCCGAGACCGGGCGTTCGGCCAGAAGTTCACCGGCTGGGTGCGCTAACCCCCACGCCGCTCCACCCCACACGTTCCCCACCAGCGGGAACGCTCACCAACCACCCCAGAAGGGCACAGCCATGCCAATTTTCCCCACCCCCGCCCCGATCACCGTCGAGCTGTCCCTGGTCTCGGCGAACGTCCGGATCAACGCCACCGACCGCATCGACACCGTGGTCGAGGTGCGCCCGGCCAAGGAGTCCAACAAGCACGACGTCACCGCCGCCGACCAGACCGAGGTCAGCTTCCACAACGGCACCCTGGCCGTCCGGATGGCCAAGCCGAAGCTGCTGGGCGGCAAGGGAACCATCAACCTGGTGATCGACCTGCCCACCGGCTCCCAACTCAAGGGCGACTCCGCCATCGCGGACCTGCGCGCCTCCGGCCTGCTCGGCGACTGCCACTTCACCACCGCCTCCGGCGACCTCCAGTTCGACCACACCGGCCCCCTGCGCCTGGAGACCACCAGCGGCCGCATCCGGGTGGAGCACGCGGACGGCCACACCGACGTCACCAGCGGCTCCGGCGAGGTCTGGCTGCACACCGTCAACGGCACCGCGGTGGTCAAGAACTCCAACGGCCCCACCACCATCGGCGACATCACCGGCGACCTCCGGGTCAACGTCGCCAACGGCAACACCAGCGTCGAACGCGCACACAGCACCGTCGCGGTGAAGGCCGCCGCCGGCAGCATCCGCATCGGCGAACTCACCCGAGGCACCGCCGTCCTGGAAACCAACGCCGGCGACGTCGAACTGGGCATCCGCCAGGGCACCGCCGCCTACCTCGACATCAACACCCTCACCGGCCGCTTCATCAACGACCTCGCCACCATCGGCGGCCCCGAGACCAACACCGAAACCCTCAAAATCCACGCCCGCACCGTCACCGGCGACATCATCATCCGCCGCAGCGAGCCCGCCGCCTGACCACCTAGGCACGAACAACGCCCTCCGTGCCCCCGTCCGCGGCAGTACACGCGGAGCCGCGACCGCTACCGTCGAGACGTGGAGCGGATCGTGGACCTGGACGCGGCAGCCCAGCAAATCGAGAGCCGCCGGGCGACGTGGGAAGTCGCTGGGCTCACCGTCGGCCCGTTGACGTGGCGGGACTGCAGCCCGTCCACGCGGCGACTGACCGCCGACCGGGCCACCGTCTCTGATCCGGACTCCGTGAGCGTGACACTCGACTTCGGAGACTGGCCTGCCGCGGTGTTCGTGTTGTTCCGGGGTGGCTGGGCCGACGTCGATGTGACCAACTTCCAGTCCGGGGAGGCCCACTCGGTCGACGGACGCGGCATCACCAGTCCGGCGCTCTTCGGAGCTCTGCTTGACCGAGTGATCCAGGACGTCGTGAGCTCAGTGGGAACGGTCGAGCAGTGGGATCCAGAACGCAGGATCCTGGGACTTGACCCCAGGTCCCGACCTCGGCGCGGCCGTCGGCCGGCCGGGTGAAGAGGCCGCCCCTCCCGAACTCCTCGCTACCGAGCGTTCCTCAGGTCAACTGGTCTTGCCACCTGCGAGCCTCTCGAGTTTGGCCCTGGTCCGCCGCGCCGGCGCGGTGAAGGACCAGGCGACGTGGATCGCCAGGGCTTCTCGATAACGTCGCTCGGCCTCGTCACGATCTCCCCGGGCGACGGCAAGGTCGCCTCGCGCCTCCACCACGAATGCGCGGTCGAACGGCCGCCGCAGCTTCGTCATGATCGACTCAGCGGCGCCCAGAGCGTTCTCGGCCTCGTCGAACTGGCTAAGGGCAGTACGTGTGATGCCCAGCCAGGTCAACGTCTTGCCCTCATTGTGGCGGTCTTGTTCGAGGTGTTCGACGAAGTAGGCCAAGGCGTGGGTCAGCAGGGTGAGGGCTGCCTCCGGCTCCTCGATCTTGGCCAGGTGCAGACACGCCAGCGCGATCCGTCGGGCACGCCCGATGTCTTTGGCCAGGCGGAGGTTGGCGCGCAGAGTTGCCCGTGCCTCGGGTGCCTCCATCGCCAGCAGGACTAACCCCAGGGTCTCGGTCGCGGTCGCCGCCAATCGAAGGTGGCCCACCTCCCGGGCAAGCCGGTGAGCCTCCACGGCCCGTTCATGTGCGGTGTTGTGCTCGCCGCGATGCAGATGGGCGTAGGCGAGTTGGGTCAACAGCAGGCTGCGTACGGCGATCAGGTCCGGGCCAGTCGCATGGCGGAGCCCGATGTGGTGGGTGACGAACAGGTCGTCGAGGTGTTTGTTTTGTTCGTAGAACGGCCAGGACATGACGCAGAGGATCAGCACTTCCTCGCTGTGCCCGTGCTGATCCGCGTACTTGACGGCGGAGCGCAGGTTCACGCGCTCATCGATGAACCACCGCGCGGGCTGTCTGGCCACCGGGTCGTGCAGGTCCGGTTCGATGTGCGGGAACAGAATCGGCAGCCACCCGCGCCCGGGCGCGAACCTCACTCCGGCCACCACTGTGCGTTGCACGTAGCGGGCCAGTCCCCTGGCGGACATCTCATCCCCGTCACTTGGCGCGAGGCTCTGACGGGCATGCAGGCGGACCAGGTCACGCATCAGGTAGCGGTTCGGGCCGATCTCCTCGATGAGCCAGGCCGCGACAAGCTCGTCGACGGCTTTGCGCACCTCGTACTCAGGCTGACCGAGCATCGCGGTCAGTGTGTCGAACCCGAATTCTCCGGTACCGATCTCAGCGCTGAAGGCGGTGTAGCAGGTCTGCTCCAACTCGGTCAGCAGATGGCAGGCGGCGTTGAGGACCTCCTCGACCGACAAACCACGTCGAGGGGAAAGGGTGGGCAACCTCCGGTGCTCGTCGCGCAGCTCTGCGAGTAGCCAGGAAACCGGCCGATGGGGGAACTTGTTCAGCATTGAAGCCATTACGCACAAGGCGATGGGGACACCGTCGCAGAACGCGATGAGTTCGTCGACAGCACCGGGCTCGGCGGTCAACCGGCTGTCGCCGACCAGGCGGGTGAGCAGTTGCCATGCCGCCGACTTCACCAATCGCCGCAGATGCAGCGGTGTCACGGCGTGCTCGACGCTGAGATCGCTGAGCGACCTGTTCGCGGTGACGATCGCCACTGCCTTGCCCTGCCCTGGGAACAGCAGATGGACCTGCTCCGCATCGACTGCGCCGTCGGCCACCACCAAAACTCGACGGTCCGCGGTCAGCGCGCGGAACCACACCACCAGGTCTTCCAGGCTTTCCGGCAGTTCCGCTTCCGGTACGCCCAGCGCTCGCAGGAAGCGACGCAACGCTTTCTCCACCAGGCCGGCACGCTCCGCAGCCCCGGTCAGATCGACATAGAAGACCCCGTCCGGAAACTTCGACTTGATCTGGTTCGCCCAGTACAACGCGAACTGAGACTTGCCAATCCCCGGAGGTCCGTCGATCAGGAAAACTGGCAGCGGGACGCGCTCCAACTGTTCCGTCAGGGCCGCGTCCGCCTCCCGCCGAACGCTCTCGTGGTTGGTGTAGTGCTTGGTTGATGTCGGCAACAGATCTGGTGCAGCTGTGCGGGTGGCCCGACCGCCGAACAACTGCGTCACCACGGTCACCTGGTTGCGGTCGCCTTGGACACGAATCCTTGGCTTGACCGCCGAGCTCACTCCCGGCGTGGATGACGGTTCCACATTGTCCGACCGGGACATCCAGATCGCGGAAAGCACCGTGACGACAGCGATTCCTATCCCCAGAGGCCAACCACCCAGGTCGGTCCACTTGTTGATCAAAATTCCACTGACTGCCGCGAGAGTCGCTGCGACAAGCGAGATCAGAAATTTCCGAAGCAGTCCGGATCTCGACATGCCACCTCCGCCGATCAACGCATATTTCGCGATCATGTCGCCACCAGGGCACTCGACACCGCCGACCCATCAATCACCACCCGATTGGTGGTATCACCAAGAACACCGGGCGGACCGCCGAACAGGGTCAGCGTCGTTCCGCATGCCGGTGGGGTCGTCGACATCGGTCTTCGGTAGCTCGATGCCATCCCAGACCGTCAGCCCCAACGGCACCACCTGGTGACGATCGCCCCAGGGACGGACCTGATCTTGACACGCAAAACCCCCAGGCCGGTGACCTGGGGGTTTGGTGGGCCGCGTGGGACTCGAACCCACAACCCGCGGATTAAAAGTCCGCTGCTCTGCCAGTTGAGCTAGCGGCCCGGGGACACTCTACCGACACCGGGCCGGGTGGTGTGCTGTGGTTGGCGATCACGGGCGGGGTGGGGGCTGCCAGTTGGCGAGCAGGCGGGGGAGTTCGGCTTGGAGGAACTCGAAGAAGTCTCGGGTTTGTTCCAGGCGGTGGGCGGTGGGGGTGGTGGGGCCGACGGCCTGGATGCCTTCCTTGATGCTCTGGATCCAGCGGGCGATCTGCTCTTCGCGGCGAAGCAGGGACTCGAACCACAGGTCGTCGCGGACGCGGTAGTGGTCGCGGCGGGCGCCTGGGGAGCGTTCCTTGGTGATCAGGCCGATCTGGGTGAGGTAGCGGACGCCTCCGCTGACGGCGGCGGGGCTGATTTGCAGGTGAGCGGCCAGGTCAGCGGCGGTGCGGGTGCCGTCGTCGCTGGCGAGGAGGCTGGCGAAGATCCTGGCCGGCATGCGGCTCCAGCCGGCGTCGGTGAGGACCAGGGCGAAGCGTTCGACGAAGCGGGCTACCGCTGCCTCGTCGCGGGCGGGTCCGGTCATGTGTAGGCCCTCCTCTCCGTCACCCCCGTGACCAGCCGGTTTAGTTTAGCTGTTTCAGGAAGATGTGAAGGTAGGTCCGTGTGGTGGGCGCCACCTGCGGTGTCAGGGTCGCGGAAACGTGGCCGCTGCGAGCGTCAGGAGCGCGTAGGGAGCGGTGACGGGCGCACCGGTGCGGCGTTTTCTCGTCATGGGCGGGCAACGTGCCCGTGACAAGTGCCTGCGGAGGCCGTCGTGACCCTGGAGTACCTCATTCCTTCGCTGCAACGCTCGCTGCGCGGCCACCTGGAGCCGGGGATCTGGCCGGCCGGGACCGAGCTGGGGCCGGAGAACGATCTGCTGGTCGGCGGGGTTTCGCTGCGGCGGGTCGCGGCTGACTTCGGCACTCCCTCCTACGTGCTGGACGAGGCGGCGGTCCGGCGGCGGTGCCGGGAGTACCGGGCCGCGCTGCCGGACGTCGAGATCGCCTATGCGAGCAAGGCGTTGCTGACCAAGGCGGTGGCGCGGTGGGTGCGGGAGGAGGGGCTTTCGCTCGACGTGTGCTCGGCTGGGGAGCTCGCGGTCGCGCGGGCGGTGGACTTCCCGGCGGAGCGGGTCATCCTGCACGGGAATGCCAAGACGCCGGAGGACCTGAAGGCCGCCATCGGGTATGGCGTTGGGCGGGTGGTGGTGGACTCGTTCGACGAGATCGAGCAGCTTGGCGCGTTGGCGCGGTATCCGCAGCAGGTGCTGGTGCGGGTGACGCCGGGGGTGGACGGGCAGACGCACAAGGCGATCGCGACCGGCGTCGAAGATCAGAAGTTCGGGTTCTCGCTGGCCAGTGGGGCCGCGGCGGAGGCGGTGCGGCGGGTGCTCGGACAGCCGAACCTGCACCTGGTGGGGCTGCACTGCCACATCGGGTCGCAGCTCGGGCGGGTGGCCGGGTTCGAGCTGGCGGCGCGGCGGATGGTGGGGTTGCTGGCGGCGGTGCGGGATGAGCACAAGATCGTGTTGCCGCAGTTGAACATCGGCGGTGGGCACGCGGTGGCCTACCTGCCCGGCGAGGACGAGTTCGACCTCCAGGGGTTCGCGGCGCGGGTGCGGTGCGCGGTGAACTACGAGTGCTCGGCGCGCGGGCTGCCGGTGCCGCGGCTGGTGGTGGAGCCGGGGCGGTCGCTGGTCGCGCGGGCCGGGGTCACGCTGTACCGGGTGGTCGTGGTCAAGGACGTGCCGGGCGTGCGGACCTTCGTCGCGGTGGACGGCGGGATGAGCGACAACCTGCGGCCCGCGCTCTACGGATCCCGTTACGCGGTGCGGATGTTCGGCCGCACCAGCCACGCGGCCGCGCGCACGGTGACCGTGGTCGGGCGGCACTGCGAGGCCGGGGACGTGATCGCGCGCGATGTGTCGTTGCCCGCGGACATCCGCGCGGGCGACCTGCTGGCCGTGCCCTGCTCCGGCGCCTACCACCACTCGCTGGCGTCCAACTACAACCTGGTCGGCCGCCCGCCGGTGATCGCGGTGGCCGAGGGGCGCTACCGGCCGATCATCCGGCGGGAGACGGATGAGGACGTGCTGGCTCGCGATCTGGGCTGAGCCGGACGGTGCCGCCCTTGCCGGTGCGCTCGCGCCAGCCGAGGGCGGTCACCGCGACCACCAGCAGCGCGAAGCCCAGCCACTGGGTGCCGGACAGGCGCGCGCCCAGCAGGCCGACGCCGATCAGCGCGGCGGTGGCCGGGAAGGCGAGCTCGGCCAGGGTGGCGCGGGCCGCCGGGGTGTTGCGCAGGCCCTGGTAGTACAGGGTCAGCGCGAGCAGGCCGGGCACGATCGCGAGCAGCAGCAGGGCGGGCGCGTTCGCCCAGTCCACCAGGAACGGGGCGCCCTGGCCCGCCACCACCACCGCGGTCGCGGGCAGGCCGATGACAAAACGCAGCACCGTGACGTCCCACGGGCGCAGCTCGGTGCTGACCAGCCTGCCAAGCACGGTGCCGCCCGCCCACAGCGCGGCCGCGCCCAGCGCCAGCAGCGCCGGGACCGCGGCGCTGACCCGAACCTCCAGCGGGTTGGCGAAGCTCAGCAGCCAGGCGCCGAGCAGGGCGGGCGCGGCGAAGTAGACGTAGTGCGCGCGCGGCCGCTCGCCGAGCAGCACGAAGGCGGCCAGCAGCACGAACACCGGCTGGAACTTCTGCAGCACCAGCGGGGTCACCGGGTCGCCGTAGCGGAAGGCGGCGGTGAACAGCGCGGTCGCCACCGCCGAGGAGCCGACCCCGATGACCAGCACCGCAAACCGGCGCGGCCAGTTGAGCCCGGCGAAGGCGCGCAGCGCGCGCGGCACCCAGGGCAGCAGCAGGGCCACCACGATCAGGTGTTCCCAGAAGACCACGGTGGCCGAGGGCAGGGCCTGGGCGAGCGGGACGCGCAGCAGCGCGTCCGTGCCCCACAGCGCGGCGGCCAGCGCCACCAGCCAGGTCCGATCCCGCATGCCTGCCCCCATATCAGCCGGTCATAACTTCAGTCGCCGCCGCTGCCGGAACGCACGCAGCGTGCCAAGGTGGTCACCATGCGACGTCATCCCCTCGCCGCGGCCGGTGTCGCGGCCGCGTTGCTGCTGATCACCGGCAGCACAGCGCCCGCAGGCGCCGATCCGGTCAACTCCATCTCCCCGGATTCCATTCCCGTGCTCACCGTCGGCCGCTTCGCGCCGTACAGCCCGGAGGCCAAGGCCGTCACGCACGACCCGAAGCTGGTGCCCGAGGGCTCCGGTGTGGTGGTCGCCGCGACGCACGTCCGGCACGGCGGCACCCTGGTGCTGCTCTCGGTGCGCGGGCTGGTGCCCCAGCGCACCTACGGCGCGCACGCGCACACCAAGCCGTGCGGGCCAGCGCCCGCCGACTCCGGGCCGCACTACCAGGACGTCCTCGACCCGGTGCAGCCCTCGGTCGATCCCAAGTACGCCAACGCGTCCAACGAGATCTGGCTGGACTTCACCACCAACCGGCACGGCGTCGGCGTCAGCAAGACCGTGGTGCCCTGGCACTTCGGCGAGCGCAGGGCCAAGTCGGTAGTGATCCACTTCGAACGGACCAAGACCCACCACGGGCACGCCGGGACCGCGGGCGCGCGGCTGGGCTGCGTGAACGTGGACTTCTAGTCCGCGCCCAAGAGCTTCGGCACGATCTGTTCGGCCAGGGCCTTCTCCAGGCCGCGACGGGCCTCGTCGGTGCGGTTGTCGCCCAGTGCCATCAGCCGCACCGCGAGCAGGTTGTCCATGTTGTCCCGCAACAGCACCCCGGTGCCGCTGAGCACGCTGCCCACCTTGGCCGGGCGGCCGGCCACCGAGATCTCCGCGCCGTTGTACAGCGAGCCCTCCAGCTTGGTGGAGAGCACCTGGATCCACACCGTGTGCGCGCCGCCCTTGAACGGCTCGCCGCCGGAGATCGTGCAGTCGCCGCCATAGGTCAGCTGCCGCTCCCGCACCGGCACGCCCAGGATGCTCTGGAACATCTCGTCGGTGGCCGCGGTGCACAGCGCGGCAGCCCGCTGCGGGTGCGGCAGGTCGACCACGCCGGCGGCCGGTGGCGGCGGGAACGGGGTGTACGGCAGCGCGCCCTTCTCCCCCGGCGCGGGCGCGGCCGGGCCGGGCTTGGTCAGCTCGGCGAGCAGCTTCTGGGCCAGCTCGTGCAGCACCTGCTTCGACGACTTCGGCGGGTTGCTGCCCGGGGTCGCGGTCATGTGCAGGGTGCCCTTGGGCACCGCGTCCTCGCTGTCGCCGTACTTCCGCTTCTCCAGCTCCTGCTCGCCGAACTGGTTGAACGGCACGCACAGCACCTCACCGCCGCCGCCGGCCGCGACCGAGGTGGCCGGCCTGCCGCCCACGTCCACCTGCTGCGGGTTGGCCAGCGTCTTGCAGGGCTGCTGCCAGCTCAGGCTCAGGTACACGGTCTGGCGCCCGCCCTCGACCAGGCAGCCACCGCGCTGCGCCCACCGGCTCTGCACCGGCCCGCCGAGCAGCTCCGACCACTCCTGCGCGGACAACGTGCCGCACAGCAGCTGCGCGGTCGGCTCCGGGTTGAGCAGCGAGACCAGCTCCCCGCCCGGCGAGCTGACCTTGCGCGCCGCGGAACCGCGCTTGTCGTAGCCCTCCACCGGATCACCCGCTTCGGCCACGCCACGCACCGTGGTGCACCCGGCGAGCAGCGCCGCGGTGGCCAGGAGCAGCGCGCCGGTCCGGCGGGCGTTGGTCATCAGTGGTTCCTCCATCCGGACGAGCGTTACCGGTGTGATGTTCCCAGCAGCGGCTGACGGTTGTCCCGGCAACACCGGAATCCGGTGGCGCGGGTGTGATCTCGGCGGCACTTCCTAAATCGAGCTGATCTGGTTCCGAAAATAGGGGGATGAACGCGACTCGCAGGCAGGGCGTGGTGGACGCGTTGGAGGCGCTGGCCGGGTTCACCCCAGCCAACGTCAACGGCTGGCCGGACCTCAGCGGCACGGTGCAGGTGCTGCTGGCCGACACCTGGTGGGACCGGTTCGACCCGGCGGAGAGCGTGGGTGAACTGCTCAGGGACGAGGCCGAGGTGGCCGCGGTGAAGGCCGTTGTCGAACCGCTGCTGGAGGTGCTGGAGGCCTACAACCCGGCCACGCCGGATGAGACCTACCTCACTCATCCGCGCTGGCCGGAGGTGGCCGCCAAGGCGGGTCAGGCGCACCGGTTGCTGGCCGAGACGGGCTGATGGCGACCGGCACTCCCGACGTGCCGGACAATGGAGCGGTGAACGCGCGTCCGCCCTTGCTGCGGGTCGGCCCCTACCAGGTCGATCCGCCGGTTGTGCTCGCGCCGATGGCCGGGATCACCAACGTGGCCTTCCGGCAGCTCTGCCGCCAGTACGGGGCGGGGCTGTACGTGTGCGAGATGGTCACCACCCGGGCGCTGGTCGAGCGGGACCCGATGACCATGCACATGATCACCTTCAGCGCGGACGAGCACCCGCGCTCGCTGCAGCTCTACGGGGTCGACCCGGTCACCATGGACAAGGCCGTCCGGATGATCGTGGACGAGAACCTGGCCGACCACATCGACATGAACTTCGGCTGCCCGGTGCCCAAGGTGACCCGCAAGGGCGGTGGCGCGGCGCTGCCGTACAAGCGGCGGCTCTTCGGTGACATCGTGCGGGCCGCGGTGCGGGCCGCCGAGCCCGCTGGCATCCCGGTGACGGTGAAGTTCCGGATCGGCATCGACGAGGACCACCTGACCTACCTGGACGCCGGCCGGATCGCCGAGGCCGAGGGCGCCTCCTGGGTGGCCCTGCACGGGCGGACCGCGGCGCAGCGCTACTCCGGGCAGGCCGACTGGTCGGCCATCGCGCGGCTCAAGGAAGCGGTGCGGACCATCCCGGTGCTGGGCAACGGCGACATCTTCTCCGCCGACGACGCGCTGCGGATGATGGCCGAGACCGGCTGTGACGGGATCGTGGTGGGCCGGGGCTGCCTGGGCAGGCCCTGGCTGTTCCGGGACCTGGCGGCCGCCTTCGCCGGCGAGCCGATTCCGGAGGGCCCTTCGCTGGGCGGCGTGGCCGAGGTGCTGCACCAGCACGCCGAGCTGCTCATCGACCACCTCGGGCCGGACAAGGGCATCCGCGACCTGCGCAAGCACATGGCCTGGTACCTGCGCGGCTTCCCGGTCGGCGGTGACCTGCGGCGCAGCTTCGCCATGGTGTCCAGCCTGGCCGAGCTGGAGGACCTGCTCGCCCAGCTGCCGCCGGAGGTGCCGTTCCCGCAGGACGCGGAGGGGCCGCGCGGACGCCAGGGCTCACCGGCGAAGGTCAGCCTGCCGCAGGGGTGGCTGGACGATCCGGAGGACGCCTCGGTCCCGCTCGGCGCGGAGCTGATGCACTCCGGCGGATGAGCGCCCGCCTGGGTGGCGCGCTGCTGGTCACGCTGGTCACGGCGGGCTGCGCGGTCGGGGTGGCCGGCACGCCGAGAGAGGCCTCCCAGGAGGCGGTGGACGCCGGGCTGGTCGGTGGTTACTTCAGCGACGGGCTGGCCGCGGCGCGGACCGGGGTGGCCGCGCAGCGGGAGTTCCTGACCCGCACCCAGCACCCGGACTTCCGCGCGGGCGCCTGCGATCCCGGCGAGCTGGTGCTGACCGTGGAGCCCGCCCTGTCCACCCTGCGGCCGGACCCGGGGTGGACCGCGGGCAGCCGGGGCAGGCCGAGGGGGCGGGTGTACGTGGTGGCGGTCTCGGTCACCGCGAAACGGGACGGCGCCACGGTCGGTATCCAGATCGGGTCACAGCACGTGGTCGTCCTCGACGGAGCGGCCTACGGGTTCGCGCCCTGTCCGCGCTGAGCGTGACGACGCCCACATCCCTTGGGCTACCGGCAGTTTCCTGCTGGGCCAAGTGGGTGGGCTATGGCCGAACAGCTTGGGCGGCCCCGCCATTTGCGGGTACACAACCAAGTGCGTGGTGGATCACGCTGAGTCACCGGGTCGGAGCAGCCCACGGTCAGCCAGTTAAGTGAAATACGACACCGGGCCGGTCCAGTGGCTCAAGCGTGCCGCCGTAACCGACGACACCACCGTGGTAGGGAGGTGAACGCGGTGACCGTACTGCGACCTGACATCGCCGAGTCTGATCCGCTCCGCGATGGCACGCGGCCGGTCTGCTCCGCGCCCACCCCACCGCGCTCGCCCGCCTCCGCCGTGGGGCATCCGGGCCCGCCACCGCCGTCACCGCCAGCCAACTCCGGGCTGGTGCAGTTGCACGAGTCGATCGCCGCGCTGTTCGCCTCCCGGGGGCAGTGGCGGCAGGCCTATCAGCACCTGCGTTCGGCGCTGGACCTGCTCTCCTCCGAGCAGACCAACCCGCCCCAGGTGCCCGAACAGCTGCGCCGGGAGGTGGACCGGCTGCGTCGCGAGCACGCCGAGGCGCGCGAGCAGAGCCTGCGGGACAGCCTCACCGCCAGCTACAACCGGCGCTACCTGGACCAGCGGCTGCTCGGCCTGCTCGGCGAGGCGGACCGGCAGGGCGGGCTGGCCGTGGCCCTGGTGGACCTGGACTTCTTCAAGCAGGTCAACGACACCTTCGGCCACCTCATCGGCGACCGGGTGCTGCAACGGGTGGTGGAACTGCTGCAGGACGGGCTGCCCGAGGGCGCGTTCTGCGCCCGCTACGGTGGCGAGGAGTTCGTGCTGGTGGTGCCGGGCATCGACACCGGGACGGCGGTCGCCGTCTGCGAAGCGGCACGTGCGCGCGTCGAGCGGTATCCGTGGACGCAACTGGCCCCGGACCTGCGGGTCACGGTGAGTATTGGGCTGGCGCACGAGCTGACCGGCTCACCTGCGGACACACCAGCGACTGATCCGAAGGAGCAGTTGTTGCGCGCGGACAGCTTGCTCTACGTGGCCAAGCAGTCCGGCCGGAACGCGGTCGCGTACCGGGAAGAGGACGGTCGCGTTCGGCTCGCCGGAGCGGCCGGTGGGCGACGGGCAGTGGCCCAACCGCGCCCAGTTGGCTATAACTGATCTTGCTCAGTACGGCCCGTTCGGGCTAAACGACTCGGCAGTTTTCCGTACAGGACGTGACAAAGCTCGCGGCCGTGCTCGTGTGTCTTACCCGTTATCCGTACTATCGGGCACCGGGCGATCCGTCGGGGGTTACAACCCGTTCGGTTCGCCCTGCGTCATTAGTCGGAGAGTCACACGATCGGGAAGGAGACCGGGTGCCGGACGACCACCGCGAGGGCGGTTACGGTTCCCGCTCCGGACGACGTCGGCGGGCTGAGGACGAGACCCCCGATCTGGACCAGCCCAGCAGGCGCCGCCGGTCCCTGGACGACGGCGGGGGCACCTCGGTGTCGGACCTGCTCGCCAAGCACGGCGGCACTTCCGACAAGCTGCCCCGCCCGGCCCCGCCACCCGCGCCGCAGCACGACTTCGCGCCGCCGCCCATGCCGCCAGTGCCGCCCCGGGATGCCGCGCCGCCGATGCCGCCGAGGGACGCGCCGCCGCCGATGCCGCCGCGATCCGCTCCGGTCCGGCCGCCGCGCGCGCCGATGCCGCCGCAGGGCAGGCCGCAGGAGGATCTGGGCCAGCCCAGCGGCGGACGCATGCCGCCGCCAGTGGATCAGCCGAGTGGCGGGCGCATGCCGCCGCCAGTGGATCAGCCCAGCGGCGGGCGGAAGCCGCCGCCCATGGATCAGCCCAGTGGCGGGCGCATGCCGCCGCCGATGGACCAGCCCAGTGGTGGCCGGATGCCGCCGCCCCGGGATCTCGGGCAGCCCTCCGGTGGCCGGATGCCGCCGCCGGACAACGGCGGGCGGATGCCGCCGAGGGACATCGCTCAGCCGACCGGTGGGCGGATGCCGCCGCCGGGAGACCTCGCTCAGCCCACGGGCGGCCGGATGCCGCCGCCCGATGGTGGCCGCATGCCGCCACCACGGGACCTGGGCCAGCCGAGTGGCGGGCGGATGCCGCCGCCCCGGCCGCCGCGCGGTCGACCGCAGGGTGGGCCGCCTGGCGCACCGCAACAGGGCGGGCCGCAACAGGGTGGACCCCAGGGCGGGCCGCCGCCGGTGGATCCGCCGACCGGGGGCGGTTTCGCGGCGCTTGACGAGCCGGTCGCGCCGCCCGCTGGGCGTCCCGCGCCGCCGCAGGGTGGCAGGCCGCCTCGGCCGCCGCAGGGGGCTCGGCCGGGGAACCGGCCGCCGGTGCCGCCCGTGCCGCCGACGCCGCCCGCGCAGCCCGCTGAGCCGGTCGACGGCGAGATGGACGACAAGCGGCGCAAGATCGACGCAACGCTGTCCCGGTTCTCCGCCGTGCACGACGAGATGGCCGAGATCGAGGAAGCGGAACGGGAGCGGCGCGGCAAGCTGACCCAGTTCATCCGGATCGGCGGCAAGGACAAGGACAAGACCGACAAGCCCGCGGACAAGCCGGACCCCGCTGAGCAGACGCAGCTGGTCGAGCTGCCCGGTTCGGTGGACGTGCCCACCATGGGGGTGCCGTACCACGAGCTGGTCGACGACGACGAGGACGAGCCGCCGCGCGCGGCGGCCCACGCCAGCGCGCCGCCGGCGGAGGAGGACCCGGACGCGCTGCGCAGGCGGCGGCTGCTGCTGGTGGGCAAGGCGCTGGTGGTCGCGGTCGCCGCGGTGGTGCTGGTGGCCACCGGGATCGGCTGGGCCGGCAAGCAGTGGGTCAACGGGCAGATCCGCGAGGTGTCCGCGCTGGACCCGAACTCCGACCAGATCCAGGACAAGGACAAGCAGTACGGCGCGGAGAACTTCCTCATGATCGGCTCGGACAGCCGGGCCGGGGCCACCGCCGAGGACGGTGTCGGCGACGAGAAGATCTCCGGTGGCGCGCGCACCGACACCGTGATGGTGGCGCACGTGCCCGCGGACCGGAAGCGCGTGGTGATCGTGTCCTTCCCGCGCGACATGGACGTCACCATCCCGGCCTGCGAGGGCTGGGACTACAAGACCGGCAAGTACACCGGCAAGATGGAGCCGGTCCGGAAGAACCAGAAGCTCAACGCGGCCTACGCCATCGGCGGCCCGAAGTGCATCACCAAGCTGGTCCTCCAGCTCTCCGGACTGAACATCAACCACTTCGTCGGCATCGACTTCCACGGCTTCAAGGCCATGGTGGACGCGATCAAGGGCGTCGAGGTCTGCGTGCCCAAGCCGATGATCGACGAGAAGATCGGCCCGGTGATCACCCAGACCGGGCGGCAGACCATCTCCGGGGACACCGCGCTGAGCTACGTGCGGGCGCGCACGCTCAAGGGCGACCCGGTGCAGAGCGACTACGGCCGGATCCAGCGGCAGCAGAAGTTCCTGTCCTCGTTGCTGCGCAAGGTGATGTCCCAGCAGGTGCTCACCAGCCCCGGCCAGCTCCAGGACTTCGTGAAGGCCTTCGCCGGGTCCACCTACGGCGAGAACATCGGCATCGACCAGATGCTCACCCTCGGCACCTCGTTGCAGGGCCTGGAAGCCGGGCGGGTCACCTTCGTGCAGGTGCCGGTGCGCACGGTCGAGCTGGCACCCAAGAAGTTCAAGGAGGAGTTCCGGGAGAAGGACGCCAAGGCGCTGTTCCAGGCGATCATCAACGGAACCCCGCTGCCGCAGGAGAAACCCGCTGACGGCGGCGCGAACCAGAACCCGATGCCGCAGGCGCAGAACAACCCGCCGGTGGACCTGAGCCCGGCCGCGCTGGTGGACCCGAAGACGGTGAAGATCCAGGTGCTCAACGGATCCGACAAGGCGGGCAACGCGGCCAAGGCGGTCACCGGCCTGGAGGGCCTCGGTTTCTCGGTGGTCAAGAAGGGCACCTCGGCCACGCCGAGCAACAAGACGGTGATCCGCTTCGCCGACGAGCGCAGGGATGCCGCGCGCACGCTGGCCGCCGCGGTGCCCGGCGCCACGCTCACCCCCGATCCCAGTATGGGCGGGGCGATCCAGCTGATCCTCGGGCCGGAGTTCGACGGCAAGGTGGTCAAGCCGAGCGGCGGCACTGGCGGCGGCACCAGCACTCCCGGGCAGACGCCGACCAGCAAGCTGCCCGGTGATCTGTCCACTGTGAACGGTGCGGACAACAGCTGCAACTGACCCGGCCACACCGCCACTGACCGGGCCTTGTGCATCAGCTGTTCCGGTCGCGTTTACGGCTGGTTCACCAATGGATGCAGACCTCGCGACCATCGCGACGTAGGCTGACGGGCATGCGCGAGGCCTATCACGAGCAGCTCGATCGTTTCGCCGAGATCCTCGGTGACATGACCGCCGATGTCGCGAAAGCGATGGAGAAGTCGACCGCAGCGCTGCTGAACGTCGACCTCGGCCTTGCCGAACAGGTGATCGACGAGGACGCCAAGATCGACGACGCCCGCGCGGCGGCGGAGGAACAGGCGTTCGCGCTGCTGGCCCTGCAGGCGCCGGTGGCCACCGACCTGCGGGTCGTGGTCGCCGCGATCCACGCCGCGGAGGACTTGGAGCGGATGGGCGACCTGGCCCTGCACGTGGCCAAGGCGACCAGGCGCAGGCACCCCAACGGCGTGCTGCCCGACCAGGTGCGCGAGGACTTCGCCCAGATGGGCCGGGTCGCGGTGGAGCTGGCCAAGAAGGCCGAGCTGGTCATCCGCAACCGGGACGTCGCCCTGGCCGAGCAACTGGAGCAGGACGACGACGAGATGGACGACCTGCACAAGCACCTGTTCACCGTGCTGATGGCCAAGGACTGGCCGCACGGCGTGGCCCCGGCCGTGGACATCACGCTGCTGGGCCGCTTCTACGAGCGCTTCGCCGACCACGCGGTGGCGCTGGCCCGCCGGGTGGTGTTCATCGCCACCGGCAAGATGCCCGGCCGCGAGGACTGATTTCCCTTACGACACAACGAAGGCCGGGTCCCGCGACTGGGACCCGGCCTTCGTGGTTCGTGAGAACCCCTTGGGATTTAACCGAAACGGCCCGAGATGTAGTCCTCGGTGGCCTTCTGGGTCGGGTTGGAGAAGATCTTCTCGGTGTCGTCGACCTCGACCAGGCGGCCCGGCTGGCCGACGCCTGCCAGGTTGAAGAACGCCGTCTGGTCGCTCACCCGCGCGGCCTGCTGCATGTTGTGGGTGACGATGACGATCGTGTAGTCCTTCTTCAGCTCGGTGATCAGGTCCTCGATCGCCAAGGTGGAGATCGGGTCCAGCGCCGAACAGGGCTCGTCCATCAGCAGCACGTCCGGCTGCACCGCGATGGCGCGGGCGATGCACAGACGCTGCTGCTGACCGCCGGAGAGGCCGCCGCCGGGCTTGTCCAGGCGGTCCTTGACCTCTTCCCAGAGGTTCGCGCCGCGCAGCGAGCGCTCGCAGACCTCCTCCAGCTTCTTCTTGCCCTTCATGCCCGCCAGCTTCAGCCCGGCCACCACGTTGTCCCTGATGGACATGGTGGGGAACGGGTTGGGCCGCTGGAACACCATGCCGATGGTGCGCCGGACCGACACCGGGTCCACCGCGGCGGCGTAGATGTCCTCGCCGTCGAGCAGGACCTGACCGTCCACCCGCGCGCCCGGGATCACCTCGTGCATGCGGTTCAGCGAGCGCAGCACGGTGGACTTGCCGCAACCCGAAGGCCCGATGAACGCGGTGACACTGCGCGGCGGCACCTGGAGGGTGACCCCGTCCACGGCGTGGAACTTGCCGTAGTAGATGTTGAGGTCTTTGACGTCGATGCGCTTGGCCATGACTCCTACCGCCCGCTCACTTGGTCTTGATGGCCGAGAGCCGCGAGATGATCGAGGCTACGAGGTTGAACAACATGATCACGATCACCAGGGTGAGCGCCGCGCCCCAGGTCCGGTCGAAGCCGGCGGTCTCGGGGTTGGCGAACTCCGAGTTCATCATCAGCGGCAGGTTGGCCATGTTGCCGTCGAAGATGTTGAAGTTGATGAACGGCGCGTAGGCCACCAGCACCAGCGCCGGGGCCGTCTCGCCCATCACCCTGGCCACGCCGAGCATCGCGCCGGTCACGATGCCGGACATCGCGGTCGGGATGACCACCTTGACGATGGTCTTCCACTTCGGGATGCCCAGCGCGTAGGAGGCCTCGCGCAGCTCGTTGGGCACGATCTTGAGCATCTCCTCGGTGACCCTGATGACCACCGGCACCATCAGCAGCATCAGCGCCAGCGTCACCGCGAAGGAGCTGCGGGAGAAGCCGAAGATGCTGATCCACACCGAGTAGACGAACAGCGCGGCCACGATCGAGGGCACACCGGTGAGGATGTCCACCATGAACGTGGTCAGCTTGCCCAGCTTGCTGCCCACGCCGTACTCGACCAGGTAGATGCCCACCATCACGCCGATCGGCACCGACATCAGCGCGGTGACCAGGCCTTGCACGATGGTGCCGAAGATGGCGTGGTACGCGCCGCCGCCCTCCTCGTAGGGCCGCAGGCCGGAGAGCGAGTGGGTCCACCAGGTGCTGGACAGGATCGGGCCAAGGCCGCGGGACAGGGTGGTGTAGAGCACCCAGACCAGCGGCACGATCGCGACCAGGAAGGCCAGCCCGACCAGCACGGTGGCCAGCACGTTCTTGGTCTTGCGGGCGCCGCTGACCGGCTGGAAGGCCGGGGGCGCCGCCGGGCGTTCGAGGTCGACACTCGCCGTGGTCACGAGTACTCCTTCTTGCGGGCGACGATCGAGCGCGCGGTGGCGTTGACCGCGAAGGTCAGCACGAACAGCACCAGGCCCGCGGCGATGTAGGCGCCTGCCGCCAGCGGGCTGCTGGCCGCCTCGCTGATGCCGAGGGCGATCTTGGAGGCGAAGGTCGAGCCGCCGTCGAAGAGGCTGAAGAACGGCTGCTGCGCGGTGGTGGACAGGATCAGGTACAGCGCCATGGTCTCGCCGAGCGCGCGGCCGAGGCCGAGCATGGAGGCGTTGACGAACCCGGCCTTGCCGAAGGGCAGCACCGTGGTCTGGATGACCTCCCAGCGGGTCGCGCCCAGGGCCAGCGCGCCCTCGATGTGCTCGCGCGGGGTGCGCGCGAAGACCTCGCGGCTGACCCCGGTGACCGTGGGCAGGATCATCACCGCGAGCACCACGCCCGCGGTGAAGATGTGGCCGCCACCGCCGGGGTTCACGTTGCCCTGGGCGAACAACGGGATCCAGCCGAGGTTGGCGGTCAGCCACTCGGCGAAGGGGGTCAGCACCGGTGCGAGCACCTGGATGCCCCACAGGCCGAAGATGATCGAGGGCACCGCGGCCAGCAGGTCGACCACGTAGGCGAAGGGCCTGGCCAGCCGGCGCGGGGCGTACTGGGTGAGGAACAGCGCGATGCCCAGCGAGACCGGCATGGCCAGCAGCAGGGCCAGCAGGGAGGAGGCCACGGTCACCCAGAGCAGGTCCGGGATGCCGAAGCGCAGGTTGTTGAGGTCGTTGGTGTCCCAGGCGTAGGAGAACAGGAAGTTCGCGTTGTTCGCCTGCAAGGACGGGATGGCCTGCAGCAGCAGGAAGATCCCGATGGCGCCGATCAGCGCGACGATGAAGACGCCGGAGCTGCGGGCGAGCCCGCTGAAGATGCGGTCGCCTGGTCGTCGGACCGGCTTGCTCGGCGCGGTGGTCACGGTGGAGATGTGTGCCTCCGGTAGTTCCGGCGATGCGGGCGGTCCTGGTGGGGGACCGCCCGCATCGGGTCGCTCATGACGTCGCGAGCTGGGGTCAGGAGATCGACTTGATCGACTCGGTGAGCTTCGTGCGGAACTCCGCCGGGACCGGCACGTAGCCGATCTTCGGCAGGCGGTCCTGGCCGCCGGTGGAGGCCACGGTCAGGAAGTTCTTCAGCGCGGTCGCGGTGTCCGCGTCGGCGCTCTTGGAGCAGACGATCTCGTAGGTGACCAGCACCAGCGGGTAGGAGCCCGCGGTCTTGTCGGCGTAGAGCGCCTTGAGGTCCAGCACCAGGTCGCCGGGGGTCTTGCTGGTCTGCAGCTTGGCGTTGGCGATGGCCTTGCCGGTGCTGGCGTCGTTGAGCTCCACCGCGCCCGCGCCGCTGTCCAGCTTGGCGATGCCCAGCTTGCTGGCCTTGGCGAAGGAGACCTCGACGTAGGTGATGCCGCCCTCGGTGGCCTTCACCGCGCTGGCCACGTCGGCCGACTTGGCCTTGCCGTCGCCGATGCCGCCCTTGAACTCCTTGCCGTCGCCCTTGGTCCAGGACTGCGGGGCCGCGGCGGCCAGGTACTTCTGGAAGTTGTCCGTGGTGCCGGACTGACCGGAGCGGAAGACCACGCCGATCGCCTTGTCCGGCAGGTTGGCCGAGCCGTTGGCGGCCTTGATGGCCGGGTCGTTCCAGTTCTTGATCGCGCCGCTGAAGATCTTGGCGATCAGGTCCGGGGTGAGGGTCAGGCCCTCGACGCCGGGCAGGTTGTAGGCGATCGCGACCGGGCCGAAGACCAGCGGCAGGTGCAGCGGGGCGGCGCCGCCGCAGCGCTCGGTGGCCTTGGTGACCTCGTCGGCCTTGAGCGGGGAGTCCGAGCCGGCGAAGTCGACCTGCTTGGACAGGAAGTTCTTGATGCCGTCGCCGGAGGAGGAGACGTTGTAGGCGACGTTGAAGTCCTTGCAGGCCTCGACGTAGGAGGCGGTGAACTCGGTCATGGCGTTGCCCTGGGCGGACGAGCCGTCGCCGTTGACCGACTTCTTGCCGCCACAGGCGACCGAACCGGCGGCCGAGCTGGTGGAGCCGCCGGGGGCGGGGGCGTTGTTGTCCGAACCACACGCCGAGAGCAGAAGCGCGCCCGCGGCCACGACTCCGAGCACGGCAGCGTGCTGCTTGATCTTCACCTGAGTCCTCCAGAACGTGGACGGGCGGCGGCACCCGCCCTTCGATTCGGGACGTTAGGGACTGAGGGTGGACAGGTGGCCGTCAGCAGGTGAACGGAAGGTGAACAAGCCACCCCCAGTGACCATTCACACCCCATTGAGGTGATCCTGTGACCCTGGTGCGACCTGCGCGTTTGCACTCCGTGACCGCGCCGTCATCTATTCGTCGCCGCGTCACCGTGACCGCGCGTACTGCACATCGCTGTCCCAATGCGCGAATCCCAGCTTCTCGTATACCCGGATGGCCGCGGTGTTGTCCGACTCCACATAAAGCATTACGGCGGGCAGGCCGCGAACGATCAAATGTCGCAAACCGGCGAGGGTGAGCACCGAGCCGAGCCCGCCGCCCTGGGCGTCCGGGTCCACTCCGACGACGTAGACCTCCCCGATCGGCTGGTTTCCGGTGTCCGGGCGTGGCGCGTGCACCTTGGTCCAGTGGAAACCGACCACCCGCTCGTCCCGGACCGCCAGGAAGAAGCCCTCCGGGTCGAACCAGGGCTCGGCCTCGCGCAGCTCGACGTCCGCGGTGGTCCAGCCGCCCTGTTCGGGGTGCCAGGAGAAGGCCCGGTTGTTCACCTCGACCACGGCGGCCTCGTCCTGGCCGGGCACGAAGGTGCGCAGGCTCAGGCCCTCGGGCAGGGCGCGCTCGGGCAGCTCGCCGCCGAAGGTCATCTTCATCCGCCACAGGTCGCGGGCGCGGGTGAGGCCCAGCCTGGCGCTGATGGCCCTGGCGCCCGGGTGGTCGCCGTGCGCCCAGATCCGCAGCTCGCCGTCGCCGGTGCGCTGGATCAGCTGGTTGACCAGCTCGGTGCCCAGGCCCAGGCGGCGGTGCCGCGGATGCACGGCCAGCTCGGCGACGAACCGGCCGTCGTTGTCCCGGTCGAGGTTCACATAGCCGCCGAGCTCGCCGTCGGCCTGTCTGGCGAGCAGGTGCTCGCCGGAGAGGGTCATCAGCACGTGCTCGCCGACTGGGGCTCGCCCGTCGGCCTCGGCGGCCGCGGCCACCAGGGAACGGACGGCTTCGGCTTCGTCAGGGGACAGCTGTGCCGCCCACGTCATCTGCACCACGGGCTCAACCGTAATCGCGATGACGCGGGCGGGCAGCCGCGGAGATCAGCTGACCGGGATGAAGTCCGGGACCTGCTCGTCCTGGGCCAGCTCGACCCTGGCCGCGCCGGCCCGCGGCGGGCGGACGAACTTGTAGCCCACGTTGCGCACGGTGCCGATCAGCGTCTCGTGCTCAAGGCCGAGCTTGGCGCGCAGCCGCCGCACGTGCACGTCCACCGTGCGGGTGCCGCCGAAGAAGTCGTAGCCCCAGACCTCCTGGAGCAGCTGCGCCCTGGTGAACACCCGGCCCGCGTGCTGGGCCAGGTACTTGAGCAGCTCGAACTCCTTGTAGGTCAGCTCGAGCGGGCGGCCGCGCAGGCGGGCGGTGTAGGTGGCGTCGTCGATCACCAGCTCGCCCAGCACCAGCGCGCCGTCGTTGCCGCGGTGCGCGGCGGCCCGCCGGGAGCGGACCAGGCGCAGCCGGGCGTCCACCTCGGCCGGGCCCGCGGTGGGCAGCAGGATCTCGTCGATGCCCCAGTCCGCGCTGACCCCGACCAGGCCGCCCTCGTTGACCACGGCGACCACCGGGACGTCGATGCCGCTGCTGGTCAGCAGGCGGCAGAGGCTGCGGGCGCCGACCAGGTCGGTGCGCGCGTCCACCAGCACCGCGTCGTGCGGACCGGCCTCCAGCAGCTGGGAGACATCAGGCACCAGCGGCCGCACCTGGTGCGGCAGCAGGGCGAGAGCGGGCAGCACGGACTCCGGGTCGCGGTCCGTGGTCAACAGAAGCAGGTCCACGCTGGTCATGGCGCCGCCTCCTTTCCACGCTCACCGGGTCGCCCCGGCCGCGCGTAGTAGTCAGGCTTCGGCGCCATTGCCGCTGGATGAACGGGAGGATACTCGGCATGGCACTTGTGACAACAGGCCAAGAAACCGGTGTCACACTTCTGACCTCGGACAAGGTGCGGCTGAACGGGTTACTGCTCGGGCCGCGCGACCCCTCGGCCAGCCCGACCGCGGTGGTGGTCGCGCACGGTTTCACCAAGCACACCGGGCGGCCGGACGTACGCCGGCTGTTGCGCCGTTTGGCCTTGCGGCACACCGTGTTGGGCCTCGACCTGCGCGGGCACGGACGCTCCGGCGGGCGGTCCTCGGTGGGGCTGGACGAGTGGCTGGACGTGACCGCGGGAGTGGAGTTCCTGCGCCGCCTCGGCTATCCGAGGGTGACCACCCTGGGATGTTCCCTCGGCGGGTCGGTGGTGTTGCGTCAGGCGGCACTGGCCGAGGGCGCGGCCAAGCCGGAGGCGGTGGTCGCGGTCAGCCCGCCCGCGCGCTGGTGGGTGCGCGAGACCAGCAAGATGCGCCGGGTCAACCAGCTGCTGGAGCTGCCCGGCGGACCGGCCTTCGGCCTGCTGCTCGGGGTCCGGCTCGGGCCGAGGTGGACGCAGGCGCACCCCTCGCCGATCGAGCTGGCGCCGCGGATCGCGCCCACCCCGCTGCTGCTGGTGCACGGCACCTCGGACAACTACTTCCCGGTGGCCGATGTCACCGCGATGCACCGGGCCTGCGGGGCGAGCGCGGAGTTGTGGCTGGAAGAGGGCATGGGGCACGCCGAGTCCTCGCTCACGCCAGGTCTGGTCGACCGGATCAGGGAGTGGTTGAACGCACCCGTTGAGGCAACCCGGACCTCAGTACCCTCGTCCTTGAGGTAACTGCCTCCGACATCCGGAACGGGTTCGTGTGAAGAAGCTAGCCATCGTCCTGGTCGTGCTCATCGGGCTGCTGGTCGCCGCCGACTTCGGCGCGGCCGCGGCGGCGGAGTACCAGGTGTCCACCCGGCTGCGCGCCCAGCTCAAGCTGGCCGACGACCCCGCGGTGCGGATCAACGGCTTCCCGTTCCTCTACCAAGCGCTGGCCGGGGACTACCGCGAGGTCGAGGTCAAGGCCAGCGGGGTGCCGGTGGCCGAGCTGCGCAACGTGGAGGTCGAGGCGACCCTGCGGCACGTGCGCGCGCCACTGTCGGAGCTGCTGTCCGGCTCGGCGCAGAACGTGACCATCGACGAGGTCACCGGCCGGGTCAAGCTGCTCGCCGCGGAGGTGGGCAAGCTGATCAACGTGGCCGACCTGAAGATCGAACCGGCCAACCTGGACGAGCTGCTGGAGCGCAAGCCCAACGGCGACCCGGTGCAGCCGACCGGCAAGCAGCCGGTGGCCGATGACAAGACCGCGCCGGTGAAGCTGACCGGCAGCACCGACATCGCGGGCACCCGCACCCAGGTCACCGTGGTCGGCGTGCTCTCGCTGGTGGAGAACCAGATCGAGGTCAGCCCCAAGCGCCTGCGGGTGAGCAACGAGACCGGCGAGGTGCCACTGCCGCCGGCGGTGGACCGGCTGATCCGGCGCGCCTTCAGCACCCGGATCGACCCCGGCGGCCTGCCGTTCACCGTGGTGCCCACCGGGGTGCGCGCGGAGCACGGGGCCCTGGTGGTGGAGGGCAGCGCGAAGAACGTGCAGCTCGGCGGCGGCGCGGTGCCCAACAGGGGCGGGTCGTGACCCAGGTGTGGGTGGTCCTGGGCGTGCTGGCGCTGACCGGCGCGCTGGGACTGCTGTACCGCTGGCGGAACGGGAAGGTGCGCACGGCGGTGCCCGGTGCCGAGTTGCCTGAAGAAGTCCGGGGCGTGCTGGCCCCCGCCCCGGCGATCACCCTGGTGCAGCTGTCCACCACCTTCTGCGCGCCGTGCCGGCACACCAAGGTGCTGCTCGGCGACGTGGTCCGGCAGGAGCCGAGGCTGCACCACGTGGAGCTGGACGTGACCGAGCGGCCCGAGCTGGCCGAGCGGCTGAAGGTCATGCGCACCCCGACCACGCTGGTGGTGAGCGCCGAACAGCGGGAACTGTTCCGCATCTCGGGACTGCCGAAGCGGGACGAGCTGCTCAACGCCTTGCGCCCCCTCCTGGGCTAGCGGCCCGCGTCAAAGGCCCCACCAGCCAACTCGCCGCGAAAGAGGCGTGGCGCGCCAGCG
>NZ_JAMHIV010000024.1 GCF_023897065.1 Crossiella sp. SN42
GGTGTGGGCGCGGGGCTGGGTTGTGGGTTTGAGAGGCGAGGCGGCTGGCGGTCTGGGGTCGTTTCTGGGGCGGGGTGCTGCGTGTTGCTGAGACCGGCTCTGCTCGGTGGGCCGGGTTGGCTGGGCGTGGCCGTTGGTTGCGGCCGTGGCTTCGGGTGAAGGGTGGCGCTTGTCCGGGCCGCTGGTTCCCCGCCCGCGCCTCCGCTTCCTCTGCGGAACGCTTTTCGGGGCGAAAAGGTTGCTTTCCGTCTTGATCTTGGGGGCGGGTTGGTGGGGAGCGTGGGGTGTTGGGGTGGAGTTGGGGGCTGGGGTGGCGGGGGTTCGTGGGGTCGGGCGGGGTTCGTGGTCTCATTGGGAGTCGTGTGGGGCGGTCGCCGTTTCACGTGAAACGGCGACGGATGGGACGGGGTGTGGGCGTGGTTTCACGTGAAACGGTGGCGGTGCCGGAGGTTGCGGCGCGTGTCTTTGGGGACCGGCTTGGGTTGGCGGTGCGGTTCGCCGAGATGCTCATCGAGCAGGGTGAGACTCGTGGACTGATCGGGCCCCGTGAGGTTGAGCGGGTGTGGGATCGGCACATGTTGAACTCGGCGGTGGTCTCCGACCTTCTGGCTCCGAACGCCTCGGTGGTTGACGTGGGTTCTGGGGCCGGGCTTCCTGGGTTGCCGATGGCGATTGCTCGGCCCGATGTGTCCATCACGTTGTTGGAGCCGATGGCTCGGCGGGTGGCTTGGCTGACCGAGGTCGTGGAAGAGCTGGATCTCGATGTGACCGTTGTCCGGGGCCGCGCTGAGGAGAAGGCCGTTCGGGAACAGCTTGCTGGCGCCGATGTAGTGACTGCGCGGGCAGTCGCTCCATTGGCGAAGTTGGCTGGGTGGTGTCTTCCGTTGACCCGGCCCGAAGGGCAGCTGCTGGCGTTGAAGGGGTCCAGTGCGGCTGAGGAGTTGGCGCGGGATGAACAGGCTGTGGCGGCGGTGGGGGGCGTGAACGGTCGGATTGTGGTGTGCGGGGAAGGGGTTCTTGAGGTGCCGACGACGGTAGTTGTGGTCGATCGTGCTCCAGGGCGTGACGGGAAGCGTCGGAGAAGGAAGGATCGGGGATGAGGCCGGAGTCGCCCCTGTTTTCGCATCCGGAGCGCGAAACGGCCGCTGTTCCACGTGAAACACTCGCACCGGATTCGGTGACACCCCACGCGCCCGAGGAGAGCACCGTGTGGACCCCCATTGCCGAGGAAGCCGAGCGCGCCACCCGCGTTCTTCACCCCGACGCCCTGCAGTTGCCGCGCCCAGCCCGGCGCCGCGTCCTCACCGTGGCCAACCAGAAGGGCGGCGTCGGTAAGACCACCAGCACGGTCAACCTGGCCGCCGCGCTCGCCCTGCACCACCTCAAAGTCCTGGTGATCGATCTCGACCCGCAGGGCAACGCGAGCACCGCCCTCGGCGTCGAACACCGCTCCGGCACCCCCTCCATCTACGAGGTGCTGATCGGGGAGATCTCGCTCGCCGACGCCGCCGCGCCGAGCAACCAGACCGACAACCTGGTGTGCGTGCCGGCCACCATCGACCTGGCCGGCGCCGAGATCGAGCTCGTCTCGATGGCCTCCCGCGAGTCCCGGCTCAAGGAAGCCCTCTCTCCCGAGGCGCTCGACTCGCTGCAGCCCGACTACGTCTTCATCGACTGCCCGCCCTCGCTCGGCCTGCTCACGTTGAACGCGATGGTCGCCGCGCAGGAAGTCCTCATCCCGATCCAGTGCGAGTACTACGCGCTGGAGGGACTGAGCCAGCTGCTGGGCAACATCGAGCTCGTGCAGCAGCACCTGAACCCGGACCTGGACGTGTCCACCATCCTGCTCACCATGTACGACGGCCGGACCAAGCTGGCCGACCAGGTGACCACCGAGGTGCGCAACCACTTCCAGGAACGTGTCCTCAAGACCGTGATCCCCCGCAGTGTGAAGGTCTCCGAGGCGCCTGGCTTCGGGCAGACGATCATCACCTACGACCCGGGTTCGCGGGGCGCGATGAGCTACCTCGACGCAGCCAAGGAACTCGCCGTACGCGGCGCCGAGATGGGAACTACATGACAGAACGAAAGGGCGGGCTCGGCCGAGGTCTCGCCGCACTGATCCCCAGCGGCCCGCCGCCCGGTGCGGCGGGCGCCTCCTCCCCCGCCGCCACCGCGGTGGCCTCCCGGCCCAAGGGTGAGGCGGCGGAGCCGGAGACCTCGGTGGCCGGTGCGGTCTACCGCGAGGTGCCGACCGCGGCGATCAAGCCGAACCCGAAGCAGCCCCGGCACGTCTTCGACGAGGACGCGCTGTCCGAGCTGGAGCACTCGATCCGCGAGTTCGGGCTCATGCAGCCCGTCGTGGTCCGGGAGCTCGGCAAGGGTCAGTACGAGCTCGTCATGGGCGAGCGGCGGCTCCGGGCCTCGCAGCAGGCGGGGCTGGACCGGATTCCGGCCATCGTCCGGCAGACCGCCGATGAGGCGATGCTGCGGGACGCGCTGCTGGAGAACATCCACCGGGTGCAGCTGAACCCGCTCGAAGAGGCGGCGGCCTATCAGCAGCTGCTGGAGGAGTTCGAGGTCACCCACGAGGAGCTGGCCGGCCGGATCGGCCGCAGCCGCCCGGTGATCACCAACACCATCCGGCTGCTGAAGCTGCCCCTCCCCGTGCAGCGCCGGGTCGCCGCCGGGGTGCTCTCCGCCGGGCACGCCCGCGCCCTGCTCGGGCTGGACGACCCCGGCCGCCAGGAGGACCTGGCCGCCAAGATCGTTGCCGAGGGTCTGTCGGTGCGCGCCACCGAGGAGGCCGTGGTGCTCGCCAAGAGCGAGCAGCCCGCCAAGGCCAAGCCGGCGGCGCGCAAGCCGATCCAGGCCCCCGGCCTTCAGGACCTCGCGGAGAAGCTGTCGGACGCGTTCGACACCCGGGTCAAGGTCGAGCTCGGCCGGCGCAAGGGCCGGATCGTGCTCGAGTTCGGCTCCGTGGACGACCTTGAGCGCATCGTGGAGCTGATGGGACATAACGGGACAAAACGGGCACAGCAGGGCGGCTAGCCAGGGTATTGCCGACTTATGTCACGGTGACGTTTTCAGATGGGAACGTCTGTCAGCTGCGGGCGAGCGCTCGCTCGACCAGGGTGCCGAACACCTCACCGAGCGAGCGCCCGGCGGCCTCCACCGCCATCGGCACCAACGAGGTCTCGGTGAGTCCCGGCGAGACGTTCACTTCCAGGAAGTGCACCGTGCCGTCCGGCGCCACGATCGCGTCCGTGCGGGAGATGTCGCGGAGGCCGAGCAACTGGTGCGCGGCCACCGCCAGCTCCCCCACCGCCCGCTGGGTCTCCGGCGCCAGCCGGGCCGGCGCGTGGAACGTGGTGAGTCCAGCGGTGTACCGAGCGGAGTAGTCGTACACGCCGTTCTCCGGCAGGATCTCCACCGCAGGCAGGGCCTGGGGCCCCTCCGGGGTGTCCAGCACGCCCACGGCCACCTCAACGCCGGAAACGTAGGTCTCCGCGAGCACGGTGTCCCCGTAGGCCAGGCAGTCCACCATCGCGGCGGGCAGGTCCGCCGCGTCCCGCACCACGGTCGCGCCCAGCGCCGAGCCGCCCTGGTCCGGCTTGAGCATCAGCGGCAGGCCGAGCCGGTCGACCAGCGCGTCCAGCACCGCCTGGGCGCCGAGCACCCGGAACGTGCTGTGCGGCAGCACCACCCAGTCCGGCGTGCTCAGCCCGGCGCGGGCCAGCTCGCCCTTGGCGGTCGGCTTGTCCCAGGCGCGGCGGCAGGCCCTCGGGTCGGTGCCCACGTACGGCACGCCGAGCATCTCCAGCACCGACTGCACCGCGCCGTTCTCCCCCTCGCCGCCGTGCAGCGCGATCACCGCGGCATCCGGCCGGTGCTGCCGCAGCCGCTCCAGCAGCGCGCCGTCGGCGTCCCACTCCTCCACCGTCAGCCCGGTCTCACGCAGCGCGGCGGAGAGCCTGCGGCCCGACCGCAGCGAGACCTCCCGCTCGTGGGACAGCCCACCGGCCAGCACCGCGACCCAGCGATCAGACACTGCACAGCTCCTTGCGTGAATGGCGACGGTCCACTGTGATCGTCCACAGTGGACCGTCGGGAAAAGCGTTGCGGGAAAAGGTCAGGCGGTGTCCGGGGACGGCGACTGCGGACCGGTGGACTGGCGGCGGTGCACCTGGCCGAAGGTGCTGATCAGCTCCAGCTCGCCCTCCAGCACGGTGGCCAGCCTGCGCACGCCCTCGCGGATCCGCTCCGGGGTCGGGTAGCAGAAAGACAACCGCATCTGCCCGTTGCCGGAGCCGTCGCCGAAGAACGCGGTGCCGGGCACGAAGGCCACCCGCTGGGTGACCGCGCGCGGCAGCATCGCCTTGGTGTCAATGCCTTCCGGCACGCTCACCCACACGTAGAAGCCGCCGTCCGGCTTGGTCCACCGGCAGCCGGCGGGCAGGTGCGCCTCCAGCGCGGCGAGCATGGCGTCCCTGCGCTCGCGGTAGACCTCGCGGTAGTTCTTGATCTGGCCCATCCAGTCGTGCTGGGCCAGGTACCGGGAGACCACCGCCTGGGTGAAGGTGGGCGGGCAGAGCGTGGCCGACTCCGAGGCCAGCACCAGCTTCTCCCGCACCGCGTGCGGGGCCAGCGCCCAGCCGACCCGCAGCCCCGGCGCGAAGGTCTTGGAGAACGAGCCGAGGTAGACCACGTTCTCCGGCTCCATCGAGCGCAGCGCCGGGTAGGTCTGGCCGTCGAAGCCGAGCATCCCGTACGGGTTGTCCTCGACCACCAGCACGCCGTGCCGGGCGCAGATCTCCAGCACCTCGGCCCGCCGGTGCACCGCCAGGGTCACGCCTGCCGGGTTGTGGAAGTTCGGGATCGTGTAGAGGAACTTGACCCGGCGACCGGCCGAGGCCAGCGCGGTCAGCGTGCGGTCCAGCTCGCCGGGGATGAGGCCCTCGTCGTCCAGCGGCACGTGCACGACCTCGGCCTGGTAGGCGGAGAAGGTGCCCAGCGCGCCGACGTAGGACGGCGCCTCGGCGACCACCACGTCACCGGGATCGCAGAAGATCCGGGTGACCATGTCCAGGCCGGACTGCGAGCCCACGGTGACCGTGACGTCGTCCGGGTGGGCCGAGATGCCCTCCAGCGCCATGATCTGGCAGATCTGCTCGCGCAGCGCCGGGATGCCCTGCGCGGAGGCGTACTGCAGCGCGGTCTGGCCCTCCGCCGCCATCAGCTGGGCCACGTCGGCCGAGAGCGACTCCAGCGGCAGCGCGGCCAGGTACGGCATGCCACCGGCCAGCGAGACCACCTCGGGGCGGCTGGCCACCGAGAACAGCGCCCTGATCTCCGAAGCCGTCATCCCCGCGGTGCGCGCCGCATAGCGCCTCAGGTGGGGGTCCAGGCTGCGCCCCGCTGCCGCCGCGGCCGGGACAGCGGACGGATTTTGCTGTTCGGGCGTTGAGGCAGGTAGGTTCATGCGGCGCTCCGGTATCGGCGATCGTCCGAGCCAGTCTAGGCCGCCGATGGCACCGATGGCGCCGAGTGTGATCCGGCCTCCCTGTCGAAGCCGGTGCGCTGCGCCTATGCTGGTTCTCGGTGCCCGTGGTGCGCGGGCATGCCGTTCTTGCTGGGAGGTCAGGTGTCGCGACGCGTAGTCGGCGTCACGTTGGACAACCTCGACCACCTGTCCCGGCACTCCCGGGGCTGTGTGTTCTGGGAGCTCGCTCCACACATGAAGGAGCAGTCCGAGGAGTTCGGCCAGACTGAGTTCGACAAGGAAGCCTGGATCTCCGCGGTGTTGCTGGAGTGGGGTTCCTGCGGCCGGATCATCTACGCCGACGGGGTGCCCGCCGGTCATGTGCTCTACGCCCCGCCCGGTGTGGTGCCACGGGCGTCCACCTTCCCCACCTCCCCGGTCAGCGCGGACGCGGTGCTGATCACCGCGTTGCAGGTGCTGCCGGAGTTCACCGGCGGCGGCCTCGGCCGGGTGCTGGTGCAGGCGGTGGCCAAGGACCTGACCAGGCGCGGGGTGAAGGCGATCGAGGCCTTCGGCGACGCGACGCCTGACCAGCCCAACTGCGTGCTGCCCGCGGACTTCCTGCTCAGCGTCGGGTTCAAGACCGTGCGCCCGCACCCGAAGTGGCCGCGGATGCGCCTGGAGCTGCGGACCGCGCTGACCTGGAAGGAAGACGTGGAGGCCGCGCTGGAGCGACTGCTGGGCACGGTGTCCATCAGCGCCACCGCCGGGAGCAAGGAACCGAGCTTCCGCCCCGTCTGAGACCAACGAGAAAGGCCCCCGACCCGGGAAACCGGGCGGGGGCCTTTCTCATTGGCTGGTTCAGGCCGTCTCGGCCTTGGACAGCTCGTACTTGAGCAGGTCGTCGAAGGTGAACGTGCCGGTGGGCTGGTCGTTCTTGCCCAGCAGGTACAGCCGCTTCACCGCGACCAGGATGCCCTCGGCCACCACGTCCCGGAAGGCCGGGTCGAGCAGCCGGCGACGGTCCTCGGGGTTGGTCAGGTAACCGGTCTCCACCCGGACCGCGGTGCAGCGGGTCAGCCGCAGCGAGTCCCAGGTCTTGGGGTGGGTGCCGCAGTCCAGCATGCCGGTGCGGGCGGTCAGCTCGCGCTGGATGAACCCGGCCAGGGCCTCACCCACGGTGGAGCTGGTGCCGTGGCCGCTGCTGCCGAAGTGGAAGGTGGCCACGCCGCGGGCGTGCGGGGAGGAGTTCGCGTCCGAGTGCAGGGACAGGAACAGGTCCGCGTTGGCGCTGTTGGCGAACTGGGCGCGGTCGGACTCCGGCGGGCACACCTGCGGGCCCCTGGAGAGCAGGGCCTCCATGCCGGTGGCCACCATGCGGCCCTCCAGCCGCCTGGCCAGGTCCCACATCAGGTCGGCCTCGGACACGCCGTCGACCACGATGCCCCGGTCGCCACCACCGTGACCGGGGTCGATCACGATCCGCTTGCCGGACAGGCGCGGGCCGGACCGGCGCAGGTGCTCCTGCTCGCGCAGGAACACCGGACGGCCGCCGCGCACCTTGGGCGCCAGCTGGCGCAGGGCGCGCAGCGTGCCAGGCCCGCACATGCCGTCGACGGAGAGGCCGTAGTCACGCTGGAAGTTGCGCAGCGCGTGCTCGGTCTGGTGACCGAAGACGCCGTCCGCGCGACCGGCGTTGAAGCCCAGTTCGAGCAGCCGCTGCTGCAGGGTGAGCACGTCGTCGCCGCTCATCGGCTGGGAGATCAGGTAGGCGAGGTTGCGGTCGCCGAGCTGCCAGCGCGCGTCGGTCAGCGCCCGGTAGGTGTTCGGACCGACGACGCCGTCGGTGATCAGCCCTCGTTGCTGCTGGAACGAGCGCACTGCGTGCTCGACCTGGCCATCGAAGTTGGTAGGCCTGATCTGGCCGTTGGTGGCCGGTAGCAGCCCCAGCTTCACGAGAGTCGCCCGGATCTCGGCGACGGCTGGACCGTCATCACCCCGGCGGAGCAGCAGCATGCACCCCTCGCATGACTCGGGCGCCGGAAATTCGTTCGGCGCGCAGTTGAAGACGTCCTATTGTGCCTTGCGGTTCGAGTACCCACGTGCGGGGCTACTCCCAGCAGTCGTTCCAGCACGAAAACGGCAACCCCGGCCTGCGGTTCACCATCCCGAGCGGCAGAACCACTCATCAGGATGACGAAGAACCGCGAACCGGGGTTGCACGATCCAGCTGGGGACTTTACGCCAGGTTCACCTGAACTAACTCATCGCACAGGTCAGCGCAGCGGGCGGGCCCTGGGGTAGGACTCAGATCACGTCGCTCAGGTCGTTGAGGATCGCGGCCTTCGGCTTGGCGCCCACGATCGTCTTCACCGGCTTGCCGTCCCGGAAGAGCAGCATGGTCGGCACCGACATGATCTGGTAGTCCCGCGCGGTGGACGGGTTGGCGTCGATGTCCAGCTTGGCGATGGTGATCTTGTCACCGTGCTCGCCCGCGATCTCCTCGAGGACCGGGGCGACCATCTTGCACGGTCCACACCAGGTCGCCCAGAAGTCCACCAGCACCGGCTTGTCGCTCTGCAGCACGTCCTCGACGAAGCTCGCGTCGGACACGACCTTGGTGTTGTTGCCCATCGTCACTCCTTGGTTGGGGGCAGGTGAATCGGGTCTGTGGGGCTCAGCTGACCGCGGCCACGGTCTCCGGCTCGGCGGCTTCCCGCTCGGCCAGCCAGCGCTCGGCGTCCATGGCGGCCGCGCAGCCGGACCCGGCCGCGGTGATCGCCTGCCGGTAGGTGTGGTCGACCAGGTCGCCCGCGGCGAACACGCCGTCGAGGTTGGTGGCGGTGCCGGGCGAGGCGACCTTGACGTAGCCCTCCTCGTCGGTGTCCACCTGGCCCTTGACCAGCGCGGAACGCGGGTCGTGGCCGACCGCGACGAAGAACCCGGTCACCGGCAGGATGGACTCCTCGCCGGTCACGGTGCTCGCCACCCGGACGCCGGTGACGGAGGTCTCGCCGAGCACCTCAAGCACCTTGGTGTCCAGCTGCCAGCGGATCTTCTCGTTGGCGCGGGCGCGCTCCAGCATGATCTTGGAGGCGCGGAACTCCTGGCGCCGGTGGATGATCGTCACCGACCGGGCGAACCGGGTGAGGAAGGTCGCCTCCTCCATCGCCGAGTCGCCGCCGCCGACCACCGCGATGTCCTGGTCGCGGAAGAAGAACCCGTCGCAGGTGGCGCAGGCGGACACGCCGCGGCCGAGCAGCTTCTGCTCACCGGGCACGTCCAGGTAGCGGGCGGCCGCGCCCATGGCCAGCACCACGGCCTTGGCCTGGTAGGTGACCCCGTTCGCGGTGACCGTCTTCACCGGGCCGGACAGCTCGACGGACTCGACGTCCTCGGCCCGCAGCTCGGCGCCGAAGCGCTCGGCCTGCGCGCGCATCTGCTCCATCAGGTCGGGACCCATGATCCCGTCCTTGAACCCCGGGTAGTTCTCCACCTCGGTGGTGGTCATCAGCGCGCCGCCGAACTGGGTGCCCTCGAAGACCAAGGGGTCCAGCTGCGCCCGTGCGGCGTAGGTGGCCGCGGTGTACCCGGCTGGGCCGGAGCCCACCACGATCAGGTTGCGTACCTGCGATGACACCTGGGGACCTCCGTGCCCGTGAGTCGACGTATGCCGGCTTCGTACCGGCACAACGCGATCCTAGGTGCGGCTGTTCCCAGGTGACTTCGACGTCACACCGCAACGGCTAGCCGACGGTGCTGTCCTTGATCAGCGACGGCTTCCCTGCGGCGCAGTCCGCGCCCACGACCAGCAGCCGGGTGCGGCCGGGCGTGGTGGTGAGCAGGACCAGCGCCACCCCTGGCTTGCCGTCCACGGTGACCTGGCGGCCGGCCACCGGGTTGAGCAGGTGGCCGGGCTGGTTGTTGGCCGCCAGGCACGCCTTGAGCTTGGCCTGGTCGCTGAACGGGCCGAACTCCTTGTTGCCGGAGATCCCCGGTGGGATCTTGCCGTCCAGGTCCGCGGACTTGAGCGCGAGCACGCCGTCCCCCGGCGTGCTGGCCACGCTGGTGGGCTGGGCGGTGCCGGTGACCGGCTGCTGTCCCGGCAGCACGGCGAAGATCAGGCCGGTGGCCGCGGCCAGGCCGGCCAGCGCGCCGATGCCCCAGCCGATGGCCTTGGTGCGCCTGCGGCGGGCGGAGGCGAGGTCGACCACCTGGGCCAGCTGCTGCGGCTGCTGGTGGACCTGCGGCGGCGCTGGCGGTGCCAGTGGCGCCGCGCCGGGGCGGGCGGCCATGGCCAACCGCACCTCGTTCTCGATCGCCGCCTCGATCCGGCTGGCCACGTGCTCCGGCATGCGCAGCGGGGGCAGTGCGGCGAGCTCGGCCTGCGTCTCATCAAGCGCGGCCAGCACGGCCCGCGCCTCCGGGTCGGCCTCGATCCTGGGCCGCAGCTGGGCGGCTACAGCGGGGTCAAGGACCCCGGCGTGCAGATCGGCGATGAGATCAACAGACCACGGCGGGCCATCCGGCACACCGGGCCGGCGCTCGTTGGTGGTCATCGTCCCTCCCGTGGACGCCGCGGTGCCATTGCTCCAGCGTCAGGTGAGACGTTCGCACTTGCATCGGGGTTCCGCAGGTGCCCGAGAAGTTTCGCCAGCTTCGCTCTTCCGCGAGCACATCTGCTCTTCACGGTACCTTCGGCGATGCCAAGGATCCGCGCGGACTCGGCCACCGAGTAGCCCTCCACATCCACCAGGATGATCGGCGCGCGTTGCTCTTCCGGCAGCTCGGCCAGGGCGTCCTGGACGGCCAGCGAGGTGACCCGCTCGTCCATGTGGTCCCTGGGCGCCATCGGTTCGCGGTGCGGTTCCTCGGGCATGGGCACGGTCGGCCGGGCCTGGCGGCGCCTCACCCGGTCGAGGCATGCGTTGACCACGATCCGGTGCAACCAGGTGGTCACCTGTGACTCGGCGCGGAAGGAGGCCGCGGCGCGGAAGGCGGAGATGAACGCCTCCTGCAGCGCGTCGGCCGCTTCCTCCGGGTCACGCAAAGTCCGCAGGGCGACGGCCCACATGCGATCCCGATGGCGACGCACGAGTTCGGTGAACGCGTGGGGGTCGCCGGCAGCATGGGCCGCTATGAGGTCCCCGTCCGAGCTAGCCGCGGCTGTCACGCGGCAGAGAATAGCGTCAGCTCATCCTTGTGGATGACGGGCGTTCACCCGGCACGGACGAAGGTCAGCTCCGACAGCTCCGAGACGTTGCGGTCGCCGCTGCCACCCAGGCCGGTGATCCACAGCAACATGAACTTGGTCGCGTCCCCGGCGTTGAGGGCGATCTCGGTGTCGCCCTTCTGCAGGGTGCCGCTGCCCAGCACGGTGGTCTCGTCCAGGTCGGCGTTGCCGGAGGGCGCGCTGCGCACCTCGACCTTGGTGCCCGCGCTCGGTGAGTCGATGACCACCTTGGCCAACTTGGCCGCGTCGGACAGGGTGATCATGACGCCGACGCCGGGCTTGCCGCGCGGGAACTGCTGCCGGTAGGTCATGGTCTTCCAGGTCGAGCGCGGGTCGCCGTCGACCACCCGCTTGATCCGGTGCGGGTTGTCCGGCTCGCCCTGCACGTTGTAGACGTTGACGCTGGCCACGTCCACGGTGCCGCCCGCCTGCACCGGCTCGCTGCTGGGCGGCGTGCTCGGCTGCGCCGGGTTGCTGGTCTCGGCCGGTGGTGCGGTCGTGGTGGGGGTGAGCGCCACGGTCGGGCCGGAGCGGGTCTCCGGGGTGGCGAACATGCCGATCACGGACAGGCCGATCCAGGCCAGGATGCCGACGGTGGCCACGGTCAGCAGGGTCATGCCGACCGCGAGCTTGCGCCGCCTGCTCTTCTCGTCGCGCTTGTCGTCCTCCTCGACGCCGACCGCCGAGTACTCCTCGGTCAGCGCGGCCTCCTGGGCACGCAGCGCGGCGGCCTCGGCCTCCGCGGCCGCGGTCTGCTCCAGCACCCGCAGGATCGCCGCGCCGGTGCGCAGGCCGCCGATGCTGGTGTCCACCAGGCTGCGCACCGCGACCGTGGACAGCTCGTGCGGCACGGTGGGGTGCAGCGTCTGCGGGGAGACCACGGTGCCGTCCGGGCCGGTGGGGGCCGACGGCAGGGTGTTCGGGCCGCCGTCGAGGGCCCAGCGGCAGGTCAGCATCAGGTACAGCACGGCGCCCAGGCCGCGCACGTCCTCGCGGGCGGTCACCTCGGCCCTGGGGCCGGGGAAGGCCAGCCGGAGCTTGCCGTCCGGGGTGACCCGCAGCCGCTGCGGGTGGTCCACGCCCAGCACCAGTCCGGCGTGGTGCGCGGTCTCGACCGCCGCGGCCAGCGCCTCCAACAGCCGGGACGCGGTGCCGGAGGGCAGCGGGCCCTCGGTGATCAGGTCCAGCAGGTCGGTGCCCTGGGTCCACTCGGCGACGATGATGCCGAGCACGCCGTCGCGCGGGTTGACCCCGTGGCCGGGCCAGAGCACATCGAGGGTCCGGGAGACGCCGGGGTGGGTGAAGCCCGCGCCGTGCGTCGAGCGTTCCAGGGTGCGGCGGGCGCGGGCGGCGGTGTGCTCGTCGGAGGCGTCACCGATCAGCACGGTGAGAGCAACATCACGTCCCAGCGCGTTGTCCCTCGCCCGCCAGAACTGGGCCGGAGCCCGGACGTCCTGGCCGGCCAGCGACAACAGGCGGTAGCGGCCGTCACCGAGAGTCGCACCCGGAACGAAGGCGGCAGCTCCTACCGCGCCGCCGGCTGGATTCCCGTGCGGCGCCGTGTAATCCGGCGTCCCACTCACCGAGCTTTCTCCCGTTCCGCACGTCGTCTGCGGTCGTAACCCCCGACCGCGTGCTGGTGCTCCCGGTCGAGGGTACGGGACGGCGGGCGTCAGCGGCGGCGCAAAAGTCGGGTGATCCGCGACATTGCCGGATTCAGCTCCGTCACCTTGAGTAGCATCATCGACCCGAATGCCACGGCGAGTCCGAGCAGACCGCCGACCACCACAACGATCCAGGCGATCACCCGCGGCGAGGTGCCGAGCGGGGCGAACTCCAGGGTCGCGGTGTGCACCAGCACCACGCTCAGCGCGCCGAGCAGCGAGCCGATGACGGTCAGGCCGAAGGTGCGGCCCAGCCGCCCGGTCTCCAGCCTGCCCAGCCGGACCCGCAGCCAGATGTTCCCGGCCACCGCGCCGACCAGGAACGACATCGAGTTCACGAAGGCGAGGCCCAGCACCATGGTGTGCTCGTCCAGCACCTGCACGCACAGGACGGACAGGCCGATCTTCACCGCCACCGTGAGCAACTGGAGCATGGCCGGGGTGCGGGCGTCCTTCATCGCGTAGAAGACCCGCAGCTGCATCATGGTGATCGCGTACGGCACCAGTCCGAAAGCGGACACCGCGAGCGTGGTGCCGATCTGCTGCGCCTTGTCCAGGGTGTTGGCGCCGTAGAAGAACAGCGCCACGCCGAGCTGGCTGCCGAGCACGGTCATGCCGGCGCTCAGCGGCAGCAGCATGGTGGTCAGCAGCCTGCTGCCCAGGGACAGGTCGGCGACCACCCCGCGCACGTCGTTGTCCGCGGCCGCCTTGCTCATCCGCGGCATGATCGCGGTGAGCAGCGAGAAGCCGAGGATGCCGTAGGGCAGCTGGAAGAGCTGCCAGGCGAAGTTGTAGGCGGTCATGCTGCCGGGCACCGCGGCGGTGGCGATCCGGGTCACCACGATCACCCCGGCCAGGCCGAGCACCACGTAGAACACCATCCACAGCGCCAGGCCGCCGAACTCGGTGAGCCTGCGGTCCCAGCCCCAGCGCCACTTGAACCGGATGCCGGCCCTGCGCATCGCGGGCAGCACCACCAGCGCCTGCACCACGATGCCCAGCGTGGTGCCGATGCCCAGCACCAGCAGCTTCGGGTCGCTCATGGCCAGCGGGTTGATGGTCGGGTCGCCCGGCACCAGCAGGTAGACGCCGAGGGTGACCAGCACGACCAGGTTGTTGAACACCGGCGCCCAGGCGGGCAGGCCGAACACGCCGCGGGAGTTGAGGATCGCGGTGAACAGCGCGCCGAGGCCGAAGAACACGATCTCCGGCAGCAGCAGGTAGGCGAAGGCGGTGGCCAGCTCCGGGTGCGCCTTGCCGCTGCTGCCGTCCACGTAGATGGTGGTGAGCAGCGGGGCGGCCAGCATCATGACCACGGTGGCGGCCAGCAGGATCACCGGCGCCATGGTCAGCAGGCGCTGGATGTAGGCCTCGCCGCCGTCGGCGTCCTCCTTCTCCGCGCGCACCAGCAGCGGGACGATGATGCTGGTCAGCACCCCGCCCAGGAGCAGCTCGTAGACCTGGAGCGGGATGGTCATGCCGACCTGGTAGGAGTCGGTGATCACGCCCGAGCCGACCACCACGACCAGCACGATCCGGGACAGGAAGCCGGTGATCCGGCTGGCCAGGGTGGCGATCGCCATCGACCCACTGGCCTTGGCCAGCGAGGGTTGGGCCTTGGCCGGGGCCGGCTTGTCCATCTGCCTCGTCTCGCTCACGCGGCGCTGTCCTGTTTGCCGGAGCGCAGGCGGCGGATCAGCCTGCGGGCCACCAGCAGCACCAGGGCCGCGCCCGCGGTGACCGTGATGCCGAGGGTGATGGTGCCGTACGCGGTGGAGATCAGGGTGATCCGGTTGGCCTCGCCGCCGCGGCCCAGCGGGGTGCCGTTGATGGTCTGCAGCAGCGCGTCCACCGAGAACTGGCCACCGCGGGTGATCTCGGTGGGCACCCGGATCGGCAGGTTGCTGTTCGCGCCGATGGTCAGGTCGTTGACATCGCTGGTGCGCAGGCCCTGGGTGCTGCTGAAGGTCACCCGCACCTTGATCACCACCGGCAGCTTGTTGCTGATGGTCAGCGGCAGCGGGCTGTCCGAGGAGGCCAGGTAGTACGGGCCGGGCGGCTGCACGATGCGCACCTGGGAGACCAGGTACTCCAGCTGGTCGCCGACCAGCGAGGAGGCCGCGCCGCCCGCGGAGTTGTTGCCGCGCCAGGCCCCGGAGGCGGCCCGGACCATGCCCAGGTCCAGCGGTTCGATCAGCGAGGCGGGCGAGGTGCCCTTGACGCCGTCGCTGCTCATCGCCGACAGCAGGTCCCTGGACCGGTCGCGCATGGCGCGCAGGTCGCCGGTGATGCTGGGTGAGATCTCGGCGCCGGTGGCGTCCACCGGGTAGGTCAGGCCGACGGTGCGGCCGCCGTTGGCGACCTGCTCGTTCAGCCCGCGCGGGGTGACCAGCCTGCCGCCGAGCAGGTGCTGCATGGACTGCAGGAACGCGGTCAGCTCGCCGACCGGGGCCTTCCACCGGCGCGGCGGGGCCACCACCAGCGAGCCGCCGGTCTTGCCCAGCGCGGTGGCCCGGTAGAGCAGCGCGCCCATGCCGTTCTGCAGGTCCAGTGGGCCGTAGCTGGCCGCACCGGACAGTGGCGCGGTGCCGCCGATGGCGTTGCGCACCACCGGGTCGATCGGCACCACGGAGGAGCCCGCCGCCGAGGAGTCGGCCGCGGCGGCCAGCTTGACCGGCGAGGTCACCGTGCGGCCGTCCTGCACCCCGCGTGGTTCCAGCAGCAGGGTGCGGCGGCCGAGGTCGGCCAGGGTGCGCTCGTCGATCACGCCGCCCAGCGGCCACACCATGTCGCCGACGGTCTGGATCTGCAGCAGCTCGGCGACCGCCTTGCTCCGGTCCACCGCCAGCTTCTCCAGGTCGGTGAGCCCCGCCTTGGACAGCGCGACCAGGTCGGCGTCGGCGAAGGGCAGCGCGAGCACGCAGCGGCCCCTGGCGATGCCCTTGAGCCGCTCCAGCCATTTCTGCGCCGCGGTCGAGCCGGAGCCCTCCACGGTGCTGTTGCCGCTGCGGATGCGGTAGACGCCGTTGGTGGTGTCGGCCATCGCGGTGACCGTCTGCACCAGGTCCGGGTCGATCACCAGGCACAGCGAGCCGGCCAGTGCCGAGCCCGAGGGCGCGGTCTGCTCCACCGCGGAGACCAGCTCGGAGAGCCTGCCGCCGGTGGTTAGCGAGCGGGCCAGGTCGTCGTTGGTCAGCACGGTGCCACCGCTGCTGGGCACCCGCACCGGCTGGTCGACGATCGGCCACAGCACGGTGGTGGCGGCCGCGTTCGGCGGGCTGGACAGCGCCGGGCCGCCGGGCACGCCGGTGACCGGCAGCAGGAAGCCGCGGGAGGCGATCCTGGCCTGCTTGCCGAAGTCCGGGGTGCCGTTGACGTTGAACAGCACCGGGTACACGCCGGGCCCGGTGATCTGCAGGACGCTCAGCGGCACCTCGACCCGCACCTGGGCGCTCTGCCCCGGTTCCAGGTCGGTGCCGATCCTGGTGAACTTGGAGTCCGCCCGGTCGGTCGCCGCCTCCCCCGCGACTGCCTCGTTGACCTTGTCCTCGCTGGTCAGCGGGCTGCCGGCCTGGAGCCGGACCATGACGTCGCTGAGCTTGCGGTCGCCGGTGTTGGTCAGCTTGCCCGCGGCCACCAGCTTGTTGTCACCGTCGCCGGTGACCACTCTCGGTTGCAGGGTGTCCAGCTCCAGCGTCGCGGGCTGGACGGGCGCCGGGCCGCTGGTGACGGGCTGGGCCCGCACGTCGTAGGTCTCCGCGCGCACCGGGACGGGCACGGTCAGCACGGTGCACGCGACCACAGCCGCGACCGTGAACAGCCTTTTCACGCCGGCTCCGAAGTCTCACTGGGCGCGCGCACGTGGTCGACCGCCTTGCGCACCAGGCGGCGCTCGTCCACGTAGGCCAGCAGCCCATCCAGTTCACCCAGCGGCACCCACGCCACCTCGGTGACCTCCACGTCCTCGTCGGAAAGCTCTCCGCCCACCGCCTCCAGCAGGAAGTGGTGCACGGTCTTGTGCACTCGCCGGTCCTCGGCGACGAACCAGTAGTCGATCGCCCCGAGCAGGCCCAGCACCCGGCCACGGATGCCGGTCTCCTCGGCGACCTCGCGGACGGCCGCCTCTTCGGCGGTCTCACCCTGCTCGATGTGGCCCTTGGGCAGCGACCACAGCAGCCGTCCTTTTCGATCAAGTCTGCCAATGAGCGCAGCGTGTTCGCGCGCGGCATCCACAACCAGCCCACCGGCGGACACCTCGTCCACCGTACGCAGCCGTTTTCCCCGCTGGCGCCTGGTCCGTCTACCCGGTTTGGCGCCACCGGCGCTGCCGGAGGACGACGGGGGCATGGCGCCGATGGTAGTGCGACGTAGGCTGGCTCCTCGTGTCCAGCACCTCTGTACCGGCCCAGCCGAACCAGGTCGACCTCGCCCGCGGCGCGCAGCAGAATGCGGTCGTGGAGTTGCTGCGGATCGCACCGGTCGCCGACGAGCTCGCCCAGCGGTTCGCCGCGGCGGGTCACCGGTTGTACCTGGTCGGTGGCAGCGTCCGGGACGCGCTGCTGGGACGGCCGCTGACCGACCTCGACTTCACCACCGACGCGCGGCCGGAACAGGTGCGCGCGCTGCTCACCGGCTGGGCCGACGCGATCTGGGACACCGGCATCGCCTTCGGCACCCTCGGCGCGGTCAAGCGCGGGGCCACCGTGGAGATCACCACCTTTCGCGCGGACAGCTACGACCGGGTCGGGCGCAACCCCGAGGTGGTCTTCGGCGAGTCCATCGAGGCCGACCTGGTGCGCCGGGACTTCACCGTGAACGCGATGGCGGTGCGGCTGCCGGAGAAGGTCTTCGTGGACCCGCACGACGGCACGGCCGCGCTGCTCGCGCGGGTGCTGGACACCCCGGCCACGCCGGAGGAGTCCTTCGCCGACGACCCGCTGCGGATGCTGCGGGCCTGCCGGTTCGTCGCCCAGCTCGGCTTCGACGTGGCGCCGAGGGTGCTGACCGCGATGACCGAGATGGCCGGGCAGATCCAGCGGATCACCGCCGAGCGGGTGCAGGCCGAGCTGTCCAAGCTGCTCTGCGGCGCGCAGCCGAGGCGGGGGCTGGAGCTGCTGGTGAACACCGGGCTGGCCGAGCACGTGCTGCCGGAGGTGCCAGCCATGCGGCTGGCCATCGACGAGCACCACCAGCACAAGGACGTCTACCAGCACTCGCTGGTGGTGCTGGACCAGGCGATCGCGCTGGAGGAGCCGGGCAGCGAGCCGGACCTGGTGCTGCGGCTGGCCGCGCTGCTGCACGACATCGGCAAGCCGGACACCCGGCGGTTCGAGCCCGGCGGCGGGGTGAGCTTCCACCACCACGAGGTGGTCGGCGCGAAGATGGCCCGCAAGCGGCTGCGCGCGCTGAAATATTCCAAGGACATCATCGAGGACGTGGCCACGCTGGTCTACCTGCACCTGCGCTTCCACGGCTACGGCAAGGGCGAGTGGACCGACTCCGCGGTGCGCCGCTACGTCACCGACGCGGGCCCGCTGCTGTCCCGGCTGCACAAGCTGGTGCGCGCGGACTGCACCACCCGCAACAAGCGCAAGGCGGCCGCGCTGCAGCGCACCTACGACGACCTGGAGACCAGGATCGAGCGGATCGCGGCCGAGGAGGACCTGCGCCGGGTGCGGCCGGACCTGGACGGCAACGCGATCATGCAGCTGCTCGGGCTGCCGCCGGGTCCGCTGGTGGGCAAGGCGTGGACGTTCCTGAAGGAGCTGCGGCTGGACCGCGGTCCGCTCGCGCCCGAAGAGGCAGAGGCGGAGCTGCTCGCTTGGGCAAGGGAGCAGGGCATCCAGCCACCTGATCGGGGCTAGTTTCTGCCGGTTCGGTTGCCTTTTCGCTACGTTCGGTAGCGAAAGGGGGCACGAATGAACATCCTCGGCAAAACCCTGTTTGGGCTGGTCACGGCCGGTCTGGTGGTCTCGGCGTGCAGTGCGCCACCGCCTCGGGAGACGGTCACGGTGACCCAGACCCAGCCGACGGCAAATCCGTCGCCAACCTCGGAGACCCGGGGTAAGACGGTGAAGGTGCCGAACGTGGTCGGCATGGTGCACCAGCAGGCTCAGGACACCATGCAGGCCGCCGGCCTGCGGAATCTCGCGGAAGAGGACGCCACGGGCAAGGGGCGGCTGCTGCTCAACGACCGGAACTGGAAGGTCGTGAGTCAGGAACCTGCCGCGGGCACCGTGGTCGAGCTGGACCGGAGGATCCTGTTGAAGTCCAAGAAGGACGGCGACAGATAACGCGATCAGCGGTTAGCGGGACGACAGCGGGATCGGTCACCATGTGTGGTGGAGGGAACTCGTTACTCAGGGGCATGGGGGTGCACCGTGTACAGGGTGTTGGTGAGTGCGGACGACCTGATAGTGGGGTTCGGGTTGCGGAGCATGGTGTCCGCGGGGGCGGACCTGGCTCTGGTCGATGAGGGGGATCGGGCCGACGTGGTGCTGGCCGACCTGCCGGACCTGTCCGAGTGGCGGCTGACCAAACTGGCCAGGCTGACCACCAGGACGCCGGTGGTGGCACTGCTCGGGGTGGACCGGGCGCACCAGGCGATCGGCCTGCTGCGCCAGGGCTTCCAGGGCGTGCTCTTCCACGAGACCTACACCCCGGAGAGCCTGGCCTCGGCAGCCCGTGCCGCGGCCGAGGGCAACCGGGTGCTCGACCCGCTGCTGGCCGTGCCGTCGGTGCCCGGCCCGCGTCAGGCCGAGCCGGCGCGACCGCTGCGGCTGGCCTGCGCCTGACCTCGGCGCTCGACCAGCAGGTAGCAGACCGTGCCGATCAGGTAGACCAGGACGACGCCGAGCATCACGCCGGTGGAGTGGCCGTCGGCGGGCACCAGCAAGGCCACGGTGCCCGCCGAGACCACCATGCTGACGTTGAACAACGTGTCGTAGAGGGCGAAGACGCGGCCCCGGGTCTCATCGCCGACATCGCGCTGCGCGGCCGCGTCCACGCACAGCTTCACCACCTGGCCAGCGCCGATGATCATGAACGAGGACAGCAGCAGCGCGGGCAGCGACAGGGTCAGGGTGAGCACCAGCTGGGTCAGCGCGGCCAGCACCAGCGAGCCGGTGATGGTGGCCCTGCGGCCGATCTTGGCCACCAGCGGCGGGGTGATGAAGGCCGCGGCCAGGATGCTCGCGCCGCCTGCCACCGCGACCACGCCGACCCCGCCCATGCCGGAGGGCAGCCAGCCCACGTCGTGGAAGGAGTTGCGCAGCAGCAGCACGCCGAGCAGCACCAGCGCGCCGTAGGCCAGCCGGTGCGCGATGAGCGCGACGAACCCGGCGGCCACACTGGGCGTGTTCGCCGCCGACCTGGCGCCGTCCATCAGCCCGTGCGCCACCGCGACCAGCGCCTTGGCCGGTTCGTTGACCTCGTCCGGGCCGAGCTGGCCGCGCCGGAAGCCGAGCATGGCCAGTGCCGCCGCGATCGAGCCGGCCACCGCGATCGCGGTGACCGTGCCGGAGCCGGCGTCGCCCGCGCCGAGCAGCGCGCGCAGGCCGATCGCGCAGCCCGCGCCGACCACCGCCATGCCCGCGCCGAGGGTGGCGGCCACCGCGTTCGCCTCGACCAGGTCCTCCCTGGGCACCAGGTGCGGCAGCGAGGCGGACAGCCCGGCCAGCACGAACCGGCTCACGCCGAGGGTGAGCAGCGCGGCCACGTAGAGCGCGGGCCCGGTCAGCCCGCCGAAGACGGCCAGCGCGGTGGTCAGCACCAGCACCCCGCGGATCACGTTGGACAGCACCAGCACCTGCCTGCGGTCCCAGCGGTCCAGCAGCGCGCCGGCGAACGGGCCGACCACCGAGTACGGCAGGAAGATCACCGCGAACCCGGCGGCCGCGGCCAGCGGGTCGGCCGCGCGCTCGGGGTTGAACAGCACCGCGCTGCCCAGCCCGGCCTGGAAGACGCCATCACCCCACTGGGCGGTCGCCTTGACCGCGAGCAGCCGGAAGAACCCGGGATTGGTCAGGAGATGGCGGAGTCCGACCCGAGCTTTGTGCGGGGTCTGGCCACGACCGGCCAGGCTGTCTTCGGCCGTCTGCACACACCCAGCGTACGGGTCCGGGTGCGCACGGCAGCACCCCGGACTACCTGGTCTTGACGGCGCGCGGTGCGGTGCGGCGAACGGCGCAGCGACGAGTGGGATCATGTGCACCGTGTCTTCCGACGCCGAAGTCGAGCCGGGGTCCCTGCTGGTGGCCACGCCAGGGCTGCTCGACCCCAACTTCCGTCGCACAGTGGTCTACATAATCGACCACCGCGACGAGGGCACGCTCGGCGTTGTGCTGAACCGGCCGAGCGAGGTCGCCGTGCACGACGTGTTACCTGGCTGGGCCCCGCACGCCAGCCGCCCGCCCGCGGTGTTCGTGGGCGGTCCGGTGGAGCAGAAGACCGCGTTGTGCCTGGCCAACCTCAAGGCGGGCGAGGACATCGAGACCATGGACGGCGTGATCGGCGTGCGCGGCCCGGTGGCCCTGGTCGACCTGGACTCCGACCCGGACGAGCTGGCGCCGCGGATGCGCGGGCTGCGGGTCTTCGCCGGGTACTCCGGCTGGAGCGAGGGGCAGCTCGACGACGAGATCGAGCGCGGCGACTGGCTGGTGGTGCCCGCGCTGCCGGATGACGTGCTCACCCCGCCGAGGGTGGACCTGTGGGGCCGGGTGCTGCGCCGTCAGGGCATGCCGCTCTCGCTGCTGGCCACGCACCCGGTGGACATCAAGCGGAACTAGCGCCCAGCTTCGCGCAGATCCCGCCGCAGCAGCCGCCGCAGCCCTTGGCGGCGGGCTCGGGGTCGGGCAGGGCGTCGGCCGCGCGGTGCCCCAGCATGCCGCCGGCCGCGGTGATCAGCACCGCGCCCAGGCCGCCGAGGATGAGCAGGGTCAGGTACAGCCCGGCCTCGGTCAGCGGCGCGGTGACCACGCCGGTCAGCGCGAGCAGCAACCCGGAGACCAGGACCGGCAGCCCGGCCACCTTGTTGGCCAGCGCGAAGGCCTCGTCGCTGCGCATCGCGCGGGCGGTGCGCACGCCGGCGTAGGCGTTGCGGGGCAGGGTGCCGCGCAGGCCGCGCAGCCCGATCACGGCCAGCGCGATCCCGGCGATGACGAGCAGGAAGGTCACGCTGATCCGTGGCACGATGGCGATGACTGCGAGCTGCTGCACCCCTTGAGGGTAAGCGCCGTGATTCCGCGACTCGCCCGCTACCTTCCCGTCACCGTTGTGAGGTGTGCTGCACCCATGTCTGTACGTCTCTGCGCCGCAGGTGCGCTCACCGGAGTCCTGGTGCTCGCCCTCGCCGCGCCCGCCACGGCCGAACCCGCAGGTCAGCGCGTTCGTCTGGTCTCAGAGCAGATCATCGGGAAGATCACCTTCCAGGGCACGACGGTGGGCGGCCTCTCCGGCCTCGACTACGACCGGCGCACCGGGGAGTGGGTGCTGATCTGCGACGACCGCTCCGACCGGCAGCCGGTCCGCTACTACACCGCGCGCAGGGGCGAGCAGGGCTTCGAGCTGACCGGCACCAAGCCGCTGCTGCGCCCGGACGGCTCGACCTACCCGAAGCTGTCCCTGGACACCCCCGACCCCGAGGAGATCCGGGTCGACCCGCTGACCGGGGACCTGTGGTGGACCAGCGAGGGCGACCGGCTGCCGCCGCTGGTGATCGACCCGGCCATCCGCCGGGCGCACCGGGACGGCTCCTTCGCCGGTGAGCTGCCGCTGCCGGCCAACCTGCGGATGTCCACCGACGAGCGCGGGCCGCGGCGCAACGAGGTGCTGGAGGGGCTGGCCTTCGCCGCGGGCGGGCGGCTCGTGGTCTCCACCGTGGAGGGGCCGCTGATCCAGGACGGGCCCTCCCCCACCCCGGCCGCGGGCGCGCTGGGCCGGATCTCGGTGCAGACCAGGTCGGGGCAGCTGCTCGCGCAGTACGCCTACCCGATGGAGAAGGTCTTCGCCGAGCCGGTGCCAGCCGGGGCCTTCGCCAACAACGGCGTGGTGGCGATCCTGCCGGTCACCGAGCAGGACCCGCACCGGTTCCTGGTGATGGAGCGCTCCTTCGTCACCGGGGTGGGCAACAAGGTGCGGATCTACGAGATCACCACTGCGGGAGCCTCCAACGTCAAGAATGTGGACTCGCTGGCAGGCGCGGAGATCCGCCCGGTGCGCAAGAAGCTGCTCGCCGACCTCGGCACCCTTGGTCTGTCCACTGTGGACAATGTGGAGGGGATGACCTGGGGTCCCCGGCTGCCCTCGGGCGAGCGCAGCCTGGTGCTGGTCAGTGACGACAACTTCTCCGCGACGCAGGTCAGCCAGATAATCACTCTCGCGGTGCGCTAACCTGGTGGATGTGAGCACGGCCCACCTGCTTCTTAGCCAGCCGCGCTGACCGGTTCCCGGTTCGCGCGGCAACCCCTCATGCCCTCCATGGGCTGAGGGGTTTTTGGTTGTCAGGGGCAGGCAAACACGACAGGACATGACATGAGCACGGACCAGGACGCCGTTCCGGCGCACCGCTACACCGCAGCCATGGCCGGCGAGATCGAGCGCCGCTGGCAGGACCGCTGGGAGTCCAGCGGCACCTTCCACGCCCCGAACCCGGCCGGATCGCTCGCGGGTGACGGCGAGGTGCCCGCGGACAAGCTGTTCGTGCAGGACATGTTCCCCTACCCGTCCGGGGCCGGGCTGCACGTCGGGCACCCGCTGGGCTTCATCGGCACCGACGTCTTCGCCCGGTACTACCGGATGACCGGGCGCAACGTGCTGCACACGATGGGCTTCGACGCCTTCGGTCTGCCCGCCGAGCAGTACGCGGTGCAGACCGGGCAGCACCCGCGCAAGACCACCGAGGAGAACATCAACACCTACCTGCGGCAGATCCGCAGGCTGGGGCTGGGCCACGACGAGCGGCGGCGGATCTCCACCATCGACCCCGGCTACTACCGGTGGACCCAGTGGATCTTCCTGAAGATCTACAACTCCTTCTACGACACCGCGCTGGGCAAGGCGCGGCCGATCGCCGAGCTGGAGGCCGAGTACGCCGAGGGCACCCGGCCCACCCCGGACGGCCGTGGCTGGGCCGAGCTGACCGTGGCCGAGCGGGCGAAGATCATCGACTCGCAGCGGCTGGCCTACCTGTCCGAGGCGCCGGTGAACTGGTGTCCCGGTCTGGGCACGGTGCTGGCCAACGAGGAGGTCACCGCGGACGGCCGCAGCGAGCGCGGCAACTTCCCGGTGTTCCGCCGCAGCCTGCGCCAGTGGATGATGCGGATCACCGCCTACGCCGACCGCCTGGTCGACGACCTGGACCGGCTGGACTGGCCGGAGAAGATCAAGTCGATGCAGCGCAACTGGATCGGGCGCTCGCACGGCGCCAGGGTCCGCTTCGCCGTCGGCGAGCAGCAGATCGAGGTCTTCACCACCCGCCCGGACACCCTGTTCGGCGCCACCTACATGGTGCTGGCCCCGGAACACCCGCTGGTGGACGTCATCTCGGCGGCCGAGTGGCCTGCCGATGTGGACCAGCGCTGGACCGCGGGCGCGGCCACCCCCGGCGAGGCGATCGAGGCCTACCGGGTGGCCGCCTCCCGCAAGTCCGAGCTGGACCGGCAGGAGAACAAGGACAAGACCGGCGTGTTCACCGGCGCGTACGCGGTGAACCCGGTCAACGGCAAGCAGATCCCGGTGTTCATCGCCGACTACGTGCTGATGGGCTACGGCACCGGCGCGATCATGGCGGTGCCCGGCCAGGACAGCCGCGACTGGGACTTCGCCACCGCCTTCGGCCTGCCGATCATCCGCACCGTGCAGCCGGGCGAGGGCCACCAGGACGGTCCGTACCTGGGCGACGGACCGGCGATCAACTCCGAGTTCCTGGACGGCATGGCCGTCGACGAGGCGAAGAAGACGATCATCGAGTGGCTGCAGGAGCGCGGCGCCGGTGAGGGCACCGTGCAGTACAAGCTGCGCGACTGGCTGTTCTCCCGGCAGCGCTACTGGGGCGAGCCGTTCCCGGTGGTCTACGACGAGGCCGGCCGGGTGCACGCGCTGCCGGAGTCGATGCTGCCGGTGGAGCTGCCCGAGGTCGACGACTACTCGCCGCGGACCTTCGATCCCAACGACGCCAACACCGAGCCCTCCCCGCCGCTGTCCCGCGCCACCGAGTGGACCACGGTCGAGCTGGACCTGGGCGACGGCCTGAAGAAGTACCGCAGGGACACCAACACCATGCCCAACTGGGCGGGTTCCTGCTGGTACCAGCTGCGGTACGTGGACCCGGACAACAGCGAGCGGTTCGTCGACCCGGCCAACGAGCGCTACTGGCTGGGCCCGCGCACCGAGCAGCACGGCGCCACCGACCCCGGCGGCGTTGACCTGTACATCGGCGGCGTGGAGCACGCGGTGCTGCACCTGCTGTACTCCCGGTTCTGGCAGAAGGTGCTCTTCGACCTGGGCGAGGTCAGCTCGGACGAGCCGTACCGCAAGCTGTTCAACCAGGGCTACATCCAGGCCTACGCCTTCACCGACGCCCGCGGCGCGTACGTGCCCGCGCACGAGGTGGAGGAGGTGGACGGCAAGTTCTTCTGGCAGGGCCAGGAAGTCAGCCGCGAGTACGGCAAGATGGGCAAGAGCCTGAAGAACGTGGTCACCCCGGATGAGATGTGCGACAACTACGGGGCGGACACCTTCCGGCTGTACGAGATGTCCATGGGCCCGCTGGAGGTCTCCCGCCCCTGGGCGACCAAGGACGTGGTCGGCGCCCAGCGCTTCCTGCAGCGCCTGTGGCGCAACCTGGTCGACGAGGTCACCGGCGAGCTGCGGGTCACCGCGGACACCCCGGACGAGACCACGCTGCGGCTGCTGCACAAGACCATCGCCGGCGTCCGCGAGGACTACGCGGCCATGCGCTACAACACCGCCGCGGCCAAGCTGATCGAGCTGAACAACCACCTGACCAAGGCCTACAGCACCGAAGCGGGCACCCCGCGCGCGGTGGCCGAGCCGCTGGTCCTGATGCTGGCCCCGCTGTGCCCGCACCTGGCCGAGGAACTGTGGTCCCGCCTGGGCCAGGAAACCTCCCTGGCACACGGCCCGTTCCCGGTCGCCGAGGAGCGCTACCTGGTCGAGGACAGCATCGAGTACCCGGTGCAGGTCAACGGCAAGCTGCGGTCCAAGGTCGTGGTGCCCGCCTCGGCCGGCCAGGACGAGATCAAGGCCGCGGTGCTGGCCGATGAGAAGGTGGTCGCGCTGCTGGACGGCGGCTCCCCGCGCAAGGTGATCGTGGTGCCGGGCCGGCTGGTCAACCTGGTCGTGTGATCGGTGTCGGTACGGCGCAGTAGCCTGCCCGCATGACGTGGACGTGGGACAGATTCGTGGGTGGTGAAGACCCACGAATCTTCCACTTCACCCATATCGACAACCTTGCGGCGGTTCTCGGTTCAGGAGCTCTTGTCGCCGATTGCTCGATGCGTGCGGCAGGCACGCGCTGTTCGGAAACCGGGAATCCGGACATCAAGAAACGCAGAAGGTCCCGGATGGTTCCAGTGCATCCGGGTGGCGTGGTCGGTGACTACGTTCCCTTTTATTTCGCGCCACGCTCGCCGATGTTGTTCAAAGTGGCGAGGAAGAATTTCGCTCAAGGTCGCCGAGTGCAAGACGAGCTGATCTACTTGATTAGCCGCACATCCAAGGTCGATGCCGTTCGGCCCATCGTGTGTTCGGATCGCAATGCTGCCGCCAGCCTTGTCGATTTTCGGTCGGGAACGGCCGACCTGGGGCGGTTTGTCGACTGGGACCTCATGCGAAGTGCGATGTGGAACGACACGGACGACGACCCTGACCGTCGCCAGCGCCGGATGGCGGAGTTGCTCGTACACGAAAGTGTGCCGCTCGAGTGCCTGACGGGGATCGGCGTGCGTGACGCCACTGTCGCGGACCGCGCTATTCAGTGCCTGGCTGGCACAGCACTGGCGCGTCTTGAGGTGCGTGTGTTAACTGACTGGTACTTCGACGAACGGGGGTGGCAGCCATGATCACATTCGCGTCCGGAAACCTGCTGAAGCAGGACGTCGAAGCCATGGTGAACCCGGTGAACTGCGTCGGAGTGCTGGGCAAGGGACTGGCCCTGCAATTCAAGCGGGCCTTCCCGGAGATCGTGGTGCCGTACGAGGAAGCTTGCAGATCAGGCGAGCTTCGTCCTGGTGTGGTGCACGTGGTCGACCTGGGCGAGGGGAACACGCCGCGCTGGATTGTGAACGTTCCGACGAAGCGGCACTGGCGTAATCCAAGTCGACTGGATGACGTGGAGTCGGGTGCGGCGGAGCTTGCCGCGACCATTCAGCGGCTGGGAATCCGTTCGATCGCAGTCCCGCCGCTGGGATGCGGCAATGGTGGACTTCCCTGGGAGCCGGTCCGCGCTCTCCTGCTTCGTCATCTGGAAGACCTGACTGATGTTCAAGTGCGTATATTTCCTCCTGAGGGCGCTCCTCCGCCCGAGCAAATGCTCAACCGCACTAGTGCTCCCGATCTGACTGAGGATTCCGCAAATCTGCTGGCTTTGCTGGCCGAATTTTTGAGACGCGCCTCGCCGTTCCGGATTGAAGAGCGTTCCGACACGCTTGCCAGGATTGAAATTCAAAAGCTCTCCTACTTCGCTCAGGTTCGCGGTGGCCTGATCAAGAAGAATTTCGGCAGAGGGCACTATGGTCCGTACTCGCATGAGCTGGAGCGAGAGCTGAGGAGCTGGGAGGGACACTTCCTGCTCGGCTACGGCGATGGCACGGACAAGGTGCTCGAACTGCGCCCGATCAGGTTGTTGCCGGATGCGGTACGCGCTGCGGATGAGTTGGTGGGCGCGGAACACCGCGAGCCCATGGGTCATGTCCTCGATCTCGTCGAGGGCTGGGAGAACACTTACGAGCTCGAGCTCTTGGCCACCACGTTGTTCGTGCACGAGGAAGGGACGGCCGCCGACCCGGCTGCCGCGCACGCGGTGATAGACGACTGGAAGAAGACGCCCGAGAGGTTGTTCACTGCTCGGCACATCCGGCTTGCCTGGGAGCACCTGGTGCGGATGGGCTGGATCGGCGAGCGATCACCGGCCAACGCTTGAGCTGGGGCTACGACGGCTCCGGCAGGCCGACCTCCCTGGCCAGTTCGGCGATCATCGACTCGAACAGCGTCTCGGCGTTGTTCAGTGCGAACGGGAAGCGGCCGAAGACCTCCAGTGCGACGTGGCCGTAGAGGCGGACCCAGCACTGGAGCATCAGGTAGACCGTGGACAGGCCGAGGCGGTCGGCGGTGAGCTCGATGCCGGTGTCGGCCAAGGACTTCAGCAGGTCGTCGCGGTAGCCGCGGAGGTCTTCCTCCAGTGCGGCCGGGACCTCGCCGGTGCCCGCGGCGAGCTCCTGGTTCTCCGCGAGCAGTTTTCCGGCCACGCCCAGGAAGACCCGGCCGAACATGTCCTCGCCCAGGGTCTTGCGGCCGCCGCGGGAGCTGTTGTTGACCTCGACCTCTGGCGAGGCGAAGACCAGGGTGAACTCCTGCGGGTGGTCCAGGGCCCAGCGGCGGAAAGAACGGAAGACGGTGAACACCTGGCCGAGGAGGTCGCCGTCGCCGACCGCGGCCAGCTTGGGCTGGAGCTCCTCGGCCATGGACACGCAGACGTCCTCGCAGAGCTGGCGGAGCAGGTCCTCGCGGGAGTTGTAGTAGCGGTAGAGCGCCGGTGCGGTGATGCCCAGGTCGCGGGCGATGGCGCGCAGGGTCACCGCGTCGCGGCCGTTCTCCACGAGTAGGCGACGGGCCGCCGCACGGATATCACGCTCGGTGTGAGCGCGTAGCCGTTCTCGACGGGTGGCCTCCGTCATACTTCACCCCTTCGGGTTGTAAACACCGTTCACTCTCGCCTATGGTCACCGACGGTAGGTGAACACCGTTTACTGACCTCGCGTTCACCAGCACGGTAGTCGCTGGCTACGCCACCGACCAGTTTCGCCGGAGGGCTGGATCATGTTCCTTTCCTGGGGATCGGTGGTGCATCGGCGCCGCTGGGTGGTGCTCGTCGCCGCCGCCTTGCTGACCGTCCTCGGCGGCGCCTGGGGCAGCGGTGTCTTCGACAAGCTCACCCAGGGTGGTTACGAGGACCCGGGCAGCCAGGCGATCACCGCGGTCAAGACCATGGACGCGGCCCTGGGCAGGCAGAGCGGCGACGTGGTGGTGATCTACGAGGCACCCAGCGGCAGCTCGATCGACGACCCGGCGCTCGGGCAGAAGATCACCGACAAGCTCAAGGCGCTGCCCAGCTCCGAGGTCAGCCGGGTGATGTCCTACTGGATGATCCCGGACCCGGCCGCGCGGGCCGCCTTCGCCGACGCCGAGCACAAGCGCGGCCTCGCGGTGATCACCATGACCGCGGGCGATGACTCCAACAAGATGCTGCGGTCCTACGAGAAGATCAAGGACCAGCTGGCCGTCGACGGGGTGACCAGCCAGGGCGGCGGGTTCGCGCCGACCGCGGCCGCGATCAACACCAGCTCCCAGAACGACCTGATCACCGCCGAGCTGGTGGCGGTGCCGATCACCCTGCTGCTGCTCGTGCTGATCTTCGGCGGCCTGGTCGCGGCCGCGCTGCCGGTGCTGGTGGGCGGCCTGTCCATCCTCGGCGCGCTGGGCGTGCTCAACGTGCTGACCAGCTTCGTCGAGGTGAACACCTTCGCGGTGAACGTGGCCAGCCTGCTCGGCCTTGGCATGGCCATCGACTACGGCCTGTTCATGGTCGGCCGGTTCCGCGAGGAGCTCGCCACCGGCCTCGAACCCGGCAAGGCGGTGCGCCGCACGGTGGCCACCGCGGGCCGCACGGTCGCCTTCTCCGCCACGCTGCTGATCATCGCGCTGGCCGGGCTGCTGCTGTTCCCGCAGGGCTTCCTGCGCTCGGTCAGCTACGGCGGCATGGCCGCGGTCGCGGTGGCCATGCTGGTCTCGCTGACCCTGCTGCCCGCCCTGCTCGCGGTGCTCGGCCGCCGGGTGGACTCGCTGGCCCTGCCCTGGCGCAAGCGTGCCGCGGCCAAGCCGGTGGAGGAGGAGGGCCGCGGCTGGCGCAAGCTGGGCCTGGCCGTGATGAAGCGCCCGGTGATCTTCGCGGTGCCGATCATCGCGGTGCTGGTGCTGCTCGGCACGCCGTTCCTGGGCGCCAGCTTCGGCGAGGTCACCGAGAAGGTGCTGCCCGCGGGCAACCCGGCGCGGGTCACCGCGGAGACGCTCAACCGGGACTTCCCCGCGCTGAGCAAGGACGCCGCGCAGATCGTGTTGCAGGGCAAGGACGGCAAGGCTCCCGACCAGGCCGCGGCGCAGCAGTTCGCCGGTGAGCTCGGCAAGGTCCCCGGCGTCACCAACGTGCAGCCGGCCGGCGCGGGCAAGGACGTCATCGCCTTCACCGCCAAGCTGCCTGGCGACGTGCTCAGCGACGAGGCCAAGAACGCGGTCAAGGAGATCCGGAACCTGACCCCGCCAGGGGACAGCAAGGTCCTGGTCGGCGGGATCAGCGCCAGGGTGCTGGACAGCCTGAACGCGATCACCGCCGGACTGCCCTGGATGATCCTGGTCATCGTGGGCGCCACCCTGGTGCTGATGTTCCTGGCCTTCGGCTCGGTGCTGCTGCCGATCAAGGCCGTGGTGATGAGCGCGCTCAGCCTCTCCGCCACCTTCGGCGTGCTGACCTGGGTGTTCCAGGACGGCCACGGCGCGGACCTGCTTAACGTCTCGCCAGGTCCGCTGGAGGCGGGCATCGTGGTGCTGATGGCGGCCGTGGTCTTCGGCCTGTCCACCGACTACGAGGTCTTCCTGATGTCCCGCATGGTCGAGGCCAAGAGCAAGGGCGCCAGCAACGAGGAGGCGGTGGCCACCGGCCTGGCCCGGACCGGCCGGGTGATCAGCTCGGCCGCGCTGCTGCTGATCGTGGTGACCGGCGCCTTCGCCTTCGCTGAGGTGACCATGATGCGCTTCGTCGGCGTCGGCATGATCCTGGCCCTGGCCCTGGACGCCACCGTGGTGCGCATGCTGCTGGTGCCCGCGGTGCTCAAGCTGATGGGCAACGCGGCCTGGTGGGCGCCCGGACCGCTGCGCAGGTTGCAGCAGCGGGTCGGCATCCACGAGGGCGAGGACGCCGAGGACAAGCCCAGGACCCGCGAGCCGCAGCCGGTCGGCTGAGCTCGGACGGCACCCCGGCCACGATTCACGTGAAACCGTGGCCGGGGTCCCCCTTCGGGTGAGCCTCGCGGTGGAACGGCTTTTCCGGGGTCGGCGGCCCCTAGGATTCCGGCGCTCCGCCCGCGCCGACTGTTCTGGAGATCGACTGTGAAACCCCGCCGGGTCCGCCTGGTCGCCGCCATCATCGTGTTCGCGCTGCTGCTGGTGCCGGTGATCGGCGTGCTGATGAGCTGCGCCCGTCCCGAGGACGGCAGGCCGCGCTCGCTCAGCGGCGCCGAGGCCGAACGGCTGGCCCTGGTGCGCTTCATCAACTACGAGTCGCGGACCGCCGCGGTGCGGGCCGCGGTGCCCAGCACCAGCGGGATCGTGGTGCTGGACGGGCGGATCGACTTCGTCTCGCACCTGGGCTACGCCGCGATGCGCACCGAGGGCCGCAACGACTCCGCCTCCGCCGGGCTGCTCCAGTGGAGTCCCGAGGTGCTGGCTTTCCGCGCGGGCGCCGGTCAGCTCGCGGTGGACCCGGTGCCCGGCAACGGCTGGCAGGTGCGGCCGATGCAGCGGGCCGGCAACGAGCTGGACACCGCGCTGACCCTGCTGGTCGACCTGGCCGCGGACCGGCCGGACAACGCCGAGCTGCTCCGGCAGAGCAGCGCCCGCTGGCTGCGCGCGGACCGGGTGGGCGAGGTGCCGGTGGACGTGTTCGAGGGGCCGCTGGAGCCGGGCAAGGACGCCAACGGGCGGCTGCGCTACTGGGTCGGCGGGGACGGGCGGCTGCACCGGCTGGAGGCCAAGACGGGGGCAGGCGAGACGCCCGCGATGATCGACCTGAAGCCGGGTGCGGCGCCGATCACACCCATTGCCGCGATCCGGGCTTGAACCTGACGCGACGTCAGCTCCTACCGTCATCGACGTGAACGGAGAGACCAAGCGGTGGAGCGTCGGGGAGCTGGCGCGGGCCACCGGACTGACCGTGCGCACGCTGCACCACTACGACCAGATCGGGCTGGTGCGGCCGAGTGAACGGACCTCGGCGGGCCACCGCAGGTACACCGCCGCTGACCTGCAGCGGCTGTACCGGGTGCGGGCGCTGCGCTCCTTCGGGCTGTCGCTGGAGGACGTGGGTGTCGCGCTGAGCGAGGCCGACCCCGATCCGGGGGTGCTGCGCGAGGTGCTGCACACCCAGCTCACCCAGCTCGACAACCAGGTGCGCGAGGCCCAGCGGCTGCGGGCCCAGGTGCGCTCGCTGCTGGCGAAGCTCGACGGCTCGGTCACTCCGGACGCCACCGAGTTCCTGCAAGCGTTGGAGACGATGACGATGATCGAGAGCTATTACACCCAGGAGCAGCTCGACCAGCTGGCCCGCCGCCGGGAGGAGTTCGGTGAGGAGGCCATCAAGGAGGTCGAGAACGAGTGGCCGCGGCTGTTCGCCGAGGTCGACGCCCTGATGGCGGAGGGCGCGGCGCCGACCGACGAGCGCGCGGTGCGCGTGGTCGAGCGGATGGACGAGCTGATCTTCGCCTTCCACGGCGGCGACGAGGGCATCAAGGCCGCGGTGGAGAAGATGTGGGCGGAGCAGCGCGAGCAGATGCGCGAGCAGCAGTGCGGTCCCTCCGACGAGGTGAACGCGTTCCTAGCCGCGGTGCGCGCGGCCAAGGGCTGAGTTGTGCACCGGTCCCCGGCAAGCTGTGGACAACTGGGGATCTGTTGTGGAGAAACCTGGCGACAGATTGCTCCTCGTGGGTGAAAATTGCGCCTCTGAGCTGCGGATATGAGTTATCCACAGCTCGGTCGCGGCCAGTTTGTAACGCGGTCTGAGTAGTCCTGCGGATTCACCAGGACGGGTTCAGGCCCCACCCTGTCGCACATGACCGCTCAACCGGTGTTGCGCGTGGCGCAGGAGCTTCGCGAGATGGGTCTGCGACTGCAGGCGCTGGAGACGGAGCTGCGCTCCGCGGTGGAGACGAGCACGGGACAGGCGCCGCCCGTGCCCACGCCACCGGCCACACCGGTCCCGACCAGGCAGTTCGAAGGACTGGACCCGGCCACGACAGGTCCGCAGCAGGGCTTCGCGCCCGCCGGGACGTCGCAGGGCTTCGTACCCGCCGGAGCGCAGCCGGGCTTCGCGCCTGCTGGAGCACCGCAAGGCTTCGCGCCCGCCGGGCCGCCGCCCGGGCACGTGCCCACCCACCGGCCGCCGGGGTTCGCCCCGCCGCCCGGCCACCCGCCGCAGTGGCAGCCGCCGCCTCCCCCACCTCCGGTGGACCCGGGCGCGCGGCAGCGCCGCAACAGCCGGATCGTCACCTGGGTCGGCGGCGGGGTCACCCTGCTCGGCCTGGTGTTGTTCCTGGTGCTGGCCGCCCAGCGGGGCTACTTCGGGCCGCTGCCCAGGGTGGCCGGCGGTGCGGTGCTGGGGCTGGCGCTGGTCGGGCTCGCGTTGCGCGCCTACGGCAGGCCCGGTGGGCGCACCACCGGGTACGCGCTGGCGGCCACCGGGTTCGCCGCGCTCTACCTGGACATCGTGGCGGCCACCTCGCTGCACGAGTTCCTGCCCGTGCACCTCGGACTGGTCGCCGGGCTGGCGGTGACCGCGACCGGGCTGTGGCTGGCGGTGCGCTGGGACGCCCAGCCGCTGGCCGTCGGGGTGGTGCTGGGCGCCGCGGTCAGCGCGCCGATGCTGACCATGGCCTTCACCCCGCTGCTGGTCGGCTTCCTGATGGTGCTCGCGCTGGCCGCCGCGCCGGTGCGGCTGATCAAGGACTGGTCCGGGCTCATCGCCGCGGCGACCCTGCCCGCGCTGCTCGGCGCGGTGCTGGCCGGGCTGCGCGCGATCCTCACCTCGGCTGAGCAGCACGCCACCATCGCGGTCAGCTTCGGCGCCGCGGTGCTGGCCATGCTGCTGGCCGCGGCGGCCGCCCGGCTGCGGCCCTCGGACCCGGTGCCGCTGGTCGTGCTGGCCTCGGCCGCGGTGCCGCCGCTGCTGTCCGCAGGCATCTTGGACCAGGTCGGGGCGAGCAGGGCCGCGCTCGGGCTGGCCGCGGTGGCCTTCGCCTTCGCCGCCGCCGGCAAGTGGCTGACCAGCAGGTTCGCCATCACGGCCGCTGCGGTCGGGCTGGTCGGCATATTCCAAGCGATCATGACCTACGCCGAGGGCGGCTCCAGGGGACTGACCCTGCTCGGCGCGGCGCTGGTGCTGGCCGGGCTGGCCTGGTGGCTGCGCAGCAGGCTGCCGCTGTTCGGCGCGCTCGGCTACGGGATCGCCGGGTTGTTCGCCGCGCTGATCACCACCGTGCCGGTGCGCCTGCTCTTCCGCGAGCCCACGGCGCTGGTCGAGGCGAGCGTTCCGGTGACCGGGCTGCTGCTGGCCGCGGTGGCGGTGGCGCTGCCGGTGGCCGCCTTCCGGACCGGGCTGCTGCGCGGACCGGCCGACAGCGCGGAGCGGGTGCTGTGGCTGATCGCCGCGGCGGTCGCGCTCTACGGCACCGCGCTGACCATCCTCGGCTCGGCGCTGCTCGCGCTGCCGGACCGGGACGGCTTCCTCACCGGGCACGTGCTGGTCACGCTCAGCTGGACCGCGGCCGCGCTGGTGCTGTTGCTGCGCGGCATCCGCTCGGCGCACCTGCGGGTCACCGGGATGGTGCTGCTGGGCATCGCGCTGGCCAAGCTGTTCCTGTTCGACCTGGCCACGCTGGACGGACTGGCCAGGGTGGCCGCGGTGCTCGGCGCCGGACTGGTGCTGCTGGTGGTCGGCACCCGGTACGCCCGGCTGGTGGCGGCGGTGAAGGAGGAGGCGAGCTAGAAGGGCACGCCGCAGCGGAGCAGGATGTTGGCGTACGGGCTGGCCTCGCCGGTCCGCACGACCAGCTTCACCCCGGCCACCCGGCGCTTGAACTCCTCGTGGTCCACCCGCTCCAGCTTGGTCAGCCGCTCGGTCACCGCCACCGCGCAGTCCGGGTTGCCGGCCTCCAGCTCGGTGGCCACCACCGCGCCCTCCACCACCAGCTCGTTCAGCAGCCCGTCCAGCACGTCCAGGAAACCGGGCACGCCGAAGGAGAAGGCCAGGTCGATCAGCTGCGGGCCGGCCGGGATGGGCAGGCCGCAGTCGGCCACCACCAGCTCGTCGGTGTGGCCGAGCCGGGCCAGCGCGGCACTCAGCTCGGCGTGCAGGATGCCGGTCCGCTTCACGCGCGCACCTCGCTCCTGGTCGGGTAGGAGGGCTGTGCGCCGGGGCGGGTCACCGAGATGGCCGCCGCGCGGACCGCGAAACCGGTCGCGGCCAGCAGCTCGTCGCCTGCGGAGAGCCGGGCGGCCAGCGCGCCGGCGAAGGCGTCGCCCGCGCCGGTGGTGTCCACCGGGCTGACCCTGGGCGCGGCCACCGTGCTCACGCAGTCCGGGGTGGCCACCACCGCGCCGCGGCCGCCGAGGGTCACCACCACCGAGCGCGGGCCGAGCGCGAGCAGCGCCTCGGCCAGGGCCGGGCCGTCCGCGCTGGTGGTCTCCGCGCCGAGCAGCCAGCCCGCTTCGTGCTCGTTGACGATCAGGGGGTCCAGCGCGGCCAGCGCGTCCGCGGTCAGCGGGCCGGGCGGGGACAGGTTCAGCACCGTGCGCACCCCGGCCGCGCGGGCCAGCTCGATGGCGCGCAGAGCGGCGGGCATCGGCACCTCCAGCGAGACCAGCACCACGGTGGAGATCGCGATCACCGAGGCGGCCCGGTCGATGTCCCCGGTGGTCAGCGTGCCGTTGGCGCCGGGTGAGACCACGATCGAGTTCTCCCCGTCCGGGGTGACCGTGATGTGCGCGATGCCGGTGGGCCGGTCGGGCGTGCGCACGTGTTCGGTGCGCACCCCGGCCGACCGCATCGACTCCAGCAGCAGCTGGCCGTGCTCGTCATCGCCGACCGCGCCGAGGAAGGCCACCCCGGCACCCAGCCTGGCGGCCGCGACCGCCTGGTTGGCGCCCTTGCCGCCGGGCGAGACCCGCAGGTCCGAGCCCAGCACCGTCTCACCGGCTGCTGGGCGGCGGTCCACCGTGGTCACCAGGTCCGCGTTCGCGGAACCGACGACGACGACATCGACAAGCACGGCCAGTTTCATTGTCGACCCTGACGAGCAGGTCTCCGTGATGTGATCACTTCTTGAACTCGGCCAGGTTGTCCTTGGTGATGACCTTGACCGGGACGGAGATCTTGGCCTCGGTCTTCTCGTTCTTGGCCGCCTTCACCGCCTGCTCGATGGCGAGCTTGCCCAGCTCGGCCGGCTGCTGCGCGACGCTGGCCGCCAGCTTGCCCGCCTCGATCGCGGTGAGCGCGTCCGCGGTGCCGTCGAAGCCGACCACCTGGACGTCCTTGCCCGCCCGGTCGCCGAGGGCCTGGACCGCGCCGAGCGCCATCTCGTCGTTCTCCGCGAAGATGCCCTTGGTGCCGGCCTGCGCCTGCAGCAGGTCGGTGGTCACCGACATGCCCTTGGCCTTCTCGAACTCCGCGGTCTGGGTCGCGGCGACCTTGATCCCGGCGGCGTTCTTGATGTTGGTGGTGAAGCCCTGGCCGCGGTCCCGGCTGGCCGAGGTGCCCAGCACGCCCTGCAGGTGCAGCACGTCACCGGAGCCGACCAGCTTGGCCAGGGTGTCCGCGGCGAGCTGACCGCCCTGCACGTTGTCCGAGGCGATCGCGGACGCGACCGTGGCGTTGTTGATCACGCGGTCCACCGCGATGACCGGGATCTTGGCGTTCTCCGCGGCCTTGGCGGCCGGGGTCGCCTGGTCGGAGTCGACCGGGTTGATGATGATCGCCTTGACGCCCTGGCTGACGAAGTTCTGCACCTGCGTGAGCTGGGTGGCAGCGTCGTTCTGCGCGTCCTGGACGACCAGCTTCACCTTGGCGGAGTCGGCGGCCTTCTGGGCCGCGTCCCGCAGGGTGGTGAAGAAGGTGTTGGACAGCGTCGACAGGGTCATGCCGATCACGACCTCACCGGAGCCGGAGTTGCCGGTTCCGGCGCCGCCGCCGCATGCCGCGGTGAACGCCAGCGTCGAAGCCGCCAGCGTGGCGAACACGGCGCGGTTGAGCATCTTCATTCGGGGTTACCTTTCCTTGCCTACCGGGTGGGGGCCGGTGGAACCTGCATCCGCTTAGTTGGTCAGGAACTCGCGCACGTTGGCCTTGGTGACCACGCGGGTGGGGATCTCCACGAGGTTGCGGACGGTCTGACCCTTGAGGTAACGAATGGCCTGCTCAACCGCCTGACGGCCCAGTTCCTTGGGCTGCTGGGCCACAGTGGCGGCCAGCTTGCCGCTCTCCACCGCGGCCAGCGCCTCGGGCGTGCCGTCGAAGCCGACGATCTGGAAGGTCTTGCCCGCCTTGTCACCCAGGGCCTGCACGGCGCCCAGCGCCATGTCGTCGTTCTCCGCGAACAGGCCCTTCACCCCTGGCTTGGCGGTGAGCATGTCCGTGGTGACCGACATGCCCTTGGCCCGGTCGAACTCGGCGGACTTGGACAGCGCGATGCGCACGCTGGAACGCAGCGCCAGGCCCTGCTGGAAGCCTTCGCCGCGGTCCCGGCTGGCCGAGGTGCCGAGCAGCCCCTGCAGATGCAGCACCTCGCCGGGGCCGGTGGCCTTGGCCAGCGCCGCGGCCGCGTCCACCCCGCCCTGCACGTTGTCGGAGGACACCTCGGAGATCACCCGGCCGCCGGTGACCGCGCGGTCCACCGCGACCAGCGGGATGCGCGCGTTCTCCGCCGCCTTCGCCGACTCGCCGGACTGCTGGGTGTCCACCGGGTTGAGCAGGATCGCCTTCACCTTCTGCGTGACCAGGCTCTGCACCTGCTCCAGCTGGGTGGCCGCGTCGTTGTTGGCGTCCATGTAGACGATCTTGACGCCGAACTCCTTCTCCGCCTGCTGGACACCCTCCCTGAGCTGGATGAAGAAGGGGTTGGTCAGGGTCGAGGACGCGAAGCCGATCGTGATGTCCCCGCCGGCCGCGGGGGTGTTGGCGTCACTGCTCGGGTCACAGGCGGCGACGAACACGAGTGCGGCGGCGGTCGCGGCGGCGAGCAAGGCCCGCCTGGAGTGCCTCATTGCGGAGAGTCCCTTTCTGCTGGTCCCTGACGGTCAGCGACTGCGGCGGCGAAGCGTGTCAACCAGGACGGCCACGGCGATCACCACGCCGATCACGACCTGTTGCCAGAAAGGAGAAACCTGGACCAGATTGAGTCCGTTGCGCAATACCGCGAGGACCAACGCCCCGACGAAAGCACCGCTGGCCTTGCCCACACCGCCGGAAAGGGACGCCCCGCCGATCACCACGGCGGCGATCGCGTCCAGCTCGTAACCCACTGCCGCCTGCGGACCGGCGGAACCGAGCCGCCCGGCCAGCAGGATGCCCGCGATACCCGCGAACAGCCCGGACAGCGCATAAATGATCAACTTGTTCTTGCGCACGTCGATGCCGGAGAGCATCGCCGCCTCCTCGTTGCCGCCGATGGCGTACATCGTGCGGCCCGGGTAGGTCCGGTTGAGGATGAAGCTTGTGAGAGCCAGCACACCGAGCATCACCAGCAGCGGCACCGGGAGGAAGTCGCCGATGGTGGAGCCGAGGAAGGTGACCTCGTCCGGGGTGGCCTTCGGCGCGCCCTGGGAGACCACCAGGGTCAGGCCGCGGGCCACGCTGAGCATGGCCAGGGTGGCGATGAAGGCGGGCAGCCTGCCGTAGCTGACCAGCACGCCGTTGACCAGGCCGGCCAGCGCGCCGACGCCGAGGCCGGCGATCAGCGCCAGCCAGCCGGGCAGGCCGGTCTCGGCCGCGGTGTAGGCGGCCACGATGCCGGAGAGCGCGGCCACGCTGCCCACCGACAGGTCGACCCCGGAGGAGACGATCACGAAGGTCTGGCCGAAGGCGAGCACCGCGACCACCGCGGCCTGCACGCCGACGTTGAGCAGGTTCTGCGTGGTCAGGAAGGTCGGGGTGAGCAGGCTCAGCGCGACCACGAGCAGCAGCAGGCCGCCGAGGGCCCCGTTCTCCGACAGCAGCCGCCCGACATCGGGCGCCTTTCGCCGCTGCTGGGTGGTTCCGGTGGTGGTCATGCCCGCTGCTCCCGAGTGCTGTCGACGGTGATCCCGCCGGGTTCGTCCTGGTCCTGCCGCTGCTGCGCGTCGAGCTGCTCGGCCTGCTCGGCCTCGTTCCAGGCCGCGCTGAAGGCGGGCACCCGCCTGCGCGCCGCCGGGTCGGAGACGGCCAGCGCCATCACCGAGTCCTGGGTGGCCTCGGCCGCGCTGAGCTCGCCCGCCACCCGGCCGCCCGCCATCACCAGCACCCGGTCGCTCATGCCGAGCACCTCGGGCAGGTCGCTGGAGATCAGCACCACCGCGCGGCCGTTGGCGGTCATCTGGTTGATCAGCTCGTAGATCTCGACCTTGGCGCCCACGTCGACCCCTCTGGTGGGCTCGTCGAGCACCAGCACCTGCGGGTCGGCCAGCAGCCACTTGCCGATGGCGATCTTCTGCTGGTTGCCGCCGGAGAGCTCCTTGACCGTCTGGCCCAGCCCCGAGCAGCGCACCCGCAGCTTGCCGGCGATCTCGTCCGCCTTGCGCTGCTGGCCGCGCCGGTCGATCAGGCCGAGGTGGCTGGCCCCGCGCAGGGTGACCAGGCCCAGGTTCTCCCCGACGCTGGAGGTCAGCACCAGGCCCTGGCCCTTGCGGTCCTCCGGCACCAGGCCCAGCCCGGCCCGCATGGTCGCCTTGACGTTGCCCGCGGGCAGCTGCCGTCCGGCCACCTCGACCCGGCCCGAGTCGTAGCCGTCCACGCCGAAGATCGCGCGGGCCACCTCGGTCCGGCCGGAGCCGACCAGACCCGCGATGCCGAGCACCTCACCGGCCTTGACCTCGAAGGAGATGTCGGCGAACGCGCCCTTGCGGGTCAGCTTCTCCACCTTCAGCGCGACCGCGCCGCCCTCTTCGGCCCGGCGGGGGTACTGCTCCTCGATGGTCCGGCCGACCATCAGCTGGACCATCTCGTCCTCGGTGGACCCGGCGGGCAGCACGCCCACGCTGCGCCCGTCGCGCAGCACGGTGATCCGGTCCGCGATCCGGCGGATCTCCTCCAGGTGGTGGGTGATGAACACCAGGCCCACCCCCTGCCGCCGCAGCTGGTCCATGATCTCCAGCAGCCGGTCGGTCTCGCTCTCGGTGAGCACCGCGGTCGGCTCGTCCAGCACCAGGATCCGGGCGTCCTGGTCCAGCGCGCGGGCGATCTCCACCATCTGCTGCTGGGCGATGCCCAGGCGGTGCACCGGGGTGGCCGGGTCGACCTTGAGCCCGACCCGCTCCAGCAGCGGCACCGCGTCCCTGCGCATCCGCCGGTGGTCGATCACGCCGAAGCGGCGCGGCTGGCGGCCCAGGAACAGGTTCTCCGCCACGGAGAGCTGGCTGACCAGGGTCAGCTCCTGGTAGATCACGGCAAGGCCGAGCGAGCGGGCGTGCTGCGGCGAGGCGACCTTGACCTGCTCACCGGCCAGGAACACCTTCCCGGCATCCGGCTTGTGCACCCCGGCGAGCACCTTGACCAGCGTGCTCTTGCCTGCCCCGTTCTCCCCGAGCAGGACGTGCACCTCGCCCGCGCGCACCTCGAGATCCACATCGGCCAGCGCGAGCGCGCCGGTGAACCGCTTGGTGACACCTTCGACGCGGAGCAGGACGCTCATGCAATTCCTCCGGGTTCGCCACACGAGCCGCGGGCGATCAACTTGGCCGACAGACTCACGTTCTGCGCGCGGTCGCCCGAGATGAGCCCGAGCAGCTCGCGCACGGCCGCGCTGCCCATCTCCTCGGTGGGCTGGGCCACCACGGTGATCGGCGGATCGAACAGCGGGAACCAGGCCAGGTCGTCGTAGACGGCCAGGCCGACGTCATCGGGCAGCCGCAGCCGCCGCCTGCGCAGCTCTTCCAGCGCGCCGAGGCCCATCAGGTTGTCCATCGCCACCAGCACGCTGGGCGGCTCGGCGAGGTCGAGCAGCTCCCCGGCGGCGCGGGCGCCGCTGGCCCGGCGGAAGTCGCCGTGCGCGATCTGGGTGGCCTGCGCGGCCAGGCCCAGCTCGGCCAGCGCCGAGGTGAACGCGGCCAGCCGCTCCCGGCCGGTGCTGGTGTTCTCCGGCCCGGCGATCACGCCGATCCGCTGGTGCCCCAGGCTCAGCAGGTGTTTGGCCAGCTCGCGCAGTGCGGCGGTGCCGTCGGCCATGATCACCGGGGCGTCGCTGGCCGGCACCGCGCGGTCCAGCAGCACCAGCGGCACGCCGCTGTCGGTCACCTCGGCCAGCCATTCCGGGTCGTCACTGGCCGGGCACACCAGCAGGCCGTCGACCCTGCGGTCGAGCAGGGTGCGCACGTAGCGCCGCTGCTGCTCGTCGCTCTCATCGGCGTTGCCGAAGACCACGCAGTAGCCGTGCTTGCGCGCCTCGTCCTCGACCGCCCTGGCGATCTCGCCGAAGAACGGGTTCAGCAGGTCGCTGATCACCAGGCCGAGGGTCTGGGTGCTGTGCATGCGCAGGGACCGGGCCAGCACGTTGGGCCGGTAACCCAGTTCCGCGACCGCGGTGAGCACGCGTTCGCGAGTGGCGTCGGTGGGTGCGGCATGGCCGTTGAGTACCCGGGACACCGTGGCGGTGGAGACGCCCGCACGCAGCGCAACGTCCTTCATGGTCGCCAACGACCCGATCCTCCAGACGTGGGTGGGGAAGTCCCCCGTCGTGTATCTGACTTACTACGTTCCGTTGTGTATTCGATTACAGACCAAGGTTATTCGATTACACAAGCCGCCAAAAGTTCTGTATCGTTACAGTAGCCAACAGATCACGAAGGGTTAACCCGTGCGAGATGTAGGTATTCGCACGGATGTCTCGGACCGCCCCTTGCGGGCAGAGTGTGTGTCGTGGGAGCCGGAGGTGCCACTCCCCGGGAGGCGGCACCAAGGTCTTTTCCGTGCACAAGGTGCCTGCTCCGCCGTCGCGGGCAGTGACGAGGGGGTGGACGGAAGAGAACGTTGTGTCAGGCGGGGGACGACTGACACAGGAGAAGGGCCGTCATCTGGGGAGGTGGCGGCCCTTCGGCTTGTCCACCCACACGTAGTCCCGGCCGAGGCCGATGTCCAGCGTGCGGTCCTCCCGGTGCTCGGGCCCGAGCCGCACCGGCTCGGTGCAGCCGGTGGCCGGATCGGCGTCGGAGTCCGCGGTGTCCTGGCCCGCGTGCGGCGGTCCCGGCATGTGCTCGGCCACCACCGGCGGCAGGCTCTTCAGTGCCACGCACACCTGGTAGTCCCCGTCCGGCAGCTCGCCCACCAGGTAGGTGCCGTAGGCGTCGGTGGTGGTGCTGGTCACCTCGGCGCCTGCCGCGGTGAGCACGGTGACCGTGACCTCCGGCGCGCCCGGCTCCGGCGCGTCCTGCTGGCCGTTGTGGTTGGAGTCGATCCACACGTAGTCGCCGAGCCGGTTCACCGCTGACGACCGGCCTGCCTGGGGCGGGCGATTGCGATCGAGCCACACGTAGTCGCCGAGGTGGTTCGGCGCCCGGCGGGCCGGGTCGGGGAATTCCGGCAATGGCTCGGACTGGCTCGCGGGAATGTCCGGCGTGGCCTCGTCGGGGTCAATTCCGGCCGCTGCGGCTGATCCGGCGCCGAGGGCAGCCGTGCAGGTCACCGCCAGGGTGGCGGCCGTGGCCAGGCCGGTCGGTCGTCTCACGCGCTGCTCCTGGGAACGGTTGCCGGAATTGACCGGGGCAGGTTATTGGCAGGCGAGTGTGATGAGGGGTCCCGCATTGGGGTTGTTCCGTCGCGGGGCCCGGCTACAGTCGGTAGGAAATCCAGGAGCGCCATTCGGTTGAGGAGGGCGGGCCGTGCTGCTACGTGATCCGGGTCACGGTCAACTGGCCCCGGCCGGCCGGGGTGCGGCCGGCTGGTTCTTGGGTATGGTCTAGACCATGTCCGCGACTCAGCTTGTCGGTGTCGGAGTCAGCCCAGGTCAGGCCGCTGGGCCGGTGGTCAGGGTGGCCGAGCCGCTGCCGGAACCGCCCGCGAGCCCGGCGCCCGGCGACACCGCGGCCGAGGCCGCGCGCATCCGCCCGGCCGCCGAGGCGGTGGCCGCTGAGCTGAACCGGCGGGCCGCCACGGTCGAGGGCGAGGGCCGGGTGGTGCTGGAGACCACCGCCGCGATGGCCGCCGACCCCGCGCTGCTGGCCGAGGCGGAGAAGCTGGTCAACGGCCGGTGCCTGCCCGCGCCGCGCGCGGTGTTCGAGGCGGCCAACGGCTTCGCCACCATGCTCGCCGCCGCGGGCGGCTACCTGGCCGAGCGGGTCCGCGACGTGCACGACGTGCGGGACCGGATCGTGGCCACCCTGCTGGACGTGCCCATGCCCGGCGTGCCGCCGCTGACCGGACCCAGCGTCCTGGTCGCCCGCGACCTGGCCCCCGCCGACACCGCCGGCCTGGACCCCGAGCTGGTGCTGGCCCTGGTCACCGAGGAAGGTGGCCCAACCAGCCACACCGCGATCCTGGCCCGCGCGCTGGGCATCCCCGCGGTGGTCGCCTGCCGCGGCGTGCTCGCGCTGGAGACCGAGGGCCTGGTCGTGGACGGCGGCACCGGACTGGTCACCGCGCCCGCCGGCGTGGTCGAGGTGCGCGCGGTCGAGCGCGCGCCGAAGGTGGAGTGGAACGGTGTGGGCAAGCTGGCCGACGGGCACCGGGTGAAGGTGCTGGCCAACGTCGGCTCGGCGGAGGACGCCAAGGCCGCGGTGGCCACCGGCGCCGAGGGCGTCGGGCTGTTCCGCACCGAGTTCTGCTTCCTCTCCGCCACCGAGGAACCGGCGGTGGCCGCCCAGCGCGCCGCCTACGCCGCGGTGCTGGCCCCGTTCGCCGGCAAGCCGGTCGTGGTGCGCACCCTGGACGCGGGCGCGGACAAGCCGCTGCCCTTCCTGAACACCGTCGAGGAGCCCAACCCGGCGCTGGGCGTGCGCGGCCTGCGCATCGCCAGGGACGCCGCGGGCGTGCTGGACCGCCAGCTGGAGGCCATCGTCGCGGCCACCGAGGACAGCGGGGCCGAGGTCTCGGTGATGGCGCCGATGGTGGCCACCGCCGAGGAGGCCGCCTGGTTCGCCGAGCGGGCCAGGGCAGCCGGGGTGACCAGGGCCGGGGTGATGATCGAGATCCCGGCCGCCGCGCTGGCCGCGCGGGAGATCCTGGACGCGGTGGACTTCGTCAGCCTCGGCACCAACGACCTGGCCCAGTACGTCTTCGCCGCCGACCGCATGCTCGGCGCGCTGGCCACCCTCAACGACCCCTGGCAGCCCGCGCTGCTCCGGCTGATCGCGCTGGTCGGCGAGGCGGCCACGGCCACCGGCAAGCCGGCCGGGGTGTGCGGCGAGGCCGCGGCCGATCCGGACCTGGCCTGCGTGCTGACCGGGCTGGGCCTGACCAGCCTGTCCATGAACAACGCCGCGCTCACCCAGGTCGGCGCCCGGCTGGCCGGGGTCCGGCTGGACGCCTGCCAGCTGGCCGCCCGCGCCGCGCTGGCCGCCAAGGACCCGGCGCACGCCAGGACCGCGGCGCACGCCGCCCTGCACTGAACCGCCTCAGCGGCGGAAGAACCGGGACTTCCGCGGCGGGTGCTTGATCTCCACCGAGCCGAAGCGGACCGCGCCGGTGAGAATGAAGTGCGGGTCGCCGGGCAGGTCGCCGCCGCCGACCTTGTCGGTGACCGTGCCCGCGGTCATGGCCAGCGAGTCCACGTTCACGGTGGCGCCCAGCGGCAGGATGAGCGAGGTCGCGCCGAGCGCGTTGTGCAGCTCGATGGTGACCACCGGCTCGGCGATCACCGCCTCGGTGAAGTCGAGCAGGGTGTTGCCCGCGGTGCCGCGCAGCACCACCCGGCCCGGCACGGTCCACCGGCCGCGGCGCTCCAGCGAGGACATCGCGTTGTGGCCGAGCACCAGCTCGCCGCGGGCCACCGACTCGTTGAGCACCATGCCGGGCACGTCCACCAGCACCGCGTTCAGCTCGCCCCTGGTGCGCGCGGCCAGCGCCGCCTCGGAGCGCTGGGTGAACTCGGTCAGGCTGATCCGGCCCAGGCCGGTGGCCCGTTCCAGCAGCTGTACCACGTGCATCCGCTCGGCGTCGGAGACCAGCAGTCGCCGTTGTTCCAGCGCTCCGTCCACGCTCACTCCTCGACGTCCAGGCCGTGCTCGATGGCGTAGCGGGCCAGCTCGACCCGGTTGTGCAGCTGCAGCTTGCGCAGGGTGGACTGCACGTGGTTCTCCACCGTGCGGTGCGAGATGACCAGCCGGGTGGCGATCTGCCGCGCGGTCAGGCCCTTGGCCACCAGCCGCAGCACCTCGGTCTCCCGCTCGGTCAGCTGCGGCGCGGCCGGTTCGCCGTCCGGCGTGGTGGCCATCCGCCGGTACTCGCCGAGCACCAGCCCGGCCAGGCCGGGGGTGAACACCGCGTCCCCGGCCGCGGTCCGGCGCACCGCGTCGACCAGCTCCTCCACCGAGGCCGACTTCACCAGGTAGCCGGAGGCCCCGGCCTTGACCGCCTCCAGCACGTCGTCGTGCTCGCCGCTGGCGGAGAGCACCAGCACCCTGGTCTCGCGCAGCTCCGCGGTGATCAGCCCGGCCGCCTGCACGCCGGAGGTCTCGCCCATGTTCAGGTCCATCAGCACCACGTCCGGGCGCACCGCGCGCGCGATGCGCACCGCGGCGTCCCCGTCGCCTGCCGTGGCCAGTACCTCGAAACCGCGTTCGGCCAGGTCACGGGCCACGCTGTCGCGCCAGATCGGATGGTCGTCGACGACCATCACGGTCACTCTGGGCTCGTTGACGGGCTCGCTCATCGCTTTCCCCCCTTGCTCGTCTGCCTCGGGATGCGGACCTCCCACTCGGTGCCCTCCCCGGCGCCGGTGTGCAGGGCGAGCGTGCCATGCAGGTCCTGCACCCGCCCCCTGATCGACTGCGCGATGCCCATTCGTCCCTCCGCCTCGGCCTCGGTGATCCGGCCATCCGGGATGCCGGGGCCGTCGTCGCGGATGCTCACCACGACCTCCTCGCCCAGGTCCTCCACCAGCACCCAGGCCCGTGCCCGCTCACCGGCGTGTTCGTCCACATTGGACAGTGCTTCTCTGGTCAGCGCGCACAGCTCGGCCGCGGTGTGCGCGGGCAACAGCACCTGGGTGGCCGGCGCGGAGACCTGGAACCTGGGCGTGGCCAGCAGCTGGAGCTGTGGCCGCAGGTCCACCTCACCGTCCACAGTGGACTCCGGCGGGGCGCTGGAGACCAGTGCCCGCAACGCGATCTCCTGCTCCCCGGCCAGCTCGGCCAGCTCGGTGGCCTCCCCGCCCAGCTCCCGGCCGCGCCGCCGCACCCTGGCCAGCACCTGGAGCACGCCGTCGTGGATGGAGCGGGCCAGCCGCTCCCGTTCCCTGGTCGCGGCCTCCGCCTGCAACGCCCGGTGCAGCTGTTCGGCCGAACGCCTGGCCACCGAGGAGGCCAGGCCGATGACGAAGCCGACCCCGAGCAGCAGCACGGTGTCCCGCGCGATGTCGGTGTCGAAGCGGGCCCTGATCAGCCAGCTCATCCCGGCCACCACGGCCCCGGCCAGCATGCCCGGCCCGCGCCCGTGCAGCACCGCGGCGGCCACCACGCAGCCCGGCGCCCACACCGTCACCACGGTTGGCGCCGAGGAGAGCATGTAGGCCCGGTCGTGCACGAACCAGCAGGCCAGCAGCAGGCCCGCGGTGATCAGCACATCGGCCACCACCACCGAGGTCCGGCGGCCGCTGTCCCTGGAGTAGCAGTAGACGGTGACCGCGGTCCAGGCCGCCATCACGCCGAAGACCACCCAGCCGAGCCACTCCCGCTCGTACTGCTCGCGGTGGACCAACACCCCGCCGAGGGCGAACAGCAGTGTGACCACGCGCAACCACACCAGCGCGCGCCACAGTGGCATCACCGTCTCTCCCACGGGAGACATCCTGCCTCACCAACGGCATACCAATCCCCCCGCTTGGACGCAGTCCACGGCCACTATCTGTGCCACCCTTGAGCCGGGGTGACGGTCGGCAGGGGGCCGGCTACGCATCGCCACGGGTTTCTTGGTGTCCGCACCATGGGGGAGGCCGTCTTGCGCGACTGGCCACTGTGGACACTGCGTGGACCGGCGCTGGTGTACTGGCTGGTGGTTGACGGTTTCGCAGTGTCCGCCGCGGTTCTGTTGATGGTGCTCGGGCATGCCCCGCGCACCGAGGACCTACCGAAGTTCGTCATGCTCGTGGCCACCGCCGCCCTGGTGGTCATCGGCACCAGCGTGGTCGGCGCGCTGCGGGTGGAACCCCAGCGCAGCCCGTGGGCGGTGCACGTGGCCTACCTGCTCGCCGGGGTGTTCGCGCTGCCGGGCAACCTGCTGGTGGTGCTGATGCTCGGGCCCGCCCTGCACGGCGCGCTCAGCCCCCGGCACCGGCCGCACCACTGGATCTTCACCACCTCGGCCACCGTGCTGGCCACCCTGGCCGCGCGCACCGTGATCGGCTGGGCCGACCCGCGCACCGACCTGCCCGCCATGATCGCCGCCGGGGTCACCCTGCTGGTGGTGCGGGCGATGATCGTGGCCGTCGGCCTGCGGCTGCGCACCCCGACGGCCAAGGCGGAGCACGTCTTCGGCCAGCGGCTGGACGTCACCGTCGGCGTGGTCGCGGTGTGCCTGGGCGGGCTGATGGCGATGGCCATGGCCGAGGATCCGCTGCGGCTGCTGCTGGCCGCGCCGCCACTGCTGCTGCTGGAGAGCGCGGCCCAATTGCCGCAGTGGCAGCGCTCGGCCCAGCGGGACGCCAAGACCGGCCTGGCCAACTCCGTGCACTGGGACCGGCTGGCCCGCGAGGCGCTGGACCGCGCCCGCAACCGCAAGGCCGCCGCCGCCCTGCTGCTGCTCGACCTGGACCACTTCAAACGGGTCAACGACCAGCTCGGCCACCTGGCCGGGGACGCCGCGCTGGCCGCGATCGGCAGGCTGCTGCTGGGCAGCGTGCGGCACGGCGAGCTGGTCGGCCGCTTCGGCGGCGAGGAGTTCGTGGTGCTGCTGCCGGACACCACGCCAGGCGAGGCCGAGCGGACCGCGCAGCGGGTGCGCGCCGGGGTGGCCCAGCTGCGGGTGCCCACCACCGCCACCGACGGCCGCGAGCACGAGCTCTCCGGGCTGACCGTGAGCATCGGCGTGGCCACCTCACCGCGCTACGGCTACGGCCTGCCGGAGCTGATGGTGGCCGCCGACTCCGCCCTGCTGGCCGCCAAGAGCTCCGGCCGCAACCTGGTCACCGTGGCTTAGGCCGGTTCGTCGCCCTTACCGCTGGGGATCGCGTCCGCCCGATTGGTCGGGTCCACCGAGTCCGGGTCCGGGTCGTCCTCGTTGACCAGGGAGCGGATCGCCGCGTTGAGCACCGCCAGCACCGGCACACCGAGCAGCGCGCCGGGGATGCCGGCCAGGGACAGGCCGCCCATGATCACCAGGATCACCGCGAGCGGGTGCAGGGAGACCGCCTTGCCCAGCAGCAGGGGCTGGAGCACGTGGCTCTCCAGCTGCATCACCGCGATCACGATGATCAGCACGATCAGCGCCTCGATCGGGCCGTTGGCCACCAGCGCCACCAGCACCGCGACCGAACCGGCCACCAGCGAACCGATGATCGGCACGAACGCGGCCAGGAAGACCAGCGCGGCCAGCGGCACCGCCAGCGGCACGCCGACGATGGCCAGGCCGATGCCGATGCCGACCGCGTCCACCACCGCCACCACCACGGTCGCCCGCACGTAGCTGACCAGCGAGGCGAAGCCGCGGCGACCGGCCACGTCCACCCGGTCGCGCACGTTGCGCGGCACCGCCTTGGTCATGAAGTGCCAGATGTTGCTGCCGTCGTGCAGGAAGAAGATCAGCGTGAACAGCAGCAGCAGGAAGCCGGTGAGCAGCTCGCCGACGCCGACCGCGGTGGTCACCGTGGTGTTCACCGCGTTGGTGGCGATGGTGGAGACGTTGCTCTTGAGCATCTCCACGAACCGGTTGAGGTACTGGTCCAGGTCCTGCTGGGTCAGCTGGAGCGGCCCGTGCACCAGCCAGTCCTTGATCTGGTCGAGGCCGACCACCACCTTGGACTGGAGCTCGGGCACGCCGTTGACGAACGCGGCCACCACCGAGACCAGCACGCCGACCACCAGCAGCAGCCCGCCCACCAGCACGATCGTGGTGGCCGCCCAGCCCGGCACCCGCCAGGACACCAGCTGCCGCACCGCGGGCGCCATCAGCGCGGCCAGCAGCAGCGCGATGCCCACCGGGATGACCAGGCCGGCGAAGTAGCCGACCAGGAAGACCAGCACGGCCAACGCGCCGCACAGGGTGAGGAAGCGCCAGGACAGCGCCGCGCTCACCCGGAGCCCGTAGGGGACCTGTTCCACAACCTCACGCCGGATCGGAGTCGGCGGCACCTGCCTGCGGCTGCTCACGCGATCACGGTAGCCGTGACCGAGTCGCCATGGGGGGAACGCGCGGGGCGTCCTGGCGGTCTATTGCCCATCGGGACTCCTCCGGGTGAGATCAACGGCAATGGACCCCTATCCGAAGCCGTCGGACTTCACCGAGGTCGAGCGCGCGGTCTGCCGCGCCTTCGCGGTCGGCAGGCAGCTGGTGCTCCCACTGCCCGGCAGCCCTGACACCAGGGTGCGGGCCGCGCTGCTCGCCGGCCTGCTGACCGGCCTCTACCGGCTCAAACCGGCCGGGATGCCCGCACTGCGGCTCACCGGGGCGACCATCACCGGCTGCCTCGACCTGGAGGCGCTGGACGTGCGCACCCTGATCGAGCTGACCCGGTGCACCTTCGACACCGCGCCGGACCTGCGGATGGCCCAGCTGATCGGCCTGCGCCTGCCCGGCTGCCGGTTGCCCGGCCTCAAGGGCCGCAACCTCCAGGTGGACAGCGACCTGGTGCTGGAGGCCGGGTTCACCGCCACCGGCTGCGTGGACCTCACCGACGCCACCGTGCGCGGCACCCTGCGGCTGGCCGGTGCGGTGCTGCGCAGCCCGCAGGACCACGCGCTGCTCGGCGCCCGGCTGCGGATCAGCGGCTCGTTGCAGGCCACCGCGTTGCGCGCGACCGGCGAGGTGCGGCTGCGCGGGGCCACCGTCAGCGGCAACGTGCACCTGGGCGGCGCGCACCTGAGCAACCCGGGCGCGGACGCGCTGGAGGGCTCCGGGATCGTGGTCTCCGGCAACCTGTTCTGCGACGGCGACGGCGGCCGGTTCACCGCCAGCGGCCGGGTGGTGCTGGCCGGGGCCAGGATCGGCGGCGACGCGGTGTTCTCCGGCGCCCGCCTGCAGGCCGATGACTCCACCACCGACTCCCCGGTGCCGATCGTGCCGCACGGCCAGGCGCTGGACTCGGCCTCGCTGGTGGCCGACCGGATCACCGTGGACGGCAACGTGCAGCTCGACGACGGCTTCACCGCCGCGGGCTCGGTGCGGCTGCCCAACGCCAGCATCGGCGGCTACCTGCGCATGGTCGGCGCCACCCTGGGCTCGGAGACCGCGCTGGCCGTGCTGGAGGCCGAGCACGAGAAGCAGCCGGTGCAGCGGTTCCCGGTGGCGCTGTTCGCCGACGGCATCGAGGTGCGCGGCGACCTGGAGGCCCGCGGCCGCGCGGTCCGGCTGGCCGACGGCCGGTTCGAGCGGCAGGGCGGGATGCGGGCCTTCGGGCAGGTCCGGCTGGTCGACGCCTACGTGCACGGCAGCGCCAGCCTGTCCGGGGTGCAGCTGCACGGGCCCGGCATCGACGTGCTCTTCGCCGACCGGCTCCGCGTCGGCGGCACCCTGTTCCTGCGCGACCTGGCCGCCCGTGGCTCGATCCGGCTGCAGAACGCCAGCATCGGCTCCACCCTGGACTGCTCGGGGGCCAAGCTGACCGACCCGCGCCGCCGCGGCGACGGCACCATCAAGCCCTCGCTGGACGCCCGGGTGGCCTCGGTGGGCAAGGACCTGCTGTGCAGCTGGGGCATGGTGGCCGAGGGCGGGGTGCGCATCCGGCTGGTCGAGGTCGGCAAGATGGTCACCTTCACCGGCTCCGAGCTGGGCAGCGCGCCGGACGGGATCGCGCTCAACGCCTACGGCCTGACCGCGCAGCAGCTGGTGGTGCGCTTCGGCCGCAAGCCGCTGGGCCGGGTCATCCTGAACCGGGCCAAGGTGGTCACCGTCACCGACGGCGAGCTGCTCTGGCAGGCCAGCGGTGGGGTCGAGCTGGAGGACTTCTCCTACGAGGGCATCGCGGCCGACCCTGACGTGGACGTGCGCACCCGGCTGCGCTGGCTGCGCACCGTGGTCCCGGACTACGCGCCAGGCCCCTACGAGCAGCTGGCCACCGTCTACCGGGACGGCGGGCACGAGGAACGCGCCGAGCGGGTGCTGCTGGAGAAGCAGCGCCGCCGCTACACCGAGCTGGGCGTGGCCGGGCGGCTGTGGGGCCTGCTGCAGGAGGTCACCGTGGGCTACGGCTACCGGCCGTGGCTGGCGCTGGTCTGGTTACTGGTCTTCTGGGCGGCGGGCGGCATCTGGTTCAACGAGATGTACAGCGCGAACCCGGGGCCGCAGCAGTATCCGATCGAACGCCTGGACAGCGACCAGAACCCGGTGTGGAACCCGTGGCTGCTCTCCGCGGACATGCTGCTGCCGATCGTCACCCTCGGCCAGGACAACATGTGGCGGATCACCGGGGCCTCGCAGTGGATATCCGTGGTGCTCACCGCGGTGGGCTGGATTCTGGCCTCGACCGCGGCGGCCGGCGCGACCCGCGTTTTGAAACGAAACTGAGTCACCTTGAGCCGATTAACTCGATAGTGGGTATTCGGCCGCAGAGTTTGCGGGCGGCCTTCTCGGTCTGACATCTTTTGCGTTGTCCAGCTCAAGATTCTCCAGACGGAGGCGTGCACGTGCCGGGTACGGACCAGAATGTCGCGGGGGGTGGCCGAGCGCGTCGGCTGCTGTCCCGGGCGCTCCTGGTCTCCGGTGGCGCGCTGGTCGGCTGGCTGGTCGCGGCGGGTTCGGCGAACGCGGCCGAGCTGCTCCCGGCCCCCCAGGCGACCGAGCCGGTGCGGACAGTCGCGCAGGTCCTGAGCGGCTCGGCCGAGCAGGCCACCGGCCTGGTCGGCGAGGTCGGCCACACCGCGGACGAGGGCGTTCGCAGGGCGATCAGCGAGGCAACCTCGGTGATCAGCCAGCCCGCGATCCGCAGGGTCAAGGCCGAGAACCCGATCGAAGACGCCGTGCACAACGTGGCCAAGCTGTTCGAGCAGGCCCCCGTGCTCAGCGAGGTGACCGAGGCGGTCACCAGCAACACCGGGCAGTCCGCCCGGATGTACGCCAGGGACGCCGCCTACTTCGATGGCGCCCCCGTCGCCGACGCCGAGTCCGCGAAGGTGGAACCGGCGGCGACGGCTCCGGCGAGTCAGCCCGATCGCCACCACCCCTCACCCGCGCCGAGTACGGCGCCGGTGCAGAAGCCCGGCCAGGTCGAGGACGCGCCCCGGCAGCAGCCGCAGCCTGTCCAGCCTGGCCTTCCACTTCTCCCGCTGGTCCCGTTGCCGATGCCGGTGCCGACCAGCAATCCCGGTTCCTGTTCGTGCGGACACGACGGAACCGACGCGGCGCTGGTCGCCCTCGGCGGCAGCCTGCCGATGCACTCCTCGATGAACAACGCGCACGGCCTGCCGGTGGACTCCGCCGCGGCCGACTGCGTGCTCGCCGGGCAGGCCAAGCAGCCCGGCATCACTCCTGACTGACCACCCCGGCGCGATAAGCGACCTCTCCTCCTGAGGTCGGCGCGCTGGCCGGGGTTTTTCTCTCGGCGCTCCGCTCGCCGTTCTCGTAGGTCGCAGAAATCGCGCCATTCCGGTGCACGTCAGTTTTATTCGGCGTGCCGGAAATACCCCATAGACCCGGGTGGCCGATTGCCCCGACGTGAATTCACGTCCGGCCATCCGACCCCATTCCCCCTCCCGCCAGGGGGAACAACAAAAGGAGATCCACAATGCACATCTGGGCGAAGCGCGGTCTGAAGACCGTACTCGTCACCGGTGGGCTGCTCGCCCTCGGCACTGGCGTCGCCAGTGCCGGCGAGAACCCCGACGCCGAGTCCACTCCCCTGGGCGCGTCGGTGACCCTGCCGATCCACCTCGACAACAACGCCGTTGGCACCGCGCTGGGTGAGGTCGACCTGCCGCCTGCGCACTCCGAGGCGATCAGTGTCGACACCCGCAAGATCCTGCCGAAGCTGCCCTTCGGTGGCGCCGCCACCGAGGCGGGCAAGTCGGTGAAGCTGCCCCAGCTGGGCGGCAAGAGCAAGACCGCGACCAAGGCCGACGACGCCCCCAAGCTGGGCGAAGCCGACCTGCTCCGCGCGAACCAGATCCACGCTGACGCCGTGATCCCGGTGGTCATCGAGGGCAACGCGATCGCCGCCACCGGTGACGCGGATGTCGAGAACGTCAGCGAGTACAGCTACAGCAAGCCCGAGCTCGTCGTGACCAACGGCGACAAGGGCAGCATCGCGGGCAACGTGGTCGACGTCGACGGCGTGGTGCCGGTGCTCATCTCGGGCAACGCGATCGCCGCGGCGGGCCACGCCGAGGCGCAGAGCGTGTCCATGCTGGAGGCCCAGTCCGGCGGCGACGTCGAGACCTCGGGCAAGGACTCCTCGCTCTCCGGCAACGGCGTCGTGGTCCCGCTGGCCGTCCCGGTCCAGCTGACCGGCAACGCCATCTCCGGCGCGGCGGGTGTCGCCGACACCGACAACGAGTCGGCCATCGCGGCTGACGCCGGCGGCAACGTCGACACCGACGGCGAGGGCTCGACCCTCGGCGGCAACATCGCCCACGCCCAGGGCGCGCTGCCGGTGGAGCTGAACAACAACGCGCTCGGCGTGTTCCCGGTCAACAACTCCAACGCCACGGGGTCGACCACCGCGGACGCCGTCGCGGGTGGGGACAGCGTCACCTCCGGCTACGACAGCGGCATCGGCGGCAACCTGATCACGCCGAACGTGGCCGGTCCGGTCACCGTCGCGGGCAACGCCCTCGCCTGGGGCGGCCTGTCCGACTCGGTGAGCGACTCCACCAGCACCGCGCAGACCGGCGGCATGCTGATGACCAACGGTGACGAGAGCACCGGCGGTGGCAACATCGTCGACGCCGCGATCGCCGAGCCGGTCCAGGTGCTGGGCAACTCCGGTGGCTGGGTGTCCAACACCGACGCGCAGCACACCCAGGTGACCGAGTCGGTCGCCGGTGGGGACGCCTTCACCAACGGCGACAACTCCCTGGTCGGCGGCATCATCGGCTCCGCGCCGCTGACCCTGCCCGCCGAGGTTTCCGCCATCTCCGGTGGCTGGATCGCCAACGCGGACTCCGCCGCCAGCACCGACACCACCACCGACGCCGGTGGCCTGATCGGCACCCGCGGCAACGACTCGCTGGTCGCCGGTGACGGCGTCCAGGTGCCGGTGGCCGTGCCGGTCAGCGCCGAGGCCGGGTCCCTCGGCTGGATCGTCAACGCCACCTCGCAGTCCACCAGCACCACGGACAGCGAGGCCGGCGGCGACAACACCGCGACCGACGACGACGCGCTGGGCAGCGGCAACGCCGTCTCCACGCCGATCTCCGGCCCGGTGACGCTGAACGCGCTCTCCGGTGGCTGGATCGTCCGCGGTGAGTCCTGGAGCGAGTACACCGCCGACGTCGTCTCCGGTGGCGACGTCACCGGCAACGGCACCGACGGTGGCCTCTCCGGCAACGTCGTGCAGACCCCGGTCGCACTGCCCATCCAGGGCCAGGGCATCTCCGGTGGCTGGATCGTCGTGTCCGAGGCCGAGTCGGAGAACGCCGTGTCCTCCGTGGCCGGTGGCGACTCCACCTCCGAGGGCTCCTACGGCGTGCTGACCGGCAACCTGATCACCCCCGCGGCGGCCGGGCCGGTCCAGGTCGAGGGCGTCGGCGCGGGCTGGCTGGTCAACTCCAGCGGCGCGGCGGAGAACACCACCGACGCGGTCGCCGGTGGCGACAAGACCACCGCGGGCGACATGGGCGGCCTGGCCGGCCTGATCGCCGACGTGCCGGTGGCAGTGCCCACCAACGTGGGTGGCCTCGGCGCGGGCTGGATGGTGCTGGCTGACGGCGCCGAGTCCTCCGCGGTCACCTCCGAGGCCGGTGGCGACAACGAGACCAGCGGCGTCAAGGGCACCGGGACCGGGACCGTCGCGTCCGTGCCGGTCGCCGCGGCGCTCGAGGTCGCGGGCGACTCGGTGAACTGGATCGGCACCACCTCCGGTGTGGCCGACAACAGCATCGAGTCCGAGGCCGGCGGCACCACCGTGACCGACGGTGTGAGCAGCTTCCTGGGTGGCGACATCGTCACCGCTCCGCTCAGCCCGGTCGTCGGGGCCAACGGCCTCGCCGCCTCGCTGAACGGGACCGCCGACGCGGTGTCCGCCTCCGCGGTGGAGACCGAGTCCGGTGGCGACCTCGCCACCGCCGGTGACGGCGGCTCGGTGGCCGGCGACATCGTGAACGTGCCCGTGGGCGCGGCGGTCCAGCCGTTCGGTGACGCCGTCGCCGCGCTGGCTGTGGCCGACTCGATGGCCGACAGCTCGGTCGACAGCACCGTCGGCGGCACCGGTGAGACCACCGGGTCCGAGGGCGGCGGCCTGTCCGGCTTCAACCTGTTCGCCCCGATCGGCGCGGTCGCGCAGGTCTACGACATCCCGGTCGAGGTCGTCGGCAACGCCATGGCCAACGCCTCCGAGGCCACCAACATGGAGGTCGGCGGCGCCCCCGCCGAGCTGCAGATCCCGGTGACCGACCTGGAGCTGGGCAAGAACCTGCCCGGCGCGACCGACGTGCCCTTCGGGTTCTCCGGCGCCCAGGGCCGCACCGCGGCTCCGGTCAACGGACCGCTGGGTGTCTCCGGTGGCAAGCTCGACGTGCTGTCCGGGCTGACCGGCGGCGGGCTGGTGCCGAGCGTGCCGACCCTGCCGAAGGTCTCGGTGCCCACCCTCCCGGGTGTGCCCGCGCTGCCCGGTGGCGCCCGTGAGGCCGGTCTGCCCGGTCTGAACCTGCTGCCGGCCGTGCCCGCACTGCCGAAGCTGGGCCTTCCCGCGCTGCCCGGTGGCGCGCGTGAGGCGGACCTGCCGGGTCTGAACCTGCTGCCCGCCGTGCCCGCACTGCCGAAGGTCGCCGTGCCTGGCGTGCCCGCCATGCCGAAGGTTCCCGGCGTCTGATCAACGGTCCAGGGCCTCTTCCATTAGTGGGTGCAGGGAGGCCGTAGACCGGTAACACCAACTCGGGTAGGCCCGGGACGCAGCCAGCGTCCCGGGCCTACCTTTTGGCGTATGCGGATCATCTCGCTGCTGCCCGCGGCCACCGACATCCTCGCCGTGCTGGGCAAGGCGCCGGAGCTGGTGGGCCGCACGCACGAGTGCGACTGGCCACCGGAGGTCGCCTCGGTGCCGGTGGTCACCACCAGCTCGATCGACCAGGACCGGATGAGCAGCAGGGAGATCTCGGCCGCGGTCGGCGGCGCGCACCGGGGCTCCTCGCTGTACGGCCTGGACACCGCGCGCTTCGCCGAGCTCGCGCCGGACCTGGTGCTCACCCAGGACCTGTGCGAGGTGTGCGCGCTGTCCTACCGCCGGGTCGCCGCGGAGCTGCGGGTGCTGGAGACCGACACCAAGGTGCTCAGCCTGGAGCCGCGCACGCTGGGCCAGGTGCTGGGCTGCATCCAGCTGGTGGGCGCGGAGCTCGGCCTCGGCGAGCTGGCCGAGCACCGGGTGGCCGAGCTGACCGCGCGGCTGGACGCGGTGCGCGCGGCAGTGGCCGGCCGGCCGAAACCGAGGGTGGCCGCGATCGAGTGGCTGGACCCGCTGTGGCCTGCCGGACACTGGGTGCCGGAGCAGATCGCGGCCGCCGGTGGGCTGCCGCTGCTGGCCACCGCGGGCGAGCACACCAAGTCCGTGCACTGGGACCTGCTGGTCGCGGCCCGGCCGGACATCGTGCTGGTGCTGCCCTGCGGGTTCCCGCCGGAACGGACCGAGGCCGAGCTGCACCTGCTCACCGACCATCCACAGTGGACAGACGTGGCCCCGTCGGCGGTGTGGGTGCTGGACGGGCCCGCCTACTTCAACCGGCCGGGACCGAGGGTGGTGCGCGGTGCGGAGGTGCTCGCCCAGGTGCTGCACGGGATCCAGGTCGGCGAGCCGGTGACCTCAGCGGAGGCGCGCCGGGTCAGCTGACCAGCTTGACGACCACCAGCGCCAGGCCGATCAGGAACACCCCGAGGCTGCCGAAGGCGAACATCAGCTGGTCGTGGCTCTTGGCCACCCTGACCTCGGCCTCGCTCCGGGTGGAGATCACGTACGGGCCCTTGGCCGGTCGGCCGAAGACCAGCGGGCCCTGGCCGCGGTCGGCGAGCTGGCCGTGCACGAACAGCCTGGTGCCCGGCCGCAGCACCCACTCGTTGTACTCGTAGCCGATGGTGCCCGCCTGCCGGGACGGGCCGAGCAGCTGGTCCAGGAAGCCCTGCGGCGCCTGTTCGGCAGGCTCGAACCGCTGCATCACCAGCTCCGGCGCGTCCGGCCGGGCGCCAGCCGGGTCGACGTAGACCAGGCCGCTGCCGTCCCGCACCCCGAACAGCGGGCCGGAGCTGTTCTCCGCCACCGTCTCGGTGTGTTCGCTGACCTTGCGCCTGCCGTGGGAGTCGGTGGAGACCTTGCGGTACCGGCGGCGCACCAGGTGCCGGTGCCACACGCACGGGGTCCGGCTCAGCTCGGAGACCAGCGGGCCGTGCGGGCCGGGTTCCGCGTGACCCAGCACCTCGGCCACCCGGCGCACGCTGGTGGCCACCTCGGCCGCGGCGCCCCGGTAGACCTCCAGCTCGGCCACCGGCTGGGTCTCGGTCGCGATCAGCGCGTGCACGTGCCGCCGCAGGTGGTGCGCGTACAGATAGCCGCCCACCCCCGCGACCAGCAGCACCAGTCCCAGCCACAGCACACGGCCGAACCTACCCACACAACGCGGTCTCGGCCACCGTCAGCACCCTGGCGAAATCGGGCATACCGGCAGGTCGGCCGGTGGCCAGCGTGGTCACCGCGCGGCCGAGGCCGCCGTCGCGCCGCACCAGCACCCCGGACAGTCCGGAGAAACCGTGCATCTCACCGCCGTGGCCCACGTAGTCCCCGCAGGAGAGCGGGAAGCGCTCCAGCCCGAGCCCGTAGAACGGCGCGGTCGGCCCGCCCGCGCGCCAGGTGGTCAGCTCCGCCTGGACCGGCGGCGGCAGCAGCTCGCCGCCGAGCACCGCGCGGAAGAAGCGGTTCAGCTCCGCGGGGGTGGACACCACCGAACCGGAGGCGTCCAGGTACGAGCTGTCCAGCTCGGTGACGTCGGCCAGCCTGCCGTCCACCGCCAGGTAACCGCGCGGGTGCGGTCCGCGCAGGGTGACCTCGTGCGGCCGGGGCAGGTAGGTCCGGCTCAGCCCGAGCGGCCGGATCACCTGCGCGGTGACCACCTCCGCCCACGGCCGGCCGGTGACCCGCTCGATCACCTTGCCCAGCAACAGGTATCCGGTGTTGACGTAGACCCAGCGCCTGCCGGGCCGGTCCAGCTGCGGCCGGTCCAGCGCGTGTCCGATCAGCCGCATCGGCTCGTGTGCGCGAAAGCGGTTCGCCACGAAGTCCGCGCCCTGCGGCAGGGCTGAGCCGTAGTCGGGCAGGCCGCTGGTGTGCTGCAACAGCTGGCGGATGGTGATCTCCCGCCGTCCGTGCTCGTCGTCCCCGCGCAGCACGCCCGGCAGGTAGGTCTCCACCCGCTCGTCCAGCCGGATCGACCCGGCCGCGACCAGCCGCAGCACGGTCACCGCGGTGAAGGTCTTGCCGATTGAGCCCGCCCGCAGCTCGGCCTGCCACGGGATCGGCGTGCCCCGTCGGCGGTCCCCTACCCCGGCCCGGTACAGCCGGTCCCGGCCGGGCTCGCTCACCGCGGTCAGCACGCCGGGCAGCCCACCGGCCACGATCGCGTCCACCCCTTGCTGCACCGAAGTGTGCGGCCGCGCCTGCGCCGGTGCGACCAGCCCGGCCAGCAGCGCCGCGACCACCGGTGCCAGCATCCATTTCCCCATGCGCACACCGTGCCAGCGGGCCGGGCGTCGATCAGGAGCGCTGGGACCCGTGCGGTGGTGGGCTTTCCCCCACTGCTGCCACGATCAGCGCATGTCGAAGGTCATGATCGTCACCGGCGCGGCGGGCGGGATCGGCGCGGCCACCGCCCGGCTGGCCGCCGAGCAGGGTTTCCGGGTGGTGCTCGCCGGGCGCACCGCCGCGCCGCTGGCCGCGCTGGCCGCCGAGCTGGACGGGCTCGCGGTGCCCTGCGATGTCGCGGACTGGCCACAGGTGCGGGCGCTGGTGGCCAGGACCGTGGCGGAGTTCGGGCGGCTGGACGTGGTCTTCGCCAACGCCGGCCACAGCGTGTCCACCAGCTTCCGCACCGAGGACGGCGCGCCGCCGGAGCAGTGGCCGGGCATGGTGCTGACCAACGTCTGCGGGGCCGCCTTCACCGCCCGCGCGGCCCTGCCGGAACTGTTGCGCGCCAACGGACACCTGGTGCTCACCGGTTCCGCGGCCGGCCGCGGCATCCGGCCGGGCAACCTGTACTCGGCCACCAAGTGGGCGGTCACCGGGCTGGCGCAGAACATCCGCGCCGAGTGCGCGGGCACCGGCCTGCGGGTCAGCCTGCTCCAGCCCGGCCTGGTGGACACCGGCGGCATCCCGCCGGAGCGCGCCGCCGAGCCCAAGCTGACCCCGGCCGACGTGGCCCGCGCGGTGCTCTACGCGGTGAGCCAGCCGCCGCACGTCAACGTGGACGAGATCATCCTGCGTCCCGCCTGACCACCCGCAACGGCGGCCTGCCCGCGGTCCAGCCCGCGCGCAGCGAGAGCTGGCTGAACCGCCAGCCGCCCGGCGTGCGCACCGCCGTCGCGGTGAAGAACGCGCCCACGTCGAAGTGCGCCCCCGGCCGTTCGCCCCTGGCCTCGGTGGTCTCCCGCAGGTGCACGTGCGTCATGATCGCGTTCCAGCGCACCGAGGCGTGGTCGCCGCGCAGGTCGATCACGTGGTTGGCGGTGACGTGCTGGGTCAGCTCGTACTGGCCCATCACCGCGTGCCCGGCCTCGGCGTAGTTCTCCAGCGTCTCCTGCTCCCCCACCGGGAAGTCGAAGCGCACCTCGGGGGTGAACAGCGCGGCCGAGGTGACCGCGTCGAAGCGCCGTTCGTCCAGGCTCAGCGCGTAGGCGTCGATCAGCGCGCCGATCTCCGCGCGGTCGCTGAGCAGGCGGACCTGGGCGCGCAGGGCGGCCAGCTCGTCCTCGATGGTCGGCATGCGCCCAGGGTGCAACTTCAAGTTAACTTGAAGTCAAGCCCCGTTCGGCGAGGTAGCCGGCGATCCCGTCCAGGATGCGCTGCAGGCCGAACTCGAACTTGCGCTCGTGCGCGCCGGCGACCGCGGCCACCCGCGCCGGGTCCGGCAGGTCAGGGCGGGCGGTGACGTCGAAGTGCTTGTGCCACAGCGGGATCTGGCTGGCCCACCACTGCTCGTCGGTCTGCCCGGTGCGCTGCTCGGCCTGGGCGGCGTCCGCGGCGTCCCGCGCCATGCCGCGCACGTAGCCGTCCACGAAGTCGATCATCGTGATCACCTCGTCCTCCGGCAGGCCCAGTCCGGCCAGGATGCCCAGCGCGGAGCCGGCCGCGGCCAGCGTGTTCGGCCCCATCACCGGTCGGTGGCCGGCGATGTGCAGGATCCACGGGTGCCGGGTGTAGAGCGCCCAGTCGTCCCTGGCCATCCGGGCCAGCCGGGTCCGCCAGTCGCCCTTGCCGTCGGGCCGCGGCACCTCGCCGATCACCGTGTCCAGCATGACGTCGATCAGCTCGTGCTTGCCCGGCACGTAGGTGTACAGCGAGGTGGCGCCGACGCCGAGCCGGTCGGCCACCTTGCGCATGGACAGCTGGGCCAGGCCCTCGGCGTCGGCGATCTCGATCGCGGCGCGCACGATCGCCGGCACGCTCAGCCTCGGTTTGGGGCCCCGGCTCGGTGGTTCGGCCAGGCCCCAGAGCAGCTCAAGGGTGCGGTCGGCGTCGCCCTGGCCCGCGTACTCGGTTGTCATGTGCCTCCCAGCCAGTGCCTTGACCGGCAATCCTAGAACACCGTACGGTGTGCGGAGTTTTACTCCGAACAGTGTTCGCCGTTTTGAGGGGATGACGGTGATGAGTGATGGACAGCCCTGGCGCAAGGTCATCTTGGACTTCAACAACAGCCCAGAGGTGCACGGCGTCGGCGCGGGGTTCGACCCGGCGGAGTTCGCCGCCACCCTGCGCGCCGCGCACGTCGAGGCGGTCGTGGTGGTGGCCAAGGACGTGCAGGGCAACTGCTACTTCCCCAGCGCCCGGCCGGGACCGGCGACCTGGGACCTGCTGCGCGGTCAGGTCGAGGCCTGCCGCGCGGCCAACCTGCGGGTGCAGGCCCTGTACCCGTTCGCCTGGGACGAGCACCTCGCCCAGCGGCACCCGGAGTGGCTGGTGATGCGGCGGGACCGGCGCACCGGCCTGCCGCCGGTCGGCGAGGTGCCGGACGTCAGCCAGCTGTGCCTGTCCCACCCCGGCCTGCTGGAGGTGGCGCTCACGCACACCGGCGAGATCCTCCGGCAGTGCGCGGTGGACGGCATGTGGTTCGACATGGTCAACCCCGGCCCGCTGTCGGTGGCCGAGTGCTACTGCGCGCGCTGCCTGGCCGAGCACGTCCGGTCCATCCGGCCCGAGGTCCAGGTCACCTGCAACACCTTGGCGGTGCTGGGATCCGCGGATCGAGTGTCCACTGTGGACACCATCGAGATCGAGGGCATGGCGACCGGGGTCTGGGGCTACGGCTACCTGCCGGTGCACGCCAGGTACGCCCGCACGCTGGGGCGGCCGGTGTACGGCATGCCGGGCCGCTTCGCCACCCAGTGGGGTGACTACGGCGGGCTCAAGCACCCGCTCCAGCTGCGTACCGAGCTGGCCGGGATCGTGGCCAACGGCCTGCGCTGCGACATCGGCGACGATCCCGGCCCGGCGCTGCGGCTGGACCCCGCGGTGTACGCGACCATCGGCGAGGCCTACGCCGAGATCGAGCGCATCCAGCCCTACCTGGAGGGCGCGGTGCCGGTCACCGAGGCCGCCATCCTGGCCGACGGCCCGCCGCTGACCCAGTTCGGCGTGGACGGCGGCGGCGCCGAGGACGGCTGGCTGGCCGACCAGCTGGCCGAGGGCCTGGACGCGTTCGTCGAGGGGTTCGTCCGCGGCGCCGGCGTGGCGGGCGCGGCCCGGCTGCTGATGGAACGCCAGCTCCAGTTCGACATCGTCGACCTGACCGCCGACTTCGAGCGCTACCGCCTGCTGGTGCTGCCCGAGCTGCTCACGGTGGACGCCGGGCTGGCCGCCCGCCTCAACCGGTACCTGGACGCCGGCGGCGCGGTGCTCGCCTCACACGGCGCGCTGCGCGTCGGCGAGAGCGCGGAGCTGTGGCCGGCCGGCCTGTCCGGCCGCTACCACGGCGAAGCGGAGTTCGAGCGCCCCTACACCAGCATCAGCGGGCCGATCCTCGGCGACGATCAGCGGTACGCGGGCTACGACTTCGCCCTCTACGAAGGCTGCGCCCGCTGGACGGTCGGCCCCGGGGTCACCGTGCACGCCCGCCTGACCGAGCCCACGGCTGACCCGGTGCACCTGACCGGGTACGCCGTGCCGCCCTCCGGCGTGGTCAGCGAGTACGCGACCGCGGTGCAGGCCCCCGGCCTCGGCGCGCTGGCCTTCCCGCTGGGCCGCAGTTACCTCAACCACGGCTACTGGATCTACCGCGAGCTCACCGCCAGGCTGCTCGACGGCCTGCTGCCCGAACCCCTGGTCCGCACCACCGCCCCGGCCAGCGCCGAGGTCACCCTCACCCACCAGCCCCGCACCGCCACCGGCCCGGAACGCTGGATCGTGCACCTGGTCAACCACTCGCCGCTGCGCGCCCCACGCGGCCGGGTCGAGTTCCTGGAGGACCCGATCCCGTTGCGGGACATCGAGATCGCGCTGGCCGCCGACCTCGCGGTGACCAGGGCGGCAGAGGTGCGCTGCGGCGTCGAGCTGCCGGTCCGCCGCACCGGTGACCGCTGGTGCGTCACCGTGCCGGAGACCAGGGTGGCCGCCACGGTGGTCTTCGAGGGCTAGCCTGCCTGCCCGCCGAAGACCTCGTTCACCAGCCGGTCCATCACCTTCTGGAACGCCTCGGCCATGTCGACCTCGGTGTCCCCGGCGGTCACCGAGGCGGTCAGGGTCTTGCCGCCGTCGGGGGTGCCGTACATCAGCGCGCCGTAGCCCTGGGTGCCGCCGTTGTGGAAGTAGAGGGTGCCGCCGTCCGGGGCCTCCTGCGCGCGCACGCCCAGGCCGAAGCCGGAGACCGGGTGCGTCTGGCGCATCTCGGCCAGCAGCGGGGCGGGCAGCAGCCTGCCGGCCATCAGCGCGGAGAAGAACGTGTGCAGGTCCTGGGTGGTGGAGATCATGTCGCCGGAACCGGGAGACCAGGACGGGTTCTGGCGGGCGACGTCGAGCACCTTCCACTCGCCCGCGTCCTCGTAACGGACGTAACCGTGCGCGTGCGGTCCGGGGATCTCCGGCGAGTCACCGGGCACCACGGTGCCGCGCAGGCCGAGCGGTCGCAGGATCCGCCGGTCCAGCTCCTCGGCGAAGGAGCAGCCGGTGACCTGCTCGACCAGCAGCCTGGCCAGCGCGTAGTTGGTGTTGGAGTAGCTCCAGTCGGTGCCGGGCTCGAACCGCGCTGGCTTGGCCAGGCCCATCCGCACCAGCTCCTCCAGCTGGTAGCTGTGGAACCGCTTCTCCACCCATTCCTTGCCCTCAAAGGGAATCCCGCGCACGATCGTCCCGTCGGGGAAGAACTCGCCGGTGTAGCTGAACAGTCCGCTGGTGTGCGCCAGCATCATCCGCACCGTGATCCTCGGGTCCAGCGGGAGCCGCGGCAGGTAGTCGGCGACCGGGGCGTCCAGTCCGAGCTTGCCCTCGGCCACCAGCTGCAGGACCGCGGTGGCGGTGAAGGTCTTGGTGTTGCTGCCGATCCGGAACAGTCCGTCCGTCGGCGGCTTCGCGGTCTGGCCCAGTTCGCGCACCCCGGCGCTGCCGACCCATTCGCCCCGCTCGTCGTGCACCCGCAGCTGCACTCCAGCGCAACCCAGGGCGACCGCCTCCTCGATGGCGGTCTGCAACTCCGGGCGATCGGTTTCGGTGAGTTCAGGCATGGCTGTCCCTCGTTTCGAGTAGGTGGGAAATCAGGAACGGCGGATGGTGATGCCGCCGATGGAGGTGTGCGCGCGCAGCTCGACGGTCTCGTCGGCGGGCGCGGGCTGGCTGGTGGTGGTCAGCAGGTTGTGCACCTGGCCGAACTTGGTGGTCACCGCGAGCCGCGCGGCGGTGCCCTCGGCGAGGCCGATCTCCAGGTCGCCGACCGCGGTGCCGAGCTCCACCACGCCGCGGATCACCTCGCCGAGCTGGATGCTGCCGTTGGAGGTCTTCGCCTCGACGCCCGCGCCCGCCCGGTCCACCGCGATGTCCCCGTTCGCCGAGCGCACCCGCACCTGGCCGGCCGCCGCGGCGATCGTGGTGTCGCCGTTGGGGTTGCGGACCAGCACGGTGCCCTCGACCTCGCCGAGGCGGACCTTCCCGGTGCCGGTGCGGATGTCGGCGTCGCCGTCCACCGCGGTCGCGGTGACCTGACCGGCCGCGGTGACCACCCGCAACTTGCCGGTCCGCTCCACCCGCACGCTGCCGATACCGGTCTTGAACCGGCACTCGCCGAGCAGGCCGGTGCCGTGCAGGTCCCCGGCCTGCACCTCACCGGCGAACCGCGAACCGGTGGGCAGGTCGATGGACACCTCCACCGACCTGGTCTTGCGGGAGAAGTCGAACGGGCCCGCCTTCGGCCCGATGACCCGCAGCACGCCGTCCGCGCACTCGACGCGGACCCGTTGCGCGGCCCGCACATCGGAGGCGTCCGCCGGGTCGCGCGGGCGCACCTCGACCGCGGTGTCGGTCCGGTCGCTCGCGGAGATCCGCACGCTGCCGACACCGAGCTCAAGGGTGACGGAGACCGGTTCGGGCGTCGGGAAAGTAGGCATGGCTGTCCCCCAGGAAGGTGGTGTGGTGACCGGAGCTACGAACCAGCTCCATGGGTGCCACAATGGCACAGATATGGCACCACCGCAAGCCAGCTGGGCTCCATTTGTGCGCAAGCTGGCACCACTAGGGGGAAACATGCTGGTCAAGCGCGGCACCACTGAGAAGATCAGTGGTGCCAGCGCGCCAGTTCAGTCAGGGGTGCAGAACGACCTTGGTGGCTCCGGCGGCCCGGTCGCCCGCCACGCGGAAGGCCTCGGCGGCCTCGTCGAGGGGGAAGCGGTGGGTGATCACCGTCTGCGCGATCTCGGGGTTGGCGGCGAGCAGGGCCGCGGCCTGTTCGGTGTCGCGGATGCCGTCGTGCCTGCTGTAGGCGATGGAGTTGAGGTAGGTCAGCTCCTTGACCAGGCTGACGATGCCCGGGATGGGCACGGTCTGCTGGTACACGCCCAGCAGCACCACGCGGCCGCCGGGGCGGGCGAGCTCGGCGCACCGGGCGAGCCCGGCCTCAGAGCCCGCGGCGTCGATCACCACGTCGTAGCCGCCGGTCACCGCGCCCGCGCCCAGGCGTTCCGCGGCCGTCCGCTGGTGCTCGTGGCGCGCCTCGAGATCGACCTCGAAGCCCTGCTGCCGGGCCGTTGCCGCGGCCAGTAACCCGATGCTGCCACCGCCCACGACCGCCACCCGCTCCCCTGGCGCCAGCGCCGCGGTGCGGACCCCGTGCCCGGCCACCGACGCGGGCTCCACCAGGCAGGCGTCCCGCACGTCCAGGCCGGGTGGCAGCCGGATGAGCATCTGCTCGGGAACCGTCACCGCATCGCACATGCCGCCGTCCCGGAAGATGCCGAGCGTGCCGTGCCCGGGGGCCTCGCACCGCTGGACGTGGCCGGCGCGGCACTGGTCGCACTCGCCGCAGTAGACGGTGGGTTCGACGGCGTAGGACTGGCCGTCGGCGGTGGTGCCGGCGAACTCGTGGCCGTAGGTGTAGCCCTGCACGCCACCCAGGGCGAAGTTGACGTCGGTCCCGCAGATGCCGATCGAGGCGACGGCGAGGCGGATCCCCGGACCGGCCGGCTCGTCGGCCTCGGCCACGACGATGCCCTGATCGGTGTTCCGTACGGCGCGCATGGTGTGTCCTTCCTCGGGCCGTTATGCGAACGCGGTTAACTTAACTTAAGTGATGTGTGTTCGCATAGCGCTATCCTGGTCCGGTGGACGAACCGAGCACGACCGCCGAGGCGCCGCGACCGGGAACGGCCGCCTGGTGGCTGGCCAGGGAGAGCGAACCCGCGCGGCAGCGACGGCGGCGGTCACTGACCCTCGAGGGCATCCTCGACGCGTCCATGGCCCTGCTCGACGAGCGCGGGGCCGCCGCGCTGACCATGCGCAACGTGGCCGAGGCGCTGGGCTGCACGCAGGCCTCGCTCTACCGGCACGTGCGCAACCGGGAAGAGCTGGTGACCCTGCTCATCGACCGGGCGGTCAGCGTGGCCAGCGCGCCGCCGCCGGAGGACGCGGACTGGGCCGAGCAGGCGGCGTGGTCGGCCCGCCGGTTCCGCGAGCACCTGCGCAGGCATCCCGGCGTGGCCTCGCTGCTGCGCGGGACCGAGCGGCTCGGCCCCAACTCGCTGGCCGGGATGCAGTACGCCCTCGCCCTGTTCATCGGCGCGGGCCTGCGCCCCGGCCTCGCCTCCGCCGCCGCCTCGGCGCTGGCCACCTTCGTCATCGGCTCGGTGCACTTCAACCTCGGACTCGACCGGCAGGACCCGGCGGAGAAGCGGCACCGGCGAGAGCTGTTCCGCTCCCGGGACGCCGCGACCTTCCCGCTGCTCGTCCAGCACGCCGAGGTCCTCGCCGAGGTCGGCGGCGACGAGGAGTTCGAGGTCGGCCTCACCGCGCTGCTGACCGGGTTCCGCGCCCTGATCGAGCCCGCGGATCGCGCCTAGGCTGGCACGATGCGGAAACTGGTCTACGGCATGAACGTGACCCTGGACGGCTACATCGCCGCGCCCGGCGACGACATCAGCTGGGGCGGGCCGCCGAGCGGCGAGCTGTTCCAGTGGTGGCTCGACTATGAGCGGGCGACCGCCCTGACGCTGTACGGGCGCAAGCTGTGGCAGACGATGAGCTCCTACTGGCCCACCGGCGACCAGCAACCCGGCGCCACTCCGGCGGAGATCGAGTTCGCCCGGAACTGGCGGGACATGCCGAAGGTGGTGTTCTCCTCGACGATCGAGAAGGTCGACTGGAACACCCGCCTGGTCACCGGCGACGCGGTCGCCGAGATCAGCAGGCTCAAGGCCGGGGACGGCGGCCCGATGAGCCTCGGCGGCGCGACGCTGGCCGGGGCCGCCATGCGGGCCGGGCTGATCGACGAGTACGTGCTGGCCACCTACCCGGTGCTGGTGGGCGGCGGCACGCCGTTCTGCACCGCGCTGGACAGCCGGCTGAACCTGAACCTGGTGGAGACCCGGACGTTCCCCGGCGGCGTGGTCCTGACCAGGTACGAGACGAGGCGCTGAGCGCGTCCGCTCAGGCGAGGAGTTCGGCGAGCTGAGCCATCTCGGTCGGTGGGTCGACCACCGGCTGGATGAGCAGCTCGTCGACACCGGCCTGGGCCAGGATGCTGATGCGGGCGCGGAGGTCCGCGCGGGTGCCGACCAGAGCCAGCATGTTCATCAGCGAGGGCAGGACCAGGTCGCGGTCCTGCGGCGCGATGCGCCCGAGGTAGCCGGGGTAGAGCTTGGTGTGCCGGTCCGGCGCGGTCGCGATGGTGCCGCGCCGGTCGAGCAGTCGCCGCACCGCTTCGCGTTCCGCCGGGCCGAGCTGCTCGGCGAAGGAGGGTGCGTCGCCGGCGAAGGCCAGCAGCGACAGCACGAGGTGGCCGGTCGCGTCGCGGGCCGCCTCGCCGTGCGGGTCCTCGCCCTCGCCGAGCACGTGCAGCGCGGTGACCAGGTAGGAGTCCGTGGCGGAGCCGGGGTGCCGGGCGGCGTGGCGGCGGGCGTCGTGCAGCGCGCGCCAGGCGACGGGGTCCAGCAGCCCGAAGGAGATCAGGCCGGTGCCGCGCCGACCGGCCGCGGCGGCGGCCTTCGGTCCGAGCGCGGCCACCACGAACTCGATCGGGTCGGCGGTGTTCACCTGCGCCCCGGTGTGCAGGAACCGGACGTCGCGGACGCGGTCACCTTCGCGGTATCCGGTCGAGCCACCCGCACACAGGTCCTGCAGCGCGGTGGTGAACTCCTCGAGCGCGGCCACCGAGACCGGCGGCATGCCCAGGGTGCGCCGGGCGGTGTTCCCGGTGCCGACCCCGCAGACGATCCGGCCCGGCGCCAGCGCGTTGAGGCTGGCGAACCCACTCGCGGCGGCCGGCGCCGAGCGCAACGCCGGTGAGGTCACGCCGATGCCGAGCTTGATCCGGCTGGTGGCCTTCGCACACAGTCCGAGCGCGATGAAGGGGTCGCCGTGGACCATCGGGGTGTCGTTGACCCAGAAACTGTGCAGGCCCAGCTCCTCGGCCAGCACGGCCAGGTCCTCCACCCCGGGCTGAGCCGTGACCACGACGCCTGCGCGCATGACTTTCCTCCAGCACCATTGTCCGCATCAGGTCTACGGTCTGCTCCCATGACCAACAGCGATCCCCCATGGGAGCCACCCCTGGCCGGTAACGAGGTCGAGCACCTCAAGGGTGCGCTCGACCGGCTGCGCACGACCTTTCGCTGGAAGGCCGACAACCTCGACGCGACCGGGCTCCGGACCCGCGTCGGCGCCTCCTCGCTGACCCTCGGCGGCCTGCTCAAGCACCTCGCCGCCGCGGAGGACTACATGTTCACCACCAAACTGAGCGGGGAGCCGATAGGCCCACCATGGGACACCATCGGCTGGGACGGCGGCAACGACTGGGAGCACACCTTCACCTCCGCCGCCGACGACACCCCCGAACAGCTCTACACGCTGTGGGACGGTGCTGTCGAACGATCCCGGGCTCGTCTCGACGCGGCCCTGGCCGACGGCGGACTCGACCAGCTCGTGCACGTGTCCTGCCCCGACGGACGCCGGGCCAACCTGCGCCGGCTCGTCTGCGACCTGATCGAGGAGTACGGCAGGCACACCGGACACGCCGATCTGCTCCGCGAAGCCGTGGACGGTCTGGTCGGTGAGGACCCTCCGCGCGGATGGCACCCCAAGAGCGGTCCAACTGGTCAGCGCAGCTGACCGTAGCGCTGCGGACGCCGCCTCAGCCCTGGGCCAGGTCGGTGAAGCGGCTGTAGTGCAGCTGGTGGGCGACCACGATGGTCGCGGTGGGACCTGCTCGGTGCTTGGCGATGATCAGGTCGGCCTCGCCCGCGCGCGGGTCGTCGCGTTCCCAGGCGTCCGGGCGGTGGATCAGCATCACCATGTCGGCGTCCTGTTCCAGCGAGCCGGACTCGCGGAGGTCGGAGAGCATCGGGCGCTTGTCGGTGCGCTGTTCCGGGCCTCGGTTCAGCTGGCTCATCGCGACCAGCGGCACCTGCAGCTCCTTGGCCAGCAGCTTGAGGTTTCGGGAGAACTCGGAGACTTCCTGCTGCCGGGACTCGACCTTCTTGCCGGAGGTCATCAGCTGCATGTAGTCCAGCACGATCAGCTTGAGGTCGTGCCGCTGCTTGAGCCGCCTGGCCTTGGCCCTGATCTCCATCATGGTCATGTTCGGCGAGTCGTCGATGAACAGCGGCGCCTCGCTGATCTCGCTCATCCGCCTGGCCAGCCGGGTCCAGTCGTCGTCGGTCATCCGGCCACCGCGCATGTCCGCCAGCCGGATCCTGGCCTCGGCGGAGAGCATGCGCATGACGATCTCGGTCTTGCTCATCTCCAGCGAGAAGATGACGCTGGACATGCCGTGCTTGATCGAGCAGGAGCGGGCGAAGTCCAGGCCGAGGGTGGACTTGCCGACGCCGGGACGGGCCGCGACGATGATCATCTGGCCTGGGTGCAGGCCGTTGGTCAGCGCGTCCAGGTCCATGAAGCCGGTGGGCACGCCGAGGGCGTTGCCGCCGCGGCTGGCGATCGCGTCGATCTCGTCCATGGTCGGCTGGAGCAGGTCCTCCAGCGCCACGTAGTCCTCGGTGGTGCGCCGCTCGGTGACCTCGTAGATGGCCGCCTGCGCCCGGTCCACCACCTCGGTCACGTCGGAGCCCTCCGCCCCGTGGTGGCCCAGCTGGACGATCTTGGTGCCGGCCTCGATCAGCCGCCGCAGCACCGCCTTCTCCGCCACGATCTCGGCGTAGTAGCCCGCGTTGGCCGCGGTGGGCACGGTGGCGATCAGGGTGTGCATGTACGGCGCGCCGCCGACCCGCAGCAGCTCGCCCCTGCGCTCCAGCTCGGCCGAGACGGTGATCGCGTCGGCGGGCTCGCCCCTGGTGTAGAGGTCGAGGATGCACTCGTAAACCGACTGGTGCGCGGGCCGGTAGAAGTCGTTCGGGCGGACCACCTCGACCACGTCGGCGATGGCGTCCTTGGACAGCAGCATGCCGCCCAGCACCGACTGCTCGGCCGCGAGGTCCTGCGGTGGTTGCCGCTCGAAGCCGCCGGAGGAGTCGCCGCCCCTGAAGTCACGGTCGTCCACCACGGCCACGGTCGTGCACCTCCACCAAAGCTCGAGCCCACCAGGATTCTGCTCGCGACCCCTGACAAGACGGCCGCCGGTCCGAGGAGCTCGGTCCGGCCCGGCCGTCACCGCCGGCGCGCAGTCGCGACGCTAGGTCCCCCGTCTGGAGCAGGCAAACCAGCCTGTGGATCGACCTGTGGGCAGCCTGGGGATGGCTGTGCACAGCTGACCACAAGCGTCCCGTGCCCTGTGGACAACTTGGGGAGAACCTGCGAGGAAAAATCAAAGCCCGCTGGTCAGGGCCTGTGTGTGCGATGTGGAAAAACTAACCGGAACTCGGCCCGGCGTGTCGCGTATAACCGCGTTTGCGGCGTGTCGCGGGCCGGGTGTCACAACTGACAAAACGTGCTGTGACGCTGAGACAAACGAGCACAGGCGCCTCCCGGATGGAGTAGCCCCGTTCGGGCGGCGCCTGTGCTCGATGTCGAGCAGAGCGTGCTCAGCCTGCGGCAACCACGAGGTTGACGTTGGCCGTGACCTCCGGGTGCAGGCGCACCGCGACGGTGTGCTTGCCGGTGGTCTTGATGTGGCCGGAGGTCTCGACCGAGCGCTTGTCCAGCGCCGGCCCACCAGCGGCCTTGATCGCGGCCACGATGTCCGCGGTGGTGACCGAGCCGAACAGCTTGCCGCCACCGGCCGCGGCGCGGCCGGTCAGCTGCACGGAGCCCAGGCCGTCGAGCGTGGCCTTGACCTCCTTGGCGTGGTCCAGGTCGCGGATCTTGCGACCCTCCTGCGCCCTCCGGATGGTCTGCACCTGCTTCTCCGCGCCCTTGGTGGCCACGATGGCCAGGCCGCGGGGCAGCAGGAAGTTGCGGCCGTAGCCGTCCTTCACCTCGACGATGTCACCAGGACCACCGAGGCCGGTCACGTCAGCGGTGAGAATGAGCTTCATCGCCAACTCCTCTCTATGGTCTCTGGGTCAGCGAGCGGTGGAGGTGTAGGGCAGCAGCGCCATCTCGCGCGAGTTCTTCACCGCGATGGCGACGTCCCGCTGGTGCTGGGAGCAGTTGCCGGTGACCCGGCGGGCACGGATCTTGCCGCGGTCGGAGATGAACTTCCGCAGCATCGCGGTGTCCTTGTAGTCGATCAGGTGCGCGGTCTTGTCCTTGCAGAACGCGCAGACCTTCTTCTTCGGCTTGCGCACAGGCGGCTTAGCCATGTGTCGTCCTCCTGGAGCTGGACGTGGTCGTGTTCGGAGTCTCGAGGGGTGCGGAGCAGGAGCGCTGGCGAGGCAGCCGGATCAGAACGGCGGCTCGTCGTTGAAGCCGCCACCGCCACCGGAGCTGGCAGGCGGCGCGGAGCCCCACGGGTCGTCCGCGGGCGCGCTGCCGCCGCCGGAGGAGCCGTACCCACCGCCGCCGCCGCCGCCACCGCCGCCACCGCGACTGGCGCGGTTGACCTTGGCCGTGGCGTAGCGCAGCGAGGGGCCGATCTCGTCGACCTCCAGCTCGATGACGGTGCGCTTCTCGCCTTCCTTCGTGTCGAAGGAGCGCTGGCGCAGGCGTCCCTGGGCGACCACGCGCATACCGCGGGTCAGGGACTCGGCGACGTTCTCCGCCGCCTGGCGCCAGATGCTGCACCGCAGAAACAGCGCTTCGCCGTCCTTCCACTCGCCGCTGGCGCGGTCGAGCGTGCGGGGCGTGGAGGCGATGGTGAAGCTCGCCACGGCCGCGCCGGACTGGGTGAAGCGCAGTTCCGGATCGGCGGTCAGGTTCCCGACCACCGTGATTACCGTCTCACCAGCCATGATTCAGCGCTCTCCCGCCGTCAGGCCTTGGGGCCCTTGGACGCCTTGGCAGCAGCCTTCGCGGCGGCCTTGGCGAACTTGGCGGGGTCGCGGCGCAGGACCTTGGTGCGCAGGACGGTGTCCTGCAGGCCCAGCTGGCGGTCGAGCTCCTTGACCGCGTCCGGCGTGCTGTTGATGTCGATGACCGCGTAAATCCCCTCAGGGGACTTGTTGATCTCGAACGACAACCGGCGCTTGCCCCAGACATCGACCTTCTCCACGTTCCCGCCCGAAGTGCGGATGACGTTGAGGAAAGTGTCCAGCGTGGGAGCGACAGTGCGCTCGTCCACGTTGGGGTCCAGGATGACCATCAGTTCATAGTGACGCACGTAGACCTCACCTCCTGTGGACTAATCGGCCACGGACGTTCCGTGGCAGGAGGGTCGTCGCGTCAGCAACCCGAGCAGGCTAACAGCCCAGTGCCCGTTGCTCCCAATCGGTGATCAGACGGTCCGGCGAAGTACCCAGGTACGCACCAGCGCGGCGGTCACCATGGACAGCATCAGCACCGCGACCAGCACCGGAGCGGCCACCCGCCCAGCGCCGCCGGTGGGCAGCGCGCGGGCCTGACCGGCCGAGGCGACCCCGTCGCCCTCGGGCAGCCCGTAGGCCCCCGGCGAGCCGGGCGAGGCCTGCCCGTAGCGGTCGCCAGGCGCCAGCGCGCCGAGTCCACCGGGCGTGGCCACCGGCAGCCCCGAGTAGTCGTAGAGCGGCACCCGGCCGTAGTCGTAGAGGCCGCCGCCCTCCAGGCGCGGCAGCTGGAAGTCCGGGATCGGCGTGCCGGAGCCGGGCGTGCCGGGAGCGGGCGTGCCCGGGTTGGTGCTGCCGGGCGGCGGGGTGCCGGTGCCTGGCTTGCCGGGGCCCGGCTGACCGGGGTTGGTGGTGCCGGGCGGGGGCTTCGGCGTGGTCGAGCCGCCGCCGGGCAGGTTCTTGGCCCCGTCCTGGATCGGCGCGACCGCGGTGTTCAGCGTCTTGACCGTCACCCCGCAGCCGCCGCTGAGCACCTGCTGCACACCCTTGACCACCTCGCCGAGGATCGGCCCGAGCAGCGGGATCTTGCGCAGCGCATCCGTGACGCCGTTGGCGATCTGGCCGCCGGTGATGAACCCGCCCTTGCCGTCGGGCACCGCGCCGATCGGGATCGGCGGCAGCGCGCGCACCGCCTTGTCCACCGCGCCGGCCAGCGGCGGCCCGAGCAGCGGCACCCGCTTGACCACCTCGACCACCGGCGCGGCCACCGCGCCCGCGCTGAGCTGGATCGGCTGGCCCGGTTTGCCCTGGACGGTGGCCGAGCAGTCGCCGATCACGATCGGTTCAGCAGCCAGCGCGGGGCCAGCCAGCCCGACCATGCCCGCCATCGCGAGCAGCACGGATGCCACGGAAAGCCGTGCGAGTCGAGCGAGCATGCCCATCCCTCCGGTGCGTACCGGTCGGTAACGTCTCTGGGTCCAACGACGGTAGGTCGACTAAGTGACGGTTGCCACTCCAATCCATGACGGAATGACACACAAGACTCCACTCGGGGCGTGGCCGTCAGGGGCGCCCACTACGCTCTCGGCATGCGCATCGGGGCACACGTCGCCGACGACAATCCGCTCGGCTCGGCGCAGGACCGCGGCGCCGAGGTCGTCCAGTTCTTCCTGTCCAACCCGCAGAGCTGGGAGTCACCCAAGCCGCACCCGCAGGCCGAGGCCCTGCGGGAGGCCGGGATCTCGGTCTTCGTGCACTCGCCGTACGTGATCAACGTGGCGTCGCTGAACAACCGGATCCGCATCCCCTCGCGCAAGTCGGTGGTGCAGCAGGCCGAGGCGGCCAAGGCTTCCGGCGCGCTCGGCCTGGTGGTGCACGGCGGGCACGTGACCAAGGGCGACGACCCGGCCGACGGCATCGCGAACTGGCGCAAGCTGTTCGAGCGGCAGGCCGAGGCAGGCGGGTTCGCGGTGCCGGTGCTGATCGAGAACACCGCGGGCGGCGACAACGCGATGGCCCGCAAGTTCGACATGCTGGCCAGGCTCTGGGACGCGGTCGGCGAGTTCGGCGCGGGCTTCTGCCTGGACACCTGCCACGCGCACGCCGCCGGTGAGGACCTGGTCGGCATCGTGGAGCGGGTCAAGGGGATCACCGGGCGGATCGACCTGGTGCACCTGAACAACTCCAGGGACGAGTTCGGCTCCGCGCGGGACCGGCACGCCAACATCGGCACCGGCACCATCGACCCGGCCGTGCTGGCCGCGGTGGTCAACACCGCGCAGGCGCCGGTGGTAGTGGAGACACCAGGCGACGGGCAGGCCGGCGACATCGCCTACCTGCGTGCCCAGCTACCCGCGTGACCCGCTTCGGCAGGACCGCGCTCGTCGCGCTGGTCCTGCTGTGCGGACTGCTGCTGCTCGGTGGCTACGCGAACAAGGCGCGCTGCGCCGGCCCTGAGTTCGACCAGTGGGGCCGCAGCGCGCCGGAGTACGCCAACCGGCACGGCGAGCTCTGCTACTCCGACGTGCAGCACCTGTGGCTGGGCCGGGACGTGGACCGGCACGTCTTCCCCTACCTGGGCGGCGGCCTGGACGAGCAGGGCCAGCTGACCGGCGGCTCGGTGGAGTACCCGGTGCTCACCGGCCTGCTGATCTGGGCAGGGGCGGTATTCGCCAGCAACGACGCCGACTTCCTCTTCTACTCCAGCCTGCTGCTGGCCCCCTTCGGCCTGCTCATCGCCTGGCTGCTGGGCAGGCTCTCCGGCTGGCGCGCGCTGATCTGGGCGCTGGCGCCCGGCCTGGTGCTGCACGCCTTCCACAACTGGGACCTGCCCGCGGTGGCCTGCGCGGTCGGCGCGGTGTACGCGGTGCACCGGGGCTGGGGCCGGGAGGGCGCGAGCAGGCCGCTGGTGGAGCGGGCCATGGTGGCCGGGGTGCTGCTCGGCCTCGGCGCGGCGCTGAAGCTGTACCCGGGTTTCTTCGCACTGCCGCTGGCGCTGTACGTGCTCACCGGCGGGCCGGACGGCCGCTGGCTGCCGAGGGGCCGGCGCTGGGACATCGCCGGCGCGCTCCGGGTGCTGGCCGCCACCGCGGTCACCGTGGCGCTGGTGAACCTGCCGTTCGCGGTGCTGGGTTATGAGGGCTGGCGGGCCTCCTTCGTCTTCCAGCAGGAGCGCAAGGTCGACATCACCACCAACTCGATCTGGTTCTGGGCCTTCCGGCCGGCCTCCGACCCGGCCAACACCGACTTCCAGCAGCTGGTCAGCTGGCTCTCGCCGACCCTGATCTGCCTGGCCTTCCTGCTGGCCTGCCTGGTCGGCTGGCTGCGCTGGACCGGCACCGGCGAGTACCCGTGGGTCGGCGTCTCCGGCGCGATGCTGTGCGGGTTCCTGTTGCTGCACAAGGTGCACTCGCCGCAGTACACGCTGTGGCTGCTGCCCTTCTTCGTGCTGCTGGCGGTGCGCTGGGGCTGGGTGCTGGCCTACACCGTGGCCGACCTGGCGCTGGGCACCGGCGTGTTCCTCTGGTACCACGCGATCGAGTTCCAGCTGCCCATGTCGATCTACGACAGCCTGCCCGCGCAGGCGGTGATGATCGGGGTCTGGGGCAAGCTCGCGCTGCTGCTCGGCCTGTTCCTGGTGCTGCCGGGCAGCCGAGTCACCTTCGAGCCGGAATCGGCGGATCGGCGGATGGTCACGCTCCCAGGCCGCTGATTAGGTCGGATGAGTCCCGTCCAGGTGACTCTAGGAGGCTCGCGGATGGTGTCGAACGGTAAGCGCTGGCTGGTCGCGCTGGGTGTGGTCGCGTTGCTGTCCTCGGGCGGCCAGGCCGTCGGTGAGCAGCAGGCCCCCGCGCCACCGGGCAACTGGGTCGGCACCTGGGCGGCCGCACCCTCGGCCGCGTTGCCCAACACCGAGTCCGGCTACCCCAACTACTCGATCCGCAACATCGTGCACACCAGCATCGGCGGCTCCCAGGTCCGGGTCCGGCTGTCCAATGCCTTCGGCCGCGCGCCGGTGCTGTTCGGGCAGGTCACGGTCGCGCTGGCGGCCGGAGCGGACACCCCGAACGCGGTGCCCGGCACCATGCGCACGCTGACCTTCGGCGGCGAGCGGGAGATCACCGCGCCGCCGTTCGCCGACGTGCTCAGCGACCCGGTCGCGCTGACCGTGCCGCCGGATGCCAACCTGCTGGTCACCACCTTCACCCCGGACCCCTCCGGCCCGGTCACCTACCACTCGCTGACCATGCAGAACTCCTACTTCACCCGCAACGGCAACCACGCCGCCGCGGAGTCGGGGTCGGCGTTCACCGAGCAGACCCGGCAGTGGCACTACGTCTCCGGCGTGGACGTGCGCGCGCCGGGCGTGCGCGGCAGCGTGGTGGCCCTCGGCGACTCGATCACCGACGGCGCGAACTCCACCTGGGGCGCCAACCTGCGCTGGCCGGACCAGCTCGCGGATCGGATGAAGGCCGGTCCCGCGCACCTGCGGCTGGGCGTGCTCAACGCCGGGATCAGCGGCAACCGGCTGCTGCTGGACGGCGGCAGCTCCGGGGTGAACGCGCTGGCCAGGCTGGACCGGGACGTGCTGACCGCCACCGGCGCCCGCACGGTGATCGTGTTCGAGGGCATCAACGACATCCAGCAGACCCCGCACCAGACCGACCCGAACCGGATCATCGCCGCGCTCAAGCAGATCGCGCAGCGGGCCAAGGACCGGGGGCTGCGGGTGCTCGGCGCGACCATCACCCCGTTCAAGGGCTGGCGCTCCTACAGCGAGCAGCTGGAGGCCACCCGGCAGGCGGTCAACCGCTACATCCGCAACAACACCGACTACGACGGCCTGATCGACTTCGACGCCACCATCCGGGACCCGCAGGACCCGCAGCGGATCAAGCCCGAGTACGACCAGGGCGACCACCTGCACCCCGGCGACGCCGGGTTCAAGGCGATGGCGAACGCGATCAACCTGTCATCGCTGTAGCCGCGGCCTCGGCCTGCTCGCGCCGCCTCTTCGCGGTGCGGGCAGGCCCGAGCACAAACGCATCCGGCGCGCCGTCCAGCGGACCGCCAGCCGGATCGTCCACGCCGAAGGCACGCACCCGGTCCAGCGCGGGCCGGTAGATCTCGCGCAGCATCAGCACGCAGAGCAGGACCACGAAGATGTCCCTGATGACCACCGCGCCCAGGAACCAGTCCTGCGGCAGGCCCTTGTTGTCCGGGCCGAGGTAGAAGTACATCCGGGGCGCCCACACCAGCGCGTCCACCGCCATCCAGGCCAGCAGCAGCCGCCAGCGGGGCAGCGCGAGCACGGCCAGCGGCACCAGCCACAGCGAGTACTGCGGGCTCCACACCTTGTTGGTCAGCAGGAACGCCGCCACCACCAGGAAGGCCAGCTGCGCCACCCTCGGCCGCCGCGGCGCGGACAGCGCCACCCAGCCGATGCCCGCGCAGCACAGCAGGAACAGCACCGCGGTGACCGTGTTCAGCACGGTCGGGGTGGCGCCTGCCGGCAGCGGGCCGTCGAAGCCGCTCCAGCCGGTGAAGTACTGCACGACGTTGTAGAGGCTGTCCGGGTCCACCCCGCGCTCGGAGTTGAGCCGGAAGAACTCCCGCCAGCCGTCCGGGTAGAGGTAGAAGATCGGCGCGTTCACCGCGCCCCAGGCCAGCGCCGCGGTCCAGGTGGTCCGCCACCAGTGCCCCATCCGCCCCGATCTCAGGCACAGCACGAGCAGCGGCCCGAGGAAGAACAGCGGGTACAGCTTCGCCGCCGCGCCCAGCCCCAGCAGCACCCCGGCCAGCCCCGGCCGGTTGCGCGCCCAGGCCAGCAGCGCCACCGCGGCGAAGCCGGTGGCCAGGGTGTCGAAGTTGGTGAAGGCGTGCACCACCACCAGCAGCGAGACCGCGGCGATGGCGGTGTCCCACGGCCGCCGCCCGGTGAGCTTGAAGGTGGCCCAGATGGTGACCAGCCAGGCCAGCGCCAGCCACAGCGAGCTGAAGTTGAAGTAGACGATCACCGCCATGGCACTGGGCAGCCAGCCGCTGTTGGCGATGGCCACCCAGCCGTGCGCGAGCTGGGCGTTGAACCACTGGAACAACCCGGAGATCACCGGGTACTCCATGTAGCGCACCTGCCCGTTGTCCTCCACCCAGGAGGTCTTGTACGGGAACAGCCCCTTGTCCAGCCGCTCGGCGGTGTAGAGCGGAACGGTGTCGGAGTAGCACATCGCCACGTACTGCCGGGAGTCCCGCCAGTCCAGCTGGGTGACCCCCTGGTCGTCCACGTACTCCTGCACACACGGCGCCTTGGCCGTGTACGCCAGCGCCAGGGTCAGCGTGGCCAGCAGCAGCACAACCCGCAACGGCGTCCAGAACCAGTGCCGCCCGATCACCGCGTGCCGCCCCAGCATCCCGCCAACCGGCCTGCTGGCCTGCCGCGCCAACGGCTCCGACCAGGTGGCCACCTCACGCTCGCGCGGGGTCAGCGACTCGGTGTCCGCGATCCGCTTGGGCGGCGCGGGCGGCGCTTCGCTCCAGTCGCCGACGGTGGCCTGCGGCTCGGGCTGCTCCGATGCATGGGACACCTCGCGGATGCTACGGGTTCGGCCGGGGGGCCTGGGTGAGCCGGTGCGATCAAGCCGGAACAGGAAGGCGGGGGGTGCGACCAGCACCTCCCCGCCCCGGGTCATCCTCCGCCGTTGCCGCCGCCCCGGCCGCGGCCTGGGTCACCGCCGGGTGGGTCCTCCCCGCTGGTCCTGGACGGCCTGGTCGGCGTGGTGGTCGGCTTGCAGCTCGGCCACGGCCAGACCCCGCAGGTGGGGTTCGGGTTGCTGGTGGTCTGCTTGGAGCTGGTCGGCTGCTCGCTGCTGCTGCTGGTGGGCGGGGCCGAGGAGCTCGTGGGGGTGGAGCTGGTCGAGGCGGCGCTGGTGGTGGTCGCCGGCGCCTCGAACTGGCCGATCGGCTTGGCGGCGGGGAAGGGTTCGACCTTGGTGCCGTTGAGGTAGGCGTCCATGAACTCCTTCCACACCCAGCCCGGCTCGTCCTTGCCGTACATGTCCTTCGGCGTGGACTGCAGCTTGCCGGCGTTCCACTTGCCCTTGAGGATCTCGTTCTTGTCGGTGCCCACCCAGACCGCGGTGGAGATCGACGGGGTGTAGCCCACCATCCAGGCACGGGAGTTGTGCGGGCTGCCCTTCTCCTTCTCGTACTGGTGAGTGCCGGTCTTGGCGGCCGAGGGCCGGTCGTTGTCGAGCGGCACGGTGGAGTACTTGGCCACCGGCTTGAGCGCCTCGGTCACGTTGCGCGCGATGTCGGTGTTGCGCTGGCTGTTCGACTGGTCGAAGGCGGGCTTGGCGGCCTTGTCGAACTGGTACTTCACGTTGCCCGCGGAGTCGGTCACCTTGGCCACGAAGTGCTGTTCGATCTTCATGCCGTCGTTGGCGAAGGTCGCGTAGGCCGCGGACATGTCCATGGTCCGTACTTCGTAGCTGCCCAGCGCGATACCCGCCATCGGGGAGGCGCCGCTGCCGAGGCCGAGGGTCGGCTTGTCGTTGATCTCAGACGGAATCCCGGCCTCGATCGCGGCGTTGGCCACCGATTTTGTGCCCACCTTCAGGGCGAGGTCGACGAAGGCGGTGTTGACCGAGTACTGCGTCATCTCCCGGATCGAGCACATGGTGCACGGGTATCCGCCGCGGCTGGCGTTGGTCACGGTGTAGCCGGGCGAGCCCTTGCTGGCGGAGAAGGTCCGCGGCGAGCTGCTGTCGAAGGTCGAGCCGAGGCCGATCTCCTTCTCCAGCGCCGCCGCGACCACGAAGGCCTTGAACGAGGAGCCCGGCGGCTGGGAGGCCTTGGCGTAGTCGAAGCCCTTGCCGTCCTTGCTGCCGTAGTAGGCCAGGATGCCGCCGGTCTTCGGGTCGGTGGCGACCAGGGCCGAGCGCAGGTTCTCCGGCTGGCCCTTGGCGAAGACCACCTTCTGCACGGCGGCCTCTGCGGCCTCCTGGGCCTTCTTGTCGATCGTGGTGGTGATCGTGTAGCCGTTCTTGCGGATCGCCGCCGCGCTGATCTTGTTGCGGTCCAGTTCGGCCTCGACCTGCTGCTGGATCAGCGCCTTCGTGCCCTGCAGGCCGCCCTTGGCCCTGATCGCGTCCTGCCGGTCGCGCAGCTGGCCGGGCTTGTCGCCGTCCTCGGGGAACTGCATCTGGTCCCGGGCGGCCTTCTGGATCTTGCCGTTCTCGACCATCTTGTCGAGCACGTCGTTCCAGCGCTTGACCGACTTCTCCCGGTTGATCGCCGGGTCCCACTCGTACGGGCGCTGGATGACCGCGGCCAGCAGGGCGGCTTCCTCAGGGCGGTTGATCTCCTTGGCGCTCTTGTTGAAGTACGCCTTGGCCGCCGCCTCGATGCCGTCGGCGCCGCGGCCGAAGGCGATCACGTTGAGGTAGTTGGTGAGGATGTCGTCCTTCTCGTACTGGGTGTTCATCTTGGCGGCCTTGACCAGCTCGGTGAACTTGCGGGTCAGCGACCGCTCGTCGTCACCGGTGGAGATCTTGATGTACTGCTGGGTGATGCCGGAGCCGCCGCCGGTGCCGCCGGTGAGGTTGTTGAACACCGCGCGCAGGATGCCGATCGGGTCGAAGCCCGGGTTCTCGTAGAAGTTCTTGTCCTCGGTCGAGAGCACCGCGTCTCTGATGACCTGCGGGATCTCCTGGAACTTCAGCTGGACCCGCTCACCGCCCTGCGGCACGATCTTGCCGAGCTCGCTGCCGTCCGCGTAGTTGATCGTGACGACCTGCTTGACGTCGGCGAAGACCTCTTCGGGCGTCTTCACCGTGACGAACTGGTAGGCGATCACGAAGGCCAGCACCGGGGCGATGATGCCGATGGCGGCCAGCACGTAGCCGGTGCGGCGGACCCGGCGCCAGATCTTCTTCTTGCGCAGTTTCCGTTCCTCCTCCGGGTCCAGCTCGTCGGCTTGGACGACGTGGGTGTCGTCGTAGTCCGGGTCGCCCGGCAGGGGTTCGCGGTGGGTGAGCAGCTCTGGCTCACGCGGGTAGCCGTCGTCGACCGGGGGGAGCATGTCGGTGGGCATGTCCGACGGGTGCTGCTGGCGGGGCGGGCCGCCGAAGCCGCCGTTCGGGCCGGGGCCGCCGGGGCCGCCGTTGAACGGGGGGCGCTGGCCGGGCGGCATGGGCGCGCCGCCGGGGGGCGTGTTCGGACCGCCGTGGCCCATCGGTGCGCCGCGGGGCGGGGTGTTCGGGCCGCCGGGACCCATGGGCATGCCGGGGGGTGGCATCGGCCCGCCGCGGGGCGGGGTGCCGGGACCGCCGGGGGGCATGGGCCTGCCGCCCTGGGGCGGCATCGGGGGGCGCGGGCCGCCGGGCGGCGGGCCGTGTGGCCCACCCGGCGGCGGGCCCTGGCGGGGGCCCGGTGGCGGAGTGTCGTCTTCGTCCCAGTTGGGCACCCACTGACCGGTGTGCTCACCGGTCTCCTCGGGTCCACCCGGTCGGCCGTCACGCCGTCGGTCGTCGCGCTCGTTCACGAAAAGGCCCTTCCACCGCCGTCGCACGGTGCGACGTCGTTTGGCGGTCGTTCGTCAGTACGTACCAGCGACATGAGCTGGATCACTCCGCGGCGGTCTTCCTTTGGGAGCTGCCGCTGCGCAGGCCACCCGTCCCGAGGACGTATGACTGCACCAGGTGGTTCCAGCTGCAGGTGCGGCACACCTCGACTACGTAAACGCTGAACTCCACAAAAAGGGTTGCCATGCGCGCGAGTTCTTCAGCTGTGCGGGCCGAACCCGCAGCGTGCTTGAGCTCGTCGCCGTACACCCAGGACACCAGCGTCAGGGGTTCCTTGCGGCACACAGGACAGGTCACCGTGCTGGGTTCGCCGTGGAACTTCGCCGCGCGGAGCAGGTATGGACTGGCGTCGCACACCTCCATGACCCCAGAACGGCCGGCGTAGACCTCCGCGAGCAGCGCACGGCGCTGCAACGCGTAGTCCACCACCTGCCGCTGGGTTCGCACCCCATCAGACTACGTGGCTGGCACAAGGTCCCGGTGAGCCGTTCAGGGCAGTGCTGCCGGGGCGTTGTCCATCTCACGCCCCGAAGCTGGTGGCTTCGATGTATCGGCCCGATATAGTCCGCCTGTTTGTCAGCCGAGCCAGGAGGAGGTGCCAGATGCTGGAGCTGGCGATCCTCGGCATCCTGCACCGGGCCCCCATGCACGGCTACGAGCTGCGAAAACAGCTGGGCTGCCTGCTCTGTGGGCACCGGCCTGCCTTCTCCTTCGGCTCGCTCTACCCCACCCTGCGCCGGTTGCAGGACGCCGGGCTGATCGCCGAGGACGGCGGGGGCGCGGCGGCCACCGGGGGCCGGGCGCGGCGGGTCTACGGGCTCAGCGCGGCCGGCCGGGAGCACTTCGCCTGCCTGCTCGCCGAGGTGCAGCCGCAGCACTGGGAGGACGACTGCTTCGGCGTCCGCCTGGCCTTCTTCTCCCGCACGCCGCCGGCGACGCGGCTGCGGATCCTGGAGGGCAGGCGGCGCTGTGTGGCGGAACGGCGGGAACGGATCCAGTCCACGCTGGACCGCTCCTGCGAGCACGTCGACCACTACACCCGGCAGTTGCAGCGGCTCGGCCTGGACGGCGCCGACCGCGAGGTGCGGTGGCTGGACGAGCTGATCGAGGCGGAACACCGCCAGCCATGAGGATGACTGTGAAGGAGGACCCGGCCATGTCCGGAGACCGCCGCAAGGTGCGGGTGGCCATCGTCGGCGTCGGGAACTGCGCCGCCTCGCTGGTGCAGGGCGTGCAGTACTACCGCGACGCCGACCCCGGCAGCCGGGTGCCCGGCCTGATGCACGTGCAGTTCGGCGACTACCACGTGCGCGACATCGAGTTCGTGGCCGCCTTCGACGTGGACGCCAAGAAGGTCGGCGCCGACCTGTCCGAGGCGATCCTGGCCAGCGAGAACAACACCATCAAGATCTGCGACGTGCCGCCGCTGGGCGTGCCGGTGCAGCGCGGGCACACCCTGGACGGGCTGGGCCACTACTACCGGGAGACCATCCAGGAGTCCGACGAGCAGCCGGTGGACGTGGCGCGGGCCTTACGCGAGGCCGAGGCCGACGTGCTGGTCTCCTACCTGCCGGTGGGCTCGGAGGCGGCGGACCGCTTCTACGCCCAGGCCGCCATCGACGCGCGGGTGGCCTTCGTCAACGCGCTGCCGGTGTTCATCGCCAGCGACCCGGTGTGGGCGGAGAAGTTCCGCGCCGCTGGCGTGCCGATCGTGGGCGATGACATCAAGTCCCAGGTCGGCGCGACCATCACGCACCGGGTGCTGGCCAAGCTGTTCGAGGACCGGGGCGTGATCCTGGACCGCACCATGCAGCTCAACGTGGGCGGCAACATGGACTTCATGAACATGCTGGAGCGGGACCGCCTGGAGTCCAAGAAGGTCTCCAAGACCCAGGCGGTCACCTCCCAGGTCGAGCACGACCTCGGCGCCCGCAACGTGCACATCGGCCCGTCGGACTACGTGGCCTGGCTGGACGACCGCAAGTGGGCCTACGTCCGGCTGGAGGGCCGCGCCTTCGGCGACGTGCCGCTGAACCTGGAGTACAAGCTGGAGGTCTGGGACTCGCCCAACTCCGCGGGCGTGATCATCGACGCGGTGCGCGCGGCCAAGATCGCGCTGGACCGCGGTATCGGCGGCCCGGTGCTCTCCGCCTCCTCCTACTTCATGAAGTCCCCGCCGGAGCAGTACGACGACTCCGCGGCCAGGGAGAAGGTCGAGCGGTTCATCCGCGGCGAGGACTGAGCGGACGGGGGCCGTGGTCAGCCGCGGCCCCCGACCGGTTCGGCGAAGTCGATCCGGTGGTCGAAGATCCACGAGTGGCCGCTGGTCCGGGACAGGCGCCGGAGCACCACGCGCAGCGCCAGGTCCCGCAGCGCGACCGCGACCGGGTTGGTCAGGGTCTTCAGCCCGCCGCGCCGCTGCCCCTCGGCGATGATCTTCTCCACCCTGGGCCTGCGCAGCTGCTCGAACCGGCGCAGCGCGGGCCCGGGCTCCGGCAGGTCGCGCAGGCACTGGGCCAGGGTGATCGCGTCCTCGATGGCCATCGCCGCGCCCTGCCCGCTGGAGTTCGGCACCGCGTGCGCCGCGTCGCCGATCAGGCCGACCCGGCCGCTGGTCCAGTGCGGCAGGTTCGCCAGGTCGTAGAGGCCGAAGGGCTGGAACCAGCGGGACTCGCTGCCGGCCAGGATCGTGGTCGCGTCCGGCAGTTGACCGGCGAACCGCTCGATGAGGTGCTGCCGCCAGTACGCGGGGCCGCGCGCGGCGATCTCCGCGCGGCTGAGCTCCGGGTGCGGGAAGTTGACGCCCCAGTAGACGTCGCCGTCCGGCGCGGCGCCGTAGAGGAAGAAGCCCCGCCTGCCGAACACCATCCGGCCGGTGGCCGCGGGGGTGGGCCGGACCGGCAGCCCGGTGGTCCAGCCGCCGAGGCCGAGCAGGCCGGAGTAGCGGGGCGCGGGCGCGCCGGGGTCCATGATCCGGCGGACCGGGGAGTGCAGCCCGTCCGCGCCGATGAGCAGGTCACCTTCGGCGGTGCTGCCGTCGGCGAACTCGGCCACCACCCCGGCGGCGTGCGCGGTGTAGCCGACCAGCCGCTTGCCGTACTGGACCCGCACGCCCGCCGCGAGCGCGGCCTGGAGCTCGCCGCGCCGCACGCCGAGGCTGTGCAGCTCCGGCTCCAGCGCCGCGGAGCCGTCGTCGAGCAGGCCGAGCCGCCGGCCCGCGCCGTCCAGGAACTCGGTCCGGTGGCTGACGTGCGCCCCGGGCGTCGCGCGCACCGCCTCGAGCAGACCGAGGGTGCGCAGCACGGACAGCCCGTTGGGGGCCAGCCCGAGGTAGGCGCCGATGCCGATCCCCGGTCCGCCGTGCGCCTCGTAGACCTCGGCGTCCAGCCCGACCTTGCCCAGCGCGGCGGCCAAGGTCGGCCCGCCGACCCCCGCGCCGATGATGATCACTCGCATCGCTCTGCCCCCACGTAAGATGACTCCGGAAGATATTTCCTTCGATCGAACGAAATAATATCCGGCCAGGGAGGACCCGTGTCAACGCACCGCGACGAGCTGGTGGCCCGGCTGGCCAACGCCGGTCGGCGGACCAGCGACGCCGCCGTCATGTTCCACAGCGCGCTCAGCGCCCGCCTGGACATCAGCGTCACCGACTGGAAGCTGCTCGGCCTGCTGGAAACCCACGGCCCACTCAGCGCCGGCGAGCTGTCCCAGCACTCCGGCCTGGCCCCCGCCTCCATCACCAGCGCGATCGACCGCCTGGCCAAACGCGGCTACGTGCACCGCAACCGCGACACCACCGACGGCCGCCGAGTCCTGGTCGCCCTGGACGAGGGCCTGCTCCAGGGCGTGGACGCGCAGTTCGAGGGGTTCTTCCGCCGCCTCGGCGCGCTGGTGGAGCGCTACACCGACGCCGAGCTCGACCTGCTCGCCGGGTTCCTGGAGCAGAACGCGGCCCTCATGCGGGAAGCGACGGCCGAGCTGACCGAGCGCTAGGGCTCGATCATGGTCATGCCCGCCGACGGGCTGGTGTGCAGCTGTGGCAGGGCCCGCGCCGCCTCCGTCAGCCCGATGGTGCGGGTGATCAGCCGGTCCGGCCGCAGCTTGCCGCCGCTGACCAGGGCCATCAGCTCGGGGTAGGCGTGGGCGGCCATGCCGTGGCTGCCCAGGACCGCCAGCTCGTGCGCGATCACCCGGCCCATCGGCAGGGGGGTGGGGCCGCCGGGGAGCAGGCCGACCTGGACGTGCCTGCCGCGGCGGCGCAGGCTGTTGATCGAGGCGGCGGCGGTGGCGGGGTGGCCGAGGGCGTCCAGGGAGACGTGCGCGCCGCCGCCGGTGAGCTCGCGGACCGCCTCGGCGGTGTCGCCGCCGTTGACGGTGGCGGTGGCGCCGAGCTGGGTGGCCAGGGACAGGGCTTCGTCGTTGATGTCGATGGCGATCACCTGGGCGCCGGCGGCGGCGGCGATCATCACCGCGGACAGGCCGACGCCGCCGCAGCCGTGCACCGCGACCCACTCGCCCGCCCGGGTGCGGGCGATGTCGCGGACCGCGCGGAAGGAGGTGGCGAAGCGGCAGCCCAGCGCGGCGGCGGTCTGGTAGGCCATGGTCTCGGGCAGCGGGATCAGGTTCGTCTCGGCGTGCCGGATGCGCACCACTTCGGCGTAGGAGCCCCAGTGGGTGAAGCCGGGCTGACTCTGCGCGGGGCAGACCTGCTGGTCACCGGCCTGGCAGGACGGGCAGCTGCCGCAGGCGTTGATGAAGGGCACGGTGACCCGGTCGCCTGGGTGGAACCGGCGCACCTCCGCGCCGACCTCGCGCACGACTCCGGCCAGCTCGTGGCCGGGCACGTGCGGGAAGACCGTGATGTCCGCGTCGTGGCCCATCCAGCCGTGCCAGTCGCTGCGGCACAGGCCGGTGGCCGCCACCTCGATCACCGCGTCGGCCGGGCCGGGGGCCGGATCGGGCAGCTGTTCGACGGTGACCGGGCCGCCGAAGGAGTTGTAGACCACCGCGCGCATGAGCGAAACCTAACCCGGCTCTGCACAATGTGGGCGTGCGCGAGGGCGAGGAGTTCGGGCGGCGGTTGCGGGCCGAACTGCCGGGTGCGGCCAGGCTGGATGCGCAGACCCAGGCCGCTTACGGCTCGGACGCCTCGATCTACCGGGTGCTGCCCTTGGCCGTGCTGGAACCGCGGGACCTGGACGAGCTGGGCGCGGCGCTGGCCATCGCGCGCGAGCACGGGGTGCCGGTCACCGGCCGGGGTGGCGGGACCTCGGTGGCGGGCAACGCGATCGGGCCCGGTCTGGTGGTCGACTTCTCCCGGCACCTCAACCGGGTGCTGGCCATCGATCCCGAGGCGCGCACCGCGACCGTGCAGCCAGGGGTGGTGCTGGACGAGCTGCGTCGCCAGGCCGCGGCGCATGGACTGACCTTCGGGCCGGACCCGTCCACCCAGTCCCGCTGCACGCTCGGCGGGATGATCGGCAACAACGCCTGCGGGCCGCATTCGGTGGCCTGGGGCACCACCGCCGAGGTGGTGCACCGGCTGGACCTGCTGCTCGCCGACGGCCGCACGCTGAGCGCGGGGCCGGGCGGCAGTGGGGACGCGGAACTGGACCGGCGGCTGATCTCGTTGCGGGACAAGCACTTGGCCGAGCTGCGGCGGGAGCTGGGCCGGTTCCGCAGGCAGGTCTCCGGGTACAACCTGGCGGAGTTGTTGCCGGAGAAGGGTTTCCACCTGGCGCGAGCGCTGGTCGGCTCGGAGGGCACCTGCGCGCTGGTCACCTCGGCCACCGTCGCGCTCACCCCGGTGCCCGCGACCACGGTGTTGCTGGTGCTGGGTTTTCCCGATGTCTACACCGCGGCGGACCAGGCCCCGGTGCTGGCCGCGGCGGGCGCGCTGACCGTGGAGGGCATGGACGACGCGCTGATCGCCGCGCTCGGCAGCGGGCCGGGAAGCGTTGCCGCGCGGGAACTTCCGCCCGGCCGGGCCTGGCTGTACTGCGAGGTCGCCGGGGAGGCGGCGGCGCGGGAGCTGGCCGGGCTGGTCGAGGCCAGCGCGCTGGTGGTCACCGACCGGGCGCGGGCCGCCGCGCTGTGGCGGATCCGCAAGGACGGCGCGGGCATCGCGACCAGGATGGCCGACGGTGACGAGGCCTGGCCCGGCTGGGAGGACTCCGCGGTGCCGCCGGAACGCCTCGGCGGCTACCTGCGCGAGCTGCACGCGCTGCTGGCCGATCACGGTTACCGCGGCATCGCCTACGGGCACTTCGGCGAGGGTTGCCTGCACCTGCGCTGCGACTGGGACCTGCTGAGCGCGCAAGGGGTTTCCCGCTACCGCGCGTTCATCGAGGCGGCCGCGGACCTGGTGGTGGCGCACGGCGGCACCAGCTCCGGCGAGCACGGCGACGGCCGGGCCCGCTCCGAACTGCTGGCCCGCACCTACTCGCCCGCGGTGCTGCGCGCCTTCGCCGGGTTCAAGGCGGCCTTCGACCCGGACGGCCTGCTCAACCCCGGCGTTCTTGTTGCGCCACAACCACTCGACGCCGACCTGCGGCCGGGCCACGACCGGATCGAGCTGCCCGTGGTGCACGCCCTGCACGCCGACCGCGGCTCCTTCGCCGCCGCGGTGCGCCGCTGCGTCGGCGTGGGCAGCTGCCGCCAGGCCAGCGGCCCGATGTGCCCGTCCTTCCAGGTCACCAGGGACGAGGTGCACTCCACCAGGGGCCGGGCCAGGGTGCTCGGGGAGATGCTGCGCGGCGAGCTGCTCGACCCGGACGCCACCGCCGTGCGTGAGGCGCTTGACCTGTGCCTGTCCTGCAAGGCGTGCAAGCACGACTGTCCGGTGCAGGTGGACATGGCCACCTACAAGGCCGAGTTCCTGCACCGCCACTACCGCCGGAAGCTGCGGCCCCGCGCGCACTACTCGCTCGGCTGGCTGCCGCTGCTGGCCCGGCTGGCCCGCCCCGCGCCGCGACTGGCCAACGCGCTCACCGGCAACCGGACCGCGCTGCGGCTGGCTGGGCTGGAGCCCCGCCGGGACCCGGTCTCCTTCGCCCGCACCAGTTTCCGCTCCTGGTGGCGTCGCCGCGGCGGGGCGCGGGGGACCGGCACACCGGTGCTGCTGTGGCCGGACACCTTCACCAACTTCCTGAACCCGGAGATCGGCATCGCCGCGGTGGAGGTGCTGGAGGCGCTGGGCTACCGGGTCGAGCTGCCGCGCGGCCCGGTCTGCTGCGGCCTGACCTGGCACTCCACCGGGCAGCTGGACATCGCCCGCCGGGTGCTGCGCCGCTCGGTCCGCGCGCTGACGGGCGATCAGCTGGTCATCGGGCTGGAACCGTCCTGCACGGTGCTGCTGCGGGAGGACGCCGCCGAGCTGGTGCCCGAGGCAGCGGGCCTGCGCGACCGGGTGCGCACGCTGGCCGAACTGGTCGCGGCGCACCAGGGTGACTGGCCGTTCGAGCGGTTGGACGCCAAGGCGGTCCGGCAGCCGCACTGCCACCAGCAGGCCACCTTCGGCGACGCGGCCGAGCGGGAGGTGCTGGCCCGGCTGGGCGTCGAGGTCGACCAGGTGGACGCGGGCTGCTGCGGCCTGGCCGGGAACTTCGGCTTCGAGCCCGGTCACTGGGAGGTCGCGCAGGCCTGCGCGGAACGCCAGCTGTACCCGAAGATCAGGGCCGCGCCGGCCGGCACGCTGGTGCTGGCCGACGGGTTCTCCTGTCGCACGCAGGCGGCGCAGGGCACCGAGGCCACCGCGGTGCACCTGGCCGGCCTGCTGCGGAAGGCGCTCAGCCCTCCGGCATCTTCGAGGAGTGGTGGTTGATGATCACCCAGCGCCCGTTCCGCTTCTCTTACACGAAGGTGTAGCGCGCATTCTCCAGGAAGTGGTTGAAGTAGTTCACGATCCCGGCCCGATCCGTGCGCACCCGGTTGGACAGCGTGGGGACCAGAACCGCTCCTGCTTGCCGGGCTGCCGCCCGCTCGCGCTCGCCACCACGCCACCGCCGAGCACCAGCCCGGCGACCAGCGTGCCTGTGATTGTGACCGGACTTACTTAGGGTGTCTAAGCAAACTTGTTAGACTGGCTAAGTGTCCACCGGTGCAATGAAGATCGACTACCTGGCGCGGGAGCTTCGCCCGCTGGTTTTCCGGCTCTACTACGTGGTGCGCCGGGAGACCCCGCAGCACCAGCTGACGCTCACCCAGGCCTCCGTGCTGGCCACCCTGGTCACCGACGGGCCGCAGCGGATGAGTGCGCTGGCCGAGCGGGAGGGCGTGCGGATGCCGTCGATGACCGACGTGGTCGCCCGCCTGGAACGGCTGGGCTACGCCCGCCGCGCGCCGGATCCGGTGGACCGCAGGGCCGTGCTGGCCGAGGCGACCGAGCAGGGCACCCGGCTGATCGAGGAGCTGGTGCGGGCGCGCGAGGAGTTCCTCAGCGCCCGGCTGGCCGAGCTGGGTGAGACCGACCGCGCCGCCATCGCCGCCGCCCTGCCCGCACTGTGGCGCTTGCTGGAGGTCAACTGAGATGAGTTCTGAGGTAAGGCTGCTCGATGCCTTGAAGGGGCAGCCCCGAACGGTGTGGATCACCGCCTTCGCCGCGGTGATCGCGTTCATGGGCATCGGGCTGGTCGATCCGATCCTGCTGTCCATTGCCACCGCCTTGCAGGCCACCCCGTCCCAGGTGACCCTGCTGTTCTCCTCCTACCTCGGCGTGCAGGTGGTGGCGATGCTGTTCACCGGGGCCTGCGCGGCCCGCTTCGGCGCCAAGCGCACCCTGGTCGGCGGGCTGGCGCTGATCGTGGCGGCCACCCTGGCCTGCGCGCTGGCCTCCTCGATCACCGAGCTGGTCAGCCTGCGCGCGGTCTGGGGACTGGGCAACGCCTTCTTCATCGCCACCGCGCTGTCGGTGATCGTGGGCGCGGCCTCCGGCGGCCAGCAGGGCGCGATCCTGTTGTACGAGGCGGCTTTGGGCATCGGGCTGTCCACCGGGCCGCTGCTCGGCGCGGCGCTGGGCTCGCTGTCCTGGCGCGGCCCGTTCGCCGGCACCGCGGTGCTGATGGCGATCGCGCTGGTGCTCGCCGCCGCGCTGCTGCCCGGCGACGCGCACGCCAAGCGCGAACCGGTCCGGCTGCTCGACCCGCTGCGCGCGCTGCGGCACCGCGGCCTGCTGCGCACCTCGGTCGGGTCCGCGCTCTACACCGCCGGGTTCTTCACCGTGCTGGCCTGGGCGCCGTTTGTGCTCCAGTTCTCCGCGGTCCAGGTCGGCCTGGTCTTCTTCGCCTGGGGCCTGTGCGTGGCGGTGGCCGGCGTGCTGCTCGCGCCGAGGCTGGCCGCCCGGCTCGGCGAGCGCCGCGCCACCGTGCTCGCGGTGCTGGCCAACGCGGCGCTGCTGGCGCTGATGCTGGTGCCGGACAAGCCGGTGCTGGTGGTCGCGGTGATCCTCAGCGGTGTCGTCTCCGGCCTGCTGAACACGCTGTTCACCGGCGCCGCGATGAGCATCAGCCCGGCCCCGCGCGCGGTGGCCAGCGGCGGCTACAACTTCCTGCGCTGGCTGGGCGGCGCGGCCGCGGCCACCCTGGTCGGGCACCTGGCCGAGTGGTTCGGCTGGACGCACGCCCCGTTCCTGGTCGGCGCGCTGCTCTGCCTGCTGGCCGGTGGCCTGCTCGCGCTGGGCGCGGACGAACCGGACACCAAGGAGGTTCCGGTCGAAGCGGCCATCGTGGGTGAGGAACTCTAGTAGCTGTTCACAGTGTGCGGACCATGGCCGGTGAATCACTCACGGTGATGGTCCGCATGACTTATTTCACCGTTATGCCCGCTAGCCAGGTTGCAAGCTGACAACGGAGCGTGTCTGTTTGTGTTCTGTTCACTTTCAGGTCTTCCCCGGCTCGCTTGACGGACCTACGGTCACGCCGTTCCCAGACTGACGTCGTGGAGGTACGTGTGTCTCAAGGAGAGCAGGGTCACCGCCTGCTGCCGCTGCTGCCCAACCACCCGTTGGGCCGTTCGGCGCTGACCTGCGAGTACCGGTGTGGCAACGCGTGTGCGCACGAGGAGCCCAACAACTCGGGCAATGAGTACTTCGGCGACATGGCTCGCAAGGCGATGTCCCGGCGGGGCATGCTGCGGGCCGGCGCCGTGCTGGCCATCGCGGGCGCGGGCGCCAGCACGCTGGCCGGCACCGCGGCCGCCGACGTCAAGCTGGACCTGAACGCCGGTCCGGTGGACGTGGACCTGGAGCTCGGCTTCGGTGGCGGCCGCCGCACCGCGGGGGTGAACTTCGAGCCGGTCGCGCCCAACCGGGACGACAAGGTCACCGTGCCCAAGGGCTACACGCACGAGGTGCTGATCCGCTGGGGCGACCCGGTGCTGCCCGGCGCGCCCAAGTGGGACTTCGAGAAGCAGACCGCGGCCGCCCAGGCCATGCAGTTCGGCTTCAACAACGACTACTGCGGCCTGGTGCCGATCCCCGGCTGCGATGACAAGTGGCTCATGGTCAGCAACCACGAGTACACCACCGAGGAGTTCATGTTCCGCGGCTGGAACAAGGACAACCCGACCCGCGAGCAGGTGGAGACCGCCTGGGCCGCGCACGGCCAGTCCGTGGTGCTGGTGGAGCGCAACCGGCGCACCGGCAAGCTGGAAGCCAAGGTGGACAAGCGGTACAACCGCCGGATCACGCTGACCACGCCGTTCGAGGTGCGCGGCCCGGCAGCCGGTTCGCAGTACCTCAAGACCTCGGCCGACCCGACCGGCACCGTGGTGCTGGGCACGCAGAACAACTGCGCGGGCGGGCTCACCCCGTGGGGCACCATCCTCTCCGGCGAGGAGAACGTCAACCAGTACTTCGCCAACGCGGACAAGGTCACCGACCCGGTCACCAGCGCGCGACTGGCCCGCTACGGCTTCCCCAAGGGCACCAGCACCCGCAAGTGGGAGCGCTTCGACAAGCGTTTCGACCTGGCGCAGGAGCCCAACGAGGCCAACCGGTTCGGCTACATCGTGGAGATCGACCCGTTCGAGCCGGACCAGCCGCCGGTCAAGCACACCGCGCTCGGCCGGTTCAAGCACGAGGGCGCCAACGTGATCGTGGCCCGGGACGGCCGCGTGGTCGCCTACATGGGCGATGACGAGCGCTTCGACTACATGTACAAGTTCGTCACCGACGGCCGGATCAAGCACGGGCACAGCAAGCGCGCCCGCGAGCACAACAAGCGGCTGCTGGACTCCGGCACGCTCTACGTGGCCAAGTTCAGCGGGGACAGCCCGGCCGCGGAGATCGACGGCTCCGGCAAGCTGCCCAGCGACGGCCAGTTCGACGGCACCGGCGAGTGGATCCCGCTGGCGCACAACAACAAGTCCTTCGTGCCCGGCTTCACCGCCGAGGAGGTCTACGTCTTCACCCGGCTGGCCGCGGACAAGGTCGGCGCCACCAAGATGGACCGGCCCGAGGACGTCGAGCCGAACCTGCGCAACCGCCGGATCTACGCCGCGCTGACCAACAACACCGACCGCGGCAAGCCGGGCAAGGAAGGCGCCACCGAGGTCGCGCCGCGCCTGGGCAACAAGAACGGCCAGGTGCTGGAGATCGAGGAGCGGTTCTCCGACAACACCGCGACCCGGTTCAAGTGGAACCTGCTGCTGGTGTGCGGCGACCCGAAGGCCGCCGACACCTACTTCGGCGGGTACGACAAGACCAAGGTCAGCCCGATCTCCTGCCCGGACAACGTGGCCTTCGACGGCTACGGCAACCTGTGGATCTCCACCGACGGCAACGCCCTCGGCGCCAACGACGGCCTGTTCGCCACCCCGCTGGAGGGCAGGGAGCGCGGCCACGTCCGCCAGTTCCTGACCGTGCCGATCGGCGCGGAGACCTGCGGACCGGTCATCGGCGAGCGGTTCGTGCTGGTCTCGGTGCAGCACCCGGGCGAGGTGGACGGGGCGAGCATCGAGAAGCCCGCCTCGCACTGGCCGGACGGCGGCACCAGCCAGCCGCGGCCGTCCGTCGTGGCGGTCTACAAGAACGACGGCGGCCGCATCGGCAGCTGAGTGATCAGCGGTGCTCGTTGCCTCTCCGCAAGGCGAGCACGAGCACCGCTGACATCAGCATCGCCCCGCCGACCAGCCACAACCCGGTCCGCTGGCTGCCGGTGGCATCGGCCAGCGCGCCGGTGAGGTAGGGCGCGACGAACCCGGACAGGTTGCCCAGCGAGTTGATCAGCCCGATCGCGCCGGCCGCCGCGGCGCCGGAGAGGAACGTGGTCGGCAGCGCCCAGAAGGTGGGCATCGCGGCCAGCACGCCGCAGGCGCACACGGTCACCGCGATCATCGCCGCCAGCGGGTTGCCCAGGTAGAGCGCGATCGGGATGGCCAGCCCGCCCAGCAGCGCGGGCAGCGCCACGTGCCAGGTGCGCTCGCCGGTCCGGTCGCCGTGCCGCCCCCACCAGATCATCACCGCCGCGCCGATGGCGTACGGCACCGCGTTGATCAGCCCGCGCTCCACCACGGTGTAAGCGGTGCCGAACTGCGCCTCGAAGCCCTTGATGATGGTGGGCAGGAAGAAGCCGAGCGCGTAGAGCCCGTAGACGATGCCGAAGTAGACCAGCGCCAGCGCCAGGATCCGCGGCGAGGTGAGCGCCTTGCGCAGGGTCCAGCCGTGCTTGGCCTCGGTCGCCTTCTCCTCCGCGGCCAGCTCCTCGGTCAGCCAGGTCCGCTCCGCCTCGGTCAGCCACTTGGCCTCGCTGGGCCGGTCGGTGAGGAAGAACCAGGTCACCCCGGCCAGCAGGATCGCCGGCACCCCCTCGGCCAGGAACATGAACCGCCAGCCGGACAGGCCGAACACGCCGTCCCCGTAGCTGATCAGCAGGCTGGACACGGTGGCGCCGATCGCGCTGGAGACCGCGACCGCGGCCATGAACTGCGCGACCACCTTGGCCCGCTGGTAGGCCGGGAACCAGTAGGTCAGGTAGAGGATGATGCCGGGGAAGAACCCGGCCTCGGCCACACCGAGCAGGAACCGCAGCACCGACAGCGTGGTCGCGTTCGGCACGAAGGCCATCGCGGTGGCGATGATGCCCCAGCTGATCATGATCCGGGCGATCCAGCGGCGCGCGCCGAAGCGGTGCAGCGCCAGGTTGCTGGGCACCTCCAGCAGCAGGTACCCCACGAAGAATATGCCGGAGGCGAAGCCGAACGCCTTCTGGTCCATGCCCAGCTCGGCGGTCAGCCCGTTCGGCCCGGCAAACCCGATGTTGACCCGGTCCAGGTAGTTGATGAAGTACAACAACCCCAGGAACGGGACCAACCGCCAGGTGACCTTGCGCATGACCCGGTCCCGCATCGCGACGGTGTCCATCCCGGGTTCCTAAGCGAGAAGATCGCGCACGTCAAGCCGAACAGGTTCCTGACAACCGCCTGGTTGGGTGAGCGCATGCGTCTCGCCCGCCGCGGCCCGGTCCTACGCGGCCGCGCGGGCCGAGCTCCGCCAAGCCGGTCACCGGCGGCCGGGACTACTTCGACAACGCGGCCCGGCACAACACCGTGCCGGTCTGCCGCGCCATCCGCGTGGCGAACCCGCGCTGAGCTAGCGTCGAGCCATGACGTCCCGCCCCCGCGCCCTGGTCACCGGCGCCTCCCGAGGCATCGGCAAGGCCATCGCCCACGCCCTGTCCCCCACCCACGACCTGCTGCTGGGCGGCCGCGACCAGACCGCGCTGTCCGCACTGGCCGGCGAGCTGGGCAACGCCATCCCGTGGACCGCCGACCTGGCCGACACCGAGGCGCTGACCGCGGCCACCGCCGAGATCGACCGCCTCGACCTGCTGGTGCACAGCGCCGGCGTGGCCGAGCTGGGCGCCATCGCGGACACCCCGGCCAAGGTCTGGCGGGAGACCTACGAGATCAACGTGGTCGCGGTCGCCGAGCTCACCCGCCTGCTGCTGCCCGCCCTGCGCACCGCCCGCGGCACCGTCATCCTGATCAACTCCGGCGCCGGCCTGCGCGCCAACCCCGGCTGGGCCGCCTACGCCGCCAGCAAGTTCGCCCTGCGCGCCCTCGGCGACGCGCTGCGCGCCGAAGAGGAGGCCAACGGCATCCGGGTGACCTCGGTGCACCCCGGCCGCACCGCCACCGACATGCAGCGCGGCATCCGCACCGCCGAGGGCGGCGAGTTCCAGCCCGATGCCTACCTGACCCCGGAGTCGGTGGCCGGCGCGGTGGCCATGGCCGCCAACGCCGGTCCCGACGCCCACCTCACCGAGATCGTGATCCGCCCGGCTAGCCGCTGATCCGCTCCGCGATCCGCCGGACCTCCGCCTGCGCCTTGCCGCGGTCCACCCTGGTCGGCTCGTGCCCGCTGACCACGTGGTCCCCGGCCACCCACACATCGGTCACCTGGTTCGCCGCCGAGGACCACACCAGGTTGGACAGCAGCTGCACGTCCGGCGCGTCGGTGCCGCGCGGGAAGGCCGGGCTGTCCACGTCCACGTGCACCACATCCGCCCAGCGGCCGGGTTCCAGCGCGCCGATGTCGGTGCGGTTGACGGCGTTCGCGCCCTCGCGGGTCGCCATCAGCAGGGCCTGCGGGGCGGTGAGGGCATCGGCGGCGTCAGCGTCCAGGCGGGCGAACAGCACGGCCAGGCGGGCCTCGTCCCAGATGTCCAGGTCGTCGTTGCTGGCCGGGCCGTCGGTGCCCAGGCCGATGCGCAGGCCGTGCGCGCGCATGTCCAGCAGGCGGGCGGTGCCGGAGGCGAGCTTGGCGTTGGAGTTGGGGCAGTGCGCCACGGCCACGTCGTGCCGGGTGAAGATGGCCAGGTCCTCATCGGAGAGGTGCACCGCGTGCGCGGCCAGCACCCGGCCGCCCAGCGCGCCGATCTTCTCCAGCAGCTTGGGCACCGAGCCGTGCTCGGCGCGGACCGCGACGTCCTCCTGCAGGCCCTCGGCCACGTGGATGTGCAGCAGCGCGCCGCGGTCGCGGGCCAGCTGGGCGACCTCGGCGATGATCTCCGGGGTCAGCGTGTACGCCGAGTGCGGGCCGTAGCCCAGCTCGATCCGGTCACCCGGCCCGAACCGCAGGCCGTCGGCGTCGATCCACCGGGTGGTGTGCCCGGTCAGCTCCTGCCAGCTGCCCAGCCGCTCCAGCCCCGGCGCGTTGATGATGCCCGGCGTCAGCAGCACCCGGCCGCCGGTGTCCAGCACGGCCTGGGCCATCTGCTCGCCGTGGAAGAACATCTCCACGCTGGTGGTCACCCCGGCGCGCAGCATCTCCACCGAGCCGAGCAGCATGCCGTCGTAGGAGTCCCGCTCCACCATCCGGCCCTCGGCAGGCCAGATCGCCTCGGCCAGCCAGCGCATCAGCGGCAGGTCCCCGCCGAGGCCGCGCAGCGGCATCATCGGGGTGTGCGCGTGCGTGTTCACCAGGCCGGGCAGCAGGATGCCGGTCAGCTCCCTGACCCGCGCCCCGGCCGGTGCCGGCGGCGCGTCCGCGCTGGGTCCACAGTGGACGATCCGGCCGGTCTCGTCGAAGTCGACGACGGCGTCCCGCAGCACCGAGCAGGCGGCGTCACAGGGCAGGACTACGGGAGCTTTCAGGCGAGTCGACTCGGGCATGCACGGATCCTGCCACCTCGCCGGGAGCCGGTGGCGCGGGCTTCGGGTGGTCCAGCACACAGCGCAGCCCGGCCAGCTGGTCGTGCCAGGCCCGCTGGTCCCGGCGGAACACCGGCAGCATCAGCACCAGGGTGAACCCGGCCAGTCCGATCAGCGCGAACATGATCAGCATCTCCCGCTCCGGCATGCCCAGCCGGGTGGCCAGGTCGAACCGCTCGTGCAGCCGGATCACCACCGCGCCGACCACCACCGCGGCCATGGTCAGCACCGCCAGCATGCCCGCCGGGCCGAACAGCTCGCGCAGCACCAGCCTGCCCACCGTGGCTGGACTGCCGTTCGCCTTGCGCACCTTGAACTTCAGCAGCCGCCCGCCCGGGGTGTAGCCCTGGTCCAGCAGCGGCAGCACGATCCGCACCAGCAGGTAGGAGGCGAAGCTCAGGAAGACCGGTTCCGAGCCGGTGAAGGTGTGCGCGGCGAAGGCGATCAGGCCGACCGCGATCATGTCCAGGCCGTAGCCGACGATCTGGCGGGGCAGGCTGGTGGAGTCGGCCAGCGCGCGAACCTCGTTGGGCGGCAACAGCTTCGGCACGATCAGCGCGGCGGGCGCGATCAGCCCGCCGAGCGCGGCGCCCAGCGTGTTGGCCACCAGGTCGTCCACGTCGAAGAGCCGGTACGGGCACGGGTAGATGCCGAAGTTGCCGGTCAGCTGGGTGATCTCGATCAGCAGCGAGGCGACGGACCCGATGGCCACCACCCAGCGCCGCTGGAGCCCGTAGACCTTGCGCAGCAACACACCCAGCGGCACGAACAGCGCGATGTTGAACACGAAGGACAGCATCGACTTGGAGGTCAGCCCGGCCAGGAACCCGGACTGGCCGTGCTTGGCCAGCTCGGTCTGGATGTCGGCGAGGAACTGGAAGGGCGTGAACTGGGTGCTCTGCCGCCCGGTGCACACGCTGTCCAGCGGCGGGAACGGCATGAACACCAGGGCCAGCAGCACCAGGCCGTACATCAGCGCCGCGTACAGCACGAACGACCGGCGCGGGTCCACCCGGCCGAACCGCACGTAGTGGAAGACCACCACCGGTATCAGCAGCGCGAAGCCGACGATCACGAAGTAGAGCAAGCCGGTCTGGATGTTCTGCACGTACAGGGTGGGCACGAGAAGAGTCTGCGGCCCGGCGCGAAGATCCAGATCGACCTATCGGCCACCCGCCCTCGGCAAAACGGCTGATTCACCCAGTAGGGGTGAGGCGACGATCGGCCTCAGGGTGCTCGATCGGGGCGACCGGCCGCCGTTGCACCGGCACGGCCCGCTCCCGCCGGGTGGCCGGGACCTCCGCCGAGCGGAAGGCCAGCACCAGGCCCAGTCCGGCCAGCAGGCCCAGCGCGAGCAGCACCCGCAGGTCGCCGGAGAGCCCGTCGGCCAGCACCGGCGCGATCAGCACGAAGCAGCCCAGGCCGGGCAGCGTGCCGGCTTCCCGCCCGGCCAGCCGGAGCAGGCCGCGCCAGGAGCCGTCCTCGTGGCCGGCCCGGTAGCCGAGCAGCCGTCCGCCCGGCGTCCAGCCCTGCGCCAGCCACGGGACGAACACCCTGGTCAGCAGCACCGGGATGGCCGCGGCGAACAGGGAGCCGCCGGTGGTCAGGAAGAACATCCCGCTCAGCAGCAGGTCCACGCCGAGCGCGGCCACCTTGCGCGGCACGCTGACCGGACCCAGCGGCAGCGCGGGAGTGGGCAGCAGCCTGGGCACCAGCACCACCAGCGGGGCGATCGCGAAGCCGAGCAGGGCGCCGGTGGTGTTGCCCAGCAGGTCGTCGACGTCGAAGAGCCGGTAGGAGCAGGGGAAGGTGCCCCAGTTGCCGGTCAGCTGGGTCAGCTCGATGAACAGCGAGACGGCGAAGCCGGTGGTCACCGTGGTGCGCAGGTTCTTGCCGAAGGCCCGGCGCAGGAACACGCCCAGCGGCGCGAACAGCGCGATGTTGAACACGAAGGACAGCACCGACTTCGAGGTCAGCCCGGCCAGGAGCCCGGAGCGGCCGTGCTTGGCCAGCTCGCTCTGGGTGTCGGCGAGGAACTGCAACGGCCGCAGCTGGGTGGTGTCCTGAACTGCGGCGCACACCTTCATTGGGTCCGGCAGCGGCAGGAACACCAGGGCGAGCGCGACCGCGGCGTAGGCCAGGAAGCTGTAGAGCACCAGCGCGCGCCGGGCGTCCAGCCTGCCGTAGCGGCGGTAGTGCACCGCGGCCACCGGCAGCAGCAGCACGAGGCCGATGCCCAGGAACAGCAGCAGTCCGGCGCGGATGGAGCCGAGGTAGGTCGCGGTCACGAGATCAATGCTCGGGAAAACCGCGCTCCACCCCATCGACCGCGCAGTCAGGACCGCTCGGCCGAAGGGCCCGTCCCCGCCCGCCGGAGATCGGCCGGATGGCCGAGTTGATCAGACCGAGTCGAGCCGTTTCCGCAGCGCGGCCAGCCGGCCACCTGGCGGGACCGCAGGCTGGCCGAACTTGGCCGGGCCGCCGAAGCGGGCCCGCTGCACCGCGCCGGTGTCCACCCGGAACGCGGGCCGCCCGCCGCTGGGCCGCTGCCGGGAACGCAGCCAGGCCAGCCGGTGCTGGGCCTCGCTGTGGTGGTCGGTGATGGTCACCTCGGCCGCGTCGAAGGAGTGCAGCACCGCGCGGTTGAGCTCCAGGGTGGCCCGGTCCCGCCACAGCGTGCGCTCGGAGCCGGTGTCCAGGCCCAGCCGGGTGGCCACCGCGCCCGCCATCGCGTACGCGCCCTCGTCGGCCAGCGCCCTGGTGCCGATCTCCGCGCCGACGAACCAGGAGTTGAACGGCGCCGCCGGGTAGCCGACCCCGCCGATGGACAGCCGCATGTTGCTGATCACCGGCACCGCGTGCCAGCGCAGCTCCAGCTCGCCGAACCAGCCCAGCTCGGGATGGGTCAGCGGCACCTCCAGCACCGCCTCGCGCGGCACCGTGAACAGCTTCGGGCCCTCGTCCGCGGTCTCCACCACCAGCGGCAGCAGGTCGAACCGGCCCGGCTCGGCCGGACTCCGGTAGCCCAGCGCGCGCATCGCGTCGGTGAACTCGGCGTAGCGCGGGTCGCCGATGACCGAGCCGTCCTCGGCCCGGTGCCCGGCGTAGCGCACCAGCTGCTCGTTCCAGATGCACGGGCCCGGCCGCTCCGGGGTGTCCGGCGCGAACACGGTGACCAGCGGGCGGATCGCGCCCTCGTTGGTGGCCTGGCGCAGGTGCTCGAAGCACTCGGTGGCCACCGCGGCCGGCCTGCGCACCCCGCGCAGGTCGCGCACCTTCAGCCGCCGCCACGGCATGCCGCTGGTGCACCAGCCCGAGTCCCGCAGCGCCACCCGCGCGCCGTAGGCCAGCTCCGCGGGGGTGTGCCGGTAGGTGCCGGTCTTGCCGACCTCCGCGCGGACCTCGGCCAGGCGCTGGCTCAGCGGGCCCGCGCCGGAGTGCGAGTCATGGAACATGCGGAGGAACTCCTCCGCGGCCATGAGATCGACCTGGGCGGCCGGGGAGCTCGCCGCCGGCGCGAAGCTGATCACCTGGGTGTCGACTACGGTCACGGCTCGGTAACGTAGTTCGTGAACCCGGTCACGCGTCACTGCCGTACGGGGCAAGAAAACCAGCAGGTCGTCTCACCCGATCCAGTGGTCAATTCACCGAGGGTGGCGATCTTGACCACGGACCGTCAGATCCGCTCGAAGATCAGGTCGTGGATGACCCGGCCTTCCTCGTGCGCCCTGGACTCGAACTTGGTCACCGGCCGCCAGTCCGGCCGCGGCGCCCAGCCGCCCGGTTCCCCGGCGAACCGGTTGCGCAGCAACGGCGTGGCCAGGCAGGCCGCCATCATCTCCTCGCTGTACTGCTCCCAGTCGGTGGCCAGGTGCAGCGTGCCGCCCGGCTTGATCCGGGAGGCGGCCAGCGCCACGAACTCCGGCTGCACCAGCCGCCGCTTGTGGTGTTTCTTCTTCGGCCACGGGTCCGGAAAGAAGATCCGGATGCCGTGCAGCGAGTCGGCCGGGATGTTCTTGCGCAGCAAGGTGACCGCGTCCCCGCGCAGCAGCCGCAGGTTGGTCAGCCCGAGCTTCTCCACCCGCAGCAGCAACTGGGCCAGGCCGGGCTTGTAGACCTCGGCGGCCACGTAGTTCAGCTCGGGCGCGGCCGCGGTCAGCTGCGCGGTGGTCTCGCCCATGCCGGAACCGATCTCCAGCAGCACCGGCGCGCTGCGGCCGAACCAGGCGTCGAAGTCGACCGGGTCCTCGCCCAGCTCGTCCACCTTGCGGCCCAGCGCCGGCCAGTACTGCTCGTAGGCGCGCTGCTGTCCTGGGCTGAGCCGGGCGGTGCGCTGCACGAAGCTCACCACGGTGCGCCAGTGCGCAGGCCGGACGGGGTCCTGCCCAGTCGAAGTCATCGTTCCCTCACGCCGCTGTGCTGCGATTACGGCCCCGACTCTGCCATTTGGCAGCGCCGGGGCCGTAGTCGGGTCCAGCGGGCTACCAGCCCTCGATCTCCGGCAGCCGGGCGGCGAGCCCGGCCACGCCGGCGATCGGCACCGCGGGCCGGGGGTCGTTCTCGTGCGCGGGCAGCGCGTCCAGCCAGCCCTGGTGCTCGTGGGTCAGCACCACGGTGGTCGGCAACCCGGTCGAGGTGCCGGGGTCCGAGGGCACGTACTCCCAGTAACCGTCTTCACCATCACCCACCCAGGGGACGTAGAACCACCCGGGACGGTTGGTCAGCAGCTCGTGCACGCCGTCCTCCACGGCGAACCCGGCCGCCCGGTGCAGCAGGTCGCCACGGTGCAGGGCGCGCAGCCACCACGGCGCGGGAACCTGGTTGCCGCCCGCGGAGGCGGCCCGGAACAGGTGCAGCACCTGGCGTTCCGGCGCCCGGTCCACCCAGGACCGGCGGGTCTGCGCGGGGTCGGTCGCGGCGGTGGCATAACCCATGCGCTCGATCGCCTGGGACCATTCCAGTGCCGCGGTGGGCTCCACCCTGAGCCCGGCGAGTCGTGCTGGCGGGCGACGCTTGGTCTGGTCCCCGCGCTGGTTCGGCAGTCTCGACAACGCTGTCGATGCGCTCACCGTCGGTGAGTCGAGCATCGGTTCGGTCATGATCACCTCCGACCTCTGTGAGGTCTCAACCCCATCTGAGCGGGCTTGATCGCCGGTGTCATGTCGAAGTGCGCTGTTTCACGGTCCTTTAACGCAATGCATACGGCGCGCAACCTCCACGTCATGCCCGTAATGTGATCTCGACAACATTGTGGTCACTGCGGAGGGTGGTTCCGTGGGCGAGCGCGAGATCGGCATCAACGGCGGCGTGGTGGTCGGGGTGGACGGCTCGGCGTCGTCCCTGCGAGCCCTGCGGGTGGCGGTGGAGGAGGCCTGCCGCCGCGGACTGACCCTGCACGTGCTGCGGGCCTGGACCCTGCGCACCGCGCCCCGGCCGCCGGACTGCCCGGCGGGCTCGGTGGCCAGCGTGACCCAGTACGAGGAGTGGCTGCGCAAGGCGACCGCGGAACTGGTGACCGAGCACATCGGCGAGCGGGAGGACTGCGAGATCGCCGTGCACATCGCGCACTCGCCCTCACCGCAGGCCCTGATCGCCGCCTCCAACGGCGCCGACCTGCTGGTGGTCGGCCATCGCGGCCGGGGCGGGTTCGCCGGACTGGTGCTGGGCTCGGTGGCCGACCAGGTGGTCCGGCACGCCCACTGCTCGGTGCTGGTGGTCAGACCAAGCGTCCAGAAATAGCACGAGGCCCCGGCGACCCCCCGAAGGTCGCCGGGACCCCTGCTGCCGACTTCGCGGGCCCCGAACCCGCAGCTATCGGTTGTTTCCCGATGAAGTCCTCGCCTGGAGGACGTCACTGGGGGCACCCGGGTTGCGTTGCTGGCGAAAATTTCTTTCCGCTACCCCGGGGAGTTCGTGCGCAGCTCGTGCAGCACCAGCCGATGACTGGCCGCCAGCTCGCCGACCTGCTCCGCGCTGGCCCCGCTCACGGTGAGCGAGCCGACCCATTCGTTGTCCAGTTCCCGGTGCACCCCGAACCCGGCCCCGGTGAGCACCCTGGCCAGCTCCTCGCACTGCGGGCTGCGCACCAGCACAACCGGATTCCGTTGGCGCACAAGGAGTTCCGGGTGCGCGAGCAGATCAGGAGCCCCGTGCTCGGCCCGGACCGAGGCAGGCGCGTGCTCCGGCTGGACCCCGGCCAGCCTGCGCAGCACCCGGCCGAAGCGGCAGGTGGTGTGCGCAGCAGACCTGGTCCCGCACGGTTCGGTCGCGGTGACCGTCTCGATCATGCCGGGGCTCCTGGGGGTGAGAACGCCTCCCCTGCACACAATGACCGGATCGGGTGGTTCCGCGCGTCCTCCGTTGGTCGGGATTTCCCGTCATACCTCGGAGGTAGACCTACCGTTCCAGCATGGGTTACAACGATGCGCCAGACGGGTGGTGGCGCGAGTTCATCGCGGCCACCCCGCCGCACACCGGCAAGCTCGCGGTCACGCGCAAGGACGGGTCCCCGCACGTCTCGCCGATCTGGGTCGACCTGGACGGCGACGACCTGGTGTTCACCACCTACGCGCCCTCGATCAAGGGCAAGTCGATCCTGCGGGACGGCCGGGTGTCCATCTGCTTCGACAACGAGCGCCCGCCCTTCGACTTCGTCACCATCACCGGCACCGCGACCACCACCGACGACCCGGAGACGGTCCGCTACTGGGCCGGTCGGCTGGGCGCGCGGTACATGGGCGCGGACCGGGAGCGGGAGTACGCCGAGCGCAACGGCGGCGAGGGTGAACTGCTGGTCCGGGTGAAGATCGAGAAGGTGGTGGCCAAGACCGACGTGGCCGAGTGAGCCCCAGTTTATGAACCACGGTTCACAAAGTTCGTGAACCGTGGTTCACTAATGTCGTGGCCCGACCCAGAACGATCACCGACCGCAGGCTGCTGGACGCCCTCGGCGTGGTGCTCGGCCGATCCGGACCCGCCTTCACCATCGCCGAGGTGGCCCGGCAGGCCGGGGTGGCGACCGGCACCGTGATGCAGCGTTTCGGCAGCAAGCACGGCCTGCTGCTGGCACTCAGCCGCGACCACCGGGCCGGGCAGGCCGCGGCGATCCGGGCGGCCGCGGCCGCCGCGGACAGTCCGCGGGAGGCGGTGCTGGCCGGCGCGCTGGTCGGCTACGAGTTCCTGGACAACGCCGAGCAGGCCGCCAACAACCTGGCGCAGCTGGGCGTGGACCTGGCCGATCCGGAACTGCGCGAGGAGCTGGCCCTCGGCTACGCCACGGTCAACGCCGAGCTGGCCGAGCTGCTGACCGCTGCCGCGCTGCCGGGCGCGCCCGCGCCGGAGATCGCCGCGCGGATCCTCGGCGCGCTGGCCTCCGGCGCCGCCATGCACTGGTCGGTCCGGCCACACGGACGTCTGGTGGACCGGGTCCGCGCGGACCTGGACGCCGTGCTCGCGGGCTGGTCGCGGCCCGCGCTGGGAGAGGAGTCGGAATGAGCAAACCGTTGGCAGGCAAGGTCGCTCTGGTCACGGGTGGCACCCGTGGCGCGGGGCGTGGGATCTCGGTGGAGCTGGGCGCGGCGGGAGCCACGGTGTACGTCACCGGGCGCAGCAGCCGGGCCACCGGACCCTCGCCGATGGGGCGGCCGGAGACCATCGAGGAGACCGCGGAGCTGGTCACCGCGGCAGGCGGGCTGGGCATCCCGGTGCGCTGCGACCACCTTGAGGAGTCCGATGTGGACACTCTGGTGGCCAGGATCCGGGACGGGCACGGGCGGATCGACGTGCTGGTCAACGACGTCTGGGGCGGCGACGGCTTCTCCGAGCACAAGCCGGTGTGGGAGCACGACCTCGGCAAGGGGCGGGCCATGCTGCGCAACGGCCTGGACACCCACCTGATCACCCTGCACAAGGCGCTGCCGCTGCTCATCGCGCAGCCGGGCGGCCTGCTGGTGGAGATCACCGACGGCGACGAGATGTTCAACCAGCGCTACCGCGAGGCGGTCTACTACGACCTGGTCAAGGCGGCCATCCTGCGCCTGGGCAAGGTCCTGCACCAGGAGCTGGCCCCGCACGGCGGCACCTCGGTCGCGCTCACCCCCGGCTTCCTGCGCTCGGAGGAGGTGCTCGCGCACTTCGGCGTCACCGAGGCCACCTGGCGGGAGGCGCTGGCCAAGGACGTGCACTTCGGCATCTCCGAGACCCCGCACTACCTCGGCCGCGCGGTGGCCGCGCTGGCCGCCGACCCGGACCGGGCGCGCTGGGGCGGGCAGTCGCTGTCCTCCTGGCAGCTGGCCAAGGCCTACGGCTTCACCGACGTGGACGGCTCCCGGCCGGACTGCGGCAGCTACTTCACCGACAACGTCTTCGCCGAGTCACCGCTGGGCAAGGACCCGGCCGAATACCGCTAGGCGTCGCCGGGGCGGGCCAGCCCGGTCTCGTAGGCCAGCACCACGGCCTGCACCCGGTCGCGCAGGTCCAGCTTGGCCAGGATGCGGCCCACGTGCGTCTTCACCGTCGCCTCGGACAGGAACAGCGTCTTGGCGATCTCCGCGTTGGACATGCCCTTGGCGATGAGCACCAGCACCTCGCGCTCCCGCTCGGTCAGCACGTCCAGCATGGTCGCATCGCGCAGCTGCCCGGAGTCCGCCGAACCGAGGAAGCGGTCCAGCAGCCGCCTGGTCACACTCGGCGAGACCACCGCGTCCCCGCTGGCCACCGCGCGCAAGGCGGAGACCAGGTCCGCCGGCGGGGTGTCCTTGAGCAGGAAGCCGCTCGCCCCGCCGCGCAACGCGGCCAGCACGTACTCGTCCAGGTCGAAGGTGGTCATCACGAGCACCTTCGACGTGCCCTCGGCGCTGATCCGCTTGGTCGCCTCCACCCCGTCCAGCACCGGCATGCGCACGTCCATCAGCACCACGTCCGGGCGCAGCTCGGCGGCCTTGCGCACGGCCTCAGCGCCGTCCCCCGCCTCCCCGACCACCTGGAGGTCCTCCTGCGCGTCGAGCACCATGCGGAACCCCATGCGCATCAGTTCCTGGTCGTCCACCAGCATCACCCGGATCACGCAGCGAGCTTAGAGGCAATGTCCACTCAGGACCCGACGGTTCGATTGGTCAGCGGCAACCGAGCGGAGACCTGCCACCCGCCACCCGGTCGCGGACCGGCCTCCAGCTCGCCGCCGAAGACGCTGGCCCGCTCCTGCATGCCGATCAGCCCGTTGCCGCCGGAGACCAGGCCCGAGCCGGCGCCGGGACCGCCGCCGCTGTCGAGCACCTGCACCCGGACCGCGTCCTCCTCGCGGTGCACCCGCACCACCGCCCGCACGCCCGCGCCGCCGTGCTTGATGGTGTTGGTCAGCGCCTCCTGCACGATCCGGTACACGCCGAGCCCGATGCCGGCCGGCAGGTCGTCCAGGTCGCCGCGCAGGTCCAGCTGCACCGGCAGGCCCACCGCGCGCACCTTCGCCACCAGCTCCTCGACCTGGCCCGCGCTGGGCTGCGGGGTCATCTCCGGGTCGTTCTCATCCGTGGTGCGCAGCACGCCGAGCAGCCTGCGCAGCTCGTTGAGGGCCTGCCTGCCGGTGGTGGAGATGGTCTTCAGCGAGCGCTCGGCCAGCTCCGGTTTGTCCTTGATCATGTAGGACGCGCCGTCGGCCTGGACCACGATCACGCTCACCGCGTGCGCCACCACGTCGTGCAGCTCGCGGGCGATCCTGGTGCGCTCGGCGGCCACCGCGATCTTGGCCTGCTGGTCCCGTTCCAGCTCCAGCAGCAGCAGTCGCTGCACCGCCTCCTCGTTCAGCGCCCTGCGGGCCGCGACCATCTCGCCGAGCAACCAGGCGAAGGCGGGCGCGGCGAACCAGCTGAACGCCGACCAGGCGGCCGGACCCGGCTCCGGGAAGCGGATCAGCACCACCACGTTGACCAGCAGGATGCAGAAGGCGAACGCGCCAGCCGAGCGGCGGGTGCCGTACACCGCGAGGGTGTAGAGCATGATCGGGATGCCCAGCTCGCCGACCCGGTAGTCCATGTCGGCCGGGTGCGTGAAGATCCGCAGGAACTCGGCGAAGACGATCAGCCCGCCGGCCACCAGCGGCTGGCGGCGGCGCACGATCAGGGGAACGGTGAGCAGCGCGCCGACCGAGTAGTAGTTCGTGTCGGTGACCACCCAGTTCGGGTTCTTGCCCAGCATGTCCAGCGTGGTGAGCAGGACGACCAGCGCCGTGTCGCCCACCAGGGGGTGGGCCCGCAGCCACAGGCTCAGTCTCCGCACCCGACGAGGGTAAACGCGGCCCGGCCGGGTGGCGTCGTACCGCAGGCGGAGATTCGCTACCCCTTGTGGATTACCGCCGGGCCCGCGCCGGAGCCGCCCTGCGTGCGACGATGCACCGGTGAACCCGGGGCCACTGTCCGCAGCCGTCGCCCACCTCTGCCAGCGGCTGACCCCGCAGGTCGGCTCGCGCACCGCGGCCGGGTTCGCCGAGGTGCTCCGGCGGCTGGGCGCCCCGCTCCAGGTTGCGGTCGCCGGCCGGATCAAGTCGGGTAAGTCCACGCTGGTCAACGCGCTGATCGGGCGGCGGGTGGCGCCCACCGACATCGGCGAGTGCACCCGGCTGGTCACCCGCTTCCACTACGGCACGGTGGACCGGGTCGAGGTGATCTTCACCGACGGCGGCAAGCAGGTGCTGCCCTTCGACGCCGACGGCATGATCCCGGCCAAGCTCGGCGTGGACCTGGACCGGGTCTCGCACCTGGAGGCCTACCTGACCAGCGCGGTGCTGCGGGACCTGACCGTGATCGACACCCCCGGCCTCGGCTCGCTGGACGCCGCCTCGGTGGCCCGCACCGAGTCCGAGCTGCTCGGCGAGCCCGGCCAGGCCGCCGACGAGCTGGACGAGGTCTCCCGCAACGCGGTGGTCGGCGCGGAGGCCGTGCTCTACGTGGTCACCCAGACCGTGCGCTCGGACGACCGGGCCGCGCTGGCCGCCTTCACCGCGGCCACCGCCAGCCGGGAGGCCGGTCCGGTGAACGCGATCGCGGTGCTGAACAAGGCCGACACCATCGTCCCGGAAACCGTGGCCGGCTCCGGCGGCGACCTGTGGAAGGCGGCCGAGCTGCTGGCCGCGCACCAGGCCGAGACGCTCAAGCCCAGGGTCGCCGACGTGCTGCCGATGATCGGCCTGCTCGCCGAGACCGCGGAGACCGGCGGCTTCACCGCGGCCGACGCCGAGGCGCTCAAACAGCTCGCCGCCCTGGACGAGACCACCCGCGCCACCATGCTGCTCTCCGCCGACCTGTTCACCAGCTGGGACACCCCGGTGCCGTCGGCCACCAGGGAACGCCTGCTCAGCTGCCTCGACCTGCACGGCATCAGCACCGCGCTGAACCTGCTCGCCGCCGACCCGGAACTGACCGCGGGCGCGCTGCGCCGTGGCCTGCTGGAGGCCTCCGGACTGGCCGCGGTCCGGGCCAAGCTGGACGTGGTGTTCAAGGCCCGCGCCGACGGCATCAAGGCCGCCGCCGCGCTGGCCTCGGTCACCGCGCTGGCCCGCGCCTCCGGCGACCCCGGCGAACGCCAGCGGGTGCACGACGCCATCGAGGTCCTGCTGGCCAAGCCGGAGGCGCACCAGCTCCGCCTGCTGGAAGCCCTCACCCTGGTCACCTCCGGCCAGGTGGCCATGCCCGCCGACCTGGCCGAGGAGGTGCTGCGGGTGGGCGGCTCGGCCAAACCCGACCAGCAGCTCGGCCTGCCCGGCCGCCCCCGCCAGGAACTGCTCGCCTTCGCGCTGGAACGGGCCGGGTGGTGGCGGGCCTTCGCCTCCTTCGGGGCCACTCCGGCGCAAAGCCGGGTGGCGCACGTGGTGCACCGCGCATACTTCCTGATCTGGCAGCAGCTCGGTGGAGGATCGAGATGACGACCGGGGGAACCGGACCGGTGGACGCCGCGTCGGAAGAGGTCATGTTCGACCCCGCACGCGGTGAGCGGAAGAAGCTCATCCAGCTGTGCCTCTACGCGCTCGACCGGGCCCGCAGCGCCGGTGTCGCGGAGCGGATCGTGGACGGACTGGCCGGGGTGGGGGTGACCCCGGTGCGGCCGGACGGGGAGCGCTTCGACCCGGCCGTGCACGAGGCGGGCGGCACCCAGCCCACCGACGACCCCGCGTTGGCCGGGCTGGTCGCCGAGACCGAGGTGGTGGGCTTCCTGGACCACGGACAGCCGGTGCGGCCGCCGGTGGTGACCGTGTACACGCTGCGCGAGGCCGCCGGGTGAACGCGCCGGTGACCTCGGGCGTGCCGCTGCCCAAGCTGGTGCGGCACACCGTCGGACGGCTGGTCGAACTGCTCAAGGAGGCCGATCCGGCCGCCGCCGAGTGGGTGGCCGCGGTGCGTGACGGGCGGCCCTCGGTGCCCTCGGTGGTGGTCGTCGGTGAGACCAACCGGGGGAAGAGCTCGCTGGTCAACGCGTTGCTGGCGGCGGAGAACCTGTCGCCGGTGGACGCGCACGTGGCCACCGCCAACTACCTGGTCTTCGCCCACGGCGAGGAGTGGGCCGCGCAAGCCTGCTATTCGGGACAGGTGCAGCCGGTGTCCTTCCCGGTGGAGCAGCTGCACCGCTGGGTGACCGTGACCGGGGAGCTGCCGGAGGGCCAGCTGCCGCCCCGCTTCGTCCGGGTCGAGGCGCCCATCCCGCTGCTGAGCCGGTTGACCGTGATCGACACCCCCGGGGTCGGCGGGCTGGACTCGATGCACGGCGAGCTGGCCGCCGAGGCCGCCGCCAACGCCACCGCGCTGCTGTTCGTGGTGGACGCCTCCGCCCCGCTGACCAGCGGCGAGCTGACCTTCCTCGCCCAAGCCGGCGAGCGGGTGGAGACGGTGCTGTTCGCGCTGACCAAGACCGACCAGTACCGGGGCTGGCGGCAGGTGCTGGAGGCCAACCGGGCACTGCTGGCCGAGCACGCGCCCCGGTTCGCCGGCGCGGTCTTCCACCCCGTCAGCGCCCGGATGTTCGGCCTGGCCAAGAACGCGCCCACGCCGGAGACCGCGGCGCTGTTGCGCGAGCAGTCCGGCATCGCGCCGTTGCAGACCGGCCTGCAGGAGCTGGTCGCCGCGCACGCGGCCATGCTGGCCGAGGCCAACACGCTGCGCGCGGCGGCCACCGCGCTGGCCGAGCAGACCGCGAAGCTGACCGCCGAGCAGCGCACCCTGAGCACCGGCGAGGACGAGGCCGAGTCGCTGCGGGCGCGCAAGGACGAGCTGGTCGCGCTGCGCCGCTCGGCCACCAGGGGCTGGCAGGTGCGGCTGCGCGGGGAGACCCAGCGGGCTCGGGTGGAGAGCTCGCACGAGGTGGCCAGGCAGATGCGGGACGTGCAGTCCTGGTTCCGCCGGGCCATCGACGCCGCCGACCGGGAGGGCCTGCAACGGCTGCCGCAGGAGCTGGACGCGGCGCTGCAACTGGTCTCCGGCCGGTTGAGCGACGGACTGGCCGCCCGGCTGGACGCGCTGGCCAAGGCGGTGCTGGCCGAGCTGTTCTCCCCGGACGAGCTCGATGTCATCCGGTCCCAGTTCGCCCGCGCCGGGCAGCCGCCGGTGCTGCTGCGCAGCCCGGACCGGCGCCCGCCCAACGCCGAGGACAAGCTGCTGGTGTTCATGGGCGTCTCCGGCGGGCTCGGCCTGGGCAAGGCCGCCGCGCTGCCGCTGGCCGGACTGGGCATCGCCGCCTCCAGCGCGCTGGTGCTGCCGGTGACCATCGTGCTCGGCCTCGGCGCGGGCTGGTGGCTGGCCCGCACCCGCAAGCACACCGCGGACAAGACCTACCTCAAGCAGTGGCTCACCGAGGTGGTCGCGGACGCCCGCTCCACCATGGAGCAGCTGGTCTCCGAGCAGCTGATCGAGGCCGAGCAGCAGCTGTCGCTGGCCATGGACGACGCGCTGGGCAGGCGGATCGGCGCGATCGAGGACGAGCTGCGCGAGGTGGACAAGGCGCTGCGGATGGACACCGCCGAACGCAACCGGCGGCTGCAGGCGGTCGGTAAACGGCTCGCCGAGGTCAAGGCGGGGCGGGCCCAGGCGGAGATGCTGCTGGGACGCATCCGTGATCAGCGGGACGCGGGTTGACAGGTTGTCACCATTTCGATCGGTTGCCGACTTGGCGATGGAACCGAACGGGCCTACCGTAAGTCGAAGTGGCAAGAAACGCCCAGCTTGCCCGCACCCCGGGTAGTCCAAGGGGGATCAGGTGTACATCGAGGAGACCGGCGCCACCGACGGTGACATCAAGGTGACCGTGGACGGTGAGGAGATGACCGTCGAGGCTGTCAGCGACAGCAACCAGGACGGGATCGACGACACGGCGGTGGTCGAGACCGACGACGGCTACCTCAGCTTCACCGACACCAACGGCGACGGCACCGCCGACGTCATGCGCACCCTCGACGACAAGGGCGCGGTGGTCAGCACCGCCCGCTTCGACTCCGCCAGCGGCGAGTGGGTCACCGAGGGGCAGCGCTCCAGCGCGGGCCCGCAGACCGCGGTGGGCACCGGGTCCGGGCTGATCGTGCACGGCCCCGACGGCGAGCAGCACCTGCAGGGCGAGCTGACCGACACCGACGGCGACGGCAAGGGCGACACCCTGGTGGTCACCGACGCCGACGGCGACACCGTGGTCTTCGCCGACATCGACGGCGACGGCGACGCCGACGTGGCCACCGAGATCACCGGCAGCGGCCAGGTGATCGTCAGCGAGCACCGGGGCAACGGCGAGTGGGTCGTGGTGCACGACGAGAGCCTCGGCGACACCATGGGCAGCGAACCGGCCCGGCTCTCCGACGCCGACTGGGAGGTCGAGACCGCCACGGACAAGGCGCCGCAGGGCAGCTTCCACGTGGACCCGGTCACCGGCGAGTGGGTCGACTCCACCGGCACCGGCGGCGGCATCGGTGGCGCGCAACAGCCCCGCTGGACATAGAACTCCGACCCGGAGTACCCCGGGTCACCCTGGCTAAAACCCGAATCAACCTCATCCGGATACCGGGTGGGGTTGATCTCTTTGTGGGACACGCCACCAGAGAGCGCTTGCTGAGCTGGGCGGGGCCGGAAACGTCACCCGTTCATCTCCGCGCCACAAGTGGCTGAATCGATCCCCTTATCGGTCTTGTGAGCGAGGCGACACTCCGGGTGTCGGCAGCGCCTGTTGGCTACCGCTAGCCTCAAAACAATCCCTTTCCACGCCACGCCCGGCGCCCCCGGGCGTAGCGTCGCTTTCTTCGCTCAGGCAGGAGACGCCATGACCGCACTGACCATCCCCGGTCTCGATCAGGCACCCACGACGCACGCGCGCCTGCTTTCCTGGGTTCGTGAGGTCGCGGAACTGACCGCGCCGGACGAGGTCGTCTGGGTCGACGGGTCGCCCGAGGAAGCTGAGCGCCTGAACCAGAAACTGGTCGACGCAGGCACCTTTGTGCGACTCCAGAACAAACCGAACTCGTTCTGGTGTGCCTCTGACCCCAATGACGTGGCCAGGGTGGAAGAGCGGACCTACATCTGTTCCGTTGACGAGGCCGACGCCGGTCCGACCAACAACTGGATGAATCCGGTCGAGATGAAGTCCATCATGACCGAGCTCTACCGCGGTTGCATGCGCGGCCGCACGATGTACGTCATTCCGTTCTGCATGGGCCCGCTCAGCGCGGAAAAGCCCATGCTGGGCGTGGAAATCACCGACTCCGAATACGTCGTTGCGTCCATGGGCATCATGACCCGCATGGGCAGCAAAGCGTTGGCGCTCTTCGGTGACGACGCCGACTACGTGCCCTGCCTGCACTCGGTCGGCGCGCCGCTGGAGCCCGGCCAGCAGGACGTGCCGTGGCCCTGCAACGACACCAAGTACATCACCCACTTCCCGGAGACCCGCGAGATCTGGAGCTTCGGCTCCGGCTACGGCGGCAACGCGTTGCTGGGCAAGAAGTGCTACTCGCTGCGCATCGCCTCCACGATCGCGCGCGAAGAGGGCTGGCTGGCCGAGCACATGCTGATCCTCAAGCTGACCTCGCCGGAGCAGAAGGTCCACTACATCGCCGCGGCGTTCCCCTCGGCCTGTGGCAAGACCAACCTGGCCATGCTGGAGCCGACCATCCCCGGCTGGAAGGTCGAGACCCTCGGCGACGACATCGCCTGGATGCGCTTCGGTGAGGACGGCCGCCTGTACGCGGTGAACCCGGAGGCCGGCTTCTTCGGCGTCGCGCCCGGCACCAACTGGAAGACCAACCCGAACGCCATGCGCACCATCGAGCGCGGCAACTCGGTGTTCACCAACGTCGCGCTCACCGACGACGGCGACATCTGGTGGGAGGGCATGGAGAACACGCCCGCGCACGCCACCTCGTGGAAGAAGCAGGACTGGACCCCGGCCGACGGTGAGAACGGGGTGCTCAGCTCGCACGCCAACTCCCGTTACTGCACGCCGATGTCGCAGTGCCCGGTGCTCGCGCCGGAGTGGGACGACCCCAACGGCGTGCCGATCTCGGCGATCTTCTTCGGCGGCCGCCGCGGCACCACCATCCCGCTGGTGAACGAGGCCCGCGACTGGCAGCACGGCGTGTTCATGGGCGCCACCCTCTCCAGCGAGAAGACCGCGGCCGCCGCGGGCAAGGTCGGCGACGTGCGCCGCGACCCGATGGCCATGCTGCCCTTCATCGGCTACCACGCCGGTGACTACTTCGCGCACTGGATCTCCGTCGGCAAGAACGCCGACTCGGTGAAGCTGCCGAAGATCTTCTACGTGAACTGGTTCCGCCGGGGCGACGACAAGCGCTTCCTGTGGCCCGGATTCGGCGAGAACGGCCGCATCCTGAAGTGGGCCATCGAGCGCATCGAGGGCAAGGCCGCGGCCCAGGAGACCCCGATCGGCCACGTGCCGACCGCGGACGACCTGGACCTGTCCGGACTGGACGCGCCGAGGGCCGACATCGAGGCCGCGCTGGCCGTGGATGTGGACGAATGGCGGGCCGAACTGCCGCTCATCGAGGAGTGGTTCACTCAGATCGGTGACAAGCTGCCCAGCTCGCTGCGTGACGAGCTGGAGGCGCTCAAGCAGCGTCTTGCCTGATCAGCCTCACGCACCAGAGCTCGGGGCCCGGTGGCCAGCGTCGTCCGCCGGGCCCCGAGCCTGGTTTGTGTGACCCTGTGGCAAGGGACACAGTGAAGTGCATGCCCGAACGTCCTGGTCCCGCCACTCGCGCCCGCAGGGTGTGTGCCGTGCTGCGCACCCTGCGCAAGGCCAACCGCCTCACCCTGCATCAGGTCGCGATCGCCCTCGGCGTCTCGGTGACCAAGGTGCAACGCATGGAGACCGGGCGGCGCGGCCTGCACGTCGACGACGTGAACGCCCTGCTCACCCTGTACCAGGTGCCCGCGCAGCAGCGGGCCGAGCTGCTCGCCCAGGTGGGCGCGGCGGCCAACCCCGGCTGGTGGCAGGCCCCCGGCTCGCGGCTGCCCGCCGACCTGCGCCAGCTGATCGGCCTTGAGGACGAGGCCGCGGTGGTGCGCGACTACGAGCTGGCCATGGTGCCCAGCCTGCTGCAGACCGCCGAGTACGCCAGGTCCGCGCTGGGCGGCATGGACCACCGGCTGCACGAGCCCGATCTGGGCCGCCAGGTCGCGGCCACCATGACCAGGCAGATGGTGCTGGCCAGGCCCACCCCGCCGAACCTGCACTGCGTGGTGGAGGAGAGCGCGTTGCAGCGGCCGATCGGCGGGCCAGGGGTGCTGGCCCGCCAGTTGCAGGCGCTGTGCGTGCTGGCGGAGCGGCCCAACGTCACCCTGCGGGTGCTGCCCGGCAGCCGGGGCGCGCATCCCGGACTGCGCGGGTCGATGACCATCCTGGAGTTCGCCGACGCGCCCACCCTGGTGTGCGTGCCCACGGCGGGCACGCACACCTTCCTGCAGACCGCGGCCGAGGTGGACCGGGCGCGGGAGGCCTGGGCGGTGCTGGAGCACCTGGCCCTGCCACCGGCGGAGTCGGCACACCTGCTGGGCGGGTACGCCGGTGAGCTGGCCCGCGCTAGCTGATCGCCGGGAACGGCGGCCGTGGCTTGGCCGCCGGGTCCGGCATGGGCTCGCCCGCGCAGGTGCTGCCGTTGGCGGGCAGGGCGCCGGTGGTCAGGTAGGCGCTGACCCTGGCGTCCACGCAGGCGTTGCCGCGCAGGTACATCCAGTGGTCGCCCTCGTCGGCGACCACCAGCATCGGCGAGCCCTTGGGCAGCACCCGCTGGGCCCGCTGGGCGCCCTCGATCGGGGTCTGCGGGTCGCGCACGGAGTTCACCAGCAGCATCGGCGGCAGGCCGCGGCCGGTGACCTCGGGCAGGCGGAACTCGGGGCGCTGCCAGGACATGCACTGCTGCACGATCTTCTGCCAGCCCATCAGCGGATACCTGCGGCCCAGTCGCTCGGACTCGGCGATGGTCCCGGCCCGGCCGCCGCGGTAGGGCGTGTCGTTGCAGACGATGGACAACGCGGTGCCGGTCTGGCTGTCCGGGTCCGGGGTGAGGATGTCCTGTCCTGGCGCGGACTCCGCCGCCGGGCCGCCCTCGCTGAGCCGCTTGAGCAGGGCCAGGTTCGCCGCGGCGCCGGGGAAGTAGTCCTGCTGCCCCTGGGCGCCGACGATCACCATGTCGAGGTCCGCGCCGCCCAGCAGTCTTCCTTGCACCTCAACGGGTTTCGCGGCCAGCCGGGCCCGCACGGTCTCGTACGTCGCGCCCGTCTCGGCCGCGGTGCGGCCCCAGCCGTAGCGGTCGTGGTGCCGGGCCAGCCAGGGCAGGAAGTCGGTGCGGAACCGGCGTTCCATGGCACGGGCCTGGTCGTTGAGCAGCTGCTGCCAGGTCGCGGTGACATCGGGGACCGAGTCCAGCACGAACCGGCCCACCCGGTGCGGGAAGTAGGTGGCGTAGAACGGGCCGAGCCAGGCGCCGCCGGACACCCCGTAATAGTTGATCTTGTGTTCGCCGAGCAGGTGGCGCAGCAGGTCGAGGTCGTGCGCGGTCTGCTCGGTGTTGACGTGCTTGCCCAGTTCGCTGTTCTGGCAGTCGCGGGCGATGGCGTCGTTGACCGCCAGGAACTTCGCCAGGTTGGCCGGGCTGCGGTCCCGCCAGTCCGGCAGCGGCGAGGGCGCGGTGGGCCGGCAGCTGACCTGGCTGCTGCCGCCGGTGCCGCGCACGTCGATGCCGTAGACGTCGTGGCTGGCCAGCACCGCCTGCTGGCCGGCGGCCAGGAAGTTCAGCGGGAAGGACCGGCCCGCCTCGCCCGGTCCGCCGGGGTTGGTGAACAGCACACCCTGGCGGAGGCCGGTGGCGCGCAGCCGGGTGATCGCCACGGTGATGTCCTTGCCCTCGCGCGGGCGGCGCCAGTTCGTCGGCGCGGTGTAGCCGGCGCATTCCAGCGCGGTGCCGCCCGGTGGCAGGCCGGGTGGCGGGTTGGCCTGGTCGAAGCAGGGTTTCCAGTCCAGGCGCTGGGTGAGGTAGCGGCTCGGGGTGGACTCGGTGGCGAAGGCGGCCGCGGGCGCGGCGAGCAGCGCGGCGGCCACCGCCAGCACGGTTGCCTTGCGTCTCAAGGACATCTGGCTTCCCCCTCAGGAAGTCTGCCGTGGGCGAGGAAGGCCTCGACCGTGGTGTTCACGCACGGGTTGCCGAGGTAGAGGCCGTGATCGCCACCGGCGACGACCAGCAGCCGGGAGCCGGGCAGGCGCTGTTGCAGGCGGCGCGCGCCCTCGATCGGCGTCTTCGGGTCCTGTTCGGACTGCACGATCAGCATCGGCGGCAGGCCGTGGCCGGTGACCCGGACGACCGGCAGGTCCGGCCGCTGCCAGCCGAGGCAGTCGTTGACCACCTGGGCCCAGCCGTAGAGCGGGTACCGCTGGCCCAGCCGGGCCGAGTCGGTCACCAGCGAGGCCCTGGTGAACCGGGATGGCGTGTCGTTGCAGCGGATCGCGGTGTAGACCGCGCCGTAGCTGGCCGGGTCCGGGTTGAGGATGTCCGAGCCGGGCGGCGCGGCCAGCGGGGCGGCCTGCCCCTTGTCCAGCGCGGCCAGCTGACCGGCCAGGCCGGGGAAGGCGGCGGCGTGGCCGAGGCCGCCGAGAATGATCGCGTCCAGCACGGCCCCGTTGATCCCGTTGACCGGAGCCGTTGCCAGGCGGGCACGCAATCCCTCGTACCGGGCATGTGCGGCGGCCGGGGTCTGGCCCCAGCCGTAGGTCGCGTGCCGTTGCGCCAGCCAGGGCAGGAAGCCCTCGCGGAACCGGCGCTCGTAGGCCATCGGCAGCGTGGCCTGGGTGCTCTCCCAGCTGCCGGTGGCGTCCATCGCCGAGTCCAGCGCGAACCGGCCGGTCCGGTGCGGGAACAGGGTGGCGTAGTGCGTGGCCAGCCAGGTCCCGGCGGAGATGCCGAGGAAGTTGATCTTCCGCTGGCCGAGCAGGTGGCGCAGCAGGTCCAGGTCGCGGGCGGTCTGCGCGGTGGTGGTGGTCGCCGCCCGCTCGCCGAGGAAGACCTGGCAGTCGCGGATGATCCGCTCGGCCTGGTCCTGCAGGGCGGTCAGGTTGGCCGGGGTGCGGTCCCTCGGGTCCAGCGGCAGTTCTGGTGCCGCCGCGGCCGGTGGCCCGCAGCGGACCGGTGAGCTGGCGCCGGTGCCGCGCGGGTCGATGCCGATGAGGTCGAAGCGCTCGGCGAGCTCGGTGCGGCGGGACAGCGACAGCGGCAGCCTGCGGCCGGGCGCGCCCGGTCCGCCGGGGTTGGTGAACAGCACGCCTGCCGCCGGGCCGGTGGCCCTGATCCGGCTCACCGCGATGCTGATCGTCTGGTGCCCCGGGCGGTGCCAGTCCAGCGGGGCCTGGAACTCCGCGCACTCCAGGCGCTCGAAGTTCGCCGGTGGGTTCGGTGGCGGGTTCGCCGGATCGAAGCAGGGACGCCAGGACAGCTGCTGGCGGGTCAGCGGATCGGCCTTGGCGAGGGCCGGAGTTGTTGCCAGGGAAAGGAAAACCGTGCTGAGCAAGACAAGCCCGATGGTGCGGTTCTTGGTGCGGTGCTGGGTGTACACCCGTGCTCCCCTCAGTGCGCCTGTTGGTCACGCTAAGGAAAAACGGTGGAGCGCGCAGTGAACCTGGACCACACTCAGGGCGTCTTCAGGGGAGTACGTAAGGGGAAAATCAGCGAGAAGTAGGGAGGTGTGCCATGGCCGGGCTGGCGATGCTCGTGCTTGCTGTGGCCGCCGTGGTGATGGTTCTGCTGGCGCAGCAGGGGGAACGTCCGGGGGCGGAGCTGGACGCGCGCACCCATGAGCGCCTGCCCACCGGGTCAGGCCGGTAGCTCGGCCTGACCGCCGATGCCGCGGACGGTCTTGGAGACCGGCTTGTTCGTCTCGGCGAAACAGGTGCCGACGGTGTAGCCCTCCGACCAGTCGCGTTCGGAGGGCACCCGCCAGCTGGTCGCCACGTCCGGGCGGCCCTCCGGCGCCAGCAGGTAGTCGATGACCACCTGCTTGCAGTGCTTGTCCATGGTCGAGTGCAGCTGCTCGGCCGACGGGATCTTGTCGCTGCTCTTGCCCAGGTTCTTCACCGAGGGCAGCGCCTCACCCACGTGCGGCTGGTCGCACGGCACGCCGACCAGCGTCTCCGCCTTCGACGGCGAACCGGCCGTGCACAGCTGGTAGGCCCAGAAGTCCTTCTTCAGCGCGTCCTTGAGCGAACCGGTGCGGCTGACCGGCGCGCCGTCCGGGCCGACCTCGACCACGGTGCAGATCACGTAGTGCTGCCCGGTGGCCCACAGCGCCTTGTCCGGCCAGATCGCGCCCACCCGCAGCCTGCTGGCCGGGGCGGCCTCGCTGCCCATGTACTCGGTGAGCTTCTCCGCGCACCGCGGGATCGAGCTGGCCAGCAGGGTCGAGTCGTCGGGGTAGGCCTTGGGCAGGTGCTGCGGCAGCGTCTCCAGCCAGGTCACCTCGGCCTCGTGCGAGCGCGCGCAGGGCACCCGGCCCAGCACCTTGGCGTCGAAGCACTCGCCGACACCGGGCAGCTTCTCCTCCGGCGGCGCGGTCAGCTTCGTGGTCGGCCGCACCGGCACCACCCCGCTCACCGAGGCCGGCTCGCCGGCCACGGTCGCGCCGGTGGTGCAGCCGGCGGCCAGCAACGCGGACAGCGTGAGCGCCAGTGCTGCCCTCCGCATGCTCGCCTCCCTCGCTGACCGTGATCGTGCGGCTACCGTGCCGTACGGCTGGTGCGCTGTTGGTCACGATTCGGGCACTTCGAACACAGGGTTTTCCTGCTGCCCGATGACGACCATTGCCCCACATGCCTAACATCCGCGACACATCCGCGCCCGGCAAGGTCACCGTAGCGGTGGCAGGCCCGCGGGGGAGGACAACGGAGGAGTTCGATGCCGTCTGGTTCGTCACCACCGGTCTCTGCGCGCCCCAGCGGGCTGCGCTGGAACTGGTGGAACCTGCTGCTCGTGGTGCCGCTGCTGATGCTGGTCACCCCGATGATCAACTTTGATGAGCCGCGGCTGCTCGGCCTGCCGTTCTTCTACTGGTCGCAGTTCGCCTTCGTGCCGCTGGGCGTGGTCTGCGTCGGGCTGGTCTACCTCAAGACCAGGGACGAGCCGGTGGTCACGGACGCGCCGGACCGCCTCGACGTGGACCGGCTGGACGAGGGGGACAAGGCGTGAGCGAGATCCAGTGGCCCCAGCTGATCGTCTTCGCGGTGCTGTTCCTGCTGGTGACGGTGCTCGGGTTCGTGGCATCCAAGTGGAAGGCCGGTGACACCCTCGACCACCTCGACGAGTGGGGCCTTGGCGGCCGCAAGTTCGGCTCCTGGATCACCTGGTTCCTGGTCGGCGGCGACCTCTACACCGCCTACACCTTCGTCGCGGTGCCTGCACTGATCTTCGGCGCGGGCGCGATGGGCTTCTTCGCGCTGCCCTACACGGTGATCCTGTACCCGCTGGTGTTCCTGCCGCTGCTGCGCATGTGGTCGGTGTCCAGGGTGCACGGCTACGTGACCCCGGCCGACTTCGTCCGCGGCCGCTACGGCTCGCGCATCCTGGCCCTGCTGATCGCGGTCACCGGCATCATCGCCACCATGCCCTACATCGCGTTGCAGCTGGTGGGGCTGGAAGCGGTGCTGCGCACCATGGGCTTCAACGGCAGCGGCCTGCTCGGGCACCTGCCGCTGTTCATCGGCTTCCTGATCCTGGCCGTCTACACCTACCAGTCCGGCCTGCGCGCCCCGGCGCTGATCGCCTTCGTCAAGGACACGTTGATCTACATCGTGATCCTGGTCGCGGTCATCTACCTGCCCGCCAAGCTGGGCGGCTGGACCACCATCTTCGAGCGCTCCTCCGAGCTGCTGTCCCAGCCGGGGGCCAACGGCCAGCCCAAGGGCTCGCTGCTGCTGAACCCGAACAACCAGCTCCAGTACGCCACCCTGGCGCTGGGCTCGGCGCTGGCGCTGTTCCTCTACCCGCACTCGCTGACCGGCATCCTGGCCTCCAGGGGCCGCAACGTGATCAAGAAGAACATGGTCGCGCTGCCCGCCTACTCGCTGCTGCTGGGCCTGCTGGCGCTGCTCGGCTACGTGGCGCTGACCGCGGGCACCAAGCCGCTGATGAACAACGCCACCGGGCGGCCGGACTCCAACACCATCGTGCCGGTGCTCTTCGACCAGCAGTTCCCCGGCTGGTTCGCCGGTATCGCCTTCGCCGCGATCGGCATCGGCGCGCTGGTCCCGGCCGCGATCATGTCCATCGCCGCGGCCAACCTATGGACCCGCAACATCTACAAGGAGTACCTGAAGAAGGACGCCTCGCCGAAGCAGGAGGCGCAGCAGGCCAAGCTGGCCTCGCTGGTGGTCAAGTTCGGCGCGGTCGCCTTCATCGTCTTCGTCGACCCGCAGTACTCCATCGACCTGCAGCTGATCGGCGGCGTGATCATCCTGCAGACGCTGCCCGCGGTGGCGATCGCGCTCTACACCCGCTGGTTCCACGTGTATGGCCTGGTCGCGGGCTGGATCGCCGGTATGGGCTACGGCTTCTACCTGCTCTACCAGATCCCGAACCCGGCGGCGGGCCGCGCGCACTTCGGCGGTTCCGCGCTGACCCTGGACAAGCTGTCCCTGCTCGGCTGGGAGCCCTTCGCCGGGTCCAAGGTGCAGATCTACGTCGGGTTCGTCGCGCTGCTGGTGAACCTGGTGGTCGCGGTGGTCGGCACGATCATCGCCAGGCAGCTCAAGGTGCTCAACGGCACCGATGAAACCAAGGGCGAGGACTACCACGCCGACGAGGGCGACCCCTCGCTCAAGGCGGTCGCCGCGCACTGACGCGGGAAGGTGAGGTTCCCCGGTCCGCCAGGGCCGGGGAACCCCGCTCGCCACATCAGCTCGTCGACCTCGCACAGCACCGACCCCGCGGTGCCGGGGGCCAGCTCCGGCGCCCCGGCCACCTGCCGGGTCCCGGCCGGTCCCGGCCCGCCGCGCAGCACCAGCGGCGAGTCGACCCTGGCCCGCCGCCACAGCGCGCCCAGCCGCTCCCCGGTCAGCTCAGCCGCCGACCCGTGCCCGGCCACCACGTCCCACAGCGGCCGCCGCCTGCTCAGCTCCCCGGCCAGCCAGCGCTCCTGCCCCGCCCCCAGCAGCGACCCGGTCTGCCGGTACTGCTGGGTGTCCACCAGCCGCAGCGCCAGCAACCGCCCCCAGCGCAGGCTCCGGTAGATCGGCATCCGCCCGCCGTCCGGCCGCGAGGCCGCCCGCAGCGGCTGGTGCTCGTAGTAGGCCCGGCAGGCCGCCACCCACTCCCCGGCCAGCTCGCCAGGCCCCCACACCGACACCTGCGGCGCACTCGCCCGGGCCAGCTGCGCGGCCGGGGTGAGCAGGCTCATCGCCCGCTCCCGAGGGTCACCGCCGGCCGTCCGGTGCTCGCCGAGCCGGAGCACCAGGTCGGCTGGCTGCGGCAGGGCGTCGCCGCTGGTCACGGCCAGCCGCAGCGGTTCCAGCGCGACCGGGTGCGGCGCGGTCCGGGTGCGCCCGGTCAGCGAGAGGTGCCTGCCGTGCCGGAAGCGGAAGAAGTACTCGGTGCTCGGTTCGAGGCCGTCCACCTCGACGTGCACGCTGTGCCCCCACTCGGGCAGCGCGTCCGTCTCGCCCGCACGCACCACCCTGGTGCCCGCCGGATCGGCGCTGAGCTGCCACCGCACGGTCAGCGGGAGGTCCGGGGCGCCGGTCAGCCGGGTCCAGAGCACCACCGAGTCCGGTTCGGGGTCACCGGAGGCCACGCCGAGGGTGAACGGGTCCTGTCGCACCTTAGGCAGGTAATCAGGCATGGACGTCCACCGCGTGGCGGCAAGGTGCCATTGGAGTGAATCTAGTGTTTGAATCGACGGCGTGGATCGAGCCGTACTGACTGACACCGTCCGCTCGCGGTGGGACAACGATGTCCTGACGAGCCTGTCCGAACTGGTCTCCGTGCCCGCGATCTCGCCGGCCTTCGACCCCGACTGGGCCCGCAACGGCCACCTGGACGCCGCCATCGAGCACGTCCGCCGCTGGCTGGTCGAGCGCGCGCTACCCGGCGCCACCGTGGACGTGGTGCGGCTGGCGGACCGGACCCCCGTGCTGCTGCTCGACCTGCCGGCGCAGCCCGGTTTCGAGGACGCGGGCACCGCGCTGCTCTACGGGCACCTGGACAAGCAGCCGCCGGTGGGTGGCTGGTCCGAGGGGCTCGGCCCGTGGACGCCGGTGCTGCGGGACGGCCGCCTCTACGGCCGGGGCTCGGCCGATGACGGCTACGCCGGCTACGCCGCGGTCACCGCGATCGAGGGCCTGCTGGCCGCCGGTGGCGCGCACGGGCGCTGCGTGGTGCTGCTGGAGACCGGCGAGGAGTCCGGCAGCCCCGACCTGCCCGCCTACCTGGAGCACCTGCGCGACCGGCTGGGCGAGGTGTCGCTGGTGGTCTGCCTGGACTCCGGCGCGGCCGACTACGAGCGGATGTGGCTGACCACCTCGCTGCGCGGCCTGGTGCAGACCCAGGTGACCGTGCGCGTGCTGGAGTCCGGCCAGCACTCCGGCTCGGCCAGCGGGGTGGTGCCCAGCTCCTTCCGCGTGCTGCGCCAGCTGCTGGACCGGCTGGAGGACTCGGCCACCGGCAAGGTGCTGCTGCCCGAGCTGAGCGCGGACATCCCGGCGGAGCGGGTGCGGGAGGCCGAGGAGGCCCTCGCCGTGCTGCCCGGCCTGCTGCTGCGGCTGTTCCCGCTGATGCCGGGCATGCGCACGGTGACAGAGGACGAGCTGGAGCTGGAGCTCAACCGCACCTGGCGGCCGACGCTGTCGGTCATCGGCGCGGACGGCCTGCCGGTGCCGGACGATGCGGGCAACGTGCTGCGCCCGCACACCACGCTGATGCTCGGCTTCCGGTTGCCGCCCACCGCGGACTCGGCCGCCGCGCTGGCCGCGGTGCGCCGCGCGCTGACCACCGACGTGCCCTACGGCGCCCAGGTGGAGCTGGCCAAGGTGGAGGCGGCCGACGGCTGGAACGCGCCGAGCCTGCGGCCCTGGCTGCGCGAGGCCCTGGACACCGCGGGCGAGCAGGTCTTCGGCACCGGCTGGAAGGCCACCGGCGAGGGCGGCTCCATCCCGTTCATGGGCCTGCTGCACGAGGCGTACCCGCAGGCGCAGTTCGTGGTCACCGGCGCACTGGGCGCGGACAGCAACGCGCACGTGCCCGATGAGTCCCTGCACCTGGACTACGCCCGCCGGATCACCGAGGCGATCTCCTACGTGCTGGACGCGCACGCCCGCTCCGGCAAGTGAGTTGTCAGGCCCGGATCGCTCCGGCGGTCCGGGCCTGCCGGCGGCCTGGTTCCACAGCAGGGTGCCGCCCCAGCTGACCAGCACGCCGAGCACCAGGCTGCCCAGCGGCAGCGGCGCGGCCAGCACGTCCCCGGTGCGCAGCGAAGGTGGTCGAGCCCACCACGTCGGCCGGGCGGTCCGCGGGCGACTCGCCCGAACGGCCCAGCACGCTCACCTCGCGGTACTCACCGTAGAACAGCGAACGCGGGATGACGGTGGCGCTGGAGTCCACGCAGACCAGGGCCCGGCTCCGGGATCAGTTTGATGCGACGAGCGCGCTTCCGTGGATAGTCCGTGAACATCCGGCTGATCGCCTCGTCGTATTCGCCGTAGTCGAATTCCTCCATTCCGTCCTCAGTCACCGGGAAACCGCCGCCGAGATCCACGTAGGTCAGTTCGGGGAAGAAGTCGGACAGTTCCAGGGCGCGTGCCCCGCTCTGCGTCATCGGGCGCGAAGCCGCACGCCATGGCGAGCTTGAGGTGTCGCGCCGAGTTCACGAAGATCCCCATGCCGGGACCGCGCAGCAGCTTGAGCAGCTCGGGGTTGTTGTTCACCATCGAGGTGACAAGGGGTGCCGTACTGGCTGACGGCAGCCGAGATCGCTCTCTCGTCCATGGCGGGATGCGGCCCTTTCGAGGGGAGCTGCTCGAGATATCGGCGGAGAATTTTTGTAGCAGCGCGGGGAATAGGAATACCCGCTTGGCGGAGTGCTCAGCCGGTGAGCCGTAACGCCGTTAGCCCAGGTAGCGCAGCCCGCATAGTCATGGACCCGTAACCAGCCACCTGCTGTGCTACCGGCCATCCGGATGGCAGGATGCGCAGAACTTGCCCGGAAACTGACTACGAGGAGTGACACCGTGGCCCGTCGACCAAGACACCAGGTGCTCGCCCTGCTGCCGGTGGCAGCCCTGCTGCTCGCCGCGACCGCGTGTGGCGGCGGTGGCGGCGCCACGGCCAACGGTGTGCCGCTGGTCGAGGCAGGGAAGCTCAAGACCTGCACGCACCTGCCGTACGAGCCCTTCCAGTTCAAGGAGGGCAACGAGGTCGTCGGCTTCGACGTCGACCTGGTGAACCTGGTGGCCAAGGACCTGGGCGTCAAGCAGGAGATCGTGGACGGTCCGTTCGACACGATCGCCTCCGGCCAGGACCTCAACATCAACAAGTGCGATGTGGCCGCCGCGGGCATGACCATCACGGACACCCGCAAGCAGAACTTCGACTTCTCCGACCCGTACTTCCTGGCCACCCAGGCGCTGCTGGTCAAGAAGGGCTCCGGCATCACCAGCCTGGAGTCGCTCAAGGGCAAGAAGATGGGCGTGCAGGCCGACACCACCGGCAAGGTCTACGCGGAGAAGAACGCCGCGCCCGCCGGTGTGGAGCTGGTCACCTTCGAGGACCTCGGCCTGCTGCTGGAGTCGGTGAAGAACGGTTCGGTCGCCGCGGGCATCAACGACGACTTCGTGCTCAAGGACTACGCCCGCAAGAACCCGGACACCGAGATGACCGCGGCGTTCAACACCAACGAGAACTACGGCATCGGCGTCCGCAAGGGCAACGACGTGCTGCTGAAGAAGGTCAACGAGGTGCTGGCCAAGGCCAAGAGCGACGGCACCTACGCGAACCTCTACGAGAAGTGGTTCAAGGAGAAGCCGAAGCAGGGCTGATCCGACCGTCCGGGGCCGGTGCGAGATCCGCACCGGCCCTGTCTGTTTGCCAGGAGCTTGTGTATGTCAGGAAAGACCGGCCTCAGCCGGAGACAGCGCGCCCGGTTGTTCCGGGGCATCCAGTACGGCCTGCTCGTCGTCGTGCTCGTGGTGATGGCCTTCCTCGCCAACTGGGAGAAGATCGTCACCTCGTTCTTCGACTTCGAGGTCGCGGCGCAGCTGTTCCCGAACATCATCGTCATCGCGCTGAAGAACACCATCGTCTACACCGCGCTGGGCTTCGCCTTCGGCATCGTCGTGGGTGTCATCCTCGCGCTGATGCGGCTGTCCTCGGTCGGCCCGTACCGGTGGATCGCCACCCTCTACATCGAGTTCTTCCGCGGCCTGCCCGCGCTGCTGGTCTTCCTCGCGGTCGGCTTCGGCATCCCCACCGCGTTCGGGATGAACGTCGACCGCATGCTGATCATCACCCTGGCGCTGGGCATCGTGGCCTCGGCCTACATGGCCGAGACCATCCGCGCCGGCATCAAGGCGGTGCCCAAGGGGCAGGTGGAGGCGGCCCGTTCGCTGGGCATGTCGCCGACCAGGACGCTGGTCACCGTGGTCATCCCGCAGGCCTTCCGGATCATCCTGCCGCCGCTGACCAACGAGCTGATCATGCTGGTCAAGGACTCCTCGCTGGTGTTCTTCATCGGTTCCACGCTGGAGCAGCAGGAGCTCGCCCAGTTCGGCCGTCAGGCGCTGAGCCAGTACAAGAGCATGACGCCGTTCGTGGTGGCCGGCCTCTGCTACCTGATCATCACCATCCCGCTGTCGATCTTGCAGCAGCGGTTGGAACGCAAGGCGAACGCCACCGCGAAGGGGGGTCAGTGATGGCCGGGCTGGCGATGGTCGAGGTGACCCAGCTGCACAAGAGCTTCGGGCCGCTGGAGGTGCTCAAGGGCATCGACGTGTCGGTCTCCCGCGGCGAGGTGGTGTGCGTGATCGGGCCGTCCGGCTCGGGCAAGTCCACCCTGCTGCGCTGCGTGAACCTGCTGGAGCAGCCCACCTCGGGCAGGGTCGTGGTCAACGGGGTCGAGCTGACCGACGAGGACTGCGACCTGGACGGCGCCCGGGTCAAGATCGGCATGGTCTTCCAGTCGTTCAACCTGTTCTCGCACCTGAGCGTGCTGGACAACCTCACCGTGGCGCAGCGCAAGGTGCTCAAGCGCGGCAAGGCCGAGGCCCAGCGGATCGCGCGGGCGAACCTGGACCGGGTCGGGCTCTCGGACAAGGTCAACGCGATGCCCGCGCAGCTCTCCGGCGGTCAGCAGCAGCGGGTGGCCATCGCCCGCGCGCTGTCGATGAACCCGGACCTGATGCTCTTCGACGAGCCCACCTCCGCGCTGGACCCGGAGCTGGTCGGCGATGTGCTCGGGGTGATGCGGCAGCTGGCCGACGAGGGCATGACCATGCTGGTGGTCACGCACGAGATGCAGTTCGCCCGTGAGGTGGCCGACCGGGTGCTGTTCATGGACGGCGGTTACGTGGTCGAGGAGGGCCCGGCCGAGCAGGTGATCGGCAACCCGCAGCAGGAGCGCACCCAGACCTTCCTGGCGCGCGTGCTCGACCCCACCCACCAGGGGCGCACAGAAGCCTGAACGGACCACGGCGCGGCCGTCATACTGTCTACTGTGGACAGTATGACGGCCGCGCCGCCGTGTGTGGATGAACCTGTGGAATCTGTGGACAAGTGATCTTGCGTCCTGTGGATGGAGAAGGCATGACCGACCTCGCGCTGGCCGTTGACGTGGGCGGGACCAAGATCGCCGCCGGTCTGGTGGACGGTTCCGGCGCGCTGCTGCGCACCGCGCGACGGCCCACGCCGGCGCATGACCGCGAGGCGGCCTGGGAGGCGGTGCGGGCCGTGGTGGACGAGGTGTTGTCCGGGGCGGAAGGTGTTGCGGTGCGCGGGATCGGGGTCGGCTGCGCCGGTCCGGTGGACACCACCAGGGGCACGGTCAGCCCGATCAACATCAACGGCTGGCAGGACTTCCCGCTGCGCGACCGGCTCGGCGACCTGCTGCCCGGCCTGCCGGTGGAGCTGGCCGTGGACGGGGCGTGCACCGCGCTCGGCGAGCACTGGGCCGGGGCCGGGCGGGGCGCGGACTTCATGCTCGGCATGGTGGTCTCCACCGGCGTCGGCGGCGGCCTGGTGCTCGGCGGGCGGCCTTTCGGCGGCCGCACCGGCAACGCCGGCCACATCGGCCACGTGGTGGTCGAGCCGGACGGCCACCCGTGCACCTGCGGCGGCCGCGGCTGCGTGGAGACCGTGGCCGGCGGCCCGCACCTGTCCCGCTGGGCCCGCGAGCAGGGCTGGACCGGGCCGGACACGGTCGCGCTGGCCGCGGACGCGCGCGCCGGGAACGAGCTGGCGCTGGCCGCCTTCGAGCGCGGCGGGCACGCGGTCGGCCTGGCCATCGCGGCCGCGGCGGCCGTGTGCGACCTGGACCTGGTGGTCATCGGCGGCGGCGTGGCCGCGGTCGGACCGCTGCTGTTCGACCCGATCCGGCGCTGCCTGGACACCCACGCGGGCCTGTCGTTCCTGGCCGGGCTGCGGGTGGTGCCTGCTCAGCTGGGTGGGGACGCCGGGCTGGTGGGGGCGGCGGCGCTGCTCAGGCGCTGACGCCGTCGACCTGGGAGGGCCGCCAGCTGTTGCCCTGCACCAGGTTGCCGAAGCCCAGCCAGACCAGGTTCATCAGCCGCGCGGACATCGCCTTGGGGGTCTCCTCCGGGTGGTCCAGCCACCAGTCGGCCAGCGACTCGCCCGCGCCGACCAGTCCGGCGGCCAGCGGCTCGGTCTGACCCTCGGCGAAGGAGCCCACGCCCTGGGCCTGCGCCGCGTGCTCCAGCAGCAGCCCGATCACCGAGATGGCGCGCTTGCGGCCTGCGGTCAGCTCGGCGGCGAACGGCTCGCCCTGGGTGCCTGCCTGCCGGTGCAGCACCCGCCAGGAGTCCCGGTTCGCCTCGACGAAGGCGAAGAAGCCCTGGATGCCGCGCCACAGCTGCTCGCGCGGCGGCAGGCTCTCGTCCACCACGCCCGCGATGGCCTCCACCAGCCTGGTCGCCTCCCGCTGGATGCAGGCGGCGAACAGCTCCTCCTTGGCGCCCAGGTAGGCGTAGATCATCGGCTTGGAGATCCCGGCCACCTCGGAGATCTCGTCCATGGACGCGGCGTGGTACCCGCGCTGGGAGAACACCGCGACCGCGGCGTCCAGGATCTGGCGTTCCCGGACCGCCCTGGGCAGTCTTTTCGCGCGCGCGGGACGGTCGCCGTTGGACTCAGCGCGGTTATCGGTCATTGGCACCCCCGTTGACGTAGCAGGAAGGGTACTCTTGTCAGCGAACCTACTCGAAAGTAGAGTTACTGCTCAGTAGGTAAGCGGGAGGTTTCCATGACGAACAGCGACCCGATCGCTGCCCTGAGCACGGTTGATCCCAAGAAGATCAGCAAGGAGGAGTTCGTCTCGCTCCTCTCCGCCGCCTCGGAAGTGGCCAGCAGTGGCGAGGCCGTCGACCTCAGCTCGATCGACCCGCACTCCTTCGCCCGCCTCATCTCCCGGGCCTCCAAGGACCAGATCGAGGCCGTGATGGCCCGCCCCGAGCTGCGGGTCCGGGTGCTGGATGAGGTCTTCCGCCGGATGGAAGTGCACTTCAAGGCGGAGAAGGCCGGTTCGGCCAGGGCGGTCGTGCACTGGCGGATCGCCAGCGGCGAGGACTACGAGCGCTACGAGACGGTCATCGCCGACGGCGCCTGCTCGGTGAACAAGGAGAACAAGGCCGAGCCGAGGGTGACCGTGACCCTCTCGCCAGCCGAGTTCCTCAAGCTCGCCTCCGGCAACGGCTCCGCCCCGGTGATGTTCATGACCGGAAAGATCAAGGTCAAGGGCGACCTCGGTTTCGCCGCGGGCCTTTCGAACCTGTTCAGCATCCCCAAGGCGTGAGGGAGAACCGCCCGTGACCTTCTCACTGGAACTGAACGAGGAACAGCGCGACCTCCGTGACTGGGTGCACGGGTTCGCCGCCGACTCCGTTCGGCCAGCCGCCGCCGAATGGGACGAGCGGGAGGAGACGCCCTGGCCGCTGATCCAGGAGGCGGCCAAGATCGGGCTGTACAACTTCGAGTCGCTGGCCACCTTCTACGCCGACCCCACCGGGCTCTCCCTGCCGATCGTGCTGGAGGAGCTGTTCTGGGGCGACGCGGGCATCGGCCTGGCGATCTTCGGCACGAACCTGGCGGTCGCCGGGATCTTCGCCGCGGGCACGCCGGAGCAGTTCGTGGAGTGGGTCCCGCAGTGCTTCGGTGACGTGGACGACCCCAAGGTGGCCGCGTTCTGCTCCTCCGAACCGGAAGCGGGCTCGGACGTCTCGGCCATGCGCACCCGCGCGGTCTACGACGAGGCCAAGGACGAGTGGGTGCTCAACGGCCAGAAGGCCTGGGCCACCAACGGCGGCATCGCCAACGTGCACGTGGTGCAGGCCGTGGTGGACAAGGAGCTGGGCTCCAGGGGCCAGGCCGCGTTCATCGTGCCGCCCGGCACCAAGGGCCTGGTGGCCACCAAGAAGATCAAGAAGCACGGCCTGCGCGCCTCGCACACCGCCGATGTCTTCCTGGACGACGTGCGGGTGCCCGGCAGCTGCCTGCTGGGCGGCAAGGACAAGCTGGACGAGAAGCTGGCCAAGGCCCGCGAGGGCAAGAAGGCCGGCGCCCAGGCCGCGATGAAGACCTTCGAGCTGACCCGCCCGCCGGTGGGCGCGATGGCCATCGGCATCGCCAGGGCGGCGTATGAGTACGCGCTGGACTACGCCAAGCAGCGGGTCACCTTCGGCCGCCCGATCATCGAGAACCAGTCCATCGCCTTCACCCTGGCCGACATGAAGATGGAGATCGACGCGGCCCGCCTGCTGGTCTGGCGCGCGGCCTGGATGGGCCGCAACGAGGCCAAGTTCGACGCGGCCGAGGGCTCGATGTCCAAGCTGAAGGCCGGTGAGGTCGCGGTCTGGGCCACCGAGCGCGCGATCCAGATCCTGGGCGGCAACGGCTACACCCGCGAGCACCCGGTGGAGCGCTGGCACCGGGACAGCAAGATCTTCACCATCTTCGAGGGCACCAGCGAGATCCAGCGCCTGGTCATCTCCAGGGCGATCTCCGGCATGCACATCCGCTAGACCCCGGCCGGGAGGACGTGGCCCCCTCCCAGGCCGAAACCACGAAGCCCGGCTTCCCGGCAGGAGCCGGGCTTCGTGTTGTCAGTCGCTGTGCAAGCTCGCCATGAAGGGGCAGCCCACCAGCCGGCGCAGCTCCAGCGACAGCTCGTGCGGCGTGGTCACCGACTTGGAGAAGGCCAGTCGCACGTCGTGGTCGCCGTCGGCCGCCTCCACCCGCAGCCGCAGCCCGAGCCGGTCCAGGCCCAGCGGCCGGACGTGGCCGCCGCGCAGCTGTTCCGGGATGTGCCGGGCGAGCAGGTCCACCACGTCGCGGTGGGAAAGCTCCAGGTGCCGCAGCCAGTCGTCCTCCATCAGGCAGAACGGGTCCGGCGTGGCCGCGGTGAACTCCTGCGGGGTGAGCGAGCAGGTGCCCTCGGCGTCGGCCAGCACCAGCGAGGCGGGCACCAGGCGCAGCATGGTCGCGCCGTGGCCGACGTCCAGCAGCCGGGGGTCCGGCCGGGTGGCGGCCACCGAGAGCGCCTCGGCCCTGGCCCCGCGCTCGTCCAGGGCCTGCAGGAAACCGGTGATCCACAGCAGTCCGCGCACCGGCTCGCGCAGGCGCACCGGGGCCGGGTCGGTCAGCTCGACCATCGCGGTCAGCTCGCCGTGCGGCGCCTGCCAGGCCAGGCCGACCAGCTCGTGGTCCTCGTCCAGCAGCAGCGAGGCCGACCCGTCCGCGTGCACGTGGTGCAGCAGCGGCTCCACCCGGGGCGTGTCGCCCTCGACGGCAGGCATCAGCACCGCCTTGCCGCCTCGGACACCCATGGTCCGGGCCCGCTCGGCAGGCCCGGGCATCGGCGGGCGACGACTCTTGGTCTCCACGGATCACCTCCAACTTAGGCAAGGCTAACTTGAGTTGTCGTTGGAGGAAAGTCAGCCGACCGAGGGACCCCGATCTCTATCCTTGCCGGGTGCAACCCGCCTCGCCCGCCATCGTCGCCCAACCGGTGACCGACCGCCCCGCCATCGAGGACGCCCTGGCCGTGGGCATCCGCGACTACCAGCTGACCCTGGTGCGCGCCCCGCTGGGCGGGGCCGCCCTGTGCGCCGCGCTCGGCGGGCTGGTGTACCTGCTCGGGATCACCCCGGTGGCGTGGGTGGCCGCGCTGGGCGGGGCCGCGCTGCTGCTGGTGCTGCAGGTGGTGCTGGCGATCTGGTTGGTCCCGCAGAACCGCGCGGCCAAGCAGCTGATGACCGCGCAGTCCTGGCGTCAGGTGCACGCCGAGGTGCTCGGCCTGGACGGCAGGCACTTCGTGGTCGAGGCCGAGGGCAGGCGGCTGCGCATCCAGGAGATGGGTGGCCGGGTGGCACATCTGGTCCTCCGGCGCACCGGCCGGTTGTGGCTGGTCGGCCCGGACGACGCCGGACTGGTGCTGGCCCGGATCGAGGGTCCCGGCACGCCCCTGTTCGGCAAGATGACCACCGAGACCGGCACACCAGTGCCGCCGGAGCCTGAGCAGGCGGACGGCACTGCGGCGGCCGACCCGGTCAGCGTGGCCTGGGCCGGGGTGCTGGCGCGGGCGATCAAGTACCGGATCTGGCCGGACGTGGCCGCCTTCGTCCTGGTGGCGCTGGTCATGCTGGGCTTCCTGCTGGTCCAGGGCCTCAGCACGGGCAGCGTCGTGGCCAGCGTGCTCGTGCTGGCCATCGCCGCCCCGATGTCACTGCGCCGCCACCTCAAGGCCCGCCGTCGGTTCCGGCCCTGGACCAGCCTGCCCGAGCTGCTGCACGCCGGACCGTGGCAGCCGGTGGGCATCACCCTGGCCCCGGCCCAGCTTGGACCGCTCGGCGGGAACGCCCAGGGCGTGATCCGGCTGGCCAGTGGCGCGGACCTGCCGATCCAGCTGCCGGAGGCCAGCCTGGACCTGATCGGCAACATCCAGGCCATGGGCGGTCTCTGGGTGGCCGGGGATCCGGTGCCCGGCAAGGTGTTCGCGGTCGGCTACCCCGGCTACCCCATCCTCGGCCTGGCCACCTTCAACCCCGGCATGACCCAGCTCTAAGCCCCGACCTGGATGCCCTCGGCCTCGGCCCAGGCCGCCACGTCCTCCTTGCGCAGCGCGGTGGCCAGCAGGTCCGGGAACAGGTCCGGGGTGCAGGCGAAGGCGGGCGCGCCGAGGGCGGAGAGCTGGGCGGCCAGCTCGTGGTCGTAGGCCGGTTTGCCGCTGTCGGACAAGGCCAGCAGCACCACCACGGTCACCCCGCTGGCCACCAGGTCCCGGACCCGGCGTTGCAGCTCACCGGCCACGCCGCCCTCGTACAGGTCGCTGATCAGCACCAGCACCGTGTCGGCCGGGCGGCGGATGTGCTGCTGGGCGTAGGCCATCGCCCGGTTGATGTCGGTGCCGCCGCCGAGCTGGGTGGAGAACAGCAGGTCCACCGGGTCGTCCAGCTCCTCGGTCAGGTCGGCGACCTCGGTGTCGAAGACCACCAGCCGGGTGTGCACCGAGCGCAGCGAGGCCAGGGTGGCGCCGAAGACCGCGGAGTAGACCACCGACTCGGCCATCGAGCCGGACTGGTCCACCAGCAGCAGCACGTCCTTGAGCGCGGAGCTGCGGCTGCGCCGCTGCGCGCCGATGAGCTGGTCCACCACCACGGTGCGCTGCGCGGGCTGGTAGTGGCGCAGGTTGGCCTTGATGGTCGCGTCCCAGTCCACATCGGACAGTCGTGGCCTGCGGGTGCGCCTGGCCCGGTCCACCGCGCCGGTGACCGCGGCGATGAGCTTCTCGGCCAGCTTCTTCTCGATCTCCTCGACCACCTTGCGCACCACCAGCCGCGCGGTCTCCTTGGTGCGCGCGGGAATCGCCCGGGACAACGACACCAGGGTGCCGACCAGCCGGACGTCCGGCTCCACGGTGGAGAGCAGCTCCGGTTCCAGCAGCAGCTTGGTCAGGCCCAGCCGCTCCACCGCGTCCCGCTGCATCACCTGCACCACCGAGGCCGGGAAGTAGGTGCGCACATCGCCCAGCCAGCGGTGCAGCACCGGCGCGCTGGAGCTGAGCCCGCCGCTGCGCTTGCCCTCGCCCTCCCCGGGCATCGTCTGCCCGCCACCGCCGTAGAGCGCGGTCAGCGCCGCGTCCCGGCGCCGGTCGTCGGCGTCCAGGTCGCCCAGCTCGTTGGCCGCCGGGCCGAGCAGCAGCCGCCAGCGGCGCAGCCGTTCCGCCTCGCTCATCGGGTGCCCGCCCTTCGGTACAGCTCGCGCACGTAGCCGGTGAGCCGGTCGGCCCGCCCGGGGTCCCAGTCGGTGTCCACGGCCGCGCTGCGGCCCGCGCCCGCGGCGATCCGCTCGGCCAGGGTGCGGCGTTCCGGGCCACTGAAGGTGCCCACCGCGCGCCGCAGCAGCGGCAGCGCGTCCTCGAACGCCTCGCCGGAGAGGCCGGAGAGCCAGCCGTCCACCAGGCCGAGCAGCCGGGTGTCCGCGGCCAGCAGCGCCGCCGAGCCGTGCAGGAACCCGGCCACGAACGCCGCGGCCGCCGCCGCCGTCCCGCCCGGTGAGACCGCGCGGTGCAGCCGGGCGGCCACCGCCTCGGTGTCCAGCCGCCCGGACTCCCACAGCAGCCGGCAGGCCCGTCCGGTGGGCAGTCCGTGCCCGGACTTGGCCGCGTCCCGCGCGCCCAGCTCGACCAGCCGCCGCAACGCCTCCCACCAGGTCGCGGCGTGCTCCTCGTCGGCGGCCAGCCGCACCGCCTCGTGTGCTCCGTCCACAGTGGACAGTGCGTGGGCCGCGGTCTCGTCGTCGATGTTCAGGCAGGCCATCGGCAACCCGACCGCGCCGCGGGCGAGCAGCCCGTGCAGCGCGGTGCGCAGCAGCTCCGGGTCGGTGCCGCGGACCGAGCCGTAGCGGACCGTGCGGGCCAGCGCGGGCAGCGCGGTGAGCAGCTCGATCGCGTCGGTGGCCGCGGCCGCGCACCGGTCCAGCGCGGCCCGCCCGGCCAGCACCGCCGCCGGCAGCTCGGCGCCGACCGCGGTGTCCAGCAACTGGGCCGCCTCGGCCACCGTCGGCAGCTCCGCCGAGCCGGTGACCAGCACCTGGCTCGCGGCCGACTCGACCGTGGTGCCGTGCCGGGCCGCCGCGGCCAGCGCCACCGCCAGGCCGGGGTCCCAGCGCAGCGTCCAGCCCTCGGTGAAGGTGCCCAGCCCGCCGGTCTCCTCCGGCTCGCCCCACGGCACCTCCAGCACCCGCAGCCGCCGCAACAGCTTCGAGCGCTCCCGGTCGATGTCCTTGCGCAGGTCCAGCCGCAGGTTCCGCTCGGCGGCCTCCGGGGCCAGCCGCAACCGCCGCTGCAACCGGGCCAGGTCCGCGGCCAGCGGCGAGCGTGGCACCTTCTCGCCGACCGCGCCCAGCTCCTCGCCGACGACCAGCCGCTCCCGCACCAGCTTCAGCCCCACGTCGTCCCCGCCGCAGAGCACCGCCAGGGTCGCCTCGGTGACCTCGGCCAGCCCCGGCGAGGGCCGCCCGCGCAGCGCGGCCAGCGTCTCGGCCAGCCGCACCGCCTCCACCGCACTCGCCGTGGAGGCGGGCAAACCCTGCTCCCGCAACACCTGCGCGGTGCGCGCCAGCCAGCGCGGCACCACATCGCCCGCCTCGGCCCGCTCCCACAGGTGCGCGTACCAGCCCGGCGAGTCCACTCCCGCGCCGTAGCCGGAGGTGGCCGCCAGCCGTCCGTGGCTCCACGGCACCCAGCTGCCGGAGACCTTCAGCCTCGGCTGCCCGCGCAGCAGCGCCGCGTCCGCGGTCGCGGCCGGAAGCTGTTGCAGCGCGGGCACGTGCCACGCCCCGCAGACCACCGCGACCGGCCCCTCGGTGTCCTTAAGCGCCTTCCGCAGGTTCTGCCGCATGGCCGCCTCACGCCGCAGTGTGTGCTCGTCCACGGTGTCGGCGAACTCCTCGCGCAGCGCGCCCATGGCCTCGGCCACCGCGGCGGCCAGGCCCAGCGGGTCGGCGCTGGAGTGCTCGACCACGTCCTCCCACCAGCGCTCCGGGTCGTCGAACCCGGCCGCCTCGGCCAGCACCGCCAGCGGGTCGACCGCGACCTTCCGCTCCGCAGGCGGACTCGCCGCCCTGGCCAGGGACATCGCCGCGGGCAGGTCGAAGAACCGGGTCGACGCGCCGTGGTCGGCGCCCCAGCTCAGCGCCTGCCACTCCGGGGAGAATCGGGCGAACGGCCAGAACGAGGCGCTGGCCGGATCGGACTCCTCGTGCAGCAGCAGCGCCACCGGCGGGGTCAGCTCCGGCACGTGCGCCAGCAGCGCGTCCCCCTCCGGCGGCCCCTCGATGAGGATCACCTTGGGCGACAACGCCGCCAGCGCGGCGCGCACCATCCGCGCCGAGCCGGGGCCGTGGTGCCGGATGCCGAGCAGGGTGACCCGCGCCGGCAGGGGCTGGGTCCGGGCCATCAGACGCCGAGCTCCCGGCAGGCCCGGTAGAGGTCCCGCCACTCGGCGCGCTCCCTGACCACGGCCTCCAGGTACTCCTGCCAGGCCGCCGCGTCCGAGACCCGGTCCTTGACCACCGCGCCGAGCAGCCCGGCGGCCAGCTCGTCCGCGCCGACCGACCCGTCGCCGAAGTGCGCGGCCAGCGCCATCCCGCTGGTCACCACCGAGATCGCCTCGGCGGTGGACAGGCTGCCGCTGGGCTTCTTCAGCTGGGTGCGCCCGTCGGAGGTGCCGCCGTTGCGCAGCTCGCGGAAGATCCGCACCACCCGGCGCACCTCGGCCAGCGAGGGCGGCTCGGCCGGCAGCTGCAACGCCCGGCCCAGCTGCGCCGAGCGCTGCGCGACGATCTCCACCTCGGCGTCCTCGGTGGCAGGCGGCGGCAGCACCACCGTGTTGAACCGCCTGGCCAGCGCGGCCGACATCTGGTTCACGCCGCGGTCCCGGTCGTTCGCGGTGGCGATCACGGTGAACCCGGCGATCGCCTGCACCTGCTGGTTCAGCTCCGGCACCGGCAGTGCCTTCTCGCTGAGCACGGTGATCAGCGAGTCCTGGACCTCCGAGGGCATCCTGGTCAGCTCCTCGATCCTGGCCACCGCCCCGGTGCGCATCGCGCGCAGCACCGGCGAGGGCACCAGCGCGGCCTCGCTCGGCCCCTCGGCGATCAGCCGGGCGTAGTTCCAGCCGTAGCGGATCGAGTCCTCGCTGGTGCCCGCGGTGCCCTGCACGACAAGCGTGGAGTTGCCGCTGACCGCGGCCGCCAGGTGCTCGGACAGCCAGGACTTCGCCGTGCCCGGCACGCCGAGCAGCAGCAGCGCCCGGTCGGTGACCAGGGTGCCCACCGCGACCTCCACCAGCCGCCGGTCGCCGATGTACTTGGGCGTGATCACCGTGCCGTCCGGCAGCTTGCCGCCGAGCACGTAGCGCACCACGGCCTGCGGGGACATCCGCCAGCGCGGCGGGCGCGGGCGATCGTCCGCCGCGGCACAGGCGGCCAGCTCGGCGGCGTACTGCTCTTCGGCGCTGGGGCGGAGTGCGCCGCCGCCGTTCTCGGTCGTCACGCCGGGTCCTTCCGATCGTCGAGCGCACGGAACAGTTCGGTGCGCAGTTCCAGTACTGAGTGTTCGGCGCCGTGCTCGGGCCAGCGCAGGGTGATCCGCCGCCAGTGCCGGGTCAGCACGCCGAGGTCGCCGCGGCGCATCAGCAGCTCGGGCGGCCGCCCGGCCCGCCAGCGGCGGTCGCTCATCTCGGCGTAGCGGGCCAGCACCGCCGTGGTGGTCTCCGCGGGCCACGGGCCGGGCAGCCCGGCGCAGGCGTGGTCGAGCACGTCGTAGTTCCACCGGCCGACCAGCCCGGCCAGCGCCCGCGCGGCCAGCTCGGTCGGCAGTTCGGCGAGGATGTCCAGCAGGTCGGCCTGGGAGAGCACCTTGGCCACCGCGGGCAGCCAGCGCAGCGGGTCGGCCGAGCGCGGCAGCGCGGCGGCGATCCCCTTGAGCAGCATCGGCGCGAACGGCGAGGCCTGCAGCAGCTGCTCGGTGTCCGCGCCGAACAGCTCCAGGAACAGCTCCGGCGGCACCCCGCTGGCCGCGCCGAGCAGCCGCCCGCTCACCCCGCTCTCCAACGTGCCCTCGCGCAACAGGTCCCGCACCTCGGCCGGTTCCGGTTCGCTGCCGTAGGGGCCGTCCTCGCGCACGGTCAGCTCGCCGCGGGAGACGTGCAGCCCGGCCCGCAGCCGGGCCGCGGACCGTTCGGAGAGCGCCGATCCGGGCAGCAGCCGCAACAACCGCACCGCCTCGTTGTGCACCGCGCCCGCCCGGTCGTCCAGCGCGGCCTCCAGCAGCGGCTCGTCCGCGGCGCTGAGTCCGTCGGCCAGCGCGGTGACCAGCAGCCGCCGGTCCCCGGCCCGCCACAGCCCGGACCAGCCCTCGGTGATCAGCCGCCGCACCCCGGCCGGATCGGACAGCCGCGCCCAGCGAAGCCCCGCTTTACGTTGCGGCAGCGGCAGATCCAGCAGCTCGTTGAGGTCGGCGAGGCCCTCCGGCGTCTCCGGGGTGCCCGCCGCCCACGACCAGGACGGCCGCATCCCGGCCAGCCAGCGCCCGCGCGCGCCCAGCACCTCCACGATCTCCGGCCGGCAGCCGGTGCGCGCGGTGCCCGCGGCCAGCAGGTCCGGCAGCGCCCTCGGCGGCGCGATCCGGCCCGCCCGGGCCACCGCCAGGCACCACTCGGTGAGCAGGTGCGGGTCCTCCCAGGCCAGGATCTGGCTCAACAGCCCCGCGGTGCGGTCCGGCGCGACCGGCCTGCTCTCCGCGGGCGCGGGCGCCAGCACCTCGATGCCGCCGGTGCGCGGCTGCTGCGCGCCGTGCCTGGCCAGCCCGAGCGCGGCGCAGTCGGCCAGCAGCTCTTCACCGTCCACAGTGGACCTGGTCGCGCCGACCAGCAGGCGCTGCACGGTTTCCTGCCACCCGGTCACGCCAGCACCACCGGAGCCCGGCCCGGTTCGGCGGCCGCGCCCAGGGTCAATGTCCAGCCGTTCCACAGGCACACCGCGTCGAAGGCGGCCCCGCCGTGCAGCGCCAGCGCCCGGTCCACCGCGCTGTCCTGGCGCACCGGCAGCCACCGGTCCTCGCCGTCCACCAGCCCGTGCTCGTTCCCGGCCAGGCCGAGCCGGACCTGTTGACAGCCCAGCGGATGCCTGCGCTGCCACGGATCGGCCACCAGCGCCGGTTCCAGCCCGGCCAGCGCCGCCGCCCAGGTCTCCGGCAGCTCGATCGCCCTGGCCGCGCGCACCTCGCCCACGTCGCCGACCGCCATCCGCCGGGGCATCCCGGCCGGATACGGGTACAGCGTGCCCTCGAACTCCCCGCCCACCGGCAGCGCCGGTCCGATGCCGGGCCCGCCGAGCACCCCGTGCCGCAGCACGGTCACCCACTCTCGCCGATCCCGCGCCCAGGCCCACTGCTGCACGGTGCGGATCCGCCCGTCGTCGGAGTCCCGCAGCAGCAGCGGCACCCAGCGGTCCGACCAGCCCTCGCCCGCGCGCACCTCGTCCTCGCGCACGGTGAACCCGAGCCGCCGCCGCACCACCGCGGCCAGCTCCGCCGGCGGGTCCGGCGCGACCGTGGCCAGCAGGTGCAGTCCGCCGATCCGGTCCGCGGCCACCTCGGCCCAGCGCCGCCCACCGGCCCGGACCACCGCGGACAGCTCGGTGATCGACTCGGCCAGTCCGGGCGCCTTGGCGTCGACCATCCTGGCCGAGGACATCCGCCACCACTCCGGCTCCCGCGAGGGCAGTCCGGCGATGCCACCGGCGGCCAGGTCGGCCAGCCACTCGCGCAGCCCGCTCACCCCGGCCTGCACCGCGGCCGCCCGCTTGGCCGCGGTCCGCTCGGCCGCCGCCGCCCGCCGCCGCACCGCCTCTTCGGAGGTGTCCAGCTCGGTGGGCGCGGTCCGGGACTCCCGCTTGGCCAGCCACTCGCCCGCCCACTGCAAGGGCACGCCCGGCTCCACCTTGTCCAGCGCGTGCAGCAGTTGGAGGGCCAGCGCGTGCTTGCACGGGAACTTCCGGGACGGGCAGGAGCACTTGGCCGCGCGGTCGGTCAGGTCCACACACACCTGGTACGGCTTGCTGCCGCTGCCCCGGCACCGTCCCCAGAGCAGCCGCTCGTCCCGCCCCAGCCAGTCCCAGCCGGCCAGGGCGGTCAGCTTGGCCGCGCTGGCCGCGACCTGCTGGTCGGGCGCCAGCGCCAGCACCGCGTCGACATCCACGGACCGAACCCTAGGGCCCCGCCCTGACAGTCCGTCCCCTTCCGCACACGCTGCGAAAGGGAACGGACGGTATCCGTTTTCCTCAGGTCCAGTCGGGTCCGCGCTTGGCCCAGGACCAGGCGTAGCGCGGGTCCTCGCAGTCCTGCGCGGCCTCGCCCAGCTCCAGCGGCCGGAAGGTGTCCACCATGACCGCGGTCTCGTCGAAGTAGTCCGCCCCGAGGGAGGCCTCGACGGCGCCCGGCTGCGGCCCGTGCGTGCAGCCGGAGGGGTGCAGCGACATCGACCCGATGCCGATGCCGGAGCCCTTGCGCGCCTCGTAGTTGCCGCCGACGTAGAACATCAGCTCGTCGGAGTCCACGTTCGCGTGGTTGTAGGGCACCGGCACCGCGAGCGGGTGGTAGTCGACCTTGCGCGGGCAGAACGAGCAGACCACGAAGTTCGGGCCCTCGAAGGTCTGGTGCACCGGCGGCGGCTGGTGCACCCGGCCGGTGATCGGCTCGAAGTCGCGGATGTTGAACGCCCACGGGTACAGGCAGCCGTCCCAGCCGACCACGTCGAACGGGTGGTTGGCGTAGGTGAACCTGGTCAGCCCGGTGCGGTGCCGGACCAGCACCTCCACGTCGGTGCCCTCCACCAGCAGCGGCTCGGTCGGCCCGCGCTGGTCCCGCTCGCAGTAGGGCGCGTGCTCCAGGAACTGGCCCTTGTTGGACAGGTAGCGCTTGGGCGGCCCGATGTGCCCGGTGGCCTCCAGCACGAGCAGCCGCAGCTGCTCGCCGCCCTGGGGCACCACCCGGTAGGTGCAGGAGGTCGGGATGACCATGTAGTCGCCGTCGGCCACGGCCAGCGGGCCGTAGATGGTCTCGATCACCGCGGCGCCGGTCTGCACGTAGAGCAGCTCGTCACCGAAGGCGTTGCGGTAGAGCGGGCTGGCCGTGGTCGGCGCGGTGAAGCAGATCGCGACGTCGGCGTTGCCGAACAGCAGCCGCCGTCCGGTGACCGCGTCCACCTCGGCCGGGGCGTCCCACTTCAGCTCCTGGGTGCGGAAGTGCCGGGGCTTGAGCGGCTGGTTGGCCGTGGTCGTGCCCCGCCATTCGGCCACGACCTCGGCGTTCACGATCGCGGTCGGCAGGTGCCGGTGGTAGAGCAGGGCCGAGTCGGAGGAGAAACCCTCCACGCCCATCAGCTCTTCGGCGTACAGCTTGCCGTCCGGATCGCGGAACTGGGTGTGGCGCTTTTGGGGGATCGAACCCACCGCGCGGTAGTAAGGCATTGCTCCCTCCGGGTGTTCGGAGACCGGACATTTTTGTTCGGTTCCGTGGACACCACTAGCGTGTCAGCCGTGTCAAGCGTCGCTGAGCTCCGTGCGCCCGGTCCGCGCGGTACACCGCCCCTGCTCGCAAGGCTGGTCGACGACGCGGCGTTGTTCCCACCGGGCAACGCCCCGATGGCGGACGCGCTGCGCAACCACCTGCAGGCCAGGACCGAGTCCTGGTCCGGTGTGGTGGGCCTTTTCCTGTGCAATGCCTCCAGGCTGCCTGAGCTGATCACTGAGCTGATCAAGATCAAACCGGTGAAGCCGGTGGGTCTGTCACTGGTGATCGACACCGGTCTGAGCGCGGTGCCCAAGGCCATCTCCATCGTCGAGTCCCGCACCGAGCTGCTCGCCCTGCGCATGGTCGAGATGCCCGCGCCGTCGGAAGTCGACGACGTGTGGCTGGAACGCGTCTCGGAGTTCGTGCCCGAGGACGTGATCCGGGTCATCGAGCCCAGGCGCCCAAGTCAGAACACCGAGGCCGGGACCAGCAGCGAGTGGCTGGACAGCGTGCGGCGGGTGGCCGAGCACGGCAGCTGGCCGAAGCTGCGCTGCGGCGGCCAGACGCCGGAGGCCTTCCCCAGCGTGGACGAGGTCGCCGACTTCCTCACCGTGGCCAGCACCACCGGCGTGCCGTTCAAGGCCACCGCGGGTCTGCACAACGCGCTGCGGCACCGGGACGAGGAGACCGGGTTCAACCACCACGGCTTCCTGAACCTGCTGGTCGCCACCGCCCGCACGCTCTCCGGCAAGGACGCTCGGGAGGCGCTGACCAGCGACGACCCCGAGGCGCTCGCCGCGGAGGCCAAGGCGCTGCCGGAGGCCGCCGCGCACGCCGTGCGCGGGGTGTTCGCCTCCTACGGCTCCTGTTCGCTGACCGAACCGGTCGAGGACCTGGAAGGGCTGGGCCTGCTGTGAGCTGGATCGAGGACCCGGCCTTCGCCGCGCACGAGCCGTTCGGGCCGCAGACCCTGCCCTACGGCGTTATCGACGCCGGCTCCGGCCCGGTGGTCGCGGTCAGGGTGGGCGAGCACGCCCTTCCGCTGCGCTCACTGGACCTGGGAGAGCGCCTGGCGCCCCTGGTGGCTGGGGAGACCCTGGACGACCTGCTGGCCGCCGGACGGCCGTTGTGGAGCGAACTGCGGGCCAGGCTGACCGAGCTGGTCGACCTGCCCGCCACGCCCAGCGGCGCGGACCTGCTGCCGCTGGCCTCGGTGACCTCGCTGTTGCCGTTCCGGGTCGGCGACTACGTGGACTTCTACTCCTCGCGGCACCACGCGGAGAACGTCGGCCGGATCTTCCGCCCCGACGGCGACCCGCTGCTGCCGAACTGGACCCACCTGCCGGTCGGCTACCACGGCCGCGCGGGCACCGTGGTGGTCTCCGGCACCGAGGTGGTCCGCCCGCACGGCCAGAGCCGCCCGCCGGGCGCCGACGCGCCGGGCTTCGGGCCGAGCAAGCGCCTGGACATCGAGGCCGAGGTCGGCTTCGTCTGCGGCGGCCCGGTGGCCGCCAGGGTGCCCACCGCCGCGGCGGCCGAGCACCTCTTCGGCGTGGTGCTGCTCAACGACTGGTCCGCCCGGGACATCCAGGCCTGGGAGTACGTGCCGCTGGGCCCGTTCCTGGGCAAGTCCTTCCTCACCTCGATCTCGGCCTGGATCACCCCGCTGGAGGCCTTCAGCAACGCCAGGGTGCCCACCCCGCCCGCGCCGAACCCGCTGCTGGACTACCTGGTCGAGGACCAGCCCTGGGGCCTTGACCTGCGCCTCCAGGTGCACTGGAACGGCACCCTGGTGGCCGAGCCGCCGTTCCGGGACATGTCCTGGTCCGCGGCGCAGCAGCTGGCGCACATGACGGTCAACGGCGCCACCGTGCGACCGGGCGACCTGTTCGGCTCCGGCACGGTCTCCGGGCCGGAGAAGCGCCAGCGCGGTAGCTTCCTGGAACTGTCCTGGGGCGGCAAGGAGCCGATCACCCTGGCCGACGGCACGGAACGGAGCTTCCTGGCAGACGGCGACACGGTGGCGCTCACCGCCACCGCGCCGGGCCCCGGCGGCTCGCTGGTGGGCCTGAGCGAGGTCACCGGCACCGTGGTCAGCGCGGAGTAGGAGCGGGAATGGGAGCGGTGCCCGGAGCGGCCAGGGAGAGCTCACTCACCCTGGAACGCGGGCTCGCCCTGCTCCAGGCGGTGGCCGACGCGGACACCGAGGCCCCCAGCATCAGCGACCTGGCCACCGCCATCGGCGCCAGCCGAGCAGCCATCTACCGCCTACTCGGCCCCCTCCAGGCGCGAGGCCTGGTCCGCCGCGAAGGCTCCCGGGTCCGCCTGGGCCTGGGCGTCCTCCAGCTGGCGGGCCGGGTCCTCCCCCAGCTCCGCTTCGCCGCCCTCCCGGCCCTGCGCGGCCTGGCCGAGAAGATCGGCGCCACCGCCCACCTGACGGTCGTGCACGGCAACGAGGCCCAAGCCGTAGCCGTGGTCGAACCCTCCTGGACCGCCTACCACGTCGCCTACCGGGTAGGCACCCGCCACCCCATCCAGCGCGGCGCGGCCGGCCGCGCCATCGCCCTGCCGCCCGACGGCCCCGAATGGGTGGCCAGCTCCGGCGAACTCCAAGCCGGCGCCCACGGCGTCGCCGCCCCCGTCCGCGCCGTCCCCGGCCTGCAAGCCAGCGTCGGCGTGGTCTCCTTCGAACCCCTCAAGGCCGACGAGGTAGGCCCCCACGTGGTCGCCGCCGCCGCCGCGGTCGCCGTCGCCCTGCGCTGACCCCGCCCGCTGGTGTAGGCTGAGGCCAGAGCTGGTCGGTCCGCGGACGCGGCCAGAAGTGAGCCGGGGAACGAGCCTGAGGGAAGTCAGGACCCCCGGCTTCGCGCTATTTCGGGGCAAGTTCGGTGATCTCGATCGGATGCGCCCCATTGATGATCTCCCACGGCTTCGGCTCACTGTGCCTGGTCGCCGCCACATAGGACGAGGCGACGAAGTCCGCGGTCCACAGCAGAGCGGACTTCTTGCCCGCGTGATCCAGCCGGAGTTCGGCACTGACCTGCCGCGCCATGCGCAGCCGGTTGAGCGTGCGCCGGTCGAACCGGTCACCACCGGCCCGGCTCTCCAGCACGACGTGCCCGACCCGCTCCACGTGCTGCAGCCGAGGTAGCAGATCACAGAGCAACCGCGCCCGCGCCTTCTCCTGCCCACTGTCGGTGGTCGAGGTGGTGGCCATGACCGCGCCATGCAGCGGCAGCGTCGCGAGCACCTCCGCAATGACCACCCGACGATCCTGGGTCTCGTTCCGGAAGTGCAGCGGGTCCTTCTCGCACAACGCGGTGAGCGCGCTGATGATCGCGGCGTGGTCGTCGCTGTGGCTCAGTACTGCGGCGACCACGTAGAGCCGCCTGCCGTCCGGAAGGCGGGCAGCGGCTTCGTCGATGTGGGCGGTGCGCACCCGGATACGTTATCTCCTGGTGATATGAGTGTTATTTTCCGGTTATCGTGGCTAATGGCCATGTTCGGCGAAAACGTCAGCCTCCCCGGTCTGCGCTGACCCCTCTCCCTGGTGTAGGCTGAGGTCAGAGCTGGTCGGTCCGCGGACGCGGCCAGAAGTGAGCCGGGGAACGAGCCTGACGGAGATCAGGACCCCCGGCTTCGCGCTATCTGGGGGCAAGTTCGGTGATCTCGATCGGATGTGCCCCGTTGATGATCTCCCACGGTTTCAGCTCGCCGTGCCGCGTGGCCGCCACGTAGGACGAGGCGACGAAGTCCGCGATCCACAGCATCGCCAGCTGTTTGCCGGCATGGTCCAACCGCAGGTCAGCGGTGAGTCGATGTGTCTTGCGCAGCCGCTCGTCCGTGCGCCGGTCGAACCGGTCGCCGCCCGCCCTGCTCTCCAGCACGACATGCCTCACCCGTTCCACGTGCTGAAGCCGGGGCAGCAGTTCGCACAACAGCCGAGCGCGCGCCTTCTCCTGTTCCGAGTCGGTGGTGGCGGTGGTCACCATGATCGCTCCGAGCGCCGGGGCGCCCGCAGTGGCCTGCGCGATCATCACCCGTCGATCCTGGCTCTCCCCGCGGAAATGCAGCGGCAGTCGTTCGCTGGCCTGCAACGCGGTGAGCGTGGTGCCCATCCGGACACGTTATCGTCCAGTGATAAGAGCGTTATTTCCTGGTTGCCGTGGCCAATGGCCAACTCCGGTGGAAACCTGGCCCGGGCGAACCCGGTCACCGGGACCTTGGTCCCGCCACCGCGGGACCCTCGACGGGACGAGAGGGGACCCCTGTACCTGCTGTTCAGCGCGGGTACGCGGAAAGCTGGCAGTCGTGGAGGTCCTCGACATCGCACGCTGGCAGTTCGGTATCACCACCGTCTACCACTTCCTGATGGTGCCACTCACCATCGGTCTGTCGCTGCTGGTGGCAGGCATGCAGACGGCCTGGCACCGCACCGGGAACCCCAAGTACCTGGCGATGACCAAGTTCTGGGGCAAGCTGATGCTGATCAACTTCGCCATGGGCGTGGTGACCGGCATCGTGCAGGAGTTCCAGTTCGGCATGTCCTGGAGCGAGTACTCGCGGTTCGTCGGCGATGTGTTCGGCTCGTTGCTGGCGATCGAGGGGCTGGTGGCCTTCTTCGTCGAGTCGACCTTCCTCGGGCTGTGGATCTTCGGCTGGTCCCGGCTGCCCAAGCGGGTGCACCTGGCCTGCATCTGGGCCGCCTCGCTGGCCACGGTCGCCTCGGCCTACTTCATCCTCTCCGCCAACTCCTGGATGCAGCACCCGGTCGGTGCCATCCTCGGCCCCAACGGCCGCCCGCAGCTGCGCTCGATCGGCGACCTGCTGACCAACTCGACCGTGCTGGCGGCCTTCCCGCACACCATGTTCGGCGCGCTCGCCGTGGCCGCCGCGCTGCTGGTCGGCGTCTCGGTGTGGCACCTGGCCCGGCGGGTGGGCACCGACACGCCGGTGTGGCGGGCCTCGGTCAAGCTCGGTGGCTGGGTCGGCGTGGTCGCCTTCGCCGGGGTCGCGCTCACCGGGGACCTCCAGTCGAAGCTGATGTTCGAGCAGCAGCCGATGAAGATGGCCGCGGCCGAAGCCCTGTGCCACACCGAGAAACCCGCCGGGTTCTCCATCTTCGCGATCGGCGACGTGACCCGTCCGGACTGCGAGAACGTCAAGAGCATCACCGTGCCCGCGCTGCTGTCCTTCCTGGCCAACAGTGATCTCGACTCCGAGGTCAAGGGCGTCGAGGACCTGGTCAAGATCTACAAAGCCAAGTACGGCGAGAACTACCCGGACGACCCGAGGATGGGTTCCTTCGCGGGCAAGCCGATCGAGTACGTGCCCAACCTGCCGGTCACCTACTGGGGCTTCCGGCTGATGATCGGCTTCGGCGCGCTGGCCGCGCTCGCCTCGGCCGCGGCGCTGTGGCTGACCCGCAAGGGCCGCATGCCCAAGGGACGCTGGTTCGTCTGGGCGGCGCTCGGCGGGATCGCGACCCCGTTCCTGGCCAACAGCTTCGGCTGGATCTTCACCGAGATGGGCCGCCAGCCGTTCGTGGTGGTGCCCAACCCCAGCGGCGTGGACGGGGTGTGGATGTACACCGCGCAGGCGGTCTCCGCGATCAGCTCGACCGAGGCGCTGATCTCGCTGATCTCGCTGACCACGCTCTACGGCGTGCTCGCCGCGGTCGAGTTCTTCCTGCTCCGCCGCTACGCGATGGCCGGTGTCGCCGGGGTGATGCCACCCAAACCCGAGGAGCCGGACGAGGACGAGAAGAAGTCCGAAGACGTCCTGGCCTTCGCCTACTAGGAGTGTCCACAGTGGAACTCTCGACCGTCTGGTTCGTCCTCATCGCCCTGCTGTGGTTCGGCTACCTGTTCCTGGAGGGCTTCGACTTCGGCGTGGGCATGCTGCTCGGCGTGCTCGGCCGCACCGAGACCGAGCGCCGGGTCATGGTCAACACCATCGGCCCGGTCTGGGACGGCAACGAGGTGTGGATGATCGTCGCGGTCGGCGCGACCTTCGCCGCCTTCCCGTCCTGGTACGCCTCGCTGCTCTCCGGCGCGTTCCTGCCGATCCTGGTGATCCTGCTGGCGCTGATCGGGCGCGGGGTGGCCTTCGAGTACCGCGGCAAGGTGGACAGCGCGCGCTGGCGGCGCAACTGGGACCGGGTGATCTTCTTCGGCTCCTGGCTGCCGCCGCTGGGCTGGGGGCTGGTGCTCACCGCGACCGTGGTGGGCCTGCCGATCAACGCCCGCGGTGATCTGGTCGGCGGCCCGATCGCGTTGCTGCGCTGGGAAACCCTGCTCGGCGCGCTGGCGGTGGCCGGGTTCAGCCTGGTGCACGGCGCGGTGTTCACCGCGTTGAAGACCGAGGGCGCGATCCGGGCCAGGGCAAGGAGACTGGCGCTGGGCATCGGCCCGATCGCGCTGCTGCCGCTGGTCGGGCTGCTCGGTTTCTCGGTGCTGGGCGGGGCGGTTGTGCTGGTGCTGGCCGGACTCGCGCTGTGGCGGCTCTGGCTGGAACGTGAGGGCCAGGCCTTCCTGCTGCTCGGCGCGCTGGCCGCGGCCGCGGTGGCCACCCTGTTCGGCTCGCTCTACCCGGACGTTCTTCCGTCCACATTGGACACCGCGTTCTCGCTCACCGTGGCCAACGCCTCGGCCAGCCCGTACACGCTGACCGTGATGACCTGGGTGGCCGCCTTCGGCACCCCCGCGGTGCTGGCCTACCAGGCCTGGACCTACTGGGTGTTCCGGCAGCGCATCGGCACCAGGCACATCCCGGCGGTGCACGCGCCATGAGGACTCGTGGCCCGCTGGGCGCCCTGCCCGCGCTGTCCCGCTCGGCCCGCCGCGCGCTGGCGGTGACCGCGCTGCTCGCCGCGCTCACCGCGGTCGCGCTGGTCGCCCAGGCCTGGGGGCTGGCCACCGCGCTGGCCGCGATCGTGGCCGGCCGGTTCGAGGTGGCCATCCCGCTCACCGTGCTGGCCATCGCGGTGGCCGCCCGCGCGGTCCTGGCCTGGGCCACCGAAACCGTGGCCGCCCGCGCCGCCGCGGGCGCCAAGGAGGAGCTGCGCACCGCGCTGCTCGGCCAGGCGCTGCGGCTGGGCCCGGAGTGGATCGCCGACCCGGCGCGCTCCGGCGGCCCAGCCGCGCTGACCGCCCTGGCCACCAAGGGCCTGGACGCCCTGGACGACTACTTCACCCGCTATCTGCCCGCGCTGGTCACCGTCGCGGTCGCGCCGCCGCTGGTCGGCGCGGCGATCCTGTGGGCGGACTGGCCGTCCGCGCTGGTGGTCGCGGTGACCGTGCCGCTGCTGCCGCTGTTCGCGATCCTCATCGGCGGCTACACCGCGGAGGTGGCGGCCAAGGCCGCGGACGCCACGCTGCGGTTGTCCAGCCACGCCGCCGAGCTCATCCGCGCGCTGCCGGTGCTGACCGCGTTCCGTCGCGCCGAGGCCCAGGCCGAGTCGATCCGCCGGGTCGGCGAGGCGCACCGCAAGGCGGTCGGCAGCACGCTGCGGGTGGCCTTCACCTCCGCGCTGGCGCTGGAACTGCTGGCCACGCTGTCGGTGGCGCTGGTCGCGGTGCTCATCGGCACCCGGCTGGCCGCGGGCGGGCTGACCCTGGAGATCGGGCTGCTGGTGCTGATCCTGGCCCCCGAGTGCTACCAGGCCATCCGCGCGGTCGGCGCCGCGCACCACGCCAGTGAGGACGGCATGGAGGTGGTGCGCAGGGTGGCCAAGGTGCTGGCCGAACCCGCGCCCGCCACCGGCGAGCGTCCGGCAGGCCGCGGCCGGCTGTTCGTGGCCGACCTGCACGTGCGCCGCCGCGACCGGGACGCCCCCGACGGCCTGTCCTTCTCGGTCGCCCCCGGCGAGCTGGTGCGCCTGGACAGCCCGAGCGGCACCGGCAAGTCCACCACGCTGGCCGTGCTGCTCGGCTTCCGCGCACCCGACCGCGGCCGGATCACCGTCGACGGCGTCGATCTGTCCGAAGTGGACGGACAGGACTGGCGGCGGCAGCTCGCCTGGGTGCCGCAGCGCCCGCAGTTCGCCGCCGACTCGGCCACCGCCGAGCTGACCGAGGCCACCAGGGACCTCGGCGAGCCACCCCGGATCGCGGAGATCCTCGACCTCACCCGCAGGCTCGGCATCGACCACCTGCTCAACCACCGGCCTGCCGAACTCTCCGCGGGCGAGCGCCAGCGCCTCGCGGTGGCCCGCGCCCTGCTCCGGCTGCGCCGCGGCGCCTGGCTGCTGCTGCTGGACGAGCCCACCGCGCACCTCGACCCGGCCGCGGCCACCGCGGTGCTGGCCGAGGTCGAGCGGGCCAGGGCCGCCGGCGCGGCGGTCCTGCTGATCTCGCACACCACCCCCGAACCCGTCGCCGGGACACCCCTCGGCGGCCCCGCGGTGGCGCGGGCGGACCCACACCCTCACCGCCCGCGTCACCGTCCTTTGTGGACGCTGCTGAGCCGTCGCTCGCTGCTGGGCGCGTTGCTCGGCGCGACCGCGCTGGCCAGCGGCATCGCGCTCACCGCCACCTCGGCCTGGCTGATCGCCAAGGCCTCCACCCAGCCGCCGATGCTGACCCTGCTGGTCGCGGTGGTCGGCGTGCGCACCTTCGGCCTCGGCCGCGCGCTGCTGCGCTACCTGGAACGCCTGGTCACCCACGACGCCGCCTTCCGCACCGCCAACCAGCTGCGCACCGGCCTGTGGCGGGACCTGGTGGCCAGGGGACCGCTCGCGCGCACCGACGGCCTGCACCGCCTGGTCACCGACACCGACACCGTCCGCGACCTGATCCCCAGGGTGCTCATCCCGCCGATCGTGGCCGCGGTGGTCGCCGCGGTGGCCATCACCATCCAGGCCCTGGTGCTGCCCGCCGCCGGACTCACCCTGGCCCTGGCCGTGCTGGCCGCGGGCACCCTGGCCCCGCTGACCGCCGTGCTGGCCGACCGCCGGGCCACCCGCAGGCTGGCCGACGGCCGCCGCGTCCTGTCCCAGTCCATCCTCACCCTGCTCACCGCCGCCCCCGACCTGCTCGCGCACAACGCCGCCCAGCCCCGTCAGCACGCGCTCAGCACGGCCGACCGCGCGCTGGCCGCCCAGTCCCGCCGCCAGGCCCTGGCCAACGGCCTCGCCCAGGCCATCCTCACCCTGTGCACCGGCGCGGCCGCCGTGCTGGCCGTGCCGCAGGCCGCCGAGGCGGTGGCCGCCGGCGCGCTGAACCCGCTGCTGGCCCCGGTGCTGGTGCTGCTGCCACTGGCGCTGACCGAGGCCCTCGCGCTGCTACCGCCCGCGGCCCAGCGGCTGCGCCCACTGCGCACCGCCTACACCAACCTGTCCGCCCCGGTGCCGGCCGCGGCGGCGGAACCGGCCGTGACCGGGGACATCCGGCTCGACCACATCGACGTGCGCTGGCCCGGTTCCGCCGCCCCGGCGCTGCGCGAGTTCTCGCTGCACGTGCCGCCCGGCAGCCACACCGCCATCGTCGGCCCCTCCGGCGCGGGCAAGTCCACCCTGCTCGCCGTGCTGCTCGGCTTCCTCCGCCCGGACCACGGCCAGGCCACCATCCCGGCCGCCGCGGCCTGGTCGCCGCAGGACCCGCAGCTGGTCTCCACCACCGTCCGGGAGAACCTCCGCCTCGGCGACCCGGCGGCCACCGACGAGGACCTGCGCTCGGCGCTGCGCGCGGTGGCGCTGGAGGGCTGGCAGGACCGGCTGGACACCCAGGTCGGCGTGGGCGGGGCCACCGTCTCCGGCGGCGAGGCGCAGCGGCTCGGCCTGGCCAGGGCGCTGCTGTACGCGCGGCGCACCGGGGTGCTGCTGATGGACGAGCCGACCGCGCACCTGGACGAGCCGACCGCGCGCCGGGTGCTGGCCGGGGTCCGCGCCGAACTGCCCGAGGGCACCCTGGTGCACGTCACGCACCGGGCCGCCGAGGCCGCCGGGGCCGACCAGGTGGTCAGGGTCGGGGCATGATGCTGGTCATGGACCCCTCGCTGGCCACCCGCGCGCTGGCCGCCTCCACCGAGATCACCACGGCCGCGCTCTCCGGCGACGACCCGGACGCGGTGCTGCCGCTGGTGGTCCGCCGGGTGGCCGAGCTGGCCGAGGCGGACCTGGGGCTGGTCATGGTGCGCAACGACGACGGCGGGCTCACCGTGGAGGCCGCGCATGGGCGCAGCGAGGAGGACCCGGTCGGCGCCGTGCTCTCCCCGCGCTCGACTGCGGCCAGGGTGGCCCGCAGCGGGGTGCCGGTGGTGGTGGACGACCTCACCGCGGACCCGAGGACCGCGCCGTTCGTGCCCCGGGCGCTGCGCGGGTACGGGCCGTTCGCGGTGGCCCCGTTCGGCACCAGGGAGCAGCGGCTCGGCGCGCTCACGGTGTACCGGCGCAAGGGGGCCAAGCCGTTCGCCCAGTCCACAGTGGACGTGGTCAACTCCTTCGCGGTGCAGGCCGGGCTGGCCCTAGTGCTGGCCGAGGGCTCCACCGCGCGCCAGCGGATCGCGGTCTACCAGGAGCGCGAGCGGATCGCCCGCGACCTGCACGACGTGATCGTGCAGCGCCTCTACGCCGCCGGGGTGCAGCTGGAGCTGCTGGGCCGCAGGCTGGCCGGGCGGCTGGACGAGGCTGACGCGCACCGGATCGCGGACACCGTGGACGAGCTGGACAAGACCATCGCCGAGGTCAGGGCCACCGTGCGCACCCTGCGCTCGGCCGACCCGGACGGCGCGGACCGGGCGCCGGACCTGCTCGACTCCATCCAGGCCGAGATCGCCATCGCCGGCGAGCTGCTCGGCGTGCAGCCGAAGCTCCAGATCAACGGCGACCTCACCGACATCCCCACCGCGGTCGCCGACCACGCGCGGGCCGCGCTGCGCGAGGCGCTGTCCAACGTGGTCCGGCACTCCGGCGCGCGCTCGGTGTGGGTGCGGGCCAACCGGGACGCCGATGGACTGCGCCTGCAGGTCGCCGACGACGGCTGCGGCATCCCGCGCGGGGTCACCCGGCGCGGCCTGCGGCACATCGAGGAGCGCGCGGCCGCCGCCGGGGGCCGGTGCCGGGTGGCCTCCTCACCGCGCAGCGGGACCACGGTCAGCTGGGAAGTGCCGCTGCCCTGAGCGGAGGACGGCCGTGGCTCCGTTCGACTGGGGACCCAACGGAGCCACGGCCGGTTCTTGCAACGGGTTCGAGGGCCCCCCAAGGTTCCCCCGTGGTGAAGCCGGTCAACGACATTCACAGTCGTTGAGTTATTTCCCCCCTGTCTTCACCACCGTTGAAGCACCGCTAGGTAATCACATCGTGTCGAGCGATGTCAACAGCTGTGAAGATCCCGGCCGTTGTTTCTCTACCCGGGTGGAAAGTAGGCTGGCCAGGTGGGTACTGGGGACAAGGCCGGTGAGGCGCTGCCGCCCTTCGCCGAGGCGTTGAACCTGCTGTTCGACAAGCGCAGGCGGGACGACGGCCGGATGTTCAGCAACGAGGACATCGCGGCCGCGGTCCGGGCGAACGGCGGTTCCATCACGCAGAGCTACATCTGGATGCTGCGCAACGGTCAGCGGGACGACCCCAAGGGCAGCCACATCCGCGCGCTCGCCGAGGCCTTCGGCGTGCCGGCCGGCTACTTCATGGACGCGCAGGTCCATGCCAGGGTCCGGGCCGAGCTCACCGGCGGGGCGCCGGCCAGCGAGGTGTCCCAGGTGCTGCTGCGGCGGGTGGACGAGCTGTCCCCACAGCACCAGCACCTGATCATGGCCATGATCGACCACGTCAGGGACCTGGAAACACCGGAACCGGACTCGCGGTGACCGGACAGGGGGGACGGCCGTGGTGGCGGCGGGGCGGCAGGCCGGCCACGGTGGACACGGGGGAACCGGTGCTGCACGAGGCCGCGGTGGCCAGGGAGGTGACCGGCCTGGAGCTGCCGGATCCCTTCGACGTGCGGGAACTGGTCCGGCTGGTCGCGGCGCGCAGGCAGCGCTCGATCGCCGTGCTGCCCTACCCGCCGCACGTGGTGGCACAGGCCCGCGCCCAGCACGAGCCGCTCCCGTACGGCATGTGGCTCGCGGGTAGCCAGCAGGACTTCCTCTTCTACCGCGAGGACACCACCGCGATGCACCAGCAGCACGTCATCCTGCACGAGTTGGGCCACATCTGCCTGCGGCACCGCACCGAGTCCATCGACGACCTGGCCGCGGCGGAGGTCACCGGCGATCCGGCCACCGTGCTGCGCGCGGCCAAGCGCACCGTCTACACCGACCGGCAGGAGCGGGCGGCCGAGCTGTTCGCCTACCTCGTCGAGGAACGAGCGGGCTCGCTGCACGGCGGCGCGGGCGCGCTCGACCGGGACCAGGACCGCGTCATCCGCCGCTACCGCTCGCTGCTGGAGGACTGACCGGTGATCGTCGCGCGCATCTCGCACGCCCTGGCTCTCCTCGTGGTGACCGCGGCGCTGATCTACTGGGTGCGGTCCTGGCGGCGGAACCCGCGCTCCGGCGTGGCCGCCATGTGCCAGGCGCTGTTCTGGCTCGACCTGGCGCTGCTCATCGGCTTCTTCCAGTACCAGCTGGTCGAGCTGATCGGGGTGCCCGCGCTGCAACAGCTCGTCCAGCACCTGGCCACCCTGGTCGCGGCCTACCAGCTCGGCGCGTTCACCCTGCACCTGCACCACGACGACGACACCGTGCCGCGCAAGGCAAGGCCGCGCCTGGTGCTGCTGGTCATGGCCGAGGTCTTCCTGGTCGTCTGCTACCTGCTGGGCCCGCTGCCCGAGGGCATCCCGGTGATCAACGCCCAGTACGGCGACCGCCCGTGGGTGGTGGAGTACCTGGTCGTGTTCGACCTCTACCTGGCCTGGGCGCTGCTGGACGTGGTGCTGTCCTCCTGGCGCAACGCCCGGCACATCCCCGGCCGCCACCTGCGGCGCGGGGTGAAGCTACTCGGCATCGGCAGCGCGTTCGGCCTGTTGTTCGTGGCGCACAAGCTCTTCTACAGCGTGGCGACGATCTTCGTGACGCTGCCCTGGGAGGAGCACGGCGCAGGCGGCATCGGCACGTTCACCGTGCTGGTCGCGGTGGTCACCATCATCGCCGGGGTGCTCGTGCCGCCGATCGGCCCCAGGCTGGCCGCCCGGCAGACCCTGCGCCGGATCCAGCCGCTGTGGGCCGCGCTCACCGCGGCCGCCCCGCAGCTGGTGTTCGCCCGTCCGCACCGGTACAGCACCGGCCTGCTGCACAACCGGGTGGTGGAGATCAGGGACGTGCTGATCGGCCCGCTCCAGCCCTACCTGCTGCCGGAGGTCGCCGACCGCGCGCGGCAGCTCGGCCGGGAACAGGGGCTGGCCGGCGAGGAGCTGCGGGCGGTCGCCGAGGCCGCGGTGATCGCGGTCGGCCTGCGCGCCTTCGAGCAGGGCCTGCCGGTGCGCACCGAGGCCCCCGTCGTGTTCACCAACCCCGACACCAGCGAGGATGAGGACGAACCGCTGTGGCTGAGCAAGGTCGCCGCCGCGTTCACCGGCTCCCCGATCGTGCGTACCGTCCTGAACGAGGTCAGCGAACAACATGAGCGCTCCGCCGAGCACTGACACCGCCCGCCCACTGGCCGCCCGGATCGCCACCGAGGCGCTCGCGCCCTGGGTCTGGGTGCTCGCGCTGCCGCTGCTGGTCGCCTGGCCCGCTACCGGCCACCAGCTCGGCCCGACCCTGCTGTGGGGCCTGGTCGTGGGCGTCACCGGCTCGGTCATCCCGATGCTGGTGATCCTGCGCGGCGCCAAGGCGGGCCGCTACGACACCCACCACGTGCACAACCGCGAGGGCCGCACCGTCCCGCTGCTGCTGTGCCTGGGCTCGCTCTCGGTCGGCTGGCTGATCCTGTTCCTCGGGCAGGCCCCGCACCAGCTGATCTCGCTGGCCGCGGCCATGTTCGTCTCGCTGGTGGTCTGCGTGGCCATCACCCTGGGCGCGCGCTGGAAGATCTCGCTGCACGCCGCGGTGGCCGCGGGCGCGGTGGTGATGCTGGTGCTCACCTACGGCCCCTGGCTGTGGCTGACCGCCCTGCTCGCCGCCTGGGTGATGTGGTCCAGGGTGGCCCTGCGCGACCACACCACCGGCCAGGTCCTCGTCGGCGCCGCCGTCGGGATCCTGGCCGGTGGTGGTGGTTACTGGGGACTGGAGCTGGTGCTGGGCTAGAAGGTGATCGCCATCGCCGGGTCGGCCAGCAGTGCGCCGACGTCGGCCAGGAACTGGGATCCCTGCTGCCCGTCCACCACCCGGTGGTCGAAGCTCAGCGCGAGCTGGCAGACCTTGCGCGGCACCACCTGGCCGTCCACCACCCACGGCATGTCCCTGATCGCGCCGAGGGCGAGGATCGCGGACTCACCGGGGTTGATGATCGGCGTGCCGGTGTCGATGCCGAACACGCCGATGTTGGTGATGGTGAACGTGCCGCCGACCATGTCCGAGGGCGCGGTCTTGCCGTCCCTGGCCGTGGCGGTGAGCTGTTCCAGCGCGAGACCCAGCTCCCGCAACGACATCGCGTCCGCGTCCCGCACCTTCGGCACCACCAGGCCGCGCGGGGTCGCCGCGGCGATGCCCAGGTGCACGTAGGACTTGTAGACGATCTCGTTGGCCGCGGCGTCCCAGCTGGCGTTCACATCCGGGGTCCGCTTCACCGCCAGGCACACCGCGCGGGCCGCGAAGGCCAGCGGAGTGATCTTGACGTCGCGGAACTCCGGGTGGTTCTTCAGCTTCGCCCGCAGCTCCATCATCGGCGTGACGTCGACGGTGAGGAACTCGGTCACGTGCGGGGCGGTGAACGCGCTGTCCACCATGGCCTGCGCGGTCGCCTTGCGCACCCCGCGCACCGGCACCCTGCGCTCCCGGGTCGCCGGGTCGTAGCCCGGAGTGTCCACAGTGGACACCTCGGAACCGTTGCGGGCGGCGGCTTCCACGTCCTCGCGGGTGATCACGCCGTCCCGGCCGGAGCCGTTGAGCGCGCGCAGGTCCACGCCGAGCTCCTTGGCCAGCTTGCGCACCGGCGGCTTGGCCAGCGGCACGTAACCACCGGCGACCGGCTCCGGCGCGACCACCGGCTCCGGCGCGACCGGCGCGACCACCGCGGCCGGGGCGGCGGGTGCGGCGGTGGGCGTGGATCCCTTGCGCTGGCGGCGTTTCGCCGTCCCGGTGCGCGGCCCGTAGCCGACCAGGGTGGCGATCCGCCCGCCCGGCATCTCCTCGCCGATCTTGCCGTCGGAGCCGCCCGCCTCGGGCGCGGCCGCGCCACCGGGGTCGACGTCCACGGTGATGATCGGCACCCCGACCTCCACCGTGTCACCCGGCTGCGCGTGCAGCTCGGAGACCACCCCGGCGAACGGGCAGGGCAGCTCGACCGCGGCCTTGGCGGTCTCGATCTCCACGATGATCTGGTTCACCGTGACGGTGTCCCCCGGCTTGACGTGCCAGGTCAGGATCTCCGCCTCGGTCAGCCCCTCACCGGTGTCGGGCAGGGGGAACTGCTTGAACTGCGGCATTGTGTCCCCTCACCAGCCCAGCGAGCGTTCGACGGCGTGCAGCACCCGGTCCAGGTCGGGCAGGAAGTCGTCCTCCAGCTTGCTCGCCGGGTACGGGGTGTCGAAGCCGGTGACCCGCAGGATCGGCGCCTCCAGCGAGTAGAAGCACTCCTCCTGCACCCTGGTGGTGATCTCCGAGGTGATCGATGCCTCCGGTGGCGCCTCGCTGACCAGCACCAGCCGGCCGGTGCGGCGCACCGACTCGAACACCGGGCCCAGGTCCAGCGGGGACAGCGAGCGCAGGTCGATGACCTCCAGCTCCAGGCCCTCCTCGGCGGCCGCGGTCGCGGCCGCCAGGCAGGTCTTCACGGTCGGGCCGTAGCAGGCCACGGTCACCGTGGACCCGGTGCGCAGCACCCGGGAGGCGAACAGCGGGCCGGGCGTCACCGTGGTGTCCAGCTCGGCCTTCTCGTGGTAGCGCTGCTTGGGCTCGAAGAACAGCACCGGGTCATCGCTGCGGATGGCCTGCTGGATCATCCAGTAGGCGTCCACCGGGTTGGAGCAGGCCACCACCTTCAGGCCCGCGGTGTGCGCGAAGTAGGACTCCGGCGACTCCGAGTGGTGCTCCACCGCGCCGATCCCGCCGCCGAAGGGCACCCGCACCACCACCGGCATCCTGATCTGCCCGCGCGAGCGGTAGTGCAGCTTGGCCAGCTGGGAGACGATCTGGTCGAAGCCGGGGAAGATGAACCCGTCGAACTGGATCTCGGCCACCGGCCGGTAGCCGCGCAGCGCCAGGCCGATCGCGGTGCCGATGATGCCGGACTCGGCCAGCGGGGTGTCGATCACCCGCTGCTCGCCGAAGTCCTTCTGCAGGCCGTCGGTGACCCGGAAGACGCCGCCGAGCTTGCCGACGTCCTCACCCAGCACCACCACCTTGGGGTCGGCGTCCATCGCCGCCCGCAGCCCCAGGTTGAGCGCCTTGCCGATGGTGACCTTCTGCGTCTTGGGCACGCTGGTCTCGGTGTTCCGGTCCATGGTCGGTGCTGCCATCAGTGCTCACCTCCGGGTGCACTCGTCGCGAAACCGTCCAGGTAGGACAGGTAGTCGGCGCGCTGCTGCTCCAGCTGCGCGGTCTGCTCGCTGTAGACGTGCTCGAACATCTGCGCGGGCGCGGGATCGGGCATGTTCACGCACTTGTCCCGCAGCTGCGCGGCCAGCTCGTCCGCCTCGGCCTGCACCGAGGCGAAGAACTCGCTGTCCGCCCACTGCTGGTGCACCAGGTAGACCTTGACCCGCTCGATCGGGTCCTTGAGCTTCCACATCTCCAGCTCGTCGGCCAGCCGGTAGCGGGTCGGGTCGTCGGAGGTGGTGTGCGCGTCCATCCGGTAGGTGAAGGCCTCGATCAGCACAGGACCGTTGCCGTTGCGGCACTCCGAGAGCGCCCACCTGGTCACCGCGAGGGAGGCCAGCACGTCGTTGCCGTCCACCCGGATGCCCTTGAACCCGTAGCCGCGGGCCCGCTGGTAGAGCGGCACCCTGGTCTGGCGTTCCACCGGCTCGGAGATGGCCCACTGGTTGTTCTGGCAGAAGAACACCACCGGCGCGTCGTAGGCCGCCGACCAGACCATGCCCTCGTGCACATCGCCCTGGCTGGTCGCGCCGTCGCCGAAGAAGACGATGGTGGCCTCGCCGTCGGGGTCGCCGACCACGCCGTCGAACTTCTGCCCCATCGCGTAGCCGGTGGCGTTGAGGCACTGGTTGCCGATCACGATGGTGTACAGGTGGAACCGCTTCTCCAGCGGGTTCCACGAGCCGTGGTCGGTGCCCCGGAAGATGCTCAGGATCTGCGCCGGGTCGATGCCCCGGCACCAGGCCACCCCGTGCTCCCGGTAGCTCGGGAACACCATGTCGGCCGGGTGCAGCGCGCGGCCCGCGCCGATCTGCGCGGCCTCCTGGCCCAGCAGCGGCACCCAGATGCCCAGCTGGCCCTGCCGCTGCAGCGCGTTGGCCTCCCGGTCGGCCCTGCGCACCAGCACCATGTCCCGGTACAGGCCGCGCAGCTCCTCGGCGGTGATGTCGATGTCGAAATCAGGGTGGTGCACCCGCTCGCCCTCCGGCGTCAGCAGCTGCACCAGGTCGGCGCCACCCGCATCGGTCTCCCGCAGGCCCGCGATGACCTGCTCCGCGGTCGGTCGGGCTGCGGTGGCGGCGGGGACTCCGGGATGGGGCGCGTCCGGTTCACCCGCGCGGGGTTGCGTCCAGTACTCCGGCGACGACATGGCGTCATTCTCCTCGTCTACAAGGCCGCCCGACCGCTTGTGACGGTCGGGTGCGACGGCGCCGTCGATCGTCGCCACCACCTGGTTGAGATGGCGCGCTCGGCCGTCGGCGCTGACGGGTCGCTGGCTCCATCCTGACACGCGCTCACCCATCCCAGTGAGCCTCGGCACACCGGAAGGGGTCCGGTGACAGGTTGATCAAGAACTCAGCGCGACTGGACACCCACCCTGGGCAACATCCGACGATCCCCCTACCTTGCTCAGGGGTGTCGGCTGACTCGGCGGGAGACCACATGACCCAGCTCCGTCCACGGACACGGGGCAGAACCACCTGGTCCTGCCTGGCGATAGTGGGCATCCTCATGCCGCTGTGCGCCTGCGCGGCCGAGCAACCCGCCCCGCGGTCCACCTCCCCGGCCGCCGCCCCGGTGCGCACGCTGGTGGTCTACGCCGGACGCACCGAGCAGCAGATCGGGCCGATCCTCAGCCAGCTGGAGCAGGCCGTCCGGGTGAAGCTGGACGTCCGCTACGGCGAGACCGGCAAGCTCGCCGAGCAGCTGATCGCCGAAGGCCAGGACAGCCCGGCCGACCTGTTCCTCTCCCAGGACGCGGGCACCCTCGGCCTGCTGGAGAGCAAGGGCCTGCTCGCCGAGCTGCCCGACGAGCTCCGCCAGGCCGTGCCGGGGGCCTACCGCTCGGTCAGCGGGCACTGGGTGGGCACCTCGGCCAGGGCCAGGGTGATCGCCTACGACCCGAAGCAGGTGGCCGAGCCGGACATCCCGCGCGGCACCGACGACCTGGTCCAGCGGCGCTGGCGGGGCAAGATCGGCTACGTGCCGGGCAACCCGTCCTGGCTGGCCTTCGTCACCGCGCTGCGGGTGCTGCGCGGCGAGGAGGACGCGCGGCGCTGGCTGCTGGGCTTCAAGGCCAACAACCCGCGCCGGTACCAGGCCCAGCGGCCGCTGCTGGACGCGGTGGACCGCGGCGAGGTGCCACTGGGCCTGATCAACCACTACGCCTGGTACGAGAAGTCCGCCGAGGTCGGCGTGGCCAAGATGCGCGCCCGCCTGCACCACGTCACCGGCGCCGACCCGGCCGCGCTGGTCAACATCGCCGGCGCGGGAGTGCTGCGTGGCGGCGAGGTGACCGCGGCCCGCCAGGCGGTGGAGTTCCTGCTCTCCACCCCGGCCCAGCAGTTCTTCGCCGACCACCTGGCCGAGTACCCGGTGCGCCAGGGGATCAGCTCGACCAAGCACCAGCTGCCGCCGCTGAAGGAGCTGAAGGGCCCGGGCCTCAACCTGAACCGCCTGGTCAGCGTGCAGGACTCGACGAAGCTGCTGACCGAGCTCGGCCTGAGCTGACTCAGCCCAGCCAGCTCAGCAGGGTCGCCGCGTCCCGCCGGAACACCGCCGGATCGTCGTCCACCACGAACTCCAGCAGCGCGTGCCGGGTGACCCCGTCCGCGGCCAGCTCGGCCAGCACCGGCTGCCACAGGTCGGGCCGCGCGTCCAGCGGCAGGCGCTCGTCGAAGCCGTCCGCGCCCCAGGAGAACACGTGCGCCGCGGTCACCGAGGGCAGCAGCGCGCGCACCTCGGTCAGGCACTCCGCGACCTCCGGCAGCTCCCTCGGCTGCCAGTAGGGCACCAGGTTCTCGTGGCCCGCCTCGGCGAACAGCTTCACCGCCGAGTCCAGCGTCTTGGTCAGCGTGTGCACGTGGAACTCCACCGCCACCCGGACCCCCTCGCTCGCGGCCAGCTCGGCGCACCGCACCAGCTCGCTGACCACCCGCGCCCGGTGCGCGGCATCGGAGTCCTCCGGCGTGCGCTTGCCCGCCCAGACCCGGATCGTCGGCGCGCCCAGCGCGACCGCGGTGCGCAGCACATCGTCGAACACGGCCGGCTCGCTGTCCCCAGCGTCGAAGTAGGAGGCGTAGCCCTCGATCGACAGCCCGGACGCGGTGGTGGCCGCGCCCACCGCCCGTGCGGTGCCGAGCTCGCCGAGCGGCACGTGCACGTCCCCGGCCCAGCTGATCGCCGACAACCCGGCCGCCGCGGTCAGCTCCACGACCTCGGTCGCGGCCAGCTGCCGGAAGGTCACCGACACCACACCAGGAACGATCACAAGCCCTCCCTCGACTCAACCACCGGGCACCGACGCTAACGATAACCGTTATCATTCACAACCATGGCTGTCAGGATTCCCGTCACCGTGCTCTCCGGCTTCCTCGGCAGCGGCAAGACCACGCTGCTCAACCACGTGCTGGCCAACCGAGAGGGCCTGCGGGTCGCGGTGGTGGTCAACGACATGAGTGAGATCAACATCGACGCGAGCCTGGTTGCCGCCAAGGCCAGGCTGGACCGCACCGAGGAACGCCTGGTCGAGCTGACCAACGGCTGCATCTGCTGCACGCTGCGCGCCGACCTGCTGGACACCGTCGGCGAGCTGGCCAAGGACGGCCGCTTCGAGCACATTCTGATCGAGTCCACCGGCATCTCCGAGCCCATGCCGGTGGCCGCGACCTTCGAGTGGACCTTCGAGGACAACACCAGCCTGGCCGACGTGGCCCGGCTGGACACCATGGTCACCGTGGTGGACGCCTCGACCTTCCTGGCCGAACTGCGCGACGGCCAGGCCCTCGCCGAACGCGACATCGCCGCCACCGAGGACGACGAACGCGGCATCGCCGACCTGCTGATCGACCAGGTCGAGTTCGCCGACACCCTGATCATCAACAAGACCGACCTGGTCACCCCGGCCGAGCTCGGCGCACTGGAAGACCTGCTGACCAAACTCAACCCCGGCGCCCGCCGCCTGCGCACCCAGCACGGCGTGATCGCGCCGAGCGAGATCCTCAACACCGGCCGCTACGACCCGGACACCGCGGCCCAGTACCCCGGCTGGGCCCAGGAGCTCTCCGGCACCCACCTGCCGGAGACCGAGGAGTACGGCATCAGCAGCGTCACCTACCGCGCCACCCGCCCCTTCCACCCCGCCCGCCTCGCCGAAGCCCTCGCCGACTGGACAAACCTGTTGCGCAGCAAGGGTTTCTGCTGGATCGCCAGTCGCCCCGAGATCATGGCCCTGTGGTCCCAGGCAGGTCCCAACCTGACCATCGACCCCGCCGCCCTGTGGTCGAGTGTGGACAGTGCGCGCGGCCAGGAAGTCGTCTTCATCGGCCAGCACATGCGCCCCGACGAGCCCTACCTGCGCCTGGACCCCGCCCTGCTCACCGACGAGGAACTCGCCGCCGGCCCCGAAGCCTGGCGCGAACTGCCGGACCCGTTGCCGCAGTGGAACATCGAGGACCTGCACACTCACTGACAGCCGCAGGACCGCCGGTGCACGAACCGGGCGGGCAGCCGCACCGTGCGCGGCGCCCGCTCCGGCTCGGCGATCCGGGCCAGCAGCATCCGCACCGCGGTCCGCCCGATCTCCTCCACCGGCTGCGCCATCGTGGTCAGCGGCGGATCCACCAGATCCGCCCACTCCACCTCGTCGTAACCCACCAGCGCCAGGTCCCGCCCGACCCGCAAGCCCAGTTCGCGCAGCGTGCGCAACACCCCGACCAGCATCGCGTTGTTCCCGGTGACCACCGCCGTCGGCGGTTCCGGCAGCGCCAGCAACCGTCGCAACGCGGTCCCCGCCGGCCCGATCGCCGACTCACCGGAGACCACCAGCGACTCGTCCACCGGCAACCCCGCCCGGCCCAGCCCGAGCCGGTACCCGTGCACCCGCTCGCTGGTCGTGGTCAGCCCGGCCGCCCCGCTGACCAGCCCGATCCGCCGGTGGCCCAGCTCGGCCAGGTGCCCGACCAGCGCCGCGGCCGCGCCCGCGTTCTCCGGCCCCACCTGGTCCAGCAGCCCGTGGCTGGGCAGCCGGTCGATCAGCACCACCGGCGTGCCCAGCTGCCGCAGCTCCGGCAGCAGCGCCCCGGAGGCCCCGGCCGAAGGCGTCAGCAGCAGCCCGTCCACCCGGCGGGAGCGCAGCGCGCGCACCGCGGCCTGCTCGGCGGAGGGCTCGTCGTGGGTGTCGATCAGCAGCAGGGTGAACCCGGCCGCGCTGGCCTCGCTCTCCACCGCCTGGATCAGCTCGGCGAAGTACGGGTTGGCCACCAGCGAGATGGCCACCCCCAGCGAGCGGGTGCCGCCGGTGACCAGTGAGCGGGCGATCGCGTTGCCGGTGTAGCCGGTTCTGGCCACCGCGTCCAGCACCCTGGCCCTGGTCTCCTCGGCCACCGTCCTGGTGCCGTTGACCACGTGCGACACCGTCGTGATCGACACGCCGGCCAGCTCGGCGACGTCCCGCATGGTCACCATCGGTTCCACCTTCCGCAAGCGCTTGCGCAAACGCTTGCCGCTAGTGAACCCGCTCACTACCGTTGCGCGCCACACGCTTGTTGGAGGCAGCCATGGGACGACGAGGTCCACAGTTGGTCGCACTGCTCGCCACCGGCGCCATCGCCATGGCCGGCACTGCCTGTTCCAGCCAGAAGGCCACCGATGGCCGGGGCAACGACGACGGCAAGGTCAAGATCGGGCTGGTCACCAAGACCGACAGCAACCCGTTCTTCGTCGCCCTGCGCGAGGCGGCCAAGGCCCAGGCGGGCAAGGACGGCGCCGAGCTGATCGCGCTGGCCGGCAAGTTCGACGGCGACAACGAAGGCCAGGTCGCCGCGCTGGAGAACCTGGTGCAGCAGGGCGTGGACACCATCCTGGTCACGCCCAGCAACTCCACCGGCATCCTCGGCGCGATCAAGAAGGCCAGGGAGAAGGGCATCCTGGTGATCGCCCTGGACACCGAGACCGACCCCAAGGACGCGGTCGACGCCACCTTCGCCACCGACAACACCCAGGCCGGCCGGTTGCAGGGCCAGTACGTCAAGGCCGCGCTCGGTGAGCGCGCCCCGCAGCTGCTGATGCTCGACGGCAGCCCCGGCGGCACCGTGGACGAGCAGCGGCACAAGGGTTTCCTGGAGGGCCTCGGCCTGACCGAGACCGACCCGAAGGTGCTCGGCAAGGAAGCCACCAACGGCGACCAGAACAAGGCCCAGCAGGCCATGGAGAACCTGCTCCAGCGCGCCACCTCGGTCAACGCCGTCTACACCATCAACGAGCCCGCGGCCCGCGGCGGTTTCGCCGCGCTGCAAGCGAAGGGCCTCGCGGACAAGGTCGTGGTCGGCTCCATCGACGGCGGCTGCCAGGGCGTGCGCGATGTCAAGGACGGCAAGTACGCGCTCACCGTGATGCAGTTCCCGAAGAAGATGGCCGAGGACGGCGTCAAGGCCGGGGTCGAGTTCACCAAGAGCGGCAAGAAGCCCAGCGGCTTCACCGACACCGGCACCACCGTGATCGCGGACAAGCCCATGCCCGGCATCGACAGCAAGGACACCGCCTGGGGCCTGCAGAACTGCTGGGGCTGAGCATGAAGACCCTCGTCCTGCGCACCCCGGCGGTCGGCCCGGCCCTCGCGCTGCTGGCCGCGGTGCTGCTGTTCTCCTTCACCACCGACACCTTCGCCACCACGGACAACCTGTCCCTGGTCGTGCAGCAGTCGCTGGTCATCGGCACCCTCGCACTCGGCCAGACCCTGGTCATCCTCACCAGCGGCATCGACCTGGCCAACGCGGCCATCGCGGTGCTCGGCACCCTGCTGATGGCCCAGCTCGTGCTCGGCGGCACCTCCGCCCCGCTCGCGCTGCTGGTCGGCATCGGGGTGGCGGTGGGCATCGCCGCGATCACCGGCGGGGTGGTCACCGGCATCAGCCTGCCCCCGTTCATCGTCACCCTGGGCATGCTCACCATCGTCACCGCCGCGGCTCGCATCTACGCCGAGGGCCAGAGCTACCCGGTCACCGACGAGCTGCTCACCTTCCTCGGCACCCGGCAGTACCTCTTCGGCCAGATCGAGGTCACCGTCGGCATGGGCCTGGCGCTGGTGATGTACCTGGTGGCCTGGTACGCGCTGACCCGCACCGCCTGGGGACGGCACGTCTACGCGGTCGGCAACGACGCCGAGGCCGCGCGGCTGTCCGGCATCAAGGTCCGGCGCACCGTGCTCAGCGTCTACCTGGTCGCCGGGCTGGTCTACGGCATCGCCGCCTGGCAGGCGCTGGGCCGGGTGCCCAACGCCGACCCCAACGCCTTCCAGACCGGCAACCTGGACTCGATCACCGCGGTGGTGCTCGGCGGCACCAGCCTGTTCGGCGGCCGGGGCAGCGTGCTCGGCACCCTGGTCGGCGCGCTCATCGTCGCGGTGCTGCGCTCCGGCCTCACCCAGGCCGGCATCGACAGCCTCTACCAGGACGTCGCCACCGGCGTGCTGGTGATCGTCGCGGTCGCGGTGGACCGCTTCTCCCGAGGGAGGAACCAGTGACCCCGGTGCTCCAGGCCCGCGGCCTGGTCAAACGCTACGGCAAGGTGACCGCGATCAACGGGGCCGACTTCGACCTGGCGCCCGGCGAGGTGCTGGCCGTGGTCGGCGACAACGGCGCGGGCAAGTCCAGCCTGATCAAGGCGCTCTCCGGCGCGCTGGTCCCGGACGAGGGCGAGATCCGCCTGGACGGCGAGCTCGTCCGCTTCACCGGCCCGCTGGACGCGCGCAGGCACGGCATCGAGACCGTCTACCAGAACCTGGCGCTGGCCCCGGCCCAGGACATCGCCAGCAACCTGTTCCTCGGCCGGGAACGCCGCCGCGCCGGAGTGCTCGGCTCGGTGTTCCGGCTGCTGGACACCAAGGGCATGCGGGCCGAGGCGGCCAGGGTGCTCGGCGAGCTCGGCATCGGCGTCAACTCCATGTCGCAGACCGTGGAGACCCTCTCCGGCGGCCAGCGCCAAGGCGTCGCGGTGGCCCGCGCGGCCGCCTTCGGCAACCGCGTGGTGATCATGGACGAGCCGACCGCCGCGCTCGGCGTGGCCGAGTCCGGCAAGGTGCTGGAACTGATCAACCGGATCCGCGAGCGCGGCCTGCCGGTGGTGCTGATCAGCCACAACATGCCGCACGTGTTCGACATCGCGGACCGCATCCACGTGCACCGCCTCGGCAAGCGGGTCGCGCTGGTCTCGCCGGCGGAACGCACCATGAACGAGGTGGTCGGCCTGATCACCGGCGCACTGCGGGTCGACGAGAGTGGGCAGCTCACCGAGGTCACGCACGCGGTGACCACCGGGCTGCGGACGGGGGAGACCGGCACGTGATCGCGGAGTTCACCGAGCTGGTGGCCAGGGCGGCCCAGCTGGCCGCGGACGGGCGGCGCCGGGTGCTGGGCATCGCGGGCGCCCCCGGCGCGGGCAAGTCCACCCTGGCCCAGCGGCTGGCCGAAGCCCTGGGCGAGCGGGCCGTGCTGGTCGGCATGGACGGCTTCCACCTGGCCCAGCGCGAGCTGGCGCGGCTGGGCCGGGCCGACCGCAAGGGCGCCCCGGACACCTTCGACGCGCACGGCTACCTCGACCTGCTCCAGCGGCTGCGCGCCAACGGCCCGGACACCCCCGGCGCGGTCACCGTCTACGCGCCGGAGTTCCGCAGGGAGATCGAGGAGCCGGTGGCCTGCGCCGTCCCGGTCAGCCCGGACATCCCGCTGGTGATCACCGAGGGCAACTACCTGCTGCTGGCGGAAAAGCCCTGGTCAGGGGTGCGGGCCGCGCTGGACGAGGCCTGGTTCCTGGCCCCGGCCGAGGACCTGCGGCTGAGCAGGCTGATCGCCCGGCACCGCGCCTTCGGCCGCACCGAGTCCCAGGCCCGGCTGCGCGCGCTCGGCTCGGACCAGGACAACGCCATCCGGGTGAACTCCACCCACGAGCGCGCCGACCTGGTGCTCACCGGGATCAGTTCGACTCTTTCCTGACCTCGGCCCCATCGGACTCCTCGTGCATCGGCCGCCGCATCTCCTGCCGGTACCGGTACACGCCGTAGCTGGTGCCCACGATGAAGAAGGCGACGAACCCGATCACCGCCACCGTCTGCAACCACGGGTACCGGTTGAGCAGGCCAGCCGCGTAGTAGCCGAGCAGGATCAGCACCGGCGACCAGGTCACCGCGCCGGTGATGGTCGCCCAGGTGAACCGCTTGCGGTCCATCCCGGCCGCGCCCGCGATCGCCGGGGCCAGCGTGCGCACCCAGGGCAGCCAGCGCGCGGCCACGATCGCCCAGAACCCGTACTTGTCCAAGAAGTCCTTGGCCCGGTCCAGGTTCTGCTGGTTGAGCACCTTGCCGCCCTCGCGGGCCAGCATCTTCGTGCCGGTCTTCGCACCGACGAAGTAGCCGAACTCGTTGCCCAGGATGGCCACCAGCGTGCTCACCCCGGCCAGCGCCCACGCGTCGATCGGCCGGTCGTGGTTGGCCAGCACCACACCCGCGGCGAACAACAGCGAGTCGCCGGGCAGGAACAGGCCGATGATCAGCCCGCACTCGGCGAAGATGAACGTGGTCACGATGATCCACACCAGCGCCGGGCCCGCCGAGTCCAGCGGCGACCAGGCCAGTGTGACGGACACACCTTCCGGGCTCATCACTTCGAGACTACGGGGATCTCGGCGAACTCATCATCGACTTTTTCCGTCTCGTGCGCGTGTTTCTGTGGAACTACCGTGGACGGGTGAACGATCGGGTGAAAAGCGTCGAACTGCTTGACCAGCTCCACCGGGCCCTCGGTGCGGACGGGGTCATCACCGACCCGGACGTCACCGACAGCTACCGCCGGGACATGATGCCGCTCGCGCCGGACGGCGCGCCGCTGGCCGTCGTGCTGCCCGGCGACACCGCGCAGGTCCAGGCCGTGGTCAGGGCCTGCGCGGCGGCCGGCGTCCCGATCGTGCCGCGCGGCGCGGGCAGCGGCCTCTCCGGCGCGGCCAACGCGGTCGACGGCTGCGTGGTGCTGGCCACCACCAGGATGAACCGCATCCTGGAGATCGACCCGGACAACCGGCTCGCCGTGGTCGAACCCGGCGTGGTCAACCTGGACCTGCGGCACGCCGTGGAGAAGGAAGGCCTGTTCTACCCGCCGGACCCGTCCAGCTACGACTGGTGCACCATCGGTGGCAACGTGGCCACCAACGCGGGCGGCCTGTGCTGCGTGAAGTACGGCGTGACCACCGACTCGGTGCTCGGCCTCGAGGTCGTGCTGGCCAGCGGCGAGCTGCTGCGCACCGGCCGCCGCACAGTCAAGGGCGTGGCGGGCTACGACCTGACCAAGCTGTTCGTCGGCAGCGAGGGCACCCTCGGCGTGGTCACCCAGGCCACCCTGGCGCTGCGCCCGCTGCCGCAGGCCCCGGCCACCATGGTCGCCGCCTTCCCGTCCACCGAGGCCGCGGGCGCCGCGGTCACCGGCGTGGTGCGCGAGGGCCTGGTCCCGTCCCTGATGGAGATCATGGACGCGGCTTCCATCCGCGCGGTCGAGGCGCACCTGAACACCGAGCTGGGCGCGGGCAGCGGCAGCGCGGCCCTGCTGATCTGCCAGTCCGACGCCGGCGGCGAGGTGGCCAGGCGGGAGCTGGAGAAGATCGAGCAGCTGTGCCTGGCCGCGGGCGCCGAGCTCGCCTACGTCACCACCGACCTGGCCGAGGGCCAGCTGCTGCTGACCGCCCGCCGCGCGGTGCTCGGCGCGCTGGAGGTCTACGGCGCCTGGCTCACCGACGACGTGTGCGTGCCGCGCACCAGGATCGCCGAGCTGATCAGCGGCTGCGCCGAGATCAGCGCTCGCAGGGACCTGCTGATCGCGGTGGTCGGGCACGCGGGCGACGGCAACATGCACCCCACCATCGCCTACGACCCGGCGGATGCGGACCAGTTCGCCCGCGCCAAGCTCGCCTTCGACGAGATCCTGGAGGTCGGCATGGCCCTGGGCGGCACGGTCACCGGCGAACACGGCATCGGCAAGATCAAACGGGAGTGGCTGGCCAGGGAGATCGGCGAGGTCGGCCTGGCCACGCACCGGGCGATCAAACGCGCGCTGGACCCGGAGAACCTGTTCAACCCGGGTTCGATGTTCGCGCTGGACTGACCACCATGTCCAGGAACCGGTTCAGGTAGGCGCGGGCCTGCTCGGGCTCGTGCCGCGCCGGTTCCATCAGCATCAGGTAGGTGACCACCCCGGCCAGGCTTTCCAGCAGCATCTCCAGGTCCAGCTCCGCCGGCAGCTCACCGTGCTCCCGCAACAGCCGGAGCAGCCGCATCGCGATGTCCTTGCGCGGCCGCACGTAGTTCTCCGCGTAGGCCCGCATCAGCTCGGGGTGGTCGGTCGCGGCCCCGGCCAGCCGCCCGATCAGCCGCCGGAACCGGTCGTCGCTGACCGCCAGCACCATGATCTCCACCAGCTTGGCCCTGGTGACCTCGCCCTCGGCGAACATGGCCAGCGCGTCGGCCGGACTCAGGAAGCTGTCCCTGCCGAACTCGATCGCCTGCGCCAGCAGCAGCTCCTTGCTCGCCCACCGCCGGTACACGGTGAGCCGGGCGACACCGGCGCGCCGGGCGATCTGCTCGATGCTGGCGCCCTCCACCCCGCCCTCGATGAACAGGTCGAGGGCGGCGCGCAGGATCGCCGTGTCCGTCTCCGGATCACGCGGACGGCCCCTCACCCGGCCCGCCCGGTCCGCAGCACCATCTCCAACCACCGGTGCAGCTTCGCCGGATCCGGCCGCCCACGCCAGCCCAGGTGCGCGTCCGGCCGCACCAGCCACACCTGCTCGCCCGGCCGGTCCAGCAGCACCACCTCGTCCCCGAGCAGCTCCCGCACCGCCGCCGCCACCGGCTCGTGCCTGCCCAGCAGCGCCCACCGCCCGCGCAGCTCCGCGTGCAGCCGGGTGGCCGAACCGTCCACCCGGCGGCAGGCCAGGTCCGGCACCCGCTGCCCTGGCCGCAGCCCTGCCGACCACGGCGCGAACCGCCACGGCGCCAGCGGCCCACGCCGGTAGTGCGTGTCCAGCTGGGAGGCGGCCCTGGCCAGCCGCCGCTGCACCGGAGCCAGGTTCAGCAGCCGCGCGGCCACCCGGTCCCGCAGGAACCGGGTGACCCGGCCCTGCCCGAGCACCAGCCGGGTCGCACCGGTGGTGCTCTCCAGCACCGCCGCGGCGATCGGCCGCCGCTCCGCCTCGTAGGTGTCCAGCAGCGCCGGATCGGCCCGCCCCGAGGCGACCAGCGCCAGCTTCCAGCCCAGGTTGTCCGCGTCCCCGATCCCGGTGTTGAGGCCCTGCCCGCCGAACGGGCTGTGGATGTGCGCGGCGTCCCCGGCCAGCAGCACCCGGCCCCGCCGGTAGGTCTCGGCCAGCCTGCGGTGGATGCGGAACACCGAGGTCCACAGGGCTCCGTCGAAGCGCACCCCGTGGTAGCCGGTGCGCGCGGGCAGGATCTCGCTCAGCCGCCCCAGCACGTCGTCCGCCTCGACCGCCCGGTCGTAGGGCGCGACCAGCCGCCACAGGTTCGGCTCGGGCAGCGGGAACGCGGCGAACACCCCGTCCGGGCTGATCCAGGCGGACGCGGTGTCCCTGGGCAGCCCCCAGTCCAGGTGCACATCGGCGAGCAGGAAGTTCTCCACCACCCGCTCCCCGGGAAAGCCGAACCCGCCCAGCCGCCGCACCGCGCTGCGCGCCCCGTCACAGCCGACCACCCAGTCCGCCCGCACGGTCTCGGTGCCCCCGCCGTGCCGGAGCGTCACCTCCCCGCCCCGCTCATCCTGCGCCAGCCCGACCACCTCGTGCCCCCACTCGACCTTGCCGCCCAGCCGCGCCAGCAACGCCCGCAACTCCGCCTCCACCGCCGCCTGCGAGATCAGTAGGGTCCGGTGCCGGCTGGCCAATCGCACCTGGTCAACCCGGATCCTGGCCAGCTCCACCCCGCGCACGTTGACGCTGACCCCGGCCACCCGGACCGCCCGCTCCGGCAGATCCGCCAGCGCCCCCAACCGGTCCAGCACCTCCACACCCCGCGGGTGCAGCCCCAGCGCCCGCGAGGTCACCGAGGCGGTGCGAGCCTGGTCGACCACCCGCACCGGCACCCCCCGGCGCAGCAGCGAACAGGCCAACGTCAACCCGGTGGGCCCAGCCCCGACCACCAGCACCGTTGTCTCCACCGGGACCCCCAATTAGTTAACAGCACAGTACTGTTTACAAATGTAGCCGACAAAAACGCCCCGTGCCGGAACAGGCGCGGGGCGTTTGTCAGCGAAGGTCAGATCTTGGGGATCACCTGGGTGTGCGACTCGCCGATGTCCGGCAGCTTGCGCCGCTTCCGCCGCTCCCGGATGAACTCGAAGATGATCGGCAGGATCGAGAGGAACACGATCAGGATCAGCGCCGCTTCGATGTTGTTCTTCACCAGCGGCACGTTGCCCAGCGCCGCCCCGAGGAAGGTCAGCCCCGCGGCCCAGGCGATACCGCCGACGACCGAGTAGGTGAAGTACTTCTTCGGATCCATCCGGCCGATCCCGGCCACCGCGGTGATGAAGGTCCGCACCACCGGCACAAAGCGAGCCAGGATGATCGCCCGAGCCCCGTACCGCTCGAAGAACTCATGGGTCTTCGCCGCGTACTCCGGCTTGAAGATCTTGGAGTTGGGCCGGTTGAACAACGCCGGCCCGGCCTTCCACCCGATCCAGTACCCCACCGCGTTGCCCAGGATGCCCGAGATGGTCAGCAACACCGCGACAACCCAGGTCGGCACCCCGAACGCGCCGTTGACCGCGAAGAACCCCGCGATGAACAACAGCGAGTCGCCAGGCAGGAAGAACGCGAAGGCCCCGCACTCGGCGAACACGATGAGGCACAGACCGATCAGCGCGAAATGCCCCATTTGCTGGATGAGGTAGACCGGATCCAGCCAGTCGATCCCGAAGAGAGCGAGCGGCACGGCCGTACTCGTAACGGTCGTCACCCCGACAACGGTACAGGGACCCCCACCGCAACCCCGTCGCGGACTACCACGCCCACCCCGCCCCAACCCCCAACGCCACGCCCAAACCCCACCCCCACCAGCCCCAACCACCCGACAAACCGGACATTGTGACCATCCTCGCCCCATCCCCCGGCCGCGAACCGTCACAACCCCGCGTCACCGCAACCACCCGCCCCTGGCGTCCCGCGGTCCCGTGCACACCCCACGCCCCGCCTGCCTCTGTGCGGCCACTCGTCCGCGTCACTGAAGCCTCCCGGCCCAGACCACAGCCTCACGACCTGCCCGCGAATCCCCCGCCCGACCGCGAACTATCGGCCCCACCAGCCTCCCTGCTCCCGGCTCTCAGCTTCCGGCTCCCAGCTTGGGGTTCCCTGCGCTCCCCGCTCCCCGGTCCGCCGGCTCCGGGTTCCCCGCTCTCCTGTTCCCCGGTCCGCCGCCAGCGCAGCACGCCAGGCCATCGCCACTTCCGCCCACCCGGTCACTGCCCACCCCGTCACTGCCCACCCGGTCACCGCCCATCGGGTCACCGCCCATCGGGTCGCCAGCCGCCC
>NZ_JAMHIV010000025.1 GCF_023897065.1 Crossiella sp. SN42
GGGGGACCCCCCGACATCAACGCTACCGCCCGCCCCCGGTAAAACCGCAGCTCAAAGCCCCCAAGATTCGAACTTATCCACAAGTCCCCACTTATCCACAACCCACGACCATCGCGCTTGATGCTGACCCAAAGTCACGGCAACCTGATCCCAGGCGCCCACCCCAACACCCACCACCAGCCCCGACCCCCAGAACCGGAGGTGATCACCAGAGCGTGAGCACACCCATCACCGCGCCCGCGGTCAACCCGAGGAGCACGGCGAACAACAGCAGCACCCAGACCGGCAGTGACGGCGGTGGCAGGCCGATGCCACGGGCCGAGGTGAACCGGTCCGTCGGTCCGGTGTCCTTCCCCAGTGGGAGCACCGGCATCGGCGGGAAGGGGGCTTCGGCCGGAGGCAAGCTCGGGCTGCCCGCTGCCTGGGCGCGCAGGGCGTCAGCGAGCAGCTTCTCCGGATTGTCCGAGGCGGCCACAGCAACACCGTAGTGCGGTGCGGTGCGGCTGAGGGCTCAGGACACCCACTCGCCGCGGTGCAGCACCCGTGCCGGGCGCAGTCCGGCGTCCAGCACGACCAGGTCGGCGGACAGGCCCGCGCTGATCGAGCCGGTCACCTTGGTCAGCCCGAGCAGGCCGGCCGGCCGGGTCGAGCAGGCGGTTGCCGCGTCCGTGACGCTGAGGCCGCACTCCAGGACCAGGTTGCGGAAGGCCGCGTCCATGGTCAGGGTGCTGCCGGCCAGGGAGCCGCCGCCGGCAAGCGTCGGCACGCCGTCGGTCACGGTGACCTCCAGGCCGCCGACGTCGTACACGCCGTCGCCGACACCGGCGGCCGCGATGGCGTCGGTGATCAGGACGGTGCGGCCAAGACCGGCGTGCCGGGCGGCGAGGCGGATCGTGGTCGGGTGCAGGTGCACCAGGTCGCAGATCAGCTCGACGGTGACCCGCTCGTCGTCCAGCAGGGCACCGATCGGGCCTGGCTCGCGGTGGTGCAGCGGGCGCATGCCGTTGAACAGGTGCGTGGCCACGGTCGCTCCGGCGTCCACGGCCGGGCGGACCTGGGCCTCGGTGCCGTCGGTGTGGCCGATGGCGGCGATGACCTCCTGGTCGACGAGCTGGCGGACGGCGTCCACGCCGTTGTCCAGCTCGGGGGCCAGGGTCACCATGCGCACGGCGCCGCGACCGGCGTCCAGCAGGGTCTGCACGTCGGCCTTGGCCGGTGGCCGCAGGATCGCCGGGTCGTGGGCGCCGCAGCGGGCCGCGGACAGGAACGGGCCCTCCAGGTGCACGCCCGCGAGCAGGCCGTCCTGGGTGAGCTCGGCCAGCGCCGCGATCTGCCGGGACATGTCCGGGATCGGCCCGGACACCAGGCTCGCCAACAGGGTGGTCGTGCCGTGCCGCCGGTGGGCGGTGGCGGCCTTGAGCACCCGCTGCTGATCGGGGTTGGAGAAGGACTCACCGCCGCCGCCGTGGCAGTGGATGTCCACGAAACCGGGGACCACCCACCGGCCGGAGACGTCGACGACCTCCTCGGTCGCGCCCTGCCCGTTGGCCGAGCCCGCGCCGACCTCGGTGATCAGTCCGCCCTCGACCCGAACCCAGCCGTCATCGAGCACACCACCGGGAGTGACGACCTTGCCGCCGACGAGTTTCATCAACCCTCCAACAGGTCCATGGCCAGCAGCGCGGCTCCGAGGCAGCCCGCCTCGTCACCCAGCGCCGCCAACCGCAGTTCGGGTCGGCGCTGGAACGAGATGAGCTCGTCCAGCCGGTCGCCAAGGGGGGTGAGCAGCAGCTCTCCCGCCATGGCCAGGCCACCACCCAGGACCACGGCCTGCAACCCGAGCAGGGTGGTCAACAGGATCACGGCCTGAGCCAGTGCCTCGACCGCCTCCGCCCAGACCGCGGCGGCGTCGGGGTCGCCCGCGCGGACCGCGTTGGCGACGTCGACCGCGCCGTGCACGGGGCGGCCGGTGCGTTCGGTGTAGCGGCGGGCCACCGCCGCGGAGGAGGCGCGCAGTTCCAGGCAGCCGTGCTGGCCGCATCCGCACAGCTCGCCGGCGCCAAGGGAGAGGTGGCCGACCTCGCCCGCGTAGCCGCCGCCGGAGTGCAGCCGGCCGCCGAGCACCAGGGCGGCGGCGATGCCGGTGCCGATGGGCATGAACACGGCGTCGGTGAAGCCGCGCGCCGCGCCCAGCCGGGACTCGGCGAGGCCGCCCGCGCGCACGTCGTGGTCGAAGACCACCGGCAGGCCCAGCCGGTCGCTCAGGGCGGCGCGGAACGGGTAGTCGCGCCAGCCGAGGTTGGCCGAGAACACGCCCACCCCGGCTTCGGCGTCCACGATGCCCGGCACCACGACGCCGACTGCCTCGACCGGGCTCGCCGCGGTCGCCGACCAGTTCTTGACCAGCTCGGCGATCAGGCTGACCAGGGCATCCGCGGTCTCCGCGCCGGTGCTGCCGCGCGGCGTGGCGCGCCGCAGCCGGTCCACGACCGCGGGCGCGGCAGGGTCACCCTGGACCAGGGCTGCCTTGATGTCGGTGCCGCCGACGTCGACGGCGACCACGGTTCGCGAGCTGGGCACAGCTCGAATCCTGGGGCATGCAGCGTCTCTGGTCTAGACCTCTGCGTGAAGGACGCAGGGTGGAATGCCACAAATTGCGCGTGAGAACGCTTCCAAGCGCGATTTCGCGTGCCTCAGCGTGACTGTCTGTGACCGGCGGCACGGGGCCGCTGCCGCCCAGTGAAGCGCCGCGAAGGCTGGCGCTGCGGTGGGCGCGGGATGGTGCCGAGCCGCGCGGGCAGGCAGCCGCGCCACCCAGGCAAGTTGGGCTGCGCGAATCGACGCGCGGGGCGACGACCGTGCTGACGAGCGCGCCGTGGCTGGTGCAGCATGCCGCGAGCGCGGCTTGGCCCGGCAGGCGCCAGCGCGCGGCTTTACCCCGGCACACGCCAGCAAGCGCGGCTTCGGCCAGGGCATACGTCAGCGCGGCTTTGCCGTGGCGGCATGTGCCGGTGCCCGTGATTCCGCCCGGCATGCGTCAGCGAACGCGGCATTGCTGTGGCGGCGCGCGCCAGCGCCCATGGTTTCGCCCTGGCGGCAGGTGCCAGCGAGCGCGGCTTCGCCCCGGTGGCAGGTGCCAGCGAGCGTGGCTTCGCCCCGGTGGCAGGCGCCCGCGAGCGAGGCTTCACCCCGCTGGAACGTGCCCGTCCGCGTGGCATTGCCGTGGCGGCACGCGCCCGCGACCGCAGACTTTCCCAGGCGGCACGTGCCAGCGAGCGTGGCTTTGCCCAAGCGGCAAGCGCGGCTTTGCCCGGGACAGCCGCCGAGAGAACGTCCCGGTCAGCCCTGGAGGACCTTCTGCAGCGCGTCCAAGGCGCGGCTGGCGGTGGACTTCACGGTGCCGCGGGAGATGCCGGTGGACTCGGCGATCTCCTGTTCGGACAGGCCGCCGTAGTACCGGAGCACCAGGACCTCGCGTTGGCGGGGTGGGAGTTGGCCCAGGGCGCTGACCACGGCCTGGTGTTCGGCGGTCAGCATGGCCAGGGACTCGGCCGAGCGGGCCGTGGTCAGGTGCGGGGGCTGGTACTCGCGGGCGGTCTTGCGGCGGCGGAGCACCGAGCGGCTGCCGTTGACCACCGCGGTGCGCAGGTAGCCGACGGCGGCCGCGCCGTCGCGCAGGCCGCCCCAGTTGCGGTGCAGGCCGGTGAAGGCCTCCTGCACCACGTCCTCGGCGGTGGCCGGGTCGTCGACCAGCAGGATGGCCAGGCGGACCAGGCGCATCCGGTGTTGGCGGTACAGGTCTTCCAAGGTCAGCGGCGCCTCGGGAGCCTGGACACCACCGGTTTTCGGTGTGGTGCCGTCCAGGGTCCGGAGATGGCTGAAGGTGCGCTCGACCGTCTGTTCGACGTTCGGCGCCTGGCTCCCGGTGGCACGGCTGTCCCCGCGCGGCGCGTCCCAACCCACGCAGAGCAAGGTACTCGCGCTGGTCAAGCCCCGGCGATCTCGGTGCCTGGGATCACCTGGCCGGTGCCGGACCGGTGATCGGCCGCGCGAGTAGGTTCGGCTGTCGTCCCACCGGCCGGTGGGGCTGGGCTTGGCGAGGAGGGGCGCGATGGCGCGGTTCGTGGTGGAGTGGGTCTTCGGGACCAACCGGGACGAGCGGCTGGCGGTGCGGCCCGCGCACCGGGAGTGGGCCGCTGAGCAGGCCAAACAAGGTGTGCTGCTGGCGGGTGGGCCGTGGGCCAACGACACCGGCGCGCAGGTGGTGTTCGAGGCGGCCGACCGGGCGGAGCTGGAGAAGATCATGGCCACTGACCCGTACGCCGACACCAACGTGATCGTCGAGACCCGGATCCGGGAGTGGAACGTGGTCGCCGGCGCGTGGATCGCGGGCTGAGTCCCGGGGCGGGCACGCGCGAGCCCGGCGACCGGGACCGGCCGCCGGGCGCGTGGGTCAGCGGGCGCTGGCCTCGGTGAGGCGCTGGACCTCGTCCTCGGCCAGCTCCAGGGTGGCGGCGGCCAGCAGGTCGGCGAGCTGGTCCAGGTTGCGGGCGCTGGCGATCGGGGCGGCCACCGTGGGCTGGGCGGTCAGCCAGGCCAGGGCGACCGCGGCCACCGAGGTGTGGTGCGCCGCGGCGAGCTCGTCCAGCACCGCGAGCACGCGCAGGCCGCGTTCGTCCAGGTAGGCGCTCGCGCCCGCGGCGCGGGGGCTGTCCACCTCGACACCGGGGCGGTACTTGCCGGTGAGGAAGCCCTTGGCCAGGCCCCAGTACGGCACCGCGGACAGGCCCTCGATCGCCACCAGTGCGGCCAGCTTGCCCTCGTAGCCCTCGCGTTCGACCAGGTTGTAGTGCGGCTGCAGGGCGACGTAGCTCGCCAGGTTCTCCCGCTTGCTGGTCTCCAGCGCCTCGGCCAGCCGGTCCGTGCCGTAGTTCGAGGCCGCCAGGTAGCGGACCTTGCCCGCCTTGACCAGCTCGTCGAAGGCGCCCAGGGTCTCGGCCAGCGGGACCTCGGTGTCGTCGATGTGGGCGTAGTACAGGTCGATGTGGTCGGTGCCCAGCCTGCGCAGCGAGTCCTCCGCGGCGACCTTGATGTTGGCCGCGGACAGGCCCTTGGCGGTGCTCAGCTGGCCGACCTTGGTCGCGATCACCAGGTCGTCGCGGCGGCCGCGTCTGGCCAGCCAGCGGCCGATGATCGTCTCGGACTCGCCGCCGGAGTTGCCCTCGGCCCAGGCCGGGTACACGTCCGCGGTGTCGATGAAGTTGCCGCCCGCGGCCGCGTAGGCGTCCAGCACCGCGAACGACTGCTGCTCGTCCGCGGTCCAACCGAACACGTTGCCACCGAGGCAAAGCGGGAAGACGTCCAGGTCACTCGTGCCGATTCTTGCCACGACTTAACCAAACACCGCGCTAAGCAGGGACATTCCGAGTATTCGGGTGGACTTTTCGATTTGACAGCGCGGCCAGCACCAGGTCCACCGCCTGCGCGGCGAAATCAGCGGGCGGTCGCTCCTGGCGGAGCAGGACCCTGGTCCACACCGCGCCGGCCAGCAGGTCCACCACCAGCTTGGCGTCGGTGTCCGCGGGCAGCTCGCCGCGGGCCACCGCCCGCTCGAACAGCACCAGCTCGCGGTCGAACCGGTCGGCGAAGAACTTGTGCGCCAGCCCGGCCAGCACCGGACGGCCCGCCGCGGCCAGCGCGGCGGTGACCACCGAGGCGCTCGGCTCGGTGGTCAGCAGTCGCAGCACGTGCCTGGTCAGCGCCAGCAGGTCGCCGCGCAGCGAGCCGGTGTCCGGCACCGGCAGCTCCAGCAGGGCCGAGTTCAGCAGCGCCGCGCCGAGCAGCGCGTCCTTGTCCGCCCACCAGCGGTAGATCGTGGTCTTGTGCACGCCGGAGCGGGCGGCCACGCCCTCCACGGTCAGGCCGTCGTACCCGTGCTCGGCCAGCAGCTCCAGCACCGCGGTGAAAATCGCCTCTGCCTGCCGTGGGCCGTCACCGGAGCGGCGTGCCGTGTCCACCATCATGCCGCGAACACTACGCGACGTTGCGTTGCGGGGCAGTCCGGCGTAGCGTGAAACGCAACGCGACGTTGCGTTGCATTGAGCGAGAGGGCGGACATGGCGGGCAGGGAGCCGGGGCGGACGCCGATCGTGCTGGTGCACGGCATCCGGGTCAGCGGAACCATGTGGCAGGGCGTGCGGGCAGAACTCGGTGATCGGCCGGTGTCAGCCCCTGACCTGCCAGGACACGGCAGCCGACGGGGTGAGCGGTTCACCGTGGCCGGGGCGGTGGCCGCGATCACCGACGCCGTGGACGACCTCGGCGGGCAGGCTGTGCTGGTCGGGCACTCGATGGGCAGCTACCTGGCGCTGGCCGCGGCGGCTGAGCATCCCGAGCGGATCAGCGAGCTGGTGCTGGTCGGCGGCACGCTCAAGCTCACCCCCGGCCGGGTGCGGCCCTTCCGCCGGATCGCCGGCCTGCTGGGCAGCCTGCCCGACGGCGGGCTCTGGTTCACCCGGCGGATGGCGCGGCTGATGTTCGGGCGGGCGCAGGGCGAGGCGTTCGCCGCGGGCGGGGTCGCGCACGAGGCGGTGCCGGACGTGCTGGCGGGCCTGCTGAGCCGGGACCCGCTGGCCGACCTGCGTGGCTATCCCGGACCGGTGCGGCTGGTCAACGGCAGGCGGGACCACTTCCGGGCCGAGGAGGCGGAGTTCCTGGCCGCCTGTCAGCGCGGGCGGCTGGCCCTGGTGCCTAAGGCGGGACACCTGCTGCCGCTGACCCATCCCCGCGCGCTGGCCGAGCTGCTCACTCCGGTGGCCAGCGCTTGATGAACTCCAGCAGCTCCTTGCCCTCGGCGGTCAGCTCCTTGCCCTTGCCCTTGCAGTCCGGGCAGACCGGGTGGGTGTTGGCGGTGCGGTGCGCGCGGGTGATCACCGTGTCGCCCTCGCGCAGCTCGATGTACTCCTGGAACGGGATGACCTCGGCGTCGGCGGCCTTGCTGGTGGCCAGCGCCCGCAGCTCCTCCCACTCCTCCTTGAGGTCGGCCAGCTTCTGCGCCACCGGGGCCGAGCGGACGAACTGCTGGGCCCGCCTGCGCAGCCGCAGCTCCTCCACGCTCAGTTCTTCCGCTCCCGGTTCGGTGTTCTTCCCGGTGCCCGAGCACCTGGGGCAGGGCACGTCCCAGCTCATCTCCACCTCCGGCGCACACGGCGCGACACGGGGTCACCACCGGTACCCGGAAGACTACCGAGAGTTGGCCATTCTCAAGATCGACCCACCGGGGGAACTTCCGGCTGAGGACTCCGTGTGACGGACGCCGCTGTGCCGCCTCGTAGGATGGGCCTGCACAAGCGCCCATGAGGAGGACGGTTCGATGCCGATCGCTACCCCCGAGGTCTACGCGGAGATGCTGGACCGGGCCAAGGCGAACGAGTTCGCCTACCCGGCGATCAACGTGACCTCGTCGGAGACCCTCAACGCCGCGCTGCGGGGCTTCGCTGAAGCCGAGAGTGACGGGATCATCCAGGTCTCCACCGGCGGTGCCGAGTTCCTGTCCGGCACCAAGGTCAAGGACATGGTCACCGGCGCCACCGCGCTGGCCGAGTTCGCGCACGTGGTCGCGGCCAAGTACCCGGTGAACATCGCGCTGCACACCGACCACTGCCCCAAGGACAAGCTGGACGGCTTCGTCCGCCCGCTGATCGCGATCTCCGAGGAGCGCGTGGCCAGGGGCGAGAACCCGCTGTTCCAGTCGCACATGTGGGACGGCTCGGCGGTTCCGCTGGAGGAGAACCTGGTCATCGCCAGCGAGCTGCTGGACCGCGCGGCCAAGGCCAAGATCATTCTTGAGATCGAGGTCGGCGTGGTCGGCGGCGAAGAGGACGGCGTCGACAACGAGATCAACGACAAGCTCTACACCACGCCAGAGGACTACCTGGCCACCGTGGAGGCCCTCGGCGTCGGCGAGAAGGGCCGCTACCTGCTGGCCGCGACCTTCGGCAACGTGCACGGCGTGTACAAGCCGGGCAACGTCAAGCTGCGCCCGGAGATCCTCAAGCAGGGCCAGGACGTGGTCTCGGAGAAGCTCGGCCTCGCGGCCGGTTCCAAGCCCTTCGACCTGGTCTTCCACGGCGGCTCCGGCTCGCTGCTGGAGGAGATCCACCAGGCGGTGTCCTTCGGTGTGATCAAGATGAACATCGACACCGACACCCAGTACGCCTTCACCCGCCCGATCGCCGCGCACATGTTCAGCAACTACGACGGTGTGCTCAAGATCGACGGCGAGGTCGGCAACAAGAAGGTCTACGACCCGCGCAGCTACCTCAAGGCCGCTGAGCAGGGCATGGCCGCGCGCATCGCGCACGCCTGCGAGAACCTGAAGTCCGCCGGCCGCATGATCGCGGGCTGAGCGCGATGACCCAGTTCGGCAACCTGTTCGGCGGACCCCCGGACACCCTGCTGCCCGAGCGGCCCGAACCGCAGTCCCTCTTGGACAGCGGCAAGGACCCGTCCGAGGTGGCGCGGGAGTACCCGGACTTCAGCGCGGCCTGGGCGGCGCTGGCCGAGCGGGCGCTGGCCGCCGGTGACCCGGTCACCGCCTACGCCTACGCCCGCACCGGCTACCACCGCGGTCTCGACCAGCTCCGCCGCGCGGGCTGGAAGGGCCACGGCCCGGTGCCCTGGTCGCACGCGCCCAACCAGGGCTTCCTGCGAGCGCTGTCCGCGCTGGCCAAGGCCGCGGGCGAGATCGGCGAGACCGAGGAGTACGAGCGCTGCTCAAGCTTCCTCGCCGACTCCGACCCGGCCGCGCCGGCAGCGACCGGCCTGGCCTGACCACGACAACGGAGCGGACGTGCCCGGCAACGACTACGAGTTCCACACGCACTGGTCGGTGCCGGGCACGGTCGCCGAGGTGGCCGACGTCCTGTTCGACCCGACCGACCTGCCCCGCTGGTGGCCCTCGGTCTACATCGACGTGCGCAAGGGGGCCGAGGGCGACGAGCGCGGCATCGGCGCCGCCTTCGACCTCTACACCACCGGCTGGCTGCCCTACACGCTGCGCTGGCGGATGCGGGTGGACAGCCACGACCAGCCGCACACCTCCTCCTTCAGCGCCGTCGGCGACCTGATCGGCGGCGGGGAATGGCGGCTGAGCCAGCACGGCGACCGGGTCAGCGTGGACTTCCAGTGGCGGGTCCGCGCGGACAAGCCGCTGCTGCGCCTGGCCTCCCCGCTGCTCAAGCCGGTGTTCTCGGCCAACCACAACTGGGCCATGGCCAAGGGCCTGCGCAGCCTGGAGCTGGAACTGGCCCGCCGCCGCGCCACCACCGACGCCGAGCGGGCCGCGGTCAGCGCCCCGCCCGGCCGCTCGGCCAGTGGCCCGGTGCTGGCCGGACTCGCCGCGCTCCTGGTGCTCGCGCTGCGGCGCAGGAGGCAGACTTAGCCGCGTGCACCGGGTACGCGAGGAGCTGAGCCGACGACTGCGGCGGTTGCGGCGAACCGCGTTGCCGATCCTGCACAGCGCGCTCAGCGCAGGCATCGCCTGGCTGATCGCCGCCGACCTGATCGGGCACGCCCGGCCGTTCTTCGCCCCGATCGCCGCGGTGATCTGCCTCGGCGTCTCCCTCGGCCAGCGACTGCGCCGGGTGGCCGAGCTGGTCGCCGGGGTGAGCATCGGCATCGGCGTGGGCGACCTGCTGATCCTGCAGATCGGCTCGGGCACCTGGCAGATCATGCTGGTGGTGGCGCTGGCGCTGACCTCGGCGGTGCTGCTGGACAGCGGCACGGTGATCGCCATGCAGGCCGGGTCCTCCGCGGTGCTGGTGGCCACCCTGCTGCCACCCGGTGACTCCGGCGGCCTGGACCGGATGGTCGACGCGCTGGTCGGCGGCCTGGTCGGGCTCGCGGTGGCCGCGCTGCTGCCGGCCAACCCGCTGACCGTGGCGCACCGGCAGGGCAAGGTGCTGCTGGGTGAGCTGACCGCCGCGCTGCGCGGCGTGGCCGACGCGGTGACCAGCCGGGACCCGGTCAAGGCGGCCGCGGTGCTGAGCCGGGCGCGCAAGACCACCAAGGCGTTCGAGGACTTCCGCACCGCGCTGGACACCGGCACCGAGATCGCCCGGATCGCGCCGATCCGCTGGCGCAGACGGGCCGACCTGGAGAGCTACCTGGCCGCCGCGGTGCCGCTGGACCACGCCATGCGCAACACCAGGGTGCTGGCCCGCCGTGCGCTGGCCGCGCTGCGGGACGAGGAACCGGCGCCGCTCGCCCTGGCCGCGGTGCTGACCAAGCTCGCCGACGCGGTGGAGCTGCTGCAGGCCGAGCTCGCCGAGGGAGAAGAGCCCCTCACCGCCCGCCAGCTGGCCCAGGAAGCCGCGAAACAGGCCAGCACGGCCCTGGCAGGTGAGGGCGGGTTCTCGGTGCGCGTGGTGGTCGCTCAGCTGCGGTCCATCGCGGTGGACCTGCTCCAGGCCACCGGGGTCAGCCGGGACGACGCGATCGCCGCGCTGCCGCCGCTCTAACCGTTCGGGCGATCCAAGACCGCCGCCAGGGTGCGGTGCAGCGGCTCGTGGTCCTTGGCGTCGTGCAGGTGCGTGCTGCCGCCGGTGAGCCGGTACCACTCCTCCGCGCCCTCGTAGGTGACCAGCGTGGTCACCTCGCCCGCCGGATCGCAGCGGGTCAGCAGCTCGAGATCACCGGTGATCACGCCGACGTCGTCGGTCATCACGCCGCCGGGACCAGCCTTGAACAGGGTCCGCAGTTCCTCCACGACTCACCCTCCCTGGGGTCGCTCCTCGCGGCAACGTAGCGCCAACCACCGAAGTCGGCCATCCGCGAGGAGCGGGGTACCCAGGGCATCCGGGGTGAATCAGCAGCGGTTGAGCATGTCGCTGAGCGCGCCCTTCTCCGGCGCGGAGACGTTGAGGCCCCACGCGTGCTTGGCGCCGATCCACATCCGGGCGTAGGTGCAGTGGTAGGAGCCCAGCGGCGGCTTCCACAGGTCGGGGGTCTTGTCGCCCTTGGCCTGGTTGACGTTGTCGGTGACCGCGATCAGCTGCGAGTTCGTCAGGTCGTTGGCGAAGCGCTGACGTTTGTCCGTGCTCCAGCTCGCCGCGCCGGAACGCCAGGCCGCGGCCAGCGGCACGATGTGGTCGATGTCCACGTCGGCGGCCGCGGTCCAGGTCGCGCCGTCGTAGGGGCTGTGCCAGGAGCCCGAGGTGGCCGCGCAGCTGGCGTTGACCTGCACGTTGGTGCCGTCTCGCTTGAGCACCGTCTCCCGCGTGTTGCAGGCGCCGGAGATGGTGATCCAGTGCGGGAACTTCTCTCGCGAGTAACCGGTCATCGGACCCGGCGCGGCCACGGTCAGGCCGTTGAGCTGGGTACGGGCGGCGGTCGCGCTGGGGATGTTCGGCGGTGCCGCGCTGGCCGGGCTGGTCAGACCGACCGAGACAGCGGCGGTGATCAGCAGGGTGGTGAGCAGGGCCCGGATCTTGCGTGCGCCGTTCACGCCAACCTCCAGTGGTGGGGGTGATCACGTCTACGACATGACCGTCACCCACCGGAGTGACGAGCGCAACACGACAAGGTGACCTCTGGATGGCTCCCCGCCGTCCGCCGGATGTCAGCCGGATCGGACCAACCGCAGGTCAGCGGTATGGCGGTACCAGGTCCACTTCTCCATCAGGCGAGCGTGCGGAACACCGTCTCGGAGTACCGTGGCGGGCTCGCAGGCCAGCTGCAACGCGCGACCGGGCTGCACGATCGTGCGTCGCCCGAACAGGCCCCGCCGCCGCACCCGCACCACCAGGCCCTCGCCACCTGCCGGATCCGGGCTCACCTCCAGCCGGGTGGCCGCGCCCTTGAGCACGTGCGTGTCGTCGCAGTAGGCCGAGCCCTTCACCGGACTGATCAGCCCGTGCCCGAGCAGCACCCCGCCGACGTCGTCGCGCAGCAGCGGCACCCCCACCGGGCCGTCGCCGCGCGCGACCCGCAACGCCGCGCCCAACTCGGTCGGCAAACCCCACAACCGGGCAATCCGACTGGCCGGATCGGCCGGCAGGTAACCCAGCGTGATCTCACCGAGCCGGTCCTTGCGCAGGATCCGCAGCACCACCGAGGCGAGATCCGCGTCACTCCCGTGCACGAGCAGCCGAGCCTCGTCCAGCTCCGCCAACTCGGCCAGCAGGGGATCTACCACGTCTTTTGCCGGTAGCGCCGGTCCCGAACGGAGTGAAATGCCCTCACGTTCGGTCAACGACTGCAACTCTGCGTCGACGTGTGTGTTTCCGCAGGACAGGGCTAGTAAGTGCACGATCCGCTCCTGGTTTACCCTCAACCACCGGCATCAGCCTGTCAGAAGCCGGACCTCGGGGAGATCTCAATGCCTGCCATCGTCCTGATCGGCGCCCAGTGGGGCGATGAAGGCAAGGGCAAGGCCACCGACCTGCTCGGTGAGCGCGTCCAGTGGGTTGTCCGATACCAGGGCGGCAACAACGCGGGTCACACCGTGGTGCTGCCCGACGGCCAGGACTTCGCCCTGCACCTCATCCCCTCGGGCATCCTCACGCCCGGCGTCACCAACGTCATCGGCAACGGTGTCGTGGTCGACCCCGGTGTGCTGCTCGAGGAGCTCTCCGGCCTGGAGGACCGCAAGGTCGACACCTCCCGGCTGCTGATCTCCGCGGACGCGCACCTGATCATGCCGTACCACGTGGCTATCGACCGGGTCACCGAGCGCTACCTGGGCAAGGCCAAGATCGGCACCACCGGTCGCGGCATCGGCCCGGCCTACCAGGACAAGCTGGCCCGCGTCGGCGTCCGGGTGCAGGACCTGCTGGATGAGAAGATCCTCCGGCAGAAGGTCGAGGCCGCGCTGGACTTCAAGAACCAGGTGCTGGTCAAGGTCTACAACCGCCGCGGCCTGGACGCCAACCAGGTGGTGGACAGCGTGCTGGAGCACGGCGCCAAGTTCGCGCACCGGATCGCCGACACCCGGCTGCTGCTCAACCAGGCGCTGGAACGCGGCGAGACCGTGCTGCTGGAGGGCTCGCAGGGCACCCTGCTCGACGTCGACCACGGCACCTACCCGTTCGTCACCTCCTCGAACCCGACCTCCGGCGGCGCCGCGGTCGGCTCGGGCATCGGCCCCACCCGGATCACCACGGTGATCGGCATCCTGAAGGCCTACACCACCCGCGTGGGCTCCGGTCCGTTCCCGACCGAGCTGCACGACGAGATGGGCGAGCGGCTGCGCAAGACCGGCGGCGAGTTCGGCGTGACCACCGGCCGCTCCCGCCGCACCGGCTGGTTCGACGCGGTGATCGCCCGCTACGCCGCGCGGGTCAACGGCATCACCGACTACTTCCTGACCAAGCTGGACGTGCTCTCCGGGCACGACACCATCCCGGTCTGCGTGGCCTACGAGGTCGACGGCCAGCGGGTGGACGAGATGCCGATGACGCAGACCGACGTGCACCACGCCAAGCCGGTCTACGAGGAGCTGCCCGGCTGGTTCGAGGACATCAGCCACTGCCGCAGCTTCGAGGAGCTGCCCGCCAACGCACGGTCCTATGTGGAGCGTCTGGAAGAGCTCTCCGGCGCGCGCATGTCGGCCATCGGCGTCGGCCCCGGCCGCGACCAGACCATCGTGCGGCACGAGATGACGCCCTGAGACAAGGCCGTCCCGGACACTGAGAGCCTGGCCGCCCCGCCGTTGACACGATCACGGCCGGGCGGCCAGGCTCTTGTCATGACCCAGCGCACGGAGCTCGTCGCGCGGCTGCACGTCGATCTGCGACGGCACGCCAGCGCCCTCTGTCGCACGCGCTGATCCTCCTCGGTCTGCCCCCTTTTCTCCCCGTGTCCGGGAGCTCTCATGTCTGTGTCCACTGTGGACAAACGACGTCCTGGGCGGTGGGTCAGTCCGGTCGGCCTGGTGCTGCTGTGGCAGCTGGCCAGCAGCACCGGTCTGCTGCCGCCGGATAAGCTCGCCGCCCCGCTGACCGTGCTGGCCTCCGCCGCCGACCTGGTGCTCAGCGGTGAGCTGCTGACCGCCTTCGCGGTGTCCCTGCAACGGGTCCTGCTCGGCTTCGCGATCGGGCTGGCCGCCGGGCTGGGCCTCGGCCTGCTCGCCGGGCTGTACCGGTGGGGTGACGCGCTGCTGGACCCGCCGGTGCAGATGCTGCGCACGCTGCCCTTCCTCGGGCTGATCCCGTTGCTGATCCTGTGGTTCGGCATCGGCGAGGCGCCCAAGATCGCGCTGGTCGCGCTCGGCGTGACCTTCCCGATCTACCTCAACACGCACGCCGGCATCCGCGGCGTGGACCGGCGGCTGCTCGAGGCCACCACGGTGCTCGGCTACACCCGGCGGGAGCGGATCCAGCACGTGGTGCTGCCCTCGGCCCTGCCGCAGACCATGGTCGGGCTGCGCCAGGGGCTGAGCGTGGCCTGGCTGTCGCTGGTGATCGGCGAGCAGGTCAACGCGGACGCCGGACTCGGCTACCTGATCAACAACGCCAGGGAGTTCCTGCGCACCGACGTGATCGTGGTCGGCCTGCTGGTCTACGCGCTGCTGGGCCTGGGCACCGACGCGCTGGTGCGGGCACTGGAGAGGAGGGCACTGGCATGGCGGCAGAGCGTGAGCACGGTGCACTGAGGGTCCGGCGGCTGCGCAAGGTCTTCGGCGAGCGGACGGTGCTGGACGAGGTGGACCTGGACCTCGCGCCGGGGGAGTTCGTCGGCCTGTTGGGGCGCAGCGGTTCCGGCAAGTCGACCCTGCTGCGGGTGCTGGCCGGGCTGGACACCGGCTACACCGGCGAGGTGCGCACGCCGGGCACGGTCTCGGTGGCCTTCCAGGAGCCAAGACTGCTGCCCTGGCGCAAGGTCGGCCAGAACGTCGCGCTGGGACTGCGTCGCCCGGACGCGGCCGAAGCGGCCGCGCGGGCACTCGGCGAGGTGGGGCTGTCCGGGCACGCCGATGCCTGGCCGCTGACCCTCTCCGGCGGTGAGGCGCAACGGGTCTCGCTGGCCCGCGCGCTGGTCCGGGAGCCGGAGCTGCTGTTGCTGGACGAGCCGTTCGGCGCGCTGGACGCGCTGACCCGGCTGACCATGCACCGCCTGGTGCGCGAGCTGTGGCTGGCGCACCGGCCCTCGGTGCTGCTGGTCACCCACGACATCGACGAGGCGCTGCGCCTGGCCGACCGGATCCTGGTGCTCGCCGACGGTCCCAAATTGATTGAACACAGTGCCGCCGAGCACCGGACCGAGGGCGCGGACCTCGCACACCTGCGCGAGCTGGTGCTCGCCGACCTGGGAGTGATCGATCATGAACCGGCGCTTTGACTTGCGCGTAGCGGTGTTCGCCGCGGCCCTGCTGCTCTCCGGCTGCGCGCCCAGCGCGGCCGACACCGGCGAGCTGGTGCTCAAGGTCGGCGACCAGAAGGGCAACGCGCAGTCCCTGCTCAGTTCGGCCGGGCTGCTCAAGGACCTGCCCTACCGGATCGAGTGGTCCACCTTCACCAGCGGCCCGCCACTGCTGGAGGCGGCCTCGGCCGGCGCCATCGACCTGGGCGGGGTGGGCAACACGCCGCCGATCTTCGCCGCCGCGGCGAAGGCGAAGATCACCGTGGTGGCCGCGGCCAAGGGCGATGCCAGCAGCGACGCCATCCTGGTGCCCGAGGGTTCACCGCTGACCGGGGCGAACGCCTTGCGCGGCAAGCAGATCGCGGTGGCCAAGGGCAGCTCGGCACACGGCTCGCTGCTGCTGGTGTTGCAACGGGCCGGGCTGTCGATCACCGACGTCAAGCCGGTGTTCCTGGCCCCGGCCGAGGCGTTCGCCGCCTTCACCCAGAAACGGGTGGACGCCTGGGCGATCTGGGACCCCTACACCTCGCAGGCGTTGCTGGAGGCCGGGGCGCGGGTGCTGGTGGACGGCGCGGACGTGGCCAATGGCTACAGCTTCCAGGTCGCCAGCCGCGCCGCACTCGACGGCCGCAAGTCCGGCGCGATCAAGGACTACCTGTCCCGGCTGGCCAAGGCCCAGCGCTGGTCGGACAGCCACCGCGCGGACCGGGCCAAGGCCTGGGCGGCGGAAACCGGGCTGTCCCTGCCGGTCGCGGAGGCCGCGGTGGCCAGGGGTGTTGACCTCTACCAGCCGCTCACCCCGGAGGTGGTGGCCTCCGAACAGCAGCTCGCGGACGCCTTCACCGCGGCGAAGGTGTTGCCGGGCAAGGTGAACTTCGCCGAGTTCGTGGACAACCGGTTCGACGCCGACATCCAAGCCACTCTCCGCTGAGAAGAACAGCGCCGCCGCCCGGCCTGGTGAACCGGGCGGCGGCGCTGTTCCGCGCTCAGCGCTTGAAGGTGCCGCGCGCCTCGATCGCGGTGTCCGGGTTGTCCGCGAACACCCCGTCCACGCCGGCCTTGAAGTAGGCCTCGTACTCGGCGAAGGCGTTGCCGTGCACCGAAGGCGGGCCGGGCAGCCGCATGTTGGTGGGCAGGAAGTTGTTCTCGCTGCGGAAGGTGTACGGGTGCACCTGGAGGCCGTTCTTGTGCGCCTGGAGCACCAGCTGGGTCGGCGAGGTCAGGTTCCCGTCCTTGCCGCGCGGGATCACCATCTCCTTGTACGGACCGATGCCCTTGGCGTACGAGGCGATCTCCTTGAGCCCCTTGGGGGTCACCAGGTCCGCGTAGGTGCGCTTGTCGCCGGCAGCGATGAAGTCGTACGGCGCGCCCTCGGCGTCCAGCAGCTGCACCAGCGGCACCCGCAGCTCGCGGCTGAGGTCCTTGAGGTTGGTCACCTCGAAGGACTGCACGAACACCCTGGCGTGCCGGTTGTTCAGGCCGTTCTTGGTCAGCGTGCGCACCAGCGGAGGTTCCAGGGGCAGCTTGATCGAGCGGAAGTAGGTGGGGTGCTTGGTCTCCGGGTACACCCCGATGTCCCGCCGCAGCTCCTTGGACAGCCGGGCGCGCAGGTCCAGCACCTCCTGGAAGGTGGGCACCTGGAACCGGCCGTTGTAGATCACGTTGTTCGGCCGGAACTGCGGGATGCGCTCCTTGGCCCGCAGCGTCTTCAGCTCGGCCAGGGTGAAGTCCTCGGTGAACCAGCCGGTGAGGCTGGTGCCGTCGATCACCTTGGTGGCCTTGCGCGCGGCGAACTCCGGGCGGTCGGCGACATCGGTGGTGCCGCTGATCTCGTTCTCGTGCCGGGCGACCAGCACGCCGTCCTTGGTGGAGACCAGGTCCGGCTCGATGTAGTCCGCGCCCATCCGCGCGGCCAGCTCGTAGGAGGCCAGGGTGTGCTCGGGCCGGTAGCCCGAGGCGCCGCGGTGGCCGATGACCAGCAGTTTCTCCGGCTTCTTGCCGAATGACAGGTCGATGTTCACCTCCAGGGCGGTGGCAGGAGCGGCTGCCAGGGTGCTGCTGCCCAGCACGGCGAGTGCCATGACGGCGACGCCGGCGAGCTGAAGTGCCCGTAACGGATGAGACATCGTGCTGACCTCCTCGTTCAGTAAGCGCCACCTTCACCCGGGATGACGTCGTGCGGGACACCGTAGGGCTAAGCGGAGCCAACCGCGTGGTGAACGCCAGGTATCGCAACCCGCGACAAGTTGTGTCTTCAATCGTGACCTGGGGCACAGGTAGCGTCCGGGAGGTGACCGCGGTCGATGAGCTGGTGGCCGAACAGGACGAGGAACGTCCGGCCCGGCGGCTGAGCCGGCGGTGGGACCTCGGTGTCGCGGTGGTGACCTTCGCCATCGCGGTCCTGGTGCTGCGCCAGGTGTTCTTCCCGTTCAGCGCGGGCAGCCAGTTCTACCTGATCGTCTTCCTCGGGCTGACCCTGCCGCTGGTCTTCCTGGTCTACCGCCCTGCGCTGAAAAGACGAACCGGCCGGGACGACCCGCATCCGGTGGACTGGGCGCTGTCCGCGCTGGCGCTGGCCACCGGGCTCTACCCGGTGGTCACCGGCTTCAACGGCTTCCTGGACCGGCAGGGCTCACTGTCCACAATGGACGTCATCGCGGGCGCGGTACTGCTGGCGCTGATCCTGGAGGCCACCCGGCGCACCACCGGCCTGGTGCTGCCCGCGGTCTGCCTGCTCTTCCTCGCGCACGCCTACTACGGCGGGTTCCTGCCGCCCGGCTGGCTGATCGCGCACTCCGGCATCGACTTCGGCCAGATCGTCAACGCGCTCTACAACGACGCCAGCGGTTTCTACGGCACCCCGCTGGACGTGGCCGCCACCTACATCGTGCTGTTCACCATCTACGGCGCGATGCTGGAGGCCTCCGGCGCGGGCAAGTTCTTCGTCGACATCAGCTTCGCCGCCTTCCGCAACTCGCCGACCGCGCCCGGCCGCACCACCGCGCTCTCCGGTTTCCTGCTCGGCACCGTCTCCGGCTCCGGCACCGCGACCACGGTCAGCCTCGGCGCGGTCACCTGGCCGATCCTGCGCAGGGCCGGGTACCCGAAGGAGAACGCGGGCGGGCTGCTGGCCGCCTCCGGGATCGGCGCGATCCTGTCCCCGCCGACGCTGGGCGCGGCCGCGTTCATCATCGCCGAGTACCTGCGGGTGCCCTACCTGGAAGTGCTGCTGTGGGCCTGTCTGCCCACGGTGCTCTACTACCTGGGCATCGTGCTCGCGGTGGAGGCCGACGCCCGCCGCTTCGGCGCCAAGGCGGTCGAGGTGGACTCGCCGAGCCCGTGGCGGCTGCTGCTCACCGGCGGCTACCACTTCGCCTCGCTGGGCATCATCGTGGTGTTCCTGGCCCTGGGCATCCCGGCCTTCTCCGCGGTGGTCTACGCCACCGGGCTGGCCGCGCTGTTCGCGCTGGCCCAGCGCGTTGTGTCCAAACAGGACGGTTGGTGGCGGGGCTGGCTGCTGGACATGTTCGGCGCGCTGTCCACCGGGGTGCGCTCGGCGCTGCCGGTGATCGCGGTCTGCGCGGCGGCCGGCGTGATCACCTCCACCATCACCAAGACCGGCCTCGGCCAGGAGCTCTCCGCCGGCCTGGTGTCGGCGGCCAGGTACTTCACCGACAACGCCACCGTGGTCCTGCTGCTGACCGTGCTCTTCGCCGCGGTCGCGGTCGGCGTGCTTGGCCTCGCGGTGCCGGTGACCGCCTCGTTCATCATCGCCTGGGTGGTGCTCGGCCCGGCGCTGGCCGAGCTCGGCGTCTCCGACCCGGCCCGCGCGATGTTCCTGTTCTACTACGCGGTGCTCTCCGAGGTGACCCCGCCGACCGCGCTGGCCTCGGTGGCCGCGGCCGCGATCACCGGCGGCTCGGTCATGCGCACCATGTGGCAGACCTGGAAGTACACCCTGCCCGCCTTCCTGGTGCCGATCGCGTTTGTGCTCACCGACCACGGCACCGCCCTGCTGCTGCAACGGTCCTGGACCGAGGTGCTGTGGGTGTTCGGCGTCGCCGTGCTCGGCGTGGCCGCGCTCGCGGTGGGCACCGGCGGCTGGCTGTTCGGGCCCGCGCGCTGGCCGGAACGCGCGCTGTGCGTGCTGGCCGCGCTGTGCCTGCTCTACCTGCAACCGTGGACGATCACCGCGGGACTGGTGCTGCTCGCGGTGGCGGTGGTGCTGCACCTCGTGACGCGCAAACGCGAACCTGTGGGGACAACGTGAGGGAAACACCGATGCGATTAACCAGAACCCTGGCCGCCGTCGCCGCGCTCAGCCTGCTCGCCGCGGGCTGCGGCGGCAAACAGCGGGACACCCCGGCGAACCAGCCCAATGCCGCGCCGTGCGAGGCGAGCGAGGGCAGGGTCACCCTGGCCACCGGCAACGCGGGCGGCGTCTACTACGTGCTCGGCGGCGGCCTGGCCCAGCTGATCAGCGGCAACACCAAGCTCAAGGCCACCGCGGCGGAGACCGGCGCCTCGGTGCAGAACATCCAGCAGCTGGTCGCGGGCGACTACGACATCGCCTTCTCGCTGGCCGACACCGCCGCGGACGCGGTGGCCGGGCGGGACTCCTTCAACGGCAAGCCGCAGAAGGTGCAGGCGCTCACCCGGATCCACCTCAACTACGTGCACGTGGTGGTGCGCGCGGATTCCGGCATCAACTCCATCGCCGACATGCGCGGCAAGCGGATCTCCACCGGCTCGCCGCGCTCGGGCACCGAGGTGATCGCCAACCGGCTGCTGCAGGCCGCCGGGCTGAACCCGGACAGCGACGTGCAGGCCCAGCGGCTGGACCTGACCAAGACCGTGGACGGCATGAAGGACGGCACCATCGACGGCCTGGTGTGGGTCGGCGGCCTGCCCACCGCGCAGATCACCGACCTCACCACCACGCTGAAGGACCGGGCCAAGTTCGTCGACGTGACCGGACTGCTGAGCAAGCTCAAGCAGGTCAACAGCGTCTACGACCGGGCGAGCATCCCCGCGGCCACCTACCGCACCCCGGCCGAGGTGCCCACCCTGGTGATCCCGAACGTGCTGCTGGTGCGCGAGGACTTCCCGGCTGGCAACGCCTGCGCGATCACCAAGCTGATCTACGACAAGCGCGCCGACCTGGAGAAGGTGCACCCGGCCGCCAAGGACATCGACGTGCACAAGGCCACCGTGATCGACCCGATCCCGATGCACCCCGGCGCGTCGAAGGCCCTGGAGTCCTTGCGCTAGCTGATAGTTCCCGCCAGATGCGGGCGGCCGTCCCTGGCCGCCCGCAGGTCGAACTCCCAGCCCTCGCCGATGCGCGTGGTGCGGAAGGCGACCTTGCCCGGCAACAGGATCGGCAGCTTGAAGCTCACCTCCGCGGTGTAGGCCGCGGGCAGCCTGCCCTCGAACGCGGCCAGGCAGCGGGCCTTGCTCCACATGCCGTGCGCGATGTGCCGGGGGAAGCCGAACAGCTTGGCGCTCAACGGGTGCAGGTGGATCGGGTTGCTGTCGCCGGAGACCTTGGCGTACCGGCGGCCGAGGTCCTTGGCCACCCGCCACACCCCGTTGGGCTCGGGCAGCTCCGGCGGCTCCGGCCGGGACTCCTTGCCACCGCTGGACTTCTCCCGGCGCAGGTAGGTGCTGACCTCCCGCCAGGCGAGTTCACCGTCCACCGAGGCCTCGCTGACCACCTCGAACTGGCGGCCCCGCTCGTGCTCGGCCAGGTGCTGCGACCACACCCGCAGGTCCAGCGGTTCGCCGGCCCGCAGCGGGCGCAGCTGCTCGATCCGGTTGCCGATGTGCACCAGTCCGACCAGCGGGAACGGAAACCCCGGCGCGGTCATCAGCTTGACCGCCATCGGGAAGGCCAGGATGTGCGGGTAGGTCGGCGGCAGCAGGTCGGTCAGCCCGAACCCGCAGACCCGGTTGTACTGGGCCAGGTGCGCCAGGTCCACCGGCACCGCCCGCCGCAGGTAGCCGGTGCCGGGGAGTTCCTTGCCGCCGCGGGAAAAACCGGTCAGCACGGCCTTGGGGTAGAGCAGCCCGAGACCGGGCGCGTGATCCAGCTCCTGAACCTCCACAGTGGACATCTCAGGCTCCGAGCAGGCTCTGGCCGCAGACCCGGACCACGTTCCCGGTCACCCCGGCCGACCCCGGACTGGCGAACCAGGCGATGGTCTCGGCCACGTCCACCGGCAGCCCGCCCTGCGCCAGGCTGTTCATCCGGCGACCGGCTTCCCTGGTGAACAACGGGATCGCGGAGGTCAGCCGGGTCTCGATGAACCCGGGCGCGACCGCGTTGACCGTGATGCCGCGCTCGCGCAGCGCCGGGGCCAGCGCCTGCACCACGCCGATCACGCCGGCCTTGGAGGTGGAGTAGTTGGTCTGGCCGAAGTTGCCCGCGATGCCGCTGATCGAGGACAGTCCGATCAGTCGCCCGCCGTCGTGGATCACGTTGTCCCGCAACAGCACCTCGTTGATCCGCTCCTGCGCGGAGAGGTTCACGTCGACTGCCGAGTCCCAGCGTGCGTCGTCCATCCGGCCCAGCGTCTTGTCCCTGGTGATGCCCGCGTTGTGCACCACGATGTCCACCCCACCGTGCCGCTCGCGCAGGTGTTCGGCGAGCTTCGTGGGCGCGTCCGCGCTGGTGATGTCGAGCTGGATGGCGGTGCCGCGCACCCGGTTGGCCACCTTGGACAGGTCCTCGCCGGCGGCCGGGATGTCCAGGCACACCACGTGCGCGCCGTCCCGGCTGAGCACCTCGGCGATGGCCTCGCCGATCCCGCGCGCCGCGCCGGTGACCAGCGCGACCTTGCCCGCCAACGGTTTTTCCCAGTCCGCGGGCTCGCCCACCGGCGCGGTCCCGATCCGGACCACCTGCCCGGAGACGTAGGCCGAGCGGGCGGAGAGGAAGAACCGCAGGGTGGCGGCCAGGCCGTCCTCGGCGCCGGGGGCCACGTAGACCAGCTGCGCGGTGCCGCCGCGCTGCACCTCCTTGCCCGCCGCGCGGGTGAAGCCCTCCAGCGCGCGCTGGGCCACCGACTGCCGCGGCGAGTCCACCAGCTCGGGTTGCGTGCCCAGCACGATGACCCGGCCGTTGCTGCCCAGCTGGCGGATCACCGGGTGGAAGAAGCGGTACAGCTCGCCAAGGTCCTCGCTGCGCTCGATGCCGGTGGCGTCGAAGACCAGTGCGGCGTAGCGCTGCTCGCCGGCCTCGGCCGCGCTGGTCAGCACGGTGGCCTCCACCGACTTCAGCACGCCCAGCACCGCGTCGCCCAGCCGTCCCTTGGGCGCCGAGCCGAACAGCACCGGCCCGTCCACCACCGGCTGACCGGGCTGGTACCGGCGCAGCGGCGCGGGATTGGGCAGGCCGAGCCGTTTGACGAGCATCCGGCCCACCGAGGACCGGGCCAGCTGCTGGTACCGATCGGTCATGTGACACTCCCTACTCGCCAGTAAGACTACTCGTCAGTAGGTTATCTTCGCTACGGTAGCAGCACCAAGCACTGCGGAGGAGGCGCGATGTCCGCGAGCACGCGACGGGTGGCGGTCCTGGGTGGCAACCGGATTCCCTTCGCCCGATCCAACGGTCCCTACGCCAGGGCATCCAACCAGGACATGCTCACCGCCGCGCTGGACGGGCTGGTCAGCCGGTTCGGCCTGCAGGGCGAGCGGCTCGGCGAGGTGGCCGCGGGCGCGGTGCTCAAGCACAGCCGCGACTTCAACCTGACCAGGGAGACCGTGCTGGGCAGCCAGCTGGCCCCGGAGACCCCGGCCTACGACGTGCAGCAGGCCTGCGGCACCGGCCTGGAAGCGGCCATCCTGGTGGCCAACAAGATCGCCCTCGGGCAGATCGAGGCGGGCATCGCCGGGGGCGTGGACACCACCAGCGACGCGCCGATCGGCGTCAACGAGGACCTCCGCCAGGTGCTGCTGGCCGCCAACCGGGCCAAGAGCCTCGGCGCGCGCCTGCGGCTGCTGACCAGGCTGCGCCCCACGCACATCGTCCCGGACATCCCGCGCAACGGGGAACCGCGCACCGGTCTGTCCATGGGCGAGCACGCGGCGATCACCGCCAAGCAGTGGGAGATCAGCCGCGAGGCCCAGGACGAGCTGACCGTGGCCAGCCACCAGAACCTGGCCCGCGCCTACGAGTCCGGCTTCTTCGACGACCTGATCACCCCGTTCCAGGGCCTGGACCGGGATCAGAACCTGCGCCCGGACTCCAGCCTGGAGAAGCTGGCCAAGCTCAAGCCGGTGTTCGGCAAGGGCGAGGGCGCGACCATGACCGCGGCCAACTCCACCCCGCTCTCCGACGGCGCCAGCGCGGTGCTGCTGGCCAGCGAGGAGTGGGCGGCCGCGCACCGGCTGAGCCCGCTGGCCTACTTCGCGCACTGCGAGACCGCCGCGGTGGACTTCGTGCACGGCGGCGAGGGCCTGCTGATGGCCCCGGCCTACGCGGTGCCCAGGATGCTCGCCCGCGCCGGGCTCACCCTGCAGGACTTCGACTACTACGAGATCCACGAGGCCTTCGCCTCCCAGGTGCTGGCCACCCTCAAGGCCTGGGCCGATCCCGGCTTCTGCAAGGAGAAGCTCGGCCTGGACGCCCCGCTCGGCGAGATCGACCGGACCAAGCTCAACGTCAACGGCTCCTCGCTGGCCGCGGGCCACCCGTTCGCCGCAACCGGCGGCCGGATCGTGGCCACCCTGGCCAAACTGTTGGCGCGCAAGGGATCCGGCCGCGGCCTGATCTCCATCTGCGCCGCCGGCGGCCAGGGCGTCACCGCGATCCTCGAACGCTAGTCCAGCAGCGACCACGTCGTGGTGCAGCGCGCGGTGACCGTGATCGGCTGCGGTTCCAGGTTCAGCGCCTGCACCGCCGAGCCTGCCTCCGCGGCCATCGCGTAGCCGCCGGCGCGGGCCATCGGCGCGTAGTGGGTGTCCTCGCCGTCGCTGATCCGCAGCAGCGGGCCAAGGCGCACGCCGAGCGCGCTGGCGTAGCCCTCGGCGCGCCTGCGGGCGTCCGCGACCGCGAGCACCTGGGCCTCCTGGGTGGCCTCGGCCTGGTCGCGCAGCTCCCAGTCCGGGCCGTTCAACGCGGACGGCTCGGCCGCGACCAGCGCGGTCACCACCTGCTCCAGCGCGGCCTGGTCGGCCACCCGCAGCTGGTAGTGCTGTTCCGCGCTGGCGCCGACCTGGCGGTCGCCCTGCCAGTTCGGCTGCACGGACAGCCGCCGCGAGCGCACCTCCACGCCGTCCTGCTCCAGTAGTGGTTCGACCCCGGCCACCCGCTGCCCGAGCAGCGCGACCGCCTCGCTCCGATCGCTCGCGCTCGCGGTGAAGCTCACCCACAGCTGGGCGCGGTCCGCGGTCCGCTCGACTTCTCCGGTCCCCTTCGTCACAACTTCAGCCACACCGCCCAGCCAACTCCCCCTGGGCCGGACCCGCAACGCTTGCGGCGTATATCTCTCTCTAGCTTTTCCGCTAGAAAGCGATAGATCAGGGCAGACGGTAGTGCAACCGGCACACCGCGGCCTGGGTCCGGCCGCGCACCGCGCGAGCGATCCCGCCGCCCTGTCCGTTGAGCAGCAACCGGATCCACGCGCGCCGCGGCCGCAGCTCGCCGATCAGCACCACCACCTGCTGCTCCGGCATCCCGCGCACGTACGCCGCGATGCTGGCGCCCAGCCCGCCTCGCGAGCGCTCCAGCAGCATCAGCGGCACGTCCGGGTGCCAGGCGGTCCAGTCCGCGGCCAGCGCCCGCTGCTGCTCGGGCGGCTGCCCGCCACCGCCCACGTGCACCGCGACCACCTTGTGCCCCAAGGACAACGCGGTCGACAGGCAGTGCGAGGTGAGCACCGACAGCCCGGCCACCGGCACCACCACCAGCGTGCTGTGCGGCCTGGGCAACTCCGGCAGCGAGCCGAGGCCGAGCTGCCGCCCGAGCACCGCGTACGCCCGGTGCACCCGGCGCAGCGCGAACACCAGCAGCGGCAGCACCAACACCACCAGCCAGGCGCCCTCGGCGAACTTCACCACGGTCACCACCACCGCGGCCACCGCGCTGAGCACCGCGCCCACCAGGTTGAGCGCCAGCCGCCTGCCGCGTTCGCCCCTGGCCAGCCAGTGCCGCACCATCCCGGCCTGGCACAGCGCGAACCCGACGAACACGCCGATGGTGAACATCGGCACCAGCACGTCCAGCCGACCACCGGAGCCGACGATCAGCGCGGCGGCCAGCCCGGCCAGCACCAGCACGCCGATCCGGTGCACCAGCCGGTCCGCGCGCAGCCCGAAGGCGTGCGGCAGGTAGTGGTCGGCGGCCAGCCGGGCGGCCAGCACCGGCAAGCCGCCGAAGGAGGTGTTGGCCGACAACGCGAGCAGCACCACCGTGGTGAACTGCACGACCAGGTAGACCGCGCCGTCCCCGACCGCGCCTTCCACCAGCAGCGACAGCACGGTCCGGCCCTCGACCGGCCGCAGGTCGAACAGCTCGACCAGCGCCGCCAGCCCGAGCAGCATCACCCCGAGCAGCAGCCCGAGCAGGGCCTGCGCGCGAGCCGCCCGCGCGGGACCCGGACTGCGGAAGGACGGGGTGGCGTTGGCGATGGCCTCGATCCCGGTCAGCGAGGCGCAGCCGTTGGCGAAGGCGGAGAGCACCAGCAGCACCCCGACCGCCGCGGTGGTCTGCGTGGGCGCGGGATCGGGCAGCGGGTTCAGTGGCCCTCCGCGCAGCAGGCCGATCGCGATCACCGCCAGCACCGCGAGCACGAACAGCGCGGTCGGCGCGGCGAAGGCGCGGGCGCTGGCGGCCACCCCGCGCAGGTTCACCGCGGTCACCAGCACGAGCACGGCCAGGCACAGCTCGGTGGTCCAGGGCAGCAGCGCGGGCACCGCCGAGGTCAGCGCGGCCACCCCGGCCGCGGTGGCCACCGCGGCGTTGAGCACGTAGTCCACGATCAGCGCGGCCGCCGCGACCAGGCCCGCGCGCTCGCCCAGGTTGCGCCGGGCCACCGTGTACGCGCCGCCGCCGTCCGGGTAGGCGTGCACCACCTGCCGGTACGCGGCCACCAGCACCACCAGCAGCAGCACGATCGCGCCGGTCACCGGCAGCGTCCAGCCGATGCCCGCCGCCCCGGCCGCGGCCAGCGCGAGCACGATGGCCTGCGGGCCGTAGGAGACCGAGGCGAGCGCGTCCAGGCCGAGGGCGGCCACGCCGGTGGTGGCGGTCAGCCGGTGCCGGTTCTCACCGGTCCCGGCGCGAGTCAGGGTCAGCACAGGCGGCACTGTGCGGCCCGGCCCGCGGCGGCCAGGGCCCTGTTGACGCGATCCTGAGCCCGCCCGGCCCGATCTTGACGGCTCCGACACGCGGTCAGCGCTTTCTGCCGCACTATCGGAGATGACCTAGAAACGCCGATACGGTCGAAATCGTGGACCCGGTGCGCAATCCCTTCGCCCCAGGGGCAGGCCAGCGGCCGCCCGAGCTCGCCGGACGGGACCGGGAGGTCGGCGCGTTCGAGGTGGTGCTCGAACGCATCGCCCGCGGCCGCCCGGAGCGGAGCCTGGTGCTCACCGGGTTGCGCGGGGTGGGCAAGACCGTGCTGCTCGGCGAGCTGCGCTCGATGGCCATCCGGCGCGGCTGGGGCGCGGGCAAGATCGAGGCCCGCCCGGACTCCGGCCTGCGCCGCCCGCTCTCGGCCGCGCTGCACCGCGCGGTGCGCGACCTCGCGGTCCGGCACCGGGCGCCGGACCGGGTGGAGCACGTGCTCGGCGTGCTCAAGGCGTTCGCGCTGCGGGCCACCCCGGAGGGCGCGAAGCTGCGGGACCGCTGGCAGCCCGGCATCGACGTGCCGACGGTCACCGGCCGGGCCGACTCCGGCGACATCGAGATCGACCTGGTGGAGCTGTTCACCGACGTGGCCGAGCTGGCCGCGGACGTGGGCACCGGGGTCGCGCTGCTCATCGACGAGATGCAGGACGTGCCGGCGGAGGACGTCTCGGCGCTGTGCGCGGCCTGCCACGAGCTGTCCCAGTCCGGCGCGCCGCTGGTGGTGGTCGGCGCTGGCCTGCCGCACCTGCCCGCGGTGCTCTCGGCCAGCAAGTCCTACTCCGAGCGGCTGTTCCGCTACGTCAAGATCGACCGGCTGGACCGGGCCGAGCACGACCGCGCGGTGACCGCGCCGATCGAGCGCGAGCAGGCGGGCATCGCCCCGGCGGCGCTGGCCGCGTTGTTCGAGGCCAGCGGCGGCTACCCGTACTTCGTGCAGGCCTACGCCAAGGCCGCCTGGGACGCCGCGCCCGGCGATCCGATCACCGCCGAGGACGTCGCGGTGGCCGAGCCGGAGGCCGCGGGCGAGCTGGCGGTGGGCTTCTTCGGCTCCCGGTACGAGCGGGCCACCCCGGCCGAGCGGGAGTACCTGCACGGCATGGCGGTGCTCAGCGAGGGCAGGGACGAGCCGGTCGGTACCGCGCACCTGGCCGAACAGCTCGGCCGCAAGCCGTCCTCGCTGTCCCCCGCGCGTGACTCACTGATCAAGAAGGGCCTAGTCTACTCCGCCGAACGGGGCCGGATCGCCTTCACCGTGCCGCACTTCGGCCGCTTCCTGCTGACCGCTGGTGACTAGGTGAACACCGGACGAATCACGGGTTACTTCCCGAGCGACGCCGATGAATCATCGGCGTGTGGCCCGACTCACCGGACAAACGGGTGCGTTTGAGGTTTTGGTGGTGCATACTTGAGGCACAGACAACGAGATGCTTACTAAGGGGATGCAACTCAGATGAACCTCGTCGCGAAGATCCGGTCCCGCCGTGCACAGGCCCGCACCCGGCGAGCCGTGAACCGCGCGATCGACGCCGCCGCCACTCCGGCCATGCGGCACGAACTGATGGCCATCGCTTCCGCTCAGGTGACCTCCCTCCGCTGAGCCTGGTCCGGCGCGGACGCCCTCCTCGATGGGCGAGCCCTCCCGTCGCCGAGACCCCACGGGGGAAGACGCACGGCCCCGACTTGCCTCCCGCCGGTCGGGGCCGTGTTGTTTTCCCAGCTAGGCCGACATCGCTGAAGTGACCCACGTCACTTACCCGATTGGGTGTAACACCATTGGGTGGTTTAGCGATGTTCCAGATGACCCCGCGGTGCTGTCGGACCCCCGACCTGGCAGCACTGCGGGGTTTCCCATTTCCGGCTAACGGAGAACCAGCAGGTCAAGCCGGTCCACCACCGGCCCGCTGGCGCCAGCCGCGACCGCGGCACGCAGCCGCGCCAAGCCCTCGGCATATTCCTCGGCAGTGAGCCCGCGCAGCAAGGTGTCCCCTTTCTGGTGAACCCGCCCCAGCACCGTCCCCAGATCGGGGGCACTGGTCTGGGGGACGGACTCCAGGCTCACCCGCTCGAACCCAGCCGCGCCCAGCTCCGCGCAGACCTCTTCGACGGTCGGGAACGCGGCCAGCGCCCGGATGCCCTCCGGGAAGAAGCGGAGCACGTTCAGCTCCAGCGGCCGCTCCCGGAAGATCCCCCTGATCAGCACCGGCGCGCCCGGCCGCAGCACCCGGCGCAGCTCCTGCCCGGCGGCCACCCGGTCCGGCACGTGGTGGATCACCGTGGACAGCCAGGCCCCGTCCAGCGAGCCGGGCTCCGCCGGGATGGCCAGCGCGTCACCCGCGCGCACCTCGACCAGCGGGTGCGCCGGGATGTGCGCCCGCATCGCCTCGGACGGCTCGACCGCGAGCACCCTGGCGCCGAACCAGTCGGCCAGCGCGGTGGCGAACAGCCCGGTGCCCGCGCCGAGGTCGAGCAACACCGAGTCCGCGGTCGGCCCGAGGTGCCGCTCGATCGCCGCCCGCCAGTGGGTCAGCCCGTCCCTGGGGATCTCCCTGGCCCGGCGGTAGGCCGCCGCGGTGCCGGCGTCGTAGTTGTTGAGCACAGCTCCCCCTGACTTTCTTCGGTGAACAGGCAACCGGATAGGTCGCGATCAACGTGTAGAAGTCACCAACCGTGGCAAGACCAGTTCGGGGAGACTCGCCATGCAGACCAAGTCCGCCCTAGCCACCCTCGCCCTCGCCGCGGGCGCCACGCTGCTCGCCGCACCCGCCGCCCTGGCTCAGCCTGGCACCAACGCCTACACCGTGGACTTCGAAGCCGGGAAGACCTCATTCGGCGCGGGCAGCACCTTCCAGCTGCCGGCCAGGGTCATGATCGGCACCGACTGCGCGCCGGAGAAGGCGAGCAGGGTCAAGGTCAGCGGCATCGGGGAGATCCAGCTCAACGGCGGCAGCGCCGGGGTGGCGATGGGCGAGTTCACCATCGCCAAGGGGGCCAGGAGCGGCAAGCACACTATGACCTTCACCTGCGGCACGGTCGCCTACCGCGGCGAGTTCACCGTGCAGGCGCCCAAGCCGCCGCCGGTCACCTCCACGCCGAGGCCGACCAGCAGCACCCCGGCCGTCCCGGTGAAGCCCAAGGGCGCCCCGGAAACCGGTGGCGGCGGCACGGACTCCGGTCTCGGCGGCGTGCTCGCGGGCGGCGGCGCACTGCTGGCCGGCGCCGCACTCGGCGGCTGGGCGCTGCGCCGCCGCCGGGACGGCGCGCAGAGCTGACCACGCCCGTTCGGCAAGGGGAGTCCGGAGTTCCGGGCTCCCCCTTTTTTTGTTCCGCGCCAACAGTGTCAGACGTCCGAGTCAAGCCGGGGTTGCCTGAAAAATCCGACCAGATTCGCCGGATTTTCCTGGCAACCGGCGGCGGCGCGCGGACGTGTAGAGGGCGAACACCGCAGAACTGATCGACCACACCGCGTCCGCGCGGTGCGGGGGGTGGGAAGGTCGTCCGGCCGGGGGTGGGCCGGACGACCTTCCCGTTGGTACCGAAGAAAAAACCGCGGTCGCGCGCCGGTGTGAAGCAGCCGGCGCGCGACCGCGGCGACCTGTCCGCCCATGAACAGGCCGCCGAGAACCGAGCAGCACTGCCCCTGCGCTGCCCGGCTCCCCAGGAACGGCCACCGGTTCCGCACTCGCCGGAAACCACCCGATCCGGCACCGCCCGAACCGACTGACCCCGTCCCACCGAGCACCCCGGCCCCGCCCGGACCCCGCCACGCCCGCGCCACCCAGCACAAGCGATCGTGATGCCCGGACAGACCTGCCGTCCCTGTTCGTCCACTACTTCAGACTCGAAGACGAGCAAACCCCAGCCCCGGTTCACGCTGTGACTGGCGTCACGCCGGTCATGGGGCAACAGGCGGAGCCAGCCGGACCACCCGGTCCAGCACCGGGTCGTACCCGATCATCGGCAGCTCCGACCCCTCGAACGTCATCACCACCGCCTTGCCCAACAGCCGTCCGATGTCGCGGAACACTCCGCACAACACCGCCAACGGCTCCGGCCCCTGGAGCTCCTCCAGATGCACGTCGAAGTCGATCGTGTCAGCGGCGGAGCACCGGAACATCAGCCACACCTCCGCCCCCGGACAGACCGCCAGTTCCGGCACCGACGACCGGCTGAGCATCACCTCCGCGCTCGGCACCCCCGCGGCTTGGTTGTCCTCGGTGTACGTGTGCGGCCAGCCCCGCGACCGGATCAGGTCCAGCACCGCCTGCCAGTCCGCCACGGTCGTCCCCCGGACCACCACGTCCGGCAGGATCCCGTTGTCCACGTCGAACAGGTCCTCGACGTCCGCCCAGCGCAACTCGGTCACCCGGCCATAGTGCACCGCGTCCCACCTGGTGGGCCGGGGAACAGCGCAGCTCGTTCGCTGTGTTGAATCCCGGTGTGACCACTGCGAAGCGCCGTGCCCGCGTCCGCGCCCCCGAGCTGACCGGCCGTGGCTGGCTGAACACCGGCGGCAAGCAGATCCGGCTCGCGGACCTGCGCGGCAAGATCACGCTGCTGGACTTCTGGACCTTCTGCTGCATCAACTGCCTACACGTGCTGGACGAGCTGCGGCCGCTGGAGGCGGAGTTCGCCGATGTGCTGGTCACCATCGGGGTGCACTCGCCGAAGTTCGCGCACGAGGCGGATCCGGCGGCGCTGGCCGCGGCGGTGGAGCGGTACGAGGTGCACCACCCGGTGCTGGACGATCCGGAGCTGGTGACCTGGCAGGCGTACGCGGTCAAGGCGTGGCCGACGCTGGTGCTGGTGGATCCCGAGGGTTATGTGGTGCACGTGGCCGCGGGGGAGGGGCACGCCGAGGCGCTGCGGCGGGTGCTGGCCGAGCTGGTCGCCGAGCACACGGCCAAGGGCACGCTGCACCGGGGAGATGGTCCATACGTGCCGCCGGTGGCCGCGGAGACCTCGCTTCGGTTCCCCGCCAAGGCGATCGTGACGCCGGAGCGGACCTTGCTGGTGGCGGACTCGGCGCGGCATTCGCTGGCGGAGCTGGCCGCGGATGGCGAGACCTTGTTGCGGCGCATCGGTTCCGGGGTCCGGGGGCGGGCCGACGGGGCGGCGGGTGCGGCGAGTTTTTCTGAGCCTGCCGGGCTTTCGCTGTTGCCGCCGGAGGTGGCGGAGCGGGTCGGGTACGACGTCGTGGTGGCGGACACGGTCAACCACCTGTTGCGCGGGGTGCGGCTGAGCGACGGGTTCGTCTCCACCGTGGCCGGTACCGGCGAGCAGTGGCGGGATGGCGAAACCGACGGACCGGCAACGGAAATCGAGCTCACCAGTCCGTGGGACGTCGAATGGTGGGCGCCCGCTGGTGGCGTGGTGGTCGCGCTGGCCGGGAATCACACGATCGGGTTGTTCGATCCGGTGGCGGGCACGGTGTCGCGGTTCGCCGGGACCACGGTGGAGGGGTTGCGGGACGGGGAGGCCGCGCAGGCGTTCTTCGCGCAGACCTCGGGGCTGGCCGCGGATCCGGTGCGGGAACGGTTGTGGCTGGCCGATTCCGAGACCTCGGCGCTGCGCTACCTGGCCTACGAGGACGGCGTGCTCACCGTGCGCACCGTGATCGGCACCGGGCTTTTCGACTTCGGGCACCGGGACGGTCCGGCCGCCCAGGCCCTGTTGCAGCACCCGCTCGGCGTGGTCGTGCTGCCCGACGGCAGCATCGGCGTGGCCGACACCTACAACGGCGCGCTGCGGCGCTACCACCCGGAGTCCGGCGAGGTCAGCACCATCGCCACCGACCTGGCCGAGCCCTCGGGCGCGGTGGTGCTCGATGGCGAGGTGGTCGTGGTGTCCTCGGCCGCGCACCGGCTGGAGCGGCCGGTGCCGCCTGGGGTGGCGGCGAAGCTGATCTCCGGTGCGGCGCAACAGGTTCGGCGGCCGCCGAGTGAGCTGGCCGCGGGCGCGGTGGAGCTGGCGGTGGTGTTCGTGCCGCCGCCGGGGCAGAAGCTGGACGAGCGGTACGGGCCGTCCACCCGGCTGGAGGTGACCGCCTCGCCGCCCGAACTGCTGGTCGAGGGCGCGGGTGTCGGCACGGACCTGGTGCGCCGGTTGATGATCGCCGCCGACGTGCCCTCGGGTGTACTCCACGTGGTCGCCCAGGCAGCCAGCTGTGACGAGGGTGTCGAGCACCCCGCCTGCCGCCTGACCAGGCAGGACTGGGGTGTTCCCGTTGTGGTCCAATCGGGTGCGCCCATCCGGCTGCCGCTGGTTATGGGCGGAATGGACGAATCCCAGGTGTGATCTGGCGCACTCTACCTAGTTGTTTGCCTGCTCAACGTCGCGTTCTGGGGTAACGCGCAGTCGGAGCCGCCCCACGATGACCTCGGCGGGGCAAGTAAACTCCGAAGGTGCCCGATGCCAAGCTCCAGATCCAGATGCTGCACGACCGCGTGATGGTGCGGATCGCGCAGGAGGGCGGGGAGCGACGCAGCAGTGGTGGGATCGTGATCCCGGCCACTGCCCAGATGGCCAAACGGCTGGTGTGGGGCGAAGTTTTCGGGGTGGGGAACCACGTACGTACTGTCAAGGTGGGTGACAGGGTGCTCTTCAACCCCGAGGAGCAGTTCGAGGTCGAGGTACAGGGCCAGGCTTACCTGGTGATGCGCGAGCGGGATCTGCACGCCGTCGCCAGCGAGCAAGCCGAGCACGGCACGGGTTTGTACCTGTGACGCGTGCCCTCGACGTGACAGCCGGGTAGCTAGCCAGGCGCGTGCTCGCGCCCACGTCAGAAGGGGACACGGTGCCGGAGGAAGAGCAGCGGCCCGGCCCGCGGTCAGAGCAGACGACGGTGTTGTCCGCCCCGCAGCCGGTAGACGAGCCCACGGCCGAGGACGGGACGCCCGCCAACGGGCTGGACCCGCACACCGAGCAACTCGCCGCGGGCGCTGACCAGCACACCCGCCCGATGACGACACCGGAGCCGACGGCCGCCGCCGAGCCGGAGCCCGAGGCCGAGACCCCGAGCGCGGACCCGGCGCCGCGCAGTGACGACAAGCCGGCGGAGCAGTCCGACCCGGCCCCGCAGAGCGCGCCAGAGCCACCCGCGGCCGAGGCGGAGACCTCGAACCGGGGCAAGAACGCGCCGCCGCCCAACCCGCCGGTGCAGCCCGAGCCGCTCACCAGGGGTCTGTTCGCGCCGATCCGGCCCGCCGAGGCGAGCCAGTCGTACCCGTCGGCCGCGGAACTGACCTCGCCGAGGGGCCTGCCGCCGCAGTCGCTGGGCGCCCCGCGCGGCACCGAGGCCCAGGGATCGGGGACGCAGGGACCGGGGACGCCGCCGCGGGGCATGGAGCACCAGGGGCAGGGCTTCCCGGCTCAGGGCCAGGGTGCCCCGGCCCGGGGTGCTGACGGCCAGGGTGCCTCGCCGCGCGGCTTCGAGGGGCAGGCAGCGCAGGCCCGCGGCCCAGAGGCGCCCGCGCCGGGCATGCAGGCCCGCGATCCGGAAGCACAGGGACCGGGCACGCCGCCCCGTGGCCAGGAGACCCGGGGAACGGGCATGCCGTCCCGAGGCTTGGACACGCAGGGGCCTGGCACACCGTCCCGAGGTCTCGAAGCACAGGGACCTGGCACGCCTTCTCGCGGTGCGGAAGCACAGGGATCTGGCACACCGTCGCGCGGCTCGGAGGCTTACGCATCGGGCATGCCGTCTCGCAGCCCGGAGGCGCACGCGCCGGGCACGCCATCCCGCGGCCAGGAAGCGCCCGCGCCGGGCACACCGCCCCGAGGCCAGGAGACGCATGCCCTGGGCACGCCCTCTCGCGGTCAGGAGGCACAGGGATCAGGCACACCGCCCCGTGGCCTGGAGGCGCAGGGGCCGGGCACGCCGCCCCGCGGCCAGGCAGCGAACGGACCCGGCACGCCGCCTCGGGGTTTCCCCGGCGAGGCCCCCGGCACCCCGCCGCGCGGCTTCCCGCGCCAAGGCCCCGGCACGCCGCCCCGTGGCTTCCCGAACCAGAGCACCCCGCCCCGTGGTTTCCCGAGTCAGCCCGGCACCCCGCCGCCCGGGTTCGACGCGCTGAACCAGGGCACCGGCACGCCGCCGCGCGGTTTCGACAACCCCGCCCAGGGACCCGGCACCCCGCCTCGGGGACAGGCCCGGCCGCAGGGGCGGAATGTCGACGCGCCGACGCAGGCCATTCCCGGGCGGTCCGCCGAGCAGCCGACGCGGCAGATCGAGCAGCCGACGCAGTCCATTCCCCGGCCGCTGGGCGCGGGGCGGCAGCCCGATCCGGAAGTCGACACGGTGCGGATTCCCAAGATCGGCGCCGCCACCTCCTTCCTGCCTGCTCCGGTGCCGGAGGAGGAGGCGACCGTGGTCGCCGCGTTGCCGCCGACGCCGCCTGGCGGGGACGGGGACGGGTTCTCCGACGGGGCCGATGACGAGCGCAAGAGCAAGCGCAAGCGGCGGACGATCATGGGTGTGGCGGCCGCGTTCGGGGTGTTCGGGCTGCTCTACGGGGTTGACCTGCTGTTGTCCCAGGGCAATGTGCCGCGTGGGGTGGCCGTGGCCGGGGTGGACGTCGGCGGGCTGGACCGGACCGCGGCCGAGGCCAAGCTGCGCCAGCAGATCGAGCCGCGGCTGACCAAGCCGGTGACCGTGCGGGCAGGCGATGTCGAGGCCAGCGTCAACCCGCAGGAGGCCGGGCTGACCCTGGACTGGCCGGCCACCCTGGACCAGGCAGGCGCGCAGCCGCTCAACCCGCTCACCCGACTGTCCTCCTTCTTCGGCACCAGGGACGTCGGCGTGGTCACCCGAGCCGACGGGCCCAAGCTGACCTCCGCCATGGAGGGCCTGCGCGGCAAGACCGACCGGGAGCCGGTCGAGGGCACGGTGCGCTTCCAGGGCGCCAAGCCGGTGCCGGTGGACCCGAAGACCGGGCAGAAGCTGGACATCGAGAAGGCCAGCGCGGCCATGGTCGCCGACTGGGCCGACGGCAAGGTGGTCGAGCTGCCGGTCAGCGCCAGCCAGGTCAAGAGCACGCCGGACTCGGTGCGCAAGGCGCTGGAGGAGATCGCCAAGCCCGCGGTCTCCGGGCCCGTGGTGGTGCAGGGCGAGGGCAAGAACGCCAACCTCACCCCGGCCGCGATCGCCAGCGCGCTGAAGTTCGAGGTCGACGAGGGCGGCAACCTGACGCCCAAGCTGGACAGCGCCAAGGTGGCCGAGGCCGCCAAGCCGCAGCTGGCCTCCACCGAGAAGCCGGGCAAGGACGCCACCTTCGTCATCGAGGGCGGCAAGCCGGTGGTCAAGGAGTCCGTGGACGGCCGCGGCGTGGACTGGGAGAAGACCCTCACCGGGCTGCCAGAGGTGTTGCGCCGCACGGACAACCGCACCATCAAGGCCGAGTACGGCGACCAGCCCGCCAAGCTGACCACCGAGCAGGCCAACCAGCTGGGCATCAAGGAGATGATCAGCCGGTTCGAGACCAAGGGCTTCGCCCCCGACTCCGGGCAGAACATCCGCCGGGCCGCCGAGCAGATCAACGGCGCGGTGGTCAAGCCGGGCGAGACCTTCAGCCTCAACGCCCGCACCGGCCCGCGCAACGAGTCCACCGGCTACGTCGAGGCCGGCATCCTCGAGCACGGCCTGCCCGGCCGCGGCGTCGGCGGCGGGGTGTCCCAGATGGCCACCACGCTCTACAACGCCGCCTACTACGCGGGCATGGTCGACGTGGAGCACAAGGAGCACAGCAACTACATCAGCCGCTACCCGGCCGGCCGGGAGGCCACGGTCTTCCAGGGCCCCAGTGGTCAGAGCCTGATCGACGTGAAGTTCAAGAACGACACGAAGACCGGCATCTACATCCAGACCATCTGGACCAACGGCTCGATCGCCGTGCAGCTGTGGGGCACCAAGACCTACGAGGTGCAGGGCCAGGAAGGCCAGCGCACCAACGTCACCCAGCCCAACACCCGGCACGTCACCGACAAGCCGGACTGCAAGCCCAGCGGCGGCCTCGAGGGCTTCACCATCACCGACACCCGCACGATAAAGGATCTGGCCAGTGGCAAGACCCGCACCGAGCGGCGCACGGTGACCTACAAGGCCCAGGACAAGATCATCTGCGGGCCGCCGACGCCCTGACTAGGCCATCCGGCCCGTTTCGCGGTACTTCCGCGTGGACACCCGAGAGCAATGGTGTCCACGCGGAGTGCTGAAGAGGGCAAGCGGTGGGTGGTGCGGCTCGGCCGGATCGGCGCGGTGTGCTTCGGGATCGTGCACCTCGTGGTGGCTTGGCTGGCCATCCAGGTCGCCGTCGGCGACAGCGCCGGTGAGGCGGACCAGAAGGGCGCGCTGGCCTCGGTGGCCGAGCAGCCGCTGGGCGGTGTGCTGCTGGTCGTGCTGGCCGCCGGACTCGGCTTCTTCGCGGTGTGGCAGTTCCTGGTCGCGGTCAGCGGCCACGGACTGCGGGCCAGCAAACGGGTTTCGGCCGCCGCGCACGGGTTCGCCGGCGCGGTGCTGGCCGTGGTCTCGGTGCAGCTGCTGGTCGGATCCGGGACCCAGCAAGGAGATCAGAGCCAGCAGGAGATCACCGGCTGGCTGATGTCCTTGCCGGCCGGGCCTTTCCTGGTCGGACTGCTCGCGCTGATCGTGCTCGGTGTGGGCGTGGCGGCCGCGGTCAAGGGCATCCGCAAGTCCTTCACCGAGGACCTCGACCTGGCCAAGCTGCCGCACGGCACCCAGCGGCTGACCGTGCGGCTCGGCCAGACCGGGTACGTGGCCAAGGGCGTGGCCTACGGGGTGGTCGGCGTGCTGATCGGCCTGGCCGCGATCAACCACGACCCCAAGCAGGCAGGCGGCCTGGACGCCGCGCTGCGCACGCTGGCCGCCGCCGACTACGGTCCCTACCTGCTCGGCCTGGTCGCGCTGGGCGTGGCCGCCTTCGGCGTGTACTGCTTCGCCGAGGCCCGCTGCCACCGCACCTGAGCCCGGACGTGCAGCGGGGCCGCGAGGGAGTCCCGTCGCGGCCCCGACAGCGTCAGGTGGTGGAAATCAGAACGCGGCCACGTCCAGGTCCATCAGCCCGTTGTCCGTGGTCTCCACGATCTTGCGGCGAGCGGTCAGCTCGGGCAGCACCGACTTGGCGAAGAACGAGGCCGCGGCCAGCTTGCCCTGGTAGAAGGCCTGGTCCTTGGCCGGGACCGAGCCGCCGTCCAGCGCGGTGATGGCGATCTCGGCCTGGCGCAGCAGCTGCCAGCCGACCAGCAGGTCGCCCGCGCTCATCAGCAGCCGGACCGTGTTCTGGCCGACCTTGTAGGTGTTGCGCGGGTCCTCCTGCGCGGTGGTCAGGAAGCCGATCATCGCGCCCAGCATGCCCTGCACGTCCTCCAGGGCGGTCTTGAGCAGCGCGCGCTCCTCCTTCAGGCGGCCGTTGCCGACCTCGGAGTCCAGCGTCTTCTGGATCTCGCCCGCGATGAAGCCGAGCGCCTGGCCCTTGTCCCGCACGATCTTGCGGAAGAAGAAGTCCAGGGACTGGATCGCCGTGGTGCCCTCGTACAGGGTGTCGATCTTGGCGTCCCGGATGTACTGCTCGATCGGGTAGTCCTGGAGGAAGCCGGAACCGCCGAGGGTCTGCAGGGACAGCGCGAGCAGCTCGTAGGCGCGCTCGGAGCCGACACCCTTGACGATCGGCAGCAGCAGGTCGTTGACCCGCTCGGCCAGCTCGGTGTTCTCCTCGGCGATGATCAAGTCCTGGAAGGTCGCGGTGTAGAGGTACACCGCGCGCAGGCCCTCGGTGTAGGCCTTCTGCAGCATCAGGATCCGCCGCACGTCCGGGTGGTTGGTGATGGGCACCCGGGGCGCGGTCTTGTCCAGCATCTGGGTCAGGTCGGCCGACTGCACGCGCTCCTTGGCGTAGTCGCGCGCGTTGAGGTAGCCGGTGGACAGGGTGGCGATCGCCTTGGTGCCGACCATCATCCGGGCGTACTCGATGACCTGGAACATCTGCGCGATGCCGTCGTGCACCTCGCCCATCAGCCAGCCCTTGGCAGGCACCCCGTGCTGGCCGAAGGTCAGCTCACAGGTGGTGGAGGCCTTCAGGCCCATCTTGTGCTCGACGTTGGTGACGTAGACGCCGTTGCGCTCGCCCAGCTCACCGGTCTTGGTGTCGAAGTGGAACTTGGGCACCAGGAACAGGCTCAGGCCCTTGGTGCCTGGCTTCGGCTCGATGCCGGGGCCCTCGGGGCGGGCCAGCACCAGGTGCATGATGTTCTCGCTGAGGTCCTGCTCGGCGGAGGTGATGAACCGCTTCACGCCGTCCAGGTGCCAGCTGCCGTCCTCCTGCTGCACGGCCTTGGTGCGCCCGGCGCCGACGTCGGAACCGGCGTCCGGCTCGGTCAGCACCATGGTCGCGTTCCAGCCCCGGTCCAGCATGAGCTGGGCCCAGTGCCGCTGCTCCTCGGTGCCGTTGCGGTGCACGATGGTGGAGAAGCTGGGGCCGGTCAGGTACATGAACACGGCCGGGTTGGCGCCGAGGATCAGCTCGGCGGCGGCCCACTGCACGGTGCGGGGCAGGCCGTAGCCGCCCTGCTCCTCGGGCAGGAAGAGCTTGCCCCACTCGCCGTCCTGCAGCGCGTTGTAGGAGGCCTTCAGCGACTCCGGCAGGGCCACCGAGTGCGTCTTCGGGTCGAACACCGGCGGGTTGCGGTCGGCGTCGGCGAAGGAGTCGGCCAGCGGGCCGGTCGCCAGGTTGTTCAGCTCACTGAGAATCCCGCGCGCGGTGTCCTCATCCGCCTGGTCGAAGGGCGCCTTGCCCAGGCGCTCCTGGATCTTGAAGACCTCGAACAGGTTGAACTCGAGGTCGCGCAGGTTGCTCTTGTAGTGGCCCATCTCGTCGCTCCCGTGTTGTGCGGGGTGCTGGCCTTCCGGGCCGGTCCCCTACTGGCCGGTAACAACAGAGTATTACCTGTGAGTAACCCGCAGCAAGCGGGATTGGTCACCCTTCTGGAGGTAACAGAGTTAGTGACCGGGATCACCTACACCGTGGCTCGGGTCAGCGTGGCCATCCGCACGCCCATGCCGACCAGCACCAGGCCGCTGACCTGGTCCAGCCGGGCCCGCACCACCGGCTTGGACAGCACCCGGCGCACCGTGCTCACGGCCAGCACCACCAGCCCGTACCAGCCCGCGCTGATGGCCATCTGCACCACGGCCAGCACCGCGGTGCCGGTGAGCACCGAGCCCTCCGAGGGCAGGAACTGGGGCAGCAGGGCGAGGTAGAGCGCGGCGGCCTTGGGGTTGGCCAGGTTGGCCAGCAGTCCCGCCCGGTAGGCCGACCACAGGCCCTTGGGCCGGTCACCGGCGGCCAGGTCGGCCTGCGCCGCCCGCAGGTGCCTGCGCGAGCGCAGCAGGGTCTGCACGCCGAGGAAGCACAGGTAGGCCGCGCCGGCCACCTTGAGCACGACGAAGGCCACCTCGGAGGTGCGCACCAGCGCGGTCAGCCCGAGCGCGGAGGCCGCGGCCCAGAACACCAGGCCGCTGGTGTTGCCCGCGATGGTGGCCAGCCCGGTGGTGCGGCCGGCGCGCAACGCCTGGTTCACGATCACCGCCAGCGAAGGGCCGGGGGCGATCACCACGGCGAGGCAGGTGAGCACGAACGGCCAGGTCACAACGTCCATGCGAGCAGTCTCGTCCGCAAGTGCCCGAGTGGGCGAGATTCACGGTGCCTTATCACATTCCCGTTCACATATCTGATCATTAGTCACAGGTGTGACTCGGTTCATGAGAAATCATTCCGTAACCCAAGGGTGACCTCGTAAGACGGATCACAACTGAGGACCGCTCCCTGTGGCGGGTACTGATCCTGGAGGTGTCATGGGCACCCTCGACTGGCTTGTGGTCGGCGGGTACTTCTTCGTGATGGTCGGGATCGGCTGGTGGTCGCGCGGCCGGATCGCCAACGTCGTCGACTTCTTCACCGCCGGCGGCAAGATGCCGTGGTGGCTCTCCGGCATCTCGCACCACATGTCCGGCTACAGCGCGGTCATGTTCGTGGCGTTCGCCAGTGAGGCCTACCGGCTCGGCCTGACCGTCTACGTCTGGTGGGCGCTGACCATCGGCATCGGTATCGGCATCGGGGCGTTCCTGTTCGCCGCGCGCTGGAACCGGCTGCGGTCCAAGCACGGGGTGGCCTCGCCGCTGGAGTACCTGGCCCGGCGCTACAACGTGCCCGCCCAGCAGCTGATGGCCTGGTCCGGCTCGGTGCTCAAGGTGGTGGACATCGCGGCCAAGTGGTCCGCGGTGGCGATCCTGCTGCGCGGCTTCGCCGGGGTGCCGATCTGGGTCGGCATCCTGGTCGTCGGCGTGGTCACGATGATCTACTCGGTGATGGGCGGCCTGTGGGCCGACGCGCTCACCGACTTCGGCCAGTTCATCATCCAGGGCGCGGCAGGCATCGTGATGTTCGTGGCGGTGGCCGCGCACTTCGGCGGCCTGCAGTTCATGTGGGAGATCTGGGACAAGCTGCCCGCCGCCAACAGCGAACCGCTGCGCGAGCCGTACACCGCCACCTTCTTCATGGCGCTGTTCGTGATCAAGACGCTGGAGTACAACGGCGGCATGTGGAACCTGGCGCAGCGCTACATGGCCGCGCCCTCGGGCCGCGAGGCCAAGCGCTCGGCGATCCTGTCCGCGGTGCTGTGGCTGGTGTGGCCGCTGATCCTGTTCTTCCCGATGTGGGCCGCGCCGCTGATCGTGCCGGACCTGCTCAACGCCGGGGACGCCTACATCGAGCTGGGCAAGGTCATGCTGCCCGCGGGCATGATCGGCCTGGTGCTGGCCGGGTTCTTCTCGCACACCATGGCGATGGTCTCCTCGGACGCCAACGTGATCACCGCGGTGATCACCAGGGACATCCTGCCCAGGATGTGGAAGGGCGCGCGGCGGTTGACCGAGGCCGCCCAGCTGAAACTGGCCAGGATCACCACGTTCAGCTTCATCGGCCTGAGCATGCTGATGGCGGTCTCGCTGGACACCAACGGCGGCGTGCTCAAGGTGGTGGTGGACCTGGTCGCGGCCACCATGGGCCCGATCGCGGTGCCGCTGATGCTGGGCATGCTGCCCTGGTTCCGCCGGATGGGCCCGACCGCGGCGATCTCCTCCACCCTGGGCGGTCTGAGCGTGTGGGCGGTGCTCTACATCTCGCAGCAGACCGGGGTCGCGGTGGCCAAGGAAGCCCTGGTCGCCTATCCGCTGCTGACCTCGCTGGTGCTGTTCCTGGTGGTCGGCCTGGTCAAGCCGGAACGCAGCACGCAGCGTGACGAGCTGATCGACTCGTTGAGCAGCGACGAAGCGGACAAACCGACCGAACCGGAAACCGTGCGCGCCAGGGCGTGACTATTTCCGGCCCCTAGCCGGTTTACCGGGCACCTCGATCCGCCTGATGGTGGACCGGGGTGCCCCTCTGGTCTGACGAAAGCCACTACCATGTGCGGTCGACATCAACTGGTTGAAGGCGCAGGATCTTCACATGGCTTTCCTACAGGTCTCATCGGACCCAGAGCTGTTCGGCGGCGTGCCCATCGTCACCGGCACCAAGGTCCCGGTCGCCTCCGTGGTCGCGCTGGTCTGCGAGGGCCGTACCGCGGAGGAGATCGTGCAGAAGTACCCGGAACTGGAGATCGGCGACGTCGACCTCTGCCTCGAATTCCAGCGCGGCGGAGCACACTGAATTCCTCTCCGTTCCGGGACCGTAATTAGTCACGCCGGTAGGTTCAAGACCATTTTCTCTGTGGCGAAAATGTGTCCAACGCCATATCCGGTAGGTATGGTCACGCTCCGTGGTCGCCACGACTTCAGCCCGCGGCGACCACGGATTCGGAATCTCCGAAGCTTCCGTCTGGTGCATTGACGCCCCAGTGACCCCCACGCACACTGGCGCTGTGGCCCTTCAGCAGATCTCCCACGATCCGGGAGTAGGAAACGGCGTCCCGTTCGTCACCGGCACCAACGTCGCGGTCGCGGTGGTCAACTCCCTGTTGGCCGAGGGACTCTCACCAGCCGAGATCGTCGCCCGCCACCCCAGCATCACCCTTGAGGACGTCGACGCCTGCAGCGAGTACGCCCGCAACGGCGGCCGCTGACCCGCAACCCCCTGGCAGACAACAGAAAGGCCCGGATCTCCAAAGATCCGGGCCTACTCGTACGAACCCACCCCACCCCACCCGACCCCGCAAGCCCAGCCACCCAACCAACCAGGGGGTCCGGGGGCCACCCCCGGCTGGGGTCCGGGGGCTCGGCCCCCGGTGTGAATGCGAAACGCCCCGGCGAGCTGAAAAGCGAGCACACCGGGGCGGAAGTGGAGCGGGTGACGGGAATCGAACCCGCCTCTACAGCTTGGGAAGCTGTCGTTCTACCAATGAACTACACCCGCGTGATCGTGCGTTGCCGAGCATACAAGATGGCGGCCCGGTTGTGTCCAGTTGGGGCCGGATAGGCTGGGGCCGTGCTCCTCAGTGACAGCGACCTGCGCAAGGAGGTCGAAGCCGGTCGGCTCAACCTCGAACCGTACGACGTCGGCATGGTGCAGCCCTCCAGCATCGACGTCCGGCTCGACCGGTTCTTCCGGGTGTTCGACAACACCAAGTACACCCACATCGACCCGTCGTTGCAGCAGGACGAGCTGACCTCGCTGGTGGAGAAGGAGGACGACGAGGCCTTCGTCCTGCACCCCGGTGAGTTCGTGCTCGGTTCCACGCTGGAGCTGGTCGGCCTGCCGGACGACCTGGCCGGGCGGCTGGAGGGCAAGTCCTCGCTGGGGCGCCTCGGCCTGCTGACGCACTCCACCGCGGGGTTCATCGACCCGGGCTTCAACGGGCACATCACGCTGGAGCTGTCCAACGTGGCCAACCTGCCGATCACCCTGTGGCCGGGGATGAAGATCGGCCAGCTCTGCCTGTTCCGGCTCAGCTCGCCTGCCGAGCACCCGTACGGCTCGGCCGCGGCCGGCTCCCGCTACCAGGGGCAGCGCGGCCCGACCCCCTCGCGGGCGTACCTCAACTTTCACCGGGGCACCACAAAGCGGTAGTCCGGTTCCCCTCTTTGGTGGAACGCCGGGCGTGGCCGGGTGGTGAAACCGCCAGGTCAGCAGCAGGGTGCCAGCTATGCGGCTGTTCCGGCTCCTGCTCGCCCTGCTCCTGGCTCTCGGCTGGCTGCTCGCGGGCGCGCCCGCGCAGGCGGGGGTGGTCGAGCCGTTCCGGCTCAACTACGACCAGGTGATCTACGGCGACTTCGTCGAGGTCGGCAACGGCTCGCTGCGCTGCCCGACCGCGGCGGAGAACCGGCCGCAGTGGCGGGATGCCACGCCTGCCGCCTGCGCGCAGGTCGCCGCGGGCAGCCGGGTGCCGCCGGGCAGCGCGGGGGACTACAACGACGACTACTTCATGGTCCAGGCGGACGTGGACGGCGACGCGACCACGTTCAACTCCTCCACCGCCAGCCTGCGCATCCCGCCAGGGGCCACGGTCGACTTCGCCCGGCTGAACTGGGCGGGCAACACCGGGACCTACGACGGCTCGCGCACCCTGATGTGCCAGAACCGCAGCTTCATCCCGGCCACCGTGCCCAGCGGCGCGGCGAGCGACCCGCAGGACCAGCAGGTCAAGCTCACCGTCGGGGACAAGGCGCAGCAGGTCAGCCCGGCCAAGTTCACCAGGGACCCGGCGGGCGGCTACGCAGGCGGCGGCCAGTACTACTCCGCCTACGCCGATGTCACCGCCGCCTTCGCCGGGGTGGCCACCGGCACGGACCTGAGCGTCACCACGGCCAACGTGTGGGGCGTGAACGGCTTCGGCTGCATGGCCGGGTGGTCGCTGGTGGTGGTCTACAAGTACGCCGAGCGCAACCCGGAGCACGCACCGAGCAAGCGCGAGGTCTTCGTCTACGACGGGCACGTGCGGCAGAACTCCCGCGACCCGGAGACCATGATCACCGTCACCGGGTTCCGCTCGGCCGCCTCCTCCACCCGGATCGGGATGACCGCCTACGAGGGCGACCGCAACATCGCGGGCGACCGGTTCAAGGTCAACGGCACCGCGACCCCGGAGCCGGTCACCGGCAGCGTGGACAACTTCTTCGTCTCCAACGCCGACGGCCGGTCCAGCCCGGACACGGTGAACAACTGGAGCGTGGACGCCAAGACCATCAGCACCACCGCGATCCGGGCCGGGGCGACCAGCGCGAACCTGGCCTTCAGCACCAACGGCGACTCCTACCTGGCACAGAACCTGGTGTTCTCGGTCGCGGTGCCCGAGCTGCAGATCACCAAGACCGCCGATCCCGCGGTCGCGCACGAGGGCGACCAGGTCACCTACACGATCAAGGTCACCAACCCCAGCGGCGCGACGGCCAGCAACGTCCGGGTGGCCGATCCGAAGTTCCCGGACTGCACCAGGGTGCTCGGCACCTTGGCGGGCAACCGGTCGGAGACCTTCACCTGCACCGGGACCGCGCCCGCCGACGACGTGACCAACACCGCGACGGTGACCGGCACCAGCAGCCTCGGCGACCCGCTGGAGGGCACCGCCAGCGCCACCGTGGACGTGATCCACCCGGCGATCACGCTGACCAAGGAAGCCGACAAGCCCGCCTACCGCGAGGGCGACACCGTCACCTTCACGTTGACCGTGACCAACTCCGGTGACGTGCCGCTGACCAGGCTGCGGGTGGCGGATGCGAAGGTGCCCGACTGCGCCAGGAACCTGCCGGGAACGCTCGCCCCCGGGGCGAAGCGGACCTTCACCTGCACCACCACCGCGCCGGTGGCGGACAACGTCAACGCGGCCACGGCCAGCGGGGTGGACTCGCTCGGCAAGCAGGTCGAGGGCAGCGACGAGGCTCCGGTGCCGATCGTGCGGCCCGGCATCGCGCTGACCAAGACCGCCGACCCGGGCACGATCCGGGCCGGTGACGAGACCACCTTCACCATCACGGTGACCAACACCGGCGACGCCCCGCTGAACCCGGTGCGGATCACCGACGACCGCACCCCGGCCTGCGCCCGCACCCTGTCCGGACCGTTGGCCGCCGGCGCGAAGCAGACCTTCACCTGCACCGCGCGGCTGTCCGAGACCACCACCAACACCGCGACCGCGACCGGCAGGGACGCCTCCGGGCAGGACGTCAGCGCCACCGCACAGGCCACTGTCACCGTGCTCAAACCCGCGCTGACCATCGAGAAGACGGCCTCCCCCAGCACGGTCCGGGTGGGCGACACGGTCACCTTCACCATCAAGGTGAGCAACACCGGGGACAGCGCGCTGACCGAGGTCGCGGTGACCGACCCGAAGCTGCCCGCCTGCGCCCGCACCTTCGCCAGCCTGGCCGCCGGCGCCAGCGAGACCTACACCTGCTCGACCGCGGTCACCGAGGACCAGGTCAACACGGCCACGGTCACCGGCAAGCCGCCCGTCGGACCGCCGGTCACCGCCACTGACGAGGCGACCGTGGACGTGATCCATCCGGCGATCGAGGTCACCAAGACCGCCGACCCGAACGTGGTCCGGGCCGGCGACCAGGTCACCTTCACCGTGCTGGTGCGCAACACCGGGGACGCGCCGCTGACCAACGTGGTGGTCACCGATCCGGCCGCACCCGCTTGTGCGGCAACGATTCCGCTGCTGGCCGCCGGGGCGGAGCAGAAGCTGACCTGCGTGGTGACCGCGCCGCAGGAGGACTTCGCCAACACCGCGACCGCCACCGGCACCCCGCCGGTCGGACCGCCGGTGACCGATGAGGACACCGCGCGGGTGGACGTGCAGCACCCGGCGGTGGAGATCACCAAGGACGCCAAGCCCGCCCAGGTGCGGCCCGGCGAGCAGGTGACCTTCACCCTGACCGTGCGCAACACCGGCGACGTGGCGCTCACCGACGTCCGGGTGGCCGACCCGGTCGCGCCCGCCTGCGACCGGACCTTCGCCACCCTGGCCGTGGGCGCGAGCGAGACCTACACCTGCGTGCTGGCGCCGACCGCGGACGTGACCAACGTGGCCACGGTGACCGGCACGCCACCGGTCGGCCCGCCGGTCACCGACACCGATGACGCCGCGGTCGACGTGGTGAACCCCAAGGTGGAGATCGAGAAGACCGCCGACCCGGAGACCGTCCGGCAGGGCGACACGGTCACCTTCACCATCAAGGTCACCAACACCGGCGACGCGACGCTGACCAAGGTCACCGTCACCGACCCGGCCATCCCGGCCTGCGCGCGCACGCTGCCGGACCTCGCGCCGGGCGCAGGCCAGACCTACACCTGCACCTACGGCGCGGGCGCGGAGGACCTGGTGAACACCGCCACGGTCACCGGCACCGACCCGACCGGCCGCGAGGTCACCGACTCCGACGACGCCACCGTGGACGTGGTGCACCCGGCCATCGAGGTCAGCAAGAGCGCGGACAAGGACACCGTGCGCGAGGGCGACCAGGTGACCTTCACGGTGACGGTGAAGAACACCGGCGACGTGCCGCTGACCAACGTGGTGGTCACCGATCCGGCCGCACCCGCCTGTGCCACCACGGTTCCGCGGCTCGCCGTCGGCGCGGAGCACCGGGTGGTCTGCACGGTGACCGCACCGGCGCAGGACTTCGAGAACACCGCGACCGGCACCGGCACGCCACCGGTCGGACCGCCGGTGACCGATGACGGCACCGCGAAGGTGACCGTGCTGCACCCCGGCGTCAACATCGCCAAGGAGGTCCAGGGCGGCCCGTTCCGCACCGGCGACACGGTCACCTTCACCATCACGGTGACCAACACCGGCGACGCCCCGCTGACCAGCGTCACGGTGGCGGACCCGGTCGCGCCGTCCTGCGCGCGCACCCTGCCGGACCTGGCCCCCGGCAAGAGCGAGAGCTACACCTGCGCGATGACCGCGGGCGCCGAGGACGTCACCAACACCGCGTCGGTGACCGGCACCCCGCCGACCGGCCCGCCGGTGACTGACACCGACGACGCGAAGGTCGACGTGGTGCACCCCGGTGTCCAGGTGGCGAAGACCGCGGCCCCGGAGACCGTGCGGGTCGGCGACACCGTCACCTTCACCATCAAGATCAGCAACACCGGGGACACCGAGCTGACCCAGGTCGCGGTGACCGACCCGGCGGTGCCCGCCTGCGCCCGCACCTTCGAGCGACTGGCCGCGGGCGCCAGCGAGACCTACACCTGCACCATGACCGCGACCGACGACCTGACCAACACCGTTGCGGTGACTGGGAAACCGCCGGTCGGGTCGCCGGTGACCGGTACCGACGACGCCTCGGTGGACGTGATCCACCCGGCGATCGAGCTGAGCAAGAGCGCGGACAAGCAGGCCGTGCGCGAAGGCGACCAGGTGACCTTCACGGTGACGGTGAAGAACACCGGTGACGTGCCGCTGACCAACGTGGTGATCAGCGATCCGGGCGCACCCGGTTGTGCGGCAACGATTCCGCAGCTGGCCGTTGGCGCTGAGCGCGAGGTGACCTGCACGGTGACCGCACCGGCTCAGGACTTCACGAACACCGCGACCGGCACCGGCACCCCGCCGGTGGGGCCGCCGGTGACCGATGAGGACACCGTGCGGGTGGACGTGCAGCACCCCAGCATCGAGATCACCAAGGACACCGAGGGCGGGCCGTTCCGCGCCGGTGACTCGGTGACCTTCCGGATCGTGGTGCGCAACACCGGGGACGTGCCGCTGACCAAGGTGACCGTGGCCGACGAGCTCGCGCCGGAGTGCCGCCGCACCTTCGCCAACCTGGCGGTCAGGGCCGCGGAGACCTACCCGTGCACCATGGTCGCCCCCGCTGACGACGTGCTGAACACCGCGAAGGCCACCGGCACCCCGCCGACCGGACCTGATGTGTCCGATGTGGACGATGCGCCGGTGGATGTGGTGCATCCCAAGGTGGTCATCGAGAAGTCGGTCAGCCCCGGCACCGCGCGGCCCGGCGACCAGGTGACCTACACGATCGTCGTGCGCAACACCGGCGACGTGCCGCTGACCGACGTGCGGGTGGCCGATGACAAGCAGTCGGGCTGCGGCTTCACCCTGCCGCAGCTGCCGGCCGGCGGCACGGAGACCCGGAGCTGCGCGATCACCGCGGCCCAGGACGTCACCAACACCGCGACGGTGACCGGCATCGATCCGACCGGCAGGCCGGTGACCGCGGCCGACGACGCCGTGCTGGACGTGATCGGGCCGGGCATCGAGGTGGTCAAGACCGGCCCGGCCAAGCCGCTGCTGAGCGGGCAGCAGGCCGAGTTCACCGTGCTGGTGCGCAACACCGGTGACGTGCCGCTGACCGGGGTGGTGCTCAGCGACCAGGTCGCGCCCGGCTGCTCGGTGACCGTCGGCGACCTCGCGCCCGGGCAGGCCAGCCAGCCGGTCAAGTGCACGGTGGCCATGCGGGACAAGGACATCGAGAACACGGTGACCGCCACCGGCACCGACCCGACCGGGCGGCCGGTGACCGACCAGGCGAGCGCGACGGCGAAGCTGGCCACGCCCGGCATCGACCTGACCAAGACCGCCGACCAGGACGAGGCGGCGCCGGGCCGCACGGTCACCTTCAAGCTGACCGTGCGCAACACCGGCACCGTCGACCTGGTCGAGGTCACCGTGGCCGACCCGGCGCTACCCGCCTGCGACCGGCGGATCGACCGCCTGCCGGTCAACGGCAGCCAGACCTGGACCTGCACCACGGCCGCGCCCAGCGGCGGCACCCTGGTCAACACCGCCACCGCGACCGGTCAGCCGGACACCGCGCAGCCGGGCGGGCCGGTCAGCGACACCGACTCGGCCAGCGTGCGGGTGCCCGGCGGGCCCGGTCCCACGCCGCCGCGGCCGCCGCTGGCCGAGACCGGCGCGCCGACCGGGGTGTTCCTGTGGGCCGGGCTCGCGCTGCTGGCGCTCGGGGTGGTCCTGGTCGCCGGAGCCCGCCGTCAGCGGAACTGAGTCAGTCCGAGCTCGCGGGCCGGGAGAGCAGGTCGCCGTAGCGGGCGAGCACCCTGGCCCGCAGCTCGGGATCGGCGCGCGGGACCGGCTCCAGGAAGATCTCGTCCAGCTCGGCGAACTCGGCGCGCAGGTCGGCCGAGATGCGCACGCAGGCGCGTTCCAGGTCGGCCGCGCCGAGGGCGTCGTCGAAGTCCAGGCGGGCGCACAGCAGCACCCGGTCGGTGCCGGTGACCATGGACAGGATGTCCACCACCGCCTCCACCTCCGGGGTCGCGCGCAGCCGGGCGGCCACCGTGCGCACCAGCACCGGGTCGGCCTGGCGGCCGATCAGCAGGCCCAGGTTGGTGCTGCCCAGCAGGTAGGCCACCACGGCCAGCAGCGCGCCGATGGCCAGCGAGGCCACCGCGTCCCAGACCGCGGAGCCGGTCAGCTGGTGCAGCAGCACGCCGAGGAAGGCCAGCAGCAGGCCGATCAGCGCCGCGGTGTCCTCGAAGAACACCGTCTTCACCGTGGGGTCGTCGGAGTGCCGCAGGTAGGCGAGCAGGCCCCGCTGCTCGGCCCTGGCCTCGCGCCGCACCTGGCGGCTGGCCTGCACGAAGGAGACCGACTCCAGCAGGAAGGCCAGGCCGAGCACCAGGTAGGCCACCCACGGCCTGGTCTGGGTGTCATCGCCGCTGAGCAGCGTGTGCACGCCCTCGACCACCGCGAACACCGCGCCGGAGGCGAAGATCGCCACCGCGGCCATCAGCGACCAGAAGAAGCGCTCCTTGCCGTAGCCGAAGGGGTGCCGCCGGTCGGCCGGCTTGCCAGAGCGGCGCAGCGCGGTGAGCAGCAGCCCCTCGGTGAAGGTGTCCGCGACCGAGTGCCCCGCCTCGGCCAGCAGCGCGGCCGAGCCGGTGAGCGCACCGGCGACCGCCTTCATCACGCCGATCAGGAAGTTCACGATCAGCGCCAGCACCACGGTGAGCGTGCTCTCGCCGCCCGGCTTGCTCTCCTCAACCATCCGCCCATCGTGCTCTCCAGAGTGCTTTCCGGCATGCCGGCCGCGTGCCGCCGGAAAGGTGAATCCACCCCATGTGGACAACCCACGGCCATGATCGAACGTGTGTTGGATGGCAACGTCCATCGAGCGGAACGGGGAGTTTTCGATGAACCTGCGGCGCGGCGCCGTGGTCCTGGCCGGTGCGAGTCTGCTGACCTTGACCGGAGCGCCTGCTCTAGCCGAGAAACCAGCCCCCACCGGCACGGTCACCGGACAGGTGTGGTTCGACCGAGACGCCGACGGTGCCGCCGAGCCCGGTGAGCCAGGGGCCGCGGACGCGGAGGTGAGCTTCTTCGACGTGCTGCGGCAGCGACCGGCAGGCAAGGCGGTCACCGACCGGGACGGCCGCTACACCTCGCCCACGCTGAAGTTCGGGCTGTACAAGGTGAGCCACCAGCGCGCCGAGTACGCCGCCACCACCAGCCCGGTCCGGTTCGCGCTGGTCTCCGCCGACGGCGTGCGCCCGATCGACTTCGGCATCCGCGGCGGCACCATCACCGGCACGGTCTGGCACGACGCGGACCGGGACGGCAAGCGCGACCACGGCGAACAGCCGCTGGCTGAGGTGCCGGTGACCACCGTGAAACCGGTGAACCGGCACGCCGCCTCCGGCAAGGACGGCCGCTACACGCTGCACGACCTGCCGGCTGGCCGCTACCAGCTCAAGGCCAGCTCACTGGCCACCGCCGCCCAGCTCACCCTGACCCGCCCCGGCCGGGACAACGACTTCGCCTGGGGCAGCTACACCAGCGATGAGCTGCGCATCCGCCCTGGTCAGACCGAGCGCGAGGTGGACGCGGGCTACGCCGAGTCCCGCTACGACGGCGCGCTCAGCATCAGCACCGACCGTGACCCGCAGACCGCCGCGGTCGGCCAGCCGGTCAAGGTCACCGTGCACCTGACCAACCGCGGCGAGACCGGCCAGCGGGTGGCGGTCTCGCTGTTCCTGCCCGAGGGCGTCCGGGTCTCCGGCGTCGCGGGTGACTGGACCGTGGTCTCCACCGGCCCGACCGTGCTGGCCAACTCCATGACCGCGGTCGAGCCCGGCGCCAAGGAACGCGCGCTGACCCTCACCGTGGTGGCCGACCAGCCACTGACCGCGCCACTGCACTTCCGGCAGCGCCCCGACGCGGGCGGCGACCGGGACTCCGGCAACGACGACGGCTACCTCTGGCTGGGCCGCAAGCCCTAGCTCAGTCGTCCAGGTCCAGCAGCTCGGCCGGGTCGAAGGAGAGCGGGAACGGCAGGTCCGTCTCGAACTTCTGCCCGGCCAGCGCGCTGGAGTGCGGGCGGTAGGCGCCGCGGTCCAGCTTGAACAGGTGGACCGCGGCCCGCTCCTGCTCGTGGTCCACCTGGACCTCCAGGTAGAACGGGATCCCGGCGTCCGCGCACAGGGCGGGCTTGTCGATCCGGTCGCGGCGGCGGCTGCTGGGCGAGACCACCTCGGCCACCATCGTGGCCAGGCCGGGCGGCACCCAGAGGGCCCCCTCCGCGGAGCCGTTGAGCACGGTGAGGTCCGGCTGGATCCACCGCCCCGGTGCGAACAGCAGGTTGACCGTGCCGTACACCCGGAACGGCGTGCCCTTGGCCGCCAGATGGAACAGGAAGGCCAGCTGAGCTTCCGCGTACGAGTTCTGCGAAGCCTCGTACGGGCTCATGATCAGCTTTCCGTCCAGGCACTCGTACTTGGCCGCGGGCACGTGTGGCAGTGGCAGGTAGTGCTCGGCCAGCTTCATGTCCCACATCCCGTCGAACTCGACGAGCGGGTCAAAAGGCCGTCCAACCAGTTCGGCAACCATCTGCCAGCACCTCCACGGTCAAGGGTACTGCCTCACCCGCCCGCTGGGCTGCTACGACTTGTCCTGCTCAGTCGCTGGGGTGCCGCTCGGCTCGGCGTCGGTCGGGGTGTCCTCCGGCTCGTCGGCCGCCGCCGCGGGCTGGCCCCGCCGGACCGCGCTGAGCAGCAGCTGGGACACGTCCACCACCTCGACCGAGGCGCCCTGACCCTCGTTCTGGCGCTGGGTGACGCCGTCGGTGAGCATCACCCGGCAGAACGGGCAGCCGGTGGCGATCTTGGTCGGCGCGGTGCCCAGTGCCTCGTCCACCCGGTCCACGTTGATCCGCTTGCCGATCCGCTCCTCCATCCACATCCGCGCGCCGCCTGCGCCGCAGCACATGGAGCGGTCGCCGTGCCGGGGCATCTCGCGGAAGGCGGCACCGGTGGCGCCGATCAGCTCGCGCGGCGGGGAGTAGACCTGGTTGTGGCGGCCCAGGTAGCAGGGGTCGTGGTAGGTGACGTCCTCGGCCAGCGGGGCGACCGGGACCAGGCGGCGCTCCCTGACCAGGCGGTTGAGCAGCTGGGTGTGGTGCACGACCTCGAACTCGCCGCCCAGCTGCGGGTACTCGTTGGCCAGCGAGTTGAAGCAGTGCGCGCAGGTGGCCACGATCTTGCGCTTGCCCTTGGGACGGCCCTCGAAGACCGAGTTGAGCACCTCGACGTTCTGCTGGGCCAGCATCTGGAACAGGAACTCGTTGCCCGCGCGCCGGGCCGGGTCGCCGGTGCAGGTCTCCTCCGGGCCGAGCACCGTGTACTTCACCTCGGCCAGGTGCAGCAGCTCGGCCACCGCGCGGGTGGTCTTCTTCGCCCGGTCCTCGAACGCGCCCGCGCAGCCGACCCAGAACAGGTACTCGGTGTCGCCCAGCTCGCCGTCGAAGACCGGCACCTCGAAGTCCAGGCCCTCGGTCCAGGCCAGCCGGTCCTTGGCGTTCTGGCCCCAGGGGTTGCCCTTGTTCTCCAGGTTCTTGAACATCCCGCCCAGCTCGCTCGGGAAGTTCGACTCGATCAGCACTTGGTACCGGCGCATGTCCACGATGTGGTCCACGTGCTCGATGTCCACCGGGCACTGCTCGACGCAGGCGCCGCAGGTGGTGCAGGACCACAGCACCTCGGGGTCGATGATGCCCAGCTCGTCCGGGCCGCCGATCAGCGGGCGGTCGGACTCGGCCAGCGCCAGCACGTCGATCTTGGCCAGCCGGGCCTCGGCGTCGTCACCGGTGATGCCGACCTCGTCGCCCGCCATGTCCTTGCGGCCACCGGCCAGCAGGTACGGGGCCTTGGCGTAGGCGTGGTCGCGCAGCTGGGTGATCACCAGCTTGGGCGAGAGCGGCTTGCCGGTGTTCCAGGCGGGGCACTGGGACTGGCAGCGCCCGCACTCGGTGCAGGTGGTGAAGTCCAGCCAGCCCTTCCAGGAGAAGTCCTCGACCTTGCCCGCGCCGAAGACGTCCTTCTCCGGGTCGGCCTCCTCGAAGTCCAGCGGCTTGCCGCCGCTCATCATCGGCTTGGCCGCGCCCAGCGCCACGCCGCCGTCGGCCTCGCGCTTGAAGTAGATGTTGAAGAAGGCGGTGAACCGGTGCCAGGCCACGCCCATGTTCAGGTTGCGCGCGATGGTGATCGCCCACGCGGCGGAGATGAAGATCTTCAACACCGCGAAGATGGAGACCATGATCGGCGCGCTGGGCAGGATCGCGCCGAGCGCGTGCGTGATCGGGGTGGCCCAGACCGGGTAGTGGAACAGCCCGCTGGAGGTCTTGAACGCGCGGATGGCGAAGATGCAGATGCCCACGCTGAGGATGACGCCCTCGACGAAGTAGGCCTGCCAGAAGTTGGAGCCCTGGAAGCGGGACTGGCGGTCCGCGCGGCGCGGGTGGTTGCGCTGGCGGATGGTGATCAGCACCAGGATGCCGACCACCGTGGTCAGCCCGATCAGCTCGACGAACAGGCCCCACGGCGCCCAGCCGCCGATGATGGGCAGCTCGTAGGCCGGGTCGAAGACCTCGCCGTGCGCCTCCACCAGGGTCAGCACCAGCGAGCCGAAGCCGACCATGACGAACCAGTGCGCCGCGCCGACCACGCCCCACTTGAGCATCCTGGTGTGGCCCAGGATCTCCACCAGCATGTTCTTCAACCGGCCGCCCAGCGGCCCGTTGCGGGTCGGGTCGGGCTGGCCCAGCCGGACCGTGCGCACCATCTGGACCACGGCCCTGGTCAGCAGCACGACCCAGGCGAGGGTTGCGGCCAGAGAAATCAGGCCCAACACGATATGCACAGCACCCATGCTCGGCAGCCCTCCCAGGAAATAGCGGCGTCGGTATTCCTGCCGTGCCCGGGAGACTACGCCATATTACTCACCAGTAACCACCTGGCGTGTCCGGTGTCGCACCGGTTGGCGTCAGTTGACCGAGATCAGCAGTTCGGACAGATTCTCGACCAAGCTCGCCGGGTCCGCTGGGGCGACCGTGGTGTACTGGCCGATCGCGCGCACCGAGTAGCGGCCCTCCACGTTGTCCACCACCGAAACCACGTGCTCAGCGCGGTTGCGCTCGCCCCAGTGGTCCCAGCCGGTGGCGCCGAACTGCCCGCCGCGCAACCGCTCCGCGCTCACCGTCTGGGCCAGCGCGCGGGCCGGTCCCGGCGGCATGCCGCCCAGCTCGAGCTCGTGCGCGAAGGCGTCGTAGGACTTGCCCGCGCGGGCGGCGGCGTACTGGAGCAGGTCGTTGGGCACGGTGATCTGGTCGCCGTGGCCGGGCGGGTGCTCGGGCAGCAGCTCGGCGGCGGCCTCCGGCATGGTGGTCGGGCCGATCTCGGAGATGCGCACCTGGTTGTCCATCACGCTGCCGCAGGCCACGAACTCGCCGCTGCCGGTGACCATGGCGCGCAGCGAGCGCTCCCGGTCCAGGTTGAACCGCAGGTCGATCGCGGTGCGCGGCCGGGCGAACTGGTGCAGCAGGTCCGTGTACCAGGAGTTGAGCTGGCCTGGCCAGCCAAGGCCCTTGTCCGCCAGCCCGATCCAGGCGGTCCGGCGGATCTGCTCGGCCTCCTCCTCGGTGGCCGGGTCCGGTACGACGTCGAGCACCAGCGGCCGGGCCCCCGGCGCGAGGTCCTCCCAGCTCACGAAAAACTCCATGGGCGTGAGCACGACCGCCGACATGGCCTTCCTTCCCTGTGTCGCACCAGGTTCAGGCCGCCAACGGTACCCCCGATCGGGCGGCGTCGGCCGCACAACGCGCTAATCCGCGCCAGCGCGGTTGCGGAACCTTCGAAGTCCGAGCACCACGCCGAGCACCAGCAACCCGCCGCCGAGGGTGACCGCCACCGCCACCGGGTGCCCGCCGGTCTTCAGCTCGGCGGTCAGCCCCGGCCGGCCACCGGCCTCGGTGCTGTCCTGGCTGGGCGCGACCAGGCCGCCGACCTCGTAGCGCAGGCTGGCCTCGGCCGAGTCCACCCTGGTCACGGTCTGCCGCGCGGTGATCGAGCGGGCGCCCGGCTTGAGATCGGTGCTGGGCCGCAGCCGCCACTGGCCGTCCGCGCCGACCGTGGTCGAGCCGACCGGCACGCCGTCCACCGACACGGTCACCAGCGCCTTGGGCTTGCCCAGGCCGCCGATCTGCGGCCGGGGCAGGTCGGCGCGCTCGCCCGGCGCGGGCGCGGTGATCACCGGCGGGGCGGGCATCACGGTGAAGTTGCCGGTCGCCTCCGGGGACTCCTGCCCGCTGACGCGCTGCCTCAGCACCAGCTGGTGGCCGCCCAGGCACAGCTTCTCCGGCAGGGCGAGCCGCCAGCGGCCCTCGCGGTCCGCGGTGACCAGCTGCGGGGGCTTGGTGTCCAGCCGCACGCTCACCTCGGCGCCGGGCCGGGCGGTGCCGTGCACCTCGGGCTCGGTGTCGGTGCCCCGGCTGCCGTCCAGCGGGCCGAGCAGCGCGGGCGCGCGCAGGCGCGGCTCGTCCGGGTCCAGGTAGGCGGCCAGCCGGTCGCCGTTGGCATCGCGCGGGCTGCCGCGGCCGGGGGCCAGCTCGTCCACGTCGCGCACCCCGTCGGCGTCCGCGTCGCCCTCGGTGGTCAGCAGCCGCAGCTCGCCGCCGAAGCTGGGCAGCACGTCGGAGGTCAGCGACTCGCCGAGGGCCAGTGAGGTCAGGCCGCCAGGTCCGGGCACCGGGCGGCAGCGACCGGCCGCCGAGCCCAGGTGCGCGGCCGAGGTCCAGCCCAGCGCCGCGCCACCGGCCAGCAGCGCGCCGCCGCCGTCCACGCACAGCCCGTGCACCTCGAACCCGCGCAGCGCCATCGCGCCGGTCTCGCCGAGCCGCCACACCGAGCGGGGCGCGAACACGGTGCCGCAGGAGTAGCCGCCGCGACCGGCCGCGCACACCTGGGCGCCGGGGATCACCGCGCTGAGCGACTCCACCCGCAGCGCGCCACCGGGTCCGGCCACCTCGGGCACCGGGGCCGTGTGCGGGTCGGCGGCCCGGATCGAGGCCAGGTCGTCGCCGGGTCCGTCGCCGTCCAGCGAGGCCAGGGTGAACCGGTCCGCCGAGCCGAGCGGCGCGCAGTGCGCGGGGCCGAGGGAGACCACCCGGCCCGCCCGGTCCAGCGCGTTGAGCCCATAGCCGCAGCCCTGCGCGCGCACCGCGGGCGGCTGCGGCGGGAGGTCGGTGTGCTCGGCCCGCACGGTCACCGCGGTCCTGGGCAGCGCGGCGGCCAGCTTGCGCCCGGCGGGGGAGTCGGCCAGCAGCAGCCGCAGGGTGCCCGCACGCACGTCGGGGGTGATGCCGAAGACCGCGGCCCGCTCGGCCGGTGGCAGCCCGGCCGACCAGCGGGCCAGCGCGTCCACCGCCTGGTCCATGGCCTCCGCGCTGCCCGGCCGCACCTGCGCGCTCGCGCCGGTGATCCTTACCCGGTCCGCGGCCGCCTCGTCGGTCACCGCGACCCGCAGCCGCCGGTGGCCCGGCTCGAACCAGGCGCCGCCGAAGGAGGAGCCCAGCTCACCGCGCAGCCGCTCGGCGTTGGCCGCGGCCTGCCGGGCCGCGCGGCCGTTGGCCAGGTAGGTCACCGGCTCCAGGCCGAGGTCCCGGCGCAGCGCGTCCTTCAGGCCCTGCGGCAGCGCCTCGGCGTGCGCGGCGAGTAATGCCTGCTCACCGGGTTGCTGCGCGGCCCAAGCGGGCGCCCCACCCAGCACGAGCAGGCAGGCGGCACCAGCCAACCCGAGCGCCCTGCGCATCCCGCACCTTCTTCGCCACCACACGAACCCGCCCGCGACAACGGGACGTGGCCAAACGCTAGCCGCCCGAAGGGGCAGTTCCGCCGGTCGCTGCCGGGTTCGTTATGAAGGTCGCGGTACGGCAAAGAAACGGGCGGCCGTCCCGTAGGACGACCGCCCGTTCTGGTGCTGTGTGACTAGTTGGCTCAGGACTCCGCGCCGGCCTTGCGGCGGCGGAAGAACACCAGCAGCGCGACGCCACCGGCCACGGCCACGCCGCCGCCGATCAGCATCGGCAGCACGTTGTCCACACCGGTCTTGGCCAGGCCGCCGTTGCCGCCGCCGTTACCGGCCGGGCTGGTGGTCGGCGGGACCGCCGCGCCACCCTTGGTCAGCTCGTAGGCCACGGTGTCCGCGTCGGAGTCCACCTTGTCGATGGTCTGCTTGGCGGAGATGGTGTGCTTGCCCTTGGCCAGGTCGGCGGCCGGGGTGACGCTCCACTTGCTGTCGGCGCCCACGGTGGCCTCGCCCAGCTTCACGTCGCCGGCGGTCACCGTGACGACAGCCCCGGCGGTGCCGGTGCCCGCGACGGTCGGCCGCGCGTTCTCGCTCTTGGCGCCTTCCTTCGGCTCGGTGATGACCGGGGCCGAGGGGACGACGGTGAAGGTGGACTTCACCTCGCGGGAGGTCAGGTCGCCCGCCTTCTGCTTCAGGGTGATCTCGTGACCGCCGTAGGCCAGGTCGGTGGTGATGGCCTCGGTCCACTTGCCGCTCGCGTCGGCCTTCAGCTCCTTGGTCTGACCCTTGTAGGTCAGCGACACGGTGGCGTTGGGCTTGGCGGTGCCGGTCAGCACCGGCTTGCGCTCGGTGATCCGGGACTTGTCGGCCGGGCTGGTCAGCTTCGGCGCGGACAGGTTCGGCTCGTCGGCGTCGCGGTAGGCGGCGACCCCGTTGTTGTTGGTGTCCTTGATCTTGGTGATGTCGGCGTTGAGCTCGTTGATGTCGAGCACGCCGTCCTCGTCCTCGTCACCGTTGGCGGTCAGCACGGTCAGCTGCGCGTCACCCTTGTAGTCGGGCAGGATGTCGCGCTGCACCAGCTCGGCGTAGGAGCGGTCCTTCGGCTGGCCCGCGGTGGGGCACTTGTCGCCGGGGTTGGCCGCGCCACCGGAGGTGATGCCCAGTGCCTTGGAGCCCAGGACCACGGCGCCGCCGGAGTCGCCGGGGATGCTGCACGCGTCGTGCTGGAACAGCGAGAGCAGGTGCCCGCCGATCTTGACCGACACGTCGGTGTTGACCACGTTGCCGCACTGCCAGCCGGTGGTGCGACCGGACTTGCAGATCTCCTGACCCTGGATCGGGTCGGTCAGGCCGTCCAGCTTCAGGCCGCCGCCGTTGTAGCGGTTGACCTCCGGCAGCAGCTTCTGCGCGCCGTTGGTCACCTTGATGGTGGCCGAGTCGTCGCCGTTGGCGTCGTTGTCGAAGCGCACGTTCTCGCCGAGGCCGATGGCCTCGCCGACCGGGTTGCCCGCGCCCTTGATCTCGACGTTGACCTTGCGGCCGTCGAAGCCGTCGAAGCAGTGCCCGGCGGTGATGATCTGGCCGCGGCCCAGCTTGTCAACGGCGTTGAAGCCGAGGGAGCACAGCCGCAGGCTGGAGCCCGTGCCGGAGACGGTGTAGCCGTCGCCGCCGCGGATGTCCTTCTCCGGCTGGAGTTCCTCTTCCTTGTGCCCGACCTCGACCTGGACGTTCACCTTGGGCAGCTCGGCAGCCAGCGCCTTGCCGGCCTCCGAGGTGGACAGGGTGACGCCCAGCTTGCCGTCCTTGGTGTCCACCGCGACGGCCTGGAACGCGTTGCGCTTGTCGCCGGTCAGCGACTTCGCCCACTTGCTGATGGTGTCCGCGGCGCGGTCGAGCGCGGCAGCGGAGACCGCGCGCTGGTGCACCTCGCCACCGGCGGCCCGCACCTTGGCGGCCACCGCGGCGTCAGTCACCGCGACGTGCAGCTTCTTGCTGTTCTTGTCGAACCACGCGCCGCCGAACTTCTCGCCCAGCTCCTTGCGCAGCTTGCTACCCGCCAGCGCGGCCTTGTCCGCGGCCCGTGCAGTGGCCACGTACTCCTTGGCGTCCTTGCCCAGGTCCCTGCGGATCGCTTCCTTCAGCTCGGCCGGCATGGACTGCACGACCGCGTCCGCGGTGACCTCGGTCGGCTGCGCGGGCGCGGCGCCGGTGCCGAGCGCGGTGCCCAGAACCAGGACACCACCCACGGTCATCGCAGCGCCGAACCTCCGGCGCAGGCTTGCCTTACTCATCGAGCTCCTTCCCCAGAACCCACCGTGCCCCGATTGGGTTACCTCGGATGGGTGACGCAGGGAAGCTAGCTCTAGTTCCACCCAGTGCGGGATGAGTTTGTGAAAAAAGGTGCGAACTTCGTTACGTGGATTTGACCCGCCAGGCAGGGCCGCCAAAGCCCGCAGCCAGCTCATCCGGCCTGCCGGCCACCCCGAAGTAGTCGCCGCAGGCCAGGTCCGCCTCGGCCGCGAACCAGAATTCTGCCTGCTCAGCGGTGGTGACGCCATCCACGATCACGCTGACGCCCGCCTGGTGCGCCAGCTTCGGCAGCCGCCGCAGCGCCTCGGTCACCGGTGAGCCCGGCACCAGCTCCCGCTTGACCAGCTCACGGTTCACCCGGACGAAGTCCACCGCCAGATCGGTCACCGCGGCCAGGTTGGCGGTGCCCGGCCCGAAGTCCCGCAGCACCGTGCGTACACCCAGGTCGGTGAGCGTGCGCAGGTTGTCCCTTGACTCTCCGTGATCGGCGGCCAGGGTCAGCGCGGGCAGTTCCAGCAGCAGCCGCTCGGCCGGGAAGCCGGTCTGCTCCAGCACGCCGAGCAGCCTGGTCACCAGGTCCGGATCCGTCGCCTGCTGCGCGGTCAGGCTCAGCGCCAGCAGCAGCTCGCGGCCCAGCCGCTGCCGCCACCAGGCCACCTGCGCACAGCTCGCGCGCAACAGCCACTCGCCCAGCTGCGGCATCAGCCCGGTGCGCTCGGCCAGCTCCCGGCACTGCTGATCGGGCAGCGGGCCGAACTCGGCGTGCTCCCAGCACACCAGCGCCTCGACCCCGGCCACGGTGCCCTCGGCCAGCCGCACCAGCGGCTGGTACCGCGCCTCCACCGAGCCGTTCTCGAACGCGCCGGGCATGGTCGCGGCCAGCGCGTCCCGCCGCCGGTCCAGCCGCTCGTGCTCGGGGTGGAACAGCTCCCACTGCCCGCCGCCGCCTGCCTTGGCCCGGCGCAGCGCCTGCCGGGCGCCCCGCAGCACGTCCTCCGGCGTGCGTTCCGGCGAGGGCAGGTGCACCACGCCGACACTGGCCGTGGGCGCGGTGCCATGACCATCCACATAGGACGGTTCGGCCAGCTCGCGCCGGATCGCGTGCACCAGGCTCACCAGCTCGGGCGTGGACGGCGAGTTCTCCAGCAGCACCGCGAACTCGGCCCCGTCGAAGCGGGCCACCATCGCCTTCTGCCCGGCCAGCACCGCCTTGAGCCGCTGCGCCGCGACCACCAGCAGCTGCTCGGCCGCGCGCTCGCCGAGGCCGTCCCGGACCGCCGCGTAGCCGTCCAGGTCCAGGTGCAGCAGCGTCACGCCGTAGCGCCGATCCGCTTGGCGCAGCACGGTTTCCAGCTGGGTGCCGAAGAACTGGCGGTTGGGCAGCCCGGTCAGCACGTCGTGCAGCGACTGGCGGCTGAGCTCGTTCTGCAGCAGCACCAGCTCGGTGCCGTCCTCGACCACCGTGACGAAGTGGTCCGGCGCCTCGTCCGCGCCGCGCAGCAGCGAGGCGGTCAGCGAGACCATCGCGTGGTCGCCGTCGCGGCGCAGCAACCGCTGGGACTGCTTGATCCTGGCCAGCCTGCCCTCCCGCAGCGCCGCGTAGTCCTCGCGCAGCGCGGGCACCCGCTCGGGATCGACCAGCTCGAACAGGTTGCGGTCGGTCAGCTCGTCAGGTGAGTAGCCGAGGATCGCGCCTGCCGAGGCGTTCACCGTGACCAGCTCGCCGTCCAGGCCGGTGATCAGGATGCCGCTGGCCGAGGAGGTGGCGACCTCATCGAACCTGGCCTCCGCGGCCCGCAGGTTCCACTTGGCGTCGCGGACCGCCTTGAGCAGCGAACGCTGCATGCTCTCCTGCTGCGCCAGGGTGGCCTGCTGGGCCGCGCCGACGAAGCCGACGGCCAGCGCGCCGAGGGCCTGGACCACGCGTTCGGCAGGCGCGCCGCCCTCGGCGAACTCGGGCAGCGCCAGCAGCCCGGGGCCAAGGACGTCCATGGTGGTCGCCAGCGCCCGGTCGTCGGCGCAGTTCAGCTCCACCAGCCGGGCGCCCGCCGCGGCCGCGGGTCCGGTGTCCGCCGGGTCGCTGTGCACCGCCGCGCACATCCGGTCCAGCAGCCCGATCAGCTCAGCCTCGAAGTCGGCGTGCACCAGCGGCACGTAGTTGGCCTCGGCCAGCACGTAGGCCCACTTGCGCGCGAGCGTGCGGCGCTTGCGGCGCCAGTCCTCCGGCGGCGGGAGCGGCTCTGCCTGAAGACTGAGATCCGGCATCGGTTCAGCTCTTCCTGGCGACGCCGACGTAGAGATAGGCGTTGCTCGACGGGTCGGCGACGTCCCCCGGCCCCTCGGCCCGCCAGTTCGCGCAGCCGACCAGTCCCGGCTCGACCAGCTCGAAGTCACCGAACATGGCCAGGATCTGCTCGTAGGAGCGCGGCGTGACCTGGTCCGCGCTGCGCGAGGAGCGGATGGCGTCGCCGAGGTCCTCCAGGTCCTGCTTCTGCTCGTCGTGGGTGGCGTGGCTCAGCGCCAGGTAGCTGCCGGGCGCGAGCAGGTCGCGGTAGCCGCCCACCAGCTCGGCGGGCGCGGAGTCCTCGGGCAGCCAGTGCAGCATCAGCATGAACAGCAGGCCCACCGGCTGCTCGAAGTCGATCAGCTGCCGGACCGCGGTGCTGCCCACGATCGAGTCCAGGTCGCGCATGTCCGCGTGCACCACGCCGGTGCCGGGCACGGTCTCCAGCATCAGCTCGCTGTGCGCGACCGCCACCGGGTCGCGGTCCACGTAGACCACCCGGCAGGCCGGGTCGACCTGCTGCGCGATCTCGTGCACGTTGCCCACGGTCGGGATGCCGGAGCCGATGTCCAGGAACTGCCGCACGCCCTGGGCCATCAGGTAGCGGACCACCCTGGCCATGAAGGCGCGGTTGAGCCGGGCGACCCGGCGCAGGCTGGGCGCGATGCGCTTGAGGGTCTCGGCGGTGTCGCGGTCCACCGCGAAGTTGTGGCTGCCACCGAGCACGTAGTCATAGACCCTGGCCATGCTCGGCGTCGTTATGTCGACGCCGGCCGGGACCCAGTCCTGCGTCCGCGTCACGGAAACACACCTCGATTCGTAGCGGCGCACAGCATAGCCAGATTTCCACCCACTCGGTTGGGTACTGTTGCCTGCGGCCGAATGGGCCCTAGTGTGGCCACCTCCCATTACCGGCGCAAGGAGTGCGAATGCCCGTCCGGGTGGCACCCGGTCGGTGGCCGTTACTCGGGCACACACCGGCCTTGCTGCGCAAAAAGTTCCGCTTCACCGCGGAACTGCGTGATCACGGCGATATTGTCAAGCTGTATTTAGGGCCACTCCAGGCTTATTTCATCACAAGTCCTGAACTGGTCCATCGCGTGCTGGTAACGGACGGCGCGAGTTTCGGAAAAGGCGCCATGTTCGACAAGTTCCGGCCGTACATGGGCAACGGCCTGGCGATGTCGGACGGCGCGTTCCACCGGCGGCAGCGCAAGCTCATGCTGCCCGCCTTCCGGCAGGGCCGGATCGAGCACTACGCGGAGAACATGGTGCAGGCCGCCACCGCGCTGACCGGCTCCTGGCGGCCGGGCGAGGTCCGTGGGATCGACGCCGACATGCAGGGCCTGGCGGTGACCATCGTCGGCGCCGCGCTGTTCTCCACCGAGCTGGGCGGCACCGCGGTCGAGGAGGCCCGCCGGTCCATCCCGGTGATCGTCAAACAGGGCATCATCCGCTCGCTGTCGCCCTCCTTCGTCGAGCGGCTGCCGATCCCGGGCAACAAGGCCTTCGACGCCGCGATCCTGCGCATGCGCGAGGTCGTGACCAGGGTCATCGACAGCTGGGACGGCGTCGACCACGGCGACCTGCTGTCCCTGCTGCTGCTGGCCAGGGACGCCGACACCGGCGAGGGCATGACCGAGCGGCAGGTCTTCGACGAGGTCATCAACCTGCTCACGGCCGGCATCGAGACCAGCGCGCTGGCGCTGGGCTGGGTCTTCCACGAGCTGGGCCGCAACCCCGAGGTGGAGGCGCGGCTGCACGCCGAGGTGGACGAGGTGCTGGGCGGTCGCCAGGTCACCTTCGCCGACCTGCCCCGGCTGGAGTACGCCAGGCGGGTGGCCACCGAGGCGCTGCGGAAGTCCTCGCTCTGGCTGCTGATGCGGCGGGCCAACCGCGACCTCGACCTCGGCGGTCTGCGCCTGCGGGCCGGTGACGAGGTCATCATCAGTCCCTACACCATGCATTTCGACTCCCGGTACTTCCCGGAGCCGGAACGGTTCGACCCGGACCGCTGGTCGCCGGAACGGACGGCCGCGCTGCCCGAGGGCGCGTTCATCCCGTTCGGCGCCGGTATCCGGCAGTGCATCGGAAACTCTTTCGCGATGACCGAGCTGCTGATCGCGATCGCGACGGTGGCCGCGGGCTGGCGACTCGTTCCGGTGTCAGATCGACCGGTACGGGTGAAGTTCACCAACGCTCCGTACCCGAGCGCGCTGCCGATGACGGCAGTCCCACGGAATTAGTTGTTCCGCGAATCATCTATTTGGAGGTTCTTCCCGTGCGTTTGTTCTGGCGCCGGATCGGTGCCGCGACCGCGGCCTGCCTGGGATTGAGCGCCCTGATCGCGCCGATCCCGGCCGGGGCCGCCGAGGCGACCTGCCGGGACCTGTCCATCCCGGTCTCCCTGCTCGACCTGCCCCTGCTCAGCCTGGACCAGACCATGTACGGCCGGCTGTGCACCCCGGCCGGTGGCAGCTCCACCGTGCAGGTGCTGGTGCCCGGCGGCACCTACAACAGCTCCTACTGGGACATCTCGCACTCGCCGGAGACCCGCTCGTTCCGGCGGGTGCAGAACAAGGCCGGGTTCGCCACGCTCGCGCTGGACCGGCTCGGCACCGGTCGCAGCTCCAAGCCGCTGAGCGCGCTGCTGACCGCCTTCACCCAGGCCAACGCGGTCAACCACGTGGTCAAGGCGATGAAGTCCGGTTCGCTGGGGCCGAAGTTCAGCAAGGTCATCCTCGGCGGGCACTCGCTGGGCTCGGCGGTCTCGGTGATCGTGGCGGCCAGCCACCGCAACGTGGACGGCGTGCTGATCGCCGGTCAGCTGCACCGGCTGAACCTGACCGGCATCGTGCCCACGCTGACCACGCTGACCCCGGTGCTGCTGGAGCCGAGGCTCGGGCACCTCGACCCGACCTCGCTGACCACCGCGGCCGGGCTGCGCTACACCGCCTTCCACCGCGGCGGCCCGCTGGACGCGGCTGCGGTCGCCCACGACGAGGCGAACAAGGACGGGCTGGCCGCCGGCGAGGCGGTCGACGGCATCCTGCTCGGCACGCTGCTGCCGCTGAGCAGGCAGATCACCGTGCCGGTGCTGCTGGCCATGGGCGGGGACGACCAGGTGTTCTGCGGCGGCCTGCTGGGCAGCGACTGCTCGTCGGCGGAGGCGTTGAAGCGGTTCGAGGCGCCCAACTTCGCGCCGGCCGCCCGGCTGCGCACGTTCGTGCTGCCCGATTACGGGCACTCCTTCAACTACGCGCCGAACGCACCCGAGTTCTTCCAGGCCACCGCGAGGTGGGCTGAGGAGATGGTCGGTCGCTAGACCGGCCCTGGGGACGGCCGTTCCCGCCCGGACGGCCGTCCCCGGAACAAACCGCGCTTCCCATCCGTTGGAGCTGTCAGAAGCTTGAGTGTGATGGACTCAACCTCGCATTTGACGAGGTAGTGCTCCTATCCTCAGACTTGAGCCTGGATCACTCAAGGGTTGCCTTGGCTGATCCGCCTACGTACAGCGTGACCAGCAGTGGAGGGAAGATTCATGGCGCGAGCGGTCGGCATCGACCTGGGGACGACCAACTCCGTCGTCACCGTCCTCGAAGGCGGTGAGCCGACGGTTATCGCCAACTCGGAGGGCTCGAGGACGACTCCGTCCATCGTCGCCTTCGCCAAGAACGGCGAGGTTCTGGTGGGTCAGCCCGCCAAGAACCAGGCCGTGACGAACGTGGACCGCACGATCCGGTCGGTCAAGCGGCACATCGGCACCAACTGGAAGACCGAGATCGACGGCAAGGCCTACACCGCGCAGGAGATCAGCGCCCGCGTGCTGATGAAGCTCAAGCGCGACGCCGAGGCCTACCTCGGCGAGGAGATCACCGACGCGGTGATCACCGTGCCCGCGTACTTCGAGGACGCGCAGCGGCAGGCCACCAAGGAGGCCGGGCAGATCGCCGGCCTGAACGTGCTCCGCATCGTCAACGAGCCCACCTCGGCCGCGCTGGCCTACGGGCTGGACAAGGGCGAGAAGGAGCAGACCATCCTGGTCTTCGACCTCGGCGGCGGCACCTTCGACGTGTCCCTGCTGGAGCTCGGTGACGGTGTGGTCGAGGTCCGCGCCACCTCCGGCGACAACCACCTCGGTGGTGACGACTGGGACCAGCGCATCGTCGACTGGCTGGTGGAGAAGTTCAAGTCCAGCAACGGCATCGACCTGACCAAGGACAAGATGGCGTTGCAGCGGATCCGCGAGGCCGCGGAGAAGGCCAAGATCGAGCTCTCCAGCACCTCCACCGCGAACATCAACCTGCCGTACATCACGGTGGACTCGGACAAGAACCCGCTGTTCCTGGACGAGTCGCTGACCCGCGCGGAGTTCCAGCGGATCACCTCCGACCTGCTGGATCGCTGCCGCGCGCCGTTCAACAACGTGATCAAGGACGCCGGCATCCCGGTCGGCTCGATCGACCACGTGGTGCTGGTCGGCGGTTCCACCCGCATGCCCGCGGTCGCCGAGCTGGTCAAGGAGCTGACCGGTGGCCGGGAGCCGAACAAGGGCGTGAACCCGGACGAGGTCGTCGCGGTCGGCGCGGCGCTGCAGGCCGGTGTGCTCAAGGGCGAGGTCAAGGACGTCCTGCTGCTCGACGTCACCCCGCTGTCGCTTGGCATCGAGACCAAGGGCGGCGTGATGACCAAGCTCATCGAGCGCAACACCACGATCCCGACCAAGCGCTCGGAGATCTTCACCACCGCGGATGACAACCAGCCCTCGGTGCAGATCCAGGTGTTCCAGGGTGAGCGCGAGATCGCCGCGTACAACAAGAAGCTCGGCATGTTCGAGCTGACCGGCCTGCCGCCCGCCCCGCGTGGCGTGCCGCAGATCGAGGTCACCTTCGACATCGACGCCAACGGCATCGTGCACGTCTCGGCCAAGGACCTCGCCACCGGCAAGGAACAGGGCATGCAGATCACCGGTGGATCCGCCCTGGGCAAGGACGAGATCGACCGGATGATGAAGGACGCCGAGGCGCACGCGGAGGAGGACAAGCAGCGCCGCGAGGAGGCCGAGGTCCGCAACCAGGCGGAGACCCTGGTCTACCAGACCGAGAAGTTCGTCAAGGACAACGACGAGAAGCTGCCCGCCGAGGTCAAGGAGAAGGTCAACGGCGCGCTCACCGAGGCCAAGGAAGCGCTGAAGGGCACCGACATCCCGGCGATCAAGGCCGCGATGGAGAAGCTGGCCACCGAGTCCCAGGCCATGGGCGCGGCCATGTACCAGGGCAACGAGCAGGCCGCCCCCGGCGCGCCCGGCGCGGAGACCCCTGGCCAGCCCAAGGCCGATGACGTGGTCGACGCTGAGATCGTCGAGGACGACAACAAGGGTGGCAGCAAGAAGTGACCGAACAGCAGCCAGAATCCGAGCGCGTGGTGGTTCGCGACCGCCGTCGCATCGACCCGGAGACCGGCGAGGTTCGCTCCGCGGCGGCCAGCGAGGAGCTGGCCGCCGCGGAGGCGGCCGCTGAGGCCACCGTCGCCGCACCGCCGGTGGACGCCGGCGCGCTGGAAGAGCTGCGGCAGCAGCTCGAGGAGCGCACCGCCGACCTCCAGCGGCTCCAGGCCGAGTACGCCAACTACCGCAAGCGGGTCGACCGCGACCGCGAGCTGGTGGTCAACAACGCCAAGGCCAGCGTGGTCACCGAGCTGCTCTCGGTGCTCGACGACTTCGAGCGCGCCGAGCAGCACGGCGACCTGACCGGCGCCTTCAAGGCGGTGGCCGACAAGGTCGCGGCCACCCTGCAGAAGGCGGGGCTGGAGGCCTTCGGGCACCAGGGCGAGGAGTTCGACCCCTCGGTGCACGAGGCCGTGCAGCACGACACCTCGCCGGAGGTCTCCGGGCCGACGGTCACCGCGGTGCTGCGCCGCGGTTTCCGCTTCGGCGAGCGGGTGCTGCGCCCGGCCATGGTCGGGGTCACCGACCACGAGCCCGGCGCGCAGGCCCCGGCGCCGGAGAGCACCGGGCGGCACGCCGCGGCGGAACCGGCCGACGGCGACACCCCGCAGTAGATGACCAACAGCGAGAAGGGAGGGGCGTCCGGATGAGTGCGAGGGACTGGATCGAGAAGGACTTCTACGCCGAGCTGGGTGTCCCTCCCGAGGCGCCCGGTGACGACATCAAGAAGGCCTACCGCAAGCTCGCCCGCGAGCTGCACCCGGACGCCAACCCGGGTGATGCCAAGGCGGAGGCCAGGTTCAAGGCCGTCTCCGAGGCCTACGGGGTGCTCTCCGACACCGAGAAGCGCAAGCAGTACGACGAGGCGCGCAGGCTGTTCGGCTCCGGCGGGTTCCGGCCGGCCGGTGGTGGCGGGTTCGGCGGCGGCTCCGGCGGCTTCGACTTCGGCGACCTGTTCGGCGGCGCGGCCAGTGGCGCCGCGGCCAGTGGCTCCGGCGGCATCGGCGACCTGCTCGGCGGCCTGTTCGGCCGTCGCGGCGGGCAGGCCAGCGCGGCCCGCGCCCAGCGCGGCAAGGACGTGGAGACCGAGGTCCGGATCGACTTCACCGAGGCCGTCCGGGGAGCCACCGTGTCGCTGCGCCTGTCCAGCCCGGCCACCTGTGGCACCTGCGGCGGCAACGGCGCGCGTCCCGGCACTTCGCCGCGGACCTGCCCGACCTGCGCGGGCGCCGGGGTGGTCAGCCGCAGCCAGGGCGCCTTCGCCTTCAGCGAGCCCTGCCGCGACTGCCGCGGCGTCGGGCGGATCGTCGACGACCCGTGCGTGGAGTGCGGCGGCGACGGGGTCAGCACCCGCACCCGCTCGCTCACCGTGCGGATCCCGGCCGGGGTGGACGACGGCCAGCGCATCCGGCTGGCCGGCCAGGGCGAGCCCGGCCGCAACGGCGCGCCGGCGGGCGACCTGTTCGTCCGGGTGCACGTGGCCCCGCACGAGCTGTTCGGGCGCAACGGCGACGACATCACCGTGACCATCCCGTGCAGCTTCCCGGAACTGGTGCTGGGCACCACGTTGACCGTGCCCACGCTGGAGGGCAAGGTGTCAGTACGGGTGCCGCCAGGCACCACGAGCGGCCGCACGCTTCGTGTGCGCGGCAAGGGCGTCGCCCGCAAGGACGGCACGTTCGGCGACCTGCTGGTCACCCTGCAGGTGGCTGTTCCGTCCACTGTGGACGAACAGGCCCGCGCCGCACTGGAGGCCTACGCCGCGGCAACAGCGGATTTCGACCCACGACCGGCGCTGACCGCACTGTTGGGACGGGATGAGCCATGAGCCAGTTCGGTGACCAGGGTGGCGGGATCCCCTTCCCGCCCGGCGCGACCGAGGACAGCCCGGTGTTCGTGATCTCGGTCGCGGCCCAGCTCTCCGGCCTGCACGCGCAGACCCTGCGCACCTATGACCGGCTTGGCCTGGTGTCCCCCGGCCGCACCGCGGGCGGGGGCCGCCGGTACTCCGCGCGGGACATCGCGCTGCTCAAGGAAGTCCAGCGCCTGTCCCAGGAGGAAGGCGTCAACCTGGCGGGCATCAAGCGGATCATCGAGCTAGCCACCGAGGCCGAACGCCTCCGCACCGAGGTCGAGGACCTGCACCGCCAGCTCGCCGCCGCCCACGCCGCCGCCGACCACGCGGCTGCCGCCGTACACGCCTCCTACCGCCGAGACCTGGTCCCCCTCCGCCCCCAGCAAACCGCCCTGGTCGTCTGGAAACCCCAGCCCCGCTAGCGCCCCGCGAGTGTGGGCCGAACCCGCACGCGGAGTTGGCCAGCGCGCGAGGAGCGCCGGCCGCTCCAGGAGCGCGCGTTGGCCGAATTCGTATGCCGGGCTGGCTGATCCGGGCCGCATGTGGCCGAGGCCGTACCCGGTGTCGGTCGATCCCGGGCCGAGTGTTGGCCGAAGCCGTGCCCCGGGTTGGCCGGTCCCGGACCGCGCGCTGGCCGAACTCATCCCCCGCATTGACCGCTCCCACCCGCCCCGCTACCGCCCGCCCGGCGGCACCGCGCCCGCAGCCGACCAAGCCCGCCACCTCGATACTCCGTGCGGCTGACCTGCGCCCCGGGTGTACCCTGCTCCCATGCTGAGGACGTGCGACAGCATGACCATGCGCGGCCGGATGATGATGTTCTCCGGCCTCCTCCGCATGTCCTGACCACTGCTGAGGAGGCCCCCCAACCGGCGGCCCCTCACCGGGCCGACACCATCCGCCCGGGGCCAGGAAGGTAGCGATGAGCCGCTACAACGTCATGACATCCATCCCGTACGTCAACGGCAAGCCGCACGTCGGCCACGCCCTGGAGCTGATCCAGGCCGACGTGCTGGCCCGGCACCGGCGGCAGCGCGGGGACGAGGTGCGCGCGCAGACCGGCACCGATGACAACGCCTTGAAGAACGTGCAGGCGGCCGAGGTCGAGGGGATCACGCCCGCGGAGTACGTGGAGCGGGTCGCGCAGAACTTCCTCAAGCTGGGTGAGGCGCTGGAGCTGTCCTTCGACGACTTCATCAAGACCAGCTCCGACCCGCGGCACAAGCCGGGTGTGGACAAGCTGTGGGAGCTCTGCGCGAAGCAGGGCGACTTCTACCGCAAGTCCTACACCGGCCTGTACTGCATCGGCTGCGAGCTGTTCTACACCGAGGCCGAGCTGGTCGAGGGCAAGTGCCCCGAGCACGGCACGGTGCCGGAGGAGATCGAGGAGAACAACTGGTTCTTCCGGCTCTCCCGCTACCAGGACAAGCTCATCGAGCTGATCTCCACCGACCAGCTGCGGGTCGAGCCCGCGCACCGCAAGCGCGAGGTGCTGGCCTTCATCTCCTCCGGGCTGGAGGACTTCAGCTGCTCGCGCAGCATGGCGCGGGCCCGCGGCTGGGGCATCCCGGTGCCCGGCGACCCCGAGCAGGTCATCTACGTCTGGTTCGACGCGCTGGCCAACTACATCACCGCGCCCGGCTTCGGCAGCGACGAGGCGGGCTACCGGCACTGGTGGTCCGAGGACGTCGAGCAGGTGCACGTGATCGGCAAGGGCATCATCCGCTTCCACGCGGTGTACTGGCCCGCGATGCTGCTCTCCGCCGGGCTGCCGCTGCCGTCCACCATCTTCGTGCACGAGTACCTGACCGCGGGCGGGCAGAAGATCAGCAAGTCGCTGGGCAACGCCGAGGACCCGGCCGACATCGTGGCCGCCTACGGCAGTGACGCGGTGCGCTGGTGGATGCTGCGCGATGTGGCCAGGGCGGGCGACACCGACTACACCGCCGAGCGGATGATCACCCGGTCCAACGAGGACCTGGCCAACAACATGGGCAACCTGGTCAACCGCGCGGTGTCCATGGTGCGCAAGTACCGCGACGGCGTGATCCCGCCGGTGGCGGCGGAGAACCCGGCCGCCGAGGCGCTGCGGGCCGCCCGCGCGGAGGCCGCCGCGACCATCGACGAGGCGCTGGCGAACTTCGACTTCCGCCGCGCGGTGGAGTCGATCAGCCGGATCGGCGACGAGGCCAACCGCTACGTCGAGGCCACCACCCCGTGGGCGCTGGCCAAGGCGGAGAAGAAGGAGGACGCGCCGCCTGCCGCGCTGGACGCGGTGCTGGCCGAGCTGGTGGCCACCGTGCGCGACCTGGCCGAGCACCTGCTCCCGTTCCTGCCCGCCGCGGCCGCGCGGATCGCGCAGCAAGTGGGCGACGGCGGCGACACCGTGGCCGAGCCCAAGCCGGTGTTCCCGCGGCTGGAACTGGCCGCGGAATAGTCCTGGCTCCGGTGCCGCCCTTCACCTGGGGCGGCACCGCTGCTCGTCAGTCCAGCGTGAACGGGTCGTACCGGATCCGGTCCAGCGGCGTGCCCGCGACCAGCATCCGGGACACGGTGGCCCTGATCATCGCCGGGGAGCCGCAGACCAGCACGTCCCGGTCGTTCCAGGCGCCGTAGCGGGTGACCACGTCGGCCAGCGTGCCGTGCTCCACCCCGCGGGCGCCGGGGTCGGACTCCAGCACCGGCACCACGGTCAGCCACGGGTTGCCCATGGCCAGCCGCTGCACGCTGTCCAGGTCGTACAGGTCGCCGCGGGCGCGGCCGCCGTAGAACAGGTGCACCTTCGGGTTCTCCCCGTAGGCCGCCATCTCGTCCAGCATCGCCCGCATCGGGGCCACGCCGGTGCCGCCTGCCACCATCAGGATGTCCCGCTTGCTGGTGCGGTCGATGCCCATCCGGCCCATCGGCGGGCCGATCCGCCAGGTGTCGCCGATCTGGGTGTGGCCGACCACCGACCGGCTCACCCAGCCGTTGTTCACCGCGCGGACGTGGAACTCCATCACGCCGTCCGGGCTGGGCGCGTTGGCCGGGGAGAAGTAGCGCCAGAGCCGGGGGCGCTGCGGGGTCTCCACGCTGAGGTACTGCCCGGCGCGGTAGGGAATCGGGTGGTCTGGCTTGAGCCGGACCACGGCCAGGTCCCAGCTGAGCCGCTGGTGCTCGATCACACTGGCGGTCCAGAACGCCGGGTTGTCGTCGGCGGCCGCGGACTCCAGCATGGTCTGGGCCATGATCGTGTAGGCCTCGGCCCAGGCCCGTTCCACGGCAGGGGTCCAGGCCTCCCCGGCGAACCGCTTGATCGCGGCCAGCAGGGCGGTGCCGACCGCCTCGTAGTGCACCGAGACCACACCGAACTTGCGGTGGTCGCGGCCGAGCTGCTTGAGGAAGGGCACCAGGTCGTCCGGGCGGTCCACCATCTGCACGACGTGGACGAGGGCGCGCAGCAAGCGACTGCGCTGCACCTCCATATTGGCCGGGAACAGCTCACGGGTGGTCGGTGCGAGGCTGAAGAGCATCCCGTAGAAGAACTGGGCTACTTCCTCGGCGCGCGGCTCGATCACCGCGAAGCTCTCGCGGATCAGGCGCACCATCGCGGTGACCCCTGGCGGCGGTTCCCGGTGCGGGGGTTGGGTCGGGTTGAGCACGGCGTTCGCGGTCATAGTCCGGGCGCAGTCTTCTCCACGTTGTTCGGCACGCCCATCCGACGCACCGATGGTGACCAGCATCCCCCGACAGAGTTGGACATTAACCCCTCCCTCGGGTCATCGGAGCCTTGATGCCACGTTCGAGTGCAATTTGCTTACTGCGTGTGTACATGTGTTCCGCGCAACGGGCGAGCGTACGCGGGGCGATGTGCGTGACCACACCTCCTCGTGACACGGTGGGCACCGTGATGCCCGACACTCCGGTCCCGACCGGCACTGCCGATCCTGACCTGTTGCTACTGGAGCTGTCCGATTCACCGGCCCGTGTCACTTCGGTGGCGACGGTCGTGCCCGGTGATCACACACGGCAGCAGCCGGTCACGTCCAGTGTGCCAGGCGAGGAATCCGCGGACGCCGCTCGTAGCGCGACGAGCGGTAATGAGTCTTCGGTCGCGCTTACCCGCCAACTGGACGCGCCCACCAGGGTGATCGCGCGTCCGGTGCCCCAGCGGGCCGTCGGCGTGGAGACCACCAGGCGGATCGAGCTGCCCCCGCGCGGCCTCGCCGGACCGGCCGACCCACTGCCGCCCGCACCCGCTGGCCTGCCCGGATCCCGTGGCGAGCACCTCCTGCAGCGGGCCTTCGGCACCGAGTCCAGGGCCGCCCGGTTCTACTCCGACCAGGTGCTCGACCGGCTCAACCCGACCATGGTCGAGTTCGTGGCGCGGATGGAAATGCTGTTCGTGGCCACCGCGGACGGTCACGGAGAGTGCGATTCTTCGCTCCGTGCCGGGCCGCGCGGGTTCATTCAGGTGCTCGACGAGAAGCACCTCGCCTACCCGGAGTACCGGGGCAACGGCGTGCTGGCCAGTCTGGGCAACATCAGTGAGAACCCGCACATCGGTCTGCTGATGATCGACTTCGTCAGCGACCTGATCGGCCTGCACGTCAACGGCCGGGCCCGGATCGTCGACGACGGCGACCTGCGCGCCGAGCATCCGGAGCTGCCCTCGGACTTCGAGCGCGGCCGCACCCCGGAACGCTGGGTAGTGGTCGAGGTCGAGGAGGCCTACGTGCACTGCCGCAAGCACATCCCGCGGATGATGCCGGTGCTGCGCGACCGGGACTGGGGCACCGACGACGTCAAGCGCAAGGGCGGCGACTACTTCGAGGCCAAGGCGCTGCCCAAGCCGTGGCAGGACTCCACCGGGTCTTGACCTGCCCTGAGTACGGTATGTCCCGGTTCTGGGGGCAGACCGGGCAGAGGGAGAACAGTGACATCGGTCGACCCTGGCAAGCAGGTCTCCGGAGACAGCGACGACCCGGTTCGCCGGCGGGCGGCCGAGGCGGTGGAGCGTGAGCTCGCGCTGCTGATGCGCCGGTCCAGGAGCATGGCCATGTCCCTGGCCGCCCGGATCCACCCCGAGCTGGACTCCGCGGCCTACGCGCTGCTGCTGCTCATCGACGACCGGGAGTCGGTGCGCGCCACCGACCTGGTGGACCAGCTCGGCCTGGACAAGTCCACGCTGAGCAGGCAGATCGCCCAGCTGCACCGGCTGGCGCTGGTGGAGCGGGTGGCCGACCCGCACGACGGCAGGGCCAGGCTGGTACAGCTGACCGCTTCCGGTCGGCAGCGGCTGGCCGAGGTGCGGCAGGAACGGCGCGGCAAGCTGCGCGAGCACTTCCGCACCTGGAGCACCGGCGACCTCGATGTGCTGTCGACTTTGCTCGGTCGGCTGAACCAGGATCTCTGAGTCGCTTCCCGAAGGTGTGACGGAGACCTCACTCACTACCGACCGTAAAAAGGTTGCTATCAGCAACTAACGAGTTATAGTTGCGTCAAGCAACCATGGGGGTGGTCAGTGTGGACCCACGACCCGATTCCGTCTTCGAGCTGCTGCGGCAGGTCAAGAACCTGGTCCAGATCCGGCACGCGATCGCGCAGCGGGTCTGGCCGGAGGACGGCGAACTGCACCTGGCCGCGGTGGGCCTGCTCACCGAGCTGGTGGTCAACGGACCCCGGCGCAGCGGCGAGATCGCCAGGGAACGCGCGGTCGACCCCTCCGTGGTGAGCAGGCAGGTGGCCCAGCTGCAACGCGCCGGCCTGGTGGAACGCCAGGTCTCGCCGACGGACGGGCGGGCCATGGTGCTCAGCGCGACCCCGGCCGGGACCGCGTTGATCGAGCGGTGGAAACAGGAGCAGACCGAGTGGATGCGGAGCGCGCTGTCGGACTGGCAGGACGAGGACCTGGTGCTGGCGAGCACCCTGATCGAGCGACTCACCAGGGACCTGCGCGGCGGGCTGTGCCAGCCGAAGGTGGCGGCCACGGCGTGAGCGTGGCCGAGCCGCGCGACCCGGAGGCGCTGGCGCCGATGTCGCACCGGGAGATCCTGCGCGCGCTGACCGGCCTGCTGCTCTCCCTGCTGGTGGCCATCCTCAGCTCCACCATCGTGACCAACGCGCTGCCCACCATCCTCAAGGACCTGCACGGCACCCAGGGGCAGTACACCTGGGTGGTCACCGCGACCCTGCTGGCGGCCACCGCGACCACCCCGATCTGGGGCAAGCTGGCCGACCTGTTCAGCAAGAAGCTGCTCTACCAGGTGGCCATCGGCCTGTTCGCGCTCGGCTCGGTGCTGGCCGGGATCGCCTCCTCGATGCCGGAGCTGATCGCCTACCGCGCGGTGCAGGGCGTGGGCGTCGGCGGCCTGCAAGCGCTGGCCCAGGTGGTCATCGCGGCCATGGTCAGCCCGCGCGAGCGCGGCCGCTACGCCGGGTACACCGGCGCGGTGATCGCGGTGGCCACGGTCAGCGGGCCGCTGGTCGGCGGCTTCATCGTGGACACCCCGGGGCTGGGCTGGCGGTTCTGCTTCTTCCTGGTGGTGCCGCTCGCGCTGGCCGCGATGGCGGTCATCCACAAGACCCTGCACCTGCCGGTGCTGCGCCGCCGGGCGCGCATCGACTGGCTGGGCGCCACGCTGATCATTGGCGGGGTGAGCCTGCTGATGCTGTGGGTCTCCTTCGCCGGCAAGGACTTCGCCTGGATCTCCCCGGCCAGCGGGTTGTACCTGCTCGGCGCGGTGGTCACGCTCGGCCTGGCGCTGCTGGTGGAGTTCAGGGCCGCCGAGCCGGTGGTGCCGCCGCGGCTGTTCCGGGACCGCACCGTGCTGCTCTCGGTGCTGGCCAGCCTGGGCATCGGCACCGCGATGTTCGGCGCCTCGGTGTTCATCGGCCAGTACTTCCAGCAGGCCCGCGGCTTCACCCCGACCGTGGCCGGGCTGCTCGGCATGCCGCTGGCCCTGGGCTACGTGCTCACCTCGACCTGGTCCGGCCGCCGGATCACCCGCACCGGGCGGTGGAAGGTCTACCTGGTGGCGGGCGCGGTCGCGCTGTTCGCCGGCCTGGCGCTGCTGGCCACCATCACGCACACCAGCCCGGTCTGGCTGCTCGCCTGCTACCTGCTCGTGGTCGGCGTGGGCATGGGCCTGACCATGCAGAACCTGGTGCTCGCGGTGCAGAACGCGGTGCCGGTGACCGACCTGGGCGCGGCCAGCTCCTCGGTGATGTTCTTCCGCTCGCTGGGCGGCGCGGCCGGGGTCTCCGTGCTCGGCGCGGTGCTGGCCGGGCGGGTCGGCCAACTGGTCGGGCACGGTGAGCCAGTGCGGGACGCCCAGGGCGATGCCAGCGGACTGGTGTTCCTGATCGCCGCGGCGCTGGCGCTGGTGGCACTGGTGGCCATCGCGCTGATCAAGGAGGTGCCGCTGCGTGACAACACGTCAGGCTCCACAGGTGAACACACAGCTGTCCCCAATCCTGTGGACAACCCTGGGGATGCTGTGGACAACCGGGATGCGGCGGTGGACAGGCTGTTGACGCCTGATCGGCGCATCAGTGCAGTTGGGGGCAGGTTTGCCCAGGTTGTGGAGGGCTGTCGGCGGACGGTGGACAAGCCTGTGGACAACCCTGTGTAAAACCGCTCTGAGCTGGGGATGAGCCACCTGTGGACAACTAACCCGGCGTTTTCGGCGTTGTTCACACCCGCAGCTCGGCCGGGAACTCGGTGCCGCGCAGCTCCGGCGGCAGGTGGCCGACGTCGTTGTAGGCGACCACCACGGCGGGCCGGCCCGGCCGGTAGAGCAGCACGGTGAGCCCGCAGTTGTAGTCGGCCAGGTTCAGCCAGGCGTGCTCGGGCGCGCCCATCGCCACCGCCACGAAGTGTCGGATCAGGTTCCCGTGCGTGACCACCAGCTCCCGCCGGTCCGGCCCGGCGGCTCCGGCGTAGCGGGCCAGCGCGGCCGCGGCCTGGGTCGGACCTTCCTCGGCGAGCACCTGCGGGGTCAGCCCGGCGAAGAACCCGGCCTGGGCCGGGGTCAGCAGCTCAGGGCCGGGCACGCTGGGGATGCACTCGCGGAGCAGGTCGCTGGGGTGGTGCGGGGCGGCCTGGAGCTGTTCGGCGAGCACCTTCACCGTCGCGGCGGCCCTGGGCGAGGTGCTGTGGTGCACCGCGGCGAAGGGCACTCCGGCCAGCCGGGCGGCGGTCAGCTCGGCCTGGCTGCGGCCGCGGTCGGTGAGCGAGTCATCCTCGGCCGCCTCGCCGTGCCGGAGGAGGTAGAGCAGTCGGTTCGCCATATCTTGTGGGACGTGTGGCCCGGATCTCGGTTGCCAGATTTTGGGTTGAGCGGAACACGCTCAACTTTTCTGACGTTATCCCTATGACGGACCCCGTGCGATGAGGTGAGGGATGGACGCTTTCAACCCGACCACGAAGACCCAGCAGGCGATCTCCTCGGCGGTGCAGGCCGCCGGCGTGGCCGGAAACCCCGATGTCGGGCCGGTGCACCTGCTGGGCGCGCTGCTCGCGCAGGCCGACGGCCTCGCGGCGCCGCTGCTGGCCGCGGTTGGCGCCGACACCGCGCGGGTCCGGCCCGAACTGGACCGGCTCGCCCAGCAGCTCCCGTCGGCCACCGGCGCGACGGTCTCCGCCCCGCAGTTCTCCAGGGAGAGCCTGCGGGTGCTCACCCACGCCCAGCAGCTGGCCACCGAGATGAACGACGAGTTCGTCTCCACCGAGCACCTGCTGGTCGGCCTGGCCGCCGAGGGCGGCACCGTGGCCGACCTGCTGCGCAGGCACGGCGCGAGCCCCGAGGCGCTGCGCGAGGCCTTCGACAAGGTGCGTGGCTCGGCCAGGGTCACCAGCGCCGACCCGGAGAGCACCTACCAGGCGCTGGAGAAGTACGGCGTCGACCTGACCGAGCGCGCGCGCAAGGGCGAGCTGGACCCGGTGGTCGGCAGGGACGCCGAGATCCGCCGGGTGGTGCAGGTGCTGTCCAGGCGCACCAAGAACAACCCGGTGCTCATCGGCGAGCCCGGCGTCGGCAAGACCGCGATCGTGGAGGGCCTGGCCCAGCGGATCGTGGCAGGCGACGTGCCGGAGTCCTTGCGCGGCAAGCGGGTGGTCTCGCTGGACCTGGGCGCGATGGTGGCCGGGGCCAAGTTCCGCGGCGAGTTCGAGGAACGGCTCAAGGCGGTGCTCAAGGAGATCACCGACTCCGCCGGCCAGGTGGTCACCTTCATCGACGAGCTGCACACCATCGTCGGGGCGGGCGCCACCGGCGAGGGCGGCGCGATGGACGCGGGCAACATGATCAAGCCCATGCTGGCCCGCGGCGAGCTGCGGCTGGTCGGCGCGACCACGCTGGATGAGTACCGCAAGCACATCGAGAAGGACCCCGCGCTGGAGCGGCGGTTCCAGCAGGTGCTGGTCGGCGAGCCCAGCGTGCCCGACGCGATCGGCATCCTGCGCGGGCTCAAGGAGCGCTACGAGGTCCACCACGGCGTGCGGATCACCGACGGCGCGCTGGTCGCCGCGGCCACCCTGTCCGACCGCTACATCACCGCGCGCTTCCTGCCGGACAAGGCCATCGACCTGGTGGACGAGGCCGCCTCCCGGCTGCGGATGGAGATCGACTCCCGGCCGGTGGAGCTGGACGAGGTCGAGCGGGCGGTGCGGCGGCTGGAGATCGAGGAGATGGCGCTGTCCAAAGAGGACGACGCCGCGTCCAAGTCCCGGCTGGCCACCCTGCGCGCGGAACTGGCCGACCGGCGCGAGCAGCTGGCCGAGCTGACCGTGCGCTGGAAGGGCGAGAAGAACGCCATCGACCGGATCCGCGAGCTGAAGGAGCAGCTGGAGCAGCTGCGCGGCGAGTCGGAGCGGGCCGAGCGGGACGGTGACCTGGGCCGGGCCGCCGAGCTGCGCTACGGCCGCATCCCGGCGCTGGAGAAGGAGCTGGAGGCGGCCACCGCGGTCACCGAGGACAAGCAGGCCATGCTCAAGGAGGAGGTCACCGCGGACGACGTGGCCGATGTGGTCTCCGCGTGGACCGGCATCCCGGCCGGCAGGCTGCTGGAGGGCGAGACCGCCAAGCTGCTGCGCATGGAGGAGGCCATCGGGGCCAGGGTGGTCGGCCAGGCCGAGGCGGTGCGCGCGGTCTCCGACGCGGTGCGCCGCGCCCGCGCCGGGGTCGCCGACCCGGACCGCCCGACCGGCTCGTTCCTGTTCCTGGGCCCCACCGGCGTGGGCAAGACCGAGCTGGCCAAGGCGCTGGCGGAGTTCCTCTTCGATGACGAGCGGGCCATGATCCGCATCGACATGAGCGAGTACGGCGACAAGCACACCGTCGCCCGCCTGGTCGGCGCCCCGCCCGGCTACGTCGGCTACGACCAGGGCGGCCAGCTCACCGAGGCGGTCCGGCGGCGGCCGTACAGCGTGGTGCTGCTGGACGAGGTGGAGAAGGCGCACCCGGACGTCTTCGACGTGCTGCTCCAGGTGCTCGACGACGGCAGGCTCACCGACGGCCAGGGCCGCACGGTGGACTTCCGCAACACCATCCTGGTGCTCACCTCGAACCTCGGCTCGCAGGTGATCGCGGACGCCACCATGTCCGAGCTGGCCCGCAAGGACGCGGTGCTCGCGGTGGTGCAGCGGCACTTCAAGCCGGAGTTCCTCAACCGGCTGGACGACGTGGTGGTCTTCCACGCGCTGGCCACCGAGGAGCTGACCTCCATTGTGGACATCCAGGTGCGCAGGCTGGCCAAGCGACTCGCCGAGCGCAGGCTGACCCTGGACGTCACCGAGGCGGCCAAGGGCTGGCTGGCCCTGCAGGGCTTCGACCCGGTCTACGGCGCCCGCCCGCTGCGGCGGCTGGTGTCCTCGGCCATCGGCGACCAGCTGGCCCGCAAGCTGCTGGCCGGGGAGATCACCGACGGGGACAAGGTCCTGGTCGACGTCCGCGACGACAACTCCGGCCTGGATGTGGCCAAGGGCTAGCGCGTTAAGCGGTGCGGCCCACTCCGCCAGACGGGTGGGCCGCACCCGCGCGCGTCCGACATTAGGGCCAATTGGTGCCTACTGGACCGAATGTGATCTCGGCTATGGCGGCTCGCACCGCTAGGCTGCGGGTGTGGGCGTACCTGCGTGGATCTGGTTCTCGGTGGCCGTGCTGGCGGCCATTGCCGGCGCGGTCTTGCTCGGCACGGACCGGGCGCAACGCACAGCGCGCAACCGGGAGCGGCGCCGCTGGGCCGCGTTGCGCGGCTGGCGGTTCACCGATGAGGACCAGGTGCTGCTCACCCAGTGGAAGCACGGCGGGCTGGCCTACTCCAAGCAGGGCGTCGCCGTTGACGTGGTCACCGGCTCGATGTTCACCGCGGACGGCCGCCGCCTGGTGCAGGTGCTCGACCACCAGCAGTCCAGCAAGGTGACCATGGTGATCGCCGCGGTCCGGATGCGCCGCACCGTGCCCACCATCCTGGAGTTGTGGGAGCCCAGCGTCCCGTTCGCCCGCGAGCGCGAGGCCGAGCTGGACCTCTACGGCCCGGTCGGCAACCGCTACGGCTTCACCACCGACATGGCCATCGTGCACCCGCTGATCACGCCCGACTTCGTGGACACCATCGACGAGATCGGCGACGACATCATGGTGGTCTGGCTGGAGGGCTCCTGGGTGCTGGCCGCCGCCCCGCCGAACGCCGACCCGGCCCGGCTGGAGCGGCTGCTCAGCGACCTGGGCGAGGTGGCCGACTTCGTGGACCCGTTCGACGTGGACGCCGACGACAACGCGACACCCTCGGCCGACGGCTCCCAGCACACCCCGCACTGACTCAGACCTCGCCCTCGAACCGGAACTCGTCCTCGGCGTGGCGGGTGATCGCCTTCAGCTGGAGCACGCCCGGCCGGTCGGGCAGCCGGATCCAGTGCTCGATCCGCACCGAACCGCCGGGCGGGACCGGCTTGTCCGCCTCCGCCACCTCGCGGCCCTTGTCGGTGACGTCCTCCGGCGGTTGCACCACCTCGTCCGAGCCGTGCGCGACGAACGAGGGGTAGAAGGACGGATCCGGGTACTCCAGCGGGGCCTTGCCAGAGTTGGTCATGGTCACGGTGAACAGCAGCACGCGGGTGCCGGGCACGCGCTCCTCCGCGGTCAGCTCGGCCTGCGGGACCGGCTTGAACTCCGAGATGGTGAACCTGGTGCCCGAGGGCAGGGCCAGCTCAGCGCCGAACCCGGTGCCCGGCGGGTCGCCGAAGCGGACCACCGTGCTGGTGGTCGGCGCGGGCGGCAGGGGCGTCGGCGGTGCGGGCGAGGGGGCCGGGGTGCAGGCGGCTGTGGTCAGCGCCGCGAGGGCGAGCGGCAGTGCGCCCCGCCGGGCGTTCACACCTCACCCTCGAAGTAGACCTCGGCGCGCTCGGGCAGCACGAGCGGCTGCAGCCGCAGCGAACCCGGTTTCGCGGGCAGGCCGTAGGCCAGCCGGAGCTTGGTCAGCTTGCCCGGCGGCAGGTCCGGCACGCCCATCGAGAGCTCCGATCCGTGCAGCGTCTCGACCTCGACCGTCTCCTTGCCGCCCTGCTCGGTGAACGAGCCGAAGCCCAGGGTGTGCAGGTTGGTCAGGGTCTTGCCGGTGTTGTTGGTGATGGTCACGGTGAAGACCACCGCGCGCGGGGGCTTGGTCTCCTCCTCGTCGAGGCCCTTGGGCTGGTAGGGCTCCGGTTTGGAGACCTCGATCCTGACCTTGCCCGGGGTCTCCACCGCCTCGCCGAACCTGCCCACCTGCGGTGCCGCGGTGGTGGGCAGGGCCAGCTGCGGGAGGGTCGGGGTGACGGTGACCGGAGTCGGCACCGGGATGATGGTGCAGGCCGTCGAGCCGAGTAGCAGCGCCCCGGTTACAACGATGGAAACTCCACGCATGGTGATACCCCCAGTGCTCTGCGTGTGGCCGGTCAGACCTCGCCGGCGAAGGTGACGTCCTGGTACTTCACGCCCTGGTCCGGCGAGGCCGCGACCAGCAGGGTCCCCGGCTGCTCACCCACGGCGAAACCGATCCGCACGTCGATGCTGCGGCCGGCCGGCAGTTCCGGCGCGTCCGGGCTGATGCCCAGCTTGCCCGCCTTGTCCACCAGCGGCTCGGCGTCAGCCACCTTGCCGGTGCCGCGCTCGGTGAAGGTGCCGTCCAGCTTGGTCAGCGGCAGGCGCAGCGGGGTGCTGCCGCCGTTGCTCAGGGTCAGGGTCAGCTGCACGCCGCGGCGGCCGGGGCCGACCAGCGGCGACCGCAGCGGGCTCGGCCGGGAGAAGGCCACCGCCACGCCGTCGGACCAGCTGTAGCGCTGACCGAACTGGGCCGTGCGCGGTGTGCTCGCGGTGCGCCGGTCGGTCTCCTGGTTCGCGCCCGGCTCCTCGGCCACCGAGGGCGCGCAGGCCGTGCTGCCCAGCGCCAGGCCGCAGATCGCGGTCACGAGTACCGCACGCTTCATGGTGTTGCCCCCTCGATCACCCATGATCGCCCCCCAGCGGCCATTGTTTCGCCGGTCAACTTCGTGGTCACGATATTCGGCCCGAACGGGCAGACCTGCGGACCGGGCCTTGACGCCTCAGGCGGTGCCCTCGAAGACCGCCTTGGGCTGGCTGCCGAGCAGGTCGGGAGCCACCTCCACGCGCAGCGGGCCGGGCTGTTCCGGCAGGCCGAAGGCGACCGTGCCCTGGAAGGTCTGCCCCGGCGGCAGGTCCGGGGTGTCCAGGCCGATGCCGACGTTGGCCGCGGGATCGCGGATGCTGGGCGCCTTGGCCGCCTCCGGATCGCTGATCCCGGCCCGGCGCGCGGCGAAGACCATGATCGCCGGCTTGACCGCGCGGTCGGTGCGGTTGACCAGGGTGATCGCGAAGGACACCACCCGGCCGACGTCCGGGTACAGGCCGCGGGCCTGCTCGGAGAGGGTGTGCGGGGTGGCTGGGCCGAGGGTCAGCTCCAGGCCGCTCGGCCAGCTGAACCGGCCGCCGAAGCCGGGGACCGCCGGGGTGGTCGAGGTGGCGGGCGCCGGTGGTGGGGTCGGCTTGGGCAACAGGGTGAGGCCGCAGCCGCCCAGCAGGCTCACCGTGACGATCATCAGCGCCGACATGGTTTTCCGCATGCACGCCCCCCAGGTGCCGATCACCTACATGGGTGACTTCGTCCCGTTATATCCACTTCGTTACCTGTTCTCCACCCCGCGCGCCCGACCGGTAGGTTGCTCGGCATGCCGACCGCGCTCGTGACCGGACCCACCGCAGGCATCGGTGCGGCCTTCGCCCGCCGCCTGGCCGCCGAGGGACACGACCTGGTGCTGGTCGCCCGCAACGCGCAGCGCCTCGGTGAGCTCGCCGAACAGCTCACCGCCAAGCACGGGGTCAAGGTCGAGGTGCTGGTCGCCGACCTGGCCGATCCGGCCCAACGTGAGCAGGTGGAAGCGCGGCTGCGCGCGGACGCCGCGCCGATCGACCTGCTGGTCAACAACGCCGGTCTGGGCACCGGCAAGGACTTCCTGGACAACACCGCCGAGGAGCTGCTCGGCCAGCACGAGGTGAACGTGACCAGCGTGCTGCGGCTGACCCACGCGGTGCTGCCCGGCATGCGCGCCCGCGGCAGCGGCGCGGTGATCAACGTCTCCAGCGTGGCCGGGTTCTTCCCCGGTCGCGGCTCGACCTACAGCGCGGGCAAGAGCTACGTGACCCTGCTCTCCGAAGGCCTGGCCATGTCGCTGGCCGGCACCGGGATCAAGGTGATGGCGCTGTGCCCCGGCTTCACCCGCACCGAGTTCCACCAGCGGGCCCAGATCGACATGTCCGGCACGCCGGGGTTCTTCTGGTTGGACGCCGACCGGCTGGTGCACGACAGCCTGGCCGACCTGCGCGCCGGCAAGGTCGTCTCGGTGCCCGGCGTGCAGTACAAGGCGCTGGTCGCGGTGAGCAAGATCCTGCCGAGGGCGCTGCTGCGCCGGCTCGCCTCCCGGGTCGGCGGCGGTCGCGGGCGCACCTGATCCGCCGTGGCCGCGCTGGTGCTGTTGTTCCTGGTCTTCCTGGCCGCCCTGGTGGTCGGGGCGGTCTTCCTGCTGCTGTGGACCAACCGCAGGCAGCAGCAGCGGCAGGCCGAGCTGACCGCGGCGGCGGCCTCGATCGGCTGGCAGCACGGCTGGACCGAGCCCAAGCTGCTGCGGGACCGGTTCACCGTGCGGAACTCACCGTTCGGCCCCGGCCTGCCCAGCGGTGAGTCGATCACCGGCACGCACCGGGGCCTGCCGCTGGTGGCCTTCCTCGCCCAGGTCAACGAGCGGGTGCACGAGGCCCAGTCCACCGCGGACTTCGTCGTGGTGGCGCTGCCGCTGCCCGCGCCGGTGCCCGAGCTGACCCTGGTGCGCAGGCGGCCGGGGCAGGGGCTGCTCCGGATGTTCGGCACCCGGCGGCAGCCCACCGGCGACGCGGTGTTCGACGACGCCTTCTTCGTCGAGTGCGCGGACCCCGGGTTCGTCGCGCACCTGCTCACCCCGCGGGTCCGGCAGTGGCTCTGGCACCACCCGCACTCGCGAGTGGTGAGCTTCCGGTACGGGCCGAGTGATCTTGTGGTGTGGTGGCCTGGCCGGTTCGAGCTGCCCGCGGTGCGGTGGCTCGCGGACTACGCCTGCGAGCTGATGTGCTTAGCTGACGCCTCGTGACCTCCCAGATCAACCCCCAGGCCAAGGCCGAGCTGGCCGCCCTCGTGCGTGAGCTGGCCGTCGTGCACGGCAAGGTGACGCTGTCCTCCGGCAAGGAGGCCGACTACTACGTCGACCTGCGCCGGGCCACCCTGCACCACGCGGCCGCCCCGCTGATCGGCCGCCTGCTGGCCCAGCTGACCGCGGACTGGGACTACGCCGCCGTCGGCGGGCTCACCCTGGGCGCGGACCCGGTGGCCACCGCGATGATGCACGCCAGCGTGGCCGACCCCGGGCTGCGCACGGTGGACGCGTTCGTGGTGCGCAAGGAGCAGAAGGCGCACGGCATGCAGCGCGCGGTCGAGGGCGCGGACGTGGTCGGCAAGCGGGTGCTCGCGGTGGAGGACACCTCGACCACCGGCGGCAGCGTGCTGACCGCGGTGCGCACCCTGCGCCAGGTCGGCGCCGAGGTCATCGGCGTGGCCACCGTGGTGGACCGGGGCACCGGCGCGCGGGAGGCGATCGAGGCCGAGGGCCTGCCCTACCGCTACCTGCTCGACCTGGCCGACCTGGGGCTCTGACCCCGGTGTTCGTGGACGAGCCGGGGCCCACCGAGTGGGGCGCGGAGCAGGTCGGCGTGGGGCCGTGGGCCGGGCCGGTGCCGGATGACCCGCGCCTGGATCCCGAGCTGCTGGCCGAGGGCGACCGCCGCAACGTGGTGGACGCCTACCGGTACTGGCGGCGGGAGGCGGTCGTGGCCGACCTGGACGCCCGGCGGCACGGCTTCCACGTGGCCATCGAGAACTTCCAGCACGACCACAACATCGGCACCGTGGTGCGCACCGCGAACGCCTTCGCGGCCAAGGCGGTGCACATCGTCGGGCGCAAACGTTGGAACCGGCGCGGCGCCATGGTCACCGACCGGTACCAGCACGTGCACCACCACGAGGACGTCCCGGCGCTGGCCGAATATGCGCGGGAGCACGGCCTGACCGTGGTCGGGGTGGACAACACGCCCGGCGCGGCCCGGATCGAGACGGTGACCCTGCCCAGGGACTGCGTGCTGCTGTTCGGGCAGGAGGGGCCTGGGCTCACCCCGGCGGCGGCCGGGGCCGCGGAGCTGACCGTGTCCATCGCGCAGTTCGGCTCCACCCGCTCGATCAACGCCGGGGTGGCCGCCGGGATCGTGATGCACGCCTGGGTGCGGGCGCACGCGGATCTCGACACGGCCTGGTGAGTTTCCCGGAGCGTCGGCCCGTGGTTGCCGGGTTCGGCCGCCGCCCGCGCGGACCATGGGCGGATGGGTGGCAGGCGGATCGGCCGGAGCGGTGACCGGCCCGAGCTGTGGGCGGCGCGCGCGGCGGTGGCCGAGCGCGCGGTCTGCGCGCGGCAGCTGCGCAGGGGCCTGCTGACCGGCCGCCTCACCGAGCTCGACGTCTGGCCTGCGGGCCGGTTACGCCGGGGCCGTCGCTCGCCGTGGCGGGCCACCCTGCTGGACTGCGCGGTGGACGCCTGGCTGCGCGCGCCCACCGCCGATCGGCAGGCCCGGCTGACCGGGCTGGTCCGCGGCCTGCGCGTGCGGCCGAACCGGCTGGGCAACGCCGAGCTGGCCACCCTCACCCTGGCCCTGCACCGCGCGCACAGCAGGGCGGGGGCGCGCGGGCGGCCCAAGCTGACCAAGCCCGCGCTGCGGCGGCTGCGGGAGAGCTGGAGCGACCACGCCGGTGGCGGCCTGTGGTCGGACGAGCCTGCCGGGCGCAAGGACGCGGTGGTCAACGGCGCGGCCGCGTTGCTGTTCGCCCAGCTGGCCACCGAGGGCGGGGAGAAGGCCGACCTGCACCGCGCCCGGTCCACAGTGGACTGGGTGCTGCACCACCTGCTGGCGGACGGTCTGGTGGTGACCGGGCTGACCGTCGCGCCGGACGGCGGGGTCGGCGCGGTGGACCGGACGATCACCTTGCCCGGCAACGCCTACCTGCTCGGCGCCTGCGCCAGGCTGGCGGTCAGCACCGGCGAGCGCGGCTGGCCGACGGTCACCGCCCGGCTGGTCACCGCGGTCACCGACCAGCTGGCCGACGCCGACCACGTGCTGCGCGGCAGCGGGCCTGGACCGGCGCTGGGCCTGCTCTCCCGCAACCTGGCCTCGGCCGCGCTCGCGCTGCGCGACGACCCGGCCGCGGCCCGGGCCGCCCAGGTGGTCTTCGGCTCGGCCGAGGCGGCCTGGCGCAACCGCGCGGTGGCCAGGGGCGGCCCGCTGTTCGGTCCGGAGTGGACGGTCCCGGCCATCTCACCCACTGAGCGACCGCTGGCCGGTGACCCCGGCGCGCCCGTGCCGCGCGCGGAGCGGCAGCTGTCCACGCAGCTCGCGGGCTGGCTGGCGCTGGAGTCGGCCGCTCTGCTGGAACGCGCGGGCTTCGCCGACCGCGGCTCTGCCCGCCGCCCGCGCACCCTCTAAACTGCCGCTCCGTGCGCGTCCTGGTGATTGGTTCCGGTGCCCGAGAGCACGCCCTGCTGCTTGGCCTGTCCCGCGATCCCGCGGTGACCGCCCTGGCGTGTGCCCCCGGCAACGCGGGCACCGCCTCCGTCGCGGAGAACTACGGCGTGGCGGCGACCGACCCGGCCGCGGTGACCGCGCTGGCCAAGGAGTTCAACGCCGACCTGGTCGTGGTCGGGCCGGAGGCGCCGCTGGTGGCCGGGGTGGCCGACGCGGTGCGCGCGGCCGGGATCCCGTGCTTCGGGCCGTCCAGGGAGGCGGCCAGGATCGAGGGCTCCAAGGCCTTCGCCAAGGACGTGATGGCCGCGGCCGGCGTGCCCACCGCGCACAGCGAGATCGTGGACAACCCGGCCAGGCTGGACGCCGCGCTGGCCCGGTTCGGCCCCACCTGGGTGGTCAAGGACGACGGGCTGGCCGCGGGCAAGGGCGTGGTGGTCACCACCGACCTGGACGCCGCCCGCGCGCACGCGATGACCCTGCTCGACGGCGGCCACCCGGTGCTGCTGGAGTCCTTCCTGGACGGGCCGGAGGTCTCGCTGTTCTGCCTCACCGACGGCCGGACCGTGCGGCCGCTGCTGCCCGCGCAGGACTTCAAGCGGGTCGGCGACAACGACATCGGCCCGAACACCGGCGGCATGGGCGCCTACGCCCCGCTGCCCTGGGCCGCCCCCGACCTGGTGGACAACATCGTGGCCACGGTGGCCCAGCCGGTGGTGGACGAGCTGGCCAAGCGCGGCACCCCGTTCCAGGGCCTGCTCTACGCGGGTCTCGCGGTCACCTCCGAGGGTCCCTCGGTGATCGAGTTCAACTGCCGCTTCGGCGACCCGGAGACCCAGGTCGTGCTGGCCCTGCTGCGCACCCCGCTGGCCGGGCTGCTGCTCGCGGTGGCCGAGGGCAGGCTGGCCGAGCAGCCGGAGCTGGACTGGGCCGAGGGCTCCGCGGTCACCGTGGTGCTCGCGGCCGAGGGCTACCCCGGTCTGCCGCGCACCGGCGACGTGATCACCGGCGCGGACGCCGAGGGCGTGCTGCACGCCGGCACCCGCCGCCGCGAGGACGGCGCGGTGGTCTCCGCGGGCGGCCGGGTGCTGTCCGTGGTCGGCACCGGCGCGGACCTGGACGAGGCCCGCGCGGACGCCTACCGCCGGGTTGGCGGGGTGCACCTGACCGGTTCACACCACCGAACGGACATTGCGCTGAAGGCGGCACAGGGCGCGCGCTGACGCCCTACCCTGCCCAGTGTGGGGATGGTCAGGTTCAACCGGGACGCGCTGGAGAGCTGCCGCACCACGGTGGCCGGTCAGGCAGGGCAGTTCGGCGCGGTCGGGGACCGCTTCCCGCAGGGCGGGGCGAACGCGGCCATGTTCGGCAAGCTGGCCGACTCCGGCGCGCTGGCCCAGGCGCTGGACGCGCTGGACAAGTCGATGAACGCCGAGTTCGAGGCGGCCCAGACGTTGCTCGGCAAGGTGGAGCGGGCCCTGGACGCGGTGCAGCGCACGGTGGAGGACACCGAGCGGGCCAACGCCTCAGGGGTCAGCCGATGAGCGCGCGGGACGCGGTCGCCGCGCTGCCCGGCGGGCAGGCGCTGGCCGAGATCTGCGACAAGGTCAACGGCGACCCGGAGGCCATCCGCGCGGTGGCCACCCGCTGGACCGAGGCGGCCACCAGCGCGGGCGAGTGCGCGGGCAAGGTCAAGGGCGCGGTGTCCGGGCTGGACGCCGCCTGGCAGGGCAGCTCCGCGGACGGCTTCGTCGGCTACATGGGCAAGTTCAACGCCGCCGCCACCTCGGCGCAGACCACCCTCACCCAGGCCGCCGGCGACCTGCGCGCCGCCGCGGACGCGCTGGCCGGGGCGGAGCAGTCGGTGAACACCATCTGCGAGAACCTGCTCAGCCGGGTCCGCACCTTCAAGCAGCAGAACCGCAACCAGCCGGAGGAGGACGTCCGCCCGGTGATCGAGGGCTTCGTCAAGGAGGCGGTCAGCGACGCCCAGCCCAAGGTCACCGAGGCCGAACAGGCGTTGAAGTCCGCGCTGGGGGCTCTTCGCGGGCGGACCGTGAATCCGAAGTTCTCCACCATGGACGCGCCCGACGGGCAGCCGTTCGCCCCGGCCCAGGGCAAGAAGGTGGACTGGCAGCCGAGCCCGGAGCCGAAGAAGGAACAGCCACCGGCTGAGCGACCGCGGGAGACCGGCGGCGGATCCGGCGGCGGCGGTGGTGGCGGTGGCGCGACGGGTGGCGGTGGTGGCGGCGGTCTTGGTCCCAGCGGAGCCCCGCCGCCCGGTGGTGGTCCGGCGCCGCAGGGGCAGGTGGCGGAGTGGATCAACCAGGCGATCGAGATCCTCAAGGCGCAGGGTTATCCGGTGGACAAGATGAACCCGAACGACATCTGGATGATCATTCAGAAGGAGTCCGGCGGGAACCCGCACGCGATCAACAACTGGGACTCCAACGCGGCCAAGGGGACGCCGTCGAAGGGGCTGATGCAGACCATCGACCCGACCTTCGACCGGTGGTCGCTGCCTGGGCACAAGGACATCTGGAACCCGGTGGACAACATCATCGCGGGGATCCGGTACTCGGTTGAGCGGTACGGGTCGGTGTCGAACGTGCCGGGTGTGGTGGGGATGAAGACGGGATCGGGTTACCGGGGCTACTAGTGGCTGTTTAGGCTGCGGCCATGGCCCAGCCGACCTCCCTGTTCTCCGTCGCCGCCCGTGCCGACATCCCGCCCTTCCACGTCATGGACGTGGTGTCCGCGGCGGCCAAGCGGCAACGCGAACGCGGGGACGTGCTCTCGCTGGCGGCGGGGCAGCCGTCCAGTCCCGCGCCCGCGCCGGTGCGGGCGGCTGCGGCCGAGGCGCTGGCCAAGCAGACGCTGGGGTACACCGAGCAGCTGGGCATCCTGGAGCTGCGGTCGGCGATCGCGGGGCACTACGGGCGGACCTACGACCTGGACGTGAACCCGGACGACGTGGTGGTCACCACCGGGTCCTCCGGCGGGTTCCTGCTGGCGTTCCTGGCCGCCTTCGACCCCGGGGACCGGGTCGCGCTGACCCGGCCCGGGTATCCGGCCTACCGCAACATCCTGCGGGCGCTGGGCTGCGAGGTGGTGGAGCTGCCGTGTGAGCACGAGACGCGGTTCCAGCCGACCGTGGAGCTGCTGGAGTCCCTCGACCGGCCGATCAAGGGGCTGATCGTGGCCAGTCCGGCCAACCCGACCGGGACCGGGCTGGAACCGGCGGAGCTGGCGCGGATCGCGGAATGGTGTGCGGCCAACGGGGTTCGGCTGGTCAGCGATGAGATCTACCACGGGATCAGCTACGGCCAGCCGCTCGGCTGCGCCTGGCAGACCTCGCGGGAGGCGATCGTGGCCAACAGCTTCTCCAAGTACTTCGCGATGACCGGGTGGCGGCTGGGCTGGCTGCTGCTGCCTGCCGGGCTGCGCCGCGCGGTGGACTGCCTGACCGGCAACTTCACCCTGTGCCCGCCCGCGCTGTCCCAGTACGCCGCGGTGGCCGCGTTCACCGAGGAGTCCTACGCCGAGGCCGACGCGCACGTGGCGCGCTACCGCACCAACCGGGACCTGCTGCTCGCCGGACTGGCCGGGCTGGGCATCGACCGGGTGGCCCCGGCCGACGGCGCGTTCTACGTCTACGCCGACATCGGCCACCTCACCGAGGACTCGATGGCATTCTGCCGCGGGCTGCTGGCCGACACCGGGGTCGCGGTGGTGCCCGGCATCGACTTCGACCCGGTGCACGGCAACCGGTTCATCCGGCTGTCCTTCGCCTCGGCCACCGCGACCATCACCGAAGCGGTGGCGCGCATCGGGAGCTGGCTGCCCTCGCTGTGACCCGGCGGAGCGCCGATACCCGACCAACGGCGCGGCAGCCGCGGAAAATCCGCGCCTAGCGTCGGGGCGTCCTTCCCTCACCGTCCAGAAAGGACGATCGGATGCGCGCCTCGACCTTCCTGCGCCGCCTGGCCGCCACCGCCGCGATCACCGCGGTCGCCGGGTTCGGCCTGTCCGCTCCCGCGATCGCCGAACCGGTGGCGACCAGCGGTCCCGTCATGTCCCTGAGCGCCGACGAGCTTTCCGTCGCACAGCAGGGTTTGCGGCACCAGTTCACCAAGGAGGAGACCCAGTTCCTCTACGACGCGGCCAAGACCGGTGGCGAGACCCTGGTGTCGCTGGGCTGTAGCGCGATCGTGCCCGCGCCGGCCAACGCGCTGTGCGGGCCGGTGGCCAAGTTCGTGGTGAACCTGGTGGCCTCGCCGTTCAACCCCAAGGGCCGCTGCCTGGCGCTGTGGGCCGACCTGCAGGAGTTCCCGCCCATTGGGGCCCGTTACAACGACTGCTGAGTCAACGAGTGCTGAGGACTCAGCCGGAGTCGGTGCCGGTGCCGCGCACTCCCGCCGACGGCCAGCCGCAGCCGCCCTCGCGGTCCGAGCGCAGCTTGACCGACAGGTGCGACATCACGTCGCCCAGCGCGTCGATCTGGCCCGGGGTGAGCTGGTCGATCAGCGCGGCCCGCACCGTCTCCACATGGCTGGGCGCGAAGCTCTCCAGCGCGGCGAAACCCTCGTCGGTGAGCACCGCGAAGTAGCCCCTGGCGTCATCCGGCACGGCCTCCCGGCGCACCCAGCCGCGCTGCTGCAGGCGGTCGATCACGTGGGTGAGCCTCGGCCGGGCCGCCACCACCTGCGCGGCCAGGTCGGCCAGCCGGATCCGCCGCTGCGGGGTCGCGGACAACCGGACCAGCACCTCGTACTCGAAGTGCGTGATGCCGTGGTCCCGCCGCAGCTGCTGGGCAACCCGTTCCTCCACCAGGCGGCTGGCGTCCAGGAAGTGGACCCAGGCGCGCATCTGGGACTCGTTCAGCCAGCGCGGTTCGCTCACCACGTCATTATCGCGGTGAGCGCCGCGTGGAACTCCGCCACCCGTTCGATCGTTCAATGGCAGTGAGGTTACGGAGACCTGCTTGCCAGGGTCGACCGTGACAGAGAGGGGAGAACGTTATGTTGATGATCCTGGGGATCCTGCTGGTCGGCTGGATCGTGTTGTCCGTGATCGGGTTTGTGGTCAAGGGGCTGTTCTGGCTGGCCATCGTGGGCGGAGTGATCTTCCTGGGCGCCACCGCGGTGGCCTGGGTCAAGAAGCAGAACCAGCAAATCCACTGATCCGCCCGGCCAGGTAGGCGCGGGCGTCCGCCGCTCCCGTCCACAGCCTGGCGTCCAGCCCGGCGGCCAGCGCGCCGTCGATGTTGACCTGCCGGTCGTCGAAGAACACGCACTTCTCCGGGGCGGCGTCCAGTCTGCGCAGCAGCTCGGCCCAGATCTCCGGGTCCGGCTTCGCGCACTTCAGGTCGCCGGAGAAAATCAGCGTGCGGAACTTGCCGGACCAGGGGCGCAGCTCGACCGCGCGCCCGAACGAGGCCGGGGCGTTGGACAGCAGGGCCAGCGCGACCCCGGCCTCGTGCAGCTCGGTGAGCAGCGCCTCCGCCTCGGGCTCGAAGACCAGCCAGCCCTCGCCGTCGGCCTTGGTCAGCGCGGCCACCGTCTCGTCATCCACCTCGACGCCGAGCCGGGCGCCCACCGCGCGCCAGTACTCCGACTCGTGGCAGCCCCGGTCGTAAGGCTCCCGCTCGGCCCAGTAGGCGGGCTCGAACTCCGCCGCGGCCACCCCCAGCTGCTGAGCCAGCTCGGGCAGGGCCGCGGTCTTCTTGCTCAGGACCTCGCCGTAGTCGAAAACCACCCAGTACAACGGACTCTCCCCTAGCTCGCCCTGCTCTGGTTGCGCAGCACGTCCTCCTGCTCGACCCGCCGCAGCACCTCGACAATGCCAGCCCGGTCCACGTCCCGGTGGGTGACGAAGCGCACCTGCCCGGCCATCGGCGTGGCCAGCACCCCGGCTCCGGTCAGCCTGCGCAGGGCCAGCTCCAGGTCCGGCGCCCCGGCCAGCACGATGTTGGTCTGCGGCGGCCGGACCGACCAGCCCAGCTCGGCCAGCCCGTCGGCCAGCAGCCGCGCGTTCGCGTGGTCCTCGGCCAGCTCGTCCACCCGCTCCAGCGCGAGCAGCCCGGCCGCGGCCAGCACCCCGCCCTGGCGGACCCCGCCGCCGAGCATCTTGCGCACCCGCCTGGCCTCGGCCACCAGCTCCGCCGAGCCGCCCAGCACCGAGCCCACCGGCGCGCCCAACCCCTTGCTCAGGCAGGCCTGCACCGAGTCCGCGCCCACGGTCAGCGCCGCCGGCGGCACTTCAAGGGCCACCGAGGCGTTCCAGATCCGGGCCCCGTCCAGGTGCACCCGCAGCCCGGCCTGCCGCGCGGTGGCCACCAGCCGGGTGTGCTCCTCGATCGGCACCACCGCGCCACCAGCGGCGTTGTGCGTGTTCTCCAGGCACAGCAGCGAGGTGCGCAGGGAGTAATAGGGACCTGGCGGGCCGGCTGCCGCGCGCACCGTCTCCGGCGCCAGCCTGCCGGGTCCCAGTTCGCAGGGCAGCTCCGTGGGCATGCCGCCGGCCAGCCAGGCGGGCGCGCCCAGCTCGTTCTGCAGCACGTGCGAGTCCTTGGCGGCCAGGAAGCGGTCGCCGCGGCGCAGGTGGATCATCAGCGCGATGATGTTGCCCATGGTGCCGCTGGGCACCCACAGCGCCTCGTCGGTGCCGAGCAGGGCGGCGGCGCGCTCCTCCAGCGCGCGCATGGTGGGGTCGCGGTCCAGGACGTCGTCACCGACCTCGGCGGCGGCCATGGCCGCGCGCATCCGGTCATCGGGCTTGGTGACGGTGTCCGACCGGAGGTCGATCGGGGCGGAATAGGTCACGATACGATCACACCACACTCGCCGTCGTGGATCGAGCGGCAAATGCCCAGCTCGCGGGCTCGGACTCGCGGGGGGTGACGTGGATCTCCTGCCCGGTCCGTGCAACCGTTGTGCGCAGTTGTTTCGTCCAGTAGGTGCAAGCAGACGAGCGGAGAGTTCCGCGTGGACCATCACGAGGAGCAGGAGTTCGCCGAGTACTTCCTCGCCAGGCGCGATGCGGTGCGACGGACGGCCTACCTGCTCTGCGGCGACTGGCACCGGGCGGATGACCTGGCCCAGACCGCGTTCGTCGCGTTGCACCGGCGCTGGCGCAAGGTCCGGGACAAAGGTGCCCTGGACGCTTACGTCAGACGCACGCTGGTGCGGGCGTCGATCGACGAGTCCCGGCGGCCGTGGCGGCGCGAACGCGTCGTGGACGAGCTGCCGGAGACCCCGGTGAGCACACCGGAGGTCGGTGACTCGGTGGCCACCAGGTCGGCTCTGCTCGACGGCCTGCGCAAGGTGCCGCCGCGGCAACGCGCGGTGCTGGTGTTGCGGTTCCTGGAGGGCCTGGACGTCTCGGCCGCGGCCAAGGCGCTCGGGTGCACCGAGGGCACCGTGAAGAGTCAGACCGCCCGGGGGCTCGATGCCCTCCGGGAGGCGCTGGGAGACGCACTGGACGATCTGAGGTCCGCCACATGAGCGGGATCATCGGGTCGAGGAGGTGGATGTAGGTGGACGAGCACAAGCTCGCGGACGCCTTCCGCGATGCCGTGCGCGAGGTGCCACCGCCGTCCTTCAACGAGCAGGACGTGGTCACCGCCTCGCACCGGGCGAGCGCGCGACAGCGGAAGCTGGTCCTCAGCGGATCGACTTTCGGGGTGGCGCTGCTGGTCGGTGGCACGCTGGTGGTGACGAACCTGCTCGGTCCTGGGCAGACCCCGAACACCGCGTCCTCGGGGGAGCTCACGGCCGAAGGGTCCGTCTTCGGCGTCCCCCCGCAGGACAACAGCACCGGCGGCCAGGCAGGCCCCGGTACCGATCGCGCCCAACCCAAGACCTCGTCTGAGCCGTCCAAGCAGGGGGATGGCTCAGCGAGCACCGGTCCTTCGATCGGTGGCACCGAAGGGTGCGGGATGGCGGACCGGGAGCTCGCAGCCGCCCTCGCCGTCGAGCTCCCGGCCGTCGCCGCACTCACCCCTGAGCAGGCCCCGGCCGAGTTGTGCCCGCAAGGTTCCCGCGGGTTCGCGCTGAAGACGCCGGAGGGCACGCTGACCGTGTCCCTCGGCCAGGACTCCGGGCTCTCCCGCGACGGCGGCCGGGCCGACAGCGGTCCCGGCGGCGCGCAGAGCTACACCGCGATCACCACCCACGGGGCGCCGCTGACCATCCACAGCCTGCCGCGCAAGCCGGGCGGCAAGCCGCCGTTCGCCGGCGAGCTGGAACGACTGGCGAAGAAGCTCTCCGACAAGTACTGAGCCCGCTTCTGGCACGATGGCTGGCTATGGCCGAGACCAGGCATTCCGCCAGCACGCCCAAGGGTGAGCGGCGGCGGCACGCGCTGATCGAGGCGGCCGCCGCGCTGCTGGCCGAGGGCGGCTTCGACGCCATCCGGCACCGCGCGGTGGCCGAGCGCGCCGAGCTGCCACTGGCCTCCACCACCTACTACTTCAGCTCGCTGGACGAGCTGGTCGCGGCCGCGGTCGAGCACGGCTCCCGGGCCGAGCTGAACGCCGCCCGGCAATGCCTGGACGACCTGGCCGGGCGGGACCACCCGCTGTGCGCGGACGACCTGGTCGAGCTGGTGCTGGACCTGCTGCTGGGCCGCCTGTCCAGGGACGGCGGCCTGGAACCGGTGCTGCTGCGCTACGAACGCCTGGTCGGCAGTGCCCGGCGGCCCTTCCTCACCGACCTGATGCGCGGTCTCGGCGAGGAGCTGATGGTCCTGCTCACCGAGCTGTTCGCGCACTCCGGCACCCCGGTGGACCGGCCGCGGCTGGACGTGCTGGTCGCGCTGGTCGACGGCGCGGTGGTGAACGCGCTGATCGAGAGCAACCCCGATCCCCGGGACGCCGCCCGCCGGATGCTGCGGGCGAACCTGCCCGGCCGCGCCTGACCCTGGTGCAACCTGTCCTTGGCCCGCTCGCGTGAGTAGAGGCGGATCTGGGTGATGGGAGGCGCGGAATGCGGGCCGAGGACGATGCGAGCTACCGGGAGTTCGCCAGAGCGAAAGCCATGTCGCTGCGGCGGCTGGCCTACCTGCTGTGCGGGGACTGGCACCTCGCCGAGGACTTGGCGCAGACCGCGCTGATCAAGATGTACCGGGCCTGGCCCAAGGTGCAACGGAAGAACACCGTCGACAACTACGCGCGGCAGGTCCTGCTGCGGTGCTGGCTGGACGAACGACGGAAACCCTGGCGGAGCGCGGAGAACCGCGACGGCAAGGTGCCCGACCAGCCCGGCATCGACCTTGATCCCGCACTGGCCGGACGGGCCACGGGGACACGGGACCTCCTGCTGCGCGCGCTCACGCAGATCCCGCCGCGGCAGCGCGCCGCCGTGGTCCTCCGGCACTGGGCAGACCTGTCCATCGCGGAGGTCGCGGCTGCCCTGCGCTGCTCGGAAGGGACCGTCAAGAGCCAGACCGCGCGGGGGCTCGAGGCCCTGCGCGCGGTCGTCGAGCGGCTGGACGCGGAGATCGCGCCGGTCGCCGGGAGGAGCGTGTGATGCAGGACAAGCAGTTGATCGACAGGTTGCGCGGGCTGAGCACGGCCGAGCCCCCGCTGGGCTTCGACCCCGACCAGGTGGCCGACACCGCGGCCAGGCTGCACCGGCGCAGGCGGGCCACGCTGGCCGCCGGTGGCGGCACGCTGGCCGCGGTCGCGGCGGTGGCCGTGACGGTCGGCATGGTGTTCGCCGGCCAGGGCGCGATCGGGGCCGCGGGGCAGGCGGGGCCGCTGACCGGGCTGTCGCAGCCGCCGCTGGTCAGTCCCAAGGTCGACCTGAGCAAGCAGAAGCAGCGCAACGAGGAGCTGCTCAAGGAGGTACTGCCCAAGGTCAAGCCGGGGGTGACCGAGCTGCGGACCAAGATGCGGCAGCTGTTCACCGACGGCGACCTGGACGCGCTGAGCGGCACGGCCGGCTTCCGGGACCAGGTCCACGGGGCCTGGATCACCCTGTCGATCACCGGCCCGATCACCGCGAGGTCCGTGGTCACCCCGTTGCCCCTGCGCTGCGTGCCGAGGGGGGAGGGATCGGTGGTGCCCACCAGCCACCAGTACAACCCGGCTGGTGACACCAGGCCGTCGTTCCACAAGGGGCTGAAGGGCAAGTGCGAGAAGCTGCCGCAGCCGGACGGCAGCGTCGTGGTGGTCGAGGAGACGCTGGTCCCGAAGGACCCGATGGCCCGCCACGACTACGACTCGCAGGACCCGGCGGACTACAAGCGCATCGCCCTGGACGGCACCCACTACCGCCTGGACGGCTCGGTGGTGGGCGTGCAGAACCTCGTCACGGTGCCGCCGGACTTCACCGAGAACAGGGACGCCGGTCAGAAGCGGCCGGAGCCGCCGCTGACCAGGGACCAGGTGATCCGGCTGGTCACCGATCCGGAATTCAACCTCAGCTGAGCGGAACCGATGTCTCGTTCCGGACATCCCACTGTGGCCGGCGCTGATCTTCGGCGCCGGCCACGTGGCCGGTCGGCACTGGGGGTGCCGACCGCCACGTGCCCATGTTCGCGCTGGTCAACTAGGCTGCGTGAACGTGACCTCGACCAAGCCGCGCATTCCCAACGTCCTGGCCTCCCGGTACGCCTCGCTTGAGCTGGCCCGGCTGTGGTCGCCCGAGCACAAGGTGGTCCTGGAGCGGCAGCTGTGGCTGGCCGTGCTGCGGGCCCAGGTGGAGCTGGGCGTGGATGTCCCGGCCTCGGCGCTGGCCGACTACGAGCGGGTGCTGGAGCAGGTTGACCTCGGCTCGATCGCCGAGCGGGAGCGGGCCACCCGGCACGACGTGAAGGCGCGGATCGAGGAGTTCAACGCCCTCGCCGGGCACGAGCACGTGCACAAGGGCATGACCTCGCGGGACCTCACCGAGAACGTGGAGCAGCTGCAGATCCGGCTGAGCCTGGAGCACGTGCGGGACCGGGTGGTCGCGGTGCTGGCCCGGCTGGCCGCGCTGGCCGCCGAGCACGCCGAGCTGGTGCTGGCCGGGCGCTCGCACAACGTGGCCGCCCAGGCCACCACGCTGGGCAAGCGGTTCGCCACCGCGGCCGATGAGCTGCTGGCCGGTTTTGGCAGGCTGGAGGACCTGCTCGCGCGCTACCCGCTGCGCGGCGTGAAGGGGCCGGTGGGCACCGCGCAGGACATGCTCGACCTGCTCGACGGCGACGCCGGGCGGCTGTCCCGGCTGGAGGCCGCGGTGGCCGGGCACCTCGGCTTCGGCCAGGTGCTGACCAGCGTCGGCCAGGTGTACCCGCGTTCGCTGGACTTCGAGGTGGTCACCGCGCTGGTGCAGCTGGCGGCCGGGCCGTCCAGCCTGGCCAAGACGATCCGGCTGATGGCCGGGCACGAGCTGGTCACCGAGGGCTTCAAGGCGGGCCAGGTCGGCTCCTCGGCCATGCCGCACAAGATGAACACCCGTTCCTGCGAGCGGGTCAACGGTTTCGCGGTGATCCTGCGCGGGCACGCCTCGATGGTCGGCGAGCTGGCCGGGGACCAGTGGAACGAGGGCGACGTGTCCTGCTCGGTGGTGCGCAGGGTCGCGCTGCCGGACGCCTTCTTCGCCTTCGACGGGTTGCTGGAGACCTTCCTGACCGTGCTCGAGGAGTTCGGCGCCTTCCCCGCGGTGATCGGCCGCGAGCTGGACCGCTACCTGCCGTTCCTGGCCACCACCAAGGTGCTGATGGCCGCGGTGCGGGCCGGGGTCGGCCGGGAGACCGCGCACGAGGCGATCAAGGAGAACGCGGTGGCCACCGCGCTGGAACTGCGCGAGGGCCTGGAGCGCAACGATCTGCTGGACCGGCTGGCCGCCGATGAGCGGTTGCCGCTGGACCGGGCCGCGCTGGACGCGCTGCTGGCCGACCGGCTGCCGTTCACCGGCGCGGCCGCCGCGCAGGTCAGCGCGGTGGTGGCGCGGATCGAGCAGGTCGTGGCGCAGTACCCCGAAGCGGCCAAGTACACCCCCGGCGCCATCCTCTGAGCAAGCTTTCCAACCGGCAGAACTGTCCCCGGTACTTCGGAACCTCCTAAGTACCGGGGCTTTCGACACATTCGCCCCTGAGAATGACTCGCGAGACAACACGTCGGGGTCACTGGGGAGTGAACTTTGGTCGCACGGATGGAGGGGAAGGCCCGAAACCGCACCGCGCTTCTGGAAGCAGCCAGGGAAGTCATCGTGGAGGAAGGGCATCGAGGCGCTTCTCTCGGCGTGATCGCGGGCCGGGCCGGTCTCACCACCGGGGCCATTTACTCGATTTTCGGCAGCAAGCGGGACCTGTTGATTGCCGTCATCGAGGACATTCACCGCAGGGTGATTGCCGATCTGCAACAGCTCAGCGATCCGCGGCTTTCCCTTGAGCAGGTGATCGCGGTGTACGTGGCCGGGCGGCTGCGCGCGGCCGATGCCAAGGACGCCGCGCCGCTGCTGGCCTTCGAGACCGAGCTGGCCGGGCTGGCGCAGAGCGACCCGGTGGTCAGCACCCGGCTGCGGGAGATCTCGGTGCGCTCGGACCGGCAGTTCGCCGAGTCGCTGACCGGCCGCAGGGACGAGCGCGGCATGGTGGTCGACGAGCACCGGGCCGCCCAGCTGGCGCTGGGGGTGCGCGCGCTGGTGCTGGGCTTCGAGCAGCGGCGGCTGCGCGGCGAGGCGGTGGCCGAGGCGCTGGTGCTGGACCTGGCGATCGCCATGGTCCGGCAGTGAGAAAAGAGGATCGCCCGGCCCCCGAGCCGGGCGATCCGAATCCGCCGAACGATTCCCGAGAAAGTGGCGGAAAACTGTTGCCGGTATAATGGCACAATTGGTTGGTTGTTGACACTGGTGGTGCGACGCAGGTCACCCCTGGTGCATTGCCTAGGGTGAGGCCCGTGACCTCCCTCGTCGACTACCCGCTGATCGCCGCGGGCAAGGTTCGTGAGCTCTACGCCGTCGACGACGAGCACCTGCTGTTCGTCGCCTCCGACCGCATCTCCGCCTTCGACTTCGTGCTGCCCAACGGCATCCCGGACAAGGGCCGGGTGCTCACCGCGATGAGCGTGTTCTGGTTCGAGCTGCTCGCCGACGTGGTGCCCAACCACGTGGTGGCCTGGGACGACCCGCGCATCCCCGGCGAGGTCCGCGGTCGGGCGCTGCTGGTGCGGCGGCTGGCGATGGCGCCGGTGGAGTGCGTGGCCCGCGGCTACCTGACCGGATCCGGCCTCGCCGACTACCGGCGCACCGGCGCGGTCTGCGGGGTCGAGCTGCCCGAGGGCCTGGTCGAGTCCTCCCGGCTGCCGGAGCCGATCTTCACCCCGGCCACCAAGGCCGAGATCGGCGCGCACGACGAGAACGTCTCCTTCGCCGCGGTGGCCGAGACCGTGGGTCTTGAGCGGGCCGAGCGGCTGCGCGAGCTGACCCTGGCGGTCTACCGCAGCGCGGCCGGGCACGCGGAGAGCAAGGGCCTGATCCTGGCCGACACCAAGCTCGAGTTCGGCGTGGACGCGCAGGGTGGGCTGGTGCTGGCCGATGAGGTGCTGACCCCGGACTCCTCCCGGTTCTGGCCTGCCGAGGGCTACGCGCCCGGCAAGGTGCAGCCCTCCTTCGACAAGCAGTACGTGCGCGACTGGCTGACCTCGCCCGCCTCGGGCTGGGACCGAGCCTCGGAGACCCCGCCGCCCCCGCTGCCCGAGGACGTGGTCGCCGCGACCAGGGCCCGCTACGTGGACGCCTACGAGCGGATCTCCGGCCGGGCGCTGGCGGACTGGCCGTCCCCGGAGGCTTAAGCAGAGCTGCGCCTGCCCGCAACCTCAGCGGCAGGCCGTGGTCACGCGGGCCTGTCCCAATAGGGTCATGCGCCCCAGACTGCTCGTCTCCCTCTCGGGCATCGGCCGGGCGAACCTGGCCGACTGCGCCGCCTTCGCCGCCGCGCTGGACCGGCGCGGCGTGCCGCTGTCCCTGCTGCTCACGCCCAAGCCGAACAGCGAGCGCCCGACCAGGGACTCACCGGTGCTGGACTGGATCAGGACCAGGGAGCGGGCAGGGGACGCCTTGGTGCTGCACGGGTTCGACCACGTGGCCCAGCCCAGCGGGCACCGGCTGCCGCTGCCCAGGCTGGCCCCGGCGGCCAGCTGGGCCGGTGGCCGGATCTGGCGGCGGGCCGAGTTCGCCGAGCTGCCCGCGCACGAGGCCGGGCTGCGGCTGCTGGCCGCCACCGCCGTGCTGGACCGCCTTGAGCTGCGCACCAAGTGCTTCGCCCCGCCCAGCTGGCTGGCCTCGGCAGGCACGATGGTCGCGTTGCGGCGCAGGGGTTTCGAGGTCTGCGCGGACGCCACCGGCGTGCACGACCTGCGCACCGGGGCCAGCCACCGGGGCCGGGTGCACCAGGTGGGCCGGGGCGAGCTGTGGGCGCGGGCCGCGCTGCGCGGCGGGCGGCGCGGTGGCCTGGTGCGGATCGCGGTGGACGCGGCCGAGCTGTCCCGGCCGCAACCGGCCCGCGCGGTGCTCGGCGCGATCTCCGGTGTGCTGCGGCTGGGCGCGCTCGGTGGGACATACGCAGACCTCGGTCTGGGCCGTACCGCCGAACGCCGTGGGCTGAACGCCGGATAATTACGTCGGTTGAACGAGTGACGGCACCAATCACCGCACCGGACGATCGGGATCGTCCCCTCCCAACCCTGCGGTGAGGTGTGTAATGAACAGAATTACGAAATTGATGGTCGTCGCCGCGATGGCCATCCCGGCGGCGGGTTCGTTCGGATTTTCCGCGCCCGCTCCGTCGGCCGCGGCGAGTGTGCCCCAGGACGAGAAGGTCGGCGCCGAGGAAAACGTGGCGCACACAATTGCCGGTGGCGAGGGCGCGCTGACCCTGCGGCGCGCGGAATCCGGCTACCTGAAGGCACATGTCACCGGACTGAAACTGCGACCGGGTGACGTGTTGCGCATTTCCGACCCCAGCGGCAAGGAGAGCTACACCTACACCGGCCAGGACGACCTGACCGCCAGCCCGGACGCCACCGGCTTCTGGGCCATGTCGGTCACCGGCGACACCGCGGTGCTCAGCCTGACCGGCCAGGACGGCGGCCCGGCCTCCCCGGACTCCACGGCCACCGTGGACAAGCTGACCCGCGGCTACACCCCGGCTGAGTTCAAGGCCGCGGAGGAGATGCAGACCAGGAGCATCTGCGGCTCGAACAACTACCAGGACGTGGCCTGCTACCAGACCTCCAACCCGACCGAGTTCGCCCGCACCAAGCCGGTGGCCAAGCTGCTGCGCAACGGCTCCTCGCTGTGCACCGCGTGGCGGGTCGGGACCAAGAACCGGATGCTGACCAACAACCACTGCTTCACCAGCACCACCGGCATCGAGGTGTGGTTCAACTACCAGTGCCCCACCTGCAACGGCACCACCAGCACGCCGACCAAGGTGCTGGCCAGCAAGGTGCTCAGCACCGACGCCGGCCTGGACTACACCCTGTTCGAGGTCAACGACTTCGCCGCCATCTCCAGCTTCGGCTACCTGGAGCTGGACGCCAGGGTGCCCGCGGTCGGTGAGCGGATGTACGTGATCGGCCACCCGGCGGGCAAGCTCAAGAAGCTCTCGCTCAAGGACGACCAGAGCCCCAGCGGCAACTGCCAGGTCCGCGCGGTGCGGGTGAACGGCAGCAGCTCGCAGAGCGACATCTCCTACATGTGCGACACCGAGGGCGGCTCCTCCGGCTCGCCGGTGCTCTCCGGCCAGACGCACAAGGTGATCGGCCTGCACCACTTCGGCGGCTGCCCGAACCAGGGCGTGCGCATCGACCTGGTGGCGCAGAAGATCGGCAACCTGCTCTGAGTTCCCGGCCCGCCCGGCCGACCCCACAACGGCCGGGCGGGCCTTTCCGCACCGGGCGGCCCACGCCACCGGGCCGCCCCGCGCGTCACAGGGCCGCCAGCACCTCCGCTTCCTCGGCCGGGGACAGCCCGGCCTTGCGCTCCCGGTCCAGCCCCAGCTCGCGCTCCCAGGCCAGCGTGTCCACCGCGGTCTGCGCGACGGGCCGGATGGTCAGGCCCGCGTCCAGCGCGGGCCGCGCCTGGTGCGAGGCCATCCCGTCGTAGTCCGGCGGCAGCCACAGCGGCAGCGACCGCGGCCCGCCCCACGGGTTGACCTTCAGCTCGGCCAGCTTCGCCTCGGGCACCAGCACCGGCTCCACCTCGCCACCGACCGCCTCCCGGATCTCGCCGAGGAACTCCGGCAGCGGCGCGGGCGTGCTGATCGCGTCGAAGGTGCCACCGAGCCGCTGCTCGGCGGCCAGCACGATCCAGGCCGCGAAGTCCCGCACGTCGATGTGCTGGCACAGCCGGTCAGGGGCATCGGGCAGCACCACCCGGCCGCCGCGGGCGAACCGGGCCGGCCAGTAGCCGAAGCGGTCGGAGAGGTCGCCCGGTCCGGTGATCAGCCCAGGGCGCGGGATGAACGCGGCCTCGCCGAAGACCTCGCGCACCGCGTTCTCCGAGGCCACCTTGATCTGCCCGTAGCGCTCGGCCACCTCGGCGGTGGGCCGCCCGGCCGCGTCCTCTTCCAGCGGCTCGACCAGCGGCCCGGCCACACCCTGGCCAGGGGTGGCGTTGTCGGCGTACACGCTGATGGTCGAGACGAAGGTCCAGTGCGCCGCGTTCTTCGCCAGTGTGGCGAGCGCGTCCCGGACCCACGGGAAGGAGATCCTCGCCACGTCCACCACCGCGTCGAAGCGCTCCCCGGCCAGTGCCGCGAGCCCGTCCGGCCGCTCCCGGTCCACCACCGCGACGGCCGCCCCGGCAGGCACCTGACCGGACACTCCCCGGACCGCGCACACCACCTCATGCCCACGTCGCAACGCTTCTTCGGCGACGGCCTTCGACACGAAGATCGTCCCGCCCAGTACCAGGATCCGCATGACCCTCACCTTCCTGGACCGGTCCCGCGGCCGCGAGCGATCTCTCGCAGAGCGAACGGGGTGAGAGCGGTAACGCAGCGAGCGCGTGGAGTGAACAAGCAGGTCAGGTAGGCTCCTCTCGTCCCGCTTCCCGGCAAAATCCAGGAGCATTCGCGTGGCCCGAGTCGTCGTCGACGTCATGCCCAAGCAGGAGATCCTCGATCCGCAAGGACAGGCGGTGGCGAATGCGCTGCCCCGTCTCGGATTCGATGGCATCGCCTCCGTCCGCCAAGGCAAGCATTTCGAGCTGGAGGTCGACGACAACGTCGACGACGAAGCTCTCGCGAAGATCGCCGAGACCTTCCTGGCCAATCCGGTGATCGAGGACTGGACCGTCCGCCGGATCGAGTCATGAGCCCCAAGATCGGGGTCATCACCTTCCCCGGCACCCTCGACGACGTCGACGCCCAGCGCGCCGTGCGGTTCGCCGAGGCAGAGGCCGTCCCGCTGTGGCACGCCGACGCGGACCTGCGCGGCGTGGACGCGGTGGTCGTGCCCGGGGGCTTCTCCTACGGCGACTACCTGCGTGCAGGCGCGATCGCCCGGTTCGCCCCGGTGATGGGCGAGGTGGTCAGCGCGGCGGCCAAGGGCATGCCGGTGCTGGGCATCTGCAACGGTTTCCAGATCCTCTGCGAGGCCGGGCTGCTGCCCGGCGCGCTGGTCCGCAACGCCGGACTGCACTTCGTCTGCCGGGACCAGTGGCTGCGGGTGGAGAACAACACCACCGCGTGGACCACCCGGTACGACAAGGGCGCGGAGATCCTGGTGCCGCTGAAGTCCGGCGAGGGCCGCTACGTCGCAGATAAGTCCATTGTGGACGAACTGGAGGCGGAGGGCCGGGTGGTGTTCCGCTACGTCGGCGACAACCCCAACGGCGCGCTGAACGACATCGCGGGCATCAGCAGTGCCAACGGCCGCGTCGTCGGCCTGATGCCGCACCCCGAGCACGCGATCGAGGCCCTCACCGGCCCGACCGACGACGGCCTCGGCCTGTTCCTGTCCGTTCTCGACTCGCTGGTGGCGGCGTGACAACGACTGAACAGCAAGTGGACACGGTTGAGCACGCGACCGCTACGCCCGAGGTGGCGCAGCCCTACCGCGAGCTCGGCCTCAAGGACGACGAGTACGCGCGCATCCGGGAGATCCTCGGCCGCCGCCCCACCGACGCCGAACTGGCGATGTACTCGGTGATGTGGAGCGAGCACTGCTCGTACAAGTCCTCCAAGGTGCACCTGGCCTACTTCGGCAAGACCACCACGCCGGAGATGAAGCAGCACATGCTGGCCGGCATCGGCGAGAACGCCGGTGTGGTCGACATCGGCGACGGCTGGGCGGTGACCTTCAAGGCGGAGAGCCACAACCACCCGTCCTACGTGGAGCCCTACCAGGGCGCGGCCACCGGCGTCGGCGGCATCGTCCGGGACATCCTGGCCATGGGCGCCCGGCCGCTCGCGGTGATGGACCCGCTGCGCTTCGGCCCGGCCGACGCGCCGGACACCCGCAGGGTGCTGCCGGGGATCGTCGCGGGCGTGGGCGGCTACGGCAACAGCCTCGGCCTGCCCAACATCGGCGGCGAGGTCGTCTTCGACCCGACCTACGCGGGCAACCCGCTGGTCAACGCGCTGTGCGTGGGCGCGATGCGGGTCGAGGACCTGCACCTGGCGCACGCCTCCGGCGCGGGCAACAAGATCATGCTCTTCGGCGCGCGCACCGGCCTGGACGGCATCGGCGGGGTGTCCGTGCTCGCCTCGGACAGCTTCTCCGGCGACGAGTCGGGGTCCGGGCGCAAGAAGCTGCCCAGTGTCCAGGTGGGCGACCCGTTCACCGAGAAGGTGCTCATCGAGTGCTGTCTGGAGCTCTTCCGCGAGGGCATCGTGGTGGGCATCCAGGACCTCGGCGGCGCGGGCCTGTCCTGCGCCACCTCGGAGCTGGCCAGCGCCGGTGACGGCGGCATGCACGTGAACCTGGAGACGGTGCCGCTGCGCGCGAGCGGCATGTCGCCCGCGGAGATCCTCTCCAGCGAGTCCCAGGAACGCATGTGCGCGGTGGTCGAGCCCAAGGACGTCGAGGCGTTCCTGCGGGTCTGCCGCAAGTGGGACGTGATCGCCACCGAGATCGGCGAGGTCACCGACGGCGACCGGCTGGTGATCACCTGGCACGGCCAGACCGTGGTGGACGTGCCGCCGCGCACCGTGGCGCACGAGGGTCCGGTGTACCAGCGGCCGATCCAGCGCCCGGCGTCCCAGGACGCGCTGATCGCGGACGTGCCGGACACGCTGCCGCGACCGGCCACCGCCGATGAGCTGCGCGCGACCTTACTGCGGCTGATCGCCTCGCCGAACCTGTGCAGCCGCAAGTGGGTCACCGAGCAGTACGACCGGTACGTGCGCGGCAACACGGTGCTGGCCCAGCCCGCCGACTCCGGGATGATCCGGATCGACGAGCAGACCGGCCGCGGCGTGGCCATCTCCACCGACTGCAACGGCCGTTACGTGCAGCTGGACCCCTACACCGGGACCCAGCTCGCGCTGGCCGAGGCCTACCGCAACGTGGCCGCCACCGGCGCCACCCCGTACGCGGTGACCAACTGCCTGAACTTCGGCTCGCCGGAGGACCCGGGCGTGATGTGGCAGTTCAGCGAGGCCGTGCGCGGCCTGGCCGACGGCTGCAAGCAGCTGGGCATCCCGGTCACCGGCGGCAACGTCTCCTTCTACAACCAGACCGGCTCGGTGGCGATCCTGCCCACCCCGGTGGTCGGCGTGCTCGGCGTGATCGACGACGTGGCCCGCCGCACCCCCACCGGCCTGGGCGCGGAGGACGGCGAGACGCTGCTGCTGCTCGGTGACACCAGGGACGAGTTCGGCGGCTCGGAGTGGGCCAACCACGTCCACGGTCACCTGGGTGGCAAGCCGCCCGCGGTGGACCTGGAGCGGGAGCGGGTGCTGGCCGAGGTGCTGGTCGCCGGTTCCCGGGACGGCATGCTCTCCGCCGCGCACGACCTCTCCGAGGGCGGCCTGATCCAGGCCGTGGTGGAGGCCGCGATCATCGGCGAGAGCGGCTGCCGGATCGTGCTGCCCGAGGGCGCCGACCCGTTCACCTACCTGTTCTCCGAGTCCGCGGGCCGGGCGCTGGTCGCGGTGCCGCGCAGCGAGGAGCTGCGCTTCACCGAGATGTGCAAGGCGCGCGAGCTGCCGGTCACCAGGGTCGGTGTGGTGGACGTGGAGTCCGGGGCGGTCGAGGTGCAGGGTCAGTTCACCGTCGGCCTCGACGAGCTGCGCACCGCCTGGGAGGGCACGCTGCACGCGCTGTTCGACTGAGTTTTCCGCTGTGCACGGGGGCGGTGTCCGATGGGCGCCGCCCCCGAGGCGTCTCAGCCGGTGGCCCGCCTGCGGCTGGTCGCGGTGAGCAGCAGGACCAGGCCGATCAGGCCGAGGGTGACGCCGGTGAGCAGTTGCAGGTGCTCGGGGACCATGTGCATCAACAGCCAGCCCTCGCCACCGACCTGCCTGGCGATGAGCCCGCCGAAGCCCTGGATCATGGCTACGATCCCGAACACTTCGAGCATGGCCGCGTTCCTTCTTTCCCTATGTGGTCCACCCGACACGCACTGTTGTGACCCGACTGTAGTGAAAACGCGCCCTGGCTACGAACAAGGCTGCTCCGGGCTGTGGAAAGTCGCGCGGGCCGGGTCCGGGCGCACGTCCCAGGCCACGCTGCCGAGACCGCAGCGGCGGTGGAAGGTGGCGCCGGTCCAGTTCAGCGGCCCCCGGAACCTGGCCCTGGTGAAGTAGACGTTGCCGTGGAACTCAGCCCCGTCCAGGTGGGTGACCCGGTGCAGGGTGGCGTCCTGGATCCGCAGGCCGCCGACCATCCGGCCGCTGAGGTCGAGGCGGCTCAGCGTGGCGCCCATCAGGTCCAGGTTGTAGTGCGGCGCGTCCATGTCCGGTTTGGGCAGCAGGTCCCTGATCAGCTGCTGGGCGCTGCGCCGCACCTCGCCCTCGGTGGTGTACCGGTCATTGGCGTCGATCTCGAACGGGCGGCGCAGGTAGGCGCACAGCACGTCCAGCACGGTCTGGGTGTACTCCGGGCGGCTCCTGGCGATACCGGCCAGCGCGTGCAGCGCGCCCACCCGCACCTGGTCCGCCTCGTGCCCGAGCAGCTCCACCGCCTTGGCGAAGCGCTCGTCGCTGACCCGCTCCCGGTCGTGCTCGGCCCGCTCGGTGTCCAGCCGCTGCCGCTTCTCCTCAACCTGGCGCCGCCGGTCGTTGAGCCAGAGCGCGTACAGCGCCACCACCGAGCCCGCGCCCAGCCCGCCGGTCTTGATCGCCTCGGTCAGCCCCGCCTTCGGATCAGCCAGCAACAGACCGCCGCCGACCAGCAGCATCGTGCTGATCGCGAGCAGCACCGTGCCGGTGAGCACCATGCCCTGCCTGCGCCGGACCATGCCCAGGCCGAGCACCCCCGCGGCCACCACGACCCCGCCGATCCCCGGTCCCAGCAGCCACCATCCGTTGTCCACGCCAAGATCGTGCCGCCATTCGAGTGGTCGTTCAACGGTGAACCGCTGTCCGTTTCGTCTGGTCGTATGCTCGCGGGCTGTGGAACGCCCGAACTGGGCGCCGGGCGAGCTGGACCTGACCGTGCCGAGCACGGCCCGGGTCTACGACTTCTACCTCGGCGGCTCACACAACTTCGCGGTGGACCGGGCCCAGGCGCGCCAGGCGATCGAGCAGTGGCCACTGCTGCCCGCCGCACTGCGCGCGAACCGGGCCTTCCTGCGCCGCGCCGTCCGATTCTGCGTCGACCAGGGCATCCGTCAGTTCCTGGACATCGGCTCCGGCATCCCCACCGTGGGCAACGTGCACGAGATCGCCCAGGCCGCGGACCCGGAGTGCCGGATCGTCTACGTGGACGTGGACCCGATCGCGGTGGCGCACAGCAAGGCCATGCTGGCCGGCAACGAGCGCACCGCGGTCATCCAGGCCGACCTGCGCAAACCCGGGGACGTGCTGGACAGCCCCGAGCTGACCGGCCTGCTCGACCTGAGCCAGCCGACCGCGGTGCTCTTCGTCGCGGTGCTGCACTTCGTGCCCGACGCCGACGACCCGGCCGGGTTGGTTCGCCGCTACCTGGACGCGGTGCCCTCCGGCAGCTACCTGGTGCTCTCGCACGGCAGCAGCGAGGGCGCGCCGAAGCAGGCCGCCGAGCACGAGGACCTCTACCAGCGCACCGGCACCCAGATCTGGATGCGCTCGCACGAGCGGGTGCTCACCTACTTCGGCGACTGCGAGCTGCTGCCGCCGGGACTGGTGCAGATGACCCAGTGGCGGCCGGAGCCGGAGGATGAGTTCTTCGGCCCGCCCGAGCAGCTCAGCGGCTTCACCGGCGTCGGCTACAAGGCCTGAGCCGTGCGCCAGGAACACGGCTGGGTGCCGCCGGAGATCGACCTCAGCAAGCCGAGCGCGGCCCGGGTCTACGACTACTACCTGGGCGGCTCGCACAACTTCGCGGTGGACCGGGAGCTGGCCAGGGTGGCCATCGAGGACTGGCCCGAGCTGCCGATGATCATGCAGGCGAACCGGGCGTTCCTGCGCCGCGCGGTGAAGTTCTGCGTACAAGCCGGGATACGCCAGTTCCTGGACATCGGGTCCGGAATACCGACGGTCGGCAATGTGCACGAGGTGGCCCAGGAACTGGAGCCCGAGTGCCGGGTGGTCTATGTCGATATTGACCCGGTTGCCGTAGCGCACAGCCGAATCATGCTCGCGGGTAACGATTTCTCCGAGATCGTGCAGGCCGACTTGCGGCAACCCGAACGGGTGCTGGACGCCACCGAGGTTCGCGGACTACTGGATTTGTCCCAGCCGGTGGCGGTGCTGATGGTCGCGGTGCTGCACTTCGTGCCGGACGAGGCCGACCCGGCCGGGCTGGTCCGCCGCTACCTGGACGCGGTCGCGCCGGGCAGCTTCCTGGTCCTCTCGCACGCCTGCCTCGAGGGTGCCGGGGAGCAGGCCGAGTTCCACCAGAAGCTCTACCGGCGGGCGGGCAGCGCGTTGACCATGCGCACGGTTGAGCAGGTCGCGGGCCTGTTCGGGGACTGCGCGCTGGTGGAGCCGGGCCTGGTGCGGCTGCCGCTGTGGCGGCCGGAGCCCGCCGCGCTGCCGGCGGGGGACCCGGCAGTTTTCGCCGGGTTCGCGGCGGTCGGCCAGAAGGTCTAGACCATGTGGCCAGCGCAAACGACTCAGATGGCAACCATTCCCGGTTTTTCGGTCTTTCTGCCGCCCTCGGACACCGCTACCCTTCGGAGCGGCGAACCGATACGTGTCAGGGGAACTTGACCCGTTTTTTCCTGCGGCGATGGCGGAGAGTCGCCACCAGTCGCGTTATCGTAGAGTTATCACCCCATCAGCGAAGATCCCGCAGGTGACGAGTGAGAGGATCAGGACGATGTGTCGACCCGCTCCCACTTCGCTGATCTTCGCCAGTGTGCGCCACGTCATGGAATTGCCGCCCAGCTTCGGGATTGTTGATGCAGGGCTCGTCTCCGCGGCGTTGACCACGGCAAACTGGGCCCAGGAGGACAGCGGGCGACCCGGACGGTCTGGTTTGTGTGCCGCGGTCGGGCGATGGGTATGAGTGCGACGAACAGCGATTCTTTCCGCCCTGGAAGGCTGCTGGTGACCGACGGCGCCGACCGAACCCACCAGGCCTGCGCGCGATTCGCCCGCAGCTGGGTCCGAGCCATCGCCGGGACCAGCTATGTCTCTCTCGGCTTGGCCGAGACCGAACAGCTGCTGCTCGCGCACACCGAGCGCCTGGTCAAGGCGCTGTTCGCGGACCCGTTCCGGGCCACCCCGGCAAGGGAGATCGGTTTCCAGCTGGTCCAGGCGCATTTCACCGGAATCGAGACGCTGAGCCGCACGGTCGCGCTGCTGGGTGATGAGTTCCTCGCCGAGCTGCGGGTGGAGCCGGAGGAACGGCTGCAGGCCAGGATCGCCGCGCTGCAGGGCGCGCTGGCCGCCGGGTACGCCCAGGCGCTGCGCGAACGCACCCTGGACGAGCAGGAGGCGATCCGCCAGGCGGTGCTGGACGCCAGGGACGCCGCCGAGCACGCCCGCCGGGCCAGCGAGGCCCGCTTCCGGGCGGTGTTCACCGAGGCCGCGATCGGCATCGGCATCCTGGACACCAACGGCCGGATCCTGGACGCCAACGCCTCGCTGCAGCACATGCTCGACTACAGCCTGGAAGAGCTGTGCCAGCGCAAGGGGCACGACGTGCTCTACCCGCAGGACCGGCTGGACCTGCGCGAGATGTGCGCCTCGGTGGCCTCCGGCGCCCGCGACCACGTCCGGCTGGACTCCCGGCTGACCCGCAGGGACGGCCAGGAGATCTGGACGCACATCACCGTCTCGCTGATCAGGGACGAGCAGGGCGCGCCGAGGTACGTGGTGGCGATGATCGAGGACGTCACCGACCGCCACCTGTTGCAGACCCGCCTCCGGCACCAGGCCCTGCACGACCCGCTGACCGGCCTGTCCAACCGCGCGCTGTTCCTGGACGAGCTGGCCACCGCCTTCGCCCGCAAGGAGCCGCAGGCCAGGGTCGGGCTGTGCTACCTGGACCTGGACGGGTTCAAGGTGATCAACGACAGCCTCGGCCACGACATCGGCGACCAGCTGCTGGTCGCGGTGGCCCGGCGGCTGGACGACTGCGTGTCCGGGCCGGGCAGGCTGGTGGCCAGGATGGGCGGGGACGAGTTCGTCATCCTGCTCGATGGCACCGCGGGCACCGACGAGGTCATCGCGGTCGCCGAGCAGGTGCTGGACGCGCTGGTCGAGCCGATCAAGGTGGCCGGGCACGAGCTGTCCATCTCGGCCAGCATCGGCATCGTGGAGCGGCCGACCAGCACCGCCTGCCCCGCGGACCTGATGCGGGACGCCGACATCACGCTGTACTGGGCCAAGGCCGACGGCAAGAGCCGCTGGGCCCTGTTCGACGAGGAGCGCAACGCCCGCGAGGTGGCCCGCTTCACCCTGTCCGCGACCATGCCGGCGGCGCTGGAGCGCGGCGAGTTCTACGTGGACTACCAGCCGCTGGTCCGGCTCACCGACACCGCCGTGGTCGGGGTGGAGGCGCTGGTCCGCTGGCAGCACCCGGAGTTCGGCAGGCTCGGCCCGGACCGGTTCATCGAGCTGGCCGAGGAGACCGGGCTGATCGTCTCGCTGGGCCGCTGGGTGCTGGAACAGGCCTGCCGCCAGGCCCGCAGCTGGATCGACGAGTTCGGCGCCGCCGCCCCGTTCGTCAGCGTGAACCTGGCCGTCCGCCAGCTCCGCGACGCCGGCCTGGTCGGCGACGTGGCCCGCATCCTGGCCGAGACCGGCCTGCCCGCGGGCAAGCTCCAACTGGAGCTCACCGAAAGCGCGATCATGGGCAACGCGGCCGAGCCGCTGGACGCCCTGTGCGCCCTGTCCGACATGGGCGTGCGCATCGCCATCGACGACTTCGGCACCGGCTACTCCAACCTGGCCTACCTCCGCCACCTGCCCGTGCACGAGCTCAAGATCGCGGGCTCGTTCGTCGAGGGCCTGCGCGCCGCCGCCGCGGGCGACGAGGTCGACCAGCAGATCGTGGCCACCCTGGTCTCCCTGGCCCACGCCCTCGGCCTCACCGTCACCGCCGAAGGCGTGGAAACCACCACCCAGGCCGAACGCCTGCGCGCCATCGGCTGCGACTCCGGCCAGGGCTGGCTCTTCGCCAAGCCCGGCCCACCGGCCAGCATCGACGGCCTGCTCTAGACACTCCCTGCCTGCGCGGAACCACCCGTGCGAGCCGTGCGTCGTTGGTACGGTGACCGTGGACGCGCACTGCGTGACGGAGGGGGAACACAGTGACCGACCCGAACAGCGCCCCACCAGGACCCGCAATGGCGATGTCCGCCCTGACCAGCCTGAACAGGTCGGTCGAGGGCATGAACCAGCTCCGCGAGGACGTCCGCGCGGGCAAGGTGAAGCTGGACCCGGCGGCCGGCGAGCAACTCAAGAAGGTGCTCACCGAGCAGGAGGCGCGGGCCCTGAAGTGGCAGCGTGAGGCGAACAGGCTCGAGCAGGCACTGCCATTGGGCAATCACTGGGTGGGCCAGCAGATGGCGGAGAAGATGAGCAAGCGGGCCAATGGTGCCCCGGGCTCGTTCGGCGAACAGATCGGCCTGTACATCCAGGAGCTGCAGAAGGCGCAGGTCGTCCTCGACGAGGCCATCAAGGCCACCAAGGGCGCGGACTCCGGCAGTGCCTCCAACCTCAGGAATCAGAAGTGACTCAGAGCAAGATTGCCGTTGGTGGCGCAGTGCTGGCCGCCCTCGTTCTCGGCGGTTGTTCCGGCGGCTCGGTGGCGGGCACACCGACCCAGGCCACCAGCGCTGCGGCCACTTCGAGCGCTGCGGCCAGCGATGGCCCCGGTGCCTCCCTGGCACAGGTGGACACCTGCACCTTGATGACGAACGCCGAGGCCGCGACGATCGGCCTTCCCGCTGGGCGCTCGGCCAGCCTGGGCAAGCAGCGGGAATGTGAGTACAGCGTGGCTGACACACCGACACCGGTGAGTGGCGCGGTCACGATCGACCCGATCAGCGGCATCGATCAGCTGAAGACCCCGCCGGGCACCGACGAGGCTGGGATCCGCAAGGTCGTCGTGGATGGCAGGCGAGTCAACTACTACCCGATGAAGAGCGGCACGCTCTGCACGGTGAACATCGAGGTCAACAAGCGCGAGACGGTGTACGTGCAGGTGAGCCTGCGTTTCGCGGGTACGGAGCAGCCGCCGTGCACGCTCGCGGAGAAGGCGGTCGGTTTTGTGCTGCCGAGAATGCCGAAGAAGTAGCAGGGGGATGCCATGACCCAGCCGCCGAACGGCGATTATCGCCAGACCCGGTCGCAGACCAATCCGGATGAGCAGGGCACCCTCGGCCGGATGGTCATCGGGACGGAGGCCGACCGGGAAGCCGTCGCCGAGCAGGAGCGCCAGCTGCGCGAGGGCCTGAAGATGGGTGAGGACCGGGCGCTCACTCAGTGCGGCAACTGGGCCGCGGTTGAGCACCAGGCGCTCTACGACCAGATCACCAACAACAACGACCCTGGTCAGGTCTACTCGGTCGCCCTGGCGTGGACCGAGCTCGGCAACGAGATGGCCAAGTCTTCCGAGGAGATGGACCGGAAGATCAAGGAAACCGCGCACGGGTGGACCGGGCTGGGTGGGGACGCCGCGCGGGAGGCCACGCTCAAGTTGGCCAAGTGGGGTGGCGATGCGGCTCAGACCAGTCAGTACATGGGGAACCGGACCAATGACCTCGGGTTGATCGCCGAGGACAGCAAGAACCGGATGCCGGAGCCGGTCAAGTTCGACGAGAACCAGATGATGCGGGACGCGTTCAAGTCCGGTGGGCTGGTCGGGCTGGTCAAGTCGGCTGTGCAGGACATTCCGGCCAAGCGCCAGGAAGCGGACAACGCGCATCAGAACGCGATCCGGGTGATGCAGAACAACGAGGCGAGTGCCCGGCACGTGGACGCGACCACGCCGGTGTTCTCGCCGCCGCCGCCGATCGGCGGGCTGCCCGGGGAGCCCTGGCCGCCGAAGCCGACGCCGCCTCCGCCGTACCCGCCGCCGCCCTATCCGCCGCCGCACCCGCCGGATCCGCCGCGGGTGATCCAGCCGCCGGTGCCGCCGCCGGTTCAGCCGCCGAAGCCGCCGGTGGTCACGCCGATCCCGGTGCCGGTGCGGCCGTTGCCGCCGCCGGTGCCGCCGCCGCCGAAGGCCAAGCCGCCGGTGCCGCCCAAGCCGCCGTTGCCTCCGCTGCCGCCGCCGGTTCCGCCGCCGGACAAGGACAAGCTGCCGCCCCGGAAGCTGCCGGAGCGGTTGCCGCCGCAGCCGCCGAAGCCGGGTGATCCGACCAAGATCGCGAGCCGGACGCCGGTGCCGCCGCCGAACCTGCCCACTGGCGGCGCGACCGGTGGGAAGCCGCCGGGTGGGATCGCGCCCGGGGGCATTCTCGGCGCGCTGACCGGGAGTTCCGGGGGCACACCTGGCTCCGGGACGGGTGCCGGGCGGGGCAGTGTCGCCGCTGGTGGCATGGCCGGCGCGCAGGGGCCCGCGGCCGCGGGGGCCGGGTCGGCCGTCGCGGGGGCCGCCGGCGCCGCGGGCCGGGGTGGGCCCGCTGGGGCCGCTGGTGGGCCGATGGGGGCTGGGGCCGGTGGGCGCAAGGAAGAGGACAAGGAGCACAAGCGGGCCGACTACCTGCAGGAGACCGAGGACGTGTGGGGTGACGGGAAGCGAGTGGCACCCCCGGTGATCGGCGAATGACCGGCGTGCTCACCACGCTCACCCCGGTCGAGCTGGACTTCGCCTGGCAGGAGCTGGGGCTGGAGCGGATGCCGTACCCGCTCCGGCTGCGCAGCCACGGCGTGACCATGGAGGAGCGCGGCGTGCTCCGGCACCAGGTGCTGGAGGGGCTGCGGCAGCGGCGGCTGGCCAGGGAGCGCGGGCCGCGCTGGGAGCTGGATCCGTTGCTGGAGGACCAGCTCGGGCTGCTGGCGCGGCACACGGTGGCGGTGGAGCTGATCCAGTACACCGAGGAGCCGCTGCACGCGGTGGCGGTGGCCCGCGGGGAGAGCGCGGCGCTGGCCGCGCAGACCGAGGACGGGTGCCTGCACCTGCGGGAGGTGCGGGACACCGGGCTGGCCGAGGCGATCGTGAGCGTGCTGCCGCCGGGGCAGGCCGGGCGGCAGGCTCCGGTGTCCGCGCCGCTGGCCGGGCTGCAGCGGGCCACCGGGCCGGAGAAGCTGGACCCGTTCGGCGACAGCGTGGACCAGCTGGTCGCCGCTGGCATGAACCGCAACGAGGCCTACACGCTGGACTACCTGAGCAGGCACCGGCACCAGGGCGGGCAGTTCTCGGTCAGCGTGGCCGAGCGCTACACCACGCACATGGAGCGGGACCCCTCGGTGATCTCCTGGTTCGACAGCGAGGACGGGCGGTACCTGCTGGTCAGCGAGCGGGGCAGGCTGTCCATCAGCGCGGCGGACAACCTGCGGATCGCGCACCGGGTGCAGGAGCTGATCTCGGCGGTCCGCACCGGCTGAGCGTTACTCGGTGGCCTCGCGGCAGGCACGGACGAAGGCGTTCACCGCGCCGCGCTGCTCGCCCAGCCGCCACAGCGCGGCCAGCCTGCCCGGCCGGATGCCGGGCACCGGGCGGAACACCACGTCCGCCCTGGTGTTGGACTCGCTGGTGCTGCCGGCCACCAGGGCCACGCCGTGCCCGGCGGCGACCGCGGCGAAGACCTCATCCAGGTTGTTCGCCACGATGGACACCGCGGCCGGGCGGTCCCGGCGGGCGTCGCTGGCCAGCCAGAAGTCCCGCTGCGGTCCGGCCGACTCGGGCAGGGCCACGAACGGTTCGGTGAGCAGGTCGGTGAAGGCCACCTCGGCCTCGGCGGCCAGTGGGTGGTCAGCGGGCAGGGCCACCCAGCGCGGTTCGGCCAGCAGCACCCGGTAGGCGTAGCGGTCCTGGTCGGCCACGGGCAACCAGACCAGCGCCAGGTCGACCTGGCCCTCGCGCAGGCCGGCCGAGGAGTCGTCCCAGTCGCTGCGGTGCACGCCGATCCGCCAGCCGGGCAGCAGGTCGGCGAAGCGCGCGGAGATCCGCTCGAACAGGCCGGGCGCCAGGTTGCTGTGCACGCCGACCTGCAACACCATCCGCTCACCGGCGGCGGCGCGGCCGACCTCGCCGAGCGCGGCGCCCCAGTCGGCGAGTAGTCGCTGGGCCCTGGGCAGCAGGGCGGCCCCGGCCGCGGTGAGCGCCACGGTCCGCCGGTCCCTGCGCAGCAAGGCCGACCGCAGACTGCGTTCCAGCAGCCGGATCTGCTTGCTCAGCGCGGGCTGGGACACGTGCAGCCGTTCGGCGGCGGCGCTGAAACTCAGTTCCTCGGCCACCGCGACGAAGTATCGAAGGTCCCGCATATGCACGTCCATAACTCCGCGCCATTAGAGCGGCTTCGATCGGTTGTGACTAGCCCGTTCGGCGATCGTTACCAGGTTCTTCCCTCACTTGGCGGAGTCGCGAATACCCAATGGACGCAACGATTCTTGCGTGGGCAACCCGTCCGGTCGATCGCTCGATCGGCCAGCGACCGTCCATTGTGGACTGATGTGTGCCGAAGGAGCTGGTCGTGCCGGGGAGAGCGGAGATCCTGCACCGGGCGGTGGCCGCGCTGGCCGCCGGGCCGGTGCTGTTGCACGGCCCCTCGGGCTTTGGCCGGACCACCGTGCTGGCCGAGCTGGCCACCCGGATGGCCCAGTCCGGTCGGATCCTGCGCGCCGCGCCCGGCCCGGCCGATGCCGCGGTGCCGTTCACCACCCTCGCCGACCTGCTCGACGAGCTGCCGCCGCAGCCGTGGCGGCTGCTGGCCGAACCGCAGCGGGCCGCGCTGCGCCAGGCGGTGCGCCGGGACCACCCCGGCCAGCCGGACCGGCTCGCGCTGCGGCTGGGATTCCTGGCCCTGCTGCGGGTTCTGGCCGCGGACGGGTCGGTGCTGCTGCTGCTCGACGACGTGCAGTGGGCCGATCCGGACAGCGTCGACCTGCTCGCCTTCGCCGCCCGCAGGGCCGGACAGGCGGCCCGGTTCGCCGCGACTGAGCTGGTCGTGCCCGGCGCACCGCCTGCGGCCACCTGGCTCAACCCGGCCGAGGTGCTGGAGCTGCCGCCGCTGACCGAGGCGGAGACCGCGGATCTGCTGCGGGGGCAAGGAGATCCGGCCGCCCTGTGCCGGGCCACCGGCGGGCACCCCCGGCTGCTGGCCGAGCTGGACCGGTCTGGCGGTGAGCTGACCGAGGTGGCGAAAACGCTGCTGCGCCAACGGATCGAGCGTCTCGACCGGACGGTGCTGGTGCGGATCGCGCTGGCCGGGCGGGCCACCGCGAGCCTGCTGCACGCCTGCGGGCCGCCCGAGCCGGAGTCGACTGTGGACAGTGCGCTGCGCGCCGGGGTGCTGGCCGAGGGCGAGGACGGGGTGCTCGCCTTCCGGCTGCCGCTGCTGGCCGATCTCGTTGTGGCGGAAGCGGATCCGGCGCTGCGGCGGCAGGCGCACGAGCAGCTCGCCGCGGTCAGCGCGGACCCGGTCGAGCAAGCCAGGCACCTGGCGGCCGCCCGGCCCGCGCCGGATGAGGACCTGGCCCGCACGCTGGCCGCGGCGGCCAACTCGGCCCGGCAGCGCGGACTGCCCACGGCCGCGGCCGAGCTGGGCGCGCTGGCCGCGGACCGCACCCCGGTCAAGCACCCGAAGGCCGCGGTGGCCCGCAGGCTGACCGCGGCCACCGACGCGGTGACCGCGGGCGCGCACGAACTGGCCCGCGCGCTGGCCACCGCGGTGCTGACCTGCCCGCACAGCAGCCGGAAACAGCGGGTCACCGCCTGCCTGGCGCTGGTGGACGCGGCCAGGCACACCCGACCGGCCACCGAGCGGATCTTCCGCCGCGCGCTGGCCGAGTCCAGGGGCGAGCCCGCGCTGGAGGCCCCGGTGCGGCTGCGGCACGCGGTGCACGCGGCCATCGGCGGCGACTTCACCGCGGCCGCCGCCGGGCTGGACCGGGCGGTGCGCCTGGCCACCGCGGCCGGGGACGCGCACACCGAGGTCTACGCGCGCTGCTCGCTGGCGCTCTGCCAGGTGGCGCTGGGTGATCCGGCCGCCGAGGACACCCTCGCCGCGGCGGCCGTTCCGGTGGCCGAGCCGGTCGCGCTGCACGGCGGGGTGGGCTGGACCGCGGCCCGGCTGCTGCTCTTCGCCGACCGGCTCACCGAGGCCGAGGCCGAGCTGCGGCACCTGTTCGAGCAAGCCGAGGAACGCGGTGAGCACGGCGAGCTGGTCGCGATGACCTGGAGCGCCACCGAGGTGCTGCTGGCCGCCGGGCACTGCGCGCAGGCCCGGCAGCGGGCCGCGGAAGCCTTGCGCCAGGCCGAGATCACCGGCGCCGACCTCGGCCCGGCCCGCTACGCCGCCGCGCTGGCCGAGGCGGTCGGCGGCGATCCGGCGCGCGCGGTGGAGCTGGCCGTGGCCGGGCTGGGCACCGCGGAAGCCGACGGCGACAAGGCGTTCGCGCTGCGCAACCTGCACGCGCACGGGCTGGCCCTGCTGGCCGCCGGTGACCCGGCCGCGGCGCTGGACCCGTTGCGGCGGGCGGCTTTGCTGGAAACCGAGATGGCGGTGGCCGACCCCGCGGTGTTCGGGCTGCGCGCGGACCTGGCCGAGGCGCTGGCGGTGACCGGCGCGCAGGCCGAGGCCACCGAGGTGCTCGCGGCCGCGGCCGAGGCGGCGCAGCGGCTGGGCCGCCGGGGGGTGCTGGCCACGCTGGCGCGGGCCGACGGCATCCGGCTGCTGCTGGCCCAGCAGACCGAGCAGGCGGTGCGCGCGCTGGAGTCGGCCTGTGCGGAACAGGCCGAGCTGGGCCAGCCGGTGCAGCAGGGCCGCAGCCTGCTGTGGCTGGGCATCGCGGCCCGCCGCCGCCGTCGCCGGGCCGCCGCGCGGGAGACGCTGCGGCTGGCGCACCGCACCTTTGTGGCCGCGGCCGCGCATCCGTGGGCGGCCAGGGCGGTGGCGGTGCTGGGCGAGGACAGCGAGCAGGAGGCCTGCGGCGCGCTGACCGGACTGGAGCACCGGATCGCCCGTCTGGTCGCCGGTGGCGCCACCAACCGGGAGGTCGCGGCCCGGCTCAACGTCAGCGGCAAGACCGTGGAGGGCGCGCTGACCAGGATCTACCGCAAGCTGGACGTCCGCTCCCGGACCGAGCTGGCGCTCCGCCTTCCGGACCCCGCAGCCGAGCGGGGGCGGTGACCGGGATTTCCCCGTTTCGTGCCTGGGCAACACCTTCCTAGCGTCAGGGTTCCCTGCAACGCCAAGGAGTGCCCATGCGCCTGCTCCGCCTGCTCCCGATCACCCTCGCCCTGGCCGCCGCCGTGGTCACCGCCCCGACGGCCGCCGCCGCCCCGGCCGGCGCGGACCCGTTCATCATCGGCGGCAAGTTCGTCACCTCCGCGCCGTGGGCGGCCGCGGTGTACCGCAACGGCTCCTTCACCTGCTCCGGCACCATCATCGCGCCGACCTGGGTGCTCACCGCGAAGCACTGCGTGGGCAGCGGCCTCACCGTCCGCGTCGGCAACGTCTACCGCGCCCAGGGCACGCTGGCCACGGTGGCCAGCTACACCTCTCACACCCGCGCCGACCAGTCCCTGCTGCGGCTGGCCAGCCCGGTGCAGACCAGCGAGTACAGCAAGCTGGCCGACGCGAACCCGGCCACCGGCAGCACCAACCAGATCTACGGCTGGGGCATGACCAGCCAGAGCGCGCCGCCGGCCACCCAGCTCAAGGTCGCCGACGTCCGCCAGAGTTCAATCTGCCGCGACTACTACGGCGGCCAGGCCCTGTGCACCACCAGGATCACCGGCAACGCCTGGTCCGGCGACTCCGGCGGCCCGCAGATGTTCAACGGCCTCCAGGTCGGCGTGGCCTCCACCGCGGACGGCCGCAGCACCCAGCAGTACAGCAGCGTGCCCGCGGTCCGGGACTGGATCCGCCAGGTCTCCGGGGTGTGAGGTGATGCTGACCCAGCTGCTCAGCGCGGCCCTGCTGACCCCGCTGCTGGTCGGCGGCGTCCCGGCGGACCAGGACTACCCGTTCATGGCCTCGCTGCAGACCAGCTACGGCGCGCACTTCTGCGGCGCCTCGCTGGTCAAACCGGACTGGCTGGTCACCGCGGCGCACTGCGTCAAGGACGAGCGGCCCAGCCAGGTCAAGGTGCGGATCGGCAGCCGGGACGCGGGCAGCGGCGGCACCCTCACCGGGGTGCGCAAGATCGTCGCGCACCCGAGGTGGGGACCCACCGCGTACTACGACATCGCGGTGGTGCAGCTCGACCGGCCGGTCAGCCAGCGGCCGATCGGCATCGCCGAGGCGCCGGTGGGTAGCGCCACCCGGCTGCTCGGCTGGGGCCAGACCTGCGCCAGGCCGGGCTGCGGCGGCACGCCGAAGGTGTTGCAGCAGCTGGACACCAGCGTGGTCGAGGCAAGGCGCTGCCTCGGCATCGACGGTTCGGAGTTGTGCACTGGCAACCCGAACGGCAACTCCGGCGCCTGCTACGGCGACTCCGGCGGCCCACAACTGCGCTCGATCGGCGGGGCCTGGCAGCTCGTCGGCGCGGCGAGCCGGGCGGGCAGCACGAGCACCACCTGTGCCACCGCGCCCTCGGTGTACACCGCGGTGACCGCCTATCGGGACTGGATCGCCCAGCAGACCGGAGGCTGAAAGAGCCGGGTGGCGCCGGGACCAGGCACCCGGCGCCACCCGGATCCGGTAAAATCGGACATATGCGCGCGTCAAGGCTTGCGGTTGGCTTGGCCCTGCTGATCTTCACCACCTCGACCGGAACCGCCGACGCGCGACCAGCCCTGCCCGAGCTGACCGCGGACGTCTCCACCCAGACCGCCACCGCGGTCTTCCGCGGCACCGCCAGGCTGACCAGGGCTGATCTGCGCAACGGCAAGGCGCACGTGCAGGGCGAGCTGCACGCCAACTGCGAGCCGGCCGACCCGGTGGTCACCAAGGTCCGCTTCTCCTCCGCGGATGTCAGCGCCTGGTCCGGCACGGACTACCTGGCCTGCGGCGACGTGAGTCCGGTCGACGAGACGGTGACCTGGGTGGCGGACGCGCCGCTGCGGGTCAGCTTCTGCGTCAAGGACAACGCGGCGGCCGGCACCGAGCACTGCGCCACCACCCAGGTGTTCATCGCGGACCACTTCTGGCTGACCAACCAGGTCCCGGTGACCGTGGACCACGCCGACTCCAAGGAGCAGCCGAAGACCAGGGTCTACGGCCGGGTCAACGTGGCCATCTCCTACGCCTCCGGCGCGCCGAAGCTGTTCGCGCACGGCTCCTTCTGGGGGCTGGCCTGCACGGTTCCCGGCGACCTGTGGATCCAGTTCGGCTCGGCCGCCCAAGGACGGGTGAGGTCCCCGGAGGCGAGCTGCGCGGCCGGGGTGACCAGGTTCGTCCGGCAGGCCCCGTGGCGGCCGGGCGAGCCGGTGGAGGTGCAGGGCTGCCTCCGGGTGTCCGCCGAGAACTGCGGCGAGCCGAGGAGGCTGAGCCTCCAGTAGCGGCTCAGTCCTGGAGGTCGATCACAACCTTCACGTCGTCCTTCTCCGGGGTCAGCGCGGCGGTCCAGTCCGCCAGCGGCACCCGCCGGGTGATCAGGCCGCCCAGCCAGCTCCGGTCGGTGTCGGCCAGCGCGGCCGCGGCTCGCCGGTAGTGCCGCAGGTTGCCGTTCACGCTGCCCACCACGACCCCGTTGCGCAGCACCATGCCGTTGTTGATCTCGCCGCCGGGCAGCGGCAGCTCGCCCTCGTCGCCGGAGAGGCCGGTGAGCACGGTGATGGAGTTGCGCGAGGTGCGGCGCAGCACCTCGAAGACCACCTCGGGCGCGCCGGTGCACTCGATCACGATGTCCGGCTCGAAGCTGATCTCGGCCAGGTCGCCGTGGAACCAGGCACCCATGCCGAACACCAGCTCCGGCTTGGGTCCGGTGCGGGTCCGGTCCACCACGTGCACGTCCAGCCCGCGCTGCACGCCGAGCAGCGCGGCCAGCAGCCCGATCGGCCCGGCCCCGGTGACCAGCACGGTGCGCGGCCGGAAGTAGCCGCGCTGCCCGATCCGCTCGATCTGGTCCCACACCTTGGCCACCACCGAGGTCGGCTCGGTGAGCACGCCCAGCTCGCCCAGCGCCGGGTCCAGCCGGACCGCGAACCCGGTCTCCACCGTCCACAGCTGCGCGCCGTAGCCGTCCAGGGCCTGGATGCCGCGCTCGGTGTACTCGCCGTTGCGGCAGAAGTCCCACTGCCCGTCCGCGCAGGCCCCGCACGGTTCCGGGTCGGGCCGCCGGACGATGCCGACCACCAGGTCCCCCGGGCTGAAGCCACTTCCCTCCGGCGCGGTCAGCACCCGGCCCAGCGACTCGTGGAAGAGCACCATCTCCTCGCGGTCCGGCGGCAGCGCGCCGTAGCCCTGGTTGACCACCTCCCGGTCGGTGCCGCAGACCCCCACGGCCAGCCCGGCGACCAGCAGTTCGCCCGGCCCCGCAACGGGATCCGGCAGTTCGCGCAGGGCGATGAGCTCGGGCTTGCCCGGCACGCCGACCGCGGCCTTCATCCGCGCACCCCGTCAAAGCCGTCGGTGCGGTCGCGGGCCTCGCGGGTCCGGCCGCCGTAGAGCACCGCGGCGCTGTTGACCAGCGCGAGGTGGCTGAACGCCTGCGGGAAGTTGCCGGTGAACCGGCCGTGCGCGGCGTCGTACTCCTCGGCCAGCAGGCCGACGTCGTTGGTCAGCGCGACCAGCCGGTCGAACATGGAGGCCGCCTCGTTGCGCCGCCCGGACAGCGCCAGCGCGTCCACGAACCAGAACGAGCAGGCCAGGAACGAGCCCTCGCGCCCGTGCAGACCGTCCACATCGGACTTCCCGGCGTCGGTGCTGTACCGGTCGACCAGGTCGCCGTTCTTCAGCTCCCGCTCGATCGCGCGCACCGTGCCGCGCACCCGCTCGTCGTCGCCGGGCAGGAAGCCCACCGCGGGGATCAGCAGGGTGGCCGCGTCCAGCTCGGTGCCGCCGTAGAACTGGGTGAAGGAGTTCAGCTCGGCGTTCCAGCCCTTGTCCAGCACCTCGGCGTGCACCTGGTCGCGCAGCTCCCGCCAGCGGGCCACCGGCCCCGGCAGGTCGTGCTGCTCCACCGCGCGCACCGCCCGGTCGAAGGCCACCCACACCATCACCCGGGAATGGGTGAAGTGCCGGTCCGGCCCGCGCACCTCCCACAGCCCGGAGTCCGGTTGCTGCCACAGGGTTTCCAGGTGCCGCATCATGCCGCGCTGCAAGGCCCAGGACTCCGCGCTCTCGCCCAGCCCGCGCTCCCGCGACAGGTGCAGCGCGTCCATGACCTCGCCGTAGACGTCCAGCTGGAGCTGCCGGAACGCGGCGTTGCCGATGCGCACCGGCTTCGCGCCCTGGTAGCCGGGCAGCCAGTCGGCCTCCCACTCGATCAGGTGCCGCTCGCCGTCGATGCCGTACATGATCTGCACGTCCGCCGGGTCGCCCGCCACCGCGCGCAGCAGCCAGTTCCGCCAGGCCACCGCCTCGCCGGAGCAGCCGAAGTTGTCCAGCGCCAACAGGGTGAAGGTGGCGTCGCGCAGCCAGCAGTAGCGGTAGTCCCAGTTCCGCTCCCCGCCCAGGGTCTCCGGCAGCGAGGTGGTCGGCGCGGCCACCATGCCGCCGGTGGGCGCGAAGGTCAGCGCCTTGAGCGTGGCCAGCGAGCGGCGCACCGCCTCGGCGTGCGGGCCGTCGTAGCGGATGTTGGCCGCCCAGTCCCGCCAGAAGTCCTCACTGTCCTGGGTCTCCTGCAGCGGGTCCAGCGGTTCGGCCACCGACTCGTAGGAGGCGGACCACTGCATGATCCAGGCCAGCCGCTGCCCGGCGGCGATGGTGAACACCGCCTCGTGCGCGCGCTCACCCGCCACCCGGTAGGGCAGCCGGTCGCCGCGCAGCACCACGGTGTGCGGGCCGGCCACCGCGATGATGCACTCCGTGCCGTGCGCCTCGGTCCGGCGCACCCAGGGCACCGAGTCCCCGTAGGCGAACCGGATCACCCAGCGCAGCCGGACCTCCACCTCGCCGGAGACGCCCTCCAGCACCCGGACCAGCGCGGGCTCGTCCTCCATGTTCTTCTCGTGCGGCGGCATCGAGTCGACCAGCCGCACCACGCCGTCCGCGGTGTGGAACTCGGTCTCCAGCACCAGCGAGGTGTCCCGGTACTGCCGGTGCACGTGTTCCACCGGCCCGGTCGGCGAGATCTGCCAGTGCCCGGACTGCTCGTCGCCGAGCAACCTGGCGAAACAGGACGGTGAGTCGAACCGGGGCAGGCACAACCAGTCCACCGACCCGGTCTTGCTCACCAGTGCCGCGGTGCGCAGATCGGACAGCAGGGCGTAGTCCTCGATCGGACCGGGTCCACCGGTGACGGCTAGCTCGTGATCGGCCACTCAACCGAGGTTAGGCGTCCATCCGCGCGATCGCCCGCTCGGACACGTTCAGCGGCCCAGATTGAACCCAGCCAACCGAACGCCCGGCAGACCGGCGGCCCCGTCGTACTCCGCGCGCAGCGTCATCGACTCACCCGGCCACAGCGTCACGTAGTTGTCCGACCACCGGACCGGCGTGCGCACCCCGTCGAGCTGGGCTTTGACCGCCAGGGCAACGGTGCCGGAGTCGTTGCGCAGCCGCACCTCCACCCCGCCGGGCACCCGGCGCGCGGTGTGGCTGACCCGGCTCTCCGGCAGGTCCTGGAGCCCGGTCAGGTCGGCCGAACCGGTGACCGGGGTGTGCCACCAGGTGGACTTGGTGAAGTCCACCACGTCCGCCGTGCCGGAGAGCCAGTAGACATTCCGGTCGAGCTCTGCGCCGTCGCGTGCCACCAGCAGTCGCACCAGGTAGGTGCCCTGGACGCCGACCTCCGGCAGGGTCAGCACCCTGGCCGAGGTGTTGGCCGCCGCGGTCGCCCGCACCGAGTGGTCGGTCAGCACCCGGCCGTCCAGGCTGAACGCGGTGGCCCGCACGGTCAGGCCGGGGGCGTCGGCGAGCCCGGTGTTGGCCAGCACCACCGAGCGGTCGTCGTAGGAGTACTGCGCGTGCAGCGGCCGCAGCGCCTTCTTCGCACCGAAGTAGGACCCGGCGGCGTCCAGGTTGTGGTCCCACAGGTGCCAGTACAGCGTGGGCCAGGCGTTGTTGATCATCCAGTAGATGACGCCGGTGGCCGGGTTGGCCGGATCGGCGAAGTCCCGGCCGTAGGCCTCGAACTGGGCCCGGTTGCCCTCGTAGTTGGCCAGCTGGGCCTTGCGCAGGAAGTCGGCCAGGTCCTTCGGCTGGCCGTACCGCTTGGCCAGCGCGTCCGCGAACAGGCTCAGCGTGGCGAAGACCTCCTTCTTGGCCAGGTGGTAGTGCGGCTTCGTCGGTGCTCGCCAGAGGTCCTCGATCTCCTGCTCGGTGAGGAACTTCCGCAGGCTGGCCAGCTCCGGGATCATCGGCCCCGAGCCCACCTCGGAGGCGAACCCGGCCGCGCCGCCGAGCTTGTCCTGGTACCAGTAGTTCGGCGGGATCCACCAGTACGGCCCGTCCATCTTCATCCCGGACTTGCCCAGCTGGGGCGTGCTCTTGGCCGCGGCCGAGGGCAGGATCGGCGCGGTGAAGTCGGCGGCCCGCAGCGCGTCCAGGTAGGTCTGCTCGACCCTGGCGGTGGCCGCGTTGTCACTGCCGATGAAGAAGCCCAGCACGCTGGGGTGGTTGGCCAGCCGGGCCGCCTCGGCCGCGGTGGAGGCGCCCGCGATCCGGTAGTCCTCCTCGGTCCAGGTCGAGTACTTCTCCCACTTGGTGCAGCACTCCCAGCCCGGCAGCAGCATGATGCCCAGCCGGTCGGCCAGCGCGAGCAGCTCGTGGTCCTCCTGCTTGCCCTCCAGCCGCAGCGTGTTCACCCCGAGGTCGCGCACGTGCCGCAGCTCCTCGGCCAGCCGCCCCGGCTGCGCGCGCAGGAACAGGTCCGAGGCCCAGCCGCCGCCGCGCACCAGGAACGGCGTGAAGTTGACGAAGAACTTGCGGTGGCCCTGCGGGGTCAGCTCGGAGCGCACGTCCCGGATGCCGAACTCGCTGCTCGCGGCGGAGTCCCCGGCCGAGACGGTCAGCCGGTACAGCGGCTGCTCGCCGAACTGCGCGGGCCACCACACCCGCGGCCGGTCGACCCGCAGCTCCGGGAAGGTCACCGTCCTGGTCTCACCCGGCGCCAGCTCGACCTGCTGCCGCAGTCGCTCGTTGCCGACTGACGCGGTCACCGTGGTGCGTTGTGGCTGGCCGGAGTGGTTGCGCACGGCCGTCTTCACGGTCAGCCGGGCCACGCTGAGATCCGGTTCCAGCGCGGTGACCACCCGGGGATCGGCCACGGACACCGCGCCCGAGGTCACCAGGCTGATATCACGCCAGATACCCATGTTGTTGTCCGGCGCGGGCGGGCTCCAGTCCAGGAAGCTCACCGTGAAGTCGCGGAACGGGTCCGCGGGCATGGCCTTGATGGCCAGCGCGTTGCGGCCGGGACGCAGCAGCGGGGTCAGGTCGAACTCGCCGCGCGGGTACGCGCCCGCGGTCTCGCCCAGCCGCACCCCGTTGAGCCACAGCTCCCCGCGCGAGATCACCCCGCCGTTGAGTCGCAGCACGGTGTGCCTGCCCGGCTGCGGGAAGGCCAGGAACTCCCGCCGGTACCACCAGGGCACCGCGAAGTCGGCCGGGTTGACCGCGTCCCGCAGGTTGGTGGAGTAGTTCAGGTCCGGGTAGCGCCGGTTCGCGATCAGCCCCGCCATCACGGTGGAGCGCGCGGGCACGGTCAGCCAGCCGCGGTCGCCGTGCCGGGGGCTGGAGATCGCCGACCCGTCCAGGCCGGCCTTGGCCGAGGTCTGCATCCGCCAGTCCGGCACGGTCGTTGTGCCTGGTCCGGACACGGTCAGTCTCGGATCCGGCAGTGGGTCGGCCACGGCCGGGGTCAGCGAGGCGCACAGGGCGAGGGCGATCCCGAGAACCAGTGGCGGCAGGCGCATGTCCGGCACTCTGCCGTTGGTTGCCCCTTTTCGGCAAGGCTCCTTCCGAAGTAAATTCCTGACTACCCTCGGGGTTCGGTGCCGGCTAGCGGATCGGCGCGGAGAGCACCTGCTTGGCCACGTTGTGCCCGTTGATCTCCACGCTCGGGGTCGCCCCGCCCAGGTCGGCGGTGCGGTACGTCGCGGTGAGGGTCAGCGTCTCGCCGGGCCAGAGCGTGACGTAGTTGTCGCTCCAGTCGGTCGGCAGCACCTCGGGTCCGCCCGCGCCCTTGCGGATGTTCGCGCGCAGGAAGAACCCGACCTGCTTGCCGGTGGAGTTGTTGGTGAGCGTGACCGTGGTCTTCGTGTTCGCACCGTCCACAGTGGACTTCGCGGTGGACTTCACGGTCGCCGCGGCCAGGTTGTTCAGGCCCTTGAGGTCGGCGTAGCTGGACTGCGGCGTGTGGTACCAGGTGGAGGCGCCGTAGTTCAGCCCGTCGGCCTTGGTGGACAGCCAGTACACGTTGCGGTCCAGCACCTTGCCGCTGCCGTCCTTGAGCAGCAGCCGGGTGAAGTAGGTGCTGGACAGGCCGCTCGGCTGCGGCAGGTTGCCCGCGCGCACCGAGGCGTTGCCCTTGGCCGTGACCGGCCGGGTCTCCTCCGCCTTGACCGTGCCGTCCAGGTTGAACACGGTCACCTGCACCGACAGCCCCGGCACGTCGTTGAGGCCGGTGTTGACCACGGCAAGGGACTTGTCGTCGTAGGAGTACTGCACGTGCAGCGGCCGCAGCGCGGTCTTGGCGCCGAAGTAGGAGCCCGCGGTGGCCAGGTAGTAGTCGTAGAGGTGCCAGTACATGGTCGGCCAGGCGTTGTTCAGCATCCAGTAGATGACGCCGGTGGCCGGCTTGTTCGCATCCGACCAGTCGCGCCCGAACGCCTCGAACTGGGCGCGGTTGGTCTCGTAGTTGGCCAGCTGGGCCTTCTTCACCACGTCAGCCGGGTTCGCCGGTTTGCCGTAGCGGTTGTCCAGCGCGGTGCCCCAGAAGGTGAGCTTGTTGAAGGTGTCCGAGCGGGACAGGTGGTACTGGGTCGCGTTGTAGTCGGTGAGCTTGTTGATGTCGCCCTGCGGCAGGAACTTCTTCAGCTCGTCCATTTCCGGGATGGTCGGCCCGGGCCCGATCTCGGAGGCGAAGCCGTAGGCCCCGCCGAGCTGCTCGTTGTACCAGTAGTTCGGCGGCTCCCACCAGTACGGCCCGTCCATCTTCATGCCGGGGCTGCCCAACTGCGGCGAGCTGATCGCCTTGGCCGAGGAGATCACCGGCAGCTTCCACTCGGCCCGGTTCAGCGCGTCCAGGTAGATCTTCTCCAGCCCCGCGCCGGGGGCCGCGTCACTGCCGATCATGAACGCGAGCAGGCTGGGGTGGTTGCGGATCCGCTTGGCCTCGTCCTCGGCCGACTCGCCGGCGACCCGGTTGTCCTCGGCGGTGAAGGAGCTGTACTTCTCCCACTTGGAGCAGCACTCCCAGCCGGTGATCAGCATGATGCCCGCCCGGTCGGCCATGTCGTAGAACTCGTCGTTCTCCGGCTTGCCCTCCAGCCGGATGGTGTTCATGCCCATGCCGCGCACCAGGTTCACCTGGTCCTGCAGGTACTTCAGGTCGGTGCGCAGGAACAGGTCCGAGGCCCAGCCGCCGCCGCGGACCAGGAACGGCTTGCCGTTGACCGAGAACTCGCGGCCGCCCTTGTTCAGCCGGGAGCTGACCTCGCGCACGCCGAAGCTGGTCTTCGCGGTGTCGGCCACCGCGCCGTGCACGGATGCGGACAGCGCCGCCTCGTACATCGGCTGGCCGCCCATCTGGAACGGCCACCACACCTGCGGGTTGAGGAAGCGCAGGCCCACGGTGTTGCCAGGGGTGAAGCTGACCGTCTTGGTCTCCTTGGCCGCCAGCGTGACGCTCTGCCGGAAGCCCACGTTGCCCGCGGTGCCGCTGATCTCGGTGGTCACCGGCGCGCCGGTGTTGTTGCGCGCGTTGACCTTCACCGTGACGTCGGCGTGGTTGAGGCTGGGCAGCGGCAGGTCGGTGTCCACCCGCAGGTCGCGCAGGGAGACCGCGCCGTTGGCGGTGAGCTGGACATCGCGGAAGATGCCCTGGTTGCGGTCGGGCGGCAGCTGCGCCCAGTCGATGAAGTGGATGATCAGGTCACGGTCCTGGTCCGCCGCGCTGGCGCGGATGGCCAGCGCGTTGTCACCCTTGCGGAGCAACGAGGTCACGTCGAACTCGTACGTCGGGTAGGCGCCGACCACGGTGTCCGTGCCCGCGATCTTGGTGCCGTTGAGCCAGACCTCGCCGCGGGAGATCACCCCGCCGTTGAGCTTGAGGAAGGTGTGCGTGCCGGGGGCCGGGTCCGCGGTGAACGCGCGCCGGTACCACCAGGGCACCAGGAAGTCGTTGCGGTTGGCCTTCTGCAGGTTGTTGCCGTAGTTGACGTCGCCGTACTTGTTGTTGGCGATCAGACCGGCCAGCACGGTGGACCGCTTGGGCACCGCGTACCAGGAGCTGTCGTTGAAGCCGGGCGCGGAGATGGCCGCGCCGCTGCCGGTGGCCACCGCCGAGGACTGCAACCGCCAGTCCGGGATGGTGGTGGTCTGCGCGGCGCGGCTCGGGGCCGAGGGGGTGGCGCCGAGCTGGTAGGCCGGTCCGGCGGCCGCTTCCGGCGTGGCGAGGCCGGGCAGGGCGGGTAGGACGAGGGCGAGGCTGACGGCTGCCGCCAGCCACGCGGGACGACGTCTGGTCATGGGGCGCTCCCGGCAACCACGTGGCGGCGGCTGGATGGGGCTTTCCTGGGCAACTCTCGCTGGTCAACGTCCGCATTGGCAAGGGTCCTTACGAACGAAAATCCGCACTTGCCCACCCGCCCTCCGGCGGGTAAAGCTGCGCGCGTCAACCAAACCGCCGCCCGCGTTTGGGAGATGGAGACGATCGATGACGATCGAACGCAGAACGTTCCTCGCCGGTGGCGCCGCAGCCGCAGCCTGCGCCCTGACCAGCGGAGCGGGCTCGGCGCAGGCCGCGGCGGAGACCGGTGAGGGAAGGGCGCCGAGGGCTGAGCTGTGGCAGGAGTACGTCCGCAACCCGCACAACCACCCGCAGATCCCGGACGTCTCCTTCGCCGGGTACCGCACCGGTGAGCGGTGGCCGAACCTGCCGGTCCGGGCCAACGTGCTGCGCTACGGCGCGGTGCGGGACGGCTCGGCCGACGCCAGCGCCGCGATCAACGCGGCCATCGTGGACGTGGGCAGGCGGGGCGGCGGCGCGGTGCTGCTGCCCGCCGGCACCTACCGGATCGAGAACATCATCCAGCTCGGCTACGACAACGTGGTGCTGCGCGGCGAGGGCAGCGGGCGGACCACGCTGTACGCCACCCGGTCGCTGGAGGAGATCGTCGGCATCAACCGCAGCCGCTACGGCAGCGAGAACTCGGCCTGGAGCTGGGCAGGGGGCCTCGTCTGGGTCAGCCACCGGGACCGGCACCGGCCGCTGGTGGAGGCGATCAAGGCCAAGAAGTGGCCGCTGGAAGGCTGGCTGGGCAACGAGGGCGAGGGCATCCGCACCCTGACCACGGTCACCGCACCCGCCTCCCGCGGCGGGTTCACCCTCACCGTGGCTGACAGCAAGGCGCTGCACGCCGGCCAGCGGGTGCTGGTGCAGATCGACGACGACGCTGAGTACGGGCTGCTCCGGCACATGTGCGGCGACGGCCCCGGCACCGCCGAGTACGTGTGGTCGAACAAGGACAAGCTGCTCTCCTACCGCCCGTTCCAGTGGCCGGTGCGGATCACCAAGGTGCGCGGCAACCAGGTCACCCTGGAACAGCCGCTGCCGGTGGACGCCCGGCTGGCCTGGAAGCCCCGGCTGACCACCTTCGCCCCGCCGATCACCGGCGCCGGCGTGGAGGGCCTGACCATCCGCATGGTCAAGACGGTCCGGCCCAAGCACCTGCTGGACAAGGGCTACAACGGCCTGGCCTTCCAGTGCGCCTGGGACTGCTGGGCCGACGACGTGGCCGTGGTGGACAGCGACAACGGCTTCCTACTGGTCGCGACCAAGGGCGTCACCCTGTCCAGGACCAGCGTGGCCGGGCGGGGCCAGCACCACTCCTACGCCTGCCGGGAACAGGCGCACGACAACCTGGTGGAGAACTTCCGCATCGGCAAGTTCACCGAGCCGCCCACCCCCGGCTCCGGCCACCACGGCATCAACGTCGAGGGCCTCTCCTGCGGCAACGTCTGGTCCAAGGGCGTGATGGAGGCAGGCACCTTCGACACCCACCGCGGCCTGCCCTTTGCCAACGTGCGCACCGAGGTCAGTGTGTTCAACGACGGCAACCACGGCGGCAGCGCCAACGCCGGGCCGTTGTACGGGGCCCGGTTCACCCACTGGAACGTCACGGTCACCAACGGCAGGGCGGGCTGCGTGAAGATCGACCACGTGGCCCCGTACAGCGCCACGGTCGGCATCTCCGAGGTCACCGAGTTCGGCCAGATCGACAAACCGGACTTCACCGGCCCGCTCAACTCCAGGATCGAGTCCTACGGAAACCCCGCGGTGAACCCGCCGAACCTGCACCGCGCCCAGCGTGAGCTGCGGAAATGGCGAGGCCGCTGACCGATTGGTTTTCGACAGGTTGCTCACAGCCTGCGCACAGCAGGCACGCGCATCCTCGGTGTCAGCCACCCAGAACCGGGTGGCTGACACCGACCGAGGAGCGCACATGTCCGAGGAGAACGAGAAGAGGGCGGCCGGTTCTCCCGAGGAACCGGCCACCCCGGAAGCCCCCACCCAACCGGTAGCCCCCGCACCGCAGGCCACGGCCCAGCCCACCCCGCCGGGCGAAGCACCGCAGCCCACGCCCCAGCCGGAAGCGCGGCACGGCGCGGAAGCCCCCGCCCAGCCCGGCGGCGAAGCCCCGCCGCAGCCCGCCGCGGCTGCTCCGGGCCAGCCTGCGGCCGAGCACACCGCCGCCGTCCCCGGTGGCCAGCCCACCGCCGCCCAGCCCGCCGCCGCTCCCACCGGCCCGCCACCCGCGCCCCGCCCCAAGCGCCTGCGCGGCTTCGCCAAGCGCAAGTCCGTCCAGCTCGTCGCGGTCGCCCTGCTCGGCGCGGTGGTCGGCGGCGGCGTGGTCGGCTTCGCGGGCGGCCCCGGCGGTCACCGCCACGGGCACGAGTTCGCCAAGTACGGCGGCGGCGACCGGCCGGACGGTCGTTTCGAGCGTGGCCCCGGTCCCCGATTCGAGGTCCCTGACCGATTTGACCGATGATTGTCTAGAGAACAACCTGGCAAATTTGTGATCACCACAGCCGCTACTGGGTGATCATCTTCCCCAATGGAGTGCAGTCGGCGTGCCATCCGTGCACGGAGTGTGCGTGCGCGCTAGGTTTGACTCGTCGGTGGGTGGTTTTCGGATCTCCTTCCAACCCACCACCGGCGGTGTTTGTGGAACACAGTTGGCTTCGTGGCCTTGGGGTACGGGGAAGATCGCAAGGCCACGAAGCTACTTCCGCGCCAGCAGCGACTCGACCTCCGCCGCCGCGCTCGCCACGATCTGGCGCAACAACTTCTCCGCCCGTTCCGGCTTGGCCTCCGCGATCGCCCGCGCCACCTCCACGTGCCGCCTGGTGGCCACCGCGTCCGGCACCGCGGGCATCAGGTGCAGCCGGTTGCGGCCGCGCAGCGCCTCGGCGGTGAAGTCACCGAGGTGGGCGAACATCTCGTTCCCGGAGGCGGTCAGCACCAGCCGGTGGAAGGCCACGTCCACCTCCACGAACCGGTCCACCTCGCCCAGACCCGCCAGCCGGGACAGCTCGGCCGCCAGCTCCAGCAGCTCCGCGCGCTGTTCCTCGGTGGCCGTCCGCGCGGCCAGCGCGCCCGCCGCGGGTTCCACCGCCGCGCGCACCTCGCTGAGCTCGCGCAGCTGCGCCCCGCGCCGGGTGCCGGCCAGCCGCCAGCGCACCACCTGCGGGTCGAACAGGTTCCACTCGGTGCCCGGCCGCACCGTGGTGCCGACCTTGGGCCTGCTGTGCACCAGCCGCATCGCCTCCAGCACCCGCACCGCCTCCCGCGCCACCGTCCGGGACACCCCGTGCCGCGCGGCCAGCTCCTCGATCCGCAGCACGTGGCCGCCGGGGATGGCGCCGGAGGTGATGGCCTGGCCGAGCGTCTCCAGCAGCTGACCGTGCAGGCCGCGCTGGGTCACCCGCGGTCTCCATCGAGCGTGGCCACCAGGTTCCGCACCCGCGCGGCCGCCTGTTCCGGGCCGCCCTCGGTCAGCGCCGAGCCGACGCCGCAGGCCACCGCGCCCGCGGCCACCCAGTCCGGCACCTCCGCCAGCGCGACCCCACCGGTCGGCAGCACCGGCGCCTGCGGCAGCGCGGCACGCACGTCGGCCAGCCAGCGCGGGCCAAAACCCCTGGCGGGGAACAACTTCACCGCGTCCGCCCCGTGTTCCAGGGCGGTGACGATCTCGGTCGGGCTGGCCACCCCGGGCAGCGCGGCCGCGCCGTAGCGGTGCGCGGTGCGGATGACCTCGGGGTGCAGGCTGGGTGAGACCAGGAAGCTGGCCCCGGCCAGGGTGGCCAACCGGGCGCTCGCCTCGTCCAGCACGGTGCCCGCGCCCAGGGTGATGCCCGGCCTGCCCGCCAGCTGCTCGATCACGCGCAGCCCGCCGGGGGTGGTGAGCGCGATCTCCAGGGTGCGCAGCCCGGCGTCGATCATCGCCTCGGCGGTGGCCAGGGCCGTCGCCGCGTCCCCGGCGCGCACGATGCCGAACACCCGTTGCCCGGCCAGCGCGGCCATGGTTTCCCATCGGTACAACAAGAATCTCCTCTCAGAAGGCCGCGCGCGGCGGGCTCGAGTCCGTCGCGCCGACCAGGAAGTCCAGGTCCACCCCTCGATCGGCCTGCTGCACGTGCTCCCGGTACAGCCGCACCCAACCCCGGTCCGGACCGTTCACCGGCGGCCGCCAGTCGGCCCTGCGCCGCGCCAGCTCCTCGTCGGAGACGTGCAGGTGCAGGCGGCGGCCCGGGGTGTCCACGGTGATCAGGTCGCCGTCGCGGACCAGCGCCAGCGGCCCGCCGACCGCGGCCTCCGGGGCCACGTGCAGCACGCAGGCGCCGAAGGCGGTGCCGCTCATCCTGGCGTCGGAAATCCGCACCAGGTCACGGATTCCGGCGTCCAGCAGCTTCTGCGGCAGCGCCAGGTTGCCCACCTCCGGCATGCCCGGGTAGCCCACCGGACCGGTGTTGCGCACCACCAGCACGGTGTCCGCGGTGACCGGCAGGTCGGGGTCGCCGATCACCGCGTGGTAGTCCTCCACCGAGTCGAAGACCAGCGCGGGACCGGTGTGCGACAACAACCTCGGCTCGGCCGCGGACTGCTTCACCACCGCCCCGCCGGGCGCCAGATTGCCGCGCAGCACCGCGGTCCCGCTGCCCGCGGGCTGCACCGGGTTGTCCAGCGGCCGGATCACCTCCTCGTCGTGCACCACCGCGCCCGCGCAGTTGGCCACCAGGCCCTGACCGGTCACCGTGACCACGTCGGCGTGCAGGTGCGCGCGGATCCGCTCGATCAGCGCGGGCAGCCCGCCCGCGTAGGCGAACTGCTCCATCAGGAACCGCCCCGAAGGCATCAGGTCCACCAGCAGCGGCAGCCGGGCGCCGATCCGGTCGAAGTCCTCCAGGTCCAGCGGCACGCCGAGGCGGCCGGCGATGGCCAGCAGGTGCAGCACCGCGTTGGTGGACCCGCCGATGGCCGCGTTGACCAGGATCGCGTTCTCGAAGGCCTTCCTGGTCATGATCTCCGCGGGTCGCGGGCCGTCTGTGGCCAGCGCGACCGCCCTGATCCCGGTCTGCTCGGCCAGCGTGCCCCGCCGCGCGTCCACCGCGGGCAGTCCGGAGGCCCCGGGCAGCTGCATGCCGAGCGCTTCGGTGACACAGGCCATGGTGGAGGCGGTGCCCATGGTCATGCAGTGCCCGACCGAGCGGTTCAGGCAGGTCTCGAACTCGGTGAACTCGGCCTCGGTGATCGTGCCCGCGCGCAGCTCCTCGGTCATCCGCCAGATGTCGGTGCCGGAGCCGACCTCGCGCCCCCGGTAGTTGCCGTTGAGCATCGGGCCGCCGGTGAGCACGATCGCCGGCACCCCGGCGCTGGCCGCGCCCATCAGCGCGGCGGGGGTGGTCTTGTCGCAGCCGGTCAGCAGCACCACCGCGTCCACCGGGTTGGCCCTGATCAGCTCCTCGATCTCCATCGCGGCCAGGTTGCGGTAGAGCATGGTGCTGGGCCGCATCAGCGGCTCGCCGAGGCTCATCGCCGGGAACTCCAGCGGGAAGCCACCGGCCTGGTGCACGCCGCGCTTGACCGCCTCGGCGAGCAGCCGCAGGTGCGCGTTGCACGGGGTCAGCTCGGAGAAGGTGTTGCAGATGCCGACCACCGGGCGGCCGTCGAAGTGCTGCCCGCCGTAGCCGAGCCCGCGCAGGCTGTGCCGCGCGATGAAGCCGTTCTTGCCGGTGCCGCCGAACCAGGCGTGACTGCGGAGCGCCATGACCCTCCTATCGGCAAAAGTATTACTAATGCGCATTCACTCTGCGGCAGTCGGCTGGCGCGTGTCCAGGGGAACAATCCGATCGTCGGAGGTTCGGGTTAGCCTTCGGCGTGCCTCTACGCAGAGCCGTTGACCCGCATGAACTGCGCGCCGCGGTGACCGAGGTCCTGCCCTGGCTGGACGGCGGTGACCAGCCCGATCGCGCCGCCCTGGCGGCCGCGGTCCGGCTGAGTTTGCGCACCCTGGAAGGGCTGGCGCCGGGCCGCAGCGTGGAGCTGCGGGTGCCGCCGTTCGCCGCGGTGCAGTGCGTGGCCGGGCCGAGGCACACCAGGGGCACCCCGCCGAACGTGGTGGAGACCGACCCCCGGACCTGGCTGGAGCTCGCGCTGGGCCGGCGCGACTGGGCCGCGGCGCTGGACGCGGGCAGCCTGACCGCCTCCGGCAACCGCGCGGAGGAGATCGCGGACTGGCTGCCGCTGCTGCGCGTCTAGCCCGCCGTCCGGAACAGCCGCCCCAGCCCCGCGGACAGGACCCGCCCCGCCTCAGAACAGCTGCCCCGGCCCGGCGACAGGTCCCGCCCCCGCTTCAGAACAACCGCCCCAGCCCTGCGAACAAGTCCCGCCCCGACTCCACCAGCCGCCCCGCCCCGGTCGCCGCCGCATCCCCGAGATCGTTCAGCAGCTCCCGTCCGGTGTCCGCCGCCGCGTCCCGCGCCCCGTCCCAGTCCCCGGCCAGGGCGCTGCCGATGGCCCGTCCGCCGCCGTCCCACAGGTCCCCGCTCGCCTCGCCCAGCTCACCGCCGAGCCGCTCGCCGGCCCCGGTCACCAGCTGCGGCTGGCCGGTGGCGATGTGGCCCAGGTTGCGCAGCGACTCCGAGCCCTGGTCGAAGTAGGCCGAGTGCGCGTCCCGCATCCCGGCGTCCTCCGCCGCGCCGAAGCCACGCGCGCCGAAGCGGTCGTCGTAGGGACCGTGGTTGCCGCCGTCGGCGGTGAACCAGCTGCCGTCGGTGGCCCGCACCACCGGGTCGTGCTCGGTCATCCCGGCCCACACCCGGCCGGGCAGCTCGGCCGCGCTGCCCGCGCCGACGCCGGGGGAGCCGACGAAGGCCAGCTCGTCCGCGGCCAGTCCCTGCATTCCGGCGTACCCGGCCACCGTGCTGCCGTAGCTGTGCCCGACCACGGTGAGGTGCTGCCGCTGCTCGGCCGCCGCGCGGTAGCCGTCCACGTCCGCGACCAGCCGCGCGCCGCCCTCGATCGCCTGGTCCGGCCTGCTCACCTGGGCGTTGGTGATCGCGTCCGGCGCGTCGTAGCCCAGCCACTGGATGGTCGCGTTGCCGCCGGGGCTGGCCGCGTCCATCTGCACCCGCAGGTTCGCCGCCTGGGCGAGGCTGAACCCGCCGAGTCCGGAGCCGGTGCCGGGCACGCAGACGGCCACATCCGTTGCCTTGTCCGGGTTTCCGAAGGCGACCGCGAGTCCGCCCTGGCCGCGTGGGCCGTCCGGCTCCCAGGCCATGACCAGCACCTCGTCGTGCCGGAGACCGCGTTCGGCGGCCAGCCGTTCGGCCTCGGTGAGCCGGGCCGCGGCCAGTTCGGTGTTGCGCACCTGGCGCTGGGCCTCGGCCCGCTCGTCCAGCAGCCGGGACAGCGCGGGATCGTTGGCGTTGCGCAGGTTCTCCGTGTCCGCGGGGTCCAGGCCCAGCTCGCGGGCACGTGCGGCGAGCCGGCGGTCGGCCTCGGTCAGCGCGCCCCGGAATCGCACGCCGTCCTCGGTGATCCGCCGCCGGTTCGCCGCGTCCAGCACCGGCGCGGGCAACCCCCGTAACCGGCCGAGCTGGTCGTAGTGGGTGAGCAGCAGCCGTTCTCGCTCCACAGTGGACAGTCCGGCCCACCAGGCGGCCACCTGCCGGGGGTCCGAGCCCACCGGCGGCACCGCGAGGCCGTGCGCGGGCAGCGCCTGCCACTCCTGGGTGTGCCCGGCCACCGTGCGGAAACCCGGCGCCAGCCGGTCCAGCGCGCCCGCCAGCGAGCGCAGCACCTCGGTGTAGGGCGCGCGCACCGTCTCCAGCGCGCGCACCACGGTCGCGGCCAGCTCCCGCTCCACCTCAGGCGAAGCCCCGGCCGGTCGCCCGCGCCACACGCCGATCGCCCGCTCCGCCCCGGCGCGCATGGTCCGCTGGGCCCGCGCGGCGGAGTGCACGATGGCCACCGCCGAGCGCATCCGGCCCGCCGCGGCCGCCGCGGCCGTGCCGCTCAGCCCGGCCCGCTCGGTGAAGGCCGCGCCCGCGTCGCCTGACCACGATCCCGCTGCCCGGCGGCTGTGCCGCACCGACTCGCCTGCCCGCTCCACCGCGCTGACCGCGCCGGTCAGCGGGTCCGCCGCCTCGGTGAGGCGGGTGGGCTCGCCGCTGGTCATCCGCTGGTACAGCGCCTCCGGATCGGTCACCGGGAACCGCCGAGCAGCCGCCTCGCCTCGGTCTCGCCCTCGGCGTAGCCATCGGCGTTGCTGGTCAGCGCCTGCGCCGCGTCGGCGAACCAGGCCGAGCCCTGACGCAGGTCCTCGCCGTGCGCCGCGCCGAAGCGGGCCAGCGCGGCGGCGAACTCGGCAGCGCCGTCCACCTCGCCGAGCAGGGCCGGGTCCAGCCGCAGGCAGTCCAGCAGGACCGCGCCGTCGGCGGCGGCGTCGGCGCCGGCGTAGAACTCGCGCGCGGCCCCGCGCAGCAGGTCCGGTTCGACCCGGATGTCCTCGGTCATGGAACCTCCAGCACTCCTCGGCACGTCTGTGACGGCAGACACCCGACCCCGGTTCCCCTGGAGACGAGATGGCAGGACCGCAGGACACCCCCTGGTGGCTGGCCGTCGCGACCGAGCAGGCGGCCGCGTTCCGGCTGGCCGCCGCGGCCGCCGACCCCGAGCTGCCGGTGCCCTCCTGCCCCGGCTGGCGGTTCCGCGAGCTGGTGCTGCACACCGCCCGCTTCCTCCAGGTGGTCGGCGGCCAGCTGCGCACCGGCGGCATCGAACGGGCCCGCCCGGTGCCCGGACCGGACCCCGTCGGCGATCCGCTGGCCTGGTTCGACCGGGAGCTGGCCGACTGCCTGCGGCTGCTCGCCGCCTGCCCGGCCAACCGTCCACTGTGGACATTCAGCCCGGCGGCGCCCAGCCTGGCCTGGTTCTGGCACCGCAGGGTCGCGCACGAGCTGAACCTGCGCCGCTGGGACGCCCAGGCCGCGCTGCGCACCCTGGTGCCCACCGACCGCGCGCTGGCCGTGGACGGTATCGACGAGGTGCTGGGCACCCTGCTGGCCAGCCGCTACACCGCCGCGGCCAGTCCGGCCGCCACCGGCGCGGTGCTGGTCACCTGCGCCGACGGCCCGGAGCGCTGGCTGGTCTGGCTGCAACCGGGCGAGGCCCCCGAGGTGGTCCGCGACCCCGCCGACCTGCCTGCCGCCAGGGCCAGCACCACCGGCCGGGCCACCGCGCTCCACCTCGGCCTGTGGGGCCGCACCGAGCTGCCGGGGGCCGAAGGGGACCCGACCTTGCTCACCGGCGTGCAACCCCGCTGATTCCGTCTTGTTCGCGACCCGAGCGCTCCGGCAGAGTGCTCGGCATGGCGGACACAGCGCAGCGGGAACGGCCTTCCTTCGGCAGGCTGGCCGTCGCTTCCGGCGTGGGCAGCTCGCTGGAGCTCTACGACTTCCTGATCTACGGCACCGCCTCCGCGCTGGTGTTCGGCCGGTTGTTCTTCCCGCAGAGCGAGCCGTGGACGGGCACCCTGCTGGCCTTCTCCACCTTCGCGGTCGGCTTCCTGCTGCGGCCGATCGGCTCGATCATCTTCGGTCACTTCGGTGACCGGATCGGCCGCCGCCGGATGCTGGTGATCAGCCTGTCCCTGATGGGCGTGTCCACCGCGCTGATGGGCCTGCTGCCCACCTACGCCGCGGTCGGGCTGGCCGCGCCGCTGCTGTTGCTGGCGCTGCGGATGGTGCACGGGCTCTCCGTCGGCGGCGAGGCCGCCGGCGCCACCCTGCTCGCGGTCGAGCACGCGCCGGAGGGCAGGCGCGGCCTGTACGGCAGCCTGGTCACCATCGGCTCGCCGCTGGGCTCCTTCCTGGCCAACGGCGCGTTCGCGCTGGTCCTGCTGCTGCCCGACGCCGAGCTCTACGACTGGGGCTGGCGGATCCCGTTCCTGGCCGGCATCACGGTGGTGCTGGTCGGCCTGTACGCCCGGCGCAACATCGCCGAGACGCCGGAGTTCGAGCGGGTCGCCACGGCCAAGCGCACCGAGCGCGCGCCGCTGGTCACCGTGCTGCGCGAGCACAAGCGGCTGGTGCTGCTCACCGCGGGCGTCAACCTGGGCTTCAACGCGTTCATCTTCATCGTGGTCGCCTTCCTGCTCTCCTACGGCAGCCAGGTGGTCGGCCTGAACCGGTCCACGCTGCTCTACGGCACGATGGCGGGCAGCGTGGTGCAGGCGGTCGGCATCCTCTTCTTCTGCCACCTCACCGACCGGATCGGCCGCAAGCCGGTGCTGATCGCGGGCGCGATCTTCTGCACGCTGTGGGGCTTCCCGCTGTTCGCGCTGGTCGACTCGGCCAGCCCGGCGCTCGCGGTGCTGGGCATCATGCTCGCCTTCGGCGGCTCCGCGGCCATCTTCGGACCGATGCTGGCCTACTTCGCCGAGCTGTTCGGCCCGGAGCTGCGCTACACCGGCGTCGGCTTCGGCTACCAGATCGGCGCGGTGCTCGGCGGCGGCCTGTCCCCGCTGATCGCCAACACCCTGGTCACCGCGGCAGGCGGCGGCTCCTGGCTGGTCGCCACCTACATGTCGGTGGCCGGGTTGATCAGCCTGCTCTGCCTGCTCGGACTGCCGGAAACCGTCAGACGGTAACCATTCACCCGATTCGGCACCCCCGTTTCGGTTATCGCCTGTTCAGGGCAGCATATGCAGTATTGAAGGCATGATCGGTTATCGCCGCCCGGTTGTCCTTGTCCTCGTTTCCGCCATCGCCCTGCTGCTTTTCGGCAGCGTTTCGCACGCGGCCCCGGCCGCCGCGGAGTCCTGTAGCGAGGAGTTCTCCGACCGCAACGCCGACGCCGGGTACAAGCACAAGATCTGCCTGAGTCCGGCCGCCCAGGGCGAGATCAAGGTGGTGGTCAAGGGCAGCTGCGAGTGGAGCTACGGCGGGTGGTTCTGGGGCAAACCGCCGTCGAAATGCCGTACCGCCGAGGCCCGTTACAGCCTGACCGCGCCGGATGCCGCCAAGTCGAATGCCGACATGTCCACCATGGAGTCCGTCGGCGCCGAGGTCGAGGCGACCGGGAAATCATTCAAGTGCGCCGCCGGTGTCTACAAAGTCGAGCTTTACTACAAGGTCGAGATGATGGGCCTGGCCGGAAAGTGGTCCCGGCAGATCGACCATCAGCGCACGGTGGACATCAAGGTCGCCTGCTGACCCGCTGAGCCCGGCGGGGTGGCGTTCCGGAGCCTGCCGCCACCCCGCCGACCCGACAGCACCCAGCCCAGCGCCGCGGCCAGCGCGCCGCCCAGCCCGTTGTTGATCATGTCCTGGGTCTCGCAGGCGCCCAGCCCGGTCATCCCCTGGTACAGCTCGATGCCCACCGCCAGCGCCACGCTGAGCAGCGCCACCGGCAGGAACCGGCGCACCGCGAGCGCGCCGAAGAAGGCGAACGGCATCAGCAGCACGAAGTTCAGCCGCTGCCAGGACCCGGCCAGCGAGAACTCGTTCTGGATGCACTGCGCCCAGGCCTGCCCCAGCGAGTCCGCGGTGCTGCCCTGCCTGCCCAGGCGCACCAAGGTCACCGCGAGCACGCCGCCGAGCGAGCCGAAGGAAAGCCCGGTGAACAGCGCCCGCCAGCCGAACAACCGGCCCAGCACCAGCCCGATCAGGCCGAGCACCAGCCCCGCGCCGACCGCGTAGGCCAGCACCTCCGGCCGGGAGAACAACCGCTCGGCCAGGTTCAGATCCCGGTCCAGCCTGCCGCTGAGCGCTGCCAGCACTGGCACCCACCTCCGCCTCTTTGGGTTCCGCTTTTGTTCAGCAGACGCGCGGAGGGGGGCCGGAGTTGGCCCGAACGAGAGCCTCGTCACCGGCCAGAAGGGTCAGGAGCACTACTCCGAGGCACTTACACTAGGGACGAGTCTGATCCCGTCCCGAGGGAGTTCTCGGTGGTCATCGACCCCAGCCAGACCGATCGCGGCCACGACGACACCCCTCGTGAAGAGTGCGGTGTATTCGGTGTCTGGGCTCCCGGCGAGGAGGTGGCCAAGCTCACCTTCTACGGCTTGTACGCCCTCCAGCACCGGGGCCAGGAAGCGGCGGGCATCTCCGTCGGTGACGGCCACCAGGTGGTGGTGTTCAAGGACCTCGGGCTGGTCAGCCAGGTCTTCGACGAGCAGGTGCTGTCCTCGCTGCGCGGCCACGTCGCGGTCGGGCACTGCCGCTACTCCACCACCGGCTCCACCACCTGGGAGAACGCCCAGCCGACCTTCCGCAACACGGCTGCCGGCAGCCCGCTGGCCCTCGGCCACAACGGCAACCTGGTGAACACCGCCGAGCTGCTGAGCCGGGCCAAGGAGGCCGGGGTGGCCACCGCGGGCGCCACCACCGACTCCGACCTGGTCTGCGGGCTGCTCGCCTCGGCCGCCGCGGACACCGGCTTCGAGCAGGCCGCGTTGGAGCTGCTGCCGACCCTGCGCGGCGCGTTCTGCCTGGTCTTCTCGGACGAGTCCACTCTCTACGCGGCCCGTGACCCGCAGGGCGTGCACCCGCTGGTGCTCGGCAGGCTGGAGCGCGGCTGGGTGGTCGCCAGCGAGACCTCCGCGCTGGACATCACCGGCGCCTCCTTCGTGCGCGAGGTCGAGCCCGGCGAGCTGATCGCCATCGACGAGAACGGCCTGCGCTCCTCCCGTTTCGCCAACCCGGAGCCCAAGGGCTGCGTGTTCGAGTACGTCTACCTGGCCCGCCCGGACACCTCCATCGCCGGCCGCGGCGTGCACGCGGCCAGGGTGGAGATCGGCCGCAAGCTGGCCGCCGAGCACCCGGTGGAGGCCGACCTGGTCATCCCGGTGCCGGAGTCCGGCACCCCGGCCGCCATCGGCTACGCCCAGGCCAGCGGCATTCCCTACGGCTCCGGCCTGGTCAAGAACGCCTACGTCGGCCGCACCTTCATCCAGCCCTCGCAGACCATCCGCCAGCTGGGCATCCGGCTCAAGCTGAACCCGCTGCGCGATGTCATCCGCGGCAAGCGGCTGGTCGTGGTGGACGACTCGATCGTGCGCGGCAACACCCAGCGCGCGCTGGTCCGGATGCTGCGCGAGGCCGGCGCGGTCGAGGTGCACGTGCGGATCGCCTCGCCGCCGGTGCGCTGGCCCTGCTTCTACGGCATCGACTTCGCCTCCCGCGCCGAGCTGATCGCCAACGGCCTGGACCTGGACGGCGTGCGCCGCTCCATCGGCGCCGACTCCCTCGGCTACGTCTCGCTGGAGTCGCTGGTCGCGGCCACCGAGCAGCCCAAGACCCGGCTCTGCTCGGCCTGCTTCGACGGTGAGTACCCGATCGCGCTGCCGGACGACCTCATGATCGGCAAGCACCTGCTGGAGAACATCGAGAAGGGTGTGGCCGGTCCGGCGGAGCCGGTGCTGCCCAGCGGGTACGGTGCCGAAGACGCCTTGCGTCGTCCCTGAACTCGCTAGAGACCTTTCATCGGATGGAGCTGGACAGACCGTGACCGCGCACGCCGAAAGCGGGAAGGCCACTTACGCGGCCGCTGGAGTGGACATCGCCGCAGGTGACGAAGCTGTGGAGCAGCTCAAGCCGTGGGCGGCGAAGGCCACCCGGCCCGAGGTGCTCGGCGGCATCGGCGGGTTCGCCGGCCTGTTCAAGCTCAAGCTGGACCGCTGGCAGGAGCCGGTGCTGGCCTCCTCCACCGACGGCGTCGGCACCAAGCTCGCGGTGGCCCAGGCCCTGGACAAGCACGACACCGTGGGCATCGACCTGGTCGCCATGGTGGTGGACGACCTGGTGGTCTGCGGCGCGGAACCGCTGTTCCTGCAGGACTACATCGCGGTCGGCAAGGTGGTGCCGGAGCGGATCGCCGCGCTGGTCAAGGGCATCGCCGAGGGCTGCGCGCAGGCCGGCTGCGCGCTGCTGGGCGGGGAGACCGCCGAGCACCCCGGCCTGATGGACCCGGGCCACTACGACATGTCCGCCACCGGCGTCGGCGTGGTCGAGGCGGACAAGCTGCTCGGCCCCGAGCGGGTCCGGCCGGGTGACGTGCTGATCGGCATGGGCTCCTCCGGCCTGCACTCCAACGGCTACTCGCTGGCCAGGCACGTGCTGCTGGAGATCGGCCGGATGCCGCTGGAGGGCCACGTCGAGGAGTTCGGCCGCACCCTCGGCGAGGAGATGCTGGAACCGACCCGGATCTACGCCAAGGACTGCCTCGCGCTGGCCGCCGAGGCCGATGTGCGCACCTTCGCGCACGTCACCGGCGGCGGCCTGGCCGGCAACCTGGGCCGGGTCATCCCCAAGGGCCTGATCGCCGAGCTGGACCGCGGCTCCTGGACCCCGGCGCCGGTGTTCGCGCTGATCGCCCAGCGCGGCCGGGTGGAGAAGCCGGAGATGGAGAAGACCTTCAACATGGGCGTCGGCATGGTCGCCGTGGTCGCGCCCGAGGAGGTCGACCGCGCCCTGGCCGTGCTCACCGCCCGGCACGTGCCGGCCTGGGTGCTCGGCGAGGTCCGCAAGAGCACCGAACCCGGCGAGAAGCCCGAGGACCGCGCGATCCTGCGCGGCGACCACCCCCGTTTTTAGGGGAGTTCACAGCAGCCTTCGTCACTCGACCAGGTAACTCTGACAACCTTCCGCACCGCTGTGCCGTAGTAGCGGTGAGTGCGGAAGGAGGTCGGGGTTGCCCAGCGGTGAGCTACGCGCGAGTGAGTTGCGGTCGGTGCTGGCCGCCGAGGCGCCGCCGCCTACCGTGAGCTGTGCGGATGTCGTCCGGGACGGGCGCAGGGTGGTGCGCAGGCGACGGTTCGGGGTCGCGCTGGTGCTGACCGGGGTGCTCGCGCTGCTCGGCACCGGCACGGTCGCGCTGCTGCCGGCGCCGGAGGCCGAACCCGCCGCGATCACCACGCCGCCGTCCTCGGTGTCCACCAGCCCGGCCCCGCTGTTCCCGCCGATGACCGTGCGCGACGCCGAGTTCTACACCGGTCTGCTGGGCAAGCTGCAATGGCTGCCCAAGGGCTACACCGCGGTCTCCGACAGCCAGGGCACGCCCGGGGCGTTCCAGGTGGTCGGCGACATCATCCGGATGGGGGTCAAGATCACCGACTCGCAGGGCCGCAGCGGCTCGCTGGTGATCGTGGTGCGGCCGCCGACCGGGCACCCGATCAGCTGTGACACCGCCGACGGCTGCCGGGCGGAGACGCTGCGGCCGCCGGAGTTCACCAGGTTCTCCTGGCCGAGGAAGGCCGACGCGGCGGTGGCCGAACGCGAGGTGCTGGTGATCGACAAGCGCGGCGGGCAGGTCAGCGCGGTGGTCACGGACAGCCCGGCCTGGCCGATCCTCTCCGGCGCGGAGATCGCCGAGCTGACCACGAACCTGGCCATGCTCGGTCAGTTGACCCAGCGGTAGCGCCGTTCCGGGCGGCCGGTGCTGCCGTAGCGCAGCCGCACCTCGGCCCGGCCCGCGCTGACGAAGTGCTCCAGGTAGCGCCGGGCGCTGACCCTGGACAGGTTGGTCCCGGTCGCGCACTCGGTGGCCGAGACATCGCCGTCGGCCGCCCGCAGCACCTCCTCCACCAGCTTCGCGGTCTGCGGGGTCAGGCCCTTGGGCATGGTCGGGGCCGCGGTCGGCCTGGCGCCGAAGACCTGGTCCACCACGGCCTGGTCCACCGCGCCGGTCAGCCGCTGGCGGACCTCGGCGAAGTGCGCCAGCTGGTCGCGCAGGGCCGCGTACTCGAACGGCTTGATCAGGTAGTGCAGCACCCCGCCGCGCACCGCCGCGCGCACCGTCTCCACGTCCCTGGCCGCGGTCACCACGATCACGTCGGTGTCCCCGGCCGCCTCGCCAGCGGCCCCCGCGCGCAGCTCGCGCAGCACGTGCACGCCGTCGGCGTCGGGCAGGTAGATGTCCAGCAGCACCAGGTCCGGCCGCAGCTCGCGCACCGAGCGGATGGCCTCGGCCGCGGTGTGCGCCACCCCGACCACCTCGAAGCCGGGGGTGCGCGCGACGTAGCCGCTGTGCACCTTGGCCACCATGAAGTCGTCGTCGACCACCAGCACCCTGATCACTCGGCCACCTCCGGCGGGCGGGCGCCGACCGCGGCCGGCACTCGGCCCAGCCGGGCGGTGAACACCGCGCCGCCCTCGTTGCGCACCGAGACCGAACCGCCCCGGCGCACGCACACCTGCCTGGTCAGCGCCAGCCCGATGCCGCGCTGCCCGCCCTGGGTGGCCACCTTGGTGGTGAACCCGTGCTCGAAGACCTCCTCGGCCAGCTCGGGCGCGATGCCCGGCCCGGAGTCCCGCACCCGCACCAGCACCTCTTCCGTCGAGCCGACGATGTGCACCTCGATCCACTGCCCCGCGCCGGCCGGCAGCGCGTCCAGCGCGTTGTCCACCAGGTTGCCCACCACCGTCACCAGGTCCTGGGACAGCGCGTCATCCACTCTGTCCACAGTGGACTCATCAGAGAGCCGGATGCCCACCGCGCGCTCCGCGGCCAGGCTGGCCTTGGCGATCAGCAGCGCGGCCAGCGCCGGGTCGGCGATCCGCGCGGTCACCGCCGAGCTCCACTCCTCGTGCGCCCGGTTCGCCCGCGTGACATAGCGGACCACCTCGTCGTACTCGCCCAGCTCGATCAGCCCGGCGATGGTGTGCAGCTCGTTGCGGAACTCGTGCGCCTGTGCCCGCAGGGTGTCCGTGGTGTGCCGGTTGACGTCCAGCTCCTGTTGCAGCGCAACGAGTTCGGTCCGGTCCCGCAGGGTCACCACAGCGCCGATCGGCTGGCCGTGCATGACGATCGGCATCCGGTTCATCACCAGCACCCGCCCGCTGCGCAGCACCACCTGGTTCTCCCCACTGGCCCGCCCGGTCAGCACGTCCCGCAGCCGCTCGTTCACCTCCAGCTCGTCCACCTGCGCGCCCACCGGATCGTCCAGCGCGAGCAGTTCGCGGGCCGAGGTGTTCATCAGGGTGATCCGGTGCTGCTGGTCCAGGCCGACCACGCCCTCCCGGATGCCGTGCAGCATCGCCTCCCGGTGCTCGACCAGCCCGGTGATCTCCCTCGGCTCCAGCCCCAGCGTCTGCCGCTTCACCCACCAGGCGGCCAGCAGCGAGCCGAGCACCCCGATGCCGGTGCCCAGGCCCAGGTGGATCAGCAGGTCGCGGGGCGAGCTGACCAGCGAGGCCCACAGCCCCGGCTCCCGCTGCCCGGCGCTGACCACGCCGATCACCCGGCCCTCCATGCCCTCGGCGCTGGAGAGCACCGGCACCTGGGCCACCACCTCCTCGCCGAGCACGCCCTCCCAGCTGCGGCCCCTGGCCACCTCCGGCCGGCCGACGGTCAGCGTCGTGCCCACCAGCCTCGGATCGGTGGCGGTGCGAATCCGCAGGTCAGGGGTGGCGATGGCGATCGAGCTGTTCCCGTTCAGGCTGCGCGCGGTCTCGGCGGGGGTGGCCAGCCGGTAGTAGCGCCGGGGGTCGCCCAGCGCGTCCTGCACCGCGCCGGTGGCGGCCAGCTGCTCGGCCAGCATCAGCATCCGGCGGCCCTGGTCCTCCCGGAAGTTCGCGGTGGTCTGGCCCAGCGAGAGCGTGGTCACCGCGCCCAGCAGCGCCAGCACGATGAGGAACTGCAGCACGAAGAGCTGCCGCGCCAGCGACCCACGCACACCCACGTCCAGCACCTCCTCGTGCCCCCATCGCGTGAACACAACGACCACAACGAACGCTGCGGACGCAAGAACACGGTTTTCAGCGTAAGTGGTCACTATGGCTTAGCTCACGGCGAGACGAGGAGACGAGGATCGATGCGGATCCAGAACTGGCTGGCGGTGCTGGCCGCGGTGGTCGCGACGCTGGTCGTGCCGCCACTGTTCACCTCCGGCGCCGGCGCCGAGACCACCGGTCCGATGCGCGGGTTGCGCATCCTGGTGCCGAACGCGCCGGGCGGCGGCTACGACGTGACCGCGCGCACCGCGGCCAAGGCGATGGACGAGGTCGAGCTGACCCGCAACGTCGAGGTGTTCAACCTGCCCGGTGCCGGTGGCACGGTCGGTCTCGGCCGGACCGTGGCCGAGGCGGGCAACCAGCGGCTGGTGATGTCCATGGGCCTGGGCGTGGTGGGCAGCGTGTTCACCAACAAGGCGCCCAGCTCGCTGGCCGAGACCACGCCGATCGCCAAGCTCACCGAGGAACCGGACATCGTGGTGGTCGGCAAGGACTCGCCGTACCGCACCCTGGCCGACCTGGTCGCCGCCTGGAAGGCCAACCCCGGCGCGGTCACCGTCGGCGGCGGCTCCAACCCCGGCGGCCCCGACCACCTGGCCCCGATGCTGATGGCCAAGGCGGTCGGCCTGGAACCCAAGCGGGTCAGCTACATCCCCTACGACGGCGGCGGTGAGCTGCTCGCCTCGGTGCTCGGCGGCAAGATCCACTTCGGCGTGTCCGGCATCAGCGAGTACGTGGACCAGATCAAGGCCGGTGAGCTGCGGGTGCTGGCGGTGACCAGCGCGAACCGGGTCAAGGACATCGACGCGCCCACGCTGACCGAGGCCGGGGTGCCGGTGAACTTCACCAACTGGCGCGGCATCGTGGCCCCGCCCGGACTCTCCGATGTGGAGCGTGCGCGGCTGGTGGAGCTGTTCCAGAAGCTGCACGACTCGCCGCAGTGGCAGGAGGCGGTCCGGCGCAACGGCTGGACCGACGCCTTCTCCCCCGGTGAGAAGTTCGGCGAGTTCCTGGCCGCGGAGAGCAAGCGGGTGGCCGACGTGCTGAAGGAGCTGGGACTGGCATGAGTGAGCAGACGAAGGCCCGCCCGGCGCTGGCCTGGCTGAAGGAGCGCTCCGAGCTCGGCATCTGCCTGCTGCTGCTCGCCCTCGGCGTGCTGGTGGTGGCCGACGCGATCCGCATCCCGGCCAACTTCGCCCAGCGCGGCCCGGTCGGCCCCGAGCTGGTGCCCTACCTGGTCGGCGGCGGCCTGATCCTGGTGGCCGCGCTGCTGGCCAGGGACGTGCTGCGGGGCGGGCGGGGCGAGGCCGAGGCCGGTGAGGACGTCGACCTGGACGCGCCCGCGGACTGGCGGGTGGTGGCGCAGCTGGCGGCGGCCTTCCTGGCCAACGTGGTGCTGATCAACCTGGTCGGCTTCCCGCTGTCCGGGATGGTGCTGTTCTGGGGCGCGGCCTACGCGCTCGGCAGCCGGAACTTCGTGCGCGACCCGCTGGTCGCGGCCGGTCTGTCCATCCTGACCTACCTGGTGTTCAACACCCTGCTCGGCGTCTCGCTGCCGGGCGGCCCGCTGACTGGGGTGCTCTGACATGGACGCGCTGGCACATCTGATCGAGGGCTTCGGCACCGCGCTGACCCCGATGAACCTGCTGTACGCGGTGATCGGCGTGCTGCTGGGCACCGCCATCGGCGTGCTGCCCGGCATCGGCCCGGCGATGGCGGTGGCGCTGCTGCTGCCGATCACCTACGGCCTGGACCCGATCGGCGCGTTCATCATGTTCGCCGGCATCTACTACGGCGGCATGTACGGCGGCTCCACCACCTCGATCCTGCTCAACACGCCGGGGGAGACCGCGGCCGTGGTGACCGCGATCGAGGGAAACCCGATGGCGCGCAACGGTCGTGGCTCGCAGGCGCTGGCCGCCGCGGCGATCGGCCACTTCGTCGGCGGCATCGCCGGCACCGTGCTGCTGGTGCTGCTCGCGCCGATCGTGGCCAGCCTGGCGGTGGACATCGGCGCGCCGGACTACTTCGCGGTGATGGTGCTGGCCTTCATCGCGGTCACCTCGATCCTGGGCAAGTCCCGGATCCGCGGCTTCGCCTCGCTGCTGATCGGGCTGTCCATCGGCCTGGTCGGGCTGGACCAGATGACCGGCCAGCAGCGGCTCACCTTCGGGCTGCTCCACCTCAACGACGGCATCGAGGTGGTGGTGGTCGCGGTCGGCCTGTTCGCCATCGGCGAGTCGCTGTGGGTGGCCGCGCACCTGCGCAGCAAGCCGGCCCAGCCGATCCCGGTCGGACGGCCCTGGCTGGGCAAGGCGGACCTGCGCCGGTCCTGGAAGCCGTGGCTGCGCGGGCCGCTGATCGGCTTCCCGTTCGGCGCGATCCCGGCCGGTGGCGCGGAGATCCCCACCTTCCTGTCCTACGCGGCGGAGAAGCGGCTGTCCAAGCACAAGTCGGAGTGGGGCAAGGGCGCGATCGAGGGCGTGGCCGGTCCGGAGTCCACCGCGAGCGCCTCCGCCGCGGGCACGCTGACCTCGATGCTCACCCTCGGCCTGCCCACCACGGCCACCGCGGCCGTGATGCTGGCCGCCTTCCAGCAGTACGGCATCCAGCCGGGCCCGCTGCTGTTCCAGCGGGAGTCCACGCTGGTCTGGGCGCTGATCGCGAGCCTGTTCGTGGGCAGCGTGCTGCTGTTGATCCTGAACCTGCCGCTGGCCCCGGTCTGGGCCAAGCTGCTCCGGATCCCGCGGCCGTACCTGTACGCGGGCATCCTGTTCTTCGCCAGCGTCGGCGCCTACGCGGTCAGCGGCGACGTGCTGGACCTGGTGGTGCTGTTCATCATCGGCCTGCTCGGCTTCGCCATGCGCCGCTACGGCCTGCCGGTGCTGCCCGCGGTGCTCGGCGTCATCCTCGGCCCGGCCGCCGAACTGCAGATGCGCCGGGCCCTCCAGCTCAGCGACGGCGACGTCACCGGGCTGGTCAACACCCCCTTCTCCATCACCGTCTACCTGGTGGTGGCCGCGATCCTGTTCGCTCCGCTGGTGGGCGCGCTGCTGCGCAGGCGCCGTCGCTCCTCCCACGACCAGCGGGAACAGCCTGATCGCGAGTCGATCGGCGTCTAGTCCCTCCCCGAAGAGAGACACAGTCGCGCCGATCGAGGCAACCTTCCTCCCGGTCCACCTCGTACTGGAGAGTGGACCGGGAGGAGGTCACCTTGGCGGATCACAACGCCGAGTTCGTCGAGTTCGTCCGCACCCGAGGTGCCGGACTGCGCCGCACCGCGTTCCTGCTGTGCGGTGACTGGCACCGCGCCGAGGACCTGGTGCAGAGCACGCTGATCAAGCTGTACAAGGCGTGGCGCAGGCTTGAGGCGCACGGTGCCATCGAGCCGTACGCGCGGCAGGTGCTGGTGCGCACCGCGATCGACGAGTCCCGGCGGTTCTGGCGGCGGGAGAAGTCCACCGCGGAACCGCCGGACCTGCCCACTGCCCAGACGGGCGCCGAGGTCGCGGTTGACGTGCGCAGGGCGCTGGCCGCCCTGCCGAAACGCCAGCGCGCGGTGGTGGTGCTGCGGTTCTGGGAGGACCTCCCGGTCCAGGAGGTGGCTCGTCTTCTCGGGTGCACCGAGGGGACCGTGAAGAGTCAGTCGGCCAAAGGGCTGGCCGCACTCCGAAAGTCGTTATCCGGCTATCTCGTGCTGGAGGAAGGGCGATGAGCCACCACGAACTGTCCGATCTGGACCGCGCCGAGGCCCGCGAACTGCTGGCCAGGGCACTAGGAGAGGAACCGTCGATGAAGATCGATACACAGGCCGTGCTGGCCACGGCCAAGCGGAGCCTGCGCCGCAGCCGGACGCTGATGGTCACCGGCGCGATCGCGGGGGTGATGGTGGCGGGCCTCGGCACCACCGCGATCGCCGGCGGCTTCAACGAGGACCGCGTGCCGCCCGCAAGCCAGGTGGTCGAGAAGGCCGCGCCCGAGGGGATGGTGGTGTGCCGGCGAACCGCGGATGGCAGCGAGCCGGTGGCGCTGCCGGGCGGGCGGTCGATGCTTCCGGCCAACTGCTTCCCCGAGGAGTGCCCCACGGTGTGGCCGGGCAGGCCGGGGCCACTGACGCCCGGTGCGGACATCGTGCCGCCGTCGGGGCCGAAGGAACCGAAGCTGCTCTCGTACTCCGACAAGCTCGAATACTGCAAGAAGCTCAAGCCCGGCAAGTGAGGCACTGACCTGTTTCCCCTGGCGCGCAAGGGGAAACAGGCCGACCCGAGCCTCAACCGGTCGGAAAGCCCAGGTCGATCCCGGACTCCCGCGGCCACCGCGCGGTGACCGCCTTGAGCCGGGTGTAGAACTTCACCCCGTCCGCACCGTGCACGTGCGTGTCGCCGAAGAGCGAGTCCTTCCAGCCACCGAAGCTGTAGTACGCCATCGGCACCGGGATCGGCACGTTGATGCCGACCATGCCGACCTGCACCCGTCGCTGGTACTCCCGCGCGGCCAGGCCGTCCGCGGTGAACACCGCGGTGCCGTTGCCGTAGGGGTTGGCGTTGACCAGTTCCACCGCCGCCTCGAAGGTGGGCACCCGCACCACGCACAGCACCGGTCCGAAGATCTCGTCGGTGTAGATCGACATCTCCGTGCCGACCTGGTCGAACAGCGTTGGCGCCAGCCAGAAACCGCCCTCGTGACCCGCCGGCGCGAAGCCGCGCCCGTCCACCACCAGCTCCGCGCCCTGCGCCACACCACTGTCCACATAGGACTTGACTCGATCCCGGTGCACCCCGGTGACCAACGGCCCCATCTGCGACCTCGGGTCCGTGCCAGGTCCGGTCACGAGCCCGGCCATCCGCTCGGCGATCGCGGGCACCAACCGGTCGCCCACGTCACCGACCGCGACCACCACCGAGATCGCCATGCACCGCTCACCGGCCGAGCCGAACCCGGCGTTGATCGCGGCGTCCGCGGCCACGTCCAGGTCCGCGTCCGGCAGTACCACCATGTGGTTCTTCGCCCCGCCCAGCGCCTGCACCCGCTTGCCGCTGGCCGTGCCGCGCGAGTACACGTGCCGGGCGATCGGCGTGGAGCCGACGAAGGACACCGCCGCCACGTCTTTGTGGTCCAGCAGCGCGTTCACCGCGGTGGCGTCGCCCTGCAGCACGTTCAGCACGCCGTCGGGCAGCCCGGCCTCGGTGAACAGCTCGGCCAGCCGCACCGCCGCGGACGGGTCCCGCTCGGAGGGCTTGAGCACGAAGGCGTTGCCGCAGGCCACCGCCATCGGGAACATCCACATCGGCACCATCACCGGGAAGTTGAACGGCGTGATGCCCGCGACCACGCCCAGCGGGTGCCGGGTCGAGTAGGCGTCCACCCCCCGGCTGACCTGCTCGGAGTGCTCGCCCTTGAGCAGCTGCGGGATGCCGCAGGCGAACTCGGCCACCTCCAGCCCGCGCTGCACCTCACCGGCGGCGTCGGCGAGCACCTTGCCGTGCTCGGCGGTGATGATCGCGGCCAGCTCGTCCCGGTGCCGGTGCACCAGCTCGCGGAAGCCGAACAGCACCCTGGACCGCTGGGCCAGCGAGGACTCGCCCCACTGCGCGGCCGCCTTGACCGCCGAGGCCACCGCGGTGTCCACATCGGACTGATCGGCCAGCACGACCTCGCGCGCGACCTGACCGGTGGCCGGGTCGAACACCTCGCCTCGGCGGCCGGAGACGCCCTCAGCGCGGGCGCCGTCGATCCAGTGCGGGACGAGCTGGGACATGTCAGGAACCTCCTGGGGGAGCGGCGGTGGTCGAGCGGATCACCAGGGACGGGTGCAGCAGGTGGCGGACCGGGCTGGTGCGGCCGTGCCGGACCCGCTCCAGCAGGGCCTCGGCGGCCAGCCGCCCCATCTCGATCCGCGGTTGGTCGACGGTGGTCAGACAGACGTGCCGGAGCGAGGCGAGCGCGCTGTTGTCGTAGCCGACCACCGAGACCTCCTGCGGCACCCGCAGCCCGGCCTCCTCCAGCGCGGAGATCGCGCCGATGGCGTTGTAGTCGTTGGCCGCCACGATCGCGGTGGGCAGCGGTTTCCCGTTGCGGGAGCTGAGGAACTCGCGCACCGACTTGGCCCCGGCCGCGTCGGTGTACTCGCTGGGCACCACCTCGGCGGTCAGCCCGTGCCGCCGCATGGCCAGCTCATAACCCCGCCTGCGCAGCGCGGACTGCGAGCCGCCGCCACCGTCGAGGTGCACGATCCGGCTGTGCCCCAACGAGACCAGGTGATCGACCGCGAGCAGCGAGCCCACCTCGCCGTCGTCATTCACCGTGTCCACAGTGGACAGACGGGCGGACCGGGACACCAGGGTCACCGGCACCTGCTCGGCCGCCGCGCCGATCGCGCTCGCGCTCACCACGGGTCCGAGCAGCACCAGTCCGGCTGGCCGGAAGGACAACAGGCTGGTCAGCGCGCCGCGCTCGCGGGCGGGGCTGCGGCCGCCGGTGTTGATGATCAGGTCGAACCCCTCGGCCCGGGCGGCCGCGTCCACCCCGTCCACCACCTCGGCGAAGAACGGGTTGTGCAGGTCGGAGACCATCACGCCGAGCACGGTGGAGGTGCGGCTGGCCAGCGAACGGGCCATCGCGTGCGGTGAGTAGCCCAACTCCTCGGCGGCCTTGAGCACCGCGGCCCGCCGCTGCGCGGAGACCTTGGGCGAACCGCGCATCACCAGCGAGACCAGCGCGCGGGAGACCCCGGCCCGCGCCGCCACGTCCTCCATGGTCGGACGGCCCATCCTGCTCCTCCAACTGGCTGTGACCCTTGACACCGCGAGGCGGACGCTACAGCATTAGCGCGCTCCAACCAATAGAGCGCTCTAACGCACAACCGCGTTGACCAGGACGGAGATCCCCGGATGCGGATCGGAGTAGCGGGAGTCGGGCGGATCGGCACCATGCACGCCACGAACCTCGCCACCTTGCCCTCCCTCGATCAGGTCGTGCTCTTCGACCCGGTGCCCGGCCGGGCCGCGGCCTCGGCCGCCGCGCTGGGCGAGCGGGCCAGGGCGGTGGACACCCTGGACGAGCTGCTGACCGCGGCCGACGGGGTGCTGCTGGCCACCCCCACCGACACCCACCCGGAGATGCTGCGCCGGGCGGTCGCCGCCGGGGTGCCCACCCTGTGCGAGAAGCCGATCGCGGGCGACCTGGACACCATGCGCGCGCTGGTCGCCGAGGTGGAGGCATCCGGGGTGGAGGTGCTGGTCGGCTTCCAGCGCCGGTTCGACCCGGCCGTGGTCGAGTTGCACCGCCGCATCCGCTCCGGTGAGCTGGGCACCGTGTACCTGGCCAGGGCCATCGGCCACGACGCGCAGCCGCCGGACTTCGGCTACCTGCCCGCCTCCGGTGGCATCTTCCGCGACCTGCTCATCCACGACCTGGACGCGGTGCCCTGGCTGCTCGGCGAGCCGGTGGTGGAGGTCTACGCCTCCGGCTCGGTGCTGGTGCACGAGGCCTTCGCGCAGGCCGACGACGTGGACAACGCCGTGGTCACGCTGCGCTTCGCCAGTGGCGCGCACGCCGTGCTGGCCGGTGGCCGCCAGGACGCGCTCGGCTACGACCACCGGATCGAGGTGCTCGGCAGCAAGGACTCCCTGGCCGTCGGCCTGGACCCGCGCACCCCGCTGACCTCGCTGGAACCGGACGGCCCCCGGGCCGCCGCGGACGCCTACCCCGGCTTCACCGAGCGCTTCCACCGCGCCTACCTCAACGAGATGGCGGTGTTCACCGAGGTGGTCGCGGGCAACGCGGAAAACCCGTCGCCGGCCAGGGAAAGCCTGGTCAGCCTTGAGCTCGCGCTGGCCTGCGAGCAGTCCCGCCGCTCCGGTCAGCCGGTGCGCCTGGAGCCCGCGGCGGTGACCGCGTGAGCGCGCCGAAGCTGGCCGGCGCGCCGATCTCCTGGGGCGTCTGCGAGGTCCCCGGCTGGGGCCACCTGATCGAGGCGGACACCGTGCTCGGCGAGATGGCCGAGCTGGGCCTGACCGCCACCGAGCTCGGGCCGCCGGAGTACCTGCCCACCGACCCGGCCAAGCTGCGCGAGCTGCTCGGTGGCCACGGCCTGAGCATGATCGGCGGCTTCCTCGCCGTGGTCCTGCACGACGAGACCGTCGAACAGTCCACAGTGGACGAAGCGGAGCGGACGGCCGCGCTGCTGGCGGCCACCGGCGCCGAGGTGCTGGTGCTGGCCGCGGCCACCGGCCTGGACGGCTACGACGAGCGCCCCGCGCTCACCGACGCCGAATGGGCCACCCTGATCAGGGTTTCCGGCCGGATCAGGGACATCGCCGCCCGGCACGGCCTGCGCACCGTGCTGCACCCGCACGTGGGCACGCACGTGGAGCGCGGGCCCGAGGTGGCGCGGTTCCTGGCCGACTCCGACCTGGAGCTGTGCCTGGACACCGGGCACCTGCTGATCGGCGGCGCCGACCCGGTCGAGCTGGCCCGCGAGCACGCGGACCGGATCGGCCACCTGCACCTCAAGGACGTCCGGGCGGACATCGCGGCACGGGTGCGGGACGGCGAGCTGCCGTACGCCACCGCGGTCGGCCAGGGGCTGTACGTGCCGCTCGGGGACGGCGACGTGGACATCGTTGGCATCGTGCGCTTCCTGCGCGATGCGGGCTACCAGGGCTGGTACGTCCTGGAGCAGGACACCGCGTTGGCCGAGGGCGACGCCGACGCGGCCGCGCGGCCGAAGCAGGACACCGCGCGCAGTCTTGACCACCTTCGCCCCCTGTTCAACTGATCCTTCGGAAGGACGACGATGTCCCGAAGCACCAGGTTGACCCGGGCCGGGCTGGCGGTGGCGGCCAGTGCGCTGCTGCTGTCGGCCTGCACCGGACCGAAGGCCAGCGGGCCCGATCCGACCGGCGGTCCGGTCGGCGACGTGTCCGCGGGCCCGCTGCGGATCGCGGTCATCTCGCACGGCACCCCCGGCGACTCGTTCTGGAACGTGGTGAAGAACGGCGCCGAGGCCGCGGGCAAGGAACTGGGCGTCACCGTGGAGTACAACTCCGACGGCGACCCGGCCGGACAGGCCAAGCTGGTGGACAACGCGGTGGCCCAGCGGGTCGGCGGCCTGGTGGTGTCCATGGCCAACCCGGACGCGCTGCGCGAGTCGGTGTCCAGGGCGGTGCGCGCGGGCATCCCGGTGGTCACCGTCAATTCCGGCGAGGCGCGCAGTGCCGAGTTCGGGGCCATCACGCACATCGGCCAGAACGAGGCGGTCGCCGGTGAGGCGGCGGGCAAGCGCCTGAAGACCGAGGGCAAGCGCAAGCTGCTCTGCGTGATCCACGAGGCCGGCAACATCGGCCTCAACCAGCGCTGCGAGGGCGCGAAACAGGGCTTCGGCGAGGCGTCGAACCTCCAGGTGGACATCAGCAACCCCACCGACGCGCAGGCCCGGATCAAGGGCGCGCTCCAGTCCGACCCGGCCATCGACGCGGTGCTCACGCTGAACTCGCAGGTCGCGGGCAACACGGTGAGCGCGATCAGCGAGTCGGGCAGCAAGGCGCAGGTGTCCACCTTCGACCTCAACGCGGACGTGGTGGCCGCGATCAAGGCAGGTCAGGTGCTCTTCGCGGTGGACCAGCAGCAGTACCTGCAGGGCTACCTGCCGGTGTCCTTCCTCAAGCTGTACCGGGACAACGCGAACGTGGTGGGCGGCGGCAGGCCCGTGCTCACCGGACCCAACCTGGTGGACAAGTCCACTGTGGACACTGTCGGCAAGTACGCGGAGAGGGGGACCAGGTGACGACCGCGACGCTGGACGAACGCGTTGGCCGCAAAGGCCTCGCGGACCGGTTGGTGGCCAGGCCCGAGCTGGGCTCGGTGCTCGGCGCCGTGGTGGTGCTGCTGTTCTTCTCCGTGCTCACCGACCAGTTCCTCACCCCGCTCGGGGTGGCCACCTGGCTGGACGACTCGGCCACGCTGGGCATCATGGCGGTCGCGGTGGCGCTGCTCATGATCGGCGGCGAGTTCGACCTCTCCGCGGGCGTGCTGACCGCCTCCACCGCGCTGGTCACCGCGATCCTGGCCACCAAGCTCGGCTGGAACACCTGGCTGGCCGTGCTGGCCTCGCTGGTGTTCGCGCTGGCGGTGGGCGCGCTCAACGGATGGCTGGTGATGCGCACCGGCCTGCCCAGCTTCATCGTCACCCTGGGCACCTTCCTCGCCCTGCAAGGGCTCAACCTCGGCGTCACCCGCCTGGTCACCGGCAGCGTGCAGGTCTCCGGCATGCGCGCCGCGGACGGCTACGAGTCAGCGGGATTCGTGTTCGCGTCCACTGTGGACATCGGCGGCACCTCGTTCCAGATCTCCATCGTGTGGTGGATCGGCGCGGCCGCGGTGGCCAGCTGGCTGCTCATGCGCACCCGCTTCGGCAACTGGATCTTCGCCGTGGGCGGGGCCGCGCCCAGCGCCCGCGCGGTGGGCGTGCCGGTCATGCGCACCAAGATCCTGCTGTTCATGACCACCGCGTTCGCCGCCTGGCTGGTGGGCACGATCAACATCCTGCGCTTCACCACCGTGCAGGCCAACCAGGGCATCGGCCTGGAGTTCCAGTTCATCATCGCCGCGGTGATCGGCGGCTGCCTGCTCACCGGCGGCTTCGGCTCGGCCATCGGGGCCGCGATCGGCGCGCTGATCTTCGGCATGGCCCGGCAGGGCATCGTCTTCGCCCGCTGGGACAGCGACTGGTTCCAGCTGTTCCTCGGCGTGATGCTGCTGGCCGCGGTGCTGGTCAACAACACGTTCCGGCGGCGCGCGGAGAGGGTGCGGAAATGAGCACACCACTGCTGGAGGTACGCGGGGTCGGCAAGCGGTTCGGCAGCGTGATCGCGTTGCAGGACGTCTCCACCGTGGTCGGCGCCGGCGAGGTCACCTGCGTGCTGGGCGACAACGGCGCCGGCAAGTCCACGCTGATCAAGATCCTGGCCGGCGCGCACCAGCACGACGAGGGCGAGTTCCTGCTCGACGGCGTGCCCACCAGGCTGGCCTCGCCGAGGGAGGCACTGGACCGGGGCATCGCCACCGTGTTCCAGGACCTGTCCGTGGTGCCGCTGATGTCGGTGTGGCGCAACTTCTTCCTCGGCTCCGAGCCCACCACCGGCTGGGGCCCGCTGCGCCGCCTGGACCGCCGCGCCGCCCGGGAGACCACCCGGAAAGCGCTGGCGGACATGGGCATCGACCTGCGCGATGTGGAACAGCCGGTGGGCACCCTCTCCGGCGGCGAGCGGCAGTGCGTGGCCATCGCCCGCGCGGTGCACTTCGGCGCCAAGGTGTTGATCCTGGACGAGCCGACCGCCGCGCTCGGCGTGAAGCAGGCCGGGGTGGTGCTGCGCTACGTCGCCCAGGCCAGGGACCGGGGGCTCGGGGTCGTGCTGATCACGCACAACCCGCACCACGCCTACCCGGTGGCCGACCGGTTCCTGCTGCTCAAGCGGGGCCGCAGCCTGGGCAGCTTCGACAAGGCGGAGATCAGCCTGGCCGAGCTGACCAGGCAGATGGCCGGTGGCGCCGAGCTGGAGGCGCTGGAGCACGAGCTGCGGGGTGCCGGGTCGTGACCTCGCTGGAGATCCTCACCGTCGGCCGGGTGGGCGTGGACCTGTACCCCGAGCAGTCCGGCGTGCCGCTGGCGCAGGTCCAGACCTTCGCCAAGTCCCTCGGCGGCACGGCCACCAACGTCGCGGTGGCGGCGGCCCGGCTGGGCCGCCGCAGCGCGGTGCTCACCAAGGTCGGCCCGGACGGCTTCGGCGACTACGTCCGGCAGGCCCTCACCGGCTTCGGCGTGTCTCCGGACCACGTTGGCACGGCCGCGGATCTGCTCACCCCGGTGGTGTTCTGCGCGCTGGACCCGCCCGCGGACCCGCCGCTGCTGTTCTACCGGCTGCCCACCGCGCCCGACCTCACCCTCACCGAGTCCGACGTGCCGTGGGAGCTGGTCGAGCAGGTCCCGCTGCTGTGGGTCACCGGCACCGGGGTGAGCGCCGAACCGGCCCGCTCGACCCAGCGCGCGATGCTGGCGCGCAGGGGCCGTCGCACGCACACCGTGCTGGACCTGGACTACCGCCCGATGTTCTGGTCCGATGTGGACAGTGCGCGGCGGGAGATCGGCCGGCTGCTGGACCACGTCACGGTCGCGGTCGGCAACCGCACCGAGGTCGAGGTCGCGGTGGGCACCGCCGACCCGGAGGAGGCCGCCGCCCGGCTGCTCGACCGCGGCCTGTCCCTGGCCGTGGTGAAGAAGGGCGCTGAGGGCGTTCTCGTTGCCACTCAAGAAGGTTCCTGGACCGTGCCGCCGTGTCCGGTCGAGGTCGTGTGCGGCCTGGGCGCGGGCGATGCCTTCGGCGGCGCGCTGGCGCACGGCCTGCTCGCGGGCTGGCCGCCGGTGCGCATCGCCGAGTACGCCAACGCCGCCGGTGCGCTGGTGGCCGCGCGGCTGGCCTGCGCGGACGCCATGCCCACCCCGGCCGAGATCGACGAACTGCTGGAGCGAGTGTGATCACCGATTCCCGCTGGGCCGAGTTGTTGCGCACCAGGGCAAGGGATCCCGAGGCGGTCGGCAGGGCCTACGCCGAGCGCCGGGTCCGCGCCGACCCCTTCCAGGGCGAGACGCTGTTCCTGGTCGCCGCGGACCACCCGGCCCGCGGCGCGCTCGGCGTCGGCGGCGACCCGCTGGCCATGGCCAACCGGCGGCAGCTGCTGGACCGGCTGCTCACCGCGCTGGCCGATCCCGCGGTGGACGGCGTGCTGGGCAGTCCGGACATCATCGAGGAACTGCTGCTGCTGGACGGCTTGCACGACCGGGTGGTCATCGGCTCGATGAACCGCGGCGGCCTGGCCGGCGCGGACTGGGAGATCGACGACCGCTTCACCGGCTATGACGCGCAGTCCATTGTGGACAACCGGCTGGACGGCGGCAAGATGCTGCTGCGCCTGGTGGACGAGGACCCCGGCACCATCCCCACCCTGGAGTCCTGCGCGCGGGCGGTGTCCGAGCTGGCCGGGCACGGCCTGATGGCCATGGTCGAACCGCTGCCGTATGCCCGTGACGAGCAGGACAAGCTGGTGCTGCGCCAGGACACGCTGTCGCTGGCCCGCGCGGTCACCGTGGCCTCGGCGCTGGGCACCACCTCCGCGCACACCTGGCTCAAGCTGCCCGCGGTCCGCGACCTGGCCGTGCTGGACGCCACCACCCTGCCCATCCTGCTGCTCGGCGGCGTGCCGTCCGGGAACCCGGACGCCGACCTGGAGAAGTGGGGTCCGCCGCTGCGGCACCCCGCGGTGCGCGGCCTGGTCGTCGGCCGCACCCTGCTCTACCCGCCGGACGGCGACGTGGCCACCGCGGTCGGCAAGGCCGCCCAACTGCTGAAGGAGATCCCGGCGTGAACCTGCACCGGCCACTGGGCACCATCAGCGACGGCGAGGACGCGGTCCGGCTGACCCCGGCCGAGGCGGGCTGGACCTACACCGGGCTGCGCGTGCTGGTGCTGCACCCGAACACGCCGAGAGTGGTGGAGACCGGCGAGTTCGAGGCGTTCGTGCTGCCGCTCTCCGGCGGCTGCGTGGTGGAGGTGGACGGCGAGCGCTTCGAGCTCACCGGCCGCGACTCGGTGTTCACCCGCGTCACCGATTTCGCTTACGTGCCAAGGGATGCCACCGTCACGCTGACCTCCGCGCACGGTGCGGAGCTCGCGCTGCCGATGGCCCGCTGCGCCCGCCGCCTCACCCCGAAGTACGGCCCGGCCGAGGACGTGCCTGCCGAGACCAGGGGCGCGGGCAACGCGACCAGGCAGGTCAACAACTTCGGCGTGCCAGGCGTCTGGGAGCACGCGGACAAGCTCAACGCCTGCGAGCTGATCACCCCGGACGGCAACTGGTCCTCCTACCCGCCGCACAAGCACGACGAGGCCACCGAGTGCGAGGTGGTCAACGAGGAGATCTACTACTTCCGGATCGCCGCCCGCGACCAGGTCACCCCCTCCCGCGAGGGCTTCGGCTTCCACCGCACCTACACCTCCGACGGTGAGATCGAGGAGGACGTGACCGTCCGGGACGGCGACGTCTTCCTGGTGCCGCGCGGATACCACGGCCCGTGCGTGGCCGCGCCCGGCTATCCCATGTACTACTTGAACGTGCTGGCCGGACCGGCCGAGGAGCGTTCGATGGCCTTCTGCGACGACCCGGCGCACACCTGGATCCGGGACTCCTGGGCCGATCAGCAGACCGACCCGCGCTGCCCGGTGACCACCGCCGCAGGCCGCACCGACCGCTGAGGAGCACCGTGGTGTCCACCGTGAAGCTGACCACCGCCCAGGCCCTGGTGCGCTGGCTGATCGCCCAGCGGACCGAGCTGCTCACCGGCGAGCAGGCCCCGCTGTTCCCCGGCGTGTTCGCCATCTTCGGCCACGGCAACGTGCTCGGCCTGGGCAACGCCCTTGAGGAGCACCGGGACGAGCTGCCGGTCTGGCGCGGGCAGAACGAGCAGGGCATGGCGCTGGCCGCGGTCGGCTACGCCAAGGCCACCCACCGCCGCCAGGTCATGGTGGCCACCAGCTCGGTCGGGCCCGGCGCGCTGAACATGGTCACCGCGGCCGGGGTGGCGCACGCCAACCGGCTGCCGCTGCTCCTGCTGCCCGGCGACACCTTCGCCGGCCGCGCCCCCGACCCGGTGCTCCAGCAGGTCGAGCACTTCGGCGACCCGACCGGCACGGTCAACGACGCCTTCCGCGCGGTCAGCCGCTACTTCGACCGGATCACCCGCCCCGAGCAGCTGATGTCCACCCTGCCGCAGGTGGCCCGGGTGCTCACCGACCCGGCCGACTGCGGCCCGGTCACCCTGGCCCTGCCGCAGGACATCCAGGCCGAGTCCTACGAGTTCCCGGCCGCGCTGTTCGAACCGGTGCTGCACACCGTGCCCCGCCCCCGCCCGGACACCCGCCAGCTGGCCGCCGCCGCGGAGACCCTCCGCTCGGCGCAACGCCCGCTGATCGTGCTCGGCGGCGGCGTGCGCTACTCCGGCGCGGGCAGCAAGGTGCTCCACTTCGCCCAGCAGCACGGCATCCCGGTCACCGAGACCACCGCCGGCCGCACCCTGGTCCCGCACGAGCACCGGCTGCACGCCGGCCCGCTCGGCGTCACCGGCTCCACCTCGGCCAACACCCTGGCCGGGCAGGCCGACGTGGTGCTGGCCATCGGCACCCGCCTGCAGGACTTCACCACCGCCTCCTGGACCGTGTTCGCGCCGACCGTCCGCATCATCAGCCTCAACACCGCCCGCTTCGACGCGGTCAAGCACGCCGCCCAGGAGTTGGTCGCCGACGCCCAGGAAGGCATCCGCGAGCTCGGCCAGGCCCTGGGCTCCTGGCAGGCCCCGGCCGGCTGGACCGCCACCGCGGAAACCGAACGCGCCCGCTGGGACGCGCACATCGAGTCCCTGCGCACCACCCCGGCCGATCTGCCCACCTACGCCCAGGTGGTGGGCGTGGTCAACGAGGAGTCCGGCAAGCACGACTACGTGATGACCGCCTCCGGTGGCCTGCCCGGCGAGCTGATCGGCGGCTGGCGGGCCAAGGGCGCGCAGACCATGGACGTGGAGTACGGCTTCTCCTGCATGGGCTACGAGCTATCCGGCGCCTGGGGCGCGGCCATGGCGAGGTCGGCCAGCCACCCCGAGGGCGTGGTCACCACCCTGCTCGGCGACGGCTCCTACCTGATGCTCAACGCCGAGCTGTTCTCCGCCGCCTTCGCCGGCCATGGCTTCGTCGCGGTGGTCTGCGACAACGACGGCTACGCGGTGATCAACCGCCTGCAACAGGGCCAGGGTGGCGCCGGCTTCAACAACATGTACGAGCACTGCCGCTCCGGCACCGGCGGCAAGCCCAGGGTCGACTTCGCCGCGCACGCGGCCAGCCTGGGCTGCGCGGTCACCGCGGTGGACAGCCTCACCGCCCTGGCCGAGGCCTACCGCCAGGCCAAGCAGACCGCGCGCACCGAACACCGCCCCGCCGTGGTGGTCATCCGCACCCACCCGTCCTCCTGGACCGAGGCGGGCGCCTGGTGGGAGGTCGGCATCCCGGAGACCGCGCACCGCACCGAGATCACCACCGCCCACCAGGCCGCGGCCACCGAGAAGGCGAGGCAGCTCCGCTACCTGGGCTGAGCTAGGTCGAAGCCAGGTCCCGGCCCAGCTTGCGCAGCCGGATGCCCAGCAGCACCAGCACGATCCCCCACAGGATCGCGAACATCGCGATGGTCACGACCAGCGCCACCGCGCCCTCACCGGGGAAGGCGAACAGCAGGCCGCCCAGCACCACCGACAGCGCGCCGCTGACGAACAGCAGCCACTCGCCGGTGATCACCTTGCGCAGCTGCCAGCCGGTCATGATCTCCAGCACGCCGGTGACCACGGCCCAGGCGCCGATCAGGAACAGCAGCACCAGCGCGGTGATGCCGGGCATCAGCAGGGCCACCAGACCGGCCAGCACGCCGAAGGCGCCGAGCAGGCCGACCAGCCAGCGGTCCGCGGGCGGCGCGAGCTTGTCCGCCGCCGCGCCCGCGATCGCCGCGATGCCGTCCAGCAGCGCGTACACCGCGAACAGCACCACCAGCACGAGCAGGGTCAGGCCCGGCCAGACCAGGCTGAGCACACCGAAGAGGATCGCGGCCACGCCGCGCACGACCACCAGCCACCAGCGCCGGAGCAACAGATCACCCATGCGCTGATTGTTGACCCGTTGGCGGGTCCGGGCCATTCGGCGCGGCAGGCCCGAACCGCTCGAAGATCACCGGCGCGGTCCGGAACCGTAGCCGGGCACGCCAATCACCCGCCTGCGGGGAGCCCACTCGGGACGCCGGAAACGCGCCCAACGCATGAAGGCGCGCACTAGGCGGTGGCCGAAAGATCAGCCACCGCCTAGTGCGCGTCATTCAACGCCGGTCGTCGTATCCGTCGTCGTACGAGTCGTCGACGCGGTCCTCATCGGACCGATCGCCATCGGACTTGCCACCCGACAGCTCGCGCTGCAAGGCGTCGAAGTCCGTGGACCGGGTGCTGTACTTGAGCTCCCGGGCCACCTTCGCCTGCTTGGCCTTCGCACGGCCGCGCCCCATGGCTCGACCCCCTCGCACAGGGACGGGGGCGGCCGGGGGAACGGCGGCCCCGCTCGTCTCAACGGTATTTTCCTGGCCGCCACAGTACCGTGTCAGTGCCCCCGATCGCGACGTGGCCACGCCTGCCCAGGCGTGCGTCACACCACCTCCGCCGACCGGGGTGCGGCACTGCTCTGGCCGCGTGGCACGATTCCGGCGTGCCACGTCCGTTCGTCGCCTACCTGCGGGTGTACGAACCACTGTCCGTGCTGGATCAGCCGTTACGCGCCCAAGTGGAGCAGGCTCTTGGGGTCGGCGGGACGGCGCGTGGTGCCGTCGGTGACCGGGAACGCGAACTGTGGCTTCGATCACAGTTGGCCGCCCCGCCCCGGCTCCTACCTGCTGACACGGTCGGCGCGCAACCGCTGGACGTGCTCGTCCTGGACCCGGCCGAGGTGCCGCTGGCCGAGGGCGCGGAGATCGGCCCCGGCCCCCTGGTGTGCCCCTTGGACATCAAGGCGCGCAGCGCGGCCGGCCTGGTCGGCTTCGTCGGCACCGCCACCCTGCCCCTGCTGGACGCCGCGCTCCAGCAGCCTGCCGACGTGGTGAAGGCCCGCGCGGCCGCCGCCCTGGCCGAGATGCCCGGCGGCGCCGCCCACGTCATCTCGGCCACCTGGAGCGTGCCGCTGCCCTGGTTCGCCATGGTCGAGCCGGAGGCGCGGCACCTGGTGCTGGCCGCCCCGGACGACCCGGAGCGGATGTGCTGCTGGCGGGTCAGCATGACCGACGCCCGCAGCCGCGTCTCGCACGCCTTCACCGTGGTGCACAACGCCCTCGGTGAGGAGAGCCCGGCCAGGGTGCTGCGCGACACCGGCCGCTGGCTGGCCCACTTCCACCCCCGCTCGGTGGTCGAGCTCGACTACGGCGGCCTGGTCCAGCTCATCGACGACGACACCCTGCTCGCCGACACCTCGGCCCAGGACGTCCAAGCGGTGATCGCGGCCCTGGAGGCGGGCGACGCCGAAGAGGTCGCCGAACGCTACGCCGAACTGCGCGAGTTCTGGGACGATTTGATCAACCGCGAGCAGTACAACTGACTGTG
>NZ_JAMHIV010000026.1 GCF_023897065.1 Crossiella sp. SN42
CCTCCAGCCCCGCACGATCCCTCGCCCCTGCCCGTCCCCCGCCTTCCTTCAATCCCGCTCGCCCGGCTTCGTTTCCGAGCCCCACCAATCCCGCGCCATCCACCGCCCCCGCCGAACCCGCGCCACCCGTCAACCCCACCGACCTCACGCCACCCGTCAGCCCCGCCGCCCGCGCGCCATCCGTCAACCCCGTCGACCCCGCGCCGTCCTTCGCCCCTGCCCGCCCCGCGCCATCCTCTGGCCCCGCTCGCCCCGCGCCGTTCCCAAGCCCCACCAATCCCGTGCCGTCCACCACCCCAGCCGATCCCGCGCCGTCCTCCGACTCCGCCCGCCCCGCACCGTCCTCCGACCCCGCCCGCCCCGCACCGCCCTTCGACTCCGCCCGCCCCGCACCGCCCTTCGAGCCCGCCCACCCCGCGCCGCGTTCCAACCCCACCCGCCCCGCGCCGTCGTCCGCCCCCACCAACTTCGCGGCAAGCTCCCCCACCGCAACCTGCGCCTCACCCAGCTCGAAGTTCACCGCCCCTTCCCCTCCCCATCCCGAGGCAACCCCAGCACCCGCTCCCCCACCAACGTCAGCAAAATCTGCGTCGTCCCCCCAGCAATGCTCAAACACCGGCTCAGCAAAAACCGGTGCACTTCCCCCGAGTCCCGCACCAAAGCCCGCTCCCCCAACAACTCGGCCGCCACCTCCGCGACGTCCTGCCGATGCCGCACCCCCACCAGCTTCCGCACCCCGGACTCCGCCCCCACCTCGCCCCCAGCCACCGCCCGCTGCGTAGCCCGCAAATCCAGCAACGACAACGCGAGCCCATCCACCACCAGCCCGCCAACCCGCTCCGCCACCACCGGATCCGCCAACAACCCGGCCTCCCCCGCAGCGGCCAGCACCTCCTCCACCGGCTCCCCCAACGCCGACCCCCGGCTCATCGCCACCCGCTCATCGGCCAAGGTCCCGCGAGCCAACCGCCACCCATCCCCCGGCTCCCCAACGACATCGGCGTCCGCGACGAACACCTCATCCAGGAACACCTCGGCAAACCGAGCATCTCCGGTGATCTCACGTAACGGCCGCACGGATATACCGTCCGACTGCATATTCACCAGGAAGTACGTCAACCCCCGATGCCGCGGCGCCTCAGGATCGGTCCGCGCCAAGCAGATCCCCCGATCCGCCCGATCCGCCAACGAGGTCCACACCTTCTGCCCGGACAGCAGCCACCCACCCTCGGTCCGCACCGCCCGCGTCCGCAACGAGGCAAGATCCGACCCAGCCCCCGGCTCGCTGAACAGCTGGCACCACACCACCTCGCCGCGCAACGTCGCCCCCACAAACCGCCGCCGCTGCTCCTCGGTCCCGTGCCGCAACAAGGTCGGCGCCGCCCACCCCCCGATCACCAGATCCGCCCGGACCACCCCGGCCCGAGCCAACTCCTCCTCCACCACCAACTGCCCCAACGCCCCCAGCCCCAGCCCATACGGCCGAGGCCAATGCGGCGCGAACAACCCCGCCGCCACCAACGCCGCCCGCCGCTCCCCCTCACTCAGCCCGGCGATCCGCTCAACCTCCCGCCGCACCCCCTCCCGAAACCCCACTGTCCCAGCGCCGACCCAACCACCACCGCCAACAACCCCCGGCTCACCGACCCCCGCGATCAAGCCGACTTCACCGTCGCCCGCAGCCAACCCGGCGCCGCCGCTACCAGCACCCACCCCGGTACCGCCGTCGTCCGCGGCCACCGCAGATCCGCCGCTACCGGCAACCGCCCCAACACCGTCACCACCCGCTGCCGCCCCTGCCCCGTTCCCAGCAGCCCCCGCCTGGCCGTCACCGCCAGCCCGGTCATCCCCGCCCCCCAACCCCTTCCGCCCGTTCGCACCGACCGCCCTAAGCCCCGCCGAGCCGCCGTCCCCGCCCGGCTCCGGTTGCCACCCCTCGCCCTCCCCCAACTCCACCCGCAACCGCCGCCGGGTCCCCCGCCCTGCCAGCACCGCGGCCCGCTCCCGCCACCGCACCCCACTGAGCAACTGCCGCAAGGCAAACGCCCGTCGCAGGTACAGATGCGCGTCGTGCTCCCAGGTGAACCCGATCCCGCCGAGCACCTGCACGCAGTCCTTCGCGTTGGCCACCGCCGCGTCCAGCGCGACCGCCGCCGCGGCCGCCGCCGACAACGACATCGCGGGCGAGGCTTCTTCCACCGCCCGCGCCGCGTCCCAGGCCACCGCCGCCGCCCGTTCGGACCGGCACAGCATCTCCGCGCACAGGTGCTTCACCGCCTGGAACGACCCGATCGGCCGCCCGAACTGCACGCGTTCGCGGGCATATCGCGTCGCGATATATACGCATTGCCGAGCTATCCCGGCCGCCTCCGCCGAGGCCAGCACCGCGGCCCGGTCCAGCACCGCCTCCGTGGTCAGGTCCGGCAGCACCCGGTCGGCGGGGATCACGGCCACCACCTCGACCTCGGCCAGGTCCCGCGAAAAGTCCGTGGCCGGCAACGGGCGCACCCCGGCTTCTCCCGGCGTCAGCAGGATCCAGCCGGTCTCCCCGCCGACCGGCAACAGCAGCGCGGCGTCCTCGGCCGCTCCCAGCACCGGCCCGGTCACGCCGGTGACCAGCAGCCGTCCGGCGGAATCCCGTTGCGCGGTCAGCGTTCCCGGTGTCAGGGCGACCGCGGCGGACAGTCCACACGCGACGGCGGGCAGCAGTTCCCGGACACTCGGCTGGTCGACGAGCACCAGTCCGGCCAGCACGGTCGGCAGCACCGGCCCCGGAATCAGGGCCTCGGCGGCGGCCTCCAAGGCGACGGCCAGGTCCACCACCGTGCCGCCCCCGCCACCGAGCTCCTCGGGCACGGCGATGCCGAACAGTCCCAGGTCGACCAGTCCGGGCCACAGCCGGCGCCAGGCCGGGTCGCCGTTCTCCTGCGCGCGCACTGCCGCGACGGCGTGACCGTCCCGGCCGTAGGCGAGCACGGACTCGCGCAAGGCCTGCTGCTCCGCGGTGACCGCGATCGACACGACACCTCCAGCCAGACCGAAGATGTAGAACGTGTTTCACTTTGCCGCACGGCGGCGCGAGACACCACCCTCCACTCGGACGCACCAACAACCAGACCCGAACGGGCCAGCGCACACTGGGAGTTCACCGAGATAACGGGTAGGCTCAACCCACAGAACTGGAACAAGTTTCGCCTTTGTCGTGATGTTAGCCTAAGTCCATGACGACTACGCCCAAGGCGCGCGCGGGCGGGGCCGAGGCACTGACCGGTCTCGCCGAGGAGGAGCTGGGCTCGGCGGCCCAGCGCGACCGGCGCAGGCGGATCATCGACGCGACCATCGCGCTCGCCTCCAAGGGCGGCTACGACGCGGTGCAGATGCGCGCGGTGGCCGACCGCGCCGACGTAGCGCTGGGCACCCTCTACCGCTACTTCCCGTCCAAGGTGCACCTGCTGGTCACCGCGCTGGCCAGGGAACTAGAACGGGCCAACCAGAAGATCGAGCGCGCCGCCATCCCCGGCGACACCGCCTACGACCGCGTGCTGTTCGTGCTGCGCCGCACCACCCGCAGCCTGCAACGAGACCCGCTGTTCACCGAGGCGATGACCCGGGCGTTCATGTTCGCCGACGCCAGCGCCGCCGCCGAGGTCGACTCGGTGGGCCTGTTGATGGAACGCATGTTCATCACCGCGATGGGCGGCGAACCGGACACCGAACGCAAGGCGATCGCCCGCGTCATCGGCGACGTCTGGCTGTCGAACCTGGTCGCCTGGGTGACCCGGCGGGCATCAGCCACCGACGTGGCAACCCGCCTGGAGCTCACGGTCCGCCTACTCCTCAAGGACTAGCCACCGCAGCGAGGCCGGCCCCGACGAAAGCGGGGGCAGGAAGCGAGAACTCCCTGCCCCCGACTACTCACCCACGCCGCTGATAGCTGAGGAAGAGCACTCCGCTGTCGAACCGCTTCAGATCGGCCAGCTCAAACCGGTCCGGGCTGAACCCGCCGTTGAACATCGGGATCCCCTTGCCCATCACGGTCGGGTGCTGCTTCACGAACACCTCGTCGATCTCCGGCAGCAGCTCCGCGGCGAGCGCGCCCCCGCCGACCAGGTAGATCCCCAGCCCCTCCTGCCGCTTGAGCTCCTTCACCTTGGCCAGCGCGTCCCCGCGAACCAGCTCCACCGTCGGCGCGGCCTCGGTCAGCGTGGCGGAGAACACGTAGTGCTTGAGATGCAGATAGGCATCCGGAATCCCTTGCGCCACACCACTTTCGTAGGACTTGCGCCCCTCCAGCACGGTGTCGAACCGGGTCAGCTCACCCGCGATCCCCAGCGCGTCCCGCGCCATGTACGGCAAGGTGTCCCCGTAGTTCTGGAACAGGTACTCCATGTGGTCACCCTCCATCAGGAAGTGACCAGTGGCCGTCGGGTCACCCCCGCCAACCTCGGCGATGAAGCCATCCAGGGTCGCCGCCACAAAGTAAGTCAACTTGCGCATCTATTGTCTCCCCAGTCCATCCATGGGAGCGACCCTCACCCCCAACCACTGCAACCATAGTACTCCACCCATAGTGGTTGCAACACCCAAGCGCGCTCCGCCAGCGCACCCACCCGCCAAACGCGCGGCTAGCTGCGACGTTGCCCCGAGCGTTGAGCGCTGTCATAGCGAGCGGCGACGGGCGGCAAGCAGCGGGCGGTGACAGGCGCCGGGTGGCTGCGACGTGCCGTGGACGAGGCATCAGACCACGGCACCGGGCGGCGGGCAGCGGCCATCGAGTGCCGAGCGCCGGCGTGGGCACCAGGTGCGGACGGCACGCCGACGGGCGGCACCTCACCACCGGGCGGCACCTCACGCCAGGCGGCGTCTCACCACCGGGCACCACTTCACCGCCGGGCACCGCCTCACCGTCGAGCACCGCCTCACCGCCGGCGGCGTCTCACCGCCGGACATCGACTGGCGGACTGCCGGCGACGGTCGACGGATCGCCGGGGCGCGCTCGGGCCGGGGTGGCGCTGGCCCTTCGACCGCCGCCTGGCGGCTCTTGCCAGACCGTCGCCTTGTGGCTCCTGCCGGGCCGTCGCCTGGCGGCTCTTGCCGGTGCGCCTTCCGGGCACCGTGCGTCTCCCCGCCACGCGCACCGCTTCTCTCTGCGGAACGAAACGATCAGCGGGCGAAGTTCCGCGGCCCTTTCAGCTATCAGCGAACAGCGGGCCGGGGGCCTCGGTGCGGAGCGGCGGTGGGGCGGGCTGGGTCAGGGGCGGGGTTGGCGGTGGTGGGTGCGGCGGTCTTGGGTCAGTTCGTGGAGGTAGGGGTGGAAGTCGACTTGGATGGTGTGGCGTTTGGAGGCAACGTAGCGCTTGCGTTGGGCGCGTTGGTAATCGGCGATGCTGCGGCGCATGGTGTCCCGGCTCGGCAGGGTGGTGGTGCCGTCCAGGAGGTCGGCGATCCAGGACGCCTGGGCTTCGGCCAGGGGCATAACGGCGCCCAGGGGTTGGATGAGGCCGATGAAGTAGAGGCCGGGGTGGTCTACCGAGGCGATTCGGCGGTACAGGTCGATGTGGTTGTCGGCGGGCTTGATGATGTCCTCGCCCAGGAAGGGGAAGGTGATCCGGTAGCCGGTGCAGTAAATGACCAGGTCGACTGGTTCGCTGGTGTCGTCGGTGAAGTGGACCGTGTCACCCTCGAACCTGGCGATGTTGGGGCGGATCTGGATGTCGCCATGGCCCAGGCGGCTGAGCAGGTCTTCGGAGACGGTGGGGTGGGCGGCGAAGAGTTTGTGCTGGGGGTCGGGCAGGCCGTAGTCCGACATCTTGCCGATCTTCAGGCGTAAGAAGGCGCTCAGCAGCAGGCGGCGGGCGAACATCGGCAGGGTTCGGGTCAGGAAGGGGCTGCTCAGGGTGTCGGTGGGGCGGCCGAAGAAGTACTTGGGCAGCACGTACTCACCGCGGCGGAAGGCCAGCAGGGTGCGGTCGGCTATGCGGGAGCTCTCCACCGCGATGTCGCAGGCCGAGTTGCCGAAACCCAGTACCAGCACTCGTTTTCCCGCCAGGATGTCGGGGGTGCGGTAGTGGTGGGCGTGCAGCTGGGTTCCGGGGAAGGTGTCGGCGCCGGGGAAGGCGGGTTCGGGCCAGCGGGGGTCCCAGTGGTGGCCGTTGGCGACCAAGACGGCGCGGAAGCTCTCGGTCTGCTCTGATCCGTCCACTGTGGACCGGGTGGTGACCCGGTAGCCGCCGTCGGGGTCGGGGTGGACGTTGGTCACCTCGGCCTGGAAGCGGATGTGGCGGTGCAGGCCGAAGTGCTCGACGAAGGAGTCGAAGTAGGCCGCGATCTGGGTGTGGCTGGGGTAGTCGGGCAGGGTCGCCGGCATCGGGAAGCTCGCGTACTCCATCTGCTGCCGGGAGGTGTTGATGTGCAGCGACCGGTAGGCCGAGGACATGCCGTTGTCGTTGTCGTAGCGCCAGTTCCCGCCCACCCGCGAACCGGTCTCGAAACAGGTGAACTCGATCCCCCGCGCCTGGAGCACCTGGGCCGCGGCGATCCCTGACGAACCCGCGCCGATGACACAGACCCGCTGCATGATCATCCCCCTGAGGTTGTGACCGGGTGGTCATGGCAGCATCCTCTGCGCTGGGGAGCCAGGGCAAGACCGCGTCAACGGAGGCCGCAGTGCCCACTCAGACCTGGACGAACCTGCCGGAACCGCGCCGGGACCGGGTGCTGGCCGCCGCCGTCGCGGAGTTCGGCAGGCACGGCTACTCCGGCGGCAGCCTCAACGTGATCGCGCAGGAGGCCGGGGTCGCCAAAGGCTCGCTGTTCCAGTACTTCACGGACAAGTTCGACTTCTTCCTGCACGTCACCGAGCACACCGCGCTGCGGGTGCGGGCGGCGCTGGACCCGTGGCTGGAGCGGCTCGACCCCGGGGCCGGGTTCGCGGAGACGGTGCTGGACGCGGTGCAGGCGTGGATGGCCCACTTCGCCGACCACCCCGCCGATCGCGGGATGATCGCGGCGATCAACCTGGAGCTGGACCCGGCGATCCGCGCGGTGGTGCTCGGCCCGGTGCACCAGCGCTACCGGGAGGCGCTGCTGCCGCACTTCGCCCGCGCCCAGGAGCACGGCACGCTGTCCGCCGGGGCGGATCTGGACGCGTTGCTCGCGCTGTTCCTGTTGTTGCTGCCGCATCTGGCGCTGGCTCCGTTCGAGCCGGGGATCGACGGGGCGCTGGGATTGCACGGGCGGCCGATGGCGGAGTTGCGCGCGCAGGCCGCGCGGCTGATCCGGCCGGTGCTCGCCGGGTTTGGGGTGGCGGGGCAGACCGGCTGAGGTAGGGGTGAGGGCCGGGTGCGGCTGGCCGGGCAAAACGGACAGGCGCGGCGAGCCAGGGAGCGCGGGACGGGGCGGACAAAGCAGGGCAGGGCGGCGGGCGGACAAAGCAGGGCAGAGCGGCGGGCAGGCAGCAGGGCGCGGGCGGCGGGCAGGCAGCAGGGCGCGGGCGGCGAGGCGCGCAGCGGGGCGGGTGAGGCGGCGCAGCAGGACGGGTGCGGGGGCGCGGCGGGGCTGGCGAGGTGGCGCGGCAGGGCCGGTGAGGTGGCGCCGGCACGCGGCCGGGCACGGCTGATGGAGTGGCACAGCAGGCAGTCGGGCACTGCGGGCGGAGTGGCACCGCGGGCGGGGCAGCACGGCGGGCGGGGCAGCACGGCGGGCGGTGAGGCATGGGTGGGGCGGCACGGCGGCCGGGAGGCACGGGGCGGCACGCGGCGGGCAGGCCGGCCACGACGAGCGGAGCGGCGTGGCGGGCGGTGAGGCACGGGGGTGGCACGCGGCGGGCGGGTCGGGCGCGACGAGCGGAGCGGCGGGGCGGGTGGCGCGGGAGCGGCGGGGCGGGCGGCATGTGGGATGCGGCTGGTGGGCGGGGCATGGGTGCGACCATCGGCGGATTGACCCGGTTTGGGGCGGCGTTGAGGATGGGTGAAAACGTATTCATTCATCGGGTCGCCGCCAGCCCGGGAGGGAGCTGGCGATGGGGTCGTCTCGGCGGGAGTTCCTGAAGGTGTCCGGGCTGGCCGCTGGGGGGCTGTTGCTGCCCGGGGCCGCGCTGGCGGACGGCGCGGCTGATCCGTGGGACGCGGTGCCGGGGATTCTGGCCCGGGTCGTGCCGCCGTCGTTTCCCGCTCGGGACTTTCCCGTCACCAGCTACGGCGGCAAGGGGGACGGCAAGGCGGACAACACCGCCGCGTTCCGGGACGCCATCGCCGCTTGTGCGCGGGCTGGGGGTGGGCGGGTGGTGGTGCCGGCGGGGATCTTCCTGAGCGGGGCCATCCATCTGACCAGTAACGTCAATCTGCATATACAGTCCGGCGGTATAATCAGCTTCGCTACCGATCCGAGGAAGTTCCTGCCGGTGGTGCGGACCCGGTGGCAGGGGATCGAGTGCATGAACTACTCGCCCTTCATCTACGCCTACGAGGCCACCAATGTGGCGCTGACCGGGGCTGGGCGCATCGACGGGCAGGCGGGCAATGGGCCGTGGTTCGACTTCGATCCGAAGCGGCAGCCGGACTGGGAGAAGTTGCAGAAGCTGGCGGTGGAGGGCGTGCCGGTGGAGCGGCGGGTGTTCGGGGGCGGGCACTTCCTGAAGCCGAACATGATCCAGTTCTACCGGTGCCGGAATGTGCTGGTGGAGGGGCTCGACATCCGGAATCCGGCGATGTGGACCATCCATCCGGTGCTGTGCCGCAATGTCACGGTGCGCGGGGTCACCGTGTACAGCCGGGGCGGCATGGTGGACGGGGTGGATCCGGAGGCCAGTTCCGACGTGCATGTGACCGGGTGCACGTTCGACACCGGCGATGACGGGGTGGCGATCAAGTCGGGGCGGGACGTCGATGGGCGCCGGGTGGGGGTGCCCAGTGCGAACATCGTGGTGGAGCAGTGCGCGTTCCTGGGGCGGTGGGGGGCGATCGCGGTGGGCAGTGAGATGTCGGGCGGGGTGCGCAACGTGTTCGCGCAGGACATCACCATCCGGCCGGGGCCTGACTACAAGACCTTCCACGCGGTGTACATCAAGACCAACAAGCGGCTGGGTGGCACCGTGGACGGGGTGCACGTGCGCAGACTTGTCGCTGACAAGATTGACCGGGGCGCGGTGTTCATCACGATGAACTACAGCCTGACCGGGCCGGGGTTCGGGCCGATCGCCTACCCGTCCGTGCGCAACGTCACGTTGGACCGGCTCACCGTGCGCGGCACGCCCTGGGCGGTGCGCCTGGACGGCCTCGCGGAAAGCCACATCCAGGACGTCCGGGTCAGCAACAGCACGTTCACCGAGGTCACCGACGCCGGTATCTCGATCAAGAACGCCGATCGGACCGTGTTCCACACTGTGCACGTGAATGGCAAACCGGTCCTCTGACGTGGCATTCTGCCCGAACGTTCGCACGAATGGGTGTGATGCGCGCCGAACCGCGTAAAGCTGGGAAGCCTCAGACGTCCCCCCAACGCACGCGACGGGCGAGACGGAAGGGCAGCAGTCATGCGCGAGGAGCACGCGGAGATCCGGACCACCACGATGTTCAACCTGCTGGTGGCACCGCCGGTGCCGGTGGAGGTCGAACTGGGTTACTCGACCACCGACCCGTACGCGGTGCGCGCGGTGTTCAACCCCGGTGGCAACCAGAGCGTGGAGTGGATCCTCGCTCGGGACCTGCTGGCCGACGGGCTGATCAGCGACAGCGGCGAGGGCGACGTCAAGATGTGGCCGATCCCGGATCAGCTGGAGCTGGTCGTGATCGAGTTCACCACCCCGGCCGGGCACGCCCGGTTCACCGCGGACGCCGAGGAGCTGGCGGAGTTCCTCAACCGCAGCTACGAGCTCATCGCCCCCGGCACCGAGCACGAGTGGTTCGACTTCGAGCACGAGCTCACCCACCTGGGCAACGCGAACTGAGGGCCCGGTGCCCCTCGGGGTGAACAACGGCCTCGTTCGAGCGAACAACCGGACGCGTCCTGCTCGGTCTGCCCGTGGCCACTTAGGTTTCGGAGACGAAGCCGAGGCCGGGAGGGCGCGGGGTGCTCTGGAACAGCCTGCTCATCGTGGGCGGGGCCATCGGAGTCAGCGTCCTGGCCGCCTACGTGGTGGACCGCTGCGTCCCGCGTGAGTCGCGGGCCCGCTACCACGACGTCTCCGGTCACTTCTTCGCCGCGGTCGGCGCCTTCTACGCGATCCTGGTCGCCTTCGTGGTGGTCGCGGTGTGGGAGGACATGGAGGCGGCGAAGAAGAACACCTACGTCGAGGCGAACGCGTTGCCGGGCCTGTACTTCGCCTCGACCGCCTTCTCCGACAAGGACAAGGCCGCCTTCCAGGACATCGCGGTCAGCTACGCGCGCACCGTGATCGTGGACGAGTGGCCGGAGCTGCGCGAGGGTCAGGCCAGCGCCAAGGTCGAGGACGTGGCCAAGCGGATGCGCCGCGCCATCGTCTCGATGGAGGTGGAGACCGCGCGCCAGGAAGGCCTGTACTCGGCCATGATCGAGCGGGTCAACACGATCAACACCATGCGCCGGGAACGGCTCAACGAGGCGCACACCTCGGTGCCCCGGTTCTTCTGGGCCGGGTTGATCGTGGGCGGGGTGCTGGTCATCGGGTTCGCGTTGTTCTTCGGCCCGCCGGGTTTCCTGCCGCACGCGCTGATGATCGCGGTGCTGGCCGCGCTGGTGTCGGCCTCCCTGTACTTCACCTACCTGATGGACCACCCGTTCCGGGGCGAGGTCGCGGTGGCCCCCGAAGCTTTCCGCATCGCTTTGGTCCAGATGGGACAGACACCACCGTGAAGTCGAGGAGGAGCAATGCCCGCCCAATCCCGCCGCCCCTGGTTGCGGATCGCCGTGATCGCCGCGGTGGCCGCGGTGCTGCCGCTGGCCGCCGCCAGCGCCGCGCCCGCACCGGCGCCCCAGGATGAGACCATCGAGCTGACCGCCCAGCGCGGGGTGCTGAGCCTGCCCGCCGCGCCCGCGGTCGGCGTGCCGTTCCTCGGCGGCGGCGACCTGCTCGACGCCGCGGGCAAGAAGGCCGGCGAGGGCTACTCCAGTTGCCTGATCGCCAAGCTCGCGCTGCCCGCCGAGCTCACCGCCTACTGCACCTCGGCCTACCGGCTGGAGAAGGGCGAGATCCACCTGTCCAGCCTGCGCACCTACACGCTGCTGCCCGGCCCCACGTTCAAGGACGGGCCGATGGCGGTGACCGGCGGCACCGGCGCGTACAAGAGCGCCCGCGGTGAGGCCAAGACGGTGAAGCAGGGCGGGGACCCGCTCGACCCGGCGAAGCCGGTGTCCTACAAGTTCACCATCACGCTCAGCGCCTGATCGCCTCGACCAGGTCGCCGTCGGGTGTCACGGCGGCGACCCGGTCGGCGGCCACGATCCGCAGCCGCGGTCCCCCGGCCCCGTGCCGCCACTGCCCGCCGGCCAGCGGCAGCGCGGCGATCCGCGGGGCCGGGCCGTGCGTCCAGTCGAGCCTGCCCGCGATGGTGTCGATGTCGGTGCGGGAGAGGGCTTCGCGGACCGCGGCGGGATCGGCCGGGTCGGCCGCGGCGCGCACCGCGTGGGTGGCCACCTCCAGCAGCGCGTGCGCCAAACCCAAGGGCGGCAACCAGGACCGGCCGGTGTCGCGCCGGTAGGCCGCGGCCAGCTCCGCCGCGGATCGTCCGTCCACACTGGACGCGCACTGGTGCCGGGGTGACCAGGCGACCACGGTGGCGACCCGGTCCAGCGCGGGGTGGTCCAGGCCGAACGGGTAGGCCAGCCAACGGGAACAGGTGATCAGCCGCAGGCCCAGCGGCGCGGCGGCGGCGCTGAAGCCGGCCAGGTCGGCGGTGGTGGCCGCGCTGCTGACGATGCGTGCGCCCTCGGCGTGGAAGGCGGCGAGGGCGACGGTGTGCTCGGCGGCGGGTTCGGGGTAGCCGCCGGGGTCGACCAGCGGGCGGGCCTGGCGGGCCACGGGCAGGAAACCCATCGCGGGGTCGCGGAGCGCCGCGCCTTGCGGGCCGTTGTTCCAGAGCAGGCCGACCGGGTCCGTGCCGGGGACGCGGGACCAGAGGTCGGTGAAGGCGCGGGCGATGTCGTCCAGGCCCCAGCAGAAGTGGAACGCGCCGGCGGGGCAGGTGGCGCGGTGCACCTGCCAGGGCAGCGCGGTGGACAGGAACGGCAGGCCCAGTTCCGTCGCGGCGGTGGCCAGTGCGGGCAGCACGGTGGTGCCGCCCAGCGCGGTGACCAGCCGGACCCCGTCGGCGGCCAGCTGCCGTACCGCGCGCCGCGCACCGTCCACTGTGGACTCGTGGTCGGCGGTGCGGAACTCGATCGGGCGGCCGTGCGCGGTCAGGGCGAGGCCGCGGAAGTGTTGGGTGGCATAGGCGAGCGGGTCGCCCAGCGGGGCCAGGCGGCCGGAGCGGGGCAGCGCGACCCCGATCCGCGGCGGGTCAGTCACGGGCCTTGCGCAGCTCGCGGATCTCGGCCCGGAGCGCGCGCAGCTCCAGCAGCACCGCCTGTTCGTCCTCGGCGGCGCGCGGTTCCGGGATGGCGGCCTTGCGCTCGGCGGCGATCTGGGACTCCATCGCGCTGACCATGGTGGCGATGAACAGGTTCAGCACGGTGAAGGTGCCCAGCAGCACGAACCCGACGAAGAAGATCCAGGCCAGCGGGTACTCGGTCATCACCTCGCGCATGACGTCGGACCAGGCGTCGCCGGTGATGATCTGGAACAGGGTGAGCATCGAGGCGCCCAGGTCGCTGAAGTAGCCGCCGGGCGCGGTGCCGTAGAGGTTGGTGGCCATCACCCCGGCCACGTAGAGCAGCAGGGTGAGCACCGCGACGATGGAGAGCACCGCGGGCACCGCGCTGAGCAGGGCGGCCACCACCCGGCGCAGGTTGGGCAGCACGGAGAGCAGGCGCAGCACCCGGATGATGCGCAGCGCGCGCAGCACCGAGGAGCCATGGGCGATGGGGGCCAGCGAGATCAGCACGACGAGCAGGTCGAAGCAGCTCCACGGGTCGCGGAAGAACGCCCGCCCGTGCGCGTAGAGGCGTAAGACGAGCTCGAGCACGAACACGCCCAGCGCCCACTGGTCGACGGTGTCCACAATGGACCCGTACTCGCGTTCGATGGCGGGCACGGTCTGCAGCCCGAGCACGATCGCGTTGACCACGATGACAGCGACGATCAGCTGCTGGAACCTGGTCGAGTCGACGAGGTCACGAACCCTGCTGCGCAAGCGGATCCCTTCCCGGACGGGGGCGAGGTGCGGGCGGAGCCTAACTCGTCACCCGGTCCAGGCGTGCTTTTCCCTGACGCTGCCGCACTTTCCGGTGAATCCTGCGCGACTGCCCTCAAGTCAGCCGATGCGGTCCAGTTCGCGGGAGCGGGTCTCCGGGGCGGCGAAGGCCAGCCACAGCACCGACGCCGCCACCGCGGCGCCCACCACCAGGAAGGTCAGTGGCAGGCCGAGCAGCGGCCACAGCAGCGAGCCGAAGATCACCGGCACGAACCCGGCGCCGATCCGGCTGACCGTGGAGGCCCAGCCGAACCCGCTGGCGCGCAAGGTGGTCGGGTACACCTCGGAGACGTAGGCGTAGAGCGCGGGAATGGTCACCTGGATCAGCAGGCCGTAGGCGCCGATCCACAGGTAGGCATAGCCGGGCAGGTCCAGTTGCAGGGCGAAGAGCACCAGCGCCAGCGCGGCCAGCGGCGCGCTGGCGCCGATGACCCACTTGCGGCCCACGGTCTCCACCAGCCAGGCCGAGATCAGCACCCCCAGGACGCCGACCGCGGTCATCAGCGTGGTCACCATGAAGGCCGCGTAGTCCCCGTAGCCCTGGGCGCGCAGGATGCTGGGCAGCCAGGTGAGCGCGCCGTAGTAGAGCACGAAGACGGTGAGGAAGACCGCCCACATCGCCGAGGTGGTCCGGGCGCTGTGCGTCCACAGCGCCCGGAGCTGGCTGAGCATGCTGGTCATGGACAGCGTGGGCACGGCCTGTTTTTCCGGCAGGGTCCACGGTTGCGGCGTGGCTCCGGTGCGTTCGACCAGGCGGTCGATCACCGCGCGGGCCTCGGCGTCGCGGCCGCGGCGCACCAGGTACATCGGCGACTCGGGCACCGAGAGCCGGACCCAGAACACCAGCAGCGCGGGCAGCACCATCACCAGCAGCAGCAACCGCCAGTCCCGCAAGGGCAGCAGCGCGGTGGAGACCAGTCCGCACAGGGTGGCGCCCAGCGGCCACCAGATGTCCAGCGCGGTGAGCACCCGGCCGCGGACCTTGGCCGGGGTGAACTCGCCGACCAGCGCGTAGTCCACCGGGATGCAGCCGCCCAGGCCGATCCCGGCCAGGAACCGGAACACGCAGAAGGTCACGTAGTCCGGGGAGGCCGCGCCGGCCACGGTGAACACCGAGAACATCAGCAGCGTGAGGCTGAAGGCCTTCTTGCGGCCGATCAGGTCGGCGATGCCGCCCCAGGCGAAGGCCCCCACGGCCATGCCGATCAGGTTGGCGGTGCCGACCCAGCCGCGTTCGGCGGTGGAGAGGTTCCACTCGGCGCCGACCAGGGGGATCAGGTAGCCGTTGAGGGCCACGTCCCAGGCGTCGAACATGAACCCGAGCCCGCCGATGAGGAAGATCGTGCCCTGGGTGCCCCATCGCCACGGCAGTTCCTGCACCACCTGGTCGCCTGTTTTCACGCCGAGCAGTCTCTCAGGTCCCCGCGTAGGTGCCGAAGCTCCACAGGTGGCCCTCGGGGTCGCGGACGGTGAAGCCGCGGGAGCCGTAGTCGCTGTCGTCGATGTCGCGGACGAGCTCGGCCCCGGCCGCGGTGGCGCGGGCCAGCACCTCGTCGGGCTTGGCGGTGACCACGTAGACCGAGCCGTGCGGGCTCCAGCAGACCTCGCTGTCGCGGCGGGTGCCGAGCATCACGCCGCCGCCCTCGGGCCAGGCGAGCTCGGCGTGCTGGACCTCGCCGTCGGCCTCCCCCGGCACGACCAGGGTCTCGGTGAAGCCGAAGGCGGTGGTGAGGAAGCGGATCGCGGCCGGGGCGTCGGTGTAGGCCAGGCCCGGCCACACGGTGGGAGCTGGTGTCGTCATGCGCTCAGCCTGGCGGGGGCAGCTGGTCCGGGTCTTGATGGAATGGAAGCTCCGCGGCCAGCCAGGCGGTCGGGGTCAGGCCGCTGAAGGCCCGCCAGTCCCGGCTCAGGTGGGCCTGGTCGGCGTAGCCGGCCAGCGCGGCCACCTCGGCCAGCGCCGGGCGGTCCGGGGGTGTGAGCAGGGCGCGGGCGTGCTGGAAGCGCACGATCCTGGCCAGCACCTTGGGGCTGAGGCCGAACTCGCGGGTGAAGCGGGCGCGCAGGTGCTGGCGGCTCCAGCCGACCTCGGCGGCCAGCCCGGCCACCGCGACCGGGCCTTCGGTGAGGCGTCGCCAGGCCCAGCCGAGCTCGGGCGCGGGGATCGCGGCGGGCCGGGCCACCCGGTCCAGGACATCGGTGAAGCAGGTGAACCGGTCGGCCCAGGTGCCTGCCGCGCGCAGCCGCTCCAGCAGCTCCTCCGCCGGCCTGCCGAGCAGGTCGCGCAGGGACACGTCCAGTCCGGCCAGCTCGCCGGCGGGCAGGCCGAACAGGGCGCGGGCGCCCAGCGGGGTGAGGTCGGCCTCGACGCCGAACTGCTCGCCGTCGTGCTCGACGGTCATCGGGGTCTCGTGCAGGCCGCCGACCAGGGCGGGGTAGCGGCGGGCCGGGCCGGGTCCGTCGCGCAGGTCGACGGTGCCGGCGAGGGTGGCGATGAAGGTGAGCTTGCTGGAGGGCAGGCCGCGGTGCACGCCGGGCGCGGACCGGACGTGGTAGCCGATGTAGCGGTTGACCAGCGGGCGCAGCCGGGGCGGCGGCAGCCCGATCACCTGCTCGAACTCCTCCACCCGGTCAGCCTAAGGCGAACCGCCTAACGTGGGCGCATGAAGGTTGCCACGACATTGGGGTACTGGAGCGCCGGTCCGCCCGCCGACGCCGGGGAGATCGTGCGGATCGCCGACGAGCTGGGCTTCGAGTCGGTGTGGACCGCCGAGGCCTACGGCAGTGACGTGCTCACGCCGCTGGCCTGGTGGGGCTCGCAGACCAGCCGGGTCAAGCTGGGCACCGGGATCGCGCAGATGTCCGCGCGGCCGCCGACCACCCTGGCCATGGCCGCGATGACCCTGGACCACCTGTCCAACGGGCGGGCCGTGATCGGCATCGGCGCGAGCAACCCGCAGGTGGTCGAGGGCTGGTACGGGGTGCCGTACCCGCGGCCGCTGGAGCGGACCAGGGAGTACATCGAGATCATGCGCAAGGTCATCGCCAGGGAGGGGCCGGTGACCTACGCGGGCAAGCACTTCCAGCTGCCCCTGGAGGGTGGCAGCGGGATGGGCAAGGCGCTGAAGTCGACGCTGCACCCCTTCCGCAAGGACATCCCGATCTTCCTGGCCGCCGAGGGGCCGAAGAACGTCGCGCTGGCGGCGGAGATCGCGGACGGCTGGCTGCCGTTGTTCTTGTCCCCCAAGACCAGTGACGAGTTCCGGGTGTCGCTGGAGGAGGGGTTCGCGCGGGCGGGGGCGCGGCACACCAAGGAGAGCTTCGAGGTGGTCGGCGGGCCGTACTCGATCATCGTCAACGACGATGTGGAGGCGGCGGCGGACTGGTTGCGGCCGGTCATCGCGCTGTATGCCGGGGGGATGGGGGCCAAGGGGCTCAATTTCCACCACAACGTGATCGCCAAGGCCGGGTGGCACGCGGAGTGCGAGCGCATCCAAGACCTCTATCTGGCCGGGGACAAACAGGCCGCCATCGCCGCGGTGCCCACCGCCATGGTCGAGGACTTCGCGATCATCGGGCCGCTGTCGAAGGTGCGGGAGGAGATCCAGCGCTGGAAAGAGACGGTGATCACTACCTTCTCGATCAACACGCTGCAGACCCAGTACCTGCCGCAGCTGGCCGAGTTCGTCCTGGGCTGATCGGAGTTTTTCCAACGCTGTAAGCCACTCGGGCGGCCACCAGAGGACAACTCGACTAGCTCTGATGGGTGCCCTCAGTTGTGCTTCGGCCCGAGTTTTGCCATCCTGCCCCTGACTGCGCGATCGTCCGTTCCATCCCCCCGGGCGGACGGATGCGTCAAGTCGATGCGGGGAAGGCGTTCTATCCGTCTTCCTGCGCCCAGGTCGCCGGCCGCGACTTCCTCCCCCCTAGGTCCCGGCCGGCGACCTGCCGTTCTCCCGGCCCCTGCTCGCGCTTCGCGCTCGCCGGGTCTCGGCAGGGTGTTTTCTGGGGGCGCGGCCCCCAGGCCCCGCCCGGCGGGCTCTGCCCCCGGACCCCCGCGATTGGCGGGGAGTCGCCTGGCGTTGGGTCTCGCCAGGGGCACAAGCCTCGCGCTGCCTGTCCTGCTGCCCAGTTCTTCTGCCGCTGCCTCTCCCCTGCCCAGCTCTTCTGCTCTTCTTCCGTTCTTCTGCTCTCCCTGTGCCCCTCTTCTCCCCTTCCGCTTGCCCCTCCCCGGCTTTTCTTCTTGTGTCGCAACGTATTTTGGGGTCCTGTTCGAAAAGGGGGCGGGGCGGCTCGGGGCACGCAAGCGACCCCCAGTCGCTTGGTGCCGGCGAGTCGCCCCGTCCGGGTGTGGGTCCCGGTGCTGCGGGGCTCACGGGTTGCAGCTTAGGGTCAAATCGAGCGCTTTTGCAACACAGTGGAACAAGATGGTGCTAGTTTCCACTTCAGTGTTCTCAAGGGAGGTGGGTCGTGCCAGAACGGGAAGTGCCAGGACAGCGGGCGTCCGACGGCGTCACGGCTGCTCGGTCTGCCTTCGTGGAACGGCTGCGCTATCTCCTGGAGCACCATCCCGCCGGGCCGCACACGCCGGCCGAGGTGGCCGCGGGGACCGGGTTGTCGCAGTCCGGGATCTACGCGCTGCTCTCGCCCAAGGCCAATCCGACCGTGGAGACCATGGCGACGCTGGCCTCGTTCTTCGGGGTTCCGCTCGGGTACTTCGTGGACGAGCAGATCGCCGAGCGGACCAGGGCCGAACTGGGGCTGCTGAGCCGGTTGAAGGACGCCGGGGCGCAGAAGGTGGCGTTGCGGTCGACCTCGCCGGGGACCATGGAGTCGGCCTCGCTGCCCGAACTGCTGGACCTGATCGGCGCCGCGGTCGAGCAGGCCCGCCGGCTGAAGGAGACGGACGGCCCTCGACGGCCGGATGAGTCCCCGACAGAATGAAGGTCGCCAGGTGGCGTCGCGGGGACGCCGGGCAGGAAGGCGACTCGGGGTTGCGGCGCACATACCGGGCATGCGCGGACATCGTCAACGGGCTGGCTCTGCCGCAGCCCTTCGATGTCCAGGTGCTCTGCGACCGGGTGGGCCAGGAGCGCGGCAGGCCGATCTTCCTCGCGCCGATCAGCCTGCCCACCGGTGGGCCGTGCGGGTTGTGGATCAACACCGACCCGGCCGACTACATCTTCTTCGAGGCCGACACCTCGCCGCTGCACCAGCGGCACATCGTGCTGCACGAGCTGGGCCACCTGCTCTGCGACCACCACGCCGCGCCGGTGCTCACCCCGGACGCCTCCCGGCTGCTGATGCCCTCGCTGGACCCGGCCATGGTGCGCAGGGTGCTGGGCCGGGGCTGCTACTCGGCGGTGGAGGAGCAGCAGGCGGAGATCATCGCCTCGATGATCATCCAGCGGACCAGCGCGTGGACCGCCGAGCCGGTGCGGCCGGTGCCACCGGAGGCCGCGGAGCTGGTGCGCCGGATCGAGCGCGCCCTAGAGCGATCGGTGAACTGAACTGGACGCCGTCAGCCTGGTCCTGCCGCCACTGTGCGCGCTGGTGTCCCTGATCGCGCTGCTGTACAAGCTGCCCGACCTGCGCCGCGACCGGCGGGAACCCGGGCTGCTCGCGCTGTGCGCCACCTTCGCCATCCTGACCGTCACCTACACCCTGTTCATCCCGGCCGTGTGGGCCTGGGTGGACCGGCTGCTCGGCGTGCCCAACATCGGCGGGATCATCAACCAGGGCATGGTGATCCTGCTGACCATGGCCCAGCTGAGCGTGGTGCTGCGCTGGTCCGACCCGCCCGAGGTGGCCTGGCCGCGGATCCGGTTCCGGCTGTGGCTCTACGGCCTGGTGCTGGCCGCGATGGCGGCGCTGTACACGTTGGCGGCCACCACCAGCGTGCAGGACGACCACTTCGCCCTCTCCCTGGTCCGCTCGCCCTACTACCAGGTCTACATGGGCCTCTACCTGGGCGCGTACACCCTGGGCCAGGTCGACGTGATGCGGCTGTGCTGGCGCTACGCCAAGGTCGCCGGGCGGCCGTGGCTGCGCCGGGGGCTGCGGATCGCGGCGGCCTCCTCCGCGCTGGGCCTGGTGTACTCGGCCGGGCGGGCCGCCGACGTGGTGGGCGGGCTGCTGAACTACAGCGGGCTGTGGTGGGAGCCGGTGGTGCGGGTCAGCGTCGGGCTGGCCGCACTGCTCAAGGTGGTGGGCTGGACCATTCCCGGCTGGGGACCCCGGCTGTCGGTGGCGCTGGGCGCGCGGGATCGGCGGCGGGCGCTGCGCGAGCTGACCCCGCTGTGGCAGGCCCTCTACCGCTCCGCGCCGGACATCGCGCTGGTGGACCCGCTCGGCGCGGGCATGCGGCAGAGCCTGGAGTTCCGGTTGTACCGCAAGGTGATCGAGATCAGGGACGGGCAGCTCGCGCTGCGGCCGTACCTGGATCCGGCGGTCGCGGAGACCGCGCGGCGGATCGGCGCGCAGGCCGGGCTGAGCGGGCGGGAGCTGGACGTCGCGGTGGAGGCGGCGCGGCTGCGGGTGGCGCTGCGGGACCAGGCCGAGGGACACCGGCCCGAGCGGTCCGCGCCGCTGACCGGGGACAGCGGGGGCGACCTCGCCGAGGAGCTTTCCTGGCTGCGTCAGGTGTCCAGGGCGTTCAGCGGCTCGCCGGTAGTGGCCGCGGTGCTCGCCGAGTCCAGCAGGGAACACGCCTGAGGCTTCCCGGTCGACGAGCGGCGGTCTGGTCACGATCACTCTGCGATGTGACGATGGTCACGGTGCGTATGTGCGGTTCCGGACACACTGTCGTGATCATCAGGAGCAGGCTGTGCCCCGCCCACCACGCCGTTGTTCCGGAGTTCCGCATGAGCGAGCCGCCGCCGTTCCTCCCGCCCTACCGGGCTGTGCTGGTCGCGGACAACCGGGACTACGACGGCGACGGACCGACCGGGCAGCGGCTGGACGAGTCGGTGCCCGAGGTGCTGCGCGCGACCTTCGACCGCATCGGCCAGCCGGAGTTGTGGCGGGAACTGGCCTTCCAGGACAGCTCGGCGCACGGCCACACCCTGGGCCTGGACACCCGCTACCTGCCGCTGCTGGTCGAGCCCTACCTCCAGGCCCTGCGCCGCGAGCTGGCCGCGCGGAGCAGGCACACCCGCTCCTACCCGCTGCGCCTGCGGGTCAGCCTCGGCGTCTGCCCGCTGCCGGCCTCCGGCGCCCCGGCCAGGGTGGAGGCGCACAACCTGATCAACGCCCAGTCGGTGCGCAACCTGGCCCGCCGCGCCGACCCCACCCCGGCCTTCGTGGCCGCGATCCTGTCCGAGCGGGTGTTCAACGACGTGGTGCGGGCGGGCTACACCCGGCTCTCGCCCGCGGAGTTCACCAGGACCGAGGTGCGGGTGAAGCAGTACCACGGCACCGGTTACCTCCACCTGCCGCGGGACCGCGAGTGACCTCCGCGACACTGGCATCCGGGTAAGGCAAGGCCGTTGCGTGACACATGTCACGCTCGCCAGGCGTGCCTGCCGCGAGACTGCTCCGGCGGGTCCATTGCCGAGGAGGGTCGTTCATGACCGGATCCACACAGGCACGCCGACCGGTGGGGCCATTCGCCGGAGTCGGCACCTGGTGGCGTTCTCGCCAGTTGCGCAAGGAAGAGGTGGGTGCGGCGGCGCCGCCGGTGGCCACGCCGGCCAAGGTGGCGCGGTACGAGGTGGCCGCGTGCCGGGTGCCGAGTGCGACCGCGGAGTTCGCGTTCACCTTCTCCTGCACCGTGCGGTGGCGGCTGGTGCCCGCCGCGGACGGGCCCCGGCATCCGAATCCGGCCGGGGTGGCGGTGAACGCGGTGCTGCACCGGGCGATGGCCATCTCCGGCGCGGCCGAGCTGACCGAGGGCGAACGGGTCAACGCGGAGCTGGCCGCCGAGCTCGGCACGCCCAAGCCCGATCCCGGTGGCTGGGTGCAGTCCTGGGCCGAGGACATCGGCCTGTCCGCCGACGCCGAGGACCTGAGCCTGGTCACCCAGTTGCAACGATTACGCCGCAAGCGGCTGGCCTGGGCGGCGGAGCGGGAATGGGAGTGCGACCAGCGGCAGTACCTGACCGAGAGCGTGCTGCGTGATCCCGGTTCGGCGGTGGCCTGGTGGCTGGCCCGGCATCCCGACGAGATCGAGGAGGCCGTCCGCCTCGTCGGTCCGCTGGCCCGGCTGGTCTCCGCGGTGCACCAGACCGAGGTGCACCCGCTGTACCGCGAGTTCGAGCCACGCCACCAGCTGCCCGGGCCGAGGGCTCAGGAGGGCTCCTCGCCGATCACCGGCGGCGGCACCGTGGGCAGGTCGTCCAGTCCGTAGATCTCGTCGCTGAGCCTGCGCACCTTGCTGGTGTGCTCGACGTCGTCCTCGGGCCTGCGGCCGGGCTGCGGCGGCGGGAGCAGTGCGGGGCCTGGGGCGCCTGGTTTTCCGGGGACGCCGGGGGCTGGGCGGGTGGTGTGCGGGGCGGGGTTGCGGGGTGCGGGCGTTGGTGGCTGCGGGGATGCGCCACCACCGCCCAGCACGCCGAGGAACCCCGCCGCGCCACCGGAACCAGCGCCGGGTGCGCCCGGCCCCGAGCCGCCGAACCCGCCGCCGGGACCCGGGCCGCCCAGCCCGCCGCCTTGTCCGGGGCCGCCGGACACGGTTCCCGGGCCGCCGGGGATCGGCAGGTCCGGGCGGAGGCCGGCCGGGCCGCCGGCCTGCGCCCGGGTGCCGTCCTCGGCACCGGGCCGGTGGCCGGGATCAGCGGCGGGTTGCGTGCTGGTGGGTTGCGGGGTGGCCGGGCCGGTTGGCGGCCGGCCAGGATCGGCGGGGTGGTCCAGTGACGTCCGCGGTGGGCGGGTGCGGCCGGGGTCGCGGGCGGGTGGGTCGACGGGCGGGGGTTCACGGCGGTCGCGGTCGCCGGGCGGGGGCAGGGCGAGCGGGGTGGTCTCGACCGCGATCCGGGGTGGGTCGGGCAGGGTGGGCACCGACTCCGCCTGGACCCTGGCCGCGGCCTCGAAGGCGTACAGGGCGCGGTTGGCGGCGTCGTCGCGGGCCTTGTTGGCGGCCAGCTGGGCGTGCATGTCCTGCTGGATCTCGATGAGCGCCACCGGGTTGAAGGCCGTCTCGGCGAAGCCGGGCTGGCGCACCTGTTCGGCGGACTCGATCTTCGGCTTGGTCTCGGCGAAGTCGACGCCGTGCGCGGAGACGCCGGCCAGGTTGGTCTCGGCGGCCTTGAGCGCGGTCATCGCCCAGTGCAGGGACGGCCGGGCCGCGTCGAACATCGCGCTGGCCGCCGCGCCGTGCCAGTCCAGGCCCAGGTCGGTCAGTGCCCGCGCCACCCGCTCCCGGCACTCCTCGGCCGCCACGTGCATCGCCCGCAGCGCCTCCGCCGGCTCGTGCACCGCGCCGCTGCCCGCCCCCTCCTGCATCCAGCGGTACTTCTCCTCCAGCGGATAGCCCTCGAACCGGTTGTGCCGTATCCGCGGCTCCTCGCTCATCCCGCCCCCTCGTCATCGTTTTCCGCGCAGCTCCACCAGGTTCCGGGTGGCCAGCTCCGCCATGGCCACCGCGCGCTGGCACAGCTCCGCCGTGGTCAGCGGCACCGGTTCGGTGTCATAGGAGTACTGGATGCCCAGCCGCTGCCCGTCGGCCACGCTGACATCGACGAAGCAGCCCCGGCCGTCGGTGGTCCGCCGGTTCTGCACCGCAGGGAACCCGGCCACCCGCACCAGCTGGACCTCCAGGTTGGTCTCGCCCGGCCGCAGCCAGACGTCCGCGCCCTCCTGCGGCACTGGCGTGACCTGGTAGGCGTACCGCGGTTTCTCCCCCGACCGGGAGAAGCCGCAACCCCGGTTGCCGAACCGGTCACCGGCCTCGGCGGGCATCACGTAGTCCACGCCGAGGTCCTTGCGCTGCGCGGCGGTCAGCAGCTCGCACACCTGGCCCTCGACGAAACCGTCCAGCCGGATCTCCTTGGGGCGCGCGGACACCACCGCCTTGGCCGCCGCCTCGTCCATCGGCACCGGCGAACCGGGCACCGAACATCCGGCGAGCACTACCAGCGCCACCATTCCCAGCACCCGGAACGCGATCATGACCGATACCGCGCCAGGGATTCGGCGATCTCCGTTTCGGTGAATCCGTAGTCCTGGGCGGCCAGCCTGAGTTCCACCGCCGCGTCCAGCAGGGTCTGGCTGTATTTCAGGTACTGCTGGTAGATCGAGTCCGGTCCGTCGACGAACTTCCAGCTGTACACCTTCGCGGCGTCCGCGCTGACCGGGTCACCGCCGCAGGGCCGCATCCGCAGGCCTTCCTGCAACAGGCGCAGCCTGCCCCGCAGCCATTCCCCTTCCCGGTTGAGCACCGCGAAGGCGGCCAGCACCTGTTCCCGGCTCACCCGGACCCGGTCATCGCTCCCCACGACTACCCCCCGATTTACCTCGATTACCCTCAGTAATCATAGGAGAGGTAAAGTGCGCGAGCCGTGACTATTTGCACACAACTCGGGGCTTCACCCGAATTGACGTACAACGTCCGCGATTACTTGTTTGGTTTGGCAAAATGCGCCCAACAGCCCAGTGCCACCACGGCCAGCACCTCGGTCAGCGCCAGTCCCCGTTCCCACAGGCCCAGCGGGAAGAACTCCCACCAGCGCGCGCCCAGCGGCCCGTAGTAGGCGATCACCGCCACGATCGGCGGGAACCACAGCAGCGACACCAGGCCCAGCCACCACACCGTCCTGGCGAAGCCCCGCGAGGCGACCTCCGTCAGCCACGGCCGCGCCAGCAGCATGGCCGCGATCGGCAGGCCGAAGAACGCCAGCGCGCTGCCCACGCGGTGGATGTCGCCGCTGAGGCTGGGGCCGACCGACCAGTCGTGCTTGGGGAACACCACCACCATCACCAGGCCGATGACCCACATCGCCAGGAACACCGCGGCGGGCGAGGCGGCGCGGGTCAAACCCTTGCGCACCAAGCCGACCAGGATGACCGCGGAGCCCGCGGCGAGGATCAGCAGGGCGGAGTCGAAGACCCAGCGCTGGTCGGTGAGGGCGTAGTGGCTGATGGTGCGGAACAGCGGCGCGGAGGTGGGCAGCAGGTCCAGCAGGCCGAGGAGCGCGATACCGGCCAGCACCAGCACGGTGCCGATGGCGCTCAGGGGCGCGGCGGCGCCCAGCACCCGTTCGGGGAGGGGTCTGGACGCCGCCGCGGCGGCGGTGCGCTCGGGCTCCGTCGGCACTGGGGGAACCTCGGGAGACAGCACGCGCACCTCCGCGGTGAGGCGCCGGGGTCTGCACTCCGCCGGCGCCGGGTCGTTGTGGTCGGTTGCCTGAAGAACGCGGCGGCGGCCGGACATCGTTCCCGGTCGCGGCTGTCGATAACCTGAAGACAGCGGACCCGCGCGACCGAGGGCGCGCTGGTGACCCGGCCGAGCCCGCTACCAGCGGTGATGTCCGCAGCGGAGTATCGGCCGGGCGGCGGCGACCGGTGGTGAGCAAGAACACCCCGGAGTCGCGACAGCGCCGCTGGGCGCGGGTTCGACCGGGTCAAGCCCGGCCTGGTGGCCATTGCGCGGCAACGACTCCGTGGTCTCCCGGCTGGTCGAGGGCTGGCTGACTCAGCCGACCGCGGCCGCCGCGGCCCGGCCCGCCGTGCGGCCGGAGAACAGGCAGCCGCCGAGGAAAGTGCCCTCCAGCGAACGGTATCCGTGCATGCCGCCGCCGCCGAAGCCCGCCACCTCACCGGCCGCGTACACCCCGGGCAGCGGTTCGCCACCGGCCTGCAGCACCCGGCCGTCCAGGTCGGTCTCCAGGCCGCCCAAGGTCTTGCGGGTCAGGATGGACAGTCGCACCGCGATCAGCGGGCCCGCCTTGGGGTCCAGCAGGCGGTGCGGGCTGGCCACCCGGATCAGCTTGTCCCCCAAGTAGTTCCGGGCGCCGCGCAGCGCGGTCACCTGGAGGTCCTTGGTGAACGGGTTGGCGATCTCCCGGTCCCGCGCCAGCACCTGACGCTCCACATCGGACAACTCGATCAGCGGCTCGCCGCCGGTGAGCTCGTTCATCCGGCGCACCAGCGCGGGCAGGGTGGACTCCACGATGAAGTCGACCCCGTTGCGCTTGAACGCTTCCACCGGTCCCGGCGCGCCCGCGCGGGCCCGGCCGATGACCTGCCGGACGCTCTTGCCGGTGAGGTCGGGGTTCTGCTCGGAGCCGGAGAGCGCGAACTCCTTCTCGATGATCTTCTGGGTGAGGATGAACCAGGTGTGCTCGTGCCCGGAGCGCATGATGTGCTCCAGGGTGCCCAGAGTGTCGAAGCCGGGGAACAGCGGCACCGGCAGGCGCTGCCCGCGCGCGTCCAGCCACAGCGAGGACGGGCCGGGCAGGATCCGGATGCCGTGCCTGGCCCAGATCGGGTCCCAGTTCTGGATGCCCTCGGTGTAGTGCCACATGCGGTCCGGGTTGATGATCCGCGCGCCCGCGGCCTCGGTGATGCCGAGCATCCGGCCGTCCACGTGCGCGGGCACGCCGGAGAGCAGCTTGGCCGGCGGGGTGCCCATCCGCGCGGGCCAGTTGCGGCGCACCAGGTCGTGGTTGCCGCCGATGCCCCCCGAAGTGACGATCACGGCCTGGGCGTGCAGCTCGAACTCGCCGACCGGCACCCGGGAGCTGCCCTCGCCGCGGGCCACCGGGCTGGGTTCCAGGACCTGGCCGCGCACGCCGTCGACCACGCCGCCGGTGACGCTCAGCTCGTCCACCCGGTGCCGGAACTTCAGCGTGACCAGGCCGCGCTCGACCGCGGCGCGCACCCGCTTGACGAACGGGGCGATCACGCCGGGACCGGTGCCCCAGGTGATGTGGAAGCGCGGCACCGAGTTGCCGTGGCCGTTGGCGTCGTAGCCGCCGCGCTCGGCCCAGCCGACCACCGGGAAGATCTGGATGCCCTGCTGCTTGAGCCAGGCCCGCTTCTCCCCCGCGGCGAACTGCACGTAGGCCTCGGCCCACTTGCGCGGCCAGTAGTCCTCCTCGCGGTCGAAACCCGCGGTGCCCAGCCAGTCCTGCCAGGCCAGCTCGTAGGAGTCGCGGATGCGCAGGCGGCGCTGCTCCGGCGAGTCGACCAGGAACAGGCCGCCGAAGGACCAGAACGCCTGGCCGCCCATGCTCGCCTCGGGCTCCTGGTCCAGCAGCAGCACCCGTCTGCCCGCCTCGGCCAGCTCGGCGGTGGCGACCAGACCGGCGAGCCCAGCGCCCACCACGATGACATCGGCATCGGCAGCCATTGACGACCCTTCTCCCGGAGCGGGATGACGCGGACCAGCCGATCATGCCGCCTCACCAGCCCGCGGCCTAGCACCGGGAGCGGATTTCTACCCGCGAGTAGCGCGTCGGACGGCCGGCAGGTGTTTCAGGGGGTCCAGGACTTCTCCAGGACGGCGACCAGGGGGGCCAGTTCGGGCAGGGCCTGGGCCTCGGCGAGGGCTTCGGCCAGGGCCTGGTCGTGGGTGGGGCGGGCCTGGTCGACCAGCTGCTGGCCGGTGGGGGTGACCTCGGTGTAGATGCCGCGGCGGTCGGTCGCGCACAGGTAGCGCTCCAGCAGGCCGCGCTCCTCCAGCCGGGTGACCAGGCGGGTGGTCGCGGACTGGCTGAGCACCACCGCGTTGGCCAGCTGGTTCATCCGCATGTGCCAGCCGTCCTGGCGGGACAGGATGGACAGCACGCTGAACTCGCGCACGGACAGCTCGTGTCCCTTCTGCAGCGCGCGCTCCAGCTTGTCCTCGATCCGGCAGTGCAGGGCGGCCAATGTGCGCCATCCCTGGGCCCGCGCTTCGACCGCGTCGTCGGCCAGTCCCATCGCACCCCTCCTGAGCTGCTCGGCTTGCGCCGCCCGGTGTCCAGGCGCATCATACAGCTCGTGCAATAACCAGCGTATGCAACTATCGCAGACGCGGGTTGTTGTGTACGCCGCTAATTGTCGACGCTATCCATCTGGAGTGCTGGCCATGCCCATTGCCCTGCTCGCCCTGGCGATCAGCGCGTTCGCCATCGGCACCACCGAGTTCGTGATCATGGGGCTGTTACCGGAGGTGGCCGCCGACTTCGGGGTGTCCATCCCGGCCGCCGGCCTGCTGATCTCCGGCTACGCGCTGGGCGTGGTGGTCGGCGGGCCGCTGCTCACCGCGCTGGGCGGGCGGCTGCCCCGCAAGACGATCCTGGTCAGCCTGATGGGGCTGTTCATCGCCGGGAACATGTTCTCCGCGCTGGCCGAGACCTACGGCCTGCTGATGACCGGCCGGGTGGTCGCCGCGCTCGCGCACGGCGCGTTCTTCGGCGTCGGCTCGGTGGTGGCCGCGGACCTGGTCGCGCCGGAGCGCAGGGCCAGCGCGCTCGCGATGATGTTCACCGGCCTGACCATGGCCAACGTGCTCGGTGTGCCGCTGGGCACCGCGCTGGGCCAGCAGCTGGGCTGGCGCTCGACGTTCTGGGCGGTGACCGCGCTGGGCGTGCTCGGCCTGGTCGGGGTCATCGCGCTGGTGCCGCGCACCAAGGCCGCGCCGGGCGGCGGGCTGCGCCAGGAGCTGGCGGTGTTCCGGATCCCGCAGGTGTGGCTGGCGCTGGCGATGACCGCGCTGGGCTTCGGCGGGGTGTTCGCCTCCTTCACCTACATCGCGCCGATGATGACCCAGGTCGCCGGTTTCGCCCCCGGCACGGTCACCTGGCTGCTGGTGCTCTTCGGGGTCGGCCTGTTCGTGGGCAACCTGCTCGGCGGCCGGGCCGCGGACCGCGCGCTGATGCCCAGCCTCTACCTGTTCCTGGCCGTGCTGGCCGCGGTGCTGTTCACCTTCACCTTCACCGCGCACTCCCAGCTCGGCTCGGTGCTCACCATCGCCCTGTTCGGCATCGCCGGGTTCGCCACGGTTGCGCCGCTGCAGATGCGGGTACTGACCAAAGCGGCGGGAGCGCCCGCGCTGGCCTCGGCGGCCAACGTGGCCGCGTTCAACCTGGGCAACGCGGGCGGCGCGTGGCTGGGCGGGCTGGCCATCGACCACGGCCTGGGCTACACCGCGCCGAACTGGATCGGCGGCACGCTGACCGTGGCCGGGCTCGCGGTGGCGCTGTTCTCCGGCTGGCTGGACCGCGGGCGGCGGGCCACGATCAGCACCGAGGGAGCCACTCCGGAAGCCGCGCTCGCGCGCTGAGTATGCGCGTCGACTGCATATATCGCTCTACTGAATATCCTCGCCAGGGAAAGGCAGCTCGCACCGATGAAGATCGACCTGACCGGCCGCACCGCCCTCGTCACCGGCTCCACCAGCGGGATCGGCTACGCCGTGGCCGCCGGGTTCGCGAAGGCGGGCGCCGAGGTGGTGCTCAACGGCCGCAGCGCGGACCGGGTCGCCGCGGCGGTGGACAGGCTGACGGCGGAGACCGGTTGGGACAAGGTCACCGGGGTGGCCGCGGACATCGCCACCGCGGCGGGGGCGGACTCGCTGTTCGCGCAGCTGCCTGAGGTGGACATCCTGATCAACAACACCGGCATCTTCGGGCCGCAGCCGGTCTTCGAGATCCCGGACGCGGAGTGGCTGCGCTTCTTCGAGGTCAACGTGCTCTCCGGGGTGCGGCTGACCAGGCACTACGCGCCGCGGATGGCCGAGCGCGGCTGGGGCAGGGTGGTCTTCGTCAGCAGCGAGTCCTCGACCATGATCCCCAGCGAGATGGTGCACTACGGGATGACCAAGACCGCGCAGCTCTCGGTCGCCCGCGGCATGGCCCAGGAGGTGGCGGGCAGCGGGGTCACCATCAACAGCGTGCTGCCCGGCTCCACCCTCACCGAGGGCGTGCGCGCCTTCATCGGCGAGCTGTACCCGGAGCTGCCCTTCGAGCAGGCCGAGCGCGAGTTCATGGCCAAGGACCGGCCGACCTCGCTGCTCAAGCGGCTGATCCGGCCGGAGGAGATCGCCAACCTGATCGTCTACACCGCCAGCGACGCCGCCTCGGCCACCACCGGCGCGGCGCTGCGGGTCGACGGCGGTCTCATCCCGACCATCTGAGTTCTGCGCAGCACACGAAAGGAAGATCGATGAGCAAGGTTCCGTCCCTCACCCTCAACAACGGGGTGGCCATGCCGCAGCTGGGCTTCGGCGTGTTCCAGATCCCGGACGGCGAGACCGAGGCCGCCGTCACCCACGCGCTGGAGGCCGGGTACCGCAGCATCGACACCGCGGCCATCTACGGCAACGAGGGCGGCGTCGGCGCGGCGCTGGCCGCCGCGGGCCTGCCCCGCGAGGAGCTGTTCATCACCACCAAGCTGTGGAACGCCGACCAGGGCTACGACAGCGCGCTGCGCGCCTTCGACGCCAGCCTGGACAAGCTGAAGCTGGACTACCTGGACCTGTACCTGATCCACTGGCCGGTGCCGGCCAAGGGCCAGTACGTGGACTCCTGGAAAGCGCTGACCAAGCTCCAGCAGGACGGCCGGGTGCGCGCGGTCGGCGTGTCCAACTTCCAGCCGGAGCACCTGCGGCAGGTCATCGACGCCACCGGCGTGGTGCCCGCGGTGAACCAGGTCGAGCTGCACCCGCGGCTGGTCCAGGCCGGGCTGCGCGAGGCGCACCGGGAGCTGGGCGTGGTCACCGAGGCGTGGAGCCCGCTGGCCCAGGGCGAGCTGCTCGACGATCCGGTGCTGGTGGAGCTGGCCCGCAAGTACGACCGCACCCCGGCCCAGATCGTGCTGCGCTGGCACCTCCAGCTGGGCAACGTGGTGATCCCGAAGTCGGCGACCCCGTCCCGGATCAAGCAGAACCTGGACGTCTTCGGCTTCGAGCTGGCTGAGGACGACCTCGCCTCGGTCACCGCGCTCAACGCCGACCGCCGCACCGGCCCCGACCCGGACACCTTCACCGGCTGATCCGGCCAGACCTGGTGCCCCGCCTGGGTTTTCCGGGCGGGGCGAGGTCGTGCTCAGCGGCAGCTGGGGCGTTGCGGGACGTCGGGGAAGTACTGTTCCCACTCCTGCGGGCTCAGTTCCGCCTCGGGCAGCTCGCAGACGCGGGCGGCGGCCTGTTCCGGGTCGGCGTCCCAGAGCAGCACCACGCCGTCGTGGCCGCCGCTGACCATGGTCTTGCCGTCCGGGCTGAACTGGACGCTGTAGACCCGGTCCTTGTGCAGGGCCAGCACCGCGGCCTCGGTGAGGCGGCCCTGGCCGGAGACCTCCCACAGCCGCAGGGTCTGGTCGGCTCCGGTGCTGGCGAGCATGTTCCCGTCGCCGCGGAAGGCCACCGAGTAGGTGGTGTTGCCGTGCTCCTTCTTGGTTTCCACCAGCCGCGGGTGGTCGGGGTCGCGGATGTCCCACAGCCGCACCGAGTGGTCGGCGCTGGTGGAGGCGAGCAGGGTGCCCTCGGGGTTGATCGCCACCGAGTACAGCAGGTCGGTGTGGCCGCTGGCCGCGGCCAGCAACGTGGCCTGGCCGGAGTCGCGCACCCGCCACAGCCGGATCACCCGGTCCGCGCCTGCGGCGGCCAGCACCTTGGTCTTCTCGTTGTAGGCCACCGACATGATGGCGTTGGCCGGGCTGTGCAGCACCGCGCCGCGCCGCGGCTGGTCCGGGTCGCGGATGTCCCACAGCGCCACGGTGCTGTCCACGCTGCCGGTGATCAGGGTGGCGCCGCCGTCGGCGAAGGCCATCGAGAGCACCCCGTCCACGTGGCCTTTCAGCTCGCCGCGCGGGCGGATGTCGTCGAGGTCGCCGACCGACCACAGCCGGACCGTGCCGCCCAGGGTGGAGGTGGCCATCAGCTTGCCGTCGGCGCTGAACCGGACGTCGTAGACCACGTCGTCGTGGCCTTCCAGGATCTTGAGCAGCCGGGGGTGCTGCTGGTCGCGCACGTCCCACAGCCGCACGGTGTGGTCGGCGCTGCCGGTGACCAGCACCTTCTGGGTGGGGTGCAGCACGGCGGTGCGCACCGGGCCGGTGTGCGCGCTGAGCTCGGGCAGCTCGGCCGGGTGCTCCGGGTCGGCGAAGTCCCACAGCCGCACGCTCTGGTCCAGGCTGCCGGAGGCGAGGGTCTTGCCGTCGGGGTGGAAGACCACCGAGCGGATGATGTCGGTGTGCTTGCGCAGCACCGCGCCCGCCCTGGGTTTGCGGCGGTCCCGCAGGTGCCAGACCCGGATGTCGTTGTCCAGCGAGCCGGAGACCAGGGTGTCCTCGCCTGGCCGGAAGGACAGGTCGAACACGGTGTCGTGGTGCCCGGTCAGCGGGGGCAGCTCCACCGGTTCGCGTGGGTCGCGCATGTCCCAGACGCGGATGCTGCGGTCGGGCGCGCCGGTGGCGAACAGGGTGCCGTCGTGGTTGAAGGCCGCGCCGAAGGCGCTCTGCCGGTCCACCGGCAGGCTGCCCTGGGACTTGGGGTTGCCGGGGTCGCTGATGTCCCACAGCCGCACCGGCGGTTCGCCGGAGCCGACGATGGCGAAGGTGCGGCCGTCCGGGCTGAAGGCCATGCCGTGCACGGTCATGGTGTCCTGGAAGCGGGCCTTGCGGGTGGCCGCCCCGGGGTCGCGGACGTCCCAGAGCTCGACCACGCCGTCCACCGCGGCGACCGCGAGCAGGGCGCCGGTGCGGTCGAAGGCCAGTGAGGCGATCGAGGCCCCGGTCCACGGCAGACGGCCGATCTCCTTGCCCCGCCGGGGATCGGTCACGTCCCAGAACCGCACGGTGGCATCGCCCGCGCCGGAGGCGATCAGGCCGCCGCCGGGCCGGTAGGCGATGCTGGAGACCGGGCCGGTGTGCCCGTGCAGGGTGCGCACCCGGTGCGGGTGCCTGCGGTCGCGCACGTCCCACAGGCTCATGGTGCTGTTCTGGTTGGCCACCACCATGTTCCGGCCGTCCGGGCTGTACACCGCGGCGCCGACGGTGTTGCCCTGTTCGGTGAGCGGGCTGGCGTAGTGGGTGACGTAGGTGCTGAGCAGGCTGCCCCTGGTCTCCAGGATGGGGGCCAGCCGGTAGGCGGCCAGGCTGAGCCGGGCGGCCAGGCCGGGATTGGCGCCCCGCAAGGAGATCGCCCGGTCGGCGACCCGCTGGGCCACGGTGGTGGTGCGCTCCTCGTCGGCCATCCGCTGGGAGTCCACCGCGAAACCGGTGGCGGCCACGCTGAGCACCAGCATCGCGGTGAGCAGCGCGACGGCCTGGCGCAGCCGCCGGGTGCGCCGCCGGTCCACCTGGTCCTGCCTGGCCTGCTCGGCCAGGCTGGCGGCGAGGAAGCGCTGCTCCCCGGCGGAGAGGGTGTCCTGGTTGCGGGCGGCCCAGTCCCTGGCCACGGCCAGCCGGGAGCCGCGGTAGAGCGCGCCGGGGTCGCGGCCCTCGCTCTCCCAGCCCGCGGCGGCCTCGGTGAGCTGGCGGTGCACCCGCAGGCCCTCGCGGTCCTCGGTGAGCCAGCCGCGCAGCCGGGGCCAGGACCGGATCAGCGCCTCGTGGGTGATCTCCACGCTGTCGCCGTCGCGGGTGAGCAACCGGGCCGCGGTGAGCCGGTCGAGCACGAGCGCGGTGTCCGGGTTCCCCAGATCCGTGTCACCGCTGTCCAGCTCCGCTCGGTTGATGCGGCGCTTGGTGTCCTCGGTGCCCTCGCCGAGCGCGGTCAGGCGCAGCAGGATGCGCCGCAGCAACGCGCGCTGGGCCTCGGTCAGTCCACTGTGGACTTCCTCGGCGGTGCGCGCGACGGCGTGCTCGATACCGCCGACGGCGTCGTAGCCGGCGAGGGTCAGCGTGGTGCCGCGCCTGCGCCGCCAGGTCTCCAGCAGCGCGTGCGAGACCAGCGGCAGCACGCCCGGCCTGCCGGAGGCGTCCGCGACCAGGCGGGTGACCAGCGCGGTCTCCACCGAGCAGCCCGCGCGCACGGCGGGTTCGACGATGGCGGCGCGCAGCTCGTCGGTGCCGAGCTGGCCGACCACGACCTGCGCGTCCTGCAGGATGCCGGCCAGCTCGGGGCGTTGCAGGCAGTGGGTGTAGAAGTCCGAGCGGACGCCGATGACCACCCTGGCCCTGGTCAGCTCGTCGTCGGTGGCCGCGCGCAACGCGGCCAGGAACGCCGAGCGCTCGGCCGGGTCGGCGCACAGGGTGAACAGCTCCTCGAACTGGTCCACCACGAGCAGGAACTCCGCGCCCGCCGGCTCGCCGTCGAGCAGCTGGCGCAGTGCGAGCCCGAGGTTGCGCGGCTGTTCGCGCAGGTCGGCGGCGAGCCGGCCGGCCGGGGTGCGCAGGCGGGCGGCCAGTGCCACCGCGCACTCCTCCAGCGGGCGGGCGCCGGGGGTGACCACCAGTGCGGGACCGGCCTTGGGCAGCACCCCGGCGCGCAGCACGGAGGACTTGCCGGAGCCGGAGGCGCCGACCACCGCGACGAACCGCCGCCGGGCCAGCAGGCCGATGAGCTTGTCCACCAGGCCGGCCCGGCCGAAGAACCGGTCGGCGTCCTCGGCCTGGAAGGCGGCCAGCCCGGGGTAGGGCGGGCGTTCGCCGTCGGTCTCCCGCGGCTGGACCGGGTCGAGCTCGGCGGCCGCGTCCCGCCACCGCTTCTCCCACTCCGCTTCCTCGCCGCCGCAGGCCTTGGCGTAGGCGAGGGTGACCGCCAGGCTGGGCAGCCGGTCGCCGCGCGCGGCCTGGGCGAGGGTGGCCATGGAGAAGTGCGCCTGCCGGGCGAGCTCCCGGTAGCTCGGGTTGCCCGCCTGCTGCCGCAGCGCGCGCAGCTCACCGGCGAAGCGCTGGACCGGTCCCCCGTCCGGATCCAGTGGACGTTCTGGACGTGGCATCTTCCCCCACCCGGATTGTGTGCGGGTTGATTGTGTAGCCCGCGTGGCGAAGCCACACAACAACGGAGGAGCTAAAACTGTTCGTGGGGAGGGATCTGCGCGGTACTGGGGGCCGCCGCGTGGCGAAGGCCCGTCGTTCCGGCACCGGAGCGACGGGCCTTTCCCGTTTCGCTGGCCGGCGAGTGGCCAGGTCACCGTGTCGGTGTGCGGGCGGCCGTTCTTCTGTCCGGTCACCGGGACCACGTTCGCGCCGCGCCGGTAGCTGAAGTCGTTTCCGTTGAGTGCGGCGGCGGGGCTCAAATGTGTGCGGCAGCAGCCGACTCCCGGCGGTAGTTGTTGCCGCCGTCCAGCCGGAGTCCGGGCTGGCATGGTGGCGTGCTTTTGGCGTTGTGCAGGCCGCCGCGACCGGGGCGGTCGCCACAATTCCGGATGCGCCCAAACAGGCGGAACCGCGACACACCACCTCATCGTTCATGTGCGTGAACACTGTTCCACTGCTTGTGCGCCCCAGAAGGCCAGTGACGGCCCGTCACGGCGAGCAAGGGCCATTAGTCGTCGCAACCGACTAAACAACGACCGATCGACTGTCCGGTCCGGAGCGGTCAACCGCCCCTTCAGAGATCATCACGAGGTGGTAAACATGCTGGTCAGAGCCTTGTGGTTGTGCGGTCGTTGGTTGTACGTCGTCGGCTCCGAAGCCGTACAACGCCGAAGGCGATAGAACTGGACTCGGCAGGGACACCGTCGCGACTGGGGGTCGCGACGGTGCAACGCCGGCGGTCTCCCTCGACCGCGCGCGGCAGGGCCGTTCCGTCCCACGACGGCCCTGCCGCGCATCCGGCCCAGGTTCAGGATTCGCTGTTCGTCCATTCCAGCGCGGCGGCGGCGATTTCCTCATCGGGCACGTCCCGGTCGTGCCGGGCGATGCACCAGCGAATTCCGGCCGGGCAGCGGAAAACGCCCATGCGGTCCCCGGAGAAGGAATCCGCGACCGGGTTGATGGGAGTCGCGCCCAATTCGACGGCCTTCGCGAAAACCTCGTCCACATCCGTGGTCCAGTAGGTCATGGTGAAGGCGTTGCCCTCGGCCGGGCTGGGCAGGATGCCGTACTCCGGCATGGGTTCGCTGAGCTGGAACATGGTTTCGCCCAGGCGGAGCTCGGCGTGCATGACCTGGCCGTCAGGGGTGTCCATCCGCTTGACCACCTCCGCGCCCAGGGCCTGCTGGTAGAAGTCGATGGCCTTGGCGCAGCCGGGGGCGGCGAAGAAGACGTTGAGGCGGTGGTAGCCGGCCGGGGCGGGGCCGGTGGCGGTGGTGTTGTCGGTCATGTGAGGCATCCTGGCGGCCGTGCCCACCGACCGGCTTGGACAAACGCGACAGCTCGCCACCACCAGCGAGTACGGCGTGCTCGGGGTGCGCGACATCGACTTCACGCTGGAGCGGGTGCCGGTCTCGCCTGATCTGTCGCCGCTGGTGGAGCGGCATTGGCTGGTGTCGTGGGCGTTGCCGCCGGGGCGGCGGGCCTCGGTGACGCTGCTGCCGCACCCGTGCGTGAACCTGGTCTTCGACCGGGGGCAGCTTGCCGTGAGCGGGGTGGGCAGCGCGCGGTTCACCTACACCTACGAGGGCGCGGGCCGGGTGTTCGGGGTGAAGTTCCGGCCGGGCGGGTTCCTGCCGTTCCTGGGCGCGCCGGTGGCGGAGCTGACCGATGCGGTGCGGCCGCTGTCGGCGCTGTGGGGTGCGGACGCGGCGGCGATGGCCGCCGAGCTGGGCGCGGCCCCCGAGCTGGACGCGCTGGTGGCGGTGGCCGAGCGGTACCTGCGGGCGCACTGGCCGGGGCCGGATCCGGAGACGGCGCGGGTGGGGCGGATCGTGCGGGCGCTGCTGCACGACCGGGAGATCACCAGGGTGGCGGATGTGTGCGAGCGCTTCGGCATCACCCCGCGCTCGCTGCAACGGTTGTTCCACCGGCATGTCGGGGTGAGCCCGAAGTGGGTGCTGCGCCGCTACCGGCTGCACGAGGCGGCGGCCCGGCTGGCCGAGGGCACCTCGGGCACCTGGACCGAGGTGGCGGTGGAGCTGGGTTACTTCGACCAGTCGCACTTCATCCGCGACTTCACCCAGGCGATCGGGCTGACCCCGGTCGCCTACGCGGCGGCCTGCCAGGCGCGGCAGGCCCCGGTCAGCGCGTGAGCCGCAGCGGCAGCTCCTCCACCAGCGGTTCGGCGGTCAGGACGGCGCGGATCTGCTCGCCCTGCTCGGAAGTGCCGTTGCGGGCGTCGAAGCGGGCGGCCAGTTCCAGGGCCTGCTCGGTCAGCTCGTCGCGCAGCGCGGCCGAGGGCCAGTCCACGGCGTCCCGGTCGCGGTAGGCGGGGCGGCGGACGGCGGTCTCCGGCGCTCTGGTGAGCACCAGCGCGCCGGCCGCCGCGAACCGCATGGCCGCGGCCGGGGTGCAGGGTTCGTCCAGCCAGCCGAGGTGCCTGGTGAGGAGCTTCAGGCCGCGTTCGTGGTTGCCGGTGACCGCGCAGAAGACCAGGTGCTCGGCGACCAGGCCGAGTTTGGCGCGGTCGTGGCGCAGGGCCGGGTAGGCGCCGCGGTGCGCGTCGGCGGCCTCGGTGAGCCTGCCGGTGCGCAGGTAGGGCAGCAGCAGGTTGGTGCGGATGCTCTGCGGCTGCTCGTAGCAGTTGAGCTGCCCGCTGAGCACCGGCCGCGCGGTGGCCAGGGCTTCCTCGTCGCGGCCGAGCCAGACCAGGTGGTTGATCTTGCCGTTGGGTTCGCAGCCGTCGCAGTCGGAGAGCTCGCCGCGCGGGCTGGCCTGCCAGAGCCGGAACTGCTCGGCGGCGGTGTCCCGGTCGCCGAGGTGGCGGGCGAGCAGTTCCCGGTACTGGTGCACCGGGTTCATGCCGTGCCCGGCCTGCCGGTAGCGACGTTCCATGTCGTCGAGCACGGCCTTGGTCTGGTCGAGGGGGACCTCGGGGAAGTCGGCGAGGCTGGCCACGATCCCCTTGAAGTCCCAGAGCAGGTCCTCATCCAGGTCCGGGTCGCCTTCACCGCGGTCGTAGGCGGCCAGGCACCAGGCGAAGGGCACGAACGACTTCGCGGGTTCGCCGCCGTAGCGGTAGGTCTCCAGGCTGAGGATCCGGGCGGCGTAGCGCAGGTCGTCCCGGCCGAGCGCGTCGGCCTGCCGCACCACCTGTTCGACCGCGGCGATGCGGGCCGGGCCGAAGGGCAGCTCGTCGGCGGCGCGCAGCTCGGCTTCCAGCTGCTCGGGGCTCATCGGCCACCTTCCCGGAGCTGGGCCAGCAGCTCCTCGACGTGTTCCCGTTGCGGCGCTTCCGGTTCGAGGCGGTCCAGCGCGGCGGTGAGCAGCGGTTCGGCTTCCGCGCCGCGGCCCAGCTCCATCAGCAGCCGGCCGCGGAAGACGTCCGCGGTCAGCGCGGGTCCTTCGGCTCCTGACAGCCGGTGGAAGCCCTCGGCGGCGGCGCTCGCCCTGGCCAGCGCGGGGTTCTTGTCCTCGGCGAGGGTGAGGATGCGGGCCGCGTCGTGGTCCAGCAGGGCGCGCTGGAAGACCTCGGGCGGTTCCTCGCCCAGGGTGGCGGCGAGGGTGTCGGCCTCGGCGAGCGCGGTGCGGGCGTGGTTGTTCTCCCTGGCCCAGTGCCAGGACAGCGCGGCCAGGCGGCGGTGTTCCAGCTCCCGCAACGGTTCCCCAAGCCCGGCCAGGGCCTCGGCGGCGGCTTGGTGGCGGCGGGCGGCCTCGGCGTCGCGGTCCAGCTCGTCCAGGATCTCGGCGGCGATGCCGTGCATCTGGGCCAGGCCGTACCGGTTGTCCTGTTCGGCGCACTGGGCGGCGAGCTCGTCCAGCACGGTCAGCGCGGCGTCGGGCTGGCCGAGTGCGCGGTGGGCGTGGCTGAGCAGGAACCGGGCGCGGCCGAGCTGGTCGTGCTCGGCGGCCTCGGTAAGGACTTCCTCGGCGAGGTCGGCGGCCTGGTCCGGGCGGCCGGTGGCCAGCGCGGCGGCGGCCAGGTCGAGCTTGATCTCCAGCAGGTCCAGCTCCACCTCGAACCGCAGTGCGTCGGTGAGCGCGGCGGTGAGGTGCCCGAACGCCTCCTCGGCCCGGTCCAGGTGGTGTGCGGAGCGGCCCGCGTGGTGCTGGGCGAGCACCCGGAGCAGCGGGTCCTCGGCGTCGGCGGCCGCGGCGTAGAGCGGGTAGGCGGTGTCGACGTCATCGAGCACGGCGCAGGTGTGCCCGGCGGCCAGCCGGGTGCGGTGCAGCAGCGGGGACGGCGGCAGCTCGGCCAGGATCTCCACCGTGCGCAGCACAGCGCCGACGGCGGCGGCGTGGTCCGGTTCCTCCCGGTCGATCCAGACCTGGAGCAGCGTCATCCAGCAGTCCGCGGCCAGCAGCCGGTCCGGGTGGCCGTCAGTGGCTTCGGCCAGCTCCCGGCCGAGCCGGATGGCGGCCTCGGTCTCGCCGGTCTCCCGGAGAGCGTCCACGATCCGGCCGCGAGCCCGCACCAGCGCGCGATCGGCCCCGAGGGCGGCGAGCTCCTCGGCGACGGCGTGCAGTTCGGGCAGCCCCTGCTCGGCCCGGTGGTCGTAGCAGCAGGCCAGTGCGGCCCGGCTGCGGGCGGTGGCGGCCAGCGCCGGCTCGCCGTGCTCGGCGAAGATCGCCGCGGCCTCGCGCAGCATGCCTTCGGCGGCGGCCGGGTCGTCCTCGAACCGGTCCGAGGCGGTGGCCCCGAGCCGCCGGGCGCGCAGCACCGGCGGCGGTTGCGGGCAGACCTCGTCGAAGCGGGCCCACAGCGCGGCCAGGCGGTCGTGGTCGCGGACCTCGGCGGCTTCCTCGGCGGCGTCGGCCAGCTCTTCCGGGGTTGCCGGGAAGCTGATCTGCGGTGGTTCGGCCACGGCGAGCCGGGCGGCGGCGCGGGCCGGTCCGGACAGCGGCAGGTGTTCCACCAGCGGTTCGGCGGCCAGGACGGCGCGGATCTGCTCGCCCTGCTCGGCGGTGCCGTTGCGGGCGTCGAAGCGGGCGGCCAGCTCCAGGGCCTGTTCGGCGAGCTCGTCGCGCAGGGCGGTGGCGGGCCAGTCCACGGCGGCGCGGTCGCGGTAGGCGGGGCGGCGGACGGGGGTGTCCGGGTGACCGGCCTCGATGACCCTGGTGAGCACCAGCGCGGCGGCCGCGGCGAAGTGCATCGCGGCGGCCGGGGTGCTGGGTTCGTCCAGCCAGCCGAGGTGGCGTTCGAGCAGTTCCAGGCCGCGCGGGTGGTTGCCGGTGCGGGCGCAGAAGATGAGGTGCTCGGCGATGAGGACCAGCTCGGCGCGGTCGTGCCGCACCGCCCGGTAGGCGCTGCGGTGCGCCTCGGCGGCCTCGGTGAGCCTGCCGGTGCGCAGGTAGGGCAGCAGCAGGTCGGTGCGGATGCCGTGCGGCTGCTCGCGGCAGCTGAGCTGGCCGCTGAGCACGGGCAGTGCGACCGCGACCGCTTCTTCGTCCTGGCCCAGCCACACCAGGTGGTTGATCTTGGCGTTGGGTTCGCAGCCCGCGCAGTCCGACAGCTCCCCGCGCGGGCTGGCCTGCCATCGCCGGAACTGCTCGGCCGCGGTGTCCCGGTCGCCGACGTGCCTGGCCAGGAACTCGCGGTACTGGTGCACCGGGTTCATGCCGTGCCCGGCCTGCCGGTAGCGGCGCTCCATGTCGTCCAGCACGGCCCTGGTCTGGTCGAGCGGGACTTCGGGGAAGTCGGCGAGGCTGCTGACGATGCCCTTGAAGTTCCAGAACAGGTGGTGGTCCAGCCGCCGGTCGCCCTCGCCGCGGTCGTAGGCGGCCAGGCACCAGGCGAAGGGCACGAAGGTCTTCGCCGGTTCCGCGCCGTAGCGGTAGGCCTCCAGGCTGAAGATCCGCGCGGTGTACTGGAGGTCGGCCAGGCCGAGCGCGTCGGCGTGCCGGATGACGTCCTCCACCGCGGCGGTGCGGGCCGGTCCGTAGGGCAGGTCCCGGCTGGCGAACAGCTTGGCTTCCAGCTCCTCGGGGCTCACGGGGTGTCCTCCTTGGGCACGGCCGAGTCGAGCAGGCCGAGGAACGAGCGGTTGAGCAGCGCCGCGTCGGCGGGCCGGATGGGGTGGTAGCCCAGCAGCAGGGCCTGGCCGTAGAGCGCTTCGACGGCCAGGGCGATCATGGCCGGGTCGGTGAGCGCGCAGACCCGGCGCACCAGCGGGTTGCGGTGGTTGAGCACCAGCTGCGGCCGGTCCTCGGCGGGTTTCTCGAACGCGGCGAGCACCCCGGCCCACAGCTGGTCGGCCTTGGCCCTGGTGGCTTTCAGCTCGCTCTGGAAGGCGGCGTCCCGGTCCAGCAGGTAGAGCACGGACAGCGCAGGCGGGTCGAAGGCGCGCAGCACCACCTCGCAGCCGAGCCGGTCCAGGGCGCGTTGCGCGGTGGTCAGGAACGGGCGCAGCGCCAGCTCCTCGGCCGGGTCCACCGGGGACAGCCTGGTCATCACGTCGCTGGGTTCCAGGCGCTGCACCACCAGGTCGGCGTCGAGTGCGGGCAGCCTGCCGATGATCTCGGTGTCGTAGGTGTAGCCGCCGTTGACCACGGCCAGGCCCTGGGCGGAGGCGACCGCGGCGAGCTGGCGGAAGTCCTCGGCGGTGGTGGTGTAGCGGATGCGGCCGTGCCGGGCGCGGAACTCGCCCAGGGTCATCCGCCCCATGTTGGTTTCCAGGGGCAGCCACTCGTCGACCAGGGCGAGCATGTCGTCATCGTGCAGGGCGAGGGCTTTCACGCCGAGGTGGTGGATGCCCAGGAAGCGGGCCAGCCGGGCCGGGTCGGTGGCGGCCAGGCCGACCAGCCAGCCGCGCAGCCGCTCGCCGAGGGCCTCGCGGGTCTCCTCCAGGAGGCTGTCGTCGTAGAGGGCCTCGCGGCTGGCGGTGGGCCGCAGCTCGGCGGCGTCGATGACGCAGCGGGCGAAGAAGGCCCAGCCGGGCAACAGGCCGTCGGCGCTCTCGGTGAGCAGCATCCGCTTGAGGTAGACCCGGTGCCCGGCGCGTTCGGCCGGGTTGGCCTGGAAGGGCAGCACGTAGGCCACGCCGGTGAGCCCGGCCTGCGGCACGTCCAGCTCGACCACGTCGAACGGGGTGAAGCCGAGGGTGTCCTGGGCGTAGCCGACCAGGTCGGCCAGCCGCTCCCCGGCCGGCCGCTGGTCCTGCCGCCACGGCGGTCCGTCCCCGGCGACCCGCTGCCCGAGCGCGGTGACCGGGAAGGGCAGCATGGAGCCGTAGAGCGCGGCCAGCTCCACCACGGTGGGCCCGGCCAGCCAGGACTCCGCGCCGGGCCGGGCGGACAGGGTGACCGTGGTGCCGGGTTCGGCGCGTTCGGCGGGGCCGAACCGGTAGGTGCCGTCGGCGCGGCCGACCCATTCCACCGCGGGCGCGCCGGTGGCCGAGCGGGTGGTCACGGTGACCTCGTCGGCGACCAGGAACGCCGAGAGCAGGCCGATGCCGAACTGGCCGAGGAACTCGTGCCGGGCGAAGCCCAGCTCGTCCCGCTTGGAGCTGCGGCCGATGGTGGCCAGCAGCTCGTGCACCTGCTCCTCGGTGAGTCCGATGCCGGTGTCGGTGACGGTGAGCGTGCCGCCGGTGCTGTCGATGGTGATCCCGGCGGGCGCGTCCGGATCGGTGGCGCGGCGGGCGGTCACCGCGTCCACCGCGTTCTGCAGCAGCTCGCGCAGGTAGACCCGTGGGCTGGCGTAGAGGTGATGGCTGAGCAGGTCGACCACGCCACGCAGGTCGACCTGGAAAGTGCGGTCCAAAATGATTCGTCCCCCCAAGTGCGGTGGGGCCATCCTAAGGCGGTGAGCGCCACCGGGTCCGGGAAATACGAGCACGGGCTGCGCGGGATGCAGGAGCTGGCCGACGCGGTGTGGACACCGGGCAGCCGCTGGCACCCCGGCGAGCTGGCCTGGGCGCGGTCGCAGCACCTGGGCCGCGAGCCGGACTGGCCGACCCGGTTGTGGCGGCAAGGATCCACGGTGCTGGCCTGGGGCTGGGTGGACCTGCCGGGCACGCTCTACCTCCAGGTGCGGCCGGGGTCGGCGGAGCTGGTCGGCGAGGTGCTGGCCTGGGCGGAGTCAGTGGCCGCCGAGGCGCTGTCGGTGCTGGTGCTGGACCGGGAACGCCACCTGGTGGAAGGCCTGCGCGCCAACGGCTATGTCGAGTCCATTTCGGACGGTCCGTTCTTCCGGCGGATGGTCGGCGGCCTGGCCGAGACACCCGACGTGTTGCTGCCCAAGGGTTTCACCATCCGGGAGGCCACCGACCTGGCGGCCAGGACCGAGCTGCACCGGGCCGCCTGGCACCCCTCGCGGGTGACCCTGGCCGGCTACACCACCGTGACCAGGGCCTGGCTGTACCGGCGGGAGCTGGACCTGGTGGCGCACGCCCCGGACGGCACCCCGGCCGCCTACTGCCTGGGCTGGCTGGACTCGCGCGGCCGGGTCGGGGTGTTCGAGCCGGTGGGCACCGCGCCAGAGTTCCGGGGGCGCGGGCTGGGCCGGGCGGTGTGCCTGGCGGTGATGGCGCGGATGCGGGGGCTGGGCGCGGACACCGTCACCGTGCTGCCCCGCGGCGACGCCGCCTACCCGGTGCCGGCGCGGCTCTACGCCGGGCTGGGGCTGACGCCGATCGGCCGAACGGTGGTCTTCACCCGGGCGCGCTGAACCATTCCACGACTGGCGGCCGTTGGCCGGAGCATGAGCACCGCGTCGATCGCCGGAATCCTCGTCATGCTGCCCGCCCTGGTCGGGATCGCCATCCTGTGGCGGTGGAGCGCGCCCGGCCTGGCCGAGCCCAAACCCCTGCCCCAGCCCAGAGACCTGCTCGCCAAGGCCAGGGAGGCCGCGGAGCGGTTCACCCCGCAGCGCCGCGCGCCGATCGGCCCCCGGATCGGCGCGCACCGCAGCCGGGTGCCGCGGTACGCGCCGATGCCGACCATGCGGTCGGTGGCCGAGCTCCGCGCCAGGGAGGACGCGGACCACCTGTCCTACTACCCGAAACTGCGCCGGGACTAGCGGCGGAAGCGCCAGGTCTTGCTGTCGAAGGCGACGCAGATGCCCGGCGAGAGCACGACCACCCGCAGCGTGCCGTCCCGGAAGTCGTAGTCCACGCCCTCGACCTCGAAGTTCCCGGAACACCCGCTCTGCAGCGGCAACCGGCCCAGCTCCCGGACCACCCCCCGGACGTCCGCACCGCCCAGCGCGGCGTCCAGGTCGACCTGGAGCAGCTGCTTGCCCGGTCCGTCGGAGGCGCAGAGCAGCTGGGTGGCCGAGGTGAACTCGCAGCCCTGGATGTTGGTCACCGTGCGGTCCAGCCGGATCGCGAAGGCGTACGGCAGGTTCTTCCCCGGATCCGTCACGGCCACCCCGGGGTTGGGGAAGACCAGGAAGCGGTTCATCTCGCCCCACTCCCCCGACACCAGCCACCTGGCGTCGGGGGAGACGGCGGCGAAGGAGTTGTTGATCGCTTCCCAGGACTCCAGCTGGTGCACGTACTCCGCGCGCCTGCCGTCGGCGGTCTCCACCCGGAACATCTTGGCGCGCAAGGTGCTGCTCTGGTACGGCTCCACGTAGACGCCCTGCCGGGAGCCGGGGTCGCCGATGTGGTCCCAGCCCCTGGTGCGCACGTCCAGGGGGATGGTGCCGATGCCGGTGTAGCGGATGGATCCGTTGCCGTTGCGGATGATCGTGGCCAGGCCCTGGCTCTCATCCAGCGGCCGGGCGTGGTCGGAGCCGAGGGTCTTCCACGGGCCGACGTCGGCGGCGGCGGGCAGGGCGCCCAGTATCAGGGCGGTCAGCACGAACAGGGTGGTGGTGGCGCTGCGCAGGACGTTCCCGCGGGTCATGCTCGCTCCTGGGGGACGGAGGGGTGGCGCGGCGGAACCGGATCGGAGACTACCCGGTTCCGTTGCCCGCGGTCGAGCATGCCGCGGTCCAGCAGTCCCAAAGCGGCCGCGCGCAGCCCGGCCTGGAACCGGCTGGTGGCGCCGAGGGTGTCCATCAGCGCCCGGACGTGGCGTTGCGCGGTGCGCAGGCTGACGCCCAGGCGCAGCGCGATGGTCTTGTCGGTGAGCCCGGCGGCGAGCAGCTCCAGCACCCGCCAGTCGATGCCGGGGGTGGCGTGCTGGCCGGGCAGCGGGGCGGCGCGCTGCCAGCTGTGCTCGAACAGTGAGCGCAACCCGGTCAGCAGCGCCGAGGCCGAGACCAGCAGCGCGCTGTCGGTCTCCTGCCCGATGGCCACCGGCAGGATCGCCCACCGCCGGTCCACCAGCCCCAGCTTCGTCGGCAGCCCCGGCAGGACCCGGATCCGCTCACCCCGGGACCGCCTGCGGTGCAAGGCGTCCAGCACATGCGCACAGTCCACATAGGACGCGTCGTAGACGGTCCGGTAGACCACGCCCGCGGCCAGCGCGCTGCGCGCCTCCTCGTTGGCCGCGCCGGCCACGTAGGGCGGCCGCTCGAACTGGCAGACCTCGAACCGGGCGGCGCGCTGCAACCCGGCCCAGCGCCGCCCGATCGCGGCGTGCCCGCGCAGCAGCTCCACCGGCCCGTGGCTCTCCGAGTCGCCACTGGCCCGGTCGTAGAGGGTCATCAGCGCCGGGATGAGCGCGCGCACCCGGTGCAGTCGCTGGTGGTGGGAGACGATGTAGGACTCGATCGCCGAGTCCGGGGGCACCCGGGCCCACCGCCCGTCCGCGCCGACCACCAGCCCGGCCTGGTCGAGCAGGCCGAGCAGCGCGGCGGTGCGGTCGGGGTCGAGGCGGGCCGCGGCGGCCAGCTCGCCGGTGGTCCAGGACGGGCGGGTCAGCACGATCTCGTAGACGCGCTGTTGGTCGGCGGTGAGGCCGAGCACCTCCAACATGCCACACACTCCGAGGCAGGGGTACCTCGACATCTACCGCCCCGGGCGGCGGGCCAACACCCGCCGCCCGGAGGGTCACCCACCTACGCGGCGGCGGGTTCCCCAGCGGCGAAGGTCGCCCCGGCCAGCGTCCACGCGCCGTGGGCGGCGGCGTTGGTGGCCACGCCCATGACGTTGGCGGCGACGTTGGTGATGGTGTCGCAGCGCTGGTGGTAGCAGGGATCGCTGCCGCTGCCGATGCCGCCGACCGGGATGCCGACGCGGGAGAAGCTGGCGTGGTCGGAGCGGCCGCCGATGTTCATCGAGCGGGTCGGGATGCCCTTGCCGCGGAAGTATGCCTGGAACATCTGCGCGATGGCCGCGTTGTCGTTGTAGACGCCCCAGGTGGTGGTGTTGCGGGCGCCGACCATGTCGAAGTTGAGGTAGCTCTTGATCTTCGTGCGCTCGGCGGCGGGCAGGGAGTTGACGTAGTAGCGGGAGCCGATCAGGCCCAGCTCCTCCGCGCCCCACCAGCCGAACCGCAGCTTCTTCTGGGTGACCAGCTTCGCCCTGGACACCGCCAGCGCGGTCTCCAGCGCCGCGGCCGAGCCGGAGGCGTTGTCGTTCATGCCCGGCCCCGCGGTCACCGAGTCCAGGTGCGCGCCCAGGAAGACGATCTGGTTGGCGTCGCCGCTGGTCCAGTCGGCGGTGAGGTTCCAGCCGGTGGCGCCGTTGTGGGTGAAGGACTGCAGGGTGGTGCGGAACCCGGCGGCGTCCAGCTTGGCCTTGACGAAGTCCACCGAGGCCTTGTAGCCGGGCCTGCCGTGCGCCCTGGTGCCGCCGTTGCGGTCGGCGATCGCCTGGAACTCCCGCATGTGCGCCATCACGTTCTCGGCCGGAATATCCGGCGGCGCGGCATATATCGGCGAGTTGACTATGCTGGCGGTGCGGATATGGCCGAGGCTGGACTCCGCGCTCGCCGAGGGGGCCAGCGGAAGTCCCAGCAGGGCAACGGTGGTCAGCGCGGTGAGGGCTCGCGAGGCCGTCCTTGTCACGGGCATGAGCACGCTCCTTGGGTCCGGGAACCTACCGCCGCACGCTAGGTCGCCGGGCGCGGCGCACGGGCGGGCTGGCGCAGATGCGGTGCGGCACTGGCGCAATTACGTCGCGGCGGACCCCGAGGCGTTGCGCCGCAACAGACTTCCCGCTATGCGAACGCTTCTCGCCGCAGTGCTGGCCACCGCACTGCTGACCCCCGCCACCGCCACCGCCAACCCGGCTCCCACCGCCGCGGCCCCGGACATCCCGGTCGCCGCCGTGCAGGGCCACCTCGCCCGCTTCGACGCCATCGCCGCGGCCAACGGCGGCAACCGCGCGCACGGCCGCCCCGGCTACCGCGCCTCCATCGACCACGTCAAGTCCATTGTGGACAGTGCGGGCTTCCGCACCACCCTGCAACCCTTCACCTACCGCGGCGCCACCGGCTGGAACCTCATCGCGGACTGGCCGGGCGGCGACGAGAGCGACGTGCTGCTCACCGGCGCGCACCTGGACAGCGTCACCACCGCCCCCGGCGTCAACGACAACGGCTCCGGCTCGGCCGCCGTCCTGGAGGTCGCGCTGGCCGTGGCCAGGGAGAAACCGGCCACCAAGCGGCACCTGCGGTTCGCCTGGTGGGGCGCGGAGGAGCTGTGGATGATCGGCTCCGCGCACTACGTGAACACCCTGCCGGCCGCCGAGCGGGCCAAGATCAAGGCCTACCTTAACGTGGACATGATCGGCTCGGTGAACACCGCCTACTTCGTGCTCGACGGCGACCGCTACCCGGCGGGCTCGGTGGCGCTGGAACGCGCGCTCAAGGAGTACTACGCCCGGATCGGCGTGCCGGTGGAGGACCTGGACATGGGCGGACGTGGCGACCACGCCTCCTTCACCCGCCACCAGATCCCGGTCGGCGGCCCGTTCACCGGCGCCGAGGGCCGCAAGACCGCCGCCCAGGCCCGCAAGTGGGGCGGCACCGCGGGCGCGCCGTACGACCCCTGCTACCACCGGGCCTGCGACACCGCCCGCAACATCGACGCCACCGCGCTGGACCGCAACACCGACGCGGTCGCGCACGCGGTCTGGACCCTCGCCACCTGACCGGCCCGCCGCCGCTGCCACGTACAGTGGTCAACCGGCAGACCAGCAGCGGAACGGATTGAGCGGCGATGACGGCGAGTGTCGACGAGGAGATCGAGCAGACCGACGGCCCGGGGATCGACCCGGACCGGATGGCGATCTGCCTCCAGGTGCTGGCCGAGGTGGAGGAGCTGCCGACCGAGCACCCGGACGCGGTGGCCGTCCGCCGGGCCACCGCCGCGATCTTCAAGGACGTGCGCAAGCGCCGTCGCCAGGCCAAGCGGCAGGCGGTGGCCAAGGCCGACCGCGCGGTGACCGCGGCCACCGCCACCGGCTCGCCGGAGCGGATCGACGACGAGACCCGCGGCATCCCGCTGGTGTCCAACGCCGCCGGCGCCACCGCGGGCACGCTGATCCGCTCCCGGGCCTGCTACCACTGCAAACAGCGCTACCACGTGGTGGACGCCTTCTACCACCAGCTGTGCCCGCCGTGCGCGGCGCTGAACCGCTCCCGCCGGGACGCGCGCACCGACCTGACCGGGCGGCGCGCGCTGCTCACCGGCGGCCGCGCCAAGATCGGCATGTACATCGCGCTGCGGCTGCTCCGCGACGGCGCGCACACCACCATCACCACCCGCTTCCCCAACGACGCGGTGCGCCGCTTCGCCGCGATGGAGGACAGCGACGACTGGCTGCACCGGCTGCGCGTGGTCGGCATCGACCTGCGCGACCCGGCCCAGGTGGTCGCGCTGGCCGACTCGGTCGCCGAGCAGGGCCCCCTGGACATCCTCATCAACAACGCCGCGCAGACCGTGCGCCGCTCCCCCGGCTCCTACGCGCTGCTGGAGTCCGCCGAGTCCGCGCCGCTGCCCGCGGGCCCGCTGCCCGAGCTGATCACCTTCGGCCACACCAGTGACGCCCACCCCAAGGCGCTGGCCGGGTCACTGGCCGAGGCCAGCGTGCAGGCGCACAACCTGACCGCGCTGGCGCTGACCGCCGGTTCGGCCTCGATGGAGCGGGTGGCCGCGGACATCGCCATCGACGCCGGCGGCCTGGTGCCCGACCTCCAGGAGGTGAACAGCTGGACCCAGCGGGTGCACGAGGTGGACGCGCTGGAGATGCTGGAAGTCCAGCTGTGCAACCAGACCGCGCCGTTCATCCTGATCAGCAGGCTGCGCCCGGCGATGGCCTCGTCGACGGCGCGGCGCAAGTACGTGGTGAACGTCTCCGCGATGGAGGGCCAGTTCAGCCGCAAGTACAAGGGCCCCGGCCACCCGCACACGAACATGGCCAAGGCCGCGCTGAACATGCTCACCCGCACCAGCGCAGAGGAGATGCTGACCACCGACGGCATCCTGATGACCGCGGTGGACACCGGCTGGATCACCGACGAGCGCCCGCACCCGACCAAGATGCGCCTGGCCGAGGAGGGCTTCCACGCCCCGCTCGACCTGGTCGACGGCGCGGCCAGGGTCTACGACCCGATCGTGCGCGGCGAGGCGGGCGAGGACCTGTACGGCTGCTTCCTGAAGGACTACGCGCCCGCCGCGTGGTGAGTCAGCAGGGCAGCCGGTAGGCGAGCCACTCGTCGGCCACCACCAGCCCGGCCCCGGCCAGCGCCTCGGCCAGCACCGGGTCCTCCAGCTCGCGCACCACCAGCGTGGCCACCTCCAGCCGCGCCTGCTCGATCACCGCGACCAGCAGCACCAGCAGCTCGGCCGAGGTGGTGTCCCGGTGCACGACCAGCTCGACCTCGGCCGTCTCGTCGTCCACCAGCACCGCGGTGGCGAAGGCCTTGGGCTTGCCGTCGACGTCGCGCAGGTCCACGGTCAGGTACCCGGCCAGGTCGGCGCCGACCGCGTCGGCCACGTCGTCGACGGTCCACTCCCCGCCCAGCACGCCCGCGCACAGCGGCACGTACTCGGCCAGCTCGGCCTCGGTCGGCTCCACGGGCAGCTCTCGCACCGCGACCTCCGGCAACCCGGCGGGCGGCTGCCACCCGGCGAGCTCCAGCCGCCACACCCGCCCCAGCTCAGCCGCGGTCACCGCGTCCACCGCCGCCGCGGCCAGCCGGTCCAGCCGCCCCTCGGTGTCACACCAGCGCACCCCGGTGCACCCGGCCTCACGCGCCAGCTCCACCGCCGAGCGCACCAGCACCGCCAGCACCTCGACCTCGGCCGCCGAGCCCTCGCCGACCGCGCCGGCCACCCGCCGGGCCTCCCGCTCCACCAGGACCCACTGCAACCCGGCGTCGGTCTCCGGCAGCTCCGGCCAGAACAGCTCGGCCCAGCCCAGCAGGGTCTCTCCCCGCCGGGCCACCACCGCGCCCAGCAGGCCGCGGTCCTCTTCTTCGAGTTCCGGCTCCGGCTCACCGAGCTCGGTGAACATCTCGCGAACCAGCTTGAGGTCGATGTGCTCGTCCCGCCGGAGCTCGACGGTGAGCGCGGTGGCGTCAGTGGTCCCGGTGCTCATGCTTTCCCCGTTCGCCGTGCCTGGCGCGAAGGTACTGGCAGACCAGGCCCGCTGACCTGCGGAACCACCCGGTGGGGCGGTGAACGCAACCCGGTCGGCGGCGGGGTTCACTAGGTGAATGGGGTGACCGTGGGCAGCCGGTGATGGCGGTCGGCGAACTGCCACTCGTGCCACAGGTACACGTGCACCCCCATCACGTCCGCCACGATCTCGGCCACATGGCTGCGCACCGTGACCCCGCAGCGGTATGGGCACTCCATCACCAGCCGGACGTCGCCGGGCTCGGTGTCGGGGCGCCGTCGCTGGACCGGGATCGGTGGGCGGCGGGCTGGCTGGGACTTCTCGCTGGCCGGTGTCGGCTTGTTCGGGTTCCTCCCCATGCCCCAAACCTGGCCGGTGACTTTCGGGCAAGGCAGGTTCCGACTGCGTGACAGAGTCGCCGGTTTGCCGGACACGGGGGGACAGTGATGGGGTATGGCTAACACCCGTGGGAGTGAGTCCGATCCCACGAATGAGGTACGAGGAGAGAGTGGGGAGGTCACTCAATGAATCCGAAGAAGCACGAGATCCTGGACACCGGCAACTCAGGCACGCACTGACACCAGTCTCGGCGCGAGTGCGGCGCCGAAGTCCGTGGGGGACGGCCAGGGGCCGCCGTCCTCCGGCCACAGACGGGCACACTGGGAGAATGACCGAGGTGGGGGCGCTGGCCGACCGGTTGGTCGAGGTGCTGGCGACAGAAGATCCGCTCAACGACCTACTCGACGGGCAGCCCGGTTTCCAGGGGCTGCTCCCCCAGATCTCCGCGGCCGGTCAGGCGCGGACCGCGGCCGCGGCGGCCGATCTTGCCGCCGCCGCAACGGAACTGGCGGTATCCGGGCCGGACGCGGTCACCAGGGACGTCCTGGTGCAGCAGGCCGAGGCGGTCCGGACCCGATCCGAAACCCGGCTGGCCGAGCACACCCTCCTGGACCTGATGCACGCGCCCGCGGTGGTCGCGCTCAACCGGCTGCCCGCGGCCCGGCCCGCGACCGCCGAGCAGGAGGAGTTCTTCCTGGCCCGGATCGCCGGACTCCCAGACTTCCTCGCCCAGGCCGCCGACCGGCACCGCGAGGGCGTGGCCTCCGGCCGGCTCCCGGTGGCCCGTTCCCTGCGCACGCTCACCGGGCTGCTGGAGAACTACCTCGCCCACCCCGGCCAAGATCCGCTGACCCAGGCGCCGCTGACCGGCGACCGCACCGCCCGGCGGGAACGACTGCTGGCCGAGGAGGTCCGCCCCGCGGTCGCCGCCTACCGGGCCACCCTCCAGGAGATCACCGGCCGCCCCGACGAACAGCCGGGCCTGTGCTGGCTGCCCGACGGCGAGGCGAACTACACCGCGCTGGCCCGCATGCACACCACCACCGAACGCACCCCGGCCGAGCTGCACGCCGAGGGCCTGCGCCTGCTCGCGGACCTGGAGGCGGAGTTCGCGCGGCTGGGCGGGCCGCTGTTCGGGGTGCGCACCGGGGCCGAGGTGCGGGCGCGGCTGCGCACCGATCCGGCGCTGAAGCTGCGGGACGGGGCCGAGCTGCTCGCGCTGTCCCGGGCGGCCATGGACCGGGCCGAGGCCGCCGCGCCGCGCTGGTTCGGCCGGATGCCGGGGCACCGCTGCGAGCTGCGCGAGACGCCGCCGGACAAGGCGCCCACCGCCTCCACCGCCGCCTACCTGCCGCCGCCACTGGACGGCTCCCGGCCGGGCATCTACTACGCCAACACCTACCGGGTCACCGAGCGGGACCGCTGCGTGACCGAGGCCAACGCCTTCCACGAGGCGGTGCCCGGCCACCACTTCCAGCTGGGCCTGGCCGCCGAGCTGACCGGCCTGCCCGCGCTGCGCCGGGTGGCCTGGGTGAACGCCTACATGGAGGGCTGGGCGCTCTACTGCGAGCACCTGGCCGAGGAGATGGGCCTGTACTCCGGCGACCTGATGCGGCTGGGCGCGCTGGCCAACACGGCCATGCGCGCGGCGCGGCTGGTGGTGGACACCGGGCTGCACGCCTTCGGCTGGCCGCGCGCCCGGGTGGTGGCCTTCCTGCGCGAGCACACCGCGATGACCGAGGTGGAGATCGCCTCGGAGACCGACCGCTACATCGAGACCCCCGGCCAGGCCCTGTCCTACCTGGTCGGCCGGATGGAGTTCCAGCGGCTGCGGGCCCGCGCCGAGCGGGAGCTGGGCGCGGACTTCGACATCCGCGGCTTCCACGACCTGGTGCTCGGCGGCGGCCCGCTGCCGCTGACCGTGCTGGACCGGGTGGTGGACGACTGGCTGAAGGTCGTGTCTCGCGGGTCTCGCACGCGATCGCCGGGCCCAGCCCGTTCCTGACGGCGGTGCCGAGACGGCCAAGTACGCCCGGTACGAGGCCGCCTCGGCGCCACCGTCAGGAACGACCTGGACTCCGGCGCTCACGCACGAGACCCGCGAGACACGACCTACGTCCGGGGGGCCAGCCGGCAGTTGAAGTGCCGCAGCAGCGGCGGGTTGTGCGTGAGCCGGTAGCCGGGCACCCGCTCGGGGTCCTTGGCGATCTCGGCCAGGACCTCGCCCACGTACTCCAGGTGGCTCTGGGTGTAGACCCGGCGCGGGATGGCCAGCCGCACCAGCTCGTACGGGGCGGCCTTGGTCAGCTCGTCCTGCTCGTCGAACTCGCCGAGGTAGAGCGAGCCCAGCTCGGCGGCCCGGATGCCGCCGCGCCGGTACAGCTCCAGGGCCAGCGCGTGCCCGGGGAAGGAGCTGGGGGGCAGGTGGGTGAGCAGACGGCCGGCGTTGAGGTAGATGGCGTGGATCCCGGCAGGCTGCACGATGGACACGCCGCCGGCCACCGCCAGCTCGCCGAGGTGGCGGGACTGTTCGGCGCGGGCGCGCAGGTAGTCCGGTTCGGTCACCTCGCGCAGGCCCTGGGCCAGCATGTCCAGGTCCCGCCCGGCCAGGCCGCCGTAGGTGCGGAAGCCCTCGGTGGCGATCAGCAGCAGCTCGCAGCGCCCGGCCAGCTCGGGGTCGCGCACCGCGAGCAGGCCGCCCATGTGCACGATGCCGTCCTTCTTCAGGCTGGCCACGCACCCGTCGGCCAGCGCGAAGGCCTCCCGCGCCACCTCACGCGGACTGCGGTGCTCATAGCCGGGTTCCCGCTGGGTGACCAGCCAGGCGTTCTCGGCGAAGCGGGCCGCGTCCAGGAAGTAGGGCACCCCGTGCGCGCGGCACAGCGCCGCGGCGGCCTTGAGGTTGGCCATGGACACCGGCTGCCCGCCGCCGCCGTTGTTGGTGATGGTCATGATCACCAGGCCGACCGGGGTGCCGTCGGTGAGCACCCGCTCCAGGGCCTCCAGGTCGATGTCGCCCTTGAACGGGGCCGGCTCGTCCAGGTCCTTGGCCGCCGGGCCGGGCAGGTCCAGCGCGGTGCAGCCGAGCAGCTCCACGTTGGCCCTGGTGGTGTCGAAGTGCGTGTTGCTGACGCTGACCTGGCCCGGCTTGAGCAGCGCGGTGAACAGGATCCGCTCGGCCGCGCGGCCCTGGTGCACCGGCCACAGGTGCGGGTAGCCGGTCAGCTCCTCGACCACCTCCTTGAACCGGAAGAAGGAGCGCGCCCCGGCATAGGACTCATCGCCCAGCGCCGAGGCGGCCTGCTGGGCCGCGGACAGCGCGCCGGTGCCGGAGTCGCTGAGCAGGTCGATGGTGACCACGTCGGCGGGCAGGTTGAACTGGTTGTACCCGGCCTCGACCAGCGCGGCCTCGCGCTGTTCCGGCGTGGTGATCGGGATCGGCTCCACGACCTTGATCCGGTAGGGCTCCATCAGCGGCATACGGGGTGGCTCCGCTCTTTCTTCAGGATGCGAGGGACTCCGGGCGCGGCGGGGTGACCGCGTAGCTTTCGGCCGAGAGGTACACGGTGAGCCCGGTGTGCGGGCGGCCCGTGCGCAGGGACAGGTGCGGGATGAGGCCGACGCCCTCGTTGAGCGGGCGGCGGGCCAGCACGGCCAGCGCCCGGTCCAGCAGCGCCCGATCGAGGCCGTGCCCTGCCAGCAGCGCGTGCGCCCTGGCCAGCGCGACCTCGTCGTCCTCGGCGTAGTCGCGCACCGGGAGGTAGACGGAGAACCCGCTGGCCCGGTCGGTGTCCCCGGCCAGGAAGCTCAGGCTGGAGATCAGCGGCCGCCCGGTGAAGCGGCCCCGGTGGCCGCCGGCGATCGCGGTGAACTCGCGGATCTGCTCCTCCTCCACCTGCCGGGCCGCGCCCGCCGTGCGCAGCAGCTGGGCCAGGTCGCCGTCGTGGTGGGAGAGGTAGACCTTGACCCTGGGGTCGGGCTGGGTGTGCAGGTCGATGGAGAAGAAGGAGTAGCGGTCCAGCTCGTCGCCGGGGCGCAGCCGCCGCCGGAGGTTGGGGTAGGCGCCGCCGAAGCCGAGCCGGGCCAGCCCGGCCTCGACCAGCTCGCCCGCGACGGCACGGCCGCGGACCTCCGGGTTGAAGTAGATCTTGAACGCCGGCGGCAGGCCGGGGCGCAGCACCACCGACCACCACCAGGCGAAGCGGCCCTGCGGGTGCTCGGGCAGGAACAGCTCGGCCACCGCCTCGAAGGCGGCCAGGGAGAAGCCGTAGCGCCGGGCCAGCCGGGGTAACAGCTGCTGAGCTGCGCAAACGTTTGCTTCGATGGACGCGCCCTCGCCGAGGGTTTCCAGCAGCAGGCGCACCGCGGGGCGGCCCGCCCGGTCGACGGCGAGGGAGAACTCGACCGGGGTGTGGTCGTCGGCGACATCGGAGGGCCAGGCGGGCGGTTGCCCGATCGGCCGGTCGCCACCGGGTCCGAGCATTTCCCGCACGAGGTCGGCGTATTCTTCGGCCGCATTTGTGGAATGGGAAAGACCGACCGCCCGGCAGAGCTCGCTGGTTAGTCCGGAAATGTCGTCAGCCAGCGAGAGCGTTGCCTTGCCCATCTGACTCCGTATCGTCGTTACGACACCGACGGCTGATCAACTTAGCCGAGCGGAGATCACGACGACACCGCTCTCCCAGTGACCGTGGCGAACTGCTGCAAGTTACGGAACGCACATCTCAGTGCGGCCGGGCATGACCGGCGGACGCCGCGCGCCCGCCGTTCGTGCACAGGTCAGAGATCACACGACTACCCACCGTTGCCCGGACTGACCAGTTCCGCGTCGTCGCCCGCCGACTCGGCCAACCGGGCGAGCACGTGCTCGACCAGGGTCACCAGCGCGTCCTTGCTGGACTCGCGCTGGCGCGCGTCGACCATGAGCACCGGCACGTCCGGGTTGAGCACCAGCGCCTTGCGGATCTCTTCCGGCTCGTAGCTGTGCGCGCCCTCGAAACAGTTGACCGCGACCACGAACGGGATTTTCCGGCGCTCGAAGAAATCGACCGAGGGAAACGAGCTGTCCAGCCGTCGGGTGTCCACCAGGACAATCGCGCCAATCGCGCCATTGGCCAGTTCGTCCCACATGAACCAGAACCGGTTCTGGCCGGGTGTGCCGAAGAGGTAGAGCACGATCTCGGTGTTGATGCTGATCCGGCCGAAGTCCAGCGCGACCGTGGTGGTGGTCTTGCCCTCGACCCCGGCCAGGTCGTCGACGTCCTCGCCCGCCTCGGTCAGCAGCTCCTCGGTGCTCAGCGGGGGGATCTCGCTGACCGAGCTGACCAGCGTGGTCTTCCCCGCCCCGAAACCGCCGGCGACCAGCACCTTCACCGAGGTGGGGATCACCAGCTCGGCCTGCGGGTCAGATCCTGCGGACACCATCGAGCACCGCCTCCAATAGGTTCCTACTCGGTCGTTCCACGGCCCCGGCGTACCGGGTGACCACGTCGCCGCGTTCGATCAGGTCGCTGACCAGGACCTTGACCACGATGAGCGGCACATCGATATAGGCGGCGACCTCGGCGACCGACAGGGGGTGCCTGCACAGGTCGATGATGGAGAACTGCTCCGGGGTCAGGGTCTGCAGGTCGTTGTCGGTCAGCACGCTCACGATCTGGGTGGCCAGGTCCAGCTCGGTGTTGCCCGGCCTGGTCCGGCCCCTGGTCATCGCGTACGGCCGCACCAGCGGACCGGCCGCCTCGTCGAACCAGTGCGCTTCCTCGTCCACTGGCATGCGCTCAGCTCCTCGGGGGGTTGGCGGCGGCGGTTTCCCGTGGGGCTGAGCTGAGGTAGACGCCCACCTGCTTGACCAGCAGGTTCATCTCGTAGGCGATCATGCCGACGTCGGCGGTCTCCTCGGCCAGCAGCGCCAGGCAGGCGCCCCGCCCGGCCGCGGTGACGAAGAGGTAGGCGTGCTCCATCTCCACGATGGTCTGGCGCACGGCGCCACCGCCGAAGTGCCTGCCGGTGCCGCGGGCCAGGCTCTGGAAGGCCGAGGCCATCGCGGAGAGGTGCTCGGAGTCATCCTTGGACAGGTCCTGCGAACGGCCGATCAGCAGGCCGTCGGAGGAGAGCACGACCGCGTGCCGGACCCCGACGGTCCGCTGCACCAGCTCGTCCAGCAGCCAGTTCAGATCGGTGTTCCGAGAAGCCTTGTCGCTCATGCTGGGCTGACCTTCTTCGTCGAGGCCGACGTCGGGCGGGCGGCGGCCATTGATCATCCTGGGAATGGGTCTGCGTCGCGTCCCTCGCGGGTCCCGCGCTGGAAGGCGGCCATGGTGTCGCGAACCTGCTCCGGCGAGCGTCCCGTGGTGGCCGGGACCTCGTTCTCACCGGTGTCGGCGGCGCCGGAGTCAGCGAGCAGCTGCGGTGCCAGGTTCTGCTGCGGCCGGCGGACCGGCAGCGCGGGCCGTTCTCCCGTGGGCGCACCGGTGCGGGCCGCTGGGGAGCTGGCGCCACGGACATCGCCCGCGGTGCCGTTGCGGGCATCCGCCCTGGTGCCGTTGCGGTCATCTGCCGCGGTGGCGGCGCGGGCGTTGACCACCGGGATCTCCCCCGTGGTGGCGTTGCGGTCGACCCCGGCCGGCACCTGGGGCTGCTGCCCGGTCGGCGTGTTGTGCGTGAGCAGTGGCGCGTGGGTGAGCAGCGCGCCCGGCCCGGTCTGCTCCAGCGGGAGCCCGCCGGTGCGCTCGGCAGGCTGTTCCGGCGGGGCCAGTTCCTCGTGCTGGTAGCGGTCCTCCGGGGTCGAGGGCTTCTCCTCCTGGATGCTGGCGAAGGTCGCCCCGCCGAGCAGGTTGATCGAACGGCCGGGGGTGTCCTCGCCGCTGCTGAGCGGGTCGGCCCAGAAGCTGTGCAGGTCCCGGCCGGGGCGGTCGTGCTCACCCTCGGCCTGCTCGTCGTCGTCCACCTGGTCTTCTTCTGCCGCGCGCTGCTGGTGGACCGGTCCGAGCGGCGTGCGAACGGGTTTTCCCGAGCTGGTCGCCCGCTCCCGCTTGGTCAGTTCGCGCAGGGTGTCCTCGGAGAGCTGGGTGCGCACGTCGGAGGCGAGGATCTCATTCGGCACCAGGATGACCGCCCTGGTGCCGCCGTAGGGCGAGTCGCGCAGCTCGACCCGCACGCCCAGGCGCAGCGCGAGCCGGGCGACCACGAACAGGCCGAGCCGGGAGTCGCCCTTGAGCGCCATCGCGTCGAACTCCGGCGGGTCGGCCAGCATCGCGTTGGCCCGGTCCCGGTCCTCCTCGCTCATGCCCAGGCCGTGGTCCTCGACCTCGACCACGACGCCCTTGGCCGCGATCGAGCCGTGCACCTGCACCTGGGAGCGCGGCGGGGAGAAGGAGGTGGCGTTGTCCACCAGCTCGGCGACCAGGTGGATGGTGTCGGCCACCGCGGAGCCGATGACCGCGGCGTCCGGGATCCGCTGCAGGCGGACGCGGGCGTAGTGCTCGGTCTCGGAGATGGCCGCGCGCAGCACGTCGACCAGCCGGATCGGCTTGCGCCAGCGGCGGCCGGGCTGCTCGCCGCCGAGGATGATCAGGTTCTCCGCGTTGCGGCGGGCCCGGGTGGCCAGGTGGTCGAGCTGGAAGAGGCCCTCGATCTGCTCGGGGTCCTCCTCGTGCCGCTCCATCCGGTCCAGGATCTTCAGCTGCCGGTGCACCAGGGCCTGGTTGCGGTGGGCGATGCCGAGGAAGACGTTGTTGACGCCCTCGCGGGCCTGGGCTTCCTGCACGGCCGCGGCGACCGCGGTGAGCTGGGCGGCGTTGAAGGCGCGGGCCACCTGGCCGATCTCGTCCCGGCCGTAGTCCAGGTCGGGCACCTCGACCGAGACGTCCACCGGCTCGCCCTTGCGCAGGCGGCGGACGATGTCGGGCAGCCGTTCGTGCGCGAGCTCCAGCGCGTCCCGCCGCAGGCTGTCCAGGCGCACCACCAGCGCCCGGTCCACCAGTTTCCGGGAGACCTTGAGCGCGACCATGATCGCCACCACGGCCAGGATGAGCGCGATGAGCGAGCCGATGAGCGCGTTGGTCAGCGAGTCGGCGCCGTCCTGCAATGCCCGGCCGGAGACCAGCTCGGCCTGCTGGATGGTGAGCTTGGCCAGCTGGTCGGCCACGCCGACGGTCAGCCGCTGCCACTCCTCCTCGCTGATACTCACCGCGCCCTGGCTGCCCCGGCCGCTGCGGGCGACCCACGGGCCGTTGCTGATCAGGGCGTTCTCAACCTCGGCGAGCCTTTTCCAGGAATCGCTGTCGCGCAACTGGCGATAACTGTCCTGGACCTCCTGACGAGCAAAGGGGATTGCGCTCTCCAGCTCGGAGTGGTATGCGCTGACCAGGTTGGTGAACTCAAGGTGGTCGGCCGCCGGAAGGCTACCGGTGGCGATGGCGCCGGCCATCAGCGAACCGGCCCTGGACATGCGGTCACCGGACCGGAAAATTGCCGTCGCGCCGATACCGCCCTGGGTGGAGGTGACATCGGGCACGATACGGGCCTGGGTGTCGAACAACCGGGCGGCGGAATCCAGCAGCCGGTTGTAGAAGGCGTAGACCTGCGCCTTGTCGATACCGGAGGACTCGATCCTGGTGCGAATCCGGGGCAGCTCCTCCAGCAGGGAGTTGAGCTGGTTGATGCGGTCGACCACCGCGGGCGGGGCGTTGCTCACCACCGGCGGCAGGGCGGCCTTCATGACCCCGAGCGCCTCGTCGGTCTGCTGCTGCACCATGCGCAGCTCGGTGGTCAGCCCCGTGGCGGGTTTGCCCAGGTAGACCATGCCGAGCTGGCGTTCTTTCTGGGCCGAGGCGAGCGCGTTGACCGCGGGGATGGACACCGCGCGCACACCGGCGGCGACCTCACGCAGGTAGTACCCGTCGAAGATCAGGTAGGACGAGCCGGACACCCACATGACGAGCAGGGCCACACTCGGGATCAGCACGGCGCCGGTCAGCCGTGTCCTGATCGACCGGTGGCTCTTCTGAGAACCGCTTTCTTCCGAGCTCACGACGCTCCACTGCTTGTGAAAGACCACCCCGGGAAACCGCGGCGGAAATTCACCGCGCCGCTATCCACCAGGGGAAGTTGGACCGGAGGGGACGGTAACGAGTTCCTGGTTGAATACGACACCTTCCATACCGAGGAGTTCTCCCGCCCAAGCGCGGGGAGATTAACACGGACGCTGGCTTCGTTACCAGCCCCAACGAATGCGCATTAACGCAGAAGACGCGAAACCTTACCAGCGCGAGCACCCGCAAGCCCAGACCCGATTGACGGGGATTGGACTGTAAGTGCCGTCACCTGCGCTTTTTCCGCGAGTAACCTACCTCACTCCAGGTCATCACCCGACCCCGGCCCGTGTCGATCACCACCAAGGTCCCCCGGACGGCGGTCGCGCCCCGCCCAGGGGCCCTACTCACCCGGCTCGGCCGCCGATGCCCGAACGGGCGCTAGCACAATGCGCAGGACGCGAGCGTGACCACGATCACGAACCAAGAGAGAATCACCACCGGCTGTTCTCCACACCCTTTCCGAATAAAACGTGAGCAGTTTTCAAGTCTCTTTGCGAGGATCCCGCACCATGAAGTCCGTCATCCGCCACATCACCGTCAACTGCGCCCCACCCCTGGAGCCCTACACCCTGGCCGAGTTCTGGAGCGCCACCCTCGGCCACCCGATCCACCCCGACGACACCCCGGGCGACGACGAGGTCCTGATCGAGCTCCCCGACTCCCCCGGCCTGCTCTTCATCCGGGTCCCCGACCCCAAGTCCCCCACCACCCGCAACCGCCTGCACCTCGACCTCCAGCCAGAACAACCAAGAGACGAAGAGGTCACCCGCCTCCTGACCCTGGGCGCCACCTTCGTCGACGACCAGCGCACCGAAGACGGCCGAGGCTGGGTGGTCCTGGCCGACCCAGCAGGCAACGAGTTCTGCGTCGAACGCAGCGATGCGGAACGCACCACGCCGTAGCCCGCACACCGTCCGGCCCGCCACCCGGCCCGCCCGATGCCCAGCCCGCACACCGCCCAAGCCGGCCGCCTCTGTCGGCTGCCTGGGCGCCCGCTGCCTGGGTCGCCCGTCGCCTGGGTCGCCCGTCGCCTGGGTCGCCCCCGTTCCAGCCCGCCTCCTGCCCGCACCACCCGCGCTCGCACCCCGGGCGCGTGCGGTGACTGTGCGAAACCGCGGTATGCTGCGGATGTGATCAGCGCAGCTCAGAGCGCTGCCCACAGCCCGCCGACACCGCCGCTTCACCCGTCCGAGTGCTTAGCCAAAACACGAAGGCAACCAAAACGCGGGTTCGAGCGTTCCGCAGAGGAACGGTGGCGGCGGCGGGGCAGAGCCGGACCAGCACCCAGCCGGCCCCGCCCCAGGAAACAAGCAGCCAAGCCCAACGGGCCAGCCCAGCGAGCCGGTCCGGTCCCGGGCGGCGGGAGCGGGGCGGGCTGGGGTCAGGTGGCCGGGACCGTGTCGATGAACTCGGTGCCGTTGGCCCGGTGGGTGTCGACCTGCTGGCGGACCTGGGCTGGGGTCAGGACCTGGTTGCGGGCGAAGTAGACCCAGTCGGCCTGTTGGTGGTACCTGCGTTCCGGGCCCGCGTCGTTGAGGTCGATGAACCAGTGGTTGAAGTTGATCAGCATGGGGGTCTCGGGGTAGTACTTGTCGCCGTGGTCGGCGATGAGCTGGCCGTCGATGTAGTACTTCATGCGACCGTTGGCGACCTGCAGGACCAGGTCGTGCCAGCCGGCGAAGCTGCGGTGGGAGCGGGTTGAGGTGTTGTCGGCCCACCACGGGTCCGCCTGGTAGGTCTCCCACGAGGTCAGGAACATGGTGTTGGCCTGTTCGCCCCAGCCGCCGTTGGGCAGGTACTCGAAGTCCTGTTCGCCGTAGTCCGGGTCGCGGTCGTGGCGGAGCGGGGTGATCGTGTAGAAGGTCTGCACCACGTGGTCGCCGTCGGGGCCGTAGGCCGGTGCGTCGGTCATGTGGAAGCGGGTGGCGTAGGTGCCCTCGAAGAACTTGCGGCCGGTGTTGAGCTGCGACTGCCTTGTGCCGCTTGGGGTTCCGTTGGTCTGGGCGCTCAGTTGGGCGACCTGCTGACCATCGACGGTGGGGAAGCTGACCAGGTTCGGGTCCCAGGTCGCGCCGCCGACTCCTGGGCCGCCGGTGCCGGAGCGGACGGTCCAGCCGCGTTGGGGCAGGCGGGGGTCGGCGCTGCCGGTGTAGTTGAAGTCGTCGAAGAGGACCTGGGTTGGCTGGGTGGCGGTGGGGCCGTGTTGGAGCGCCGGCTGGGGTGGGGCGGCGGCGCTCGCGGGCAGGGTGGTCAGGCCGAGGGTGACCAGGGTGGACAGGCCGGCGGACAGCAGCCGGATTCGTTGCGGGGACACGACTTCCTCCTCAACACCGCGGGGATGTGCGGGGTGGCGGCGGTGTCGGGCATCCTGACTTGACCAATTGGTAAGTTCAGTGACGTGAACGACCGTTGCACAGAAGCCCGGCGGCGTCAACCGGTGGCCGGGTCCGGTCGGCGTGGTCATACTGGGCCGGTGCCGAGACCGGTGGCGCGCAAGCGCGAACGCGTGCGCGACTACCTGCTGGAGCTGGTCGAGACCCGGCCGCAGGGCACCGCGATCCCCTCCGAGCGCACCCTCTGCACGCTGCTGTCGGTCTCCCGGCCCACGTTGCGCTCGGCGGTGGACGAACTGGTCAGCTCCGGGCTGCTGGTGCGCGAGCACGGGCGCGGCATGTTCGTGGCGCGGGGCAAGGTGACGCAGGAACTCCTCGGCGAGCAGGTGCCGCTGGCCGTGCCCAAGGCGGAGGGCGACTGGTCAAGTCGGGTGCTGGAACTGGTCAGGATTCCGGCTGGGGCCAGGATCGGGCGCAAGCTGGAACTGTCGCCCCGGGCCGAGATCACCTACGTGGCCCGGTTGCGACTTGTGGACGGTATGCCGATCGCGTTGGAGCAGCTGCACATCCCGGTCGCGGTGGCCCCTGATCTGTCCACAGTGGACTTTGAGCGGCCTGGACTGCACGCCGCGTTGCGGAAACGCGGGGTGGTGGTGCACGAGGCGGTGCAGTCGATCGAGCCGACGGTGACCGATGAGACCGAGTCCGAGTTGCTCGGCGTGCCGCTGCTGACGCCGGCGCTGCTGTTCGACCGGCGCACCACGGACGCCGACGGCCGTGCGGTGGAGTACGCGCGCTCGATCTACCGCGGCGACCGCTACCGGATCGTCTCCCGCCTGTCGCTGGCGTGACCCGGCCGGCCACCGCAGCAGGGGTGGCGGTGGCCGGACGGGCGCACGTTGTGGTGTGACGGGATCAGCGGAGGCGCTTGACGTCGACGGTGAGCGTGCCCGGGTCGCCGGAGCGGGTGGCGCCGCTGAAGTCCGGGCCCGGGGAGACGTCGTCGTAGGGGAAGGCGTAGCCGCGGTTGTCCGGCAGGCGCTCGTGCACGATCCGGGCGTAGTGGTTGGTGGCCGGGGTGCGGTAGAAGTTGCTCGCCACCTCGCCGTGCGGCTGGTTCGGGTTGGACAGCAACGTGGTGCGGTTCAGCGCCGCGGCCAGCCGCGGGATGATCGCCTTGCGCACCTCGCTGGCCCCGGCCAGGCTGAACGGACCGGAGTCGCAGCTGAACACGTCAGCGGTGCTGGGCTTGGTGAAGGTCTCGCCGTTGTTGAAGCGCAGCACCCCGCCGCTGACCCGGCCGGTGAGCCTGCCCGCACCGCTCTGGGTGTCCACCACCAGGTCGGTGCCCGCGTACTTGGCCCAGCACTGGTCGATGTAGCCGCCCAGGTAGTTGGCGAACGCGCTCGCCTTGTAGTGCGCGCTCATCGCCCGCAGGTTGCGGCCGTCCGGACCCTTCTGGATCAGCTGGTTCCAGGCCGAGCCCTCCTTGGACGCCTGGGCTTGCAGCGCCGCGCAGATCCCGTCCAGCGCGCCGGCCGGCAGGCCCGGCACGGTCTCCACCCGGCCGGAGAGCGAGCGCAGCGAGAGGCCCAGCGGCGCGGCCACGAAGTCCACGTAGCTGATGTTGGCGAACAGCTCGGCCTCGTTGAAGGTGAACTCGGCGAAGGTCCAGTTCTTGTTGATGTTGGGGTCGCCCGGGTTGAGGAAGCTGGGGTGCACGATGTGCGGGCCTGGGTTGACGAAGAAGTTGAGCTTCGCCCCGGTCACCACGTAGATCCGCGCGCCGTACATGCGCGGGATGGACACCGTGGTGGAGGAACCGGGACCGCCCAGGGCGATCGAGGGGTCCTCGCCCAGCGGGGTGACCGGCGAGCCGGGCGAGGGCGGGTAGTAGGAGCTGCCGTCCCGGCGGACGAACAGCGGGCGGTTGCCGGACAGGCCCACGACGTAGGCGTAGGCGGTGGCCGATCCGGAGTTGTTGACCAGGTTCAGGGTGAATCTCTGCGGCGTCGCGGCAGTGGTGGCGTGCGCGGCGAGCTGGCCGAGGGCAGGGGTGGCCAGAGCTGTCGCGGACGCGCCGAGGAAGAGGCGACGAGAGATCATGAACTTTCCTCCACGTCGAGGAAGCTGATCCATGCCACTGGCGGCTGCGACCTGGAAACTCAGCTGGTAGGGATACAGGGGGTGTGCGTGAGAGCGCTCTCGCACACCCCCTACGGTGGCCCTGGATCCCGAGGAAAGTCAAGGTGTTCAGATGGGGAACATATTCTGGGCCGCGTTATATACCGTCACGCGGTATGCAACGCCAATCCGTATACGGAGAGGATCTCGTTGATCGGCTGGAACCAGGTCCGCCCGCCGCCGCGGCAGTCGCCGTAGCCGCCGGAAGTGACGCCCTGGGCCTGGTCGCCGGTGATGAACGAGCCGCCGGAGTCACCGCCCTCGGCGCACACGCTGGTGCCGGTCATCTGGTGCACCGCGCCCTGGGCGTAGTTGATGGTCTCGTTGTGCGACAACACCTGTCCGCAGTGCCACTTGGTGGTGGAACCGGACCGGCACACCGAGGTCCCGACCGGCGCCACCCAGGAGCCGCGGACCAGGGCGTCGGAGACGGTGCCCCAGCCGAGCACCACGGGCACCGTCCACCAGCCACCGCCGGTGCGCACGAAGGCGTAGTCGTTGCCGGGGAAGGAGGAGCCGGCGAAGGTGCCCATCCAGGAGCGGTCCCAGCCATTGACCTGGGCCCCGGTCCCCGCGCAGTGCCCGGCGGTGACGAAGCCGCCGTGCACGGAGAAGCCGATGGAGCAGCGCACGTTCCCGGTGTAGTACGGGTCGCCGCCGACCACCCCGGCCGCGTAGGTGCGCGGGGTCCGGACCCCGGCGCGGTGCACGGTCACCGGGCCGCTGGCGCGGGCCTGGTCGAGGAAGTCGCGGACGGAGGCCTCCTCGGCGTCCTCGACCACGTTGACCACCACCGTGTTGGCGCGCGGGTCGACGTGCCAGCTGACCACCCCGGCAGGGGCGCGCTTGGCCGCGGCCAGCTGGTCGAGGGCGTCCTTGGTGCCCGCCAGGGCTTTCGCGGTGTGGGTGACCGGCACGGCTTCGGCTCCGGTGGCGCGCACGGCCCCGGCCTTGGCCGGGTCGGTGATCGCCACCACGAGCCTGCCGCGGCCGGGGTCGAACCAGGAGCCGCCCAGTGCCGCGCCCGCGGCGGCCTCGGCGGCCGGGACCAGCCGGGAGGCCTGGTTCTCCTGGCGGACTCGGAGTGCGGCCTGCGCCGCGGTGAGTCCGAGGTCCTGCCGCATGGCGGGCAGCAGGCCGGGTGAGAGGACGGGATCGGCCAGGGCCGCGGGCGCGACTCCGGCGGCGACGGACAGGGCGAGTGACACGGCGAGGCCCAACCGGCCTGCTGCGCTGCGGTGCATCTGAGTCTCCTTGTGGCGGAAGGAAATGTGACCCAACTGCGTGGCGGCGGACGCTCAACGTGACACGGTCGTCCAGACCGGTCAAGGGATCGGGTGCGGCTGACCGGTTCTGGACAGATGCGGGCGCGGACACCACAGGACCCCCGCCCGAACGGACAGGGCCCGGTGGCGCAGGGAATCAGGCCGGGTACACGCGCAGCTCGGCCAGCTGACCCGCCGGCCAGCCGGTGTTGCCGGTGAACCGCACCCGCAGGTACCGCGCACCGGTGGCGGCGAAGTTCGCGGTGGCGGTGTTGCCGGAGCCGGGATCGAAAGCGTAGCCGCGGGAGCCGGCTAGCTCCGTGTAGCCGGAGCCGTTGGCGCTGCCCAGGATGGCCGCGGTCTGGGTGCGGGCGCCCCAGGCCGGGTGGGGCGGCAGGGCCAGGGTGACCCGGTTGACCTGGTGGGTGGCGCCGAGGTCGACGGTGATCTCCTGCGGGAAGGCGTGGTTCGCGCTTTCCCAGTAGCTGTCGGCGTTGCCGTCCACCGCGCGGGCGGCGGTCAGGTCGTGCACGTGGCTGATCGCCTTGCCCTGCTTGCGCAAGAGTTGCACAATCGGGCCTGCGGCTCGCGTGAACCTAGTAACGCGACGCAAGGGGCTTGCTCGGATCGGCGCAAGCGGCTTGCGCGGGCCGAACGGGGTAACCGCGGCCCGGGACTGAACCGAACCCGGGTGCCGGTGCGTTGCCCGGACATGGACCACGTCGTCGAACCGCCTCGCGCCGCCTCGGTCTGGACGCCCTACCCCGACGCGGAGGACGGTCCGCGCGACCCGGCGCGGGATGTGCTGTGGCGGATCAGCGAGCTGCTGGTCGCGCACGGCGTGGCCAGCGCCGATGTGCACCTGCTGCTACCGCCGGAGCGGCAGGTGCGCACCGCGCTGCGCTGCCAGGAGGCGCGCAGGCAGGATGCCGCGCTGGCCGCCGACCTGTCGGTGTGCGAGTCCTTCGCCGCGATCTGCCCGGTGCACGATCCGTTGGTGCGCAGGGTGTTCCGCGGTCGCGGGCTGCGCTGCACCGGTCGCAGGGACAGCTGCCCGTGGCGCGGGGAAGGCTGGCGGCGGCACTGCGCGGCGCCGATGGCCGCGGTGGTGGAGCACCCGGTCACCGGCGAGCGACGGCGGTGGTGCCTGGTGCACCTGGAGGTCGAGCGGGCGATGAACCCCGGGCTACGGGTGGTCGCGGCGGCGCACTGACCTGGCCGGCTCGAGAGATGGACTTCCCGAGCCGGTCAGGCGCTGGGTCATCAGGCCAGCCAGACCGCGGTGTCGGCGGGCAGTTCGCCCTGCCCGGTCAGCGGCCCGCTGGCCAGCAGCACCCGCTCGTGCGCGGGCAGCGGGACCGGCGCGGCGGAGAGGTTCAGCACGCAGGTGAAGCCGGGCGGGCGGTGGAAGGCGAGGACCTGCTCGCCACGGTCCAGCCAGCGCATCGGGCCGTCGCCGAGCGCGGGCAGTTCCCGGCGCAGCCGCAGCGCCTCCCGGTACAGCGCGTGCATCGAGCCCGGATCCCGTTGCTGCGCCTCGGCGGTGTAGCCCGCCCACTCCTCCGGCTGTGGCAACCAGGGCCGGGAGCCCTCGGGGCCGAAGCCGAACGGGGCGGCCTGCCCGGCCCACGGGATGGGCACCCGGCAGCCGTCCCGGCCGGGGTCCGCGCCCTGGGTGCGCGCGAACACCGGGTCCTGGCGCAGCTCGTCCGGCACGTCCTCGATCTCCCACAGGCCGAGCTCTTCCCCTTGGTACACATAGGCTCCGCCGGGCAGGGACAGGCTGAGCAGGGCGGCCGCGCGGGCCCGCCGGGTGCCCAGCTCGCGGTCCACCGGGGTGCCGTGGCGGCGGTCGGCGAAGGTGAAGCCGGTGTCGCCGGCCCGGCCGTAGCGGGTGACGTGGCGGGTCACGTCGTGGTTGGACAGCACCCAGGTGGGCGGCGCGCCCACCGGCGCATGACTGTCCACAGTGGACTGGACGATGGCCTTGAGCTGTCCGGCTTCCCATGGGCAGGACAGGAAGTCGAAGTTGAAGGCGGAGTGCAGCTCGTCCGGCCGGAGGTAGCGGGCGAAACGCTCGGGGTCGGGCAGCCACATCTCACCGACGAAGATCCGGTCCGGGCCGTACTCCTCGGCGATCCGCCGCCAGGCCCGGTAGATCTCGTGCACGCCGTCCAGGTCGGAGAACGGCAGCTGCCCGTTGGCCCCGGCCACATCGGGCAGGCCGGGCGCCTTGACCAGGCCGTCGGCCACGTCGATGCGCAGGCCGTCCACGCCGCGGTCGAACCAGAACCGGAGGATGTCGGCGAACTCGGCGTGCACCTCGGGGCTGGTCCAGTTGAGGTCGGGCTGCTCGGCGGCGTAGAGGTGCAGGTACCACTCCCCCGGCGTGCCGTCGGCGTTGACGGTCCTGGTCCAGGCCGGGCCGCCGAAGCGGGACTGCCAGTCGTTCGGCGGTTCGGCGCCGTCGGCGCCCCGGCCGGGCCGGAACCAGAACCGTTGCCGCGCGGGCGATCCCGGTGCCGCGGCCAGCGCCTCGGCGAACCAGGGGTGCTGGTCGGAGCAGTGGTTGGGCACGATGTCGATGATGATCCGGATGCCCAGCCGGTGCGCCTCGGCGATGAACTCCTCGGCCTGGGCCAGGGTGCCGAAGACCGGTTCGATGTCCTGGTAGTCGGCCACGTCGTAGCCGCCGTCGGCCATCGGCGAGGGGTACCACGGGCAGAACCAGATCGCGTCGATGCCCAGCTCCGCCAGGTAGGGCAGCTTCGCGCGGGCCCCGGTGAGATCACCGATCCCGTCCCCGTCGCCGTCGGCGAAGCTGCGCAGGTACACCTGGTAGATCGCCGCCCCGCGCCACCAGGACGCCGAGTTACCGTCCACAGTGGACGAAGTGGTTGTGGTGCGCTCGGAGGAGATCACGATGCCGCCTTCCAGACAGGTGGGGTCTAGCCCTTGAGGCTGCCGGCGGTGAGGCCGGCCAGGATCTGGCGTTGGAAGATGAGGAACAGCACGATCATCGGGATGCTGGCCAGCACCAGTCCCGCGGTGAGCACGTTGAGCGCGGTGTCCGGCGCGACGCGTTCCAGTGCCACGCTGAGGGTCTGTTCGTTCGGGTCGGAGAACACCAGCAGCGGCCAGATGAAGTCCTTCCACGCGGTGACCAGCGCGAGGATGGACACCACCGCCAGGATCGGCCGGGAGATCGGCAGCACGATGCTGATCAGCACCCGCACCGGGCCCGCCCCGTCCATCCTGGCCGCTTCCAGCAGTTCGCCGGGGATCTCGTCGAAGAACCGCTTGAGCAGGTAGATGTTGAACGCGCTGGCCGCCGCGGGCAGCCAGATCCCGGCCGGGTTGTTGAGCAGGTTCACCCCGAGCAGCGGCACGTCCGCGATGGTCAGGTACGTGGGCACCAGCAGCGCCGAGGCCGGCAGCATCAGGGTGGCCAGCATCAGGCCGAGGATCACGTTGCCCAGCACCGGTCGCAGCTTGGACAGCGCGTAGGCGGCAGGCACGCACACCGCCAGCTGCACCAGCACCGCGCCGCCGGCCACGACGAAGGTGTTGAGGAAGTACCGGCTCAGGTCCAGTTCCTGCCAGGCCTGCCAGAAGGTCTCCGGGAACCAGGTCTCCGGCACCACCGACGGCGGGGTCCTGGCCAGCTCCACCGGCGACTTCATCGCCCCGGTCACCGCCCAGTACAGCGGGAAGACGAAGGCCAGCAGGAACACCACCAGGACCAGGCCGAAAACCAGCCAGTACAAGGCTTTCCCGCGCGGGGAGCGCAGGGCCGCCGGGGAGACCAGGGTGCGGGTGGACGACATGTCAGCTCCTCGTCCTGGTCAGGCGCACGTAGGTGGCGGAGAAGACGCCGAGCACCACGAACAGCAGCAGGCTCAGCGCGCTGGCCGTGCCGAAGTCGTTGTAGTAGAAGGCATACCGGTACAGCAGGAGCAGCACGGTGACGGTGGCGTCCTCGGGTCCGCCGCCGGTCATCACGTACGGTTCGGTGAAGACCTGCATGGTGGCCACCACCTGCAACAGCAGCAGCACCAGCAGCACGAACCGGGTCTGCGGGATGGTGACGTGCACCAGCCGCCGCCACAGGCTCGCGCCGTCGAGCTCGGCCGCCTCGTACAACTCGCCGGGGATGGTCTGCAACGCGGCCAGGTAGATCAGCGTGGTGCTGCCCATGTTGGCCCAGGTGGAGACCAGCACCAGCGAGATCATGGCGGTACTGCTGGAGTCCAGCCAGCTCAGCCCGGACAGGCCGACCGCGCGCAGGCCCTCGTTGAACAGGCCGGGACCGGGGTTGTAGAACCACTTCCACAGCAGCGCGGTCACCACCGGCGGCAGCATCACCGGCAGGTACACCGCGATCCGGAAGAACGAGCGGGCGTGCCGCAGCTCGTTGAGCACCACCGCGGTCAGGAACGGCACCGCGAAACCCAGCAGCAGCGCCAATCCGGTGAACAGCAGGGTGTTCCGCCAGGCCGCGCCGAAGAGCGGGTCGTTGAACAGCCGCTCGAAGTTGTCGAACCCGACCCAGGTCGGCGGGTTGACGAAGTCGACCTGCTGGAAGCTGAGCAGCACGCCGCGGATCAGCGGCCACCAGGAGAACAGCGCGAAGACCACCAGCGCGCCGGCGAGCAGTCCGTAGGCGGTGAGGTTCTCGCTGAGCTTGCGGCGCCACCGGCCCGGCACCGGTGGCGCCGCCGCGCTCAGCTCACCGGAGCTGCGCAAGAACACCGTTGACCTTGGTTTCCGCCTCGGCGAGCACCTGGTCGATGTTGACGTCCTTGTTGGTCAGCACCGCCTGCATCACCGTGTCCAGCGCGGCGTAGACCTGTTGCGCGTTCGGCGGTTCCAGGTTGCCCTTCAGGCTGGGCGCGGCGGTGATGTAGGGCTGGTAGTTGGCCACCGGGATGGTCGCGTTGGCGGCCTTGACCTTCTCCTGCTGCTCGCGCACCGGGCCGACCCAGACGTCGGCGGCCGGTGGCACGGGCAGGCCGATCGGCTGCTTCTGCTCGGCGTAGCGCTTGAGGTTGCTCTCGATCCTGGCCGGGTCGAGGAACTTCCAGCGCAGCCAGGTGAGTCCGGCCTTGATCTTCGCCGGGGTGGCCTTGGGGTTGATCATGTAGCCCTCGCCGCCGATCAGTGTGCCCTGGCCGCCGGGCAGCGGGGCCAGGCCGTAGTCCTCGTACTTGCCGTTGAACTGGTTGACCAGCACCGGCACGTTGTCCGGCGCGGCGATGTACATGCCGAGCTGCCCGGCGCCCATCAGCCGTTGCAGGTCGGGGATCTCCAGCAGTTGCTTGCTGCCCATGGAGTCATCGGTCCAGCGCATGTCGTGCAGGTGCCGCAGGACGGCCTTGCCCTTGTCGTTGTTGAAGTCGGCCTTCCAGCTCTCGCCGTCCTGGCGGGCCACCGCGCCGCCGACGGAGTTGAGCCAGCTGGTCAGGTGCCAGCCGCCCTGGTTGTTCTTGCTCAGCTCGCCGAAGCCGACCACGCCGCCGCCCAGCGCGCTGATCTTCTTGGCGGCCGTGCGCACCTCCTCCCAGGTGGCCGGCGGCTTGTCCGGGTCCAGTCCGGCCTTGCTGAACAAAGTGCGGTTGTAGAGCAGGCCCATCGAATAGTTGGCGGTGGGCAGGCCGTACTGGCGGCCCCTGCCGTCCTTGAACACCTGCACCAGCTGCGGGTTGAGCTCACCGGCGAGCGGGACGTCCTTGAGGTGGTCGGTGATGTCGGCGGCCTGGCGGCGGGCGATGATCTGCGCCGGGTCGGTGAGGTAGACGTAGTAGACGTCCTCCAACTGGCCGCCGGAAAGCTTGGTGGCGAAGGTCTTCGGGTCCATGAAGCCTTCGTGCGGCTCGATGTCGATGTCCGGGTTGGCCGCCTCGAACGCGGCCACGTCCTCGTCGAAGATCTTGCGCTGGAAGGCCTGGGTGCCCGGCGGCTGCCCGTTGACCGAGATCCTGACCTTGCCGCCTGCCGCAGGCGGGGTGTCGCCGCCGCACCCGGCCATGGTCAGGCCGAGTCCGGCGACGAGCAGCGCGCCAAGGGCGCCGCGGGTACGAGGTCTCATCATCGCTCGTGCCTCTTCTCGGTGGGAGGTCGCTCCGGCGGGACCTGTGGCGCGGCTCACGATAGGAGCCCGGTCCGCCGGAGCGCAATATCCCGATGAGATTGAGCAAGAAGTCGACTGAGCCTTGTTATGTACTGACGGTCACTTCTCCGGGGCGGGCGCGGTGGAGCCGCGCACCACCAGCTCCGGCTCGAACAGCAGCTCCTCGGCGGTGACCTCGGCGCCGTTGATCTGCGCGGCCAGCAGGTCCACCGCGGCCCGGCCCATCGCCTCAATGGGCTGGCGGATGGTAGTCAGGGGCGGGTCGGTGCAGTTCATGAACGCGGAGTCGTCGTAGCCGATCACCGAGACGTCGGCGGGCACCGCCATACCGCGCCGCCGCACCGCGCGCACCGTGCCCAGCGCGAGCGGGTCGGAGGCGCAGACGATGCCGGTGACCCCGCGTTCGATCAGCCGCGCGGCCGCCGCCTGCCCGCCCTCCAGGGAGAACATGGCGTGCCCTACCCATTCGGCAGGCACGCTGAGCTTGGCCTTGGCCGCCGCGGCGGTGAAGGCGGCCAGCTTGCGCCGTGAGGGCAGGTGGTCCGGCGGGCCGAGCACCATGCCGACCTTGGTGTGTCCGAGGGAGAGCAGGTGGGTCAGCGCCTGTTCCGCGGCGACCGCATCGTCGCAGGAGACCCGGGGGAAACCGAGCTCATCGATGCCCGCGTTGATCAGCACGGTGGGCAGCTGGCGCTCGACCAGGCGGCGGTAGTGCTCATGCGAGGCGTCGGCCTGGGCGTAGCTGCCGCCGGCGAACAGCACCCCGGAGACGTGCTGGGCGAGCAGCAGCTCGACGTAGTCGGCCTCGGAGACACCACCGGCGGTGCGGGTGCACAGCACCGGGGTGAAACCCTGCTGCGCCAACGCGTTGCCCATGATCTCGGCGAAGGCGGGGAAGATCGGGTTCTGCAGTTCGGGCAGCACCAGGCCGACCAGCCGGGCGCGTTCGCCGCGCAGCTGGGTGGGGCGCTCGTAGCCCAGCACGTCGAGGGCGGTGAGCACGGCGTTGCGGGTGGACTCCGAGACGCCGGGCTTGCCGTTGAGCACCCGGCTGACCGTCGCCTCACTCACCCCGACCTTGCGCGCCACCTCGGCGAGTCGTCGAGTCATGAGGCAATGATGACGCAAGTGAGCGCAAAATGCATACATTTCTTGCAGCTGGCTTGCAGCGTGTCGATTCCGCTCCGCAGGGTCACGGTCCCGTGCGAAAATCCCAGGCGATGTCCGAGAACAACGGTCGCCTGGCCATCGCCCTGAGCGCCATCGGCGTGGTCGCCGCGATCATTTCCGCGTCCACCGACCTGTTCGGGCTGCTCAAGGACGATCCGGCGCCGCCTGCCGCGCCCCCGGCCACGCCGAGCGGTCAGCCCGCCGCCACCGCTCCCGCGTCGAGCACCTCGGCCAAGCCGGTCCCGGAGCCGAAGGAGTACGCGTTCGTGCTCGACTTCGGGGACAACGGCGTGGACCTGGACACCGACCCGCCGGACCGCAAGCCGGACCTGAACAGGTTCGACATCCGGGACTTCTACCTCCAGCGGAGCACGGTCGAGCTGACCAGCGTCAAGATCAGCCACCGGAACGTGGTCCAGTGGACCGGGAGCCACAGCCCCACCCTGCAGGAGTGCACGGAGTTGCTGGGCGCCGAGTCCGTGCGCAGCGCGAAGCTGCACCCGGACCGCAAGTTCTGCGTGCGCACGGTGAGCGGCCGGATCGGCCTGCTGACCGCGGTCGGCCCCAAGGGCGACGGCTGGGCCATGACAGCCAAGATGTGGCCGCCCTGAACCCGCACCCCTGGCCGGAGACCGCCGACCAGGCCCGCGCGATCCAGGACCAGCTGCGCACCCAGGTCGACATCACCGGCCCCGGCCCGCAGGCCCCGGCCACCGTCGCGGGCCTGGACGTCGCCTACGCCAAGGACGACCGCACCCTGGCCGCCGCCGTGGTCCTGCTCGACTTCGCCACCCACGAGGTCCTGGCCGAGTCCACCGCCACCGGTGCCCCGGCCTTCGACTACGTCCCCGGCCTGTTCGCCTTCCGCGAGCTGCCCACCCTGCTCACCGCGCTGTCCAGTCTCCCGGCCACCCCTGACCTGCTCGTCGTCGACGGCCACGGCCTGGCCCACCCGCACCGCTTCGGCCTGGCCTGCCACCTGGGCGTGCTCACCGGGCTGCCGGTCTTCGGCGTCGGCAAGACCCGGCTCATCGGCGCCGCCCCGGAACCCGGCCCGGACCGCGGCGCCGCGGCCGACCTGGTCGATGACGGCGAGGTGGTCGGGCGGGTGCTGCGCACGCGGCGCGGGGTGAAACCGGTGTACGTCTCCGCGGGGCACCTGATCGACCTGGACACCGCCTGCGCGCACACGCTGGCGCTGACCCCGCGCTACCGGCTGCCGGAGACCACCCGCGCCGCCGACCAGGCCTGCCGCCGCGCGCTGTCCGCCTAGGACTTCCCGCGCCCGGTCCGCAGGTCCACCAGGTTGGAGGCGGGCCCGTAGTAGAACGCGCGCACCCGGTAGGCCGCGGTGCGCTCCTCCGGCAGGGTCACCAGACCGAAGGAGTTGATGTCAGGGTCCAGCAGTGCCGCGGTCCCCCACTGCGCCGCGCCCGCCGCCTTCGACTCGATCGCGTAGTGGTCCTCGTCGGTGGCGTTGTCCCGCCAGGTGAACCGGATGCCCTGGCTGGTCATCACGGTCGCCTTGACCTCGGTCGGCGCCGAGGCCGAAGCGTTGGCGCGCAAGGACTGCGTGGCCGCGGGCGCGCCGGGCAGGGTCTGCGGCACGGCCCACTCGTGCGAGTCCTCCTCCGGCTTGTCCCCCGGCTTCGGCTCGGGCATGGTCACCGACTGCTCCGGCGAGGCGGCGCCGTGGTAGGGCCGGAGCCGGTAGTAGAACCGGGTTTCCGGGATCAGGTCGGCGTGCCGGTAGCTGGTCTCCTCCGGGGCGAGGAACTTCAGCACGGTGTAGTCGCCGTTGGGCTCGTGCGAGTACTCGATCACCCGCCCGGCCACCGGCGGCCCGGAGTTCCGCCAGCGCAGCGTGATGTCCACCGGAGTGTCCAGCTGCCCGGTGAGCTGATCGGCCGGGGGCGCGGATTCCGTTGGGGCGCAAGCGCAGAGCAGCAGGGCGAGCGCGGGCAGCACGGCGCGGAGCTTGGTCACGGCGGGCCTCGAGAGGTCGGAGGGCACGCGGTCGTCCCGGCGGGTGGCACCGGGACGACCGCGCGGGTCAGGGCTGGGTGTCAGCGCGAAATCACTTGCGCCAGAAGCGGATTCCGCTCCACACCACGGTGGCCGGACCCTGACCGCTGCTGGTGCGGTAGGCGCCGAACTTGTCGTAGAACTGGCTGCCGGAGCTGGCGTAGCTGTGCCGCAGGGAACCGTTGATGTAGGTGCGGTGCTCGCTGCCGACCTGGTGCACGGTGTTGACCCGCACGGTCGCGCCGACGGTGGCCCCGGAGGCGATGGTCGCGCCGCCGTGCACCGCGTACATCCGCCCGCCGCGCTCCACCGCGAGCATGAAGAACGGTCCGGCGGTGGGACCTTCGCGGAAGGTCTGCTTCAGCGAGATCCGGGTGCCGCCCAGGCTCTGCACCCGGAAGGACCCCTCGAACTGGTAGGTGCCACCTCCATAGGTGTCGTACCTGCGTTCCGCGCGCTGATCCCCGCTCGCGGTGGAGCAGGTCAGGGTGAAGGTCAGGTTGTTCACCTGGCCGCAGCCGCGCTGCTGGACGTTGAAGCCAGGGGAACGGGAGGACCAGCCACCGCCCTCGACCTGGGCCTGCGCGGCAGGGGCGGTGAGCACCAGCCCACCCAGGACCGCGAGCACAGCAAGGACACGGCGTTTTCTCGGCATTCCAACCTCCAAGAAAAGGCGCGTACGAACGAGGAATACCGACGTTTGCAGGGGCCGGTATCAGCGTTCGAAAGCGCTTACCAGGTTGGCGGGGTGACGTCACATTAGGACACGGAACGTAGTCCGACAAGGCTTTCACATATGCGACCAGAAAGGGCCGGGAGAGCCTCCGGGCGGGTGTGGCCGACGGGCGTGGCGAAACTCCACGACGGCCTCCGGAGGCTCTCCCTTCCTCGACCCGGACCGGACTCGCCGGCGGAGAAAGGACCGACACTGCCCGCCCTGGGATCCCCGCCGCCACACCGGCCGGGGAGAATTGATCCCCAGCGTTGACGAACGCTTGTTCAGTAAGTTGCCGCGCCGATGCTAGGCAGGCGGTTACCCGCCCCAGGCTCGTTTGTGGCGCAGGTCACCTCAGAGGCTGAACGCGGTCGGCTGCACGCTGCGCTCGAACACCAGCGACATCAGCTCGGTGACGAACTCCGGCACGCTCGCCCCGTCGTAGTGCCCCCGGCTGGCCTGCGCCAGCACCACCCGGCCGAGTGCCCCGACCAGGATGAGCTGGCAGGCCAGCTGTGGCGGCACCCGCAGCGGATGGCCTGCGGCGGCGCAGGCCTCCAGCGCCTCGATGACGATCAGGCCGATCTCCATGCCGGGGCGGGTGGTCGCGCTGTCGCTCCAGGAGACGCCAACGCCCTTGGGGAAGCTCAGCAGCACGCGCTGGTGCGCCGGGTTGCCGGTGGCGAAGCACAGGTAGGCCCGCATGATCGCGCCCAGCCTGGCCAGCGGATCACCCGGCTCCGCCTCGTCCCTGGCCTGTGCCATCACCTCGGCCATCCGCCGCAGCTGATCGGCCAGCAGCGCGCCGACCAGCTCGGTCAGGTCGCCGAAGTGCGGGTAGATGCTGGCGGGCGCGATCCCGGCGGCCCTGGCCACGCCGCGAATGGTCAGCGCGTCGTCGGTGTCCAGCTCGCCGAGCAGCCGCTCGGTGGCGCACAGGATCTCCTGCCGCAGGCGGTCGCCGTGGCCCCACGGGTTGCGGACCCGCCGCGGCGGACACGACTGCTCGGAGACCTCGTCCACGGTGTCAGCGTCCCTGTTGTTCCGGTAGCGGGACCGCGCCCGCGTGCAGGAGCTTGAGCGCGTCGCGGGTGATCTCCGACAGTGGCCGGGTGCCGCCGCCGTCCACCCACTCCCGCAGCACCACCTCGATCAGCCCCATGGCGGTGGCCGCGGCCAGCGCGGCCACCAGGCGGACCGAGGGCCCGCCGATCCTGGCGGCGATCTCGGTGGCCAGCTCGTCGCGCCAGCGCCAGGTCTGCTCGGCCAGCCTGGCCTGCAGCGAGTCGGTGTGCCTGGCCAGCGCGTACACCGCGACGACCCGGTCGGAGTCCTCGGTGACCACCCGCATCAACCGGGCCAGCACCGCGTGCAGCGCCTCGGGCAGCGGGCGGTCCGCGGGCTGGGCGCGCATGACCTCGAGGGAGTCGGTGAGGTGCTCCTCGACGAAGCCCGCGATCAGCGACTCCTTGGTCGGGAAGTAGCGGTAGAGCGTGCGGGTGCCGACCTCGGCCGCGGCGGCGACCTGTTCGATCGTGGTCGCCTCGAAGCCCTGCGCCGCGAACAGCTCCAGTGCCTTGTCGGCGATCAGCAGCCGGGTGCGCTGCATCTTCACCTCGCGCAGCCCCATCGGCGCACCTCCTGACCAGCCCCTCTTCGCCCGGAGGCTAACAGCACGGACCGCACCCGCCAGGTGTTCGACACACGTGGCATAGTGGCAGCGTTGGCATAGTGGCAGTAACTGCCAGTTTTATACACATGCCCCGACGCTCGACTCCCCCCACCGAGAGGACTCCCCCGGTCATGACCGAGACCGCCGGCGCGCCCGCCACCGCCGCCTTCCCCGACACCCGGCCCCCGGGCTGTCCGTTCGACCCCGCCGCGGAGTACCGGGAGCTGCGGGAGAGCGCCCCGGTGAGCAAGGTGAGCTGCCCGGTCGGCGTGGACGCGTGGCTGGTCACCCGGTACGAGGACGTGCGCAGCGTGCTGGCCGACCCCCGGCTGAACTCGCGGGCCGCCTCGCCGTCCAACCACGTCAACACCGAGGCCGACCTCGACGCCCCGGCCAACCCCGGCTCGATCCTGCACCACGACGGCCCCGAGCACTCCCGGCTGCGCAGGCTGCTGACCCCGGAGTTCACCGTCAAGCGCATCCAGGCGATGCGGCCCTACATCGCCGAGTTGGTGGACCAGCACCTCGACGCGATGCTGGCGGGCACCGAGGCTGACCTGTACCACGACTTCGGCCTGCCGATCCCGTCGCTGGTGATCTGCGAGCTGCTCGGCGTGCCCTACGCCGACCGGGAGATGTTCCAGGCGGCCAGCGGCGTGCTGCTCAAGGTCGACATCACCCAGGAGCAGCGGCTGGCGGCCAGTGGTCAGATCCAGGGCTACATGGCCCAGCTGGTCATGACGAAGCTGGCCAACCCGACCGATGAGGACCTGCTCGGCAGGCTGATCCAGCGCGCCAACGCCTCCGGCACGCCGCTGACCGTGGAAGAGCTGGTCACTCTCGGCATCTCGCTGCTGATCGCCGGGCACGAGACCACCGCGAACATGATCGCACTCAGCGCCGCCGCGCTGCTGCGGCACCCGGACCGGCTGGCCGAGCTGCGCGCCGACCCGTCGATCGCCCCCGCCGCGGTCGAGGAGATGCTGCGGTACCTGTCGGTGGTGCAGTTCGGCGTGTTCCGCCGGGTGGTGGAGGACCTGCCGGTGGGCAACGTGGTGTTCAAGGAGGGCGAGTTCGTCATCGCCGCGCTGTCCTCCGGCAACCGGCAGGAGTCGGTGTTCGACCGCCCCGACGAGATCGACTTCAGCCGCAACGCCAGCGCGCACCTGACCTTCGGCTACGGCGCCCACCAGTGCCTCGGCCAGCAGCTCGCCCGGGTGGAGCTGCAGGAAGTCTTCGCCAGGCTCTTCACGAGGATCCCGACGCTGCGTCTGGGAATTCCCTTCGAGAAAATCGAGTTCAAGCACGACGCTCTCGTGTACGGCGTACGTTCGTTGCCGGTCACCTGGGACGTCCAGGCCTGACCGGCCGGCGGCCGCGACCCACCACCGCACAACAGGAGTTGGAAATGCGCGTCAACATCGACGAAGAAGCCTGCGTCGGCGCCGGCCAGTGCGTGCTGGCCGCCGGCGAGGTGTTCGACCAGCGGGACGAGGACGGCGTGGTCGTGCTGCTCCAGGCGGAGCCGCCGGCCGAACTGGGTGAGGCGGTGCGCGAGGCCGCGGTGCTGTGTCCCGCGATGGCCATCCACGTCGAGGACTGAATTCTCCAGCGGGTCACATATCTGAACCGACCGGCGCGCGCAGACAATTGCCGCGCCGGTCGGCGCCCAATTGCCCAAGGCAATTCCATCGCCTCCCCGGCACCGCACTCCCGGTCGCACCGTCGACATTCCACCCATCCGGCCCTAGCCATTCGGCCACACCCATTGGGCCGTAGCCGCGCGACCCGTCAATCCGCCGCGCCCGCCCTACCGGTCCGCCAGCCCTCGCCCCGGCCCCGCCTCGGACCCGGCCCCGGACCCGGCCACCGCCAATCCGCTGCCCCGCTGTCGCCAATCCGTCGGGCCCCGGCCTGCCCCGCCCCCGCCGCGGCGGAAACAGCCGCTCCCAGTGATCAAGAAACCGGCCATCCAGCGGACATCCCGCGCACATCTGACCCGGCTAGTTTCTCCTCATCCACCACCGGGTTTCGGTTTGAGGAGCGCAACGATGCATCGCCCACTCGCTCGCGCGGCCACCGCCGTCGGCGCGGCCCTGCTGGCCCTGGCCGCCACCGCCCTTCCCGCCCAGGCGAGCACCGCGACCGGAGCCACCACGGTCGGCGTGCACAACGCCTACATCCAGTCCACCTTCCCGTATCTGGTGGACGCCCTGGACTCCGGCGCGGGCATGCTCGAACTGGACGTCTGGACGAACTTCTTCGGCACCAGGGACTTCAAGGTCAGCCACGATCCCGGCAACAGCAACAACTGCGCCGCCGCGGACACCTACCAGCAGCTGCGCACCGGCGCCCGCGACCAGAACCTGGCCACCTGTCTGCGCAACATCCGCCTGTGGCACGAGAACCAGCCGAACCACCCCCTGGTCGTGCTCAAGCTGGAGATGAAGAACGGCTTCGACGGCCGCGGCGGCTTCGGCCCCGCGGAACTCGACCGCCTCATCGCAGACAACCTGGGCGCTGCCAACGTCTTCGGCCCCGCCCAGCTCAAGGGCGACCACCCCACCCTGGACGCCGCCGCCCAGTCCGGAGCCTGGCCTGCCCGCGCCGCCCTCACCGGCAAGTTCCTGCTCCTGGTCGAACGCGGCACCCTGGAGGCCGCGAACCCCTTCGACCGCTACCACACCGACGTGGAGTACGCCGACCGCCTGATCAACGCCAACAGCACCGGAACCCTGGCCACCACCATGGCCTTCCCGGCGATCAACGGCGCCGCGCCGTCCGACCCGCGCACCGGCGACCGCGGCGGCAACCGCGCGCCCTGGATCGTCGCCTTCGACGGCGACGCCAGTGCCTACGCCGGCTACCCCGGCACGTACCTGGGCGGCAAGTACTTCGTGGTCATGACCGACGCCCACCGCGTGGCCCCGGCGATCGACGGCGTGAACCCACCGGTCCCCGACGCCCAGGCCAGGGTCCGCGACCTGTCCGCCAAGGGCGCCACCATCGTCTCCAGCGACTGGCGCGCCCCAGCCATCGTCGCCTACATCACCGGCTGACCCACACCGCCCGGCGGCTCCCCGCCCACAACGGAGCCGCTCAGGCGCACGCCCGTCACCGCGTCCGAGTCCGGCATCGGACGTTGTCACCGCTTCGGCCCAATCGTAGGATGATTGGTGTCCGCACCAGCGGCCGTGGACGTTGTGCGGGCCGGCCCGCCGCCCTGGCCCGCACAGCCCGCGCCCGGGATCCCGGACCGCAAGCCGCACCAGCCATCGCGACCGGCCTCGCTCACTAGCCGCTTACCCGTTCTGCCCAAACGGATCGCGTACCGGCGGTGCGAAGTGCGACGCCCGAACCGCTACCGGGCCGCCACGGGGCAGCGACCAGCCGCCCGCGCCAGCGGTGCCGGTCACCCCAGCCACGCCGATGACGTCGGCTACCCAGCCGTCAGCACCAGTTGCCGACCACACCGGTCACACCAGGCATGCTCACTGCCCGGCCCTGCCAGTGTCGCCAACCGTGCAGTGCCGCCAACCGCGTTGTCTCGGCCTGCCCAGCCCCTGCCGCCCTCTGCGCTACCTCGGCCTGACCGGTCATCCCGGCCCAGCCGCCATCGCGCCAACCCGTTGCCCGGCCTTGGCGGCCGAACAGTCGAGGCGAGCTCGTGTTCAGTTGTCCCGGGGATCGGTGAAGCCCTGCTGCTCGGCCAGGAACCGCTCGACCTCGGCGCCCAGTTCCTCGGCGCTCGGCATGTCCTCGGCCGTTTCCAGCAGCAGGCTCTCCTTGCCCGCGGCTTCGGCGAACGCGTCGTACTGCCGCTCCAGTGCGCCCACCACCTGCGCGATCTCCTCCGACTCCACGACCTGCCGCTGCACCTCGGCGTCAGCCCGGCGCGCGGTCTCCCGCAACGAGTCCGCGGGCAGCACCAGCCCGGTGGCGCGCACCACGTGGTCGAGCAGGGTCATCGCGACCGCCGGATAGGTCGACTGCGCGAGGTAGTGCGGCACCTGCGCGGCGAACCCGATGGCGTCGTGACCGCTCTCGCCGAGGCGCAGTTCCAGCAACGCGCTCACGTTGCCGGGTACCTGCACCCGGTTGAAGAACGGCTGGTGTTCGGAGATCAGTTCCCGGCGCGTCGCGTGGGCCACCACGCCCAGCGGTCGCGTGTGCGGAACCCCCATGGGAATCCCGTGGAAACCGACGGTCAGCCGGACGCCCCACCGTTCGATCAGGCTGCGCACAGCCTGGGTGAAAGCTTCCCACCGCACATCCGGCTCAGGCCCAGTGAGCAAGAGGAACGGGGTGCCGATGCCGTCGTGCAACAGATACACCACGAGCTCGGGTCCGGCAAAATCGGCCCACCGGTCCGTCGAGTAGGTCATCAGGGGCCGCCGTGAGCGGTAGTCGATCAGGCCGTCCACGTCGAACCGCGCGATCTCGCGGTGCTCGTAGTTCTCCAGCAGGTGCTCGACCAGCACCCGACCGGCCGCGCCCGCGTCCATGAACCCGTCGAAGTGGTGCAGCAGTACCGCTCCGGTCAGGTCCGGGACATCGGAGTCCACCTCGTACAGGTTCTCCGGATTCAGCACCACAGCCTCCTGCTCGTCTTACCGTGCGTCTGTATCGAGAACGCCCAACCGGGTGACACCATTCCCGTCAGATCAATTTGACGCACCAGATACTCAAGCGGTTATATGCCATGCATGGCACCCAGAACCGCGGCGCCCCCGTCGCCAGCCCCCACCCGGCAGTCGCCCGCACCCCGGGACGCGAGCTCAGGCCTCGCCTCCCGGCAGCACCGCCACAGCTTCGAACACAGCGTCAAAAATCGCTCGTTTGTCAGCGTTTTTTCGTTACCTGACAACACAATTCACTGACCAATGGGCCACACGTTTCGCCCGTGGTGAACCTGCCATTCCCGCCCCATTCCCCACGCTGGGCTGATGCCATGTTCGAGCAGCTCGCCGTGCTCGACGCACCTCAGCCCCGGTCTGTTGACGCCACGATGGGCGCCCTCTCCGCTGATATGTCCACTTTGGACGACGACGCGTTGCTCGATCGTTTGCAGGACTGCCAACGGATCAAGGCTTTCGTCGAGTCGGTCGAGATGCAGGCCCTGGCCAGGTTCGCCGAACACCGAACCCATGACAAGTACGGAATCCACGAGTTCGTCGAGGACGAGATCGCCGCGGCGCTGGGCTGGAGCCCACGCGCGGCCGCGGTCAGGCTGGCCACCGCCCTCGACCTCCGCCGCCTGCCCAGAACCCTGGACGCGTTGACGGAAGGCCGGATCGACTACATGAAAGCCAAGGCGATCGCCGAAGCCGTGGCGCCACTCGCCGACGACCAGGCGGCCACGGTCGAGGACCGGGTGCTGCCCGACGCGCGGTCCCGCAGCGTGGGCAGCCTGCGTTCGATGCTGCGCCGCGCGGTCATCCGCGCCGACCCCGGCGCCGCCCGCAAGAGAGAGGAAAAGGCAGCGGAGTCCCGGCAGCTGTCGCTGTGGGCCGAGGACGACGGCATGGCCGTGCTCTCGGTGAAGGCGCCTGCCCCGCAGACCCAGGCCGCCTTCCGCTACGTCGACAAGCTCGCCCGAACGGTGCGGGACGAGGAGCGGACACTCGACCAGACCCGCACCGATGTGGCGCTGGACCTGTTGTCCGGCAAGGCGAACGGCGGTTCGGTCAGCACCGAGATCCGGGTGACCGTGCCGATCACCACCCTGCTCGGCGACGACGAGCCCGCCGAGCTGGCCGACCACGGTCCCATCACCGCCGAGACGGCCCGCGAACTGGCCATGGACGCCAACATCAAACGACTGCTCACCGGGCCGGACGGCTCGGTGGTCGGCTACGACGCCCGGCGCTACAAACCGCCGACCTGGATGACCGAGCTGGTCAAGGCGCGCAACCCGCGTTGCACCTTCCCCGGTTGTCGTCGCAAGGCCCACGACTCGGACCTCGACCACACCATCCCGCACGAGAACGGAGGTCCCACCAGTCCCGACAACCTCGGTCCGCTGTGCCGTCACCACCACCGGCTCAAGCAGACCACCGCCTGGCCCTGGCGGCTGAACCAGCATCCGGGTGGCCGCTTCACCTGGACCTCGCCCACCAACCGCGTCTACCACACCTCCCCGGAGCCGCGATGACCTGAACCGCAAGCCCCGCCTCGCCACCGGCCCGCGGCCCACGGCGCCGAGGGCAGGGCGGATCGCCAACCACCGCGTGCCCCGCTCAGCACGCGGAGGCCGCCGGGCACCTCACGCCGGCATGAGGTGCCACCGGCACTGTCCACAAAGGAAAGTCCACCACCAGAAGGCCGGACCGAGAAAAAGCCCGGCCAACCAGGTCAGAGCCCTGGGAGGTTCACTGGAAGCTAGAGCATTGGGTATCCAAACGGTCTCGTCTACCGTGGAGCTATGAGTTCGCCACGCCCATGTTCCATCGCCGCCACGCTGGCCGTGGTCGGTGAGAAGTACTCGTTGCTGGTGCTGCGTGAGGTGTTCTACGGGGTGTGCCGGTTCGATGGCATGGTCCGGAACATCGGGGCACCGCGCGACATTCTCGCCGCCCGGCTGCGAAAGCTGGTCGATGCGGGTGTGCTGGAACGTGTCCAGTACAGCGAGCGGCCGCCGCGGTTCGAGTATCACGCCACGGAGGCGGGACTGGAGCTACGCGGAGTGCTGCACCTGTTGCGGCAGTGGGGTGACCAGCACCTCATGGACGTCGCGCCGGTGACGTTCGAGCACAGCTGCGGTGCGGACCTGGAGACCGTGCCGACCTGCCGGTCCTGCGGCGCCGAACCGGCCGTTGGCGAACTACGCGCGAGGTTCGCCAGTCCGGAGTGGACGGCGCAGGGCCGGACGGTCGACTGAGTCGCTCGGCCGGGCGGCTGGCGTCCCCGGCGCCCCGCACGCTGTGCTCGAACCGCTCCGGGGACAGGCCTGGAGGCAGGCAACGACCGCAAGGCCGAGGCGGCCCAGGCACCTTGCACCTGAGTCTGGGCGTGGGCCTGGCTCTGGGCCGGAACGTCGGCCCGGATATGCCCTGGGGCAGCCGGTTCAGGTCTCGCTGTCCGGCTGCCCCAGGGCACGATCCCGGGGCTGGCCCGGTTGGCTCGGGCCGGGGCTGGTCAGGGCTTGCGGAAGACCAACGCGGTGTTGTGGCCGCCAAAACCGAAGGAGTTCGACAATGCGGCGTTGATGGGCAGGTTGACCGGGGTGTCCCTGGTGACCTGGATCTGGAGGGCGTCCTCCGGGTTCTCCAGGTTGCGGGTCGGCGGGGCCACGTCGTGGTGGATGGCCAGGACGGTGAACACCGCTTCCAAGGCGCCGGCCGCGCCGAGGAGGTGGCCGGTCATGGACTTGGTGGCCGAGACCAGGGGCTGGTCGCCGAAGACGTCGTAGATGGCCTTCGCTTCCAGCATGTCGCCGCCCGGGGTGCCGGTGGAGTGGGCGTTGACGTGGTGGATGTCCTTGGCGGACAAGCCCGCTTCGCGCAGGGCCGTCTCCATGGCGCGGATCTGGCCGTCGCCCTGGGGGTGCAGGCCGACCATGTCGTAGGCGTCGGAGGTGATGGCGGCGCCGGCGAAGGTGGCGTACGGGGTGCGGCCCCTGGCGGCGGCGACGTCGGCGCGTTCGATGACCAGGACGGCGGCGCCCTCGCCGAGGACGAAGCCGTCGCGGCCCTTGTCGTAGGGCCGGGAGGCGCGGTGCGGCTCGTCGTTGCGGGTGGACATGGCCTGGGCCTGGGCGAAGCCGGCCATGGTCACCGAGCGGACGCAGGCCTCGGTGCCACCGGTGACCACGACGTCGGCGCGGCCCAGCCGGATCAGGTCCAGGGCGTGGGCCAGGGCCTCGGCGCCGGTGGCGCAGGCGCTGGCTGGGCAGATGGCGCCGGCGCGGGCGTCCAGGTCGATGCTGACCGTGGCGGCGGCGCTGTTGGGCATGATCATCTGGACCATGCGCGGGGAGACCCGGCGGTAGCCGCGGCCGAGGAGCGCGTCGTAGTTGTCCAGCAGGGTGCCGACACCGCCGATGCCGGTGCCCAGGACGACCGCGACCCGGTTCGGGTCGACCGCGCCCTTCTCCAGGCCGGCGTCGGCCCACGCCTGACGGGCGGCGACCAGGGCGGCCTGGGTGGACCGGTCCATCCGGCGGGCCTGCACGCGTTCGAGCTGACTGGCCGGGTCGACCGCCATCCGGGCGGCGAGCCGGGCGGGCAGTTCCTGCGCCCAGTCGTCGGTGAGCGTCTCGACCCCGGACTGGCCCGCCAGCAGCGCGGACCAGGTGTCGGCCGTGGTGCCGCCCAGGGGGCTCAACGTGCCGAGCCCGGTGATCACAACCTCGGTCATCAACCGTCCTTCTCTTCCTGCTCTTCCTGCCGCGGCCTGGTGACGGGCAGTCCGTTGCCGACCACCTTCACCGGCTTGTGCGGGAACCGGCGTCGGGCGTAGTCCCCGGCTGGTGAGCCGGGAGTGACGTAGAGCGTCTCCACCTTGTCCTGCAAGGGCTTCACCACGGTGCTCATGAAGTCCTTCCGATCGGCGAGGTAGGGCGCGAGTACATCCTCCCCTGCCGGGCAGACGGCCAGGCAGTAGGCCGCCTTGTAGTTGGGCTTGAACGCCAGGCTCTGCCACATGGACGCGCTCTCACCCGGGCTGACGCGGGCACGGTACTCCTCGGCGTCGGCACTGTCCGCGATCGTCTCCACCCAGTCGGTGAAGCCGCCCATGAACTCGCGGTAGTTGTGCGTGGCGCAGGCGCGGAAGTCGAACTCTCCGTTCTTGCCGATTGCCCCGATCGGGCAAGCCGCGACGCACAGTTTGCACTCCAGGCAGGGGTTGTAGTCCAGCTCAGCCCCGTACGCGCTGACCTCGGCGTCCACCAGCAGGGTGGCCAGCAGGACGAAGCTGCCGAAGCGCGGGTGGATCACGTTGCGGTGGATGCCCATGGCGCCCAGGCCCGCGGCCACCGCGACCGGCTTGTGCGCGACCACCCAGATCCGGCCGGGGTAGTTCTCCATCTCCATCGGGAAGGTGGCGGAGGGGTTGAGCGCGCGGTGCCCGGCGTCTTCCAGGGCGCGGACGATGGTGCGCGCGGCCTCGTTGATGATCTCGCCGGTGCGGTGGAACTCCTGGTTGGCGACGCTGCGCGCGGGTGAGCGGACGTTGTCCCGGTTCATCCGCACCACCAGCGAGATCAGGCTCCGGGTGCCGGGCAGGGCGTGCAGGGCGGGCTCGCGTTCGCTGGCCAGGTCGGGATGGTCGAGGGGGACCACGCCCATGTCGTCGGCGCCCGCGGCCAGGCAGAGCTCGCGCAGCCAGGCCGCGTCGATGACCCGGGGTTCGCGGGGGCCGGTGGCAGCCTGCCGCTCGCGGACCGCGCGCACCGACGGGTGGCCGGCGAGACGGGCCGGAAGTCTTGCCATCACACGCTCCCAAGGTCAGGCGGAAAAGCAAACTCACCATGTCATCCGGTGAGTTTGAAATCAAGACTTACTTGGTCGCGGCAGAATGGGGCGGTGAAGGAGACCTCGGCGCGGCTGCTCCGGCTGCTGACTCTGCTGCAGATGCGACGCGAGTGGTCGGGTTCGGAGCTGGCCGAACGGCTGGGCGTGACCGGCCGCACGGTGCGGCGGGACGTCGAGAAGCTGCGGGACCTGGACTACCCGGTCGAGTCGACCAAGGGCATCGCCGGTGGTTACCGGCTGGGTGCGGGGGCGGACCTGCCGCCGCTGCTGCTCGACGACGAGGAAGCGGTGGCGGTGGCGATCGGGCTGCGCACCGCGACCAACGGCAGCGTCGAGGGCATCGGCGAGGCTTCGCTGCGGGCGCTGGTGAAGCTGGAACAGGTGTTGCCGTCCCGGTTGCGGCACCGGGTGGCGGCGTTGCAGATCTCGACCGTGCCGAGCCGGTCCTCGATGCCGACGGTGGCCGCGGACACCCTGACCGCGATCGCCGCGGCCTGCCGGGACCACCAGCGGCTGCGGTTCGACTACCGCAACCACGACGGCACCGAGAGCCTGCGCGAGACCGAGCCGCACCGCCTGGTGACCTGGGGCCGCCGCTGGTACCTGGTGGCCTGGGACGTGCACCGGTCGGACTGGCGGACCTTCCGGGTGGATCGGTTGCGGCCCAAGGTGCCGACCGGTCCCCGGTTCACCCCGCGCGAGCTGCCCACCGACGACGCGGGGGCGTTCGTGGCCGAGCGGGTGGCCCGGTTGTGGCAGTACCAGTCCACGGTGCGGCTGCCGGTGCCCGCGGACGCGCCGGAGGCGCAGAACTTCGCCGGGATCGGGCGGGTGGAGCCGGAAGGGCCGGAGAGTTGCCTGCTGCACGTGGGTGCGACGGATGTGCGGCAGCTGGCGTGGATGCTGGGCGCGATGGAGATCGAGTTCGAGGTGGTGGACGCGCCGGAGCTGGCCGCGAACCTGCTGGCGATGGCGGAGCGGTTGCAGCGGGCGGTGCCCGAGGCGGCGCGGGGGCAGGCGCGGACGAGCGACTAGCGGCCACGCGGGGAGGATGCGGGCGCGGTGGCCAGAAGCCGCGGGGCAAGCGCAGGCGCGGCGGCTGGGAAGCCGTGCGGGCGCGGTGGCTTGAAGCAGCGCGGGGCATCGCCGGGGCGGTGGCTTGGTAGTGCGGTGGTAAGGCGGGTGGGCGAAGGCGTGCGGCAGGCGGGGTGGTGGGGCGGCAGTTCGGCGGGGTGGGGTGGGGTCAGCTCAGGCGGCGCCATTGGGGGCGGGTGGTCCAGTGGTGGGCTCGGCGGACGCGTTCGCGGTAGGCGGTGACGGACCAGCCCAGGCCGAACAGGGCGACGAACAGCAGGGGCAGGGACAGGGTTGCCATGGCGATGAGGAAGGCCGTGGCGGCGATGAGGCCGGTGGCGATGACCGGCCAGCGGCGGTCGTCGCTGGGCGGGGCTGGGCGGCCGGCGCGCAGGCCCTCGGCGAAGGCGGGGTCTTCGGCTTCCAGCTGGCTCGCCAGTTCCTCCAGCCGGCGGCGGTCACCCTGGCTGAGCATGGCGGTCCTCCCGCTTGTGCGTCTGGTTTCCGCCGTGCGGGGCGGGCGCTGGGACGGCAGCGCAGGTACCGGATTTCCGCTACTGGGCCTGACCAAACGCCGGGGCGCGCCTCGTCAGACGCGGGGCGGGCCTCGTCGAACGCGGGGACCGGGGCTCGTCAGACGCGGGGGCGGACCTCGCCAAACGCGGGGACCGGGGCTCGTCAGACGCGGGGGCGGACCTCGCCAAGCGCGGGGGCGGGCTCGTCAGACGCCGGGGGCGGGGCTCATCAGACGCGGGGGCAGGCCTAGCCAAGAGCGGGGGCGGGCCTAATCAGACGCGGGGGCAGGCCTCGCCAAGCGCGGGGGGCGGGGCTTGCCAGGTGCGGCGGCGGCCGGCTACGGCGGCGGTGATCGCGGCGGCCAGGGCGCAGGTGGCCAGGATGGTGGGGAGGCCGATCTTCATCGCTTTGCGGCCGGTGCGGAAGTCGCGGATCTCCCAGCCCCGGGCGCGGGCGATCTCGCGCAGGCCGGAGTCGGGGTTGACCGCGATGGCGGTGCCCACCGCGGAGAGCATCGGCAGGTCGTTGTGCGAGTCGGAGTAGGCCACGCAGTTGGCCAGGTTCAGGCCCTCCCGCTCGGCCAGCACGCGCAGCGCGTCGGCCTTGGCCTGGCCGTGCATCAGGCCGCCGACGAGCTTGCCGGTGTAGACGCCGTTCTCGCGTTCGCCGACGGTGCCCAGCGCGCCGGTCAGGCCCAGGCGGCGGGCGATGATCTCGGCGAGCTCGACCGGGGCGGCGGTGACCAGCCAGACCCGTTGGCCCGCGGCCAGGTGCAGCTGGGCCAGGGAGCGGGTGCCGGGCCAGACGCGGGAGGCGATGCGGGAGTCGAAGATCTCCTCGCACAGGGCGGCCAGCTCGTCGGTGCGGCGACCGGCGACGAAGGAGAGGAGCTGTTCTCTGCTGTCCTCGATGCCCTGGTGGTCTTCGCGGCCCAGCACCCGGAACTTGACCTGTTTCCAGGCGAAGCCCAACAGGTCGGCGGTGCGGAAGAACTTGCGCTCGACCAGGCCGCGGGCCAGGTGGAAGATCGAGGCGCCCATGATCATGGTGTTGTCCACGTCGAAGAAGGCGGCCGCGGTGGGATCGGGGGCGGGCATCCGCTCGACCACCGTCTCGGTCATGCTGCCGACTTGCCGTCGCACCGACACCAGAACTCCTTTGTCCCCAACGTCCGCTCGCGGCGCCGCATCCGGGCGGCGCCGCGAGGCGTACAGGTTATCCAGCGATCACGGATTCCTTGCTGTCCGCGAACTGCGTGTTGTACAGCTCGGCGTAGCGGCCGCCCTTGGCCAGCAGCACCTCGTGCGTGCCGCGCTCGACCACCTCGCCGTTCTCCACCACCAGGATCAGGTTCGCCGCCCTGATGGTGGACAGCCGGTGCGCGATGACCAGCGAGGTCCGGCCGGCCAGCGCCTCCACCAGCGCTTCCTGCACCGCGGCCTCCGAGCTGGAGTCCAGGTGCGCGGTGGCCTCGTCCAGGATCACCACCCTGGGCTGGGCCAGCAGCAACCGCGCGATGGTCAGCCGTTGCCGCTCACCGCCGGAGAGCCGGTAGCCGCGCTCCCCCACCACGGTGTCCAGGCCGTCCGGCAGCGAGGCCACCAGGTCGTCGAGGCGGGCGCGGCGCAGCGCGTCCCACAGGTCCTCATCGCTGGCACCGGGCCGGGCCAGCCGCAGGTTCGCGCCGATGCTCTCGTGGAAGAGGTGGCCGTCCTGGGTGACCATGCCGACGGTGTCCCTGATCGCGTCGAAGGACAGGTCGCGCACGTCCACCCCGCCCAGCCGGATGCTGCCGGAGTCGGCGTCGTAAAGCCTTGGTGTCAGTGAGGCCAGAGTGGACTTGCCCGCGCCGGAGGAGCCGACCAGGGCGATCAGCTGACCGGGCTCGGCCCGGAAGGACACCCCGCGCAACACCTCCTCGCCGCCGCGACTGTCCAAAGTGGCCACTTCCTCCAACGAGGCGAGGGAGACCTTGTCCGCGGCCGGGTAGCTGAAGCGGACGTCGTCGAACTCCACCGACACCGGGCCTTCCGGCACCTCGCGGGCGTCCGGCTTCTCCTCGATCAGCGGCTTGAGGTCGAGCACCTCGAACACCCGGTCGAAGCTGACCAGCGCGGTCATCACGTCCAGCCGGGCCCCGGCCAGCGCGGTCAGCGGCGAGTACAGCCGGGTGATCAGCAGCGCCAGGGTGACCACGGTGCCCGCCTCCAACTGGCCGGTCAGCGCGAAGTAGCCGCCGAGGCCGTAGACCAGGGCCAGGGCCAGCGCGGAGACCAGGCCCAGCGCGACCATGAACACCCACTGCCGCACCGCGGTGCGCACGCCGATGTCGCGCACCCGCTGGGCCCGCTTGCCGAACTCGGCTTCCTCGTCGGCAGGCCTGCCGAACAGCTTGATCAGGGTGGCGCCCGGTGCGGAGAACCGCTCGGTCATCTGGGTGGTCATCGCCGAGTTGAGGTTGGCCGACTCGCGCTCCATCCCGGCCAGCCGCCGCCCGACCCGCCGGGCCGGGATCACGAAGACCGGCAACAGGATCAGCGCGAGCAGGGTGACCTGCCAGGACAGGCTGACCATGACCGCCACGGCCAGCACCAGCGCGATGATGTTGGTGACCACGCCGGAGAGCGTGCTGGAGAAGGCGCGCTGGGCGGCGATCACGTCGTTGTTGAGGCGGCTGACCAGCGCGCCGGTGCGGGTGCGGGTGAAGAAGGCCACCGGCATCCGCTGCACGTGCGCGAAGACCGACTCGCGCAGCCGCAGGATCAGGTCCTCGCCGACCCTGGAGGACTGCCAGCGCTCGGCCATGCTCAGCCCGGCCTCCACCACCGCGATCCCGGCGATGAGCACCGCCAGCCAGACCACGGTGTCCACCGGCTGCTTGTTCACGATCGCCTCGACCACCCAGCCCGCCAGCACCGGCGTGGCCACCGCGAGCACCGCGGCCAGCGCGCTGAGCACCAGCAGGATGGCCACCGCGCGGTGCTGCGGCTTGGCGAAGCGGGCGATGCGGCGCAGGGTGGCACGGGTGACCGTGCGCCCTGACTTGTCCTGCATCGCGCTTTCCAGCGCCATCCAGGCGTTCATGTCGATGTCCATGGCTCCCCACAGTGTCCGGGCCGGGGCGGTGCGTGAGGTGATGGTTGCGCACACCCCCGACAAAGTCGGCGTGAATTTCTCGCCGTGGTCCTTGCTGGACCGAAGTCGCTGATGAGGAGAGTGTGTTAGCTCGACTTAACTAGAGGTCAAGGGACTGTGGCAGGCTGGTCCGCATGGGACTGTTCACCGTGGCCGAGGCCCGGGCCGAGCTGGCCGCGCTGCTGCCGGTGCTGACCGAGGTCGTCGCGCTGCGCGCCGATGCCGCCGAGCTGGCCGTGGCGGTGGCGCCGGGTGGCGAGCCGAGTCCGCTGGGCGGGTTGCCGGAGTTCAAGGCGGCGCAGGCGCGGCTGGACGAGCTGATGACCCAGATCCAGCAGACCGGGGCGGAGCTGAAGGGGTTCGCGCCGCTGCTGGTGGACTTCCCGGCCGAGCTGGACGAGGTGCCAGTGCTGCTGTGCTGGCTGGAGGGCGACACCGAGCTGCTCTGGTACCACCGGCGGGACCTGGGGTTCGCCGGGCGCCGGCGGCCGAACCGGCGCGGCTATCGCGGGCGGGACTTTGCGGACACGCCCTAGTCGGCGCGGCGGCCGAACAGCGCGGTGCGGCCGTGCTTCTTGTGCACCGCCTGCTTGCTGACGCCCAGCGCCGCCGCCACCTCGGTCCAGGTCCGGCCCGCGACCCTGGCCCGGCGGACCAGCACAGCCTCCAGACGTTCGAGTTCGCGGCGTAGTTCCGCGGCGGCGGCAAGTCCCTCGATCGGGTCGTCCACGCCGGTCGCCCTGGTCAGCGTCATCAACCGGTCCATCTCCACCTGGTCATCCTAGGTTGACACCGGCAACAAAGTGGACGCGGAATCACCGGACGTCTACAGCGTGTGGCAGGATCCCCTATTCGAGTGACACCCGAGGCTCCCGAAATGGCGGAAGAAGGAACCCGGTGACCCCACAGACTGCACAGGTCGACGACATCCAGCTAGTCGCGCTCCCCACCGCGGTGAACTGCGCCGACCTGTTCGCTCAGTTCACCCTGCGCGAGTGGTCCCTGCGGCCGCTGTTGGAGGAGGCTTCGACCGCGGCGGGCCAGTTGGTGGCCGCGGTGGTGGAAAGCGCTGACCCGAAGCGGCCCGGCATGCTGACCGTGCGCCTGCGGATCAGCGGGGACAGCCTGGTGATCGAGGTGGCCGACGGCCGCCCGGCCGAGGCGACCCCGGACATGGAGGGCCCGAACCTGGGCGTGGTGGCCCTGGACCGGGGCCGGATGCTGTGGTGCGAGCTGCCGCTGCCGGGCGGGGTGACCGCCGAGGCGGTGCCGCTGCCGCGCCGGGAGCGCAGGCGCTCGCCCGAGGCCGAGCGGCTGGCCAACGACCCGCACGAGGTCGACCCCGAGGTGATGGAACGGCTCCTGACCGGGCTGAGCCGGGCCCAGCGCAACTGAGACCTGCCGACGGCCCGGGTCGCGCGGGTGCGACCCGGGCCGTTGGGGCTGCCGGGGAGCTACGGGTAGCTCACCAGGTTCTGCACCACCTGTCCCGGCCCCGCGGTGCCGCCGGAGTTGTTGATGACGCGGTTGATGGTGCCCGCGCCGCCGCCCAGTGACACCGTGACCATGTGCCGGAAGCGCACGTTCGGGTGGTTGGGCACCTCGAAGGCCCGCTCGGCCACCACGCCGCGGTTGACGTTGAAGAAGCAGTAGCTGCCCAGCCCGTGGGCCTCGTGGCTGGTGACGTGGTCGCCCACCTTGTAGGCCGCGTAGCCCCTGGTGGAGCCGTTCATCCAGGCCGCCTGGTCCGGCGGGTCGTAGGGCATCTCGTTCTGGTAGAAGAACGTCTTGCCGCCCTGGCCGTTCCAGATGGTCTGGTACTTCTGGTAGTGCTCGACGAAGAGCCCGTACATGCTCACGTTGTCGCCGTTGACCACCAGGCCCACGTCCGCGGTGTTGGTGTGCCAGCCGATGCCGTCGCCGTGGTCGCCGCGCCAGAGCCACAGGTGGTCGCCGATCACGTTGCGGCTGTTGATTACCAGGCTGGTGGTGGCCTTGCCCGCGACCATGCCGCCGATCCGGATGAACAGATCGTGCAGCGAGGTCGGGTTGGCCGCGTGGTTGCCCGCCGAGCCCTGCGGGCCGACCTCCATCAGCAGGGTGGAGTTGGTGGTGCCGGCGTCGATGAGCAGTCCGGCGATCTTCACCCCGGGCACGTCGGCCACGGTCAGCGCGGTGATCCCGTTATTGGGCATCAGGGTGGCCAGGCCCATGCCCAGCACCACGGTGTCCGGCCGGGTGACCCGCAGGGTCTCCTCCAGGCGGTAGATGCCGGGGGTGACGATCAGGTTCTTGCCCTCGGCCAGCGCCTGGTTCATCGCGGCGGCGCTGGTGCCGGGCTTGGCGATGAAGAAGGAGCTGATCGGCAGCGCCTGGCCGGGCTGGTTGCCGCTCTCCCAGGTGGTGCCGCGGGAGTTCTCGCGCAGCGCGGGCACGAAGACCTCATAGGCGCCGACGGCGTTGACCTGGAGGAACGGCTTCTCCCGGATCCGCGGGGTGTGGTCGATCCTGGTGTAGGGCGGGTTCGGGAAGGTGCCGGCGGGGGCGTTGTCGGCCCCGACGAAGACCATGTTCCAGTTGGACCCGTTCCAGCTGCCCCAGTTGGTGTTGCGGGACAACCACTGCTGCTGGCTGCCCGAGCGCACCTGGCCGTCGATCTTGCTGTCGGCCATGAACCCGCCGCTGGACCAGCCGTTGTCATCGAGTTGCAGGTCGCCGCGCACGTGCATGCGGCGGTAGGGCGCGGCCTGGGAGACCGCCCAGCGGTCCATGCCGCCGTTGGGGGTCACCGACAGGTTCTCCGCGGCCCGCCAGAAGTTGTGCGTGGCGTTGCCCTGGAACCAGTCCGCCTCCACGTGCACCGCGCCGCGGATGTTCACCTCGTCCGGATGCCTGCCCAGGCCGAGGACCTGGGTGTAGTAGCCGACGTTGACGTCCACGTCGTAGGTGCCCGGCTTGAACAACATGGCGTAGCGGTCCGGGCCGAACTGGGCCCGCTCCTGCCGCTGGAAGATCGTGTTCGCCCGGTTCTGGATGGTGGACCGCGGGGTGGACGGGTCGAAGACGAAGACGTTCGGGCCGAAGTCGGGGTCGCCGGGGCCGGGGTCGCCGCCGGCGAGCACCAGGGTGAAGGACTGGTTGGGTGAGCCCTCGAAGCAGGTCCACTGCTGGAACTGGACGCTGTCGGCCTGCGAGCCTTCGGTCAGGTCGAGGCACTTGCCGCTGTTGCGGTTGACCAGCCGGTGCGAGCCGTCGGCCTGTTGGACCGGCTGCCACTGCTGGTTCGCGCCACCGCCGTAGGTCCACAGGTGGGTCAGGCCGCCGTCGGCGGTGGAGCTCTCCGCCACGTCGATGACCTGGGCGGCGTCGACGCGGCTGTTCAGCCGGAAGAAGCCACCACCGCTCTCCTGGAACTGCCACTGCTGGGCGGTGGTGTCGTTGCAGGTGTACTGCTGCACGGCGGTGCCGTTGACCGCGGCCGCGCCGCGGGCGTCCACGCACTTGCCGCTGGCCTTGATCACCACCTTGTACCAGGCGCCGGGCGTGACCGCCGCGCCGGCGGCCGGTGCGGACACCAGGGTCAGCGAACTCGCGGCGACCACCGCGGCTGTCGCCGCCGTCGCCATCCGTCTCCACGTCACAGGGCACTCCTCTGCCACGATGCAGGGACGTGACACCCAGGCAGGGCAAGCGTTTTCCCGAGTGTCACGCAGGGGTGGCGGCGGCGAACTTGTCGGCGGGCCGAACGTAATGACGGCTACGGGCACAAGTCAATACATGGCTAAAAATAAGGCTTGAACATCGCATACGCAGTCTGCGACCGCGCTCGGCGTAGCACTGATAACACTTCGACCCTAGCGTCGCTAATGTCGGAGTGTTATCGTTGATCACATCGGTAGCGGATCACCGCTAACTAGAGAGCCACCGACAAGGAGGCACGGTGTCCGATCACCCACAGGTCCGGCCCAATCGAAGGACCGTGCTCAAGGCAGGCGGCGTCACCGCGGCGGGCGCGATCGCGGCGGGCGCCCTGCCCGCCACCGCGACCGCGGCACCGTCCACAGTGGATGGTGTGGAACCGGGGGCCGGCGTGCAGATCACGTTGCGCGTCAACGGCGCCGACCACCCGGTGTCGGTGGAACCCAGGGTCACCCTGCTGGACGCGTTGCGCGAACGGCTCGGGCTCACCGGGACGAAGAAGGGCTGCGACCGCGGCGAGTGCGGGGCCTGCACGGTGCTGGTGGACGGGCAGCGGATCAAGTCCTGCCTGACCCTGGCCGTGATGCGACAAGGCCAGCGGATCACCACGGTGGAGGGGCTGGCGCGGGACGGACAGCTACACCCGGTGCAGGCGGCCTTCATCCGCAGGGACGCCTTCCAGTGCGGGTTCTGCACGCCCGGACAGATCATGTCCGCGGTGGCCGCGATCGAGGAGGGGCACACCGGGTCGGACGCGGAGATCCGGGAGTGGATGAGCGGGAACCTGTGCCGGTGCAGCTGCTATCCCAACATCGTGGCCGCGGTGCGGGACGCGGCGAAGGAGGCGCGAGGATGAGGGCCTTCGGCTATGTCCGCCCTCGGGCGACCGAGGAAGCCGTGCGCGCCGCCGCGACTCCGGGAGCGGCGTACGTGGCCGGTGGCACCGAGCTGCTGAACCTGATGAAGGACGGCGTGCAGGCGCACGACCGGCTCATCGACATCAACGCCTTGCCGCTCAACGACATCCAGGTGCTGCCGGACCGGATCCGGATCGGCGCGCTGGCCCGGATGGCCGAGGTGGCCGCGCATCCCGCGGTGCGCACCCGGACGCCGGTGCTGGCCTCGGCGCTGCTCAACTCGGCCTCGCCGCAGATCCGGAACATGGCCGCGATCGGCGGGAACCTGTTGCAGCGCAACCGGTGCGGCTACTTCCGGGACAGCGGGTTCCCGTGCAACAAGCGGCAGCCCGGTAGCGGCTGCCCCGCCCAGGCCGGGCACAACCGGATGCACGCGCTCTTCGGCGGCAGCGCGCACTGCGTGGCGGTGCACGCCTCGGACCTCGCGGTCTCCCTCCAGGCGCTGGAGGCCACCGTGCTCACCCAGGGCGCGGCCGGGGCGCGGCGGATCGCCTTCGCCGAGCTCTACCGGCTGCCGGGTGACTCGCCGCAGGTGGAGCACGTGCTGCGGCCGGGTGAGCTGATCACCGGGGTGGAGGTGCCGACCGGGGCCCTCGCCGCGCGGTCGCGGTACCTGAAGCTGCGGGACCGGGAGAGCTTCGAGTTCGCGGTGGTGTCGGTGGCCGCCTGCCTGACCCAGCGCGGCGGGCGGGTGCGGGAGGTGCGGCTGGCCTTCGGCGGGGTGGCGCCGCTGCCCTGGCGGGTGCCGGAGGCCGAGGCGGTGCTGCGGGGCAGGCCACTGGACGGGCCGAGCCTGGCCGCGGCCGCCGATGCCGCGGTGCGCGGGGCCCGGCCGTTGGCGCACAACGGATTCAAGGTGGAGCTGATGCGCAGGGCGCTCACCGGGGTGCTCACCGAGCTGGGGAGGCAGCGATGAGCGGGGACCTGATCGGGCGGCCGGTGGACCGGGTGGACGGGCACGCCAAGGTCACCGGCGCCGCGACCTACGCCGCCGACCAGCGGATTCCCGGGCTGCTGCACGGCGTCCTGGTGCTCAGCACGATCGCCAGGGGCCGGCTCACCGGCATCGAGGTGGCCGCGGCCGAGCGGGCGACGGGGGTGGTGCGGGTGTTCACCCACCTCACCATGCCGCGGCTCACCGTGCCGGCCGCCGCCTACCGCAAGACCTACATCCCGGTGCAGGACGACCGGATCCACCACAGCGGCCAGCCGATCGCGCTGGTGGTGGCCAGGACCCTGGAGGAGGCCCAGCATGCCGCCACCCTGGTGACCGCCCAGTACCAGGCGGAGAAGCACCGCAGCGCGCTGCACGAGGCCGAGGGCGAGGAGTTCGTGCCGCCGGTGACCGGAGGCGAGCCCAACGAGAGCGTGCGCGGCAACCCCGAAGCCGGACTCGCCGAAGCGGATATCACGATCGACGGTATATACAGTTCGCCGATACATCTGCACAACCCGATGGAGCCGCACGCGAGCATCGCGCACTGGGCGGACGGGCAGCTCACGCTCTACGAGTCGACCCAGGCCGGCAACTTCGCCAAGACCGCGGTGGCCCAGGCGCTGGGCCTGCCGCCGGCCTCGGTGCGGGTGATCTCGCCGTACCTCGGCGGCGGGTTCGGCGCCAAGAGCGCGGCCTGGCCGCACCTGCTGCTCACCGCGGCCGCGGCCAGGGAGCTGGCGCGGCCGGTGAAGCTGGTGCTCTCCCGGGCGCAGACCTACACCGCGCACGGCCACCGCAGCGAGTTCCGGCAGCGGATCACCCTGGGCGCCAAGCGGGACGGCCGGATCACCGCGCTGGTGCACGTCTCCACCCAGCAGTGCTCGGCCACCGAGGACCGGATCTACAACGCCAGCCACTCCTCCCGCACCCTCTACGCCATCCCGAACCTGCGCATCCGGCAGCAGGCGGTGCGGCTGGACCTGCAGACCGGCAACTTCATCCGCTCCCCCGAACTGGCCGCCCACCACGGCCTGGAGACCGCGCTGGACGAGCTGAGCCACGAGCTGGGCATCGACCCGGTGGCGCTGCGGCTGCGCAACTACGCCGCCACGCACCCCGGCACCGGCCAGCGCTGGGGCAGCAAGCACCTGGACGAGTGCTACCGGATCGGCGCCCGCGCCTTCGGCTGGTCCCGGCGCGACCCCAGGGCCGGCTCGATGCGGGACGGGGACATCCGGATCGGCTGGGGCATGGCCACCGAGGCGCACTCCTGCACCGCGCTGCCCTCGGCCGCCCAGCTCACCCTGGGCACCGACGGCCGCGCCACGCTGCGCACCGGCGCGCACGACATCGGCACCGGGACCTACACCGTGCTCACCCAGGTCGCCGCGCAGGCGCTGGGCATGCCCCTGGCCGCGGTGACCACCCAGCTGGGCCACACCGACTACCCGGTGGCGACCGGCTCCTTCGGCTCGGCCACGGTGAACAGCGTGACCGGCGCGGTCGACCAGGCCGCGACCGCGGCCCGCGCCGAGGTCATCCGGCTGGCGGTGGCCGATCCGCGCTCACCGCTGCACGGCCTGCCGCCGGAGCGGATCGGCACCGAGCACGGGTTCCTGTTCGACCGGGACCGCCGTCGCCGGGACAGCTACCGCGATGTCCTTGCCCGGCACGGGAAACCGGTGACGGCCACCGGCAACAGCACGAACACGCCGAACTACACCACCGGCGCGGTGTTCGTGGAGGTGCGGGTGGATCCGCGCTACGGCAAGGTCTCGGTGAGCCGGGTGGTCGGCGCCTACGACCCCGGCCGGGTGCTCAACCGGCGCACCGCGCACAGCCAGGCCATCGGCGGCACGATCTGGGGCATCGGCTTCGCGCTGATGGAGCACGCGGTGGTGGACCCGGCGCACGCCCGGATCATGAACGCCACCCTGTCCACCTACCTGATGCCGGTGCACGCGGACGTGCCGGAGATCGAGACGCACTTCGTGGACAAGCCGGACCCGAGCAGTGCGGCGCTGGGCGCGCGGGGGTTCGGCGAGACACCGCTGACCGGGGTGCCGGCGGCGATCGGCAACGCGGTGTTCCACGCGACCGGGCGGCGGATCCGGGAGGTGCCGATCACTCAGGACAAGCTGTTGTAACCGGTCAGCCAGCCGTGGTCGGTGGCCAGGCGGATGGCGTCGACCTTGTTGCGCGCGCCGAGCTTGTCCAGCACCCGGGTCATGTGGTTCTGCACGGTGCCGGTGGCCAGGTTCAGCGCGCGGGCGACCTCCTTGGCGGTGTCGCCACGGGCCATCAGCTCCAGCACCGCCAGCTCGCGGCGGGTCAGCGGGCTGGGCGCGCCGATCCGGCCGTCGGAGGTGATCACCGTTTCGCCGCGGTGCACACGGCGGATCGCGTCCAGCACCACGGTCACCGACCGGCCCTTGGGCAGGAAGCCGTGCACGCCAAGGGAAAGAGCCTCCTGGAGCACGGCGGGGCGGTCCAGCACGCTGAGCAGCAGGAGACGGAGCCCGGGGGCGGTGGCGCGCAGCTGACGGGCCACGGTCAGGCCGTCCGCGCCGGGCAGTTCGATGTCCAGCAGCAGCACGTCCGGGCTGGTCCGCTCGACCAGCCCGGCCACGGTGTCGCCGCGGCCGGTCTCGGCGACCACCTCGATGTCGGGTTCCAGCCGGAACAGGCTGACCAGGGCCTCGCGCAGCACGGTCATGTCCTCGGCCACCGCGACCCGGATCACCGCGCCGCCACCGGCAGCTCGACCAGCAGGCGGAAACGGCGACCGCCGGCCGGTCCGGCCTCGATCCGGCCGCCGAGGGCGGTGATCCGCTCGGTGAGACCGGTCAGGCCGCTGCCGGGGCTGCCGGTGGCGGGGTGGACGCCGTCGTTGTCGACCGTCAGGCGGAACATGCCGTCCTTCTCCTCGGTGGTCACCACGCAGCGGCGCGCGGTGCTGTGCTTGAGCACGTTGGTGATCGCCTCGCGCAGCGCCCAGCTCGCCCCGGGCGGCGCGGGGGCGCGCAGGCGCAGCTCGGCGCGCACGCCGGAGTCCTCGAGCAAGGTCGTGCCGCGTTCGAGCTCCTCGTCGAACTCCGGGCACCAGAGACCGGTTGCGACCTGGCGGACGCCGTCGAGGGCGCGTTCGGTGGCGCGCTGCACGGCGAGCACCTGCTCGGCCGCGGCGGCCGGGTCGGTGGCGGTGAGGCGGGCGGCGAGCTCGGCGCGCAGGCCGGCCGCGGTGAGCTCCTGGCCGAGGGAGTCGTGCAGGTCCCTGGCCACCCGCAGCCGCTCCTCGGCGACCGCTAGACGGGCCAGCGCGTGCCGGTTGCGGGCCAGGCGCTGGGCCAGTTCGGCAGCGCGGATGGTGGCGAACAGGGCGATCGTGGCGACCAGGCCTACCGGCACCGTCTGCAGGATCAACGCCGGATGCTCCGGATTCAGGAAAAGGCAGGCCCCGGCCGCGACCACCAGGAAAGAAGTCCGGTCCCACGGTGCGGGGAGCACAACCAGCAGGGTGCAGGCGGTGAGCAGCATGGCGAAACAGCTCAGCAACGGAGACGGGATGATCAAGGCCGGGACCACGAGCTGGCCGCCGACAAAGGCGGCCGCCACAGCACGAGATGGTTGTCCACGCCGGATCCGGAACAGGATCGCACCACCCAGCAGCACCAGGCCGAGCAGAAAAACCCATTCCCGGATGACCATCGGACCGCGGTCGAAAAACACTATCGAACCGATTACCGGGAAACCGACCAGCAGCGGCACGGCGATCGCGAGCAGGCTGGTCAACAGGCCCGGCTGGACCGTTTTCGGCATGCGTTCCCCCTCCTCGGCGCACTACTAAGACGGCGCTGCCCGGCCGCGATGACGAAACCACGACAACATGAGAGCCAGGTCATAAGCAATCCATGACTTTCTCACGGTGGAATCGTGCCCAAATCCAGGCTGCCCAGTGCCGGAAATCGGTGCCAGTATCAGCCAGGGGGGAAACGGAGGGCGCGCGCCGGTGATTTCGCGGGGCGCGTCCTCCACCCCGTACGCTGACCCGATGCGTCGCAAAACCCCGCCCCCGCTACCGCAGCGCTTCGGCCTGGACCCGGCCCGGATGCGCCTGCCGGAGGACGGGAGCTGGGCGACCGTGCGCGCGCACCTGGCCGACCGGTTGCCGCTGGTCACCCCGGCGGTGCTGGACGCGATGTTCATCGAGCGGCGGATCGCCGACCTGAACGGGCCCCTGGAGCTGGACGCGCCGTACGTGCCCGGCGGGGTGGTGTGGTTCCACCGGGAGCTGCCGGTGGAGGCTCCGGTGCCTTACCCGATCGGGATCGTGCACCGGGACGAGCACCTGCTGGTGGTGGACAAGCCGCACTTCCTGGCCACCATCCCGCGCGGCAAGCACATCCAGCAGACCGCGCTGGTGAAGCTGCGCCGCGAGCTCGACCTGCCGGAGCTGAGCGCGGCGCACCGGCTGGACCGGGTGACCGCGGGGCTGGTGATGTTCGTGATCAACCGGGCCGACCGGGGCCGCTATCAGACGTTGTTCCGGGACCGGTTGGTGCACAAGGAATATGAGGCCGTCGCGCCGGTGAACCCCGGGCTGGTGCTGCCGATGACGGTGCGCAGCCGGATCCACAAGGAACGCGGGGTGATCACCGCGCAGGAGGTGGACGGGCCGCCGAACGCGGTGACCACACTGGAACTGCTGGAGCAGCGCGACGGGCTCGGCCGATATCGGCTGCTGCCGCTGACCGGGCGCACCCACCAGCTGCGGCTGCACCTGAGCAGGCTGGGCATCCCGATCCTGGGCGACGACTTCTACCCCGAGATCACCGACCGGCCCCTGGACGACTTCACCCGGCCGTTGCAGCTGCTGGCCAAGACGCTGCGGTTCACCGACCCGATCACCGGGGAGGACCGGCACCTGACCAGCCGGCAGTCCCTGGCCGCGTGGACCGACTACGCGTCCTGGGCCAGCGCGGCCAGCCTGCGCCCCAGGTAGCGGCGTTCCGCCTCGGCGGTGACCAGCTTGAGCGCGTCCCGGTAGGCCTGCGCGGCCTCGGCGTCGCGGCCCAGGCGGCGGAGCAGGTCCGCGCGGGTGGCCGGAAGCAGGTGGTAGCCCGCCAGCAGGCCCGACTCCTCCAGCTCCCGCACCAGCGCCAGGCCGGTGGCCGGGCCCTCGGCCATCGCGATCGCCACCGCCTGGTTGAGCCGCACCACCGGCGAGGGCACCCGGCGGGCCAGCTCGGCGTAGAGCCCGGCGATCTGCGGCCAGTCGGTCTCCGCCGCGGTCTTCGCGGTGGCGTGGCAGGCGCTGATCGCCGCCTGCAACTGGTACACCCCAGGGCGTCCCCTGCGCAGCGCGGTCTCCAGCAGCGCCGCGCCCTCGGCGATCTCCTCGGCGTCCCAGCGCTCCCGGTCCTGCTCCTCCAAGGTGACCAGGTCGCCATTGGCGTCCACCCTGGCGGCGCGGCGGGCGTCGTGCAGCAGCAGCAAAGCCAGCAGCCCCAACGCTTCCGGCTCATCCGGCATCAGTCCACACAGGACCCTGGCCAGCCGGATCGCCTCGCCGCTGAGGCCGCCGCGCAGCAGGTCCTCCCCCGCGGTGGCCGAGTAGCCCTCGTTGAACAGCAGGTACAGCACGCCGAGCACCGCGGTCAGCCGCTCCGGCAGCAGCTCGGCGGGCGGCACCCGGTACGGGATCCCGGCGTTGCGGATCTTGCGCTTGGCCCGGACCAGGCGCTGCGCCATGGTCGCCTCCGGCACCAGGAACGCCCTGGCGATCTCCGGGGTGGTCAGCCCGCACAGCGTGCGCAGGGTCAGCGCGACCCGGCCCTCCAGGGGCAGCGCCGGGTGGCAGCAGGTGAAGATCAGCCGGAGCTGGTCGTCGCGCACCCCGCTGTCCTCGGCGGGTTCGGGTTCCGGCGGCGGCAGGGCGGCCAGCTCGCGCAGCTTGGTCCGGCCGACCGCCTCGCGGCGCAGCCGGTCCATCGCCCGGTTGCGGCCCGCGGTGGTCAGCCAGGCGCCCGGCTTGCGCGGCACCCCGTCCCTCGGCCAGGTCTCCATGGCCTGGGCGAAGGCGTCCTGGGCGCACTCCTCGGCCAGGTCCCAGTCGCCGGTGACCCGGATCAGGGTGGCCACCACCTGCCCCCACTCGGTGCGGAAGGCATCGGCGAGGACCGTCTCCACCGTCATGGGCAGACGGTAGCCCGCACGGCCGACAGAAACCGGGTCAGCGCAGGCCGGCCAGCAGGGTGCGCATGACCTCGTCCAGCACCGCGCGCTGCTCGGGGGTGACCTTCGCGGTCAGCCGGTGCAGGTTGGCGATGTGCGCGGTGAAGGTCTCGTCGATGAGCTCGCGGCCGTGCTCGGTGAGCGCGATGAGGAAACTGCGCCGGTCGCCCGGATCCAGCCGCCGCTCCACATATCCGGCGCTCTCCAAGCGGTCCAGCCGGTTGGTCATCCCGGCGCGGGAGAGCATCAGCAGGTCGGCCAGCTCCGAGGGCGTCAGCGTGAACGGGGCGCCCGCCCGGCGCAGCGAGGTGAGCACGTCGAACTCGCCGCGGCGCAGCCCGTGCTCCAGGAAGACCTTCTCCACCTCGGCCCCCAGCAGCTGGGTGACCTGCAAGGTCCGGATGAACGGGGCCAGCGAGGACACGTCGAGGTCCGGCCGCTCCCGGCGCCAGGCCGCCAGGATCTCCTCCGCGTCGGCCATCCCGTCCATGCCCATGCGGGCACTCTAGTTTGCCCCAGGATAGTTTGGCTCCGTACTATCAGCTGTGGAACTAGTGTTCTCACAGGGGAGCCGATGACCCGTGCTGACCGCGGAGCGCACCACCCTCCCGCCCGCAACCGCCTGCCCGCCACGCCGCTCCAGGGCCTCCGTGCTGCTCTACGTGCGCTTCGGCGCGCTGGACGTGCGCCTGGGTGACCGGATGGCCTACCTGGCCAACGGCGACCAGCTGGCCATCCCGGCCGGGGTCGAGCACAGCTGGCGGACCCCGGTGGACAGCAGCGCGGACATCGTTGTGGTCACCGCGGAACTGCCCTTGACCTCCACCACGCTGGAGGTATGAGACTGCGGTCATGACTTCTCCGAAGCCACGGTCCGCCAACGACGAGTGGACCGTCGACGCGGTGGACGTGACCGCCTACCTCACCCGGATCGGCCACCCGCCGGTGCCGGCCCCGACCGTCGAGGCGCTGCGCACCCTGCACGCGGCGCACAGCCGGTCGATCCCGTTCGAGAACATCGACGTGCTGCTGGACCAGCACCCCGGCGTGGAACTGCCCGGCATCGTGGCCAAGCTGGTCGGCCGCAGGCGCGGCGGCTACTGCTACGAGCACGGCCTGCTCTTCGCCGCGGTGGCCACCCAGCTCGGCTACCAGGTGCGGCGGCGGATGTCCCGGATCGACCCGGAGAAGCCGAGCTTCCGCACCCACATGACCCTGGTGGTCACCGCCGAGGGCCAGGACTTCCTGGTGGACATCGGGTTCGGCGCGGGCATGTTCCAGCCGATGCCCTTGGTCGCCGGGCAGGTGACCGACCAGGCGGGGTGGAAGCACCGGCTGGTGCAGGACGGGCCGCTGTGGGTGCTGCAGAAGCAGGAGGCCGAGGGCTGGCGGTCGCTGCACGGGTTCGAAGAGCAGGAGCAGCGGCCGGTGGACTACCTGGTGGCGCACCACTTCGTGGCCACCCACCCGCGCTCGCCGTTCTCCCAGCAGCTGGTCGCGATGCGCCTGGAAGAGGGCGTCAGCCACCGCCTGGTCGGCGGGCAGCTGACCGTGGAGCGGGCGGACGGCAGCACCGAGACCCGGCCGGTGACCCCGGCCGAGGCGGTGGCCCTGCTGCCGGAGCTCGGCATCGAGCTGACCGAGACCGAACGTCAGTTGTTGTTGGACAGGATCAGCTGAAACAGCGGCGCGGCCGGGGCGCCGATCGCGGTCACCGCGGCGGCGACCCCGAGCGCGTACAGCCGGTCCTGGAAGGTGCGCGGCAGCAGCACAGCGGCCAGCACCCCGCAGCTGAGCATGGTGGAGCCCGCGATGACCTGCGTGTTGCCCGGCACGTCCGGGGCGATCACGAACAGCCGGTACAGGCCCTCCCACACCAGCACGCCGCCGATCACCCCGATGCCGAGGAAGGAAAAGGGCCCGAGGCAGTAGCGGCGGCAGGCCCCGGCGTAGCCGAACACCGCGCCGGCCACCGCGGCCGCGCCGAACCAGATCCCGGCCTCGCCCAGGGTGGACCAGTCGAACTCCCCGCGCACGGCCACCGACAGGTACCAGCAGGTCAGGCCGATCCACAGGGCGACGGCGCCGTAGAGCGGGGAGCGCCACAGGCTCCAGCCGGCGCACGCGCCCACCAGGTAGGCGGTGGTGGCCCAGCTGGCCGTGGAGTTGGCCAGCCAGCCGAGGTGGAACAGGTGGAACAGGAACGTCGCCCCGCCGAGCAGCAGCCCGGCGAGGGTGACGATCAACCAGTCACGGCCGACCCTGGCGGGTTCCCTGGTGGCGGCCGGAGCGAGCATCGCGGGCCTCAGTCGCGTTCGATCAGGTGTCCCACGACGTCCGGGCCGGGGTGCGCGTGCCCGGACCCGTCCCGCCGCGGATCCGCCTCGGGCAGCTCCACCGGCGACCCGTTGCGGCCCGCGCCCGCCGGGCGGGAGCCGATCCAGGCCATCAGCAGCTGGTGCTCGCCCTTGAGGAAGCGGTGCGAGCGGACCCCGCCGGTGGCGCGGCCCTTGGCCGGGTACTCCGCGAACGGGGTGACCTTGACGCTCTGCCCGGTGGAGGTGACCACCATCGGCTCGCCGTGCTCGTCGTCGTCGGTGCGGACCGCGCCGAAGAAGACCGCCTTGGCCTCCTTGCCCAGGTTGATGCCCGCCATGCCGCCGCCCTTGAGGCCCTGCGGCCGGACCAAGTTGGCCGGGTAGCGCAGCAGGGAGGAGTCGCTGGAGACGAAGGCGAGGGTCTCGCTGCCGTCGGTGAGCCAGGTGACGCCGACGACCTGGTCGCCGTCCTTGAGCGAGATGACCTCGAACTCATCGGAGCGGACCGGCCATTCCGGCGAGCACACCTTGACCACGCCCTGCTGGGTGCCGATGGCCAGGCCGGGCGAGCCGGCGGCCTGCTCGCCGAGCGGGGCGATGCCGATGACCTTCTCGCCCTTCTCCAGCGGCACCAGCTCGCTGGCGGCCATGCCGCCGGAGAGGGACACCGTGCCGGAGGCCTCCGGCAGCACCGGCAGCGGCAGCACGTCGGTCTTGAACGCCCGGCCCAGGCTGGTGACCAGCAGAACCTGGCCGCGGGCGGTGGAGTGCACCATGGCGGCGACCGCGTCGTGCTTGGTCCGGCCGTTGCGCCTGCGCGCCTCGGAGGCCTCCTCGGACTCCGCGGCGGTGCGCGCGACCAGGCCGGTGGCGGAGAGGATCACCTGGCACGGGTCGTCGGCGACCTCCAGCGGCCCGGCGGGCTTGGAGGCGGCCAGCACCTCCTTGAGGTCGCCGTCGATGAGCGCGGTGCGGCGCTCGAAGCCGAGGTCCTTGGCCACCTTGGCCAGCTCGGTGGAGACGACCTTCCGCAGCACCGACTCGTCGTCGAGGATCTTGGACAGCTCGGCGATCTCGGCTTCCAGCTTCTCCTGCTCGGCCTCCAGCTCGATCTTGTCGAACTTGGTGAGCCGGCGCAGCGGCGTGTCCAGGATGTAGGCGGCCTGGATCTCGGAGAGCTTGAACTGCTTCATCAGGCCGTCCTTGGCGGCCTGCGCGTTCTCGCTGTTGCGGATCAGCTTGATCACCTTGTCGATGTCCAGCAGCGCCCTGAGCAGGCCCTCGACCAGGTGCAGCCGTTCCTGCCGCTTGCGGCGGCGGAAGGAGGTGCGCCGGGTGACCACCTCGTACCGGTGCGCCAGGAAGACCTCCAGGAGCTGCTTGAGCCCCAGGGTCTGCGGCTGGCCGTCGACCAGGACGAGGTTGTTGATGCCGAAGGACTGCTCCAGCGGGGTGAGCCGGTACAGGTCGGCCAGCAGCGCCTGCGGGTTGACCCCGACCTTGCACTCGATCACCAGGCGGGTGCCGTTCTCCCGGTCGGTGAGGTCCTTGACGTCGGCGATCCCGGTGAGCCGCTTGGACTTGTTCACCTCGTCGGTGATCTTCTCGATGATCTTCTCCGGGCCGACGCCGTAGGGCAGCTCGGTGACCGTGATCGCCTGCCTGCCGCGGCTGCCCTCCAGCGGGCCGGTCTCGACCTTGGCGCGCATCCGGACCACGCCGCGGCCGGTCTCATAGGCCTTGCGGACCTCGTCAAGGCCGAGCAGCATGCCGCCGGTGGGCAGGTCCGGGCCGGGCACGAACTCCATCAGCTTGTCCAGGCTCGCGCCGGGATGGGTGATCAGGTGGCGCGCGGCGGCCACCACCTCGCCCAGGTTGTGCGGGATCATGTTGGTGGCCATGCCGACCGCGATCCCCGAGGTGCCGTTGACCAGCAGGTTCGGGAACGCCGCCGGCAGCACCGTGGGCTCTTCGAGGGAGCCGTCGTAGTTGGGGCGGAAGTCGACGGTGTCCTCGCCGAGCTCGCCGACCAGCAGCATCGCCTCCGGGGACATCCGCGCCTCGGTGTAACGCGAGGCGGCGGGTCCGTCGTCGGGGGAGCCGAAGTTGCCGTGCCCGTCGACCAGCGGCGCGTTGAGCGCGAAGTCCTGGGCCATCCGCACCATCGCGTCGTAGATGGCGGTGTCGCCGTGCGGGTGGTACTTGCCCATGCAGTCGCCGACCACGCGGGAGGACTTCACGTAGGCGTGGCTGGGCCGGTAGCCCTGCTCGTTCATGGAGAACAGGATGCGGCGGTGCACCGGCTTGAGGCCGTCCCTGGCATCGGGCAGGGCGCGGGCGTGGATGACCGAGTAGGCGTACTCGAGGTAGGAGTCCTCGATCTCGGTCTTGAGCGAGTTGTCGAAGACCTTGGCGCCTGCCCGGTCGAAGGCGGCCGGGTCGACCTTGCTGCTCGTGCTGCCCTTGCGGCGTGCCATAGCTGTCTGGCTCCTCTGACGAAAACGTGCGCTCAGGCGTCGATCGCGGCCCGGTCGACCCGCGCTGCCGAGTCGACCAGCCAGTTGCGCCTGGGCTCGACCTTCTCCCCCATCAGCAGCTCAAGGGCCGCTTCGGCGGCCTCGGCGTCGTCGAGGGTGATGCGGCGGACCGAGCGGGTGGCCGGGTTCATCGTGGTGTCCCACAGCTCGTCGGCGTCCATCTCGCCGAGGCCCTTGAACCGGGGCACCGGCGTGACGATCTGCTTGCCGGCCTTCTCCAGCTTGGTGACGGTGTTCTCCATCTCCCGCTGGGTGAAGGTGAAGATGGTCTCGCTGTTGCGGCCCTTGGTGGTGATCTTGTGCAGCGGCGGCATGGCGGCGTAGAGCCTGCCGTCCTCGATCACCGGTCGCATGTACTTGGCGAACAGGGTGATCAACAGGGTGCGGATGTGCGAGCCGTCCACGTCGGCGTCGGCCATCAGGATCACCCGGCCGTAGCGCATGGTGCTCAGGTCGAAGGTGCGGCCGCTGCCCGCGCCGAGGACTTGCACGATGGAGGAGATCTCGGCGTTGCGCAGGGTGTCGGCCAGGCTGGCCTTCTGCACGTTGAGGATCTTGCCGCGCAGCGGGAGCAGCGCCTGGTACTCCGAGACCCGCGCCATCCGGGCCGAGCCCAGCGCGCTGTCGCCCTCGACCAGGAACAGCTCGCTGCGGGCCACGCCGGTGCTGCGGCAGTCCACCAGCTTGGGCGGCATGGCCGCGCCTTCCAGGGCGGTCTTGCGGCGGGCGGCGTCCTTCTGGTGCTTCTGGGTCAGCCGGACGCGGGCGGCGTCGACCACCTTCTGCAGCACGGTCTTGGCCTCGACCTTGCTGCGCTTGTCCTCGGTCCAGGCCTTGATGTGCCGTTCCACCACGTTCTGGATGACCTTGGTGATGCCGGCGGTGGAGAGCTCGTCCTTGGTCTGGGAGGTGAACTGCGGCTCGGGGATGCGCACGTGGATGACCGCGGTCATGCCTTCGAGCACGTCGTCGAGCTGGGGCAGGTCCTCCTTGGGCTTGAGCAGCCCGCGGGTCTTGGAAATGGCTTCCTGCAAGGCTTTCAGCGCGGCGCGGTCGAAGCCGCGGCGGTGCGTGCCGCCGTGCACGTTGCGGATGGTGTTGGTGAAGCACTCCACGGTGCGCTCGTAGCCGGTGCCCCAGCGCAGCGCGACCTCGACCTGGGCGACACGCTCCACTTTGGACCGCATGACGCCGTTCTCGTCGGCGGCGTTCTCGGTGTAGGTGCCCTCGCCGTTGGCGTAGATGATCCCGGAGACCGGCTTGTCACCCGCCGGCGTGAGGAACTCGACCATGTCGGTGAGGCCGTGCGGGTAGTGGAAGGTCTCCTCGGCGGTGCCGCCCTCGGTGACGTCGCGGAGGATGTAGGTCACTCCGGGCACCAGGAAGGCGGTGTTGCGCAGCTTGGTGCGCACCGCCTCGCGGTCCAGCGCGGCGCCGTTCTCGAAGTAGCGGGCGTCGTGCCAGTAGCGAATGGAGGTGCCGGTGGACTCGTTGCGCTTCATCTTGCCGGTGACGTTGAGCCCGGAGCGGCGGGTGAACTTGGCCTTGGGCCCGGGTCCGTCGAACTCCCCCGGCACACCGTGCGCGAAGGACATCTGGTGCACCTTGCCCTCGCGCTTGACGGTGACGTCGAAGCGGTGGGACAACGCGTTGACCGCGGAGGCGCCGACCCCGTGCAGGCCGCCGGAGGTCTTGTAGCCGGAGCCGCCGAACTTGCCGCCCGCGTGCAACCGGGTGAGCACCAGCTCGACACCGGAGAGGCCGGACTTGGCGTGCACCCCGGTGGGGATGCCGCGGCCGTTGTCGTCGACCTGGACGCTGCCGTCGGCGTGCAGGGTGACCACGACCTTGGTGGCGTGACCGGCGATGCCCTCGTCGGTGGAGTTGTCGACGACCTCGGTGAACAGGTGGTTGACACCCCGGCTGTCGGTGGACCCGATGTACATGCCGGGCCGTTTGCGCACGGCCTCCAGACCCTCCAGGTGGGTCAGGTCGTCGGCCCCATAAAGGGTCTCAGCAGTCACAGGGTCGTTCTCCCGGATCGTGGCACAAGGTGATTCGCCAGCATGACACCGTACTTGAGCCTAGCCGGGGGCTCTGACAGTCCTGGTGGCGACCGGCACGGCGACGACCAGCGTAGCCAGCAAGGCTGTGATTGTGCCGAGGGTGAAGAAGAGAGTTAGGCCACCGAAGGCCGCCAGTGCGCCGAAGACGGCGCTGGCCACCGAGCTGCCCAGGGTGCGGGCGAGGGAGTTGAGACCGTTGGCCGCGGCGGCGTGTTCGGGCGGGGTGGCGTCCAGGATCAGCGCGGGCATCGCCGAGTAGGCCAGGCCCGCGCCGCCGGAGATGATCGTGGTGGCCAGCACGACGTGCCACAGCGAGCTGTCCAGGACCAGGCGCGCGGCGAAGCCCAGCACCACCCCCGCCGAGCCCAGGAGCAGGGTGAACCGGGCGCCGCGGCCGGAGATGAGCCGGGCGGCCACCGGCGACAGCGCGGCCATCAGCAGGCCGCCGGGCAGCATGTAGAGGCCGGAGGCGACCACGGAGAGCTCGTAGCGGGTCTGCAGCACGGTGACGGTGCCGAGGAAGTTGACGAACAGCGCGAACCCGGTGAGGAACGCGGACAGGTTGGTCACCAGCACCTGGGCGCGCACGGCCAGCCGGAGGTCGACCAGCGGCGCGCGCCTGCGCAGCTCGACCACGCCGAAGACGGCCAGCGCCAGCGCGGCGGTGCCGAGCAGCCCCAGCACCAGCGGGGAGTCCCAGCCCCACTCCGCGCCCCGGCTCAGCGGCAGCAGCAGCGCGGTGAGCCCGCCGATGAGCAGGGTCGCGCCGACCAGGTCCACCGGGGCGCGCTCGGCGCCGGGCTCCACCGAAGGGACCAGCCGCCACACCGCGAGCAGCGCGGGCGCTCCGGCGGCGGCGCAGAACCAGAACAGTCCGTGGAAGCCCCACACGTCCGCGATCAGCCCGGCCAGCGGCAGCGCGACCGCCCCGCCGATGCCGAGCATGGCGCTGATCAGCGCGATACCCCCGGCCCTGCGCTCCGGCGGGACCAGCGCGGCGAGCAGGCTGATACCCAGCGGAATGGCCACTGTGGACAGTCCCTGGACCGCCCTGCCGACGATCAGCAGGGTGAGGTCGGCGGTCAGCGCGCACAGCACGGAGCCGAGCAGGAAAGCGCATACCGCCAGCAGCAGCACACGTTTGCGGCCGAACAGGTCGGCCAGCCTGCCCAGCACCGGGTTGGCCACCGCGCCGACCACCACGGTGATGGTGACCAGCCAGCTGGTGGCCGCCGGGGAGGCGCCGAGGCGCTCCGGCAGGCCGGGCAGGACCGGGATGAGCATGGTGTGGGTGAGCAGGGTGACCAGCGCGGTGAACGCGAGGACCGTGGTGAGCACCCCGGTGCGGGTGGGGGTCTCGCGCAGTGTGGTCACCCGGCCACCCTACGTCCGAGGGCGGCGGGGGTGGAGCCGGTCGGCGGGAGCTGCCCGAACCGGCGACCGGTTGGCCGGTTCGGGCACGCGCGGCTGGGCGGCTGCTCAGCTGGACCGGCGCAGGTGCGGCCCGCCCGGCGCTCGGCTGGCCCGCCCCGCTCGTCCCGACCGGCGCTCGGCTGGCCTGGCGCATGCCTGCCCGGCCCGGCGCGGCGGTCGGGGCGGCGCGGCGGTCGGGGCGGCGCGGCGGTCGGGGCGGCACGGCACGTCGGGGGAGGCGGCGGGGCGGTTGAGCGGGGCGGCAATGGTGCGGCGGCGGGCTGGCAGCGGCAGTGGGGCGGCGGGTCGGCGCGCGTGCTCGGCTGGCCCGGCGCCCGCCCGCCCCGCCCGGCACTCAGCCGATCCGGCGCACGCCCTCCCCACCCCTCCCGAACCGCGTCAGCCCTTGTCCATCCCGCCCGCGAGCACCGGCCGGATCTCCACCGACCCGCCCGCGACCGCCCCCGGGTGCGTGCTGGCGATCTTCACCGCCTCGTCCAGGTCCGCGCACTCGATCAGCGCGAAGCCGGCGATCTGCTCCTTGGTCTCGGCGAACGGGCCGTCGGAGAGCAGCACCTCGCCCTGGCCGCCCAGGCGGACGGTGGTGGCGTCGGTGCTCGGGTGCAGGATCGCGCCGCCGGTGACGATGCCCCGTTCGGCCAGGTCCTCGCCCCAGGTGCCGCAACCTTCGCTGGGGCCGCTGTCGGCGCGGGTCTCGTCCTGGCAGATCAACAGCAGGTACTGCATGGGTGTTGTCCCTTCTCGCGAACCTCGACTACGCCCCCACGACGAACGGCCCGCCCGGAAATCGACCGGCCCGGCGACGAGATGTTCCTCTACGTTACGGCCGTGTCCGACGACCTCACCCTGCGCTGCGCCCGGGACCCGCGCGTGTCGATCACCTTCGCCGACCGCGAGCTCCGGCCGGACCCCCAGGACAGCGTGCTCACCTTCGCCGTCACCGTCGAGGCTCCCGGCCTGCGGGCGCGGGCCGGGAGCGTCACGCACTACGTGGACGGAATGGCCGTGGCCCAGTTCGTGGAGCGGCTCGACCTGCGCGGCTGGGACGGCGAGCTGTCCTGGACCAGCACGGACCGCGATATATCCGTGTGCGCGCTATATGACGGGCGCGGATATATGCGGCTGACCTGGTCGTTGTCGCCGTGGCGGAAGTCCGAGCAGGGCGAGTGGACCGCGTCGGTGACCCTCTGGCTGGAGGGCGGCTCCCGGGACCGGTTCGTGGCCGACCTGCTCGCCTTCCTCAGCCAGGGGGACCACCGGGGCGAAAATTAGCTCTTCGGGTACAGGTACTGCTCGGCCGGGATCACCGTGCCGCGCGCCCAGGCGTCGAAGAAGCCGCGCAGGTCCTTGCCGCTGACCTGCTGGGCCAGCGCCTCGAACTCGGGCCAGCTCGCGGTGTCGCCGTTGTGCTCGCGGACCCAGCGCATGAGCAGTCTGAAGAAGGCCTGGTCGCCGACGGTGCGCCGGAGCGCGTGCATCATCGCCGAGCCCAGTTGGACACCGGCGGCCTCGGCGGCGGCGTGGTGCGCGGCGACCAGTGCGCCCAGCAGGTCGGCCACCCGCAGCTGTTCGGGGTGCACGCGCAGCTTCCCGGCATCGGCCATGGCCAGGTCCTGCAAGTCGTCGATGATGCGCTGCAGCTGCCGGGACTCGGCCAGCAGGAAGGAGATCAGCGCCGCGTCGGGCTGGGTCACGCCGTCCTCGGCGGCCTCAAGCCAGCCGCGGATGTTGGACAGCGGGGTGCGCAGCTCGTGCGCGATGTCGCCAACCATGGCCTTGCGCAGCTCCTCCACCCGCGCCCGGCTCTCCGCCATCTCGTTGAAGGCCGCGGCCAGCCTGGCGATCTCGTCCCGGCCGGTGACCCGCACCCGCGCGGCGGCGTCGCCCTCCTTCATCCGCTGGGCCGCGCCGGTGAGCGCGCGCAGCGGGCGGACCAGGCGCAGCCCGGCGAGCACGGTGACCGCGACGGTGAACAGCAGCACCAGCGCGGCCACCCAGGCGATCCGGGCCTGGTCGGCCGGGGACAGGTCGAGCGCGGTGGCCGGGGCGCCGCTGGGGGTGGTGAGGTAGAGCAGCGCGGGCGGGGCGACGAACGGGTCCAGCTGTTCCTTGCGGGCGGCGGCGAGACAGCCGTCGAGGACCTCCTCGGGGGCGGCCACGGCCGGGCGGGTGGCGTACCAGCTGAGGTCCAGGCGCAGGGCGAGCGGGCCGATGCCGCGCCGGCCGAGGCAGTCGTTGAACAGGCCGGTGAGCTGGTTCAGCGCAGCCAGCTCGATGGGGCCGGGCTTGCCGAGGTCGAGCTGGGAGCAGCCGTTCACCGTCGGCGGGCTGACCGTGTCGATGATGGTGCGCCCGTTGGGTTTGGTGACCAGCTCGCCCGAGCCGGCGCGCTGCCGCACGCAGGGCAGCGCGGCCCGGGCGGCCAGCCAGGCGGTGGCGCCGACCGCGCACACCGCGATCAGCACGGAGGCGGCCAGCAGCCGCGCAAGCAGGCTAGTGCGCACCGCTGCGCTCGGTGTCGTCGGAGAGCTTGTAGCCCACGCCATAGACGGTGACCAGCCAGACGGGTTTGCGCGGGTCGGGTTCGAGCTTGCGGCGCAGGTTCATCACGTGCACGTCGATGGTGCGGCTGGTGATGTAGCGGTCGAACCCGTGCAGGCGTTCCAAGAGCTGTTCCCTGGTGAAGACGCGTTCCGGTTGCGCGGCAAGGGCTTCCAGCAGCCGGAACTCCCCCGGCGTGCATTCGATGAGCTCGCCGTCGCGGCGCACCTCGTGCCGCCGGGGGTCGAGTTCGACCGCGCCGACCTTCAGCACCGGTTCGGCTTCCGGCCTGCCGGTCCGGCCGCGGCGCAACAGGGTGCGCACCCTGGCCATCAGCTCGCGCGGGCTGAACGGCTTGGTCATGTAGTCGTCCGCGCGCAGGATCCGGCACACGTCCAGGCCGTCCAGCTCGGGCAGCATCACGTCGAGCACCAGCAGGTCAGGCTGTTGCCGCCGGACCTCGGCCAGCGCGGCGCGCCCGTCGCCGACCACCACGACCGAGTGCCGGTCGCCACTCGCGGGTGAGACCACGGGATCACGAACGGATCCTGACAGGTTCCTGACATTCCGGACGACGGCGACTTCCGTCCACTCAGGACTATTCCTGACGCCGAACCCGCTGGCTCAGGCGGGCTGGATCAGGTCGAACTTGTTGCCGTACAGGTCCTCGAACACCGCGACCGCGCCGTAGGCCTCGTGCCGCGGCTCCTCCGGGAACCGCACCCCGGCCGCGGTCATCCTGGCCGGCATGGCGGCAGTCTGTCACAGTCCGGGGGGCTGCCTCGTCCTGTGGTCATGCGACCGATTCTCACCCGCCTCGCCCTGGCCCTGTCCGCGCTCGCCAACGCCGTCGTCGGCCTGTGGGCCCTGCTGTGGCCGACCGCCTTCTACACCGAATTCCCCGGTTTCCGCACTGGCTGGGTGTCCGCCGACGGCCCGTTCAACCTGCACCTGCTGCACGACTTCGGCGGCCTCAACCTGGCACTGGCCATCACCGCCCTCGGCGCGCTGCACCTGGGCAGCCCGGTCGCCGCGCGCTGGGCGGGAGTGGCGATCCTGGCGTTCAACCTGCCGCACGCGCTGTTCCACACCCTGCACCTGCACCCGTTCCCGGCGCTCACCGACCAGGTGCTGATCATGGCCGCCACCTGGGGCGCGGTCGCGCTGGGCCTGGTGGCGCTGCTGGCGCCTACCCGGAGTACCACCTGACCGGATGGGTTTGCCCGCGCGAGCACCGGGAACGCCAGGTGCTACAGCGAATCCGCGGAGGCGAGCATGAAAGCTGTGACCTGGCACGGAAAGCGCGACATCCGCGTGGACACCGTGGCCGACCCGGCGCTCACCGAGCCCGACGACGTGATCGTGCGGATCACCTCATCCGGGATCTGCGGCTCGGACCTGCACCTGTACGAGGTGATGGGCCCGTTCCTGGACCCCGGTGACGTGCTCGGACACGAGCCGATGGGCGTCGTGCAGGAGGTCGGCCCGCAGGTGACCGCGGTCCAGCCCGGTGACCGGGTGGTGGTGCCGTTCAACGTCTCCTGCGGCACCTGCTTCATGTGCGGGCAGGGCCTGCACTCCCAGTGCGAGACCACCCAGGTCCGCGAGCAGGGCTCGGGCGCGGCGCTGTTCGGCTACACCAAGCTCTACGGCCAGGTGCCCGGCGGCCAGGCGGAGTACCTGCGGGTGCCCTTCGGCAACCAGCTGCCGATCAAGGTGCCGCAGGGCCCGTCGGACGACCGGTTCGTCTACCTCTCCGACGTGCTGCCCACCGCGTGGCAGGCGGTGGAGTACGCGGCGATCCCGCCGGGCGGCAGCGTCGCGGTGCTCGGGCTCGGGCCGATCGGCGACATGGCCACCCGGATCGCCAAACACCGTGGAGCGGAAAAGGTCTTCGGCCTGGACCTGGTGCCGGAACGGCTGGAACGGGCCAGCCGCAACGGGATCGAGGCCATCGACGTGCGCTCGGCCGACCTGCTGGAGCAGATCCGCGACCGCACCGACGGCCGCGGCCCGGACGCGGTGATCGACGCGGTCGGCATGGAGGCGCACGGTTCCCCGGTCGGCAAGGTCGCCCAGCAGCTCACCGGTCTGCTGCCGGACGCGCTGGCCGCCAAGCTGATGCGCACCGCGGGCGTGGACCGGTTGCACGCGCTGCACCTGGCCATCGAGCTGGTGCGGCGCGGCGGCACCATCTCGGTCTCCGGCGTCTACGGCGGCATGGCCGACCCGCTGCCGATGCTCACCCTGTTCGACAAGCAGATCCAGCTGCGCATGGGCCAGGCCAACGTGCACCGCTGGGTCAAGGACATCCTGCCGCTGCTGGGCGACGACGATCCGCTGGGCACCGAGTCCTTCGCCACCCACCGCGTCCCGCTGGCCGACGCGCCGCGCGCGTACGAGATGTTCCAGAAGAAGCAGGACGGCGCGATCAAGATCCTGCTGACGCCTTAGGCCGTGTCGCCAGAGCCCCGTCTGCGGGAGTCGTGATCGGCTTGGCCGCTGGCGGTGCGGCCGGGACGCCCTCATACCGGACGTATTCGGGCGTTCCGGCCGTGCCGCCAGCGGCCAAACCGGCGCGGCTACCGCGGGCGGGGCTCTGGCGACACGGCCTAACCCCAGCCCAGTCTGCCGCGCAGCCACTCGACGGCTGTGACGCCCTGCGCGCCTTGAAACGCGCGCAGGGTCGGCAGACCCGGCGGGTCCGGTTGCAGCGCACCGCGGACGAAGTACCCGGCGAGCCCGGCCAGCACCGCGTTCACCGCGTCCGGATCCGCCGTCGCCGCAACGGGATGAGCCAGGAACACCGGGTCCAGCTCCGGACCACCCTGCATGCGCACGCTGGGCAACAGCGCGAGCAGGTCGATCCAGGCCGCGCCCCGGCAGGCGTGCGGCCAGTCGACCACCACCACCCGGTCCTCGGTCAGCAGCAGGTTGTCCGCGCGCAGGTCCCCGTGCAGCAACGTGTTCCCGGCCGCCGCCCCGGGCCAGCGCGACTCCAGCTCGGCCAGCCGGTCCAGGTTCCGCCGCGACCACGGGTCCAGGCGGTCGTCGGGTTCGGCGGCCAGCCTGCGCCAGCCGGTGAAGTTGCGCGCGAACTTCTCCTGCGCGGTCGGCACTTCCAGCGGGCAGGGGGTGAGCGCGTCGGCCAACTCGGCCACCGCGGCCAGCACCCGGTCCAGCTCCCCGGCCAGCCAGGGCACCGAGGGCTGTCTGCCGTCGACGTCGGCGAACAGCAGCAGGGTCCAGCCGTCCTGGTCGAAACTGGCCAGCAGCTCCGGCACCGGGGCCACTGTGGACAGTCCACTGGAGACGATCGCCTCGGCCCGGTGCATCGGCGCGGCGAGTTTGTTGGTGTGCCAGTCCACTGCCTTCACGAACACCCGCCGCCCGTCGGCCAGCCGCAGCCGCGCCGCCACTCCAGGGGAGAACCCGCCGGTCTGGCTGGCCGCCTCGGCCACCGGCGCGCCGAGGAACTGCTCGACCGCGGCCCGCAGCGGGGCGGCCACCTCGGACCAGGCTCGGCGGCGACCGGTGGCGGCGGGGGCTGGCTGGCTCATGCCTCCATGGTGCCGGTACCGCCAAACAGGTTTCTTTCCGCCATTCCGGCCCGTGCTCGCGGCGCAGCAGCGATGATCAGGCGGTGACAGCGGGCTGGCAGCGGATCAAGGACGAGGCTCGGGTGCTGCGCGGCGAGGGCAGGCACGCCCGGCTGCGCAGACTGCTCCGCCAGGAGCTGCGGCGACACCCCGAGGACCCCGAGCTGCACGTCCAGCTCGGCCGGGCCGCCCTGTACCTCGGCAGGCTGGAGGAAGCCGAAGGGCACTTCCGGCGGGCCGCCGAGCTGGCCCCGGACTCCCCGCGCCCGCACGGCTGGCTGGCCGCGGTGCTGCACTGGCGCGCCCGCTACGACGAGGCGCTGGCCGGGCTGGCCACCGCCCGCGCCCGCTGGCCGGAGGACGCCGAGCTGCGCACCGCCCAGGCCCGGCTGCTCTACGGGCTCGCCGACTACCGGGCCGCGCTGGCGCTGACCGAACCGGTCGACCCCGCCGCGCCCGGCGGCGAGAGCTGCCTGGAATGGCGGCTGGCCGCGCTGCGCGCCCTGCACCGGCACCCGGAGGCCGAAGCGCTGGCCAGGGACTACCTCGCCGAGCGGCCCGAGGCGCTCGGCATCCACGAGGAGCTGGTGACCAGCCTGCGCGGGCAGGGCAGGCACACCGAGGCGGTCACCTGCTCCAGCGCGCTGCTGGCGCGGTACCCGCGCTGGATCACCGTGCTGCTCAACCACGCCGACACCCTCAACCTGGCCGGTCAGCGCCAGGCCGCGGCCGACCTGCTCGCCGAGCGGGTGCGCGAGCGGCCCGGTCAGCCCGCGCTGCGCAAAGGTCTCGGCACGGCCCTGGCCCGCCTGGGCCGGCCCGACCTCGCCGCCGAGCAGTACGCCGTCTCGGTCCGGCTGCACCCTGGGCAGACCTCCGCCTGGTGGCTGTGGGCCAGCTCGCTGCGCCAGGCCGACCGGTTGCCCGAGGCCCGCGAGGTGCTGGAGCGCGCGCTGCGCCTGCACCCGGCCGAGGTCGACATCCGCACCGAGTACGTCGAGCTGGTGGAGGCCGAACAGGACGCGGCGGCCGCGCTGCCGATCGCCGAAGCGACCCTCGGCCTGGACCCGGCCGACGACTGGGCGCCGCGGCTGGTGGCCAGGCTGCGCAAGCGGTGCGGGCAGCGGGAGGAGGCCGAGGCGCTGCTGCGCGAGCTGCTCGCGGCCCGGCCCGAGGATCCCGACTGCGTGCGCGCGCTGGGCTGGCACCTGCAGTCCACCGGCCGCACCGAGGAAGCGGTGGCGCTCTACCGCGCCACCCTGGACCGCACACCGTCCAATGTGGACATCAGCATCGCGCTCGCGCTGGCGCTGCGGGCACGGAACCGGGCCAGCGAGGCGGTCGCGGTGCTGCGTGCCTGCCTGACCCACCGGCCCCAGCACGCCGAGCTGTGGCAGGAGCTGGGCAGCGCACTGGAACTACACGGCGACCACGAGGCCGCGGCGCAGGCTCACCGCACCGCCACCGAGCTCGCGCCGTGGGAGGCCGACGCCTGGCACGCCCGGATCGGCCATCTGCTCACCCGCGGCCGTCACGCCGAAGCGGTGCCGCTGCTGACCACCGCGCTCACGCACTGCCCGGACGCCCCGCAGCTGCACCGCAAACGCATCGCCCTGCTACAGGACACCGCCGCCGACGAGGTCACCGAGGCGGCCCTGCGCGCGGCCATCGAACGCTTCCCCGACTCGCCGGAGTTCCCGCTGGACCTGGTGCGGCACCTCAGCTGGGCCGGCCGCCAGCAGGAAGCACTGTCCGAAGTGGACAGTCTGCTGGCCGGGGACCCGCGGCACGAGGACCTGCTGTACTGGCGGATCCAGCTGCTGTTCCAGCTGTACCGGCGCGGTGAGGGCAGGGCGGCCGCGGTGGCCGCGCACCAGGCCCTGCCGGAGTCCGCGCGGCTGAGCTTCCTGCACGCCTGGAGCCTGATCGAGATCGACCAGGAGGCCGAGGCCGAACCCGCGCTGGCCGCCGCGCACGCCGCGCACCCCGACGACCAGGTGATCCTGTGCGGCCTGGTCCGCTGCCTGCGCAGGCTGGGCCGCTGCGCGGAGACCGAACCCCTGCTGCGCACCGCGCTGGCCACCGCGCCCGCCGAGATCGACCTGCACCTCGAGCTCGCCTGGACGCTGGAGCAGCTGTTCCGCTTCGACGACGCGATCCTGGCCTGCGACCAGGCCCTGACCCTGGATCCCGAGCACAACGAGGCCTTCGGCGGCGCGATCCGGTTGCGCTACCAGGCAGGCCGGGCCGCCGAGGCGGACCGGATGGTCGCCGACGCGGTCAGCCGCAGGCCGTGGGATGCCGGGCTGTGGCAGGAGATCGCCACCGCCCGCCTGGCCGCGCGCAAGCTCGGCGAGGCGGTCGAAGCGGCCAGGAACGCCGTGGAGCGGACACCGGGCGACGCCACGCTGTGGCTGCTGCTGGTGCGGACGCTGACCGAGGCCGGCCGCCCGGCCGAGGCCGCCCAGGCCGCCGCCGACGGCATCCGGCTGCACCCGCGCAACCCCCGGCTGCGCAACCGGCAGGCCGGCGCGGTGCGCGCGCAGGGCCGGGAGGCCGAGGCGGAAACCCTGCTGCGCACCGCCTTCGCCGAACTGCCGGAGGTGACCTCGGTCGGCGTCGACCTGGTCAGCCACCTGCGCAGGCAGCACCGGCACGACGAGGCACTGGCTCTGCTGGATGTCTTGTCCGCCAAGGATCCCGGCCACCACTGGCTGCACTGGCTGCGGATCTGGACGCTGCGCGAGGCCCGCCGGTTCACCGAGGCCCGCGCCGCGGCGGACACCGCGCTGGAGCGGTTCCCGTGGTCCACCGAGCTGCGGGCGCAGCACGCCAGGCTGCTGGTGCGGGAAGGCCGGATCGAGGCGGCGCTGGCCGAGTACACCGAGATCAACCGGATCGACCCGGCCAACGAACAGGCGCTGTTCGGGCGGCTGAACTGCCTGGACTGGCTGGGCCGCACCGAGGAGGTCACCCGGGTGCTGCGCGCGGGCGCGCGGGCGCACCCGGACTGGGAGACGCTGCGGCTGGACGTGGTGCGGCTGGCACAGCGCCTCGGCCGGATCGAGGAAGCCTTCGCCGAGCTGGACCTCATCACCGCGCAGCTGCCGCCCAGCAGCGAGATCACGCAGGCCCGCGCCCGGTTGCTGTTCGACCGCAAGCGGTTCACCGAGGCCACCGAGGTGGTCGAGGAAGGGCTCCGGCGCTTTCCCCAGGACCACGACCTGATGCTGTTGCAGGGCAGCATCCTGGACGGCCAGACCCGCTACCCCGAGGCGCTGGCCTGCTTCGACCGGCTGCTCACGCTGGACCCGCTGGCCGCAGGCGCGATCACCGCCAAGTCCGCCACCCTGCGCTCCCTCGGCCGGTTCCGCGAGGCCAGGGAACTGGTGGAGACCGCGCTCGCGGCCCGGCCCAAGCAGCCCGAGCTGCTTGCCGAACGCGGCTGGGTGCACCGCGACCAGGGCCGCACCAGCCTGGCGCGCAAGGACTTCAGCCTGCTGCTGGAGCTGGCCGAGGACCCGGAGGACCGGGCCGAGGCGCTGCGCGGGCTCGGCTGGGTGGCCTTCGCCGACGGCGACTTCCCTGCCGCCGAGACCCACTTCCGCGCCGCCGCCGCGCTGGAACACGAGGACGCCGCGGTCAAGGGCGGCCTGGCCTGGACCCTGGTGCGCGGCGGCGAGCTGGAAGACGAGGAGGAAGCCGAACGGCTCTGCCTGGACATCCTGGCCCGCGACCCGGCCAACCTGCTCGCGCACACCTGCGCCGGCGTGCTCTACGCCCGCCAGCGCGACTATCCCCTCGCTGAGCACCACCTGCGGCGCACGGTGGAGCTGGACCCGTTCAACGGCAGCTACGTCGACCTCGGCGCGCTGCTGGCCCAGCTGGAACGCTTCGACGAGGCCGAAGAGCTCTTCGAGAAAGCCCTGGCGCGCAACTTCTACGACGCGCAGGCGCACATCGAGCTGGGCAGCCTGCTGCTGCAACGCGACCAGGACGGCACGGAGCCCGGCGCGGACGCCCGCACCGCCGCCCAGCACTTCCGGCAGGCGCTGCTGTGCGAACCACGCAGCGGCTCCGCCGCCATCGGCCTCGCCCTCGCGCTGGCCCGCTCCCCCGGCGACCTGGTCGCCGCCGAACGCGTGCTGCGCGAGGCGCTGGACCGCACCGACTGCGACCACCCGGCCTGGCGGCTGCACCTGACCCTGGCCCGGCTGCTCATCGAACGCGGCGACGCCACCCAGCGCCGCGAGTTCCACCTGGAGGCACTCGCCCTGGCACAGCAGGCGATCAGCGCGGCCAGTGCGGAGGCCGAACCGTACTTCGTGGCCGGGGTGGCCGCGTTCAAGATCGGCGAGGGCAGCCCCGAGGTGCAGGCCCGCCCGGCGCAGCGCCGTCGTGCGGTCCGGTTCCTGCGCCGCTGCCTGGAACGCGACCCCGGCCACGTGGAGGCGCGGCGGCTGGTGGAGCTGGCCACGCACAGCCTCGTGGTGGCCCGGCGCAGCCTGCTCGGCAGCGCCGCGCTGGTGCTGGTGGCGACCAGCCTGCTGGTCGCGCTGTGGGCCGGGTTCTTCTTCACCGCCAAGGTGAACACGGTCGTGCTGGCCACCCTCACCCCGGTGCTCATCGGCCTGGTCGCACTCGGCTTCCTGCTGCCACTGCTGGTGAAGCTCAAACTGCCCGGCGGGGTGGAGGCGGACCTGGCGGCCAGCATGAACCAGCTCTCCGCCGGACCCACCGGCGAGCTGAGCTACGGACCCGGCCGCCTGGTCGGGCACCGGGCCGAAGGCCGGCCGGACCGCTCGCTCAACTCCGGGCCACGCGGCGAGCTGCCCCGCCTGGGCTGAGCAAAGCCAAGCCCGCCAACACGATCGCCACCGCCACCGTCGCGGGCACGTGCGGCATCAGGGCCGAGGTGTACACCAGGTCGGTGACCGCGTGCGCCAGCGCCAGGATCGCGGCCAGCCAACTGCCGGCCAGCAGCAGCCACGGCCGATCCCTGGCCACCACCAGCGCGGCCAGCACCACCGCGGCGGCCACCGTCCAGATGACCGGGGCCCAGAGCTCGCGGGGCAGCATCACCAGGAACTGCGTCTGCGCCACCGAGGCCACCGTGGCCACCAGCACCGCGAACCCCCAGCGCCGCGGCCGCCCCGGCACCGTCAGCGGCGCCCGCCGCCAGGCGAGCACCGCCGCGAGCAGCGTGCAGACCAAGAGCACCCGGCCGGCCCAGGCCAGCCCGAGCGGGTTGTTGACCACCTGGAGCACCAGCGGCACCCCGGCCAGCGCCACCGCCAGCGGCGCGGCGTACCGGCGGCTCCGCAGCAGCCCGTGCAGCACCGCCAGCCACCCGGCCGCGAACACCAGGTCGCTCGCGATCCGGCCCGCGATCTCCTCACCCAGGCTGAACGACAGCGGCAGGCCCTCGAGCACTGGCGGCGTCCACAACTGACCCAGGAACAGCGCCGCGCCCACCGACCCCAGCAGCAGCGCCACCAGCGCCATCCCGGCCTGGACGAGCACCAGCATGCCCACCAGCGCCGCCGCGGCCGGACCGGTCACCGGCGTCACCACCCGCAGCCGCACCGCCAGCGCGAGCACCGAGAGCCGCTCCCGCAACGGCAGCACCCCGCGCTCGTCCACCGTGTCCAGCAGCGTCACCACCAGGTCCTCGCCGTGCGCGGCCCGGTAGTCCGCGGGCAGCACCCGCACCAGCCTGCGGCAGCTCTCCTCGGCCGGCTCCCCGATGTTCACGCCAGCCTCCCGGTGGCCCGGAACAACCGCCGCCGCACCAGCCGCTGCTTGGCCAGCTTCGCCCCCTCGGCCATCCGCTCCGCCGCGGTGCGCACCGCCTCGGCCCCCTCGTCGGTGAGCCGGTAGTAGCGCCGCAGCCGGGAGTTCTCCACCTCTTCCCGGTCCAGCGCGACCAGCCCCTGCCGCGCCAGCCGGTCCAGCAGCCCGTACAGCGTCCCCGCCGCCAGCTGGACCCGGTCGTCGGAGAGCGCCTTGACCTCCTGGATCAGCCCGTACCCGTGCCGGGGCTCGTCCGCCAGCGCGGTCAACACCAGAAACGCCTGCTCAGAGAGACTCTCCATGTCCCTGAATATACAGCGCGCCGATATATACGCAACCAGCTGATACCCGGTGGTGCGATCAGGTGAAGGGGATCCAGGACTGGTCGGCCAGGGAGTTGAGGTCCTGGCGTTTCACCCCGGAGGCGGACAGGGTCCACAGCGAGCCCGCGGCGACCAGGGAGCGGCGGACCGAGGCGTCCGAGCCAGCTGAGCGGTCCTGCGGGTGCGCCACCTGACCCACCTCAGCCACGGTCCCGCCACTGAGCCGCAGCACCAGTGCGCCACCGGCCGGGGGCAGCGCGCGGTCGCCGCGCGGGGCCGCCCAGCCCCGGCTCACCGGCAGCACCAGCAGGCCGCTCTGCTCCCAGTACAGGAAGGCGTGCGGGTCGAACTCGGCCTCGGAGAACGCGCCCGGCAGGTGGTGCTGGGCGATCCGGCGCGGGTTGGCCCGGTCGGCCACGTCGAACAGCGACACCTGGGTGCCCAGCGTCCGGCCCTGGTCGCTGGCCTCCTGGCCGACCCCGATCAGCCTGCCGTCGCCCGCGCGGTGCAGGTAGGCCGAGTAGCCGGTGATCTTGAGCTCGCCGACCGCGCGTGGTCGGCGCGGATCGCTGAGGTCCAGGGTGTACAGCGGGTCGGTCTGCCGGAAGGTGACCACGTAGCCGGTGTCGCCGAAGAAGCGCACCGCGTAGATCCGCTCCCCCTTGCCCAGCCCGTCCACCTTGCCGATCTCGGCGAGCTTGTCGCCCTGCCTGGCCAGCACGGTGACCGCGCTCTGCGAGTCGGGCACCTGGCGCGGCTGCGCGGTGCCCCGGGTCAGCGTGGTGGCGATCCGCAGGTTCCCGTTGTGCTCCGAGAGCGAGTACTGGTTGAGCAGCGCGCCCGGCACCTGCCCGGAGGCCAGGTACTTCGGCGGCGCGGAGCCGTCCACGCTGAACTGGTGCACCTGGGTGCGCGGCTCCGGCTGCGGCGCGACCTCCGCGCCCCCGCGCAACGGCACCGCGCGCGGCCACTGGTCGTCGGCGACGTAGAGGCTCTTCTCGTTGCCGTACACGGTGTTCCCGTCCGCGGCCACGGTCACCGGATCGCCCTTGCCCAGCGGCTTGTCCAGCGGCAGGGTCAGCACGGTGAGCATGGACCCGCCGCTGAACTTGCCAGGGTGGCTCACCTTCGCGCAGTCCACCAGCTGCCCCGAACTCTCACCGTCCGAAGTGGACAGTCGATAGCGCGGCAGCCAGTCGCCGATCGCGGAGTCCCGCACGATGTCCTGGTTGCGCCGCAGCGCCTGTTCGGCGGAGAGCGTGCCGTCCGGGTAGGCGAAGGGCAGCCGCGGCATCGAGCGCACCACCACCCTGGCCACCCCGCCGACCTGCCGGGCGTCCACATAGGACCCGTCCACATCCAGGCTGCCCAGGATCTTCGGCGCGCCGGAGAGGTCCACCAGCACCAGCTTGGCCGACCCGGTCGGCCAGTCCTCCCTGGGCGCCACCCTGGGCTGGGCCAGGCTCACCCCGGAGGTCATCACCAGCGCGCGGTCGCCGTGGGTGAGCAGTTGGGTGGCGGGCCCGTCCGGCAGTTCCAGCGTGCCGGTGACCTTGGCACTGGCCACATCGATCACCCGCAGCTTGCCGCCGACGATGGAGACCAGGCGTTTCCCGTCGTTCTTCACCAGGTCCGGCTCATCGGCGCCTGCCTCGTGCCGGTTGGTGGTGGAGAAGCCCTGGTCGGCGGACTTCTGACCCGAGCTCCGGTCCTCGACCGCGCCGGGGGTGTTCAGCTCCGCCCCGGTGCGCGCGTCAATGCCCGGTCGGCCCTGCTGGGCCAAGCCGTAGGCGCTGACCACCGCGGAGGCCGCGTCCCGGAACCCGGTCAGCGCGGCCGGGCAGGAGTCGTAGGCGACCAGCCGGACCGCCGCGTCGGACATCGCGGGCGGCGAGGTCTGGGCCAGTGGGCCGGACGCGGAGACCGCACCACCGGCCAGCACCCCGGCCACCACCGTCGTCACGCCGGCGCGCACCCAACCCGTTCTCGCTCCGCCCAGCTGTCTCATGTCCTCTGGACGGAGGACACCCCGGTTCGCGTTGCCTGGCGGCGCGAGAAAACCAGGTACAACCCGGCAGGCACGGCCAGCCCGAGCAGCCAGGCGATGTCCGCGCCACCCAGCAGCGGGGCCAGGAAACCGGTGAACACGCCCGGCACGTTGGCGAACGGGATCTGCACCAGCACCCCGGCCGCGTAGGCCATCAGCGCCGGTATACCCCACCGGCCGTATATACCGTCGGCGTCGTAGATCGCGGCCAAGTCGTAGCGCTCCCGGCGCACCGCGTAGAAGTCGATCAGGTTGATCGCGCTCCACGGGGTGAGGAAGTAGAGCAGGAACTCCAGGAACAGCACGAAGTTCTTCAGGAACTCGCCGCGGCCGAGGATGGCCAGCACCGCGCCGAGCACGGTGCCGCCGTAGGTCCACCAGAACGTGGCCCGCACCGAGGTCGCCGAGGGCAGGTAGCGGGAGGTGTCGGAGGTCTGCTTGCCAGGACCGACCGTTATACGGCCACGTAGGGCCTGAAGGTCAGCTGCCAGGAGGCGGTGAGCGAGAGCGCCAGCAGGAACTTGCCGAACTCCAGCCGGGGCGCGGCCAGCACCGCGCCGAGGTCCTGGGTGCCTACCAGCCGGATGGACAGGTACACGAACACCACCACCGACAGCGCGGAGGCCAGCCAGCCGAACCGGTGGATCAGCCAGTAGCCGATCACCGCGAACATCCCGGACAGCGCGGCGTAGAGCGCGATGCTGACGTCGATCGGCAGTCCGCTGAGCAGGGTGAGCGCGCCGGTGACGGCGGCGGTGACCTGCATGTTGGCCGCGAACCACAGCGTGAACAGGCTGCGCGGCCTGCCGTGCCGCTCCGCCTCGGGCACCGGGTCGATGGACCGCCCCTCGAACGCGGCCGCGGCGCGCACGCTCACCGTCATCAACACCTCCGAGGTCTGGACCGGCTCAGAGCCTATGCTCGAACCCGTGCCCCGACCCATCGCCACCAACACCCAGGTGGACCGCGACGCCCTGCTGGAGTTCCTCCGCCCCCGCCACCACGGCCTGCTGATCACCACCAGGGCCGGCGGCGGCCCGCAGGCCAGCCCGGTCTCCTGCGGGGTGGACACCGAGGGCCGGATCGTGGTCTCGACCTATCCGGACCGGGCCAAGGCCCGCAACGCCCGCCGGGACCCGCGCGGCAGCATCGTGGTGCTCTCCGATGACTGGAACGGCCCGTGGGTGCAGGTCGACGGCACCCTGGAGGTCATCGACCCGCCGGACTCGGTGGAGCCCCTGGTCGAGTACTTCCGCTGCATCTCCGGCGAGCACCCGGACTGGAACGAGTACCGCCAGGCCATGCGCGAGCAGGGCAAGTCGCTGCTGCGGCTCACGCCGGAGCGCTGGGGCCCGGTGGCCACCGGCGGTTTCCCGGCGCACCTGGCCTGAGCCTCAGTCCTGCCAAGGCGGTAGCTCGACACCGTCCTTGCCGAAGACCCGGTACTCCAGCACAACCTGGTGCCCGTCGCCGTCCTGGAACAGCCAGATCGTCAGCTCAGGTCCGGCGGAGAGCGAGAACTGGACGCCATCCCCGGCGACGATGGTGAGCTCGTCGCCGGGTTCCAGCCAGAACTGGCCGGGGTACGGCTCGATGTAGACGGCCAGCCGGTCCGTGCCGTGGTTGCGCACCGGCAGCCGCACGCTCATCCGGCGGCCCGGCCCACCGTGCTTTCCCTGACCTCCAGGGTGAACCCGGCCTGGAACTCCCGCGGCGGCATGTCCGCGCCGTTGATCCGCTCCAGCAGCATGCGCACCGCGACCGTGGCGATCTGCGCCTTGTCCGGTCGGATGGTGGTCAACGTCGGCGTGCTGAACCGGCCGTCCTCGATGTCGTCCACGCCGACCAGCGCCACGTCCTCCGGCACCCGCAGTCCCCTGGCCAGCAGGGTGCGCAGCGCGCCGAGGGCGAGCAGGTCGTTGAAGCAGAACACCGCGTCCGGCGGTTCGGCGCGGTCCAGCAGCGCGGCCATCGCCTGCGCGCCATCGGGGCGGTGGTAGCGCGGCACCGGCATGACCAGGTCCGGCTCCAGGGGCAGTCCCGCCGTGCCCAGCGCCTGGGCGTAGCCGGCCAGGCGCAGGTTGGAGGTGTCCTGGCCGATCACCGCCCTGGCCCCGATGGCGCCGATCCGGCGGCGGCCCAGGCCGATCAGGTGTTCGGTGGCGGCGCGCGCGGCGGCCACGTTGTCGATCACCACGTGGTCGGCGGCGCCCGGCCCGATCCGCTCGCCCAGCAGCACCACCGGCAGCTCCGCGCCCAGCCGGGCCAGGTCCTCGCCGTCGAGGGCGAGCGGGCTCAGGATCAGGCCGTCCACGGTGCGCGAGCGCAGGCCGGAGGCGATCAGCAGCTCCCGCTCCCGCCGACCCTCGGTCTGCTCGATCAACACCGCCCAGGACTGGGCCTCCGCGCTGCTGATGACCGATCTGGCCAGCTCGCTGAAGTAGGGTATGTCCAGTTCGGGCAGGGCGAGTGCGATGATGCCGGAGCGGCCGTAGCGCAGGTGCCGTGCGGTCAGGTTCGGCTGGTAGCCCAGCTCGGTGATGGCCTGCCGCACCTTGGCCCTGGTCTGCTCGCTGACGTGGGCGTAGTCGTTGACGACGTTGGACACCGTCTTCACCGACACGCCAGCGAGCGCGGCGACGTCTTTGAGGCTCACGCCCATGGCGGAGTACTTTACATCGTTGTAAAACGGTCGGGACGCGGGATCGTCACAATTTCACGCCTGTTCGGGTCACGTCCCCCGGAAGCATCTTTACATCGTTGTTTACAACGCTGTAGAAACCAGGTCGCGGCCGAGGGGGATTGGTCGTGCTGGGGGTTCTGGAGGCACCGTGTGGAGACGCAGTCGGGGGGCCGGCCCGCCGGGCAGCAGGGCGGACGGGTTTCTCGACCGACGGCGGTTCCTCCAGGGGACCGCTGCGCTCGCGCTGGGGCTGGGGACCGCCGGCGCGGGCGCATGCGGTCCGCCCCCGCCAGGAGCCGGGGCGCCGCTGAAGTTCTGGAACCTGTTCAACGGCGGTGACGGCGCCCGGATGGTGGAGCTGGTCGAGGCGTACCGCCAGGCCCGGCCGGGCACGCCGGTGCAGGCCACCACGCTGGCCTGGGGCACCCCGTACTACACCAAGCTGGCCATGGCCGCCGCGGGCGGCCGCGCGCCCGATGTGGCGGTGCTGCACCTGTCCCGGCTGGCCGGGTACGCCCCGGCCGGACTGCTGGACCCGTTCGACCCTGACCTGCTGGCCGAGTTCGGGCTCACCGCCGCGGACTTCCCGGCCACGGCGTGGGCCCGCGCCCAGCACCAGGGCCGCGTCTACGCGCTGCCGCTGGACACCCACCCGCTGGTGCTGTTCTACAACACCGAGATCTGCGGCCGGGCCGGCCTGCTCGGCCCGGACGGGCGGCTCAAGCCGATGCGCGGCGAGACACAGGTTTTGGACGCCTTCCGCGCGGCGAAGCGGGCCGGGGCGCAGCAGGGACTGGTGCTGGCGGTGTCCGCGGACATCAACCCGTGGCGGCTGTTCTGGACGCTGTACCGCCAGCAGGGCGGCGAGCTGTTCGACCCGTCGGCGACCAGGCTGGTGCTGGATGAGGCCAAGGCGCTGCGCGCGCTGCGGTTCCTGCGCACGCTGACCGTGGAGTCCGGGGTGGCCCGCGGCGATGTGAACAACAACGCCGCGGTGGCCATGTTCGGCAGCGGCCAGGCCGGGTTCTTCTGGAACGGGGAGTGGGAGCTGCCCACCTTCGTCGAACAGGACACTCCGTTCGACGTCATACCCTTCCCGGCGATATATGACACGGCCGGAGTGCACGGCGACTCGCACGCGCTGGTGCTGCCGCACCGCGACGACCGCGACCCGGCCCGCACCAGGGTCGCCCTGGACTTCGCCCGCTTCCTGCTCCAGCACAGCCTGACCTGGGCCAAGGGCGGCCACATCCCCGCCTACCGCCCGGTGGCCGAGAGCACGGCCTACGCCGAGCTGGGCCCGGCGGCCCGGTACGCCTCGGCCGCGGCCGACCTGGAGTTGGACCCGCCGTGCTGGTTCGGCGGGGCCGCCTCGGACCTGCAGAACCAGGCGGGCGCGGTGTTCAGCCAGATGTGCGCGGGCGGGCTGAGCCCGGAGGCGGCGCTCGGGGAGTTCAGCTCGGCCATGCGCACGCTGCTGGCCACACCGAGGCCGCAACTGTGAGCGGGCGCCGGCCGGGAGCCGCCGGGAGCCGGAGTCGATCTGCCGTGCGCGGCCGTCAGTGGTCCGGTTTCTGGTTCGTGGCCCCGTTCCTGCTGCTGTACCTGGCGTTCCTGGTGCTGCCGCTGCTGCTCGGGCTGAAGATGAGCTTCACCAACCAGAGCATCACCGGCGCGGGCTCGGACGCCTGGGTCGGCTTCGGCAACTACACCGAGCTGTTCGGCGATCCGGCGGTGTGGCGGTCGCTGTGGAACACGCTGGTCTTCACCCTGCTCAGCACCCCGCCGCTGGTGGCCATCGGCCTCGGCCTCGCCCTGCTGACGCACCGCAAACTGCCCGCCGCCTGGCTGTTCCGGCTGGCCTTCTTCGCCCCGTACGTGCTGCCGGTCTCGGTGGTGGTGCTGATCTGGACCTGGCTCTACCAACCGGGTTTCGGCCTGATCAACGACACCCTGGTGTGGCTGGGCCTTGGCGAGGTGGGCTGGCTCAGCGACAACGGCGTGCTGATGGTGTCCATTGTGGTCACCACGGTCTGGTGGACGGCAGGCTTCAACTACCTGCTCTACCTCGCCGGGCTGCAGGAGGTCCCGCGCGAGCTGCACGAGGCGGCCGCGCTGGACGGGGCGGGCGGCTGGGCGCGGCTGCGCTCGATCACGCTGCCACTGTTGCGCCGCACGCACGTGCTGGTGCTGGTGTTGCAGATCCTGGCCTCGCTCAAGGTCTTCGACCAGGTCTACCTGCTCACCGGCGGCACCAACCCCGAGGTGCGCAGCATCGTGCAGTACATCTACGAGAGCGGGTTCACCAACTTCCGGGTGGGTTACGCCGCGGCGATCTCCTACCTGTTCTTCGCGCTGATCCTGCTGCTGGCCGTGGTGCAGTTCCGGATCCTGCGGGCCAGGCAGGAGCGGATCACGTGAGCGCCTTCGACCGGGAGCGCCCGGCCGCGCGCACCGCCCGGTTCTCGGTGGCGCTGATGCTGGCGCTGATGTGGTTGCTGCCCTTGGGCTGGGCGCTGTCCACCGCGCTGCGACCGGAGGCCGACACCACCAAGATCCCGGTTAGCTGGCTGCCGGAACGCCCGACACTGGAAGCTTTCGGCCGGGTGCTGACCGAGACCGGGCTGCTCGGCTGGTTCGCCAACAGCCTGGTGGTCGGCGTGCTGGTGACCCTGCTGACCGTGCTGCTGGCCAGCATGGCCGCCTACGGCTTCGCGCGCACCGAGTTCCGCGGCCGCCGGGTGCTGCTGTGGGTGGTGCTGGCCGGGATCGTGGTGCCGCCGCAGGTGCTGATCGTGCCGCTGTTCAGCCAGCTGGTGGGGCTCGGCCTGGTGGACACCTACTGGGGCCTGGTGCTGCCGCAGATCGTGTTGCCCGCCATGGTGTTCGTGCTGAAGAAGTTCTTCGACGGCGTGCCGAGGGAAGTCGAGGAGGCGGCGCTGGTGGATGGCGCGAGCCGGTGGCGGATCTACTGGAGCATCATGCTGCCGCTGGCCCGTCCGGCGCTGGCCGCCGTCGCCATCTTCACCTTCGTCACCACCTGGAACAACTTCCTGTGGCCGTTCATCGTGGCCACCGACCCGGAGATGATGACCATCCCGGTCGGCCTGGCCTCGGTGCAGAGCAGCTACGGTCTGCGTTACGCCCAGGTGATGGCCTCCAGCCTGCTCGGCGGGCTGCCGCTGCTGCTGTTCTTCCTGGTGTTTCAGCGGCAGGTGGTGCGGGGAATCACCAGCGCGGGGATCAAGGGCTGAGGGAGGTCCGGCGTGCACCCGATCAACAGCCGCGTCATCCTGCGACCGAGGGATCCTCGGCGCAGCACCGAGTTCTACCGGGACACCCTCGGGCTGGCGATCGCGCGGGAGTTCCCCGGCGGCACGGTGTTCTTCCTCGGCCAGGGCTACCTGGAGGTCTCCGGGCACGGCGGTGAGGGCGGCGGCGGTGGCTTCGCGCTGTGGTTGCAGGTGCGCGACCTCGCGGCCACGCACCGGGAGCTGGCCGGGCGCGGGGTGGAGATCACCCGCGAGCCGAAGTGCGAGCCGTGGGGCCTGCACGAGATGTGGATCAGCGATCCGGACGGGGTGCGGATCGTGCTGGTGGAGGTGCCGGAAGGGCACCCGATCCGCAAAGACACCCGGCCGCCCGCTGACGAATGAGAAAAGCGATTCGCGGGCACCCGAAATAGCCCGGAGAATGTTTTTCGACCGGGTGGGGGAATTCCTCTCACATGGTGGGCGCTTTCCGCCGGTCACCCCGGGGCGCTGCTAGCCTCGGCACCGTGACCCTCCTGGTGTCCCGTATCCACGTCGACCTGCGACGTGTGACGGCCATGGCCTGTCGCCGCTCTCCCGCTGCCTGACCTTCTCGCGGGCCGCCGCGCCTTGCCGCACCTTGACCGGGCGTCGTCGCGGTCAGCACGATTCGGTATTCGCTCAATTCCCCCGGGAGTGCCGCCATGTCGTTGACCGATGTTTTCGAGGCCACGCGCAGCGCGGTCGCCGAGGATCCGTACCACGCCGGGGCGGTCTTCGACGCGCACTGCGCGGTGGTCGCCGGGACGGACACCAGGGTGCGGGTGCGCATCCGCGGCCACGAGCAGACCGCGGACGAGTGCGTGGCCCGCGGCGGCGCGGACGCCGGGCCGAACCCGGTGGAGTACGCGCTGGCCTCGCTGGGCTCCTGCCAGGTCCTCACCTACCAGTTCTGGGCCGCGCGACTGGGTATCCGGCTCAGCTCGGTGTCGGTGGAGGTCACCGGGGAGCTGGACCGGCGCGGGTTCTTCGGGCTCACCGAGCACACCAGGCCCGGGTTCACCGGCATCACGGTGCGGGTCCGGCTGGACGGGCCGGAGGCCAGGGAGCGCTACGAGCTGCTGCGCCAGGAGGTCGACCGGCACTCCCCGGTGCTGGACCTCTTCCGCGCGGAGACCCCGGTGGGCACCGAGCTGCGCTGAGCGCGGAAAATGCGGGGCATGGAACTGACCAAGCTGGACGCCGGCGAGCTGCCCGCCCCCCTGGCCGATCTGCGCAAGGCCTACGAGGAGCTGAAGGCGCAGAACCTGAAGCTGGACCTCACCAGGGGCAAGCCCGCCGCCGAGCAGCTCGACCTGGCCAACGAGCTGCTCACCTTGCCGGGCAAGGACATCTTCTCCGCCGGGGGCACCGACACCCGCAACTACGGTGGTCTGCTGGGTCTGCCGGAGCTGCGCGAGATCTTCAGCGGTCCGCTGGGCGTGCCGGTGCCGCAGCTGCTGGCGCTGGGCAACTCCAGCCTCGCGGTGATGCACGAGGCCATCGTGTTCTCACTGCTCAAGGGCCCGGTCGACGGTGAGCCGTGGGTGGGTCAGCAGGTCAAGTTCCTCTGCCCGGTGCCCGGTTACGACCGGCACTTCTCGCTGCTGGCGCAGTTCGGCATCGAGGCGGTGCCGGTGCCGATGACCGAGCACGGCCCCGACATGGACGTGGTGGAGCCCCTGGTCGCACAGGACGCCTCGATCAAGGGCATCTGGTGCGTGCCCAAGTACGCCAACCCCACCGGCGCGGTCTACGCCGAGGACACCGTGCGCCGCCTGGCCTCGATGCCGGCCGCGGCCAAGGACTTCCGGCTGTTCTGGGACAACGCCTACGCGCTGCACCACCTGACCGAGGAGTCCATCGAGATCGCCAACGTGCTGGAGCTGGCGACCGAGGCCGGGAACCCCAACCGCCCCTTCATCTTCGCCTCCTCCTCGAAGATCACCTTCGCCGGCGCGGGGGTGGCCTTCTTCGGCGGCTCGCCGGAGAACGTGGCCTGGCTGACCAAGAACCAGAGCTTCGGCACCATCGGCCCGGACAAGGTCAACCAGCTGCGGCACGTGGCCTTCCTCAAGGACACCGACGGCCTGCTGGCGCACATGGTCAAGCAGCGCGAGGTGATCGCGCCGAAGTTCGACATGGTGCTGCACATGCTCGAGAAGCGCCTCGGCGGCACCGGGGTGGCGACCTGGAGCAAGCCCAAGGGCGGCTACTTCATCAGCCTGGACGTGCTCGACGGCACCGCCAAGCGCGTGGTGCAACTGGCCAAGGAGGCCGGCATCGTGCTGACCCCGGCGGGCGCCACCTTCCCCGGCGGCAACGACCCGCGCGACCGCAACATCCGGCTGGCGCCGACCTTCCCGGAGATCCGCGAGGTCGCGCTGGCCATGGAGGGCGTGGTGACCTGCGTGCTGCTGGCCGCGGTGGAGAAGCTCAGCGGCAACTGATCCCCCGGCTCCCGCCCCGGTCGCGTCCGGCGCACCGGGGCGGGCCGGATTAGCCTTGGCCGCATGCGCGTCGTCATCGCCGGAGGCCACGGCCAGATCGCCCTCAAGCTCGAAGCCCTGCTCGCCGCCAGGGGCGACAGCGTGGCCGGGCTCATCCGCAACCCCGAGCACGCCGCGGACCTGCGCGCCGCCGGGGCCGAACCGGTGGAGCTGGACCTGGAGTCGGCCACCGTCGAGCAGGTGGCGGCCTGCCTGGCCGGGGCGGACGCGGTGGTCTTCGCCGCGGGCGCGGGCGGCAAGAAGTCGGCCGACGGCAGCGACCGCAAGCAGAACGTGGACCTCGGCGCGGCCGCCCTGCTGGCCGAGGCGGCCGAGCGGGCCGGGGTGCGCCGGTACCTGATGATCTCCTCCTACGGCGCGGACACCGACCCGCAGGGCGACTACCCGGCCAGCTTCGCCGACTACCTGCGGGCCAAGGGCCAGGCGGACGAAGACCTGCGCGGCCGGGACCTGGACTGGACCGTCCTGCGCCCGGTCACCCTGACCAACGAGGAGCCGACCGGCCTGGTCACCCTGGCGGCGAAGGTCGAACCCACCCAGGTCAGCAGGGCCGATGTGGCCGCGGTGCTGCTCGCCCTGCTGGACACCCCCGCCACCGCCGGTCTGACCGTGGAGCTCACCGCGGGCGATACCCCGGTCCAGGAGGCGGTCGCCACGATCGCCGGCTAGCCCGCGCTCCGGCATGACTTAGCTCGCAGTCCCCCGGGTTCGCGTCATGAACCCGGGGGAACGGGGTCACCCACTCAGGCGGACCCTGCCCCCGTTCGGAGGACGAGCAATGTCGGAGACACCCCCAGGAGCCGAGGTGCCCAGCGACGCTGAGCTGATCACCATGGTGAGGGCCGGTGTCACCGACGGTTACGGCGAGCTGTACCGGCGGCACGTCGGCTCCGCGACCGCCTTCGCCCGCCAGCTGGCCAGCGCCGCCAGCGAGGTGGACGACCTGGTCGCCGAGGCGTTCACCAAGGTCCTGGACGCGCTGCGGGCAGGCAAGGGCCCGGAGCTGGCGTTCCGGTCCTACCTGCTGACCACCCTGCGCAACATCGCCTACGAACGGCACCGGCGGGCCAAGCCGGTCACCCTCAGCGACGACCTGGGCGAGGTCCCGGACCAGGTGGAGACCCAGGCCAGTGTGTTCGAGGACATCGAGCGCTCACTGGCCGCCAAGGCCTTCCAGCGGCTGCCGGAACGCTGGCAAGCGGTGCTCTGGTACACCGAGATCGAGGGCCACAACCCCGCAGAGGTCGCGCCCCTGCTCGGCCTCAACCCCAACGGCGTCTCCGCACTGGCCTACCGCGCCCGCGAGGGCCTGCGCCAGGCCTACCTGCAGGTCCACCTGGCGGACACGGACAACGGCCGCTGCCGCGCCACGGTCGAGCGACTGGGCGCCTGGACCAGGAGCCGGTTGTCCAAGCGCGAGGCGGCGCAGGTGGAGACGCACCTGGACACCTGCGAGCAGTGCCGGGCACTGGCGGCGGAACTGGTGGACCTCAACGGCGCGCTGCGGGCGGCGGCTGGGCCGTTGGTGCTGGGTGCCGGGGCGGCGGGATATCTGGCGGCCGCGGCGAGCGACGGCGGGCTCGGCGGGGCGGCCGGCGCGGGCGCGGCCGGAGCGAGCGGCGGCGCGGCTGGCACGGGCGGAGCGGGCAGTGCGGGCAGCGCGGGCGGCAACGGAATCGCGGGCGGCGGGGGCGCTGGCGGTTCGGGCGGCGGTGCTGGCGGCGCGGGCGGGGCCGGCGGCGCGAGCGGGGCCGGCGGTTCCGGCGGCGGCGCGGGCGGGGCTGGCGGGTCCGGCGGTGGGGCAGGCGCGGGCGGGGCTGGCGGCCCACTGGGCCAGTCCTGGTCGGCGCTGGTCGCGGTCGCGGCCGGAGTGGGCGCGGTGAGCATCGCGCTCGCCGCCCAACCCTCCGAAGCCGCCCAGCCCCGGGTCCAGACCCCCCTGATGTCCCTCCCCACCCCACCAAGCGTGGCCCCCTCCACCCAGCCCACCACCCCACCACCCCCGGCCACTCCTCCGTCAACCACCACCCCACCCACGCCGACTCCCACCACCTCACCCACCACCCCGCTCCCACCCCGGACGCCGACCAGCGCCGCAACCCCCACCGCGCCTCCCCCGACCACCACGCCTCCCCCGACCACCATCACGCCTCCGCCCACCACCACCCCGCCACCGACCACCACTCCCCCGCCGCCGGCCCAGGCCCGGCTGGTCGCCAGCGCCGAGTCCACCCGGACGCATCCCGGTGGCACCGCGCGGTACTCGCTGACCGTGCGCAACCTCGGCACCGCCGCCTCCGAGCCGGTGCGGGTCCGGTTGTCCCTGCCCGAGTGGGTCATCGCGCGGGGCGGCGACGGCACCCGGTGCGCGCAGCAGGGCCGGGTGGCCGTGTGCTCGGTCAGCGGAGCGCTCGCCCCGGGCGCCCAGGTGACGGTGCGGATCTCCTTGCACGTCAGCGTGTTCAGCCCCGGGGGCGAGGTGTCCGGGACGGTGTCGGCCGGGGACCTGCGCGCGCCGGTGGCCCCGGTGCGGGTGGGTAGCCGGTTCGGCTTCTGAGCCCGGACCCGAATGGTCTAGACCCATTGACGTCCGTGGCCGGTCGTCCTAACTTCGGTGCAACGTCGGGAACTCCGATCCGCCGCTGGTTCTTCAGTTCCGCCGCGCGCTCCGCCGAGCGCGCGCGAATCCCTGTGAGGGAGAACCATGTCCAGGATCAGCTCCGCCCTCGCCAGGAGCCGCCGGGCGCTCGCCGCCGGCACGGCCCTGTTGCTCCTTCCCCTGCTCGGACTCACCGCCCTCGCCCCCGCGGCCAGCGCCGCCGCCGGGCTCACCGCGACCTATTCCGGCGCGGACCGGCAGGGCAAGTACGTCATCAGCAACCCCACCGCCGCGGCGATCACCGGCTGGAAGATCGAGTTCGACCTGCCGGCCGGCACCACGGTGAGCAACACCTGGTACGGCAAGACCACGGTGTCCGGCAACCGGGTCACCATCGACCACGAGCACTACAACGCCAGGGTCAACCCGGGCGCGACCACCGAGCCGTACAGCCCGACGTTCCAGCTCACCGGGACCGGGGCGCCCGCGAACTGCCGGATCAACGGCAACAAGTGCGACGGCGCGGCCGACCGCGGCCCGGAGGCCCCGACCGGCCTGCGCGGCACCGGCAAGACCACCAAGACCGTCACCCTGGCCTGGACCGCCTCCGTGGCCGGTGACTTCCCGGTCGCGGGCTACGAGATCACCGGCGGCGCCGGCGTGGTGCCGGTGACCGGGACCTCCGGCACGGTGACCGGGCTGACCCCGAACACCGACTACTCCTTCACCGTCAAGGCCCGCGACACCAGGGGCAACCTCTCCCCGGCCAGCGCGGCGGTCACCGTGCGCACCAACAACCCCGGCGACGACACCCAGCCGCCGACCGTGCCCGGCAACCTTCGCAGCACCGGCAAGACCTCCACCAGCGTCGCGCTGGCCTGGAACGCCTCCACCGACAACTCGGGTATCGCGAACTACGACATATATCGCGATGGTGTATATACCGCGACCGTGACCGGCACAGCGTCCACTGTGGACGGTCTGTCGCCGAGCACCGCCTACCGGTTCACCGTGCGGGCAAGGGACAACTACGACAACCAGTCCGCGCTGAGCAACGAGGTCGCGGTGACCACCGACGACCTGGTCGGCAACGGCAAACACGCCAGGGTCGGCTACTTCGTGCAGTGGGGCATCTATGGCCGCCAGTTCTTCGTGCGCAACCTGGACACCAGCGGCGCCGCAGCCAAGCTGACCCACATCAACTACGCCTTCGCCAACATCGACCCGGTCAACCTGACCTGTCTGCAGGGCGTCACCAAGGGCACCAGCGCCGACCCGCAGGACCCGAACCAGGGCGACGGGGCGGGCGACGCCGAGGCCGACTACAGCCGTCCGTTCGCCGCCGGGCAGTCGGTGGACGGGGTGGCCGACACCGGCTGGGAACCGTTGCGCGGCAACTACAACCAGCTCCGCAAGCTCAAGGCCAAGCACCCGCACCTGAAGGTGTTGATCTCACTGGGCGGCTGGACCTACTCGAAGTACTTCTCCGACGTGGCCGCCACCGACGCGGCCCGCAAGAAGTTCGTCAGCAGCTGCCTCGACATCTACATCAAGGGCAACCTGCCCACCTACAACGGCGCGGGCGGCCCTGGCTCGGCCGCGGGCATCTTCGACGGCATCGACCTGGACTGGGAGTGGCCGGGCGCCGAAGGGCACGCGGGCAACCACATCAGCCCCAACGACAAGCGCAACAACACCCTGCTGGTGGCGGAGTTCCGGCGGCAGCTGGACGCGCTGGGCCAGCAGACCAAGAAGCAGTACCAGCTGACCGCCTTCACCCCCGCCGACCCGGCCAAGGTCGACGCGGGCTGGGAGATCTCCGGACCCGACCACGTCTTCAAGTACCTCGACATGGCCAACGTCCAGGGCTACGACTTCCACGGCGCGGGCAGCGACAACTCCTGGGAGCCCAAACGAACCGGCCACCAGGGCAACCTGTACACCGACACCGAGGACCCGTACAACGTCCACTTCAGCGTGGAGAACGCGGTCAACCACTACCTCAAGGCCGGGGTGAACCCCCGCAAGCTCACCATCGGCTTCGCCTACTACGGCCGCGGCTGGCAGCAGGTCACCGACGGCGGCAAGAAGGGCGAGTGGCAGGCCGCGAACGGGGCCGCGCCAGGCCAGTTCGCCGAGGAGGCCGGCACCAGGGGCTACAGCAACCTGCTCGCCAGCGTGCCCGGCATGACGATTCACCACGATGAGCAGTCGGTGTCCACCTACGGCTACACCGGCAACAACGGCCAGTGGTGGAGCTTCGACGACGCCTGGTCGATCGGCAAGAAGACGGCCTGGCTGAAGAGCAAGAACCTGCTGGGCGCGATGGTGTGGGAGATGTCCGGGGACACCGGCAACGGAGCCCTCACCACGGCGCTGGACAACGGGCTGCGCTGAGCACGCGGCGGGGGCGGGCCGGTCCGGCTCGCCTCCGCCGCCAGCGAGCTAGGCCGCCCGCGCCGGGTCCGCCTGCAGCGGCGGGGGTTCGGCGGGGCTGGTCAGCCGCAGCGCGTACACGCAGCTCACCACGATGAACACCAGCGCCACCAGCACATAGCTGTTGCCGAGCAGGTTCTGCCCGAGCGTCCACTTCAGCTCTTGGTCCTCGCCCTTGGGCAGGTACTGGTGCGGTCCGAAGCCGAAGATCAGCGCCAGCGGCAGGCCGATGGCCAGCAGGCGGACCCTGGCGGCCGCGGTCTGGGCGATCTTGACCGCCAGCAGCACGACCACCGGGCCGATCCACACCCAGTGGTGCGACCAGGACACCGGTGAGGCGAGCAGGCCGGCGGTGGCCACCACCAGCAGCGCGTGCAGGTCCTGGCCCGCGGCGCGCAGCCGGTAAACGGCCAGTGCGGCCACCGCGGCGATCGCCAGCGCCAGGACCAGCCACAGCACCGAGGAGTCCAGGCCGATGCGGGAGATCACGCCGCGCACGGACTGGTTGTTGGCGTAGACCGGCGAGCCGATGCGGCCCGGGTCGATCAGCGTGTGGAACCAGTACTGCACCGAGTTGCCCGGCGAGAGCAGGAAGCCGAGGGCGCCGAAGCCGAGGAAGGAGCCGACCGCGACGAACATCGGCCGCCACTGGAGCTTGACCAGGAAGTACAGCAGGAAGGCCAGTGGGGTGAGCTTGATCGCGGCGGCCAGGCCGATCATCATGCCGCGTGGCCACGGGGTCTTCTTCATCAGGCAGTCGGCCGCGATCATCACCATCAGGATCAGGTTGACCTGGCCGAACATCAGCGTCTCGCGGATGGGCTCCAGCACCACGCAGGCCAGGCCGATCACCGAGGCGACGTACCACGCGGTGCGGGGCTCCAGGCCCAGTCGCCTGCCCACCATCGCGCCGGTGCCGAACAGGGCCAGCAGGCTGAGCACCGCGAAGAGCACCGCGCTCACCCAGAACGGCAGCAGGCCCACCGGCGCGAACAGCACCGCGGCCAGCGGCGGGTAGGTGAAGGGCAGCGGGAAGTCCAGGTGGAACGGGCGCGGGAAGCTCGGTTCGTACAGGCTCAGCCCGTTCAGCCAGGTCAGCCCGCCGGCGCGGTAGACCTGCAGGTCGAGGTAGAAGAACGGCTTGCCGATGTTGAACAACGTGATGAGACCGAACCCCGCGGCCAGCATCAGGGCGACCGCGGCTGGCAGACGCCAGGCGGGCGCGGCGTTCGACGCTGAAATGTTGACCTTGGAGATGTCCCTCACCCCGAACTTCTGGCGGCGCTGCTACTCCGGGCGAGGGTACCCAACACCGGTTTCACACCCGCGTCATGGTCGCCGTGCTGGCCCGTCACGTAGTTGTGACCGCGGGAACACCGCGGGTCATGGGACCCTGACAGGATGCGTGACTTTCCCACGAGGTGCCGTGCACGGGCCGTAATCTACCCACTCACGGTTGGCCTAGGAAACTAGTTCTCCTCAGCGACGAAAGCGCACGTTTGCGCACACATGAGCTACTCTGTGCGCATGAGCATTGCGTTGGAGGATGTCTTGGCCAGAGCCGGACTGCGGGTCACCGCCACCGAGTTCCTGTCCCTGGTGGAGGACGCCGCACGCAAGCTGGCACCGCCGCACCCGGACCCCGGGGCGTACTTCTCCGCTGATCAGCGCGCTGCGCTGGCCGCGGTCGGGGTCGACCTGAGCCCGAGGGCCGACGGCGAGCGCGACCCCAGGGCGAAGGCGGTGGCCTCCCAGGCGGTGCTGCGCGACTCCGCGATGACCGTGGCCGAAGCGGCCGAACGGGTGGGCGTGGACACCAGCCGGATCCGGCACCGGGTGAGCGCCGGTCGGCTCACCGGGTGGAAGGACCGCGGCGGCTGGCGACTGCCCGCCTGGCAGTTCACCGACAGCGGGGTGCTGCCCGGTCTGGGTATGGTGCTGGCGAAGGTGCCTGCCGACCAGCCCCAGATGGTGGTCGCGGCGTTCATGACGACCCCCCAGGAGGACCTGCTGCTCGGCGACCGGCCGACCTCCCCCCGCGACTGGCTGCTTGCCGGTGGTGACCCGCGCCGGGTCGCGACGCTGGCCTCGACGCTGGGGACGCCGGCCTGATGGTCCACTGAGACCACCCAGGTAAGCGACTTCACGCGAGACCAGCGAACAGGACACACGACTTGGCCCGGCTTCCTCCGCCGCCGACTCCGGCTGCGCTGCAAGCGTTGCTGCGCCGAACCGAGGACGTCGTCGCCGTACACCGCGCGACCCGTCTGGTGCGCATCTTCGCCGCGGGCGGCACCCACCCACAGCGGTGGAACTCCTTCCGGTACGCCGGACCGCTCCCGCACGCCCGGTTCGACCCGCACCCGGCCACCCTGGACGGCCGCCCGATCGAGACCCACGAGCACGGCGTGCTCTACTTCGGTCTCTCGGTGCGCACCAGCGTCGCCGAGGTCTACCAGGCCACCTCCACGGTGGACCGGCGCACCCGCAGCCCGCACCTGGTGGTGCTGCGCCCGCGCCGCACGCTGCGCCTGCTGGACCTCTCCGGCCTCTGGCCCACCAGGGCGGGCGCCTCGCAGTCGATCAGCACCGGCCCCAAGGACCGCACCCAGGCCTGGGCCAGGGCGATCCGCGCGGCCTACCCGGAACTGGACGGGCTCTGGTACCGCTCCTCGATGGACACCGGCAACCCGGCGATCTGCCTGTGGGACCCGCCGGGCATGAGCGCGCTGCCGATCGCGCCGGACGTGCTGCTGCCGCTGGACCACCCGGGCCTGGACCTGCCGCTGGCCCGGATCTGCGAGGAGCTCAACTACACCCTGCTCGGCTGAGGAAAGGGCCCCGGCGGGGAGGCCGGGGCCACTGGGCTGGAATCAGGCCGTGCGGGGCAGGTAGCTCGGCAACCTGAGCCGGTAGCGGCAGGTGGGGATCTCCTGCTCCTGGAGGCAGTCGGCGCGGACCGCGCCGTCGGGGCGCCAGCCGTGCGCCCGGTAGAAGTTGCGGGCCAGCATGTTGGCCTGGAACACCCACAGCTCGGCGTGGGTGTGGCCGAGCGCGGCGAGGTGCCGCAGCCCGGCGTGGTGCACCGCGCGGCCCGCGCCGGTGCCCCACAGTTTCGGGTCGCCGTAGTGGGCGACCAGTTCTCCGGTCCCGTTCTCGTTCTCCCGGACCGCGCAGTACGCGCCGATCCGGCCGGTCCGGTCCTCGGCGACGAAGACCGTGTCCGCTCCTGGCCTGCTCAGCCAGGTTTCCCAGCCGGGGGCCCGGCGCTGCGAGCTCATTTGGTCGAGCAGCTCGTCAGCGACGATGCCTCGATAGGCGTACTGCCAGCTCAGCACGTTGATACGGGCGATCTCCGCCGCATCCGCCGGTTCTGCCTGGCGCACCGTCCATGTCATGACAAGAGCCTGCGGGACGGCACCGGCTCCAGGCCAGGCATTTTCCCGCTCTCCCGCCGCAAGTGCACGGTGACCAGCACCAACGCGCCCACGAAGATCAGCATGAACACGTTGCGGGTGAGCACCTGCAACGGACCGGAGTCCCAGGAGAACAGGCCCTTGCCCGGTTCCTGGGAGGACCCGAACGGCGTCCACTGGGTGAACCAGCAGAAGGCCAGCAGGTACCCGCCCGCCAGCAGCGGCAGGCCGAGGGCGCGTTCCCCGGTCAGCACCAGGTTGAGCGCGAAGACCAGCAGCGGCACGAACCACACCCAGTGGTGCTCCCAGGAGAACGGGGACACCGCACAGCCGGTCAGCCCGACCACCGTCCAGCTCAGCAGCGTCTCCCCGCGCCGGTGCGCCTGCCAGGCGACCGCGAACCCGGCGATCCCGGCCAGCCCCGCGGCCAGCAGCCAGGGCCAGCTCGCCGGCTGGTTGGTGCCCGCGAAACGGGCCAGCGTGCCGGCCAGGGACTGGTTGCTGCTGGATGCCAGGTCGCCGATCCGATTGGCGTTGAAGAAGGTGCTCGTCCAGTACTGCCAGGCGTCGGCGGGCACCACCAGGAAGCCGAGCGCGACCGTGCCGAGGAAGGTCAGCACCGCCGTGCCCGCGGCCCGGAACCGGCCGGTGACCAGCAGGAAGGCGATGAAGATCACCGGGGTGAGCTTGAACCCGGCGGCCAGCCCGATGCCCACGCCTTGCCAGCGCGAGCCCGCGCGCACCGAACGGGCGTCCCAGAGCACCAGCAGCATCAGCAGCAGGTTGACCTGGCCCAGCGCCACGGTCAGCCACACCGGCTCCAGCCACAGCGCGAACCCGGCCACCAGCACCGAGACCAGCCACGCGGTCCGGTCGGCCCGGTAGCCCAGCAGCAGCCAGCACTGCCGCACCACCAGGACCAGCAGCGCGAAGTGCGCGAGCAGGGTGAGCACCACCAGCGGGATGATCGGCAGCACGGTCAGCGGCACGAACACCAGCGCCGAGATCGGCGGGTAGGTGAACAGGTTCTGGTAGGTCACCGGCCCCTGGTAGAGCGCCCTGCCCTCCCAGACGGCCAGGCCGCCGGCGCGGTAGATGTTCATGTCCACCCCGACCGGCGCGGCCTTGGGCCAGAGCAGGAACATCGCCCCGTGCAGCAGCACCGCGCCGACCAGGGCGAGGGCGGCCCAGCGGCCCAGGTGCGGTATCCGGCCGATCGAGCGTTCGGACAAGCTGGTCACGACCGGCACCCTAGAGCAGGTGGCGGGACCACCATTCCAGGACCGCGTCGAAGCGCTGCACCCGGTGCTTCGGCCGCCCGCTCCTGGTCAGCTCGTGCCCCTCGCCGGGGAAGAGCAGCAGCTCCGAGGGCGTGCCGTTGCGTTGCAGGGCCACGAACATCCGCTGGGCCTGCTCCACCGGGCAGCGCCAGTCCTGTTCGGAGTGCGCGATCAGGAACGGGATGGTGATCTTGTCCGCGTGCGTGAGCGGGCTCTGCCTGCGCCGGGTCTCCTCGTCCTTGCCGTAGGCGTCGGCGAACCACCAGCCGATGTCGGAGGAGCCGACGAAGGAGTCCCAGGCGTTGAGCGCGCGCTCGCTCCAGGCCGCGCGGAAGCGCTCGCCGTGGTGCGCGGCCAGCCAGCCGGTCATGAAGCCGCCGTAGGAGCCGCCCATCACGCCCACCCGGTCCGCGTCCAGCTCCGGCGACTCCAGGGCCGCGTCCAGCAACGCGAGCAGGTCACCGGTGTCCTCGGCCACGCCAAGGCCGGTGCCGGCCACCACCGCGCCGTGCGCCTCGCCGTAGCTGGCCGAGCCGCGCGGGTTGCCCAGCACCACCGCGTACCCGGCGTCCGCGTAGACCTGGGCCTCGTCGAAGAAGCCCCAGCTGTAGAAGCGGAACGGGCCGCCGTGGATGGACAGCAGCACCGGATGCGGGCCCTCGCCCTCGGGCAGCATGACCCAGCCGTGCACCGGGTAGCCGTCCGGCGCGGTGGTCTCGATCTCCCGCCAGCCACGCAGCCCCTTGGCCCGCAGCTCGGCGTTGAAGTCGGTCAGCGTCACCGGGTTCTCGCCCAGCAGCACCACCTCGCCGGGGTTGTCCACAGTGGACACCACCGCGACGGCGCGCCCGCCGTGCGCGGTGAAGCCGAGCACCGCGGCCCGCTCGCCGGCCAGCAGCGGCAGTTCGGTCAGCGGCGCCTCCTTGGCGCCCGAGGGCACCAGGCGGACCTGCACCGCGCCCCGGTGCGCCACCGCGACCAGCACGCCACCCTCGACCACCACGGGCGGACCGGGCGCCCGCTCAACCGCGACCGACTCCGCCTCGGTCAACCGTAGCACATGCTCCGGTTCGCCGTCCAGTCGCAGCGGGGCCGACCACAGGCCCGGGTTGACCGCGACCCAGCGGCCCGGCCGGAAGTGCTCGCCGAGGAAGTACACGGTGTCCCCGTCGGCCACCGGGTACTCCGCCGAGCCCTCGGTGCGCACCACCAGCACCGGCTCGCCACCGGCCACCGGGACCGCGTAGATGTCGGTGTGGAAGGTGGGTCCCTCCGCGCCGAGCGCGCGGTGGGCGGTGAACAGCACGTGCCGCCCGTCCGGGGTGAAGCTGACGTCGGCGGCGTCCACGGTCAGCTCGGTGAGCCGCCGGGGCGGGGTGGTCGCGCCATCGGGTCCCGGCAGGACGGCCACGTGCACCTGGGCCGGTCGGTCGCCGAGGAAGCCGATGCCGTCGAAGCGGTAGGTCAGGCCGGTGATCCGGCGCGGCGGCTCGGCCTCGGGCCCGACGCCCTTGGCGGTGCCGTAGCGGCCCGGCTCGGGCACCCTGGCGGTGAAGGCCAGCGAACCGGAGTCCGGCGCCCAGGCGGGCACACCGGCGCCCAGCGGCAGCTCGGTGAGCCGGACCGGCTCGCCACCGGCGGTGGGCATGACGTAGAGCTGCGGCCTGGCCTCGGTGCCGGAGTCACCGGCCACCCGCAGGAAGGCCAGCCAGTTGCCGTCCGGGGAGATCCTCGGCTGGGTGTCGGCGAGCCCGGTGCTGATCCGCCTCGGCGTGCCGCCGGCCAGCGGCACCCGCCACAGCCCGCCCCGGTAGGCGTCGGCGGCGACGTCCGCGCTGGAGACCGCCACCACCAGGTGGTCGCCGTGCAGGGCGGGGATACCGGGAACTCGCAGAAAAGGAAGATCCTCCGGGCGCATGCGGGCCAAGCTACCCGCCCGGAGGACCTTCCCACGAGCCTTTCAGTTCGCCGTCACTTGGCGGCGGTCGCCTCGTCCTTCTTGGCGTCGTTGCGGGTCTTGAGCAGGCTGGCCACGGTGGTGATGATCAGCACGCCGATGATGAACGGCAGCGAGACCTCGATGCCGATGTGCGGGGCCCACTCGATCGGCTTGCCGTCGTTGAGGAACGGCAGGTTGTTGGAGGCCAGCGCCTCGAACACCAGCTTGAAGCCGATGAAGCCGAGGATGACCGCCAGGCCGATGTGCAGGTACACCAGGCGGTTGAGCAGGCCGCCGATGAGGAAGTACAGCTGCCGCAGGCCCATCAGCGCGAAGGCGTTGGCGGTGAAGACCAGGTACGGCTCCTTGGTCAGCGCGAAGATCGCCGGGATCGAGTCGACCGCGAAGAGCAGGTCGGTCAGGCCGATCGCCAGCATCACGATGAACATCGGGGTGACCCAGCGCTTGCCGTCGATCTTCACGAAGGACTTGGCGCCCTGGTAGTCCTTGGTCACCGGCAGCACCTTGCGGGCGTAGCCGACGAGCTTGGGCTCCTTGAACTCCTCCTCGTTGCCCTCGCCCTGCCGCGCCTGCTTGTAGGCCACGAAGAGCAGGAAGCCACCGAAGATGTAGAAGATCCAGCTGAACTGCTCGATCAGCGCCGCGCCTGCCGCGATGAACGCGCCGCGCATGACCAGTGCCAACAGGATGCCGATGAGCAGCACCTTGTGCTGGTGGATCGAGGGGACCGCGAACGTGCTCATGATGATCACGAACACGAACAGGTTGTCGATACTCAACGAGTATTCGGTGATGTAGCCGGCAAAGAACTCCCCGGCGTACTGGGATCCGGAGAAATACCAGAGCCCTAGTCCGAAGAGCACCGCGGCGGCCACGTAGAAGATGACCCAGCGGGAGGCCTCCCCGACCGTCACCTCGTGCGGTTTGCGGTCGACGATCACGAGGTCGATCGCGATCAGGGCCAGTAGTCCGACCACAGTTGCGATCCACAGCCAAGCGGGGACGAGCACAGTTCACCTCCGGTTCATGGGCACACGCCACCAGACACACGCCACTGACCGGAGGTCTCTTCCACCGGACCAGAGGCCGGTCGACGGCACCGGGACGTCACTGGGGACGGCCGTGATGACGATGTCGCCGCGAAGGAATACTCCCCTCCAAGCGGTGTAACGTTCTCATGTGGACCCTGAAGTCCACCAGTAGGGGTGATCCGGGGCACTGTTGGAGGCCCCCTTGGGGTGAAAAGATCTCCCCCATGGTGCTGGAGATCACCGAGCTCCTGCTCCGTCCGGGCGCAGAGGAGCGGTTCACCGCGTTCGCCGAGGTCACGGTGCGGCGACTGCTCACCGAACCCGGCTGCCTCTCGGCCAGGCTGACCAGGGGCCTGGAGAACCCGAGCCGGTTCGTGCTGCTGGTCGAGTGGGAGACGATCACCCGTTCGGCTGCGCCCACCCGGCAGTGGCCGCCGGAGCTGACCCCGCTGTTCGCCGCCCCGCCGCTGATCGAGCTGTTCGACCCGGCGGGTGCGCCGTGATCCTGACCATCACCGAACTGCTGGTCGTGCCGGGCGCGGAGGCGGAGTTCCTGATCGCGGTGGACAAGGCGCTGCCCGAGCTGCTCGCCGCCGCCGGCTGCCACTCCGCCCGGCTGGTCCGCTGCACCTCCGCGCCGGAGCGGTTCGTGCTGCTCTCGGAGTGGGCCTCGCTGGAGGCGCACACCGAGGACTTCTACCGCTCGGAGGCGTTCCTGCGCTGGCGGGACGCGGTCAGCGAGCACCTGCGCGAGCCGCCGAGGGTGGAGCACGCCGAGGACCTCACCGGACTGATCACCCGGTGATCGACATCTCACCCGCGCCGGACCCACAGAGTTGCGGTTTCCCCCTGCACACCGGATCTATACCGATTCGGCTGGGCCACACACTCCCCTGACCAACGTTGGCATAACTTGGCGTTGTGCCCCGGCCCTCCCGTGCCCGCAGGACATGGTCCCTGCTCGCTGTCGTCGCCCTGCTGCTGATCGCGGCAGGCGGCTTCTGGTGGTCCCAGCGTGACGAGGTCAAGCCCGCCGTCAGCCAGCGCGAGCTACGCCTGGACGTGGTGGACGGACCGCGCAAGGACGAGCCCGTCCAGCTCGATGCCACCCTGTACCTGCCGGAGCGGACGCCGGCCCCCGCGGTGATCGTCGCGCACGGCTTCGGCGGCAACAAGAACAGCGTCGCGCAGGAGTCCCGCGAGCTGGCCGAGCGCGGGTTCGTCGCGCTGGCCTACTCCGCGCGCGGCTTCGGCGCCTCCACCGGGCAGATCGCGCTCAACGCGCCGGAGTACGAGGTCGAGGACGCCAAGCAGCTCGTCGACTGGCTGTCCCGGCAGCCGGAGGTGACCAAGGACGGCGACAACGACCCCAAGGTCGGCGTCACCGGCGGCTCCTACGGCGGCGCGCTCGCGCTGATGCTGGCCGGCTACGACCGCAGGGTGGACGCGATCGCGCCGGTGATCACCTGGAACGACCTGGGCCAGGCGCTGCTGCCCAACGCCGGGTCCACCCAGCCGCTGGCCGCGGGCACTCCCGCGGCAGGCGCGTTCGGCACCGACGGGGTGTTCAAGCGGACCTGGGCCGGACTGTTCTTCTCCGCCGGGCTCGGCCCGGCCTCGGTGGCCGGTGGCGAACCGCGCGGCGAGGCCCCCGAACCCGGCAGCAGCACCACCAGCCAGCCCGAACCGCTGCCCGGCGCCGGTGACGCGGGCCAAGGCCAGGACCGTGGTCAGGGCGTGGGCCAGCCCGGTGAGGGCCAGCCGCGCGGGCAGGAGCTGACCTGCGGCCGGTTCCGGCCCGAGGTGTGCGCGGCCTACCGCGAGGCGGCCACCACCGGCCGCGCCTCCCAGGCCACCGTGGACCTGCTGCACCGCTCCTCCCCGGCCAGCGTGACCAACCGGATCACGGTGCCCTCGATGATCGTCCAGGGCGAGGCGGACACCCTCTTCGGCCTGGACCAGTCCGACGCCAACGCCCGGCAGATCGCCGCGGCCGGCGGCAAGGTCAAGACTGTCTGGTACGCCGGTGGCCACGACGGCGGCGCGCCGGGACCGGCGCTGCGCGCGGAGATCGGCCAGTGGTTCGACTTCCACCTGGCCGGCCGCGGCGCGGACCCCGGCACCGAGTTCGAGTACGCGGTGCAGGGCTCGTTCCGGCGCACCGGCGCACCCGCGGTGCGCACCGTCTCGGCGTCGAACTACCCCGGCCTCGCCGGACCGGACAACGCCCCGGTGCAGCAGCAGAAGATCGCCCTGACCGGGCCGGAGCAGCCGGTGCTCAACCCGGCGGGCGGCAACCCGGCGGCGCTGAGCGCGGTGCCCGGCCTCAGCGGCCGGGTCGGCGGCGGCAGCGGTGGCAGCGCCATCGCCACCAACCTCGCGGTGGACATCCCCGGCCAGTTCGCCGCCTTCGGCTCCGAGCCGGTGACCGAGCAGGTGCTGATCGCGGGCGCGCCGCAGGTGCGGCTGAAGGTCAGCGGGGTGCCCGGTCAGCCGAACCCCGGCGAGGCGGTGCTGTTCGTCAAGCTCTACGAGGTCGCCAAGGAAGGCCAGCGGACCCTGGCCGGTGGCGCGGTCGCCCCGGTCCGGGTGAAGGGCCTGCCGCAGGACGGCAGCCCGGTCGAGGTCACCGTGACCCTGCCCGGCGTGGTCCGCCCGGTGGCCGAGGGCAACCGGCTGATGGTGGTGGCCGCGACCACTGACCAGTCCTACGCGCCCAGCGTGGACCCCGCCGTCTACCGGGTCGGCCTGGCCGGGGACAACGCGCTGGCGGTGCCGCTGGTGCCCGGCCAGCGCTCGGCGGGCGTGGTCCCGTGGGGCACGCTGGCCGGGATCGGCGGGGTGCTGGCGGTCGCGCTGATCGCCTCGGCCGTGGCCGCGATCCGCCGCCGCCGGGCCGACGACGTGGACGAGGAGTTGCTGGAGACCCCGCTGGTCATCCGCGACCTCACCAAGTCCTACCCGGGCAAGCTCACCGCGGTCGACGGGCTGTCCTTCACCGTCGAGCGCGGTCAGGTGCTGGGCCTGCTCGGTCCCAACGGCGCGGGCAAGACCACCACGCTGCGCATGCTGATGGGCCTGGTGCAGCCCACCGAGGGCGAGATCAGGGTGTTCGGGCACCTGGTGCACTCCGGCGCGCCGGTGCTGTCCCGGACCGGCTCGTTCGTGGAGGGCTCCGGCTTCCTGCCGCACCTGTCCGGCACCGCGAACCTGCACCTGTACTGGGCCGCCACCGGCTGCCCGGTGGCCGAGGCCAGGTTCGCCGAGGCGCTGGAGATCGCCGGGCTGGGCACCGCGGTGCGCCGCAAGGTCGGCACCTACAGCCAGGGCATGCGGCAGCGGCTGGCCATCGCCCAGGCCATGCTCGGCCTGCCGGACCTGCTGGTGCTCGACGAACCGGCCAACGGGCTGGACCCGCCGCAGATCCACCACATGCGCGACGTGCTGCGCCGCTACGCCGAGACCGGCCGCACCGTGGTCGTCTCCAGCCACCTGCTCGCCGAGGTGGAGCAGACCTGCAGCCACGTGGTCGTCATGCACCGGGGACGGCTGGTCGCCGAGGGCGAGGTGGCCGAGATCGTGGCCGGTGGCGGCGAGGTCAGCTTCCGGGTGGACAACCCCTCCGACGCGGTGATCGCGCTCAAGGCGGTCGACGGCGTCGGCGAGGTCAGCGCCGAGGGCAGCACGGTGCACGCCGACCTGGGCGCGCTGCCGCGCTCGGTGGCGGTGAACGCGCTGGTGCACGCCGGGGTCGCGGTCGAGCAGGTCGGGCCGCGCCGACGGCTGGAGGACGCGTTCCTCCAGCTGGTGGGAGAGGAGACCGTGCAGTGAGCGAGGAAACGGCTGTGACGCACCCGCTGACCGACCGCAAGGTCGCCGCGGACGGTTCCATCGAGGGCTACAAGGCCTCGCGCACGCTGCCGATCAGGGTGGAGCTGGCCCGCCAGCTGCGCCGCCGCCGCACCCAGGTCACCCTGGCGCTGCTGGCGGTGCTGCCGGTGGTGCTGCTGCTGGCCTTCGAGCTGGGTGCCAGCCAGAACGCCCGCCGCTCCGGCGGCCTGGTCGACCTGGCCACCGCCAGCGGGCAGAACTTCGTCACCTTCGCGCTGTTCGCCTCCTCCAGCTTCCTGCTGGTGGTCGTGGTCGCGCTGTTCTTCGGCGACACCGTGGCCAGCGAGGCCTCCTGGTCCAGCCTGAAGTACCTGCTGGCCATCCCGGTGCCGCGCGGGCGGCTGCTGCGGCAGAAGGCGATCGTCTCCGGCATGCTGGCCATCGCCGGGCTGATCGTGCTGCCCGGCATGGCCCTGATCGTCGGGCTGATCTTCTACGGCGGCGGCGACATGGTCACGCCCACCGGCGAGTCGGTGGCGCTGGCCGACGGGCTCAGCGCGCTCGGGCTGGCCATGCTGTACCTGATGATCCACCTGTTCTGGGTGGCCGGGCTGGCGCTGTACCTGTCGGTGTCCACCGACGCGCCGCTGTCCGCGGTCGGCGGGGCCGCGCTGGTCTCCATCGTCTCGCAGATCCTGGACCAGATCACCGACCTGGGCAGCCTGCGCAACTACCTGCCCACGCACTACTCCTTCGCCTGGGCCGACCTGCTCAGCACCGACATCGACTGGACCGGCATGGCCAGCGGAGTGTTGTCCGCGCTGGTCTACGGCACGGTGTTCCTGATGCTGGCGGCCCGCCGGTTCGCCACCAAGGACATCACCAGCTGAGCGGGACCGGCGCGGCGCCGGGCAGACGGAAACGGCGTGCGGAGGCCCCTCCGCACGCCGTTCGCGTCACAGCCCAGCATTGGAGATCTTGTGCAACACCCCCTGTTGCAGCGCCTGCGCGCCTAGGCTGGTCCAGATGAGGCGGTGACCCCCAGTCAGGAATCGCGACCTGCCGAGGGCCACCCGTCCTCCCCAGAACGGTCCGGCTGGCCACCTACGAGTCCTCCACCCCGGGTGGCCGGGCGAGCCCGTGCCGAACCATGAACAGGATGCCCCGGACCGGTCCAGCGCCGGTCCAGCGGGAGTCCACTGGGGGTCCGTGGATGTTGTTGCACGTGCTCGGTCCACTGACGGCGAGGGGGCCGGACCGGGAGCCCGTGCACCTGGCCGCGCGCAAGCAGCGGCTGGTGCTGGCCACCCTGGCGCTGCACGCGGGCGCCACCGTCTCGACCGAGGCGCTGGTGCACGCGGTGTGGGGCGAGCAGCCGCCCCGCTCGGCGCCGGGCAACCTCAAGACCTACGTCTGGGAGCTGCGCCGCCAGCTGCACCCCGACCTGCGCATCTCCAGTCAGCCCGGCGGCTACCGGCTGGACCTGCCGCCGGATGCGCTGGACCTGTCGGTCTTCAGCGAGCTGCTGCACAACGCCAGCGCCGCGCTCAGCGCCGGTGACGCCGAGCTGGCGCTGCGCCTGGCCGGTGAGGCGCTGGAGCTGTGGCAGGGCACGCCCTTCGGCGAGCTGGACACCGACCAGGCCCGCTCGGCCGCCGCGGCCGCGCTGGACCAGCGCTGGCTGGTGCAGGACGTGCGGGTGGCGGCGATGCTGGCCGCCGGCCAGCACGACGCGGCCACCGCGGTGCTGCGCGGCCTGCTCGGCGAGGACCCGCTGCGGGAGAAGCTGTGGGCGCAGCTGCTGCTCGCGCTCTACCGGGCCGGCCGGCAGGCCGAGGCGCTCTCGGCGTACCGGCAGGCCCGCGCGGTGGTGCGGGCCGAGCTGGGCATCGAGCCGGGGCTGGAGCTGCGTGAGCTGCACCAGCGGATCCTGCGCGGCGATCCCAGCCTGCTGCACGCGGCCGAACCGGCTGGCCCGGAACTGGTGGTGCCCCGCCAGCTGCCCCCGGCCACCGGCAGCTTCACCGGCCGGGAGGCCGCGCTGACCTGGCTGGACGGGCTGCTCGACGGCCTCGACAGCGGCAGTCCGCTGGGCACGGTCACCGGCAGCGCGGGGGTCGGCAAGACCACCCTGGTGGTGAACTGGGCGCACCAGGTCCGGGACCGGTTCCCGGACGGGCAGCTGTACGTGAACCTGCGCGGCTATGCCCAGGGCCCCGCGCTCGGGCCGACCGAGGCGCTGGCCAGGTTCCTGCGCGCGCTGGGCGTGCGGGCCGAACGGGTGCCCGCCGAGCTGGACGAGCAGGCCGGCCTGTTCCGCTCGCTGCTGGCCGAGCGGCGGGTGCTGATCGTGCTGGACAACGCCAGCAGCGCGGACCAGGTCCGGCCGCTGCTGCCGGCCACTCCCGGCTGCGCGGTGGTGGTGACCAGCCGGGACGCGCTGCGCGGGCTGGCCGCCTTCGACGACGCCCGCACCCTGACGCTGAGCGTGCTGCCCACCGCCGAGTCGGTGCGGCTGCTGTCCCGGATCATCGGCGCGGACCGGGTGGCCGCCGACCCGGCCGCCACCGCCGAACTGGCCCGCCGCTGCGCGCACCTGCCACTGGCGCTGCGGATCGCGGCCGCCGACCTGGCCGTGCACCCGGAGCAGGAGGTGGCCGAGTTCGTCGCCGAACTGGGCTCCGACGGGCTGATGGGCCGGCTCACCGTGCACGGCGACGAACAGGCCGCGGTGCGCACCACCTTCGGCCTGTCCTACGGCGCGCTCCAACCGGAGACCGCGCACGTCTTCGCCTGCTTCGGCCTGATGACCGGCGACGACCTGACCGCGCCCGCGGTGGCCGCGCTGGCCGGACTGTCCGAGGCGCAGGCCAGGCAGCGGCTGGCCGAGCTGCGCACCGCGAGCCTGGTCGAGCAGTCCGGGCCGGGCCGCTACCGCTGCCACGACCTGCTGCGGCAGTACGCCAGGGAACGGATCGAGGCCGAGCGCACCCAGGAGGAGCGGGACCGGGCGGTGCGCGGCCTGATCGGCTGGTACCTGCGGCACGCCAGCGCCGCGGTCGAGCTGCTCGGACCCGGCCTGGCGCAGCTGGTCGGCACCGCGCTGTGGGCGGAGGACTTCGCCGGTCCGGTGGCCATCGACAGCACCGACGCCGCGATGGCCTGGCTGGACGACGAGCGCGCCAACCTGATCGCGGCCATCCACCACGCCGCCCAGCACGGCCCGCACGACGGCGCCTGGCTGCTGGCCGACGCGCTGCGCGGCTGCGCCATGACCTTCCGCGGCCTGCTCCCCGGCTGGCTGGGCGCCATCAACGCGGCCCTGACCGCGGCCACCGCCGAGCGCAACACCCTGGCCATGGCGGTGCTGCACGACATCCTGGGCGAGACCTACTGGAGCCTCGGCGAGTCCGGCCGGGCCGAGGCGCACTGCCAGTCCGCGCTCAGCGGCTACCGCACCCTGGGCGTCGTGCCCTCGGAGGCCAGCGTGCTGCACATCCTGGGCCTGCTGCGCTGGGACCGGGGTCAGCTGGACGAGGCCGATGACCACCACTCCAGGGCGTTGCGCGTGTTCGAGGAGCTCAACGACCTGCCCAACCAGGCCCTGGTCCTCTCCGGCATCACCGGTGTGGCCTACGCCCGCGGCGACCTGGCCCGCTGCCTGTCCCTGGCCACCCACACCGTGGAGCTCAGCCGCAAGGCCAAGTCCCCACTGGCCGAGGCCTTCGGCCTGATCGAGCTGGGCTGCGCCCTGCACGAGCTGGGCCGTTACGAGGAGGCCCAGGCCGCCAACACCGAGGCCCGCGACTTCGGCGCCCAGTTCCAGATGGCCTACATCGAGTCCATGGCCCTGCGCGGCCTGGCCCAGCAGCGCTCCGCCCAGCGCGACCACGAGGGCGCGCTGCTCCTGTGCCGGCAGGGCCACCGGGTGGCCACCGAGGCCGGCCTCGGCGTGGTCGCGGTGGAGCTGCTCAACACGATGTCGCAGTGCCTGCGCCTGCTCGGCAGGGACGAAGAGGCCATCCAGCACGGCGAACGCGCCCTGTCCATGATCCGCCAGGCGGAGTTCCGCGTCGGCGAGGTCACCGTCAGCACCGAACTCGCCCTCACCCACCTGTCCATGGGCGAGCTGGCCCCCGCCGCCGCCATGGCCCACAACGCCCTGACCGTCGCCCAGCGCTTCGGCTTCGGCGTCCTGGAAGGCAAGGCCTGGCACACGGTGGCCCTGGTCCGCCAGGCACAGGGCGAGCTGTCAGCGGCGAGGGAAGCCGCGGAGGCGGCCCTGGCCGTCTTCACCGAACGCGGCCACCCCCTGGGCATCGAACAGTCAACGGCCCTCCTGGCCGCCCTGCCCTGACCCCGCACCCGCCATGCCCTGACACGGTTCGCGGCTGGCCGCCAACGTCTCAGGCCACGCAGAACTCGTTGCCCTCGGGATCGGCCAACACGGTGCACCGGCCCGCGGGCTCGTCGACCTCCCACAGCACCCGGGCACCCGCCGCGACCAGCCTCGCGACGTGCTCGCCGACCAGACGAGCCCGCTCAACCTCGTCCTCAGCGCCCTTGCTGGCGCGGATGTCCAGGTGCACGCGGTTCTTGCCCGCCTTTTCCTCCGGCACCCGCTGGAAGTACAGCCGAGGCCCAAGCCCCTCCGGGTCGACCAGGGCGTCACGCTCGCCGAGCAGGTGGGCCATCCCGTTGACCTCGGCGAAGGCCTCCCAGCTGTCATGACCCGGTGGCGGCGGCTGCCGCACGTACCCCAGGGCCAGCGCCCAGAACTCGGCCAGTCCGCTCGGATCACTCGCGTCCATGGCCACCTGAACTTCCAACGCCATCCCAGTTCCCCCTCGCCACCGCCGTCATCACCCGGCCCAGCGCCGCCGCCGAGCCGGCTCCTCGGCCTCCTACCAGTTCCCGCTGAGCCGAGCGCCCGCGGCGAACCCCGGCAGTCGGGCGAACCGACCGAGCGTGCGACCGGACCGCGCCACCACCCGGCGCGCGGTCACTGCACCCCGGCCGCGTCCATCCCGCGCAGCTCCTTCTTCAGGTCGGCGATCTCATCGCGCAGCCGACCGGCCAGCTCGAACTGGAGCTCGCGGGCCGCGTTCATCATCTGGTCGGTCAGCTGCTGGATCAGGTCGGCCAGCTCAGCGCGCGGCATGCCCTTGACGTCCCGCTCGACCAGCACGCCGCTGGTGCCCCGCCCGCCGGTCGGCTTCTTGCCGCGGCTGACGTTGCGGCCGGAACCGCCGATCTCCACCGAGTCGGTGTCCTCGGCCTCGGCGTAGACCACGTCCAGGAGGTCGGCGATCTTCTTGCGCAGCGGCTGCGGGTCGATGCCCGCCGCCTTGTTGTAGGCGATCTGCTTCTCGCGGCGGCGGTTGGTCTCGTCGATGGCGTGCCGCATCGAGTCGGTGACCTTGTCCGCGTACATGTGGACCTGGCCGGAGACGTTGCGGGCGGCCCGGCCGATGGTCTGGATCAGGCTGGTGCCGCTGCGCAGGAACCCTTCCTTGTCCGCGTCCAGGATCGCCACCAGGGACACCTCGGGCAGGTCAAGGCCCTCCCGCAGCAGGTTGATGCCGATCAGCACGTCGAACTCGCCCAGCCGCAGCTGCCGGAGCAGCTCGATCCGGCGCAGGGTGTCCACCTCGGAGTGCAGGTACCGCACCCGGATGCCCAGCTCCAGCAGGTAGTCGGTGAGGTCCTCGGACATCTTCTTGGTCAGCGTGGTGACCAGGACCCGCTCGTCGCGTTCGGCGCGCAGCCGGATCTCGTGCACCAGGTCGTCGATCTGGCCCTCGGTGGGCTTGACCACGACCTCCGGGTCGAGCAGGCCGGTCGGGCGGATGACCTGCTCGACGAACTCCCCGCGCGCCTGCCCCATCTCGTACGGGCCCGGCGTGGCCGACAGGTACACCGTCTGCCCGATCCGGTCGCAGAACTCCTCCCAGTTCAGCGGCCGGTTGTCCAGTGCGCTGGGCAGCCGGAACCCGTGCTCCACCAGGGTCCGCTTCCGCGAGGCGTCGCCCTCGAACATGCCGCCGACCTGCGGCACCGTCACGTGCGACTCGTCGATGACCAGGAGGAAGTCCTCCGGGAAGTAGTCGATCAGCGTCGCGGGCGCCGAGCCGGGGGGCCGGTCGTCGATGTGCCGGGAGTAGTTCTCGATGCCGGAGCAGAAGCCGACCTGGCGCATCATCTCGATGTCGTAGGCGGTGCGCATGCGCAGCCGCTGCGCCTCCAGCAACTTGCCCTGCTTCTCCATCTTGGCCAGCTGGTCGGCCAGCTCGGCCTCGATGTCCCTGATCGCCCGCTCCATCCGCTCCGGACCGGCGGTGTAGTGGGTGGCCGGGAAGACCCGCAGCTCGTCGACCTCGCGCACGATCTGGCCGGTGAGCGGGTGCAGGTAGTACAGCTTGTCGATCTCGTCGCCGAAGAACTCGATCCGGACGGCCAGCTCCTCGTAGGCCGGGATCACCTCCACGGTGTCCCCGCGCACCCGGAACGTGCCGCGGGCGAAGGCGATGTCGTTGCGGGCGTACTGCACGTCCACCAGCGCGCGCAGCAGCTCGTCCCGCACGACCTCGTCGCCGACCTTCAGCCGCACCGACCGGTCCAGGTACTCCTGCGGCGTGCCGAGGCCGTAGATGCAGGACACCGAGGCGACCACGATGACATCGCGCCTGGTCAGCAGGCTCATCGTGGCGGAGTGGCGCAGCCGCTCGACCTCGTCGTTGGTCGAGGAGTCCTTCTCGATGTAGGTGTCGGTCTGCGGGACGTAGGCCTCGGGCTGGTAGTAGTCGTAGTAGCTGACGAAGTACTCGACCGCGTTGTCCGGGAAGAACTCGCGCAGCTCGTTGGCCAGCTGGGCGGCCAGGGTCTTGTTCGGCGCGAGCACCAGCGTCGGCCGTTGCAGCCGCTCCACCAGCCAGCCGGTGGTGGCCGACTTGCCGGTGCCGGTGGCGCCGAGCAGCACCACGTGTTCCTCGCCCGCCTTGATCCGCCGTTCCAGCTCCTCGATGGCCGCGGGCTGGTCACCCGCGGGCTGGTAGTCGGCGACCATGCGGAATCGCCCGTCGGCGCGGGCGATGTCGCCGACGGGACGGAACTGCGAATGTGCGATCACGGGTGCTTCAGCCACGTCTGCGACTGTAGGCGCAGGGACCGACAGTCGGCGATCCCGCCCACCGGGGCCTGTGGATAACTCCAGCCCTCGGCCGGCCCTGTGGATAACTGATTTCACCGCTGACCAGGCCCCCTGTCATGGTGGCCAACGTGAACACAGCGCCCCAGCACCAGCTCCGCCACCACGACTCAGGCCAGTGGCTGTCCCACTTCGTCGGCCACGTCCTCATCGTGTGCCCGCGCTGCGGCGGCCGCGCGGCCGTCGTGCCCAGACCCGGCCTGCCGAAGCCGGAGTCCTGGGCCGAGCTGGTGTTCACCCCGCGGCGACTGGTCTGCGCGGGCTGCGGCACGACCGCGGACTGGGACCACGCGGCCAAGGGGTCGGCCGGTGTGGCGCTGGGCGGCGCCGAGGACCCGTACTTCAGACGACCGCTGTGGTTGCGGACGCGGTGCGCCGGAGAGGTCCTCTGGGCCTACAACCTCGACCAGGTGACCGAGCTGACCGCCTACGTCGGCGCCCGATTACGGGAACGCGGCGAGCCCCGGTCGAACCGGTCGATGCTCTCCCGGTCACCACCCTGGATGAGGGCGGCGGCCAACCGGACCGAGGTGCTCGCCGGTCTGGCACGCCTGCGCGAACTGGCCACCCGGTCCGCGCCCGCCGACCGCTCCGACGCCGTGGACGGCTGGGGCGAGGTGTGCCGATGACCCGCGACGGCCTGGGTGTTCCCGCCACGTCTCCTCACCTGGCCGAATGCGTCCGACTGGCCCTGGAGGGAACCAGAGGGCGCCAGTAGCGTTCGCCCGGGGATTCGCGACATTCAACTGTGGGGGATTCATGTTCGAACGAAGATCGCTTCGTGCTGTCCTTTCCGTCCTGACCGCGGTCGCGCTGCTGCTGGGCATGACCGCGGTTCCGGCGGCCGCCGCCGAGACCGGTTCGATCTCCGGCAGCTTCCTGCGGGGACCGGGCAGGCCGTTGGTAGTCGGGGTGCGGCTCAACGACCTCAACGGCAACCAGCGAGGGTGGACGGCCACCGACACCGAGGGCAGGTTCCGCTTCGAGGGCGTGCCGGTCGGCGAGTACCGGATCGGCTTCTTCGGACCCGAGCGCGCGGTGCAGTACTGGCCGCAGCAGGTCGAGGAGTACCGAGGCAGCACCGTCACCGTCACCGCGGGCGGCACGGCGGTGGTCGAGGAGACCGCGCTGCCGCTCGGCGACCTGGAGTTCACGGTGACCGACCAGGCCACCGGGCAGCCGATCCCGGGCGCGCGCCTGTCCTCCCGCGACGGCCCCTACGCGATCTACGCCACCACCGACACCGCGGGAGTGGCGCGGTTCGGCCCGATTCGCGCGACCACCTGGTCCTTCGGCATTCAGGCCGACGGTTACCAGTACGACATCGTTGGCGAGACGGTCGTGCGCGCCGACCAGACCACCAGCCTGCCCAAGACCCTGGCCAGGGTGGCGGTGCTCAAAGTCGAGTTCGCCTCCGCGGTCACCGGCGCCGCGGTGGGCAAGGCTTGCGTGGGTATCGCGGACGCGGACCAGCGTGATCTGGATCAAGATGGCCAGGATTGCGCGCACGGAACCGGACGGGCGGAGATCACCTACCTGGCGCCTGGGAAGTACCGCCTGTTCGCCATGCCGGGCGACAGGTCCGGCGGTGACGGTGTGCACGGCAGTCAATGGGTCGGCCCCGAAGGCGGCACCGGCGACCCGGCGCAGGCGAAGCTGGTCGAGCTGAGATCCGGTGAGACCACAGAGGTGCGGGTCCGCTTCGACGGGGCCGGTTCGATCACCGGTTCGGTCACTGACACCAAGACCGGCACGCCCGTCTCCGGGCTCTGCCCCGGCACCACGCCCGCGTCCTCCGGATCCCGAGGCCAGTGGGGCGTGCAGTGCACCTATACCGAGGGCCGCTACACCATCGCCGACCTCGGCCCCTACGACTGGCGCGTGCAGTTCCCGGACATGAAGGGCAAGTACGCGTGGCAGTGGTCCGGTGAGGCGCCCGATCGCTTGGCCGCCACCCCGGTGCGCGTCACCGCGGGCGCGGCCACCACCCTCGACGCTCGGCTGAAGCCCGCGGCCAAGGTGACCGGGAAGGTCATCGGCAACACCATCCCGTTCCGCTACGTCTCGGTGAATGCCTACAACGCGCGCACCGGTGACGCCGCGGGCCCGGACGGGCGGGTCACGCTGAACGGCCAGTACTTTCTGTCCGGCCTGGCCAGCCAGGAGATCAAGATCGGCTTCTACGCGACCCGGCACCAGGACTGGTATCCCAAGCCGGTGCACGTCACCGCCGGACTCACCCTGTACGGCCTCGATCTGCACGCCACTCCGGAGAAGTGACCATGCTCTGGGGGCCGTACGCCGGCGCGGCCCCCAGAGCGGCGGGGCTGCGTCTAGCAGTCGCAGGAGCAGTTGGAGCAGCAGCCCTCGCAGCAGTTGCAGGGGTTGCAGCACTCGCCGCAGCAGTCGTTGCAGCAGTTGTCCCGGTGGCACCAGCCCTCTTTGCGCTCCCCGGTCCACGGGTCGTGGTACTCGGCGGCGCAGCAGGTCTGGCAGGTGAACAGGGACAGCGCGGCCACCCCGCAGCCCAGGACCAGTCCGCGTTGCTTGCCCTTGGTCTCGGGGGCCTCGTGCTTGTTCGGGGTGTCCCGTTCGGGCGCGTGCGGGTCGGCTTGGGCGAAGGTCCGCCGGACCGCCTGGTCCAGCTCGTGCGCCAGCAGGGCGTGCACCAGCCGCTGGTCGGTCAGCTCGGCCTCCTTGAGCGCGAGCCGGACGCCCAGCACCGCGTCCTCGCACAGCCGCCGCGCCTCGGTCAGGTCCACGCCGGTGGCCAGCAGCGGGTTCCAGGCCCCGGCCGCCCGGTCGGCTTCCAGGTCCTCGACCGCGTCCAGCAGGTGCACGATCCGGCCGAACAGCCGGCCGGCCTCGCCGAGGGGCGCGGCGTTGTGCGGGCGACCGGCCAGCACCGCGGTGTGCGCGAACGCGGCGCCGGTGGCGGTCTCGGTCGGCTCGGTCACCGCGAGCACCGAGCTGCCCAGCCCGGCCGCAGCCTCCACCTCGGGCTGCCGGTGCACCGCGTCCAGCAGCACCGCGGTGTCGAAGCCAAGGCCGGTGCCGGTGCGTCCGGCGCGCTCGGCCCAGCGGGCGGTGAGCCTGCGGGCCACCCCGGCCACCGGCCGGGCGGCGAAGACGCCGTCGGCGTCGGCGACGTGATCGGAGATCTTGGCCGAGGCCAGGATCAGCGACACCACCGCGGCCAGCCGGGCCCCGTCCCCGTTGGCGATCTCCGCGCCGCGCATGCCGCGCAGCGGGCACGGGCCTGCCTTGCGCCGGGCCCGGGCGCCGTTCTGCTGGGCCTCCACCAGCGCGGAGATGACCAGGCCGTCGTAGTTGGTCGCGGTGCGCGCGACCTGACCGTGGTCGTCACGCAGGGCCAGGCACAGGCCGCACAGGTGCGCCCACCAGGCCGCGCGCAGCGACTCGTCCAACCGGTGCCGGCACGGCCGGATGATTCCGAACATCGTCAGTCCCCCTCGTCAACACTGACACTGGCAACCGCCGGCGCAGTTGCCGCAGGCATCGCCACAGTTGCCGCAGTCACAGCTGCCGCAGTTGCAGTTGCCGCAGTTGCAGTTGCCGCAGTCACAGCTCGAGCAGCTGTTGCAGCAGCCACCGCACTGGCCCTGGCACCACTGGTTGCACCCGGCCACACACCGGTCCCAGCCCTCGGTGTTGCAGCGCAGCCCGTCGGTGCGGCAGGACCGCGCGCAGGCCGCGCAGCCACCGCAGACGGCGAGCGCCAAACCAGAACAGCCAGCCACCCACGGCCACCGGGCGCGCTTGCCCCTCGGGACCTCCCCGGGTGGTGGTTCCGGCATCGGGATCGGCTCGGTGGGTGGGTCCTGCTGCTGGGCGAAGACCCGGTCGACGGCGTGTTCCAGCTCGTGCGCGAGCAGCGCGTGCACCAGCCGCTGGTCGGTCAGCTCGGTCTCCTTGAGCGCGAGCCGGACGCCCCGCACCGCGTCCTCGCACAGCCGCCTGGCCTCGGCGAGGTCGGTGCCGGTGGCGGTCAGCGGGTTCCACGAGCCGGTGGCCGCGTCGGCCGCGCTGTCCTCGACCGCGTCGAGCAGGTGCACGATCCGCCCGAACTGGCGTCCGGCCTCGCCGAGGGGCGCGGCGTTGTGCGGGCGACCGGCCAGCACCGCGGTGTGCGCGAACGCGGCGCCGGTGGCGGTCTCGGTGGGTTCGGTGACGGTCAGCACCGAGCTGCCCGGGCCGACCGCAGACTCCAGTCCGCTCTGGCGGTCGATCGCGGCGAACACCAGCTCGCTGTCGAAGCCGACGATCCGCGACTCCGCGGTGCTCTGCCGGTGCCAGCGCGCGGCCAGCCTGCGCCCGGCGTGCGCGCCGGCCCGGGAGGCGAACGGGCCGTCCCGGTCGGTGACGTGGTCGGCGATCTTGGCCGAGGCCAGCAGCAGGGACACCGCGGCGGCCAGCCGGGCGCCCTCGCCCACCGCGACCTCCGCCCCACGCATGCCGCGCAGCGGGCAGGGGCCCGCGGCGCGGCGGGCCTTGGTTCCGGTCCGCTGGGCTTCCACCAGCGCGGAGATGACCAAGCCGTCGTAGTTGGTGGCCGCCCGCGCCAGGTGACCGTGTGCGTCCCGCAGGGCGAGGCACAGCCCGCACAGGTGTGCCCACCAGGCCGTGCGCAGCGGTTCCGGCAGCCGGTGCCGGCAAGGCCGAATGATCCCGAACAAGCCCCTGCCCCCAGTACGAGGCCACCGGTCCCACACCGGTGGCTGGGCGGGATCTTAGGTCGGCAGGACCAGCCAAGTTCACCGTTTCGTGTAACCAGTTTGGTTCCGTCAGCGGAATCATCCGCAACCTGGCCTGGGCAGGATGGCGGCATGATGAGCGCAGCCGCCGAGAGCCCGCACATCCATCCGCCGAAGGTGGAGCTGTTCGACCTCGCCGCGATGACCAACACCGACCCCAAGGGGTTCGTGCGGCGGGTCGAGGAGTACCGGGTCGAGCCGTTCGGCCTCTACCTGGCCCGCCCGGTGGTCGACCACCCGAAGATGACCTACCTGCAGAGCTGGCTGCTGCCGGAACTCGGGCTGCGGGTGTCGAACTGGACGTTCCGGCCGGAGCGGGTGCGACGGCACTACCTCTACCTGGACATCGTCGACGTCGAGCGTGGCCCCGGCGTGTGGCGCAGCGTGGACCACTACCTGGACATCGTGGTCTATCCCGGGGAACGGCTGGAGGTGCTGGACACCGATGAACTACTGGCGGCGGTGAACGCGGGCCTGATAAACACTCCAACGGCCGAACGGGCATTGCAGACAGTGCATCACTCGGTGGAGGGCATCACCCGATATGATTACCTGACCGAGAAGTGGCTGGCAGCCGAAGGTATTTCCCTGACCTGGCGAACCGAATAGCCCATTAGTCGCCGTGTGTCAGCGCGGTCAACCGCCGTTGGTCGCGTGTCGGCCACCCCCACCCGATCGATACCGATTCGCTTACCAGCCGTGATGTAACAAAACGACCCGGCTTGTCACGGCTCGCACCCCTCCCACTACTGTCTGGGGTTGTGGGCGCGGTCATCACTCCGCAGCTGGTCGACGTGGTCGACACGTTCACCGCGGTGCGCAGTTATTCGTCGGGAACAACCCGGGAACTCTCCGAGTGCCGGGTGGAACCGTGGGGTCTTCGTACGGAATGCTGGACTCCGGAAGATCCATTCGCTGAGGCCGAGGTGACCTGGTTGCTGCCAGATCTCAGTCTCCGGCTGACTCATTATCGGCCGCGTTCCCGCCATGCGCGGACCGCGCCGAGTGTGCTGACCGCGGTGCGCGTTCAGCGGGACACCCGCGCGTGGCGCACCACCGACCTGTTGCTCGGGCTCGCCGTGCCTGGCGGCACCACCGCGCGCATCGTGCGCTCGGAGGAGTTCGCCGCCGCGGTCGCCGGTCAGGTGCTGCGCTCCGCGGACGCCGACCTGGCGCTGCGCGTGGTGCACCGCACCCTGGAGGAGATCAGCAGGCACCGGCACGACCTGGGCACCTGGCTGACCTCCCGGGGCGTCTACGAGATCTGGCCGCCGCTGTAGCTCAGACCGGCGACCAGCCGCTGTCCTCGGCCCAGAGGTTCGCCCGCTCGAACGCCTGGTCGAACCACGGCTCCTTGCTGAGCGCGTACTCCCTTGTCGTGGGCTCACCGGCGAGGCGTTCGGCCAGCTCCCGCTTCAGCTGCTCGTAGGCGACCCGCTCGGCGGGCACGGCGCGCAGCCAGTCCCGGAACAGCAGGGCGAAACGCTGGTTCGGCATGCCCGCGACCCGGATGTGCAGGTTGGCGGCGAGACCGGGGTCGGATGAGGAGTGCAGGCGCTTCTGCCAGCGGGTCACATCGGGGTCGGTGGGCTTGGGGTTGTCCCGGTCGGCCCAGGGCACCGGGGCGAACCCGGCTTCGGTCAGCGGGGCGGCCAGCTCGTCGGCGGTCTCGATGGCCGCGACGGTGAGCTGCAGGTCGATCACGTCCTTGGCGGCCAGGCCGGGCACCGAGGTCGACCCGATGTGGTCCACCCGCAGCGCCCGCTCCCCCGCGACCGCGCGGATCCGGTTGATCAGGCGTTCGGCCCGCCGCGGCCAGTCGGGGCGGTAGTCCACGATGTGGGCGCTGCCGCGCTCGGCCCTGCGGCGCAGCCGGACGTTGGCCTCGAACGGGACCAGCCGGTCGGTCCACAACGCGTCGATCACCGGCATGAGCAGGTCGGGCGAGCCGGTGTTGTCCAGCCACACGTCGGCCACGGCCAGCCGCTGCTCGTCGGTGGCCTGGGCCGCGATCCGGGCCCGCGCGTCCTGTTCCGGCACGCCGCGGGAGGTGACCAGGCGGCGGACGCGCTCCTCGACCGGGGCGTGCACCACGATGGTCAGGTGGAAGCCGGGGGCTAGGCCGTTCTCCACCAGCAGCGGCACGTCGTAGACCACGATCGCGTCGGCGGGGGCGGCCTCGATCAGCTCGGCGGTGCGGGCGCCGACCCTGGGGTGCACGATGGCGTTGAGCCGCAGCCGGGCCGCCTCGTCCTGGAAGACGATCCCGCCCAGCGCGGCGCGGTCGAGCGATCCGTCCCCGGCCAGCACCCGGTCGCCGAACTCCGCGATGATCTCGGCCAGCCCGTCGGTGCCGGGCTCGACCACCTCGCGCGCGATCCGGTCGGCGTCGATGACCACCGCCCCGTGCTCGGCGAGCCGCCCGGCCACCGTCGACTTGCCGGCCCCCATGCCACCCGTCAGCCCAATGCGCAACACGGTAAGGCAGTCTGCCAGGTCAGCGCGGCGCGCCCGCCGCGACCTTGGCCGCCAGCTCGGCGAGCGCCGGACCGGCCCGGTCATCGGGCACCACACCGCTGGGCAAGGTCAACGCGATGGTGCTGCGCCCGACCGCGTAGACCAGCGTCCGCTGCTTCTCCGCCACCACCAGCACCGCCTTGTCCGACCCCACCTGCACGTCGTTGACCGCGGCTCCCTTGCCCCGCTCGGTCTCCACGGTGGCCCGGACCCGCTTCAACGCCGCCGCCTCATCGGCATAGGTCGCCAGCCCCAGCTCCACCAGCGCCGAACCCGCCTGCCCCGCCGGCGCGTCCCTCGGCGGCACGTCCTGCGGCGGCCCGTAGTAGCAGCCCAGGCGCCCGGTCCGCCCGATCTTGGGCTCGGGCACGCCGACCACGGAGCGGACTCCGGTGCCGCCGTTGGTCTTGCCGAGGGCGGTCTCGACGTCGGCGGCGGTGAGGACGTCGGCGCAGTCCTTGGCCAGCGGCTTCGGCGGCGCGGCACTGCTGGGACTGGTGCTGGTGGCCGGCGCGGGAATGGGCGGGGCCGGGTTGTCCTTGGGCGTTTCGCCGCTGGAACAGGCGGTCAGCGCGGTGAACACAGCGGCGACAGCGAGGACGAGCACCCTGGTCATGGGATCAACGTAGTGCCGGGAGCGGGTG
>NZ_JAMHIV010000027.1 GCF_023897065.1 Crossiella sp. SN42
GTCGGGGTCACGAACGCACGACGCGAAAAAATCAACCCCACCGCTGGGTTCAGAGCCCGGCGTGTCGCTGGCGCGCCACGCCTCTTTCGCGAGCCGTTCCTGGGCTCTTGCGCCTCGACCCGTGAGCTCTCAGCCTGCCAGGACCACCCGGCCCAGCTCGGCCGCCGAGGCCAGCAGCGGGTGCCGCGGCAGCACGCGCACCGTGTACCCCGCCGAGCCCGCGTACGGCAGCTCCACCTCGGCGAAGTAGCGCCCGTCGCCGTCGTAGCGCATCGGCACGGTCACCACGTCGCGCAGCTCGTCCGCGTCGTCCACCCGGCCGACCACGGCCTGCACCTCGACCTCGGCCGGTTCCAGCCCGGCCAGCTCGACCCTGGCGGTCACCGGCACGGTCGCGCCGAGCACCGGGGTGGCCGAGCTGCCGTTGCTGGCGAACTCGGTGTCGAGCACCTTCACCCTGCTCCACGCGGCCTGCATCCGGTGCCGGTAGTCGGTCAGCTCCCTGGCCCCGGCGAAACCGTTGTCCCGCACCGCGTGCGCCGAACGGCCGGCCGGCGCGTAGTAGTTCTCCACGTACTCCTTGACCATCCGGGAGGCCTGCACGTTCGGGCCGAGCGAGGCCAGCGTGTGCCGCACCATGGCCATCCACTGCGCGGGCACGCCGTCCTCGCCGCGGTCGTAGAACAGCGGGGACACCTGGTTGCCGAGCAGCTCGTAGAGCGCGGTGGCCTCCAGGTCGTCGCGGCGGTTGGGGTCGCTGACGCCGTCCGCGGTGGGGATGGCCCAGCCGTTGCTGCCGTCGTGGAACTCGTCCCACCAGCCGTCCCTGATGGACAGGTTGAGGCCGCCGTTGAGCGCGGACTTCATGCCGGAGGTGCCGCAGGCCTCCAGCGGGCGCAGCGGGTTGTTCAGCCACACGTCGCAGCCCCAGTACAGGTACCGGGCCATGGACATGTCGTAGTCGGGCAGGAACACGATCCGGTGCCGCACGCCCGCGTCGTCGGCGAAGCGCACGATCTGCTGGATCAGCGCCTTGCCGCCGTCGTCGGCCGGGTGCGACTTGCCCGCGACCACCAGCTGCACCGGGCGTTCCGGGTGCAGCAGCAGCTCGCGCAGCCGGTCGGCGTCGCGCAGCATCAGGGTGAGCCGCTTGTAGGTGGGCACCCGGCGGGCGAAACCGACGGTGAGCACCTCGGGGTCGAACACCGAGTCGGTCCAGCCCAGCTCCAGCGCCGAGGCCCCGCGCTGCAGCCAGGAGGCCTTGACCCGGCGGCGGATCTCCTCCACCAGGCGGGAGCGCAGCGTGCAGCGCAGCTCCCACAGCAGCGCGTCGGTGACCGGCTCGAAGCCGCGCAGGCCGACGCCACTGTCCACTTCGGACTCACCGAGCAGCTTGCTGATCTCGGTGGCCGCCCAAGTCGGGCCGTGCACGCCGTTGGTCACCGAGCCGATCGGCACCTCGCTGACGTCGAAGCCCGGCCACAGGCCGCTGAACATCTCCCGGCTGACCTTGCCGTGCAACCGGGAGACGCCGTTGGCGCGCTGGCCCAGCCGCAGGCCCATGTGCGCCATGTTGAACATGCCGGGGTTCTGCTCGGCGCCCAGCGCGAGCACCCGCTCGGACGGGATGCCGGGCAGCAGCCCGCCCGACTCGTTGCCCGGCGCGCCGAAGTAGTGCTGCACCAGGTCCACCGGGAAGCGGTCGATACCGGCGGGCACCGGGGTGTGCGTGGTGAACACGGTGCCCGCGCGCACGGTGGACAGCGCCTGGTCGAAGTCCAGGTTCTCGCTGGTGACCAGTTCGCGGATGCGTTCGAGGCCGAGGAAGCCGGCGTGGCCCTCGTTGGTGTGGAAGACCTCGGGCTGCGGGTGGCCGGTCAGCTCGCAGAAGACCCGCACCGCGCGCACCCCGCCGATCCCGGCCAGGATCTCCTGCCGGATGCGGTGGTTCTGGTCGCCGCCGTAGAGCCGGTCGGTGACCCCGCGCAGGTCGTCGTCGTTGTCCTCGACGTCGGAGTCCAGCAGCAGCAGCGGCACCCGGCCGACCTGCGCCTTCCAGATCCGGGCGCGCAGCACCCGGCCGGCCGGCATGGCCACGTGCACCAGGATCGGCGCGCCGGAGGGCTCGGTGAGCGGCTCCAGCGGCAGGCCGCGCGGGTCCAGCACCGGGTAGTGCTCGACCTGCCAGCCGTCCAGGGACAGCGACTGGCGGAAGTAGCCGGAGCGGTAGAGCAGCCCGACGCCGATCAGCGGCACGCCCAGGTCGGAGGCGGCCTTGAGGTGGTCGCCCGCCAGCACGCCGAGGCCGCCGGAGTAGTTGGGCAGCGCCTCGGTGACGCCGAACTCCATCGAGAAGTAGGCGATGGAGCTGGGCAGGCCCTGCTCGCCGAGGCCCTGGGCGCCCTCGATCTCCTCCTGCCGCCGCTGGTACCAGCGCGGCTGGCCGAGGTAGCGCTGCAGGTCGTCGTCGATGGCCCGGAGCCGGGTGAGGAAGCTCTCGTCGGTGGCCAGCCGCTGGAGCCGTTCCACCGGCACCTGGGCGAGCAGCCGGATGGGGTCGCCGCCGGTCTCCTGCCAGATGGTCTCGTCGACCGCGGCGAACAGGTCCTGGGTCGGTGGATGCCAGGCCCAGCGGAGGTTGGTCGCCAGTCGCCCCAGTGCGGCGATCGGCTCGGGCAGACTGGCGCGGACGGTGAAGCGACGCAGAGCTCTCACGGACGCGGACCATATCCCGCACCCCCGCACCGATGGCAACATTCCCAGCGCAGCCTGCAAACAATTGCACCATCCACAGGCTGAAATCTGTCCACAAGGCCCTGGTTTGCCGACTGGACCGCTCGGGGGAACCCACTCATGATGAGTGTGCGCCACCGCACAACGGGCTACCCAATACGTGTGAATCAAGCCGCCGAACCCGGTGACGGTGCGCTTGATCGAGTCAGGCAGACTTGCAACTACCCAATTCCCCAGCGTGACGAAGGGCGGCGCCGGTGACTGGTCGGCTCGGTATCGACGAGGTCTCCCCCCTCATCGACTGCGGACGATTCCCCGCCAAAACCGTTGCCGGCGAACATGTTCCGGTGCAGGCCACGGTCTGGCGGGAGGGCCACGACGCGATCGCCGCGACCGTGGTGTGGAAGGGCCCCGGCGACCGGGTGGCCCGGCAGACCCGGATGGTGCCCGAGGGCGTCGGCCTGGACCGCTGGGCGGCGGTGATCACCCCCGACCGTCCCGGCATGTGGACCTTCCGGATCGACGCCTGGAGCGACCCCTGGGCCACCTGGCGGCACGCGGTGGAGGTCAAGGTCGGCGCTGGTCAGGCCGCGGCTGAGCTGGAGAACGACCTGGAGATCGGCGCCCGGCTGCTCGAACGGGTGGCCAAACGACCCGATCGGCGTAACGAACGGGCCCAGCTGATGTCGGCCGCGCTCGGCCTGCGGGACTCCGCCCGGCAGCTGCCGGAGCGGATCGCGGCCGCGCTGTCGGAGCCGGTCAGCCGGATCATGCACGAGTACCCGGTGCGCGAGCTGCTGACCAAGGGCAAGTGGCAGCAGCTGTGGGTGGACCGCCAGCGCGCCAGGTACAGCTCCTGGTACGAGCTGTTCCCGCGCTCCACCGGCGGCTGGGACGAGTTCGGCAAGCCGGTGCACGGCACCTTCACCACCGCCACCGCGGCGCTGGACCGGGTCGCGGGCATGGGCTTCGACGTGGTCTACCTGCCGCCGATCCACCCGATCGGCCGGGTCAACCGCAAGGGGCCGAACAACAGCCTGGTCTCGGTGCCGGAGGACCCGGGCTCGCCGTGGGCGATCGGTGCGGAGGAGGGTGGCCACGACGCCATCCACCCGGACCTGGGCACCCTGGAGGACTTCAAGGGCTTCGTGCACCGGGCAGGCGAGCTGGGCATGGAGATCGCGCTGGACCTGGCGTTGCAGTGCGCGCCGGACCATCCGTGGGCCAAGGAGCACCCGGAGTGGTTCACCGTGCGCCCGGACGGCACCATCGCCTATGCGGAGAACCCGCCGAAGAAGTACCAGGACATCTACCCGGTCAACTTCGACAACGACCCGCAGGGCATCTACGCCGAGGTGCTGCGGGTGGTGCTGCACTGGGTCGAGCACGGGGTGCGGATCTTCCGGGTGGACAACCCGCACACCAAGCCGCCGGACTTCTGGCACTGGCTGATCTGGCAGGTCAAGCAGTCCCACCCGGACGTGCTGTTCCTGTCCGAGGCGTTCACCCGCCCGGCCCGGATGTACGGCCTGGCCCGCCGCGGTTTCACCCAGTACTACACCTACTTCACCTGGCGCACCGCCAAGCAGGAGCTGATCGACTTCGGGGTCAGCCTGGTCGAGCACGCCGATGAGGCCACGCCGAACCTGTTCGTCAACACCCCGGACATCCTGCACGAGTCGCTGCAGCACGGCGGCCCGGCGATGTTCGCCATCAGGGCCGCGCTGGCCGCCACGCTGTCGCCGAGCTGGGGCGTCTACTCCGGTTATGAGCTCTTCGAGGGCACCGCGGTGCGCGAGGGCAGCGAGGAGTACCTGGACTCGGAGAAGTACGAGCTGCGCCCGCGCGACTTCGCCGCCGCGCTGGCCGAGGGCCGCTCGCTGGAGCCGTGGCTGCGCCGCCTCAACGGCATCCGCCGCGCGCACCCGGCCCTGCACCAGCTGCGCACGCTGCACTTCCACCACGTGGACAACGACGCGCTGATCGCCTACTCCAAGCAGGACCCGGCCACCGGGGACACCGTGGTGGTCGTGGTCAACCTCGACCCGAACAACGGCCAGGAGGGCACGTTGTGGTTGGACCTGCCCGCTTTGGGTATGGACTGGGGAGAGCGTTTTGTCGCGCGCGATGAGGTCACCGGGGACATCTGGGACTGGGGCCAGGGGAACTTCATCCGCCTGGAGCCGCACCACGCGGTCGCCCATGTCGTGACGATCCAACGCTACTGAGCCGAAACCTGTTGATCACGTAGTTGACGAAGGCTGGTCGTCATTGCCCAAGCCCACCCAAACCCGCGTGGAGGCGTCCATGACCGCAGTGCCCGGCCTGGCGGGTGTCCCGCACACCGGTGAGACGCTGACCGCGGACGGCCATCTGGTCGAGCCCCAGGCGGAGGACTTCCGGCATGCCCGGCTGGCCCCGCGCGAGCCCGGCTGGTACCAGCGCGCGGTGTTCTACGAGGCGCTGGTCCGGGCCTTCTCCGACTCCAACGGGGACGGCTCGGGGGACCTGCGTGGGCTGGCTGGCCGGCTGGACTACCTGCGCTGGCTCGGGGTGGACTGCCTGTGGCTGCCGCCGTTCTACGCCTCGCCGCTGCGTGACGGCGGGTACGACATCAGCGACTACCGCGCGGTGCTGCCGGAGTTCGGCGACGTGGACGACTTCGTCTACCTGCTCGACGAGGCGCACCGGCGGGGCATCCGGGTGATCACCGACCTGGTGCTCAACCACACCTCGGACGCGCACCCGTGGTTCCAGCAGTCCCGCAGCGACCCGGACGGGCCCTACGGCGACTTCTACGTCTGGAGCGACGACGACTCCCGCTACGCCGACGCGCGGATCATCTTCGTCGACACCGAGACCTCGAACTGGACCTACGACCCGGTGCGCGGGCAGTTCTACTGGCACCGGTTCTTCTCCCACCAGCCGGACCTCAACTACGAGAACCCCGAGGTGCAGGAGGCCATGCTGGACGTGCTGCGGTTCTGGCTGGACCTCGGCATCGACGGTTTCCGGCTGGACGCGGTGCCCTACCTGTTCGAGGAGGAGGGCACCAACTGCGAGAACCTGCCCAAGACGCACGCGTTCCTGCAGCGCTGCCGCAAGGTGGTCGACGACGAGTACCCGGGCCGGGTGCTGCTGGCCGAGGCGAACCAGTGGCCTGCCGACGTGGTGCCCTACTTCGGCGACACCGAGCTGGGCGGCGACGAGTGCCACATGGCCTTCCACTTCCCGCTGATGCCACGGATCTTCATGGCGGTGCGCAGGGAAAGCCGTTTCCCCATCTCGGAGATCCTGGCCCAGACCCCCGCGATCCCCTCCGGCTGCCAGTGGGGCATCTTCCTGCGCAACCACGACGAGCTGACCCTGGAGATGGTCACCGACGAGGAACGCGACTACATGTACGCCGAGTACGCCAAGGATCCTCGGATGAAGGCGAACATCGGCATCCGGCGACGGCTGGCCCCGCTGCTGGAGAACGACCGCAACCAGCAGGAGCTGTTCACCGCGCTGCTGCTGTCCCTGCCGGGCTCGCCGGTGCTGTACTACGGCGACGAGATCGGCATGGGCGACAACATCTGGCTCGGCGACCGCGACGGCGTGCGCACGCCGATGCAGTGGACGCCCGACCGCAACGCCGGCTTCTCCAAGTGCGACCCGAACCGGGTCAACCTGCCGGTGATCAACGACCCGGTGTACGGCTACCAGGCGGTCAACGTCGAGGCGCAGCTGAACAACACCTCCTCGCTGCTGCACTGGACCCGGCGGATGATCGAGGTGCGCAAGGAGCACCCGGCCTTCGGCCTGGGCACCTTCACCGAGCTGGGCTCCTCCAACCCGAGTGTGCTGGCCTACCTGCGGCGCTGGACTCCGGAGGAGGAGGGTGAGCCGGAGGACGTGGTCATCTGCGTGAACAACCTCTCCCGGTTCCCGCAGCCGGTGGAGCTGGACCTGTCCGCGTACGCGGGCTGCACCCCGATCGAGCTGACCGGCGGTGTGCACTTCCCGGCGATCGGTGAGCTGCCGTACCTGCTCACCTTGCCGGGGCACGGTTTCTACTGGTTCCAGATCGCCGCCACGGCAGAAAGTGGTGACGCCCGTTGACCTCAGCCCGGCTCGACCTCACCGTCCTCCCGGAAGCCCTGACCGGCGCGCTGCCCGACTGGCTACCGGGGCAGCGGTGGTTCGCCGGCAAGGACCGGCCGGTGCTCGGGGTGCGCACGCAACGGCTCACCCCGCTGCTGGCCGACGACCCCACGCTGGTGCTGGCCATCGTGGAGGTCGACCAGGGCACCACAGCGGAGCGCTACCAGCTGCTGCTGGGCGCGCGGCCCGAACTGCCGGACTGGCTGCTGCCGCACCGGGTCTGCACCTGGGACGGCTGGGACTGCTACGACGCCAGCCAGGACCCGGAGCTGGCCGGTGAGCTGCTCACGCTGATCGCGGCCGGCCGCGAGGTCGAGGACCTGCGGTTCACCCCGGAGCCGGGGGTGGAACTGAGCACCGGCCTGCGCGGGCGGCCGGTGGGCGCGGAGCAGAGCAACACCTCGCTGGTCTACGGCAGCCAGTACATCCTCAAGCTGTTCCGCAAGCTGGTGCCCGGCGAGAACCGGGACCTGACCCTGCACCGGGCGCTGGCCTCGGTGGACTGCGAGCACATCGCGCCGCCGCTGGGCTCGATCAGCGCCCCCGACGGCACGCTCGGCCTGTTGCAGTCCTTTGTGGAGGGTGCGGCGGACGGCTGGGCGATGGCCACCGCGAGCGTGCGGGACCTGATGGCCGAGGCGGATTTACACGCCGACGAGGTCGGCGGCGACTTCGCAGGCGAGGCCCAGCGGCTGGGTCACGCGGTGGCCGAGGTGCACGCGGACCTGCGCCGCGCGGCGGAGAGCAGGCTCGCCACGGCCGAGGAGCTCACCGCGCTGGTCGCGGCGATGCACCGCAGACTGGACACCATGCTGGAGTCCGTGCCGGAGCTGGCCGAGCACGCCGAGGCGCTGCGCAAGGCCTTCGACGCGGCGCTGGACGCCGAGGAGCCGGTCGAGGTCCAGCACGTGCACGGTGACCTGCACCTGGGCCAGTGCCTGCGCACGGTCACCGGCTGGGTGCTGATCGACTTCGAGGGCGAGCCCGCCGCCCCCGCGGCCGAACGGGCCAAGCTGCGCTCGCCGCTGCGCGATGTCGCGGGCATGCTGCGGTCCTTCGACTACGCCGCGCACCAGCGGCTGGTCGGGCACCCCGACGACCACCAGCTGACCGTGCGCGCACTGGAGTGGGCGCAGCGCAACCGGACCGCGTTCTGCGCGGGCTACGCCGAGGTCGCGGGCGATCCGAGGGAGCACGCCGAGCTGTTGCGCGCGCTCGAGCTGGACAAGGCCGTCTACGAGGTGGCCTACGAGCACGCCAACCGGCCGGAGTGGCTGCCCATCCCGCTGTCCTCCATCGCCAGGATCACCTCCGGAGAGGAACCGTCGTGACCAGCCTGGACGCCTGTGCCCCGCCCCCGGACGAGGTGCGGCGGCTGCTGACCGGCTCGCACCACGACCCGCACTCGGTGCTGGGCGCGCACCCGCACGAGGACGGGACGGTGGTGCGCGCGCTGAAACCGCAAGCCAGCGCCGTCGCGGTGCTCCAGGACGGCGGCCGGTACCCGCTGACGCCGGTCGGTGACAACGGCCTGTTCTCCGGCCAGGTGCCGCACCCGCCCGGCGACTACCGCCTCGAAGTCACCTACGGCGACCACAGCGAGACCGTGGACGACCCGTACCGCTGGCTGCCCACCCTCGGCGAGCTCGACCTGCACCTGATCGGCGAGGGCAGGCACGAACGGCTGTGGGACGCCCTGGGCGCGCACTACCGCCGGTACGAGACCCCCAACGGCCTGGTCACCGGCACCTCGTTCGCCGTGTGGGCGCCCAATGCCCGCGGCGTCCGGGTGTGCGGCGACTTCGACGGCTGGAGCGGCCTGGCCACCCCGATGCGCTCGCTGGGTTCCAGCGGCGTGTGGGAGGTCTTCGTGCCCGGCGTGCAGCCCGGCACCAAGTACAAGTTCAAGCTGCTGGGCCGCGACGGCTCCTGGCACGAGAAGGCCGACCCGCTGGCCTTCGCCGCCGAGGTCCCGCCCGCCACGGCGTCGGTGGTCACGGTCGACCGGCACGAGTGGGTGGACGCGGAGTGGCTGGTCAAGCGGGAGGCCACCGACTGGAGCCGCAGCGCGATCAGCGTGTACGAGGTGCACCTGGGTTCCTGGAAGCCGGGCCTGGACTACCGTGAGCTGGCCAAGGAGCTGGGCGACTACCTGGAGCAGACCGGCTTCACCCACGTCGAGCTGATGCCGGTGGCCGAGCACCCCTTCGGCGGCTCCTGGGGCTACCAGGTCACCAGCTACTACGCGCCGACCTCCCGCTTCGGCTCCCCGGACGACTTCCGCTACTTCGTCGACCACCTGCACTCCCGCGGCATCGGCGTCATCGTCGACTGGGTCCCGGCCCACTTCCCGAAGGACGCCTGGGCCCTGGCCCGCTTCGACGGCGAGCCGCTGTACGAGCACGCCGACCCGCGCCGCGGCGAACACCCCGACTGGGGCACGCTGGTCTTCGACTTCGGCCGCACCGAGGTCCGCAACTTCCTGGTGGCCAACGCGCTGTACTGGATCGAGGAGTTCCACATCGACGGCCTGCGCGTGGACGCGGTCGCCTCGATGCTGTACCTGGACTACTCCCGCGAAGAGGGCCAGTGGCTGCCCAACGCCCACGGCGGCCGGGAGAACCTGGACGCGGTGCAGTTCCTCCAGGAGCTCAACGCCACCGTCTACAAGCGACACCCCGGCGTTCTCATGATCGCCGAGGAGTCCACCTCCTGGCCCGGCGTCACCCGCCCGACCCATCTCGGCGGCCTGGGCTTCGGCTTCAAGTGGAACATGGGCTGGATGCACGACACCCTGCGCTACCTCCAGCACGACCCGGTGCACAGGTCTTATCACCACAACGAGGTCACCTTCGCCCTGGTCTACGCCTGGAGCGAGAACTTCGTCCTGCCGCTGTCCCACGACGAGGTCGTGCACGGCAAGGGCTCCCTGTGGACCCGCATGCCCGGCGACAACTGGAACAAGGCAGCCGGCCTGCGCACCCTGCTCGCCTTCATGTGGGCCCACCCCGGCAAGCAGCTGCTGTTCATGGGCGGCGAGTTCGGCCAGATCGCGGAGTGGTCGGAGTCGCGTTCCCTGGACTGGCACCTCCTGGAAGACCCCCTGCACGCGGGCCTGCAACGCCTGGTCGCGGACCTCAACCACACCTACCGCGCCCACCCGCCCCTGCACACCCAGGACACCAGCCCCGAAGGCTTCGCCTGGATCGACGCCAACGACTCGGCCGGCAACGTCCTGAGCTTCCTCCGCTACGACACCCACACCGGCAACCCCGTCGCCTGCATCACCAACTTCGCAGGCAACCCCCACCACGACTACCGAATCGGCCTCCCCCTGGCCGGCCACTGGCGAGAAATCCTCAACACAGACGCCGAAACCTACGGCGGCTCCGGCGTAGGAAACCTGGGCGGCGTCCAAGCCACCCTCCACCCCCACCACGGCCGCCCAGCCTCCGCCAAACTCCAACTCCCCCCCAACGGCGTCATCTGGCTCGCCTACGAAGGCGCCTGACCCGAGTTGACCGGGGGGGCGCCACGCCCGAACCAGCCACCCCACCCACTCCACCCGCCGCGAGCCGAGGCCACCCGCCTGGGCTCGCGCGCTCCGGGCTCTGCTCCCAGCCCTGCCCCATCCGAGCTCCGCTCCGTGCCGCCCAGCCACCCGCGCCAAGCCCGCCTTGCGCTCGCTCGCACCCGGCCCGCACCGCGTCGCCTAGCGTCGTTCGGGAAGATGCCCACGCCGCCCGCGCAACGTCGCTCGCACTGGCCCACGCCACACCACGCGACATCGCTCCGCGCTCGCCCCCGCGTCACACCGCGCAACGTCACTCGTGCGCCGACCCACCACACCGCGCAACATCGCCTGTGTGCCCGCCCCGCGCCACGCCGCCCGCCCCCTGGCCAGTCGCCCGCCTCGTCAGCCCCGCCTGCCAGTCGCTCCACTAGCCAACCCCGCCAGGCCAGCCATCCGCCTGCTCCACCCTCGCCCGGCCTTCAGCTGATCCAGCCTCGCCCTGCCCACCTGGTTCAGCGCTGCCCTGGCCCGCCGTAGCCCAAAGTCACACTCCCCATGCCTCTCCACGCCCCAACGCGCCCTGCCCCTGCTCTCGTCACAGTTCCCCGGGCAGCCCACCCGCGCACAGCTCCACACAATCCGAACTGTTCTTCAACGCCCCCACCACCAAGGGATGCCCCGTCACGTACACGGCCGGATAGTCGACCTCCCCCGCCGCCTCATCCACGACGTACGCAACCCGCTCTTCCCCCAACGAGTACTCGGTCCACACCCCCGGTTTGTTCCCCCGAGGATCCACCCGAGCCCAACGCCCCTCCCCCGCCACCCAGACCCCCACCAACCCGTGCAACACAAACCCCCCGGCCCCATCAGCCAACCGCTGATAGCAAAGCCCAGCCGGAATCCCGTTCCCCCGCAACAAGGCCACCAGCAGATGCGACTTGGCGTAACAAAGCCCAGTCCCCGCCTCCACCACATCCGAAGCCCGCCAGTTGACCCGCCGGTCCCCGGCATCCATCGAATGCGTCACCGCATCCCGGACCCACTCAAACGCCGCCCGCGCATACCCATCCCCGTACGACTCACGCAACCGCTCCACCACCGAGCCCACCACCGGCCTACGAAAGTCGATCACCTCGTCGTCGCCCAGATACGCCGCCAGCCCCGCCTCAGCCACAAACTTGGCCACCGCCACCCTCCCTAGTCGCAAGCGGCCGTCCAGTAGCCGCGCGGGCATCACACCAGCCGCAATCGATCAGCAGCCACCGAAATACCCACACCCCAGCCGCCCGGCCCATGGTTTGTTCGTCTGATGCGGGATCTGGCCCACTTTTGGTGATGGATCTGGCCTCGGCGTGGGCGAAGGTCGGCCTCTGTGATCATGTTGAGCGTGTGTTGATCAAGGGTTAGCGGTGCTGTTGCCGCATCTGACTGGAGTGCTGGTCGATCGGGTCGAGGTCGTCGGCGGGGCGGTGTGGATGTGGGCGTCGCCGCGAGCGGAGGCAGTGCCCTGCCCGAGGTGCGGTGATCCGGCGACTGGCGTGCACAGCCGATACGAGCGCCGCTTGGCCGACTCGCCAGTCGCTGGCCGGAAGTTGGTGCTCCGGCTGCGGGTGCGCCGGTGGTTCTGCGACGGCACTGCCTGTCTGGTCAAGACGTTTGCCGAACAGGTCGACGGGTTGACGGTGCGAGACGGGCGGCGGAGGCCACTGCTGCGGGCGATGCTGGAGCGCATCGCGGTGGCGCTGGCCGGACGGGCCGGGTCACGGCTTGCCACCTCCTTGTCCGCTCCGGCGAGCAGGTCGACTCTGCTTCGGCTGGTCATGTCGTTACCGGGTCCATCCGCCGTGACACCGAAGGTGTTGGGAGTAGACGACTTCGCGTTGCGAGGCGGTCAGCACTACGGCACTGTTCTGATCGACTGTGAAACCGGCGAGCCGCTGGAGTTGCTGCCCGGCCGCGACTCCCAGACGTTGGCGGACTGGTTGACAGCACATCCAGGGGTCGAGGTCGTGTGCCGGGACCGCTCCGGGGCATATGCGGACGGTGTCCGACTCGGAGCACCTGCTGCCACCCAGGTCGCTGACAGGTTCCAACTCTGGCAGAACATCGCCAAGGCCGTCGAACGCTGCGTCACACGCCACCGCGGCTGCTTACGCGCCACAGAGCCAGGGGCTCCAGACTCGGACACGGCACACCTGCACTCCCAGCAGGAGGAGCCAGCAGGGAGATTCGCTCAACGTGCCCGTCTGCACCACGCGAAGGTGCACGAACTGCTCGCTCAAGGCCACAGCATCCGCGGCATCGCCCGAGGCCTGGGCTGGGGACAGAAAGCCGTTCAGCGCTACGCCCGCGCCGCCACCTGGCAGGACATAGTGGACGGCAAGTGGAAAGGCCCACGCTCCAGCAAGCTCGACCCCTTCAAGCCGTATCTGCAGGGCGAACTCTTGCCAGAGTGGATCGCCGCCGTCCGAGCCGACGATTTGCCGGGCCTGACGTCGTTCGCCAACGGCTTGCAGTCCGATCTCGACGCCGTCACCGCCGGCCTGACCACGCCCTGGAACTCAGGCCCGGTCGAAGGTCGCGTCAACCACATCAAGATGATCAAACGACAGATGTTCGGCCGGGCCGGTCTTGCGCTGCTGCGCAAACGAGTTCTCCTCACCGCGGTCCGCCACTGACCCTGGTCGCCTCCCAGCACGCGCATTCACCAAAAGTGGGCCAGATCCCTGATGCGACTGCGTTTCTCCGTGACATCCGACCGCACCCGGTTCGGCGGGGAGGCTCGTGTTCGTGAGGTCCGACCGAGCCCGATCCCCGGCTCGTGAGGCGGGCACACTCCGCCTTTCCTCGATCCTTGCCGCCCTTGGCTGTCACGAAGGCGCAGGTCCAGGCGGTGTCATTACCAGTCGGTGGACCACCAACAGCAGGCGATCCACCGGAAGAACATGTTCCAGATCCACCTTGCGGACCGAGCATGGCGACGGCAATCGAACGTCCGGAAATGCCGATGAGGGGCCAGGCGAGGTCCCGGTTCGTCCTCAGCCGACGACGGTCCAGGCGGGATTGAGCTCGATCTGGTCGCCGGTGATGTCGTCGAGATCCTCGGTCGCTCGCGCCCTGTGGTGCAGATCGGGGAAACGATCGGTGCGGTAGCGCTCGTGGTCCGCCACCGAGTTCCACAGCGAGAGCACCAGAAACTCGGTCTGGCCACGTCGAGCGAACGCTCCGCCCAGCATGCCGGACGCGGCCCCCATACCCGGGTTCCACACGTTGGCCTGCGCCCGGACGAAGTGTTCCTGGCGACCGGCCTTCACCCGGCAGTGTGCGAGTCGCACCACCGAACCGGATGAGAAGCCGGTGGGCAAGCCCGCACCGATGTCCAGGCAATGCTCCCAGAGGCGGGCCTCGATCGTGTCGTAGGTGCCCACCTGGTTGGCCGCGAGGTGGTCGTGTGCTCCGGCCATGAACTCCTGATGGTCCCGTTGGCTGTTCCACCACGCGAAGACGTGCGCCACGCCGGGTTTGCGACGGCTCCAGCCGCCGAACTGACCGAGGAAGCCCGGCAGACCTGACAGCGCGGACCACGCGCGTTGTCCCCGGTCAAAAGAATCCACGTCAACCGCGTGACATCTGACCCACTTGATCATCACCGGGAACACAATATCCGCCGCTCATGCCGCTTATCGGTCGTTCGGGAACGCAGCGTTCACCACATCGCCAGCGCGACAACCTGTTCCACTTCTGTGCGGCTGTCGGTGGCCCCATGACTGGCAACGTGGTGTCCCACAAGAGGCAAGCGGCACAGGTGGAGCGCCCGGAGCCAAGCTGAGGACGAACGGCCGGAAGGTGCGTCGAGAAGCCGCCACACTTGATCGCGAGGAACGCCACGGTGCGGTCAAAACTCGCGGACACAGTCAGGCCCGCTACCGCAAGCGGCACCGAGCCCCGCTCCACGGACTCACTCGGGCCCGCCATCCAGCCCGCGCTCCAGCATCGCCCCAGCGGGCACGCCAGCCGCGCCCGGGTCAGCGCCAGGCCGAGCCAGGCCGTCATGGCCCGCAGCCCGCAGCCCGCAGCCCGCAGCCCGCAGCCCGCAGCCCGCAGCCCGCAGCCCGCAGCCCGCAGCCCGCAGCCCGCAGCGAGGATGCTAAGCCTGCTGACCAGCGCCGATCCGCGCCGCGATGCCGTTCAACAGCAACTCAAGCCCAAGCTCGAACTGCTGCTCATGCGTCCGGTCCACCGCGTCCAGCACCCGTCGCGTGACCTCCGGATACCGGCCGCTCTCAACCACCTGCTGGATGTACGGCTGCACGGTCTCGCGCCACTGCCGCTCATCCTGGCCACTGCGGCGCTGAGCCTCTCGCTCAGCGACCTCGTTCACCACTCCGCCGAGCACCATGCTCGACACGGCGTCGACCAGCCCGCTCGCCTCGGTGGCGTCCTTCGTTGCCCCGCGCGCCGCCGCGAGTGCGAAGTCCATGTACCGCAAGGCGTTCGGCCCGATCGGCGGACGGCTGCCGACCACGGACACAAGCCAGGAGTGCCGCAGCATCAGCTGACGTCCTTCAGTGGCGACCAGGCGCAGGTCTGTCCGCCAGTCACCGGAGGGCTGCTCCGGCAACGCGCATTCGCCGTAGGCGCTGTCGACCATCAGTTCAAGCAGATCCTCCTTTCCGGACAGTTGCCGGTACAGCGATGTCGTACCTGTCTCCAACTCGGTGGCCAGGCGTCGCATCGACACCGCGTCCACTCCTTCGGCGTCCGCGACCCGCACTGCCGCGTCCACCATCCGTTCCACCGTCAGGCTTGGTCGGCGGACCCGCTCCACCACCACCGGGATCCGGGTCCACACCACGTCAGCCCTGGGCAATGGGTTGTCCGCACCACTCATTGCTCGTCCTCAGTCCAGCCGGGTTGACAGCCACCCTAGCCGACGGGCACAGTGTTGCCAAGTCGGGAACACCGTGCCCAACGAGAGGGTGGATATGTTCAACGAAGAAGTCAACGTGCTGGTGACCGGCGCGGGCACGGTCGGCCTGTCAATGGCGGTTTTCCTTGCCAGACAAGGGATGAGGCCGTTGGTCGTCGAACGAAGAGCGGGCTTGTCCAACCATCCACGCGCGCTCGGCGTGAGCTTGCGAGGACTCGAACCCCTGCGTGCGGCCGGCCTCGAACCGGCGATCCACACCACGCCGCGACGACCGCCGCCGACCGGCCGGGTCACCGTCTCCACCCTCGCCGAGGTAGCCGCGCTGGGTCCGCCTGAGACCGCGGAGTCCGGGTTCTCCGGCTTGGAAGCCGCCGCCGAGGAGATCAGTCCGGTCACCGGCGGCGACCGCGCGCAGGACCAGTTGGACCCGGTGCTGTTCGAGGCCGCGGTCAGCCAGGGCGCCACCGTGCGCTTCGGCGTCGAGGTGTGCGCGATAGAGCCGGACGAGCAGGGCGTGACCGCGATCGTCCTCGATCACGCCACCGGCGAACGCGGCCGGATTCGCGCCGGCTACCTGGTGGCCGCGGACGGCGCGCACAGCCGCATCCGCTCCTGGGCCGGCATCACCACCACCGGGCCGGGCCCACTGGGCGGACACATGATCAACATTCTGTTCCGCGCCGACCTGGGCTCACTGCTAGCCAACCGGCCAGGTGGTCTCTACGACATCAGGAACCCACGGGCATCCGGCCCCCTGTTCTCGGTGGACGGCCAGGACCGGTACGCCTTCCACATCCCGTACGACCCGGCGAACGGCCAGAGCCCAGCTGACTTCCCGCCGGAACGATGCCTGGAGCTGGTCGAAGCGGCGATCGGCCAGGCCGGCGTCGCGGTCGAGATCCTCAGCGTGCTGCCCTGGCAGTCCACCGCGCTGGTGGCCGACCGCTTCGCCGCCGGACGGGTGTTCTTGATCGGCGATGCCGCCCACGTGCTCCCGCCAACCGGCGGCTTCGGCCTGAACACCGGGATAGCCGACGCGGAGAACCTCGCGTGGAAGCTCGCGGCGGTGCACCGCGGTCAGGCGGGATCGGCCCTGCTCGACACCTATGACGTCGAACGCAGGCCACTGGCGCTGTTCACCATGGAGCAGGTCCTGTTACGCAGCATCAACCGGCGCCTGCACTGGGACTTCAGCAAGGTCACCGAGCGCAGCGAACTCGGCATCGCGGAGATCCTGGTGGCGCAGGTCGGCCACCACTACGGCGCGGGTGCGGTGATCGCACCACGCACCGACCTGCCGTCACTGACCGAGGTCGTCCTCGACGGTTCCCCTGGCACCAGGGCGCCACACGTCTGGGTACGCCACAACGGGACCCGGGTCTCCACGCTTGATCTGGTGGAGTCCCAGTTCACCGTCCTGACCGGCCCGGCGGGACGCACGTGGTGCGTTGCCGCGGAGGCAGCGGCCGGCTCCCTCGATGTGCCGGTGACGGCACGGCTGCTGCACCCGCACCACGGTCCAGTGATCGACGAGAACGGAAGGTGGCTCGCTGCAACCAAGCTTTCCCCGGACGGCGCGTTGCTCATCCGCCCGGACGGCGCGTTGCTCATCCGCCCGGACGGCTTTGTCGCCTGGCGCGCCGACACCGCACCCGGCGACCCGACCGCGGCGCTGACCACCGCCCTGCGCCGCATCCTCGCCAGAGAGGAGGTGACCGACACGCCCGAGACCCCAATTCGCGCAGCCCAACCAGCCTGACCTCCGCCGGTAGACGCCGAGGCTGAGGAGTCCACCACCCTCTCCAGCCACATCGCGCCACAGGCCGTGTCCATTCAGGTTTCCGCCGCTTCCGCCAGCAGTCCGCACCTCTGGCGGAGCGCCTGAACAGACCGGCCAGCCGGGCCAACAGCTGGGCGTGGCGAATGTTCGTGGCCACCGCATCGGCCACAACAGCCGCCGTTCTCGGCACAATGGTCCAGTGCGGCCACCACTCCGGCGTCGATCGTTGCGGCCCAGTCTCGCCGTGCTCGCCCTGACCACGGCGCTGGTCGCCGGGTGCAGCGTGGCCGTGGCGGGCAGTCCGGTCGCCGCCACCAACTCGGTCGCGGTGGATCCCGGATTTGTCCGCGGCACCGACGGCGGGCTGGTCGACCGGCTGGCCGCGACGGCGGTGACCGACATCGGCGAGTACTGGCGGCAGGCCTATCCGGCCACGTTCGGCAAGCCGTGGCAGGAGCTGGCTGGCGGCTACTACTCGGTCGACACGACCGACCGGTCCGCCAAGCCGCCACCCTGTGCGTCGCAGGCCATCGAAGTGGAGGGCAACGCCTTCTACTGCGCCTCGGTGGATGCGATCGCCTGGGACCGCTCGGCTCTGCTGCCGGTGCTGCGGGACAAGTACGGCGACGCCGCTGTCGTACTGGTCCTCGCACACGAGGTCGGGCACGCCGTGCACCACCGGGCTGGGGTGGGCGCGGAGGAACAACGCAAGCAACCCGCGCAGTACCCCACGATCCTCATGGAGGCCATGGCCGATTGCTATGCCGGAACGTTCGTCCGCTGGGTGGCCGACGGCAAGGCTCCGCACCTGCGGATCACCGCCGACCAACTGGACGCCGCACTGCAAGCGTTGATCAGTTTCCGGGACCCCGTGGGCACCTCGGAAAGGGACGACGCGGCGCACGGCAACGCCTTCGACCGGGTGTCCGCCTTCCAGGACGGCTACCGGGAAGGGGCAGCACTGTGCGGACGGATGACCGCGCAGAACCGCCAGTTCACCCAGCGAGCCTTCACCGACTTCGTGGACCGGGCGCGCGGCGGCAACCTGCCGTTCAAGGACATGCTCGACGCGGTCACGCCGAACCTGTCCGCCTTCTTCGGCAACCTGGTCACCAAGGCCGGCCGCACGTGGCAGACGCCCTTGGTGCGGCGGGGCACGGTTAACGGCGAGTGCTCGCCAGGAACACAGGGCCCGATCGCCTACTGCCAGGACGGGTCGATCGCGATCGACGTGGACCGGGCGACCGTGCTGCACAACGACATCGGCGACTACGCCACCGGCATGCTGCTGGCGACCCGGTACGGCCTGGCCGCGATAGCGGCTATGGGTCGCCCGGTCGGTGAGCAGCGGGCCGGACAGCAGGCGCTGTGCCTGGCCGGGGCGTACACCGGCTCGGTGCTGCGGCCGTCCGACAGCTCCTTCGGGCTCTCGCCGGGCGACCTGGACGAGGCCGTGCAGGTGTTGCTGGGCCTCGACTACGCGGCCCGGGACACCGGCGGTCACGGGCTGCCGACCGGCTTCGAGCGGGTCGGGGTGTTCCGCACCGGCACCCTCCAGGGCGCGGACGCCTGCGGCGTGTCCTGAGCTCGGGCAAGCGCGTCCAGCTCCGCGGCCCGCTGTGGGCGAGCCGGGCGTGGCAAGTCGCCACACGCGCCGACGGACGCGTTGTGCGCGCTCGAACAACCAGGCAGGCGTGGGCACCCGGTAACAGCACACCAGGCCGGTTGTGCCGAGTTGCGCTGCGACCTGCGAGAAGGCCAGGCGACCACCGGGCCGGATCACCGCTTGAGCGGGCGACCAGTGGGCGAACGACCGCTGTGCGGAGGACCAGAGTGCGGCGGCCATCGGACAGCGACCACTTCAACGAGTGGCAGCTGGGCGGCGGCTGGCGGCTGGGCAGCGAAAGGCCGCTGGGAAACGAGAGTCGCCGGGCGGTGGATGGCCCGCTGGGCAGTGAGTGACCGCTGGGTGGTGGGGGACGCTGGGCGGTGAGTGGCCGCTGGCAGTGGTGGGCGTTGGCAGTGGGAAAGCTGCCTGGCTGCCGGCGGACCTGATCGTCTGCGTGGGCCGGGGCTGGGGCCGAGCTTGTGGCTGGTGGCGGGTCGGGTGAAGCGGCGGGGGTGGGTGAACCGGCGGGAGTGGGGGCGCGTCGGTGTGGATGGGGCTCGCGGGCGGGCCACTGGGTCGGGTAGCGATTGGGGTTCTCGGGACCGTGGTGGAGGTTGTCCGAATCGCGACCGGAGGTGAGGGGTGCTCGCGGTACGGTCTGCGGAGTCGGTGAGAAGGAGCTTCTGGGTGGTCAGGCCCTCGGTTCGGCACACGGTCTTGCGCGCGGTGGGCGCGTTGGCGCTGGTGGCGCTTGTTGGTGGGTGCGCCGTCAAGGTTGGTGGGGAGGCCAAGCGGGCTGGGGCCGTTCTTGATCCTGGGAAGGTCGCTGGGCTACCGGTTACCGAGGGGCCCAGTGGGGCTCGGGGTGGTGCGCCGGTGGCCACCATCCAGGTGGACAACAGCGACAGTGGGCCGATGGACACGTTGGCGCGCAACGCGGTCGCCGATGTCCAGGACTACTGGATCGAGCGGTTTCCGAAGGACTTCGGGAAGCCGTTCCAGGCGGTGTCGCGGTACGTCTCCTACGACTCGGACGGGACGAACCTCCAGCTGTGCCGGACCAATACCAAGCAAATGGTGAACGCGTTCTTCTGTCCGTCCGAGGACACCATCGCGTGGGACCGGGGGCAGCTGCTGCCCCAGCTGGCCGATCGGTTCGGCGAGTTGGCCGTGGTGACCGTGTTGGCGCACGAGATCGGGCACGCCGTGTCGCAACGAGCAGGGCTGGCGAAGCCGGGGACGCCGACGATCGTCAGTGAGCAGCAGGCCGACTGCTTCACCGGGGCCTTCTTCAAACACATGGCTGACGGCAAGACCCCGCACTTCGTGGTGTCCACCGGTGAGGGCCTGAACAACGTGCTGCAGACGATGTTCTCGTTGCGGGACCAGGTCGGCTCCTCCTTCACCAACAAGAACGCGCACGGCAACGCCTTCGACCGGGTGTCGGCCTTCCAGTTCGGGTTCAGCCAGGGGCCGGCGCGGTGCGCGCAGATCGATGCGGCGGAGATCCAGCGGCGGATCACCGAGCTGCCGTTCAAGGCGACGGACAGCTTCCGCGGGAACCTGCCGATCACGGCGGAGAACCTGCTGACCATCGTGGAAAACCTCAAGCTGGTGTTCAAGGAGTCCGGGGCGCAGCCGCCCGACGTGCTCAACGGCTCGGTGAGCTGCCCGGACGGCAAGGTGACCCAGCCTGCCTCCTACTGCCCAGCGACCAACTCGATCAGCCTGGAAGTGGAACAGCTCGCGCAGATCGGCGCGGCGCCGCAGCGCGGGGCGAAGAAGGGCATGGCGATCGGGGACTTCGCGGCGTTCGCCGAGGTGGCGTCGCGGTACGTGCTCTCGGTGCAGAAGGCGACCGGCTTCCCGCTCAGCGACACCAACGCGGGGCTGCGCACCGCCTGCCTGGTCGGCTCCTGGGCCGGGGCGTTGCTGGAACGGCCCAGCGGGGGACGCAACCCGGTGGGGACCATCCGGATCTCGGCGGGGGACCTGGACGAGGCGGTGGCCGAGCTGCTGTCCGGGAAGAGCCTGATCGCGGCGGATGTGAACGGGACGCATGTGCCGTCCGGGTTCGCGCGGATCGAGGCGTTCCGGATCGGGTTCATGGAGGGCAGCCCGCCGTGCGTCGAGGACTTCGGAGCCTGAGCGAGGCAAGCCGGGCCAGGTAGGACCGGGCTCGAGCTGGGCCGGGCTGGGGCTGCGGATGGGCTGCCGCCAGGGCTGGGGATGGGCTGCCACCGGGGCTCGGCTGGAGCTGGGGCAGGGCTGGGTAATGGGCCGGGCCAGGCTGGGGGCGGGGCGGGGCTGCACAGCGCCGGGCTGGGCGGGGCGGGGCCGGGCTGGGCTGGGCGGGGCCGGGCTGGGCCGGGTTGAGGCTGGGGGCTGGGCAGGACCGGGCTGGGCGGCTGGGCAGGGCTGGGTTGGGCGGAAGCTGCGGTCAGAGCGGGTTCGGACCAGGCTGGGCTACGGGCCGCGCGGGCTCGCGGCAGCCGAGGCTGGGCTACGGGCCGCGCGGGCTGGCGCCAGCCGGGTTTGGGCTGGCGGGGCGGCTGCTGGCGGGACGCCTGGGCTGGGCATGGGAATCCCCCGGGTGGGCCGTGTGGTGGCTCCCGGGGGATGTCCGCGGGTCAGAACAGGGCGCTGGCCAGGTTTCGGCGGGCCTTCATCACTCGGTCGTCGGCTGGGTCGAAGAGCTCGAACAGGTCGACGAGGTGTTTGCGGGCTCGGTCTCGGTCTTCGCCTGCGGTGCGGCGGACCGCGTTGATCAGGCGGGTGAAGGCCTCTTCGACCTGGGAGGCGGCCAGTTCGGCGTCGGCGGCGGCGAGCTGGGCGTCCAGGTCGTCCGGGGTGGCGTCGGCCTTGGCGATGGCGGCGGGGTCCGCGGACTCGGCGCGAGCCGTGAAGCGGACCTGGGCGAGGGCGGCCTTTGCCATCTCGTTGGCCGGTTCGGCGGTGAGGATCTCCTGGTAGGCGGCCTCGGCTGCAGCGTAGTCGCCCTGGTCGAAGGCTTCTTCGGCGGCGACAAAGCGCGGGTCTTCCGGCTCCTCTTCCGCCGGCTGCTCGGCGGCGGCGCCTCGGTTGGCCTCCGCCGCGGCGATGCCGGGCAAACGGTCGCGCAGGGCGTCGATCAGGGTGGTCAGCCACTCGCGGATCTGCGGCTCGGGCAGGGCTCCGGCGAAGGCGTCCACGGGCTGGCCGCCGGCGATGGCGACCACCGTGGGCACCGACTGGACGCCGAAGAGCTGGGCGATGCGGGGGTTGGTGTCGACGTCGACCTTGGCCAGCAGCCAGGTGCCGCCGCTGGCCTCGGCCAGGCGTTCCAGCACCGGGGACAGCTGCTTGCACGGGCCGCACCAGGTGGCCCACAGGTCGACCACGACCGGGATCTGGAGTGAGCGCTCGACCACCTTGGCCTGGAAGTCGGCCTCGGTGACGTCGATGACCCACTCGCCACCGCCACCACCGGCCGCGGGGGCGCCGGGCTCGGACTGGGCGGGGCCGGCCGGCTGACGGGCTGCCGCGTCGGCCCTGGCCTTGAGCGCGGACAGGTCCACCGCTCCGGCGAGCGCGGCGGACAGTGCGGCGGTCTTACGAGGATCGGGCCTTGTCACGGTTTCCATCCTGACACGACCCGGGTATGTCGCGCCGCCCGCCCGGCGATCCGGGTTGGCGGCGGCGGGGTCGTGTGGTGGTTCGGCCGCTCGCCGCGGTGCGCTGAAAGAGCACTGAGCGGCAATTCGCGGCGGGCGGGGTGTGGATTTCCAGGAAAAGCGGACCGCACCCGGGGAAACGGAATCGGCCGGGTGCGGTTGGTCATGCGCGGTACTTTTCCATGCCTTCGCGGGAGGAGTTCACGGGCGGGAGTGGATTACCGGCCGGAATGGCTGGACCGGCGCCGGGGTGGAATTGTGTACAGTTGGCACTATGACGGTTGTCACTCCTGCGGGGGCAGCTTCTTGGGCAGACTGACAGAACCGGCAGTTTTGCCAGTCACCCTGGGGGTGAACGGACACACCCAGTCGGGCTCGGTAAAACGACCCCCGTAATGCCTGGACTCATCCTCGTAGGCCAGGAAGCTGGGGTTGACCGACCCGTGGAACTCCATCTCGCGCTCCCGGATCCGCTCACGCATGGTGAAGAACTTCTCACGCAGCGCGTTGAACTGCACGTGCGAGTTGAACACCACGGCGGGCCGGGGGAACCGGCGGCCCGGCCGGGAGGCGTTGGGGTGCATGCCGATGACGAAGAACGGGTGCCCGCCGACGCAGTAGGCGAAGTCGCTGCTACCAGGGTCGCTGCTGTACAGGCGGTACCAGCGCGTGCCCTGGGTCACGTCGTAGTCGTGCAGCGCCTGCAGCTGTCCCCACAGCAGCCGCTCGAAGTGCTGCTCGCTGGGACACTCCAGCTCGTCGAAGGTGGCCAGGAAGCTCGCGAAGCTCTTGTTGCTGAACTTCGTCTCCTTCGCGTAAGTGACCAGGTCGTGATGTAGAGCTGCGATTTCGGACACGTCACCGAAATCCCCGTAGTGGTGGTGCGTAATGGCGTTCTTGCGCAGCGCCGCCCGAGCGCCGAGACAGGCGAAGTCCTCGGCCGAGATGTGGTCGACCACCGCCTGGTAGGCGAGCGCTACCGGATCTGCTGTGCGAGGAGGCATGCCTCCATTAAGCCGGGGGTGACGCCCCGACTACAAGGAGCTTCCAGGAGGTGGAAGTGGCGCGGTAATGGCCCTGATCAGAACCGGGCGGGCTCGGTATAGGTGCCCCATTCCTCACGGAGCACGTCGCAGATTTCGCCGAGAGTGGCCTCGGCGCGGGCCGCGGCGAGCATCGGTTCGATCAGACTGCCTTCGCCCCTGGCGACCGCGCGGAGTTCGGCAAGGGTCCCATCAACGGCTGACCGGTCGCGCTGGGCGCGGCGTTCGGCCAGGGTTTGTCTCTGTTCGATTTCAACCTCGTGACTAACCCGCAAAATCTCCAGAGAATCCGCGGTGACGTCGGTGTGCACGTTGACCCCGACCATTTTCTTGTCACCCTTCTCCAGCGCCTGCTGGTACTCGAAGGCGGCGTCGGCGATCTCGCCGGTGAAGTAGCCGTCCTCGATGCCGCGCAGGATGCCCGAGGTCATCTCGCCGATCGGGTGGTTGCCGGCGGGCACGGCCAGCGCGGCCAGGTCCTTGATCCGCTGGAAGACGCGCTCGGCCTCGGCCTCCAGCCGGTCGGTGAGCGCCTCCACGTACCAGGAGCCGCCGAGCGGGTCGGCCACGTTGGTCACCCCGGTCTCGGCCATGATCACCTGCTGGGTGCTCAGCGCGATCTGCGCGGCCCGTTCGCTGGGCAGTGCCAGCACCTCGTCCAGCGCGTTGGTGTGCAAGGAGTTGGTGCCGCCGAGCACCGCGGACAGCGCCTCGATCGCGGTGCGCACGATGTTGTTGTCCGGCTGCTGCGCGGTCAGCGACACCCCCGCGGTCTGGGTGTGGAAGCGCAGCCACTGCGCCTTGTCCGTCTTGGCCCCGTAGACCTCGCGCAGCCAGCGGGCCCAGATCCGGCGGGCGGCGCGGAACTTGGCGATCTCCTCGAAGAAGTCGATGTGCGCGTCGAAGAAGAAGCTCAGCCCCGGCGCGAACTTCTCGATGTCCAGCCCCCGGGACAGGCCCAGCTCCACGTAGCCGAAGCCGTCGGCGAGGGTGAAGGCCAGCTCCTGCGCGGCGGTCGAGCCGGCTTCGCGGATGTGGTAGCCGGAGACCGACAGCGGCTTGTAGGCCGGGATGTGCTCCGCGCAGTAGGCCATCAGGTCGCCGATGAGCCGCAGGTGCGGTTCGGGCGCGAACAGCCACTCCTTCTGCGCGATGTACTCCTTGAAGATGTCGGTCTGCAGGGTCCCGTTGAGCCGCCCGAGGTCCGCGCCCTGGCGCTCGGCGGCCACCAGGTACATGCAGAACATCGGCACCGCGGGCCCGGAGATGGTCATCGAGGTGGTGACCTGCTCCAGCGGGATGCCCTCGAACAGGATGTCCATGTCCGCGGCGGAGTCGATGGCCACCCCGCAGTGCCCGACCTCGCCGAGGCTGCGCGGGTCGTCGGAGTCCCGGCCCATCAGCGTGGGCATGTCGAAGGCCACCGACAGCCCGCCGCCGCCCCTGCGCAGGATCATCCGGTAGCGCTCGTTGGTCTGCCTGGCGTTGCCGAACCCGGCGAACTGCCGGATGGTCCACTCCCGGCCGCGGTAGCCGGTCGGGTACAGGCCGCGGGTGAACGGGTACTCCCCCGGCCAGCCGATCCGCTCGAAGCCCGCCACCTGATCGCCTGGGCGGGGCCCGTACACCGGGTCCACCTCAAGGCCGGACAGGGTGCTGAAGTCAGCGTCCCTGACCTGGCCCTTCCGCTGTGCGTCCGCGTAGCGGTGCACCCAGCGCTCACGTCCGGCTTCGATGTCCATCCGCGCCTCCAGACCGTGGTCGGCAGTCCAATAGTAGGACGACCGACCATGGCCGACCAGCGGGTCAGCCCTCGGTCAGGTGGGCCTCGACCCGCTCGACCTTCGCGGTGAGCTGGCCGGTGAAGCCGGGGCGGATGTCGGCCTTGAGCACCAGCGAAACCCGGGGACCGTAGGCGGCCACCGCGTCCACGGCCCGCTTCACCACCGCCATGACCTCGTCCCACTCGCCCTCGATGGTGGTGAACATGGACGAGGTTTCGTTGGGCAGCCCCGATTCCCGGACCACCTTGACCGCGGCGGCGACCGCCTCGCTGACGCCACCGCCCGCACCACCGGACGGGCTGACACTGAACGCGACGAGCATCGGCTGGGCCTCCCTGGGTTCCACGGTGTGAAAAAAGATCCATCTAGGCTGCTACTGCTGAGTACGCACTGCTAGTTTCAGAAGTCATGACCGGCCATCCGCTCCCATTCGACCCGATCGCGCGGGCCGCCGAATCCTGGACCCAGCGCATCGGGCCTTCCGAGACGATGGCCGCGGTGACCAGCCTGATGCGGGTTCAGCAGATCGTGCAGTCGGCGGTGGACGCCTCGCTGAAGCCGCACCGGCTGACCTTCGCCAGGTACGAGGCGCTGGTGCTGCTGACCTTCTCCCGGCGGGGCAGCCTGCCGATGCGGGTGATGGGCGAGCGGTTGCAGCTGCACCCGACCAGCGTGACCAACATCGTCGACCGCCTGGAGAGCGACGGCCTGGTGCAGCGCGAGCCGCACCCGACCGACCGCCGCACCACCCTGGTGGCCATCACCGACGCCGGCCGGGACCGGATGAAGGTGGCCACCGAGGCGGTGGTGGAGGCCGGGTTCGGCCTGCAGGGGCTGAGCGGACCGGAGACGGTCCAGCTCACCGCCCTGCTGGCCAAGGTCCGGCTGGCCACCGGCGACTTCACGGAGTGACCGCGGCCGCCGTCCGCTTGTTCACCCAGCGCTCGAACACGATGGTGCCGAACGGCGGCACGCTCGCGATCAGCGCCCAGGTCGTGGTGCGCCCGTCCCAGTTCAGCGGCTCACGCACCATGAGCACCACGAACAGGTAGAGCACGAAGATCACTCCGTGCACCGGGCCGAAGATCTTCACGCCCAGGTCGTTGAAGACCATGACGTACTTGAAGAACATGCCGACCAGCAGGCCGGCCCAGGAAAACGCCTCGGCGATGGCTACCGCACGGAAACGCGCTGTGGGCGTAGCGAACACGCCGCTCCCTCCCTCGGGTGAAATGTCCGCTCTCCAGTGTGGTTGGTGATCGCGGTCACCTGGTCGGCGGGCGGTGCCAACGAGCGTGAGCTGGGAGTTCCAGGAACGCGCAAGATTCCCGCAGGGGCGCGCGGGCACGGTGGGGCTGTGTGGCGAACGGACGTCGAGGGGGTCGAGGGGGCGTTCGCCCACCCGGGACCGGGCCCTGCGCAGCAGCAGGGCCCGGCTCGTCACTTGGCGGGCGGGAACATCGCGTGCACCGCGTCCGGCAGGTCGAGCCGGTCGCGCAGCTCCCGCACCGAGCGCTCGTGGTGGCCAGCCTGGTCCGGCTCGCCGCGGTCCTGGTGCAGGGCGGCGAGCAGCTGGTGGGTGCGGGCCTGCTGGTACCCGTCGCCGATCTCCAGCGCGGTGGCCAGGCCCTGCCGCAGCGGGGCCAGCGCGCCCGCCCGGTCGCCCGCCCGGTGCCGGGCCAGGCCGAGGCAGGTCAGGCTGTGCGCCTGGGCGTACCGGTTCTCCCGCCTGCGGGCCAGCGCCAGCGCCTGCTCGTGCTGCGCGATCGCCTCCGCCAGCCGGTCAAGGCCGACGCAGGCGATGCCGATTCCGTTGCGGGCGTGGCATTCCAGGTCCGCGTCGCCGGTGGAGTCCGCCACCGTGACCGCCATCCGGTGGTGGCTGAGCGCGGACGGGTAGTCGCCGAGCCACTGGGCGGCGAAGCCGATGCCGACCAGCGCGTAGCCCTCCACGTGCGGGATGCCGGCGGCCCGGCCCAGCGCCAGCGCCTCGGTGTGCCGGGCCAGCGCGGTGTCGCTCTGGCCCAGCCGCCAGTGGGACAGGCCGAGGCCGTTGAGCGCCTGCCCGGTGACCAGCTCGTCGGCGCGGCGGCGGCCGACCTCCAGCGCGCGGGTGAAGCTGGTGATCGCCGGTTCGAAGTCGCCGCGGCGCCAGTGGGTCAGGCCGATGCCGATGTGCGCCGGCCCTTCGAGCTCGGCGTGGCCGGTGCCCAGCAGCAGGGTGTGCAGGGCGAGGGCGGCGTCGTAGTGGCCGCGTTCGTCGAGGTGGCGGGAGAGCCGGGCGGAGAGCGCGGTCAGCTCGGGCAGCCAGTCGCGCTGGGCGGCCAGCTCGGTGGCGGCGAACAGGTTCGGCCACTCCACGGCCAGGTCGTCAGCGTGCAGGTAGTGGGCCAGCAGGCGGCGCAGCGCGGGCTCGTCGGGGGCGGCGCGCTCGGTGGCGTGCAGGCGGACCAGGTCGTGCATGCGGTAGCGGGCCGGGGCGTGTTCCTGGACCAGGTGCAGGGCGGTGAGCTCGCGGAGCAGGGCGCGGGTGGCGGGCTGGGGCGCGGTGGCGGCGGGCTGGGGGTCCGCCGCCATGGCCAGCAGCGCGGGGCGGCTGAGGTCCGGGCCGGGGGCGTGCGCGATCAGGCAGGCGAGGGTGGCCGCTTCGGGGGTCAGCGCCTGGTAGGTGGTGGCGAAGACGGCGCGCAGGCTGGCGGTCAGCTCGCCGGCGTCCAGCGCGGTCAGGCGGTCCTCGCGCAGCTCCTCGGCCAGTGCGGCCAGCGGGAAGCCGGGATGGGTGGCGGCGCGGGCGGCCACGATGCCCAGGGCCAGCGGCAGCCGGGCGCAACGGTCCAGCAGCGCGGTGACCGCCTCGGGTTCGGCGGCCAGCCTGGACTCGCCGAGGTACCGGGCGAGCAGGTCGCGGGCGTCGGGGTCGGCGAGGGCGTCCAGCGGGACCGGGCGGGCGCCGTGGGTGGCCAGCAGGCCGTCCAGCCGGTGCCTGCTGGTGATCACCACGGTGCAGGACGGGCTGCCCGGCAGCAGGGGCAGCACCTGTTCGGAGTCGCGGGCGTTGTCCAGCACCACCAGCAACCTGCGGCCGGTGACCAGGCTGCGGTACAGCGCGGCCTGCGCGTGCTCGTCCACCGGCACCGCGGCGGGCAGCACGCCGAGCGCGTCCAGGAAACCGCGCAGCGCCACCGCGGGCGGCATCGGCGGGCTGGCCGGGTCGAAGCCGCGCAGGTCCACGTAGAGCTGACCGTCCGGGAAGGCGGCCAGGTTGGCGTGCGCCCAGTGCAGCACCAGCGAGGTCTTGCCGATACCGCCGATCCCGCTCACCACGCTGGTGCCGGCCACGCCCAGCCCGGCCAGCTCGGCGGCGCGGCCGGTGAACAGCCTCGGCGCGGCGGGCAGCTGGGCCGGGGTGGTGCCCGCCGGTGGGGTGAGGCCCGGGTCGGCGGTGAGGATGCGCTGGTACAGCTCGCGCAGCCGGGGGCCGGGGTCGATGCCGAGCTCCTCGGCCAGCCGGGCGCGCAGCTCGGTGTAGCGGGCCAGCGCGTCCGCCTGGCGGCCGAGGCGGCACAGCGCGAGCATCAGCTGTCCGGCGCGGCGCTCGTCCAGCGGGGCGGCGGCCGCGGCGGTGGTCAGCTCGGGCAGCAGCTCGGCGTGCCTGCCCTCGGCCAGCAGCAGCTCGTCGCGGTCGAGCTCGGCGGTGTGGCGTTCCTGGGCCAGCGCGGTGCGCAGCGGTTCCAGGCCGGGCGCGTCCAGGTCGGCGAAGGGCTCGCCGCGCCACAGCGCGAGGGCCTCGGCCAGCAGCGGCAACGCATCCGGCGCGGTGCGGGCCTTGGCGCACAGCGCGCGGAAGCGGTGCAGGTCCACCGCGGACTCCGGCACGCTCAGCGTGTAGCCGCCGTTGCCGCGGGTCAGGGTCACGCCGGTGGGCGCGAGGGTGCGGCGCAGCCGGGACAGGTAGCTGCCCAGGGTGTCCCGCGCGGTGTCCGGCAGCCGCTGCCCCCACACCCGGTCCAGCAGCACCGCGGCGGGCACCGGCCGGTTGGCCTCGGTCAGCAGCACCGCGAGCACGCTGCGCTGCCGCGCGTGCCCCAGCGCCAGCGCACGCCCCGCCCAGGTGGCCTCCACCGCGCCGAACAGGCGGAACTCCACCGTCATCGCCCCACCCCTCCCCCGGAGTAGCCTTCGCGTTCGTGTCCGATGTGTACAGCGACGACTGGATCTGCACCCGGTTGGGTGAGGACGCCCAGCACTTCCTCGGCGCGGTGCACCCGCCGGTCTACGAGAACTCGCTCTTCACCTTCCCGAACGCCGCCGCGCTCGGGAAGGCGCTGCGCGCCGAGGACGAGAACTTCGTCTACTGGCGCGGCACCAACCCGACCGTGGCGCTGTTACAGGACAAGCTTGCCGCGCTGGAGCGGGCCGAGCGAGCGAAATGCTTCGGCTCCGGCATGGGCGCCATCTCCGCGACCCTGTCCTCCAGGGTGGCCGCGGGCGACCACGTGCTGGCGGTGGGCGCGATCTACGGGCCGACCACGAGTTTCCTGCGCTACCTGAGCAAGTTCGGCGTCACCCACACGCACGCCGCCGATCTGGCAGAAGCCCGCGAGCTGATCCGGCCGGAAACCTCGGTGGTGTACTTCGAGTCGCCGACCTTCATGGCCTTCCGGGTGCAGGACATCGCCGCGGTGGTCGAGCTGGCCCGCGCACACGGCGCCACCACGATCATGGACAACACCTGGGCCACCCCGCTGTACCAGAAGCCGATCACCCTGGGCGTCGACCTGGTGCTGCACTCGCTGTCGAAGTACATCGGCGGGCACAGTGACCTGGTCGGCGGCGTGGTCTGCGGCTCGGCCGAGCTGGTGCGGCCGCTGGCGCTGACCGAGTACCAGCTCTACGGCGCGGCGATGTCCCCGCACGACGCGGCCAAGGCGGTCAAGGGCCTGCGCACGCTCGGGGTGCGGATGGCCGCGCACGGGGAGCGGGCGCAGCGGGTGGCCGAGTTCCTGGAGTCGCACCCGAGGGTGCGCACGGTGCGCTACCCGGGGCTGCCCTCGCACCCGGACCACGAGCTGGCCAGGCGGCAGCTCGCCGGCTTCTCCGGTCTGCTGGCCTTCGAGCTGGACACCGAGGACCCCGCGCTGGTGGAGCGATGGGTGGACGCGTTGCGGCACTTCAGGATCGGCGTGTCCTGGGGCGGCTACGAGAGCCTGGTGAACGCGCCCGCGGTGACCGTGGAGGAGTCGGTGCGGGCCACCATGGGCATCCCGGTCGGCCTGGTCCGGCTGTCGGTGGGCCTGGAGGACGGCGAGACCCTGGTGACTGACCTCGCCGCCGCGTTCGAGCAGCTGGGTTAGTGGCCGGGTGGCAGGTTCCGGTCGGCGGCGCGCACGCCCCTGGCCGGAACGCCATGCTGCGACCATGTCTCGCTTGGTGTCCCGGCCGCGGCCGCTGACCATCGCCTCGGTGCTGTGGATCGTGCTCGGCGTGGTGCTGGCGCTCTCCGGCCTCTACCAGTACGGCTCCCCTCGGTTCGCGGGCAACCCGCTCAGCTTGGTCATGGCGGTGATCGGCGTGCTCATCCTGGTCTTCGGCCTGCTGCTGCGCGGCGGGGCGGGGTGGACCCGGATCCCGTTGACCGTGCTGGGCGCGATCATGTGCATCGGGTTGTGGCCGCTGCTGTTGGTGGTGCCCGCGATCGTGCTGCAGTTCGGCAGGGCCAGCCAGGACTGGCTGTCGCTGCCGCCCCAACCGCACGGCTAATGACCCTGGACAGCGGCTCGGGGGCTCGGCTACGTTCGCCGGACTCAGCCAGTGTTGACAACGTTGACACGCCCCCGGGGGTGGCATGCGCAGACCACGATCCGCCGTGTTCGGGCTGGTGGCCCTGGCGTTGACCTCGGTGCTGACCGGTTGCGGCCCTGGTGGCGGGACCACGCTGCGGGTGATCCAGAGCCTGACCAGTCCGGAGCGGACCGCGTTGCTGCGGGACATGATCACCGCCTTCGAGGCGGCCAACCCGGACGTCGACGTACGGCTGATCTCGCCGCCGTTGCAGAGCGCGGACCAGAAGATCGCGCAGGTGCTCAGCGCCAAGAACGACGTGGACCTGGTGGAGGTGCGGGACTACACGGTCAAGCAGTTCGTCAACAACGACAGCCTGCTCGACCTCTCCCCCTACGTCGCGGGCTGGCCCGGCTGGCAAGAGCTGACGCCGCTGGCCCGGCAGAAGGCGGCCTCAGTGGGCGGCAAGCCGTACCTGGTGCCGTACGGGTTCTTCCAGAACACCCTGTTCGCGCGGACGGACCGGTTGGCGGAGAAGGGAATCGCGCCGCCGACGAGCTGGCCGGAGCTGATCGACGCGGCGGTGCAGCTGACCGAGCCCGGCAAGAACCGGTTCGGCTACTCCTTCCGCGGCGGGGCCGGCACCTTCCACTACGCGGTGTCCATCATCTCCGCCTACGTCGGGCCGAAGGTCGATCCGGCGCAGGGGTTCTGGCGCAAGGACGGCGGCACGATCTTCGCCGCGCCGGAGGCGGCCACCGCGATGGAGGCCTTCCTCAAGCTCTTCAAGACCGGGTCGCCGCCGGGGTCGCTGGGCTGGAGCTATCCGGAGATGGTGCAGGGCTTCACCTCCGGGGTGACCTCGCTGCTCATCCAGGACCCCGAGGTGATCAAGACGACCGAGCGGGCCACCGGGCTGCCCAAGGGATCGTGGACCACGCTGCCGATTCCGAAGGGGCCCAGCGGACTCGCGTTGCAGCCCACCGGTTACGCGGGCTGGGGCGTGACCTCCTTCAGCCGCAACCGGGACGCGGCGGTGCAACTGCTGGAGTTCCTCAGCTCGGCCGAACAGGGCCTGCGCTGGGCCAAGGAGCACTCGCTGATCCCGGTGCACACCGCGGCGGCCACTGATCCGCAGTTCACCACCGGCGCGTTCAAGGCCTACCTGGACATGGCCAACGACCCCGCGCAGGTGGTGGTGGAGCGGCCGATCCAGTACCCGGGCTGGGGCCGCTGGCAGAAGCAGGCCGACATCGACGTGCAGTCGCTGCTGGTCGGGGAGAAGTCGGTGGCCGAGGTGCTGGGCTCCTGGGACGAGTTCTGGGCCGCGCAGAAGAAGGCCGGTGGAGCGTGACGACCGAGACCACCCCGCGCCCGTCCTTCGTGCTGCGCCGCAACCGAGGGCTGTTCATCACCGCCTGCCTGGCGCCCGCGCTGTTGCTGGTCGGGCTGTTCACCTACTACCCGATGATCCGCGGCGGGGTCATCTCCTTCCAGAACTACACCCTGTTCGACCTGTCCAGCACCGACTTCATCGGCTGGGGCAACTTCGAGAAAGTCCTTGCCGAGCCAGGGTTCTGGACCGCGCTGGCCAACACCGGCATCTGGGTGCTGTTCTCCCTCACCGGTCAGTTCGTGCTCGGTTTCGCGCTGGCCCTGTTGCTGCAGAAGGCTTTCCGCGGCCGGGGGCTCTACCAGGCGCTGGTGTTCTTCCCCTGGGCCATGTCCGGGTTCCTGATCGGGCTGGTCTGGCGGTGGATGTTCAACGCCGAGTTCGGCGTGGTCAACGACCTGCTGCTGCGGCTGGGCGTGGTGGACGCGCCGATCGCCTTCCTGGCCAGTCCGGAGTGGGCGCAGACCGGGCAGATCATCGCCAACATCTGGTACGGCGTCACGTTCTTCTCGATCATGATCTTGGCTGCCCTGCAGTCGGTGCCGCAGGAGCTGTACGAGGCGGCTCGGCTGGACGGCGCGAGCTACACCCAGGCGCTGCTGCGGGTGGTGATCCCGTTCATCCGGCCCACCCTGGTGCTGGTGGTGCTGCTGCGGGTGATCTGGATCCTGAACTTCCCGGACATCATCTACGCGATGACCGACGGCGGCCCGGCGGGCAAGACGCACATCATCACCACCTACATGATCAACAAGATCATCGGCGCCCAGGACTACGGGCAGGCCTCCGCGGTCGGGCTGATCGTGCTGGTGCTGCTGTTCGCGTTCACGGTGTTCTACCTGGCCGCGACCAGGCTGGAAAAGAGCAGGGACTTCTGATGCGCGCAGCAGCCTTCGCCCGCTTCGCCGTGCTCGGCGTGTGGCTGGTGGTCACCATCTTCCCGCTGTACTGGATCGTGGTCACCTCGCTGAAGCCGCAGGGCGACATCTTCACCCTGCCGCTGACCTACCTGCCCGGCTCGCCCACGCTGGCCAACTACGAGCGGCTGTTCGGCTTCGCCAGCTTCGGCACCTACATCGCCAACAGCCTGCTGGTCTCGCTGGCCGCGGCCGCGATCGTGCTGCTGATCGGGCTGCTCGCCGGGTACGTGCTGGCCCGGTTCACCTTCCGCGGGCGCGGCCAGGTGATGCTGGCCTTCCTGGTCACGCAGATGATCCCGCTGTTCATCGCGCTGGGTCCGTTGTACCTGCTGCTCAACTCCCTGGACCTGTTGAACCGGTTGCCGGGACTGGTGCTGGTGTACGTGGCGATGCTGATCCCGTTCTGCACCATCATGTTGCGCGGGTTCTTCGAGCGGATCCCGGTGGCCATCGAGGAAGCGGCCATGATCGACGGCTGCGGGCGGTTGCAGGCGCTGTTCCGGGTGGTGGTGCCGGTGATGCTGCCGGGCATCGCGGCCACCTTCGTCTTCGCCTTCATCCAGTGCTGGAACGAGCTGTTCCTGGCGATCATGTTCATCGACGACGAGGAGGCCAAGACCATCCCGGTGGCGATGAACTCCTTCATCACCCAGTACGACATCGACTGGGGCTCGATGTCGGCGGCCACCGTGGTCTCGCTGGTGCCCTCGATGATCCTGTTCGCCTTCGCCCAGCGCTACATCGTGGAGGGTCTCTCCGGCGGCGCGGTCAAGGGTTGAGGCGGCAGCGCAGCAGCGCGAGCCCGCCGAACACCACGGCGAAACCGAGCAGCACCGCCACCGGCCAGACCGCCCCGGTCTCGCTGAGCGCGGCGAGCAAACCGTTGCGCTGCACCCGCATCGGCAGCACCGCGACCGCCGAGTGCACCCAGGCCGGGGCGTCGGTGACGAAGGTGCCGCTGGTCGCGCCCATCGGGATGAGGATCAGCATGGTCACCGCGGCGGCCTGCTCCGCAGTGGCGGTGAGCGCTCCCACCAGTAGTCCGAGCGCGGCGAAGGCCAGCGTGCCCGCCACCAGGTACAGCGGCAGCGGCCACCAGCGCACCGGCCGCAGGCCCAGCGCCACCGCGATCGCCAGCTGCGCCGCGACCTGCCAGGCGGTGTGCCCGAGCAGGGCGAGCAGCCGGGCCAGCAGCACCGCCGGCCAGCCTGCCGGGCTGCGCCGGACCTGGCGGAGCAGGCCGGAACGCCGCCAGGCGGCCAGCGGGACGGCGGCGCCGAGCGCGGCGGAGCTGGCGATGGTCCAGCCGAGCACGCCGGGGGCGGTGGTCTGGAGCGGGCCGGGGCCCGCGGAGCTGAACAGCAGGGCGAAGGCGCTCAGGTAGGCCAGCGGGGCGAAGAAGGTGAAGAAGAGCAGGACGCGGTGGCGGAGCAGGTCACGGGCGGCGGCCAGCACGAGCGGGCCGAGGACGGCGGGCTTGGGGCTGGGGGCGGCGGTCATGGGGCGGCCTCCCGAGTGCCGGGGCAGGCGGCGGTCATGGGATTGCCTCCCTGCCGCCCAGGTGGCGGAGGACATCAGCGAGGGTGGCCGGGGATGCCGTGGGGTCCAGCAGGCGGCGTTCCGCGTCCAGGGCCGCCACCAGGTCCGCCGGGCGGTCCACGGTGAGCAGGCGGCCGTGCCCGAGCAGCGCGACCCGGTCGGCGCGGGCGGCCTCGGCCGGATCGTCGGTGGTGAACAGCACGGTCTGCGGCAGGGTCGCCAGCACCGGCCACAGCTCGCCGGGACCGGCGTCCAGCACCAGCGCGGCGGGTTCGGCGACCAGGGCGCAGGCCAGGCCGAGGCGGCGGCGGCGCTCCGGGCTGAGCCGGTCCTCGCGGTGGTCGGCGAAGGCGGCCAGGCCGACCGTGGCCAGCAGCTCCGGCGGCTCGCGGCGGTGCAGCGCGGCGAAGGCGGCGAGCTGTTCCCGGCAGGTCAGGCGGTCGAACAGAGCCGGTTCCGCGGCGGCCAAGCCGATCCCGCCGTCCGCGTGCACCGTGCCCCGGTCGGGGCGGCGGAGTCCGGCCAGCAACTCGGCCAGCGGAGCGCCCGCGCCGTGGACCGCGAACCGTTCCCCTGGACCGACCCGCCAGGAGACGCCGAGCAGGGCCTGGCCCGCGGCAAGGTCCTCGATGACGATCTCGGCGGCCACCCCGGAAAAGCTAGCCGAACGTGGCGTCCGCCGGGGCGGGATGCGACATTGACCCCGTGCGGTTCGGCGTGCTCGGGTCGGTGGAGGCATGGCGGGACGGGACGGCGCTGCCACCTGGTCCGCCCCGCCGCCGCGCGCTGCTCGGCCTGCTGCTGGTCGACGCCGGGCGGGTGGTGCCGGTGGACCGGCTGGTCAAGGCGCTGTGGGACGCATCGCCGCCGGCCTCGGCGCGCAACGCGGTGCACGGGCTGATCGCCGCGCTGCGCAAGGTGCTGGCCGAGGAGTCCGGCGTCGAGCTGCTCACCCGGCCACCCGGGTACCAGCTGGTGGTGGATCCGCAGCTGGTGGACCTGCACCGGTTCCGCGCGCTGGTCGCCGAGGCCGGGCGGGCGGGGCAGAGCGACGAGCAGGCCGCCGCGCTGCTGCACCACGCGCTGGCGCTCTGGCGTGGCGCGCCACTGGCCGACCTGCGCTTCGACTGGGTGCGGCAGGAGCTCGCGCCGCGGCTGGAGCGGGAGCTGCTGGACGCCCTGGAGCGCCGGATCGAGCTGGACCTGCGGCTGGGCGCGCACCACGAGCTGGTCGGCGAGCTGACCTCGCTGACCAAGGATCATCCGACCAGGCCCCGGTTCTGGTACCAGCTGATGCTCGCGCTGTACCGGGCCGGGCGGCAGGCGGAGGCGCTGGAGACCTACCGGCTCGCGCACGGGTTGTTCCGCACCGGCCTGGACGCCGAGCTGCGCGCGCTGCACCAGTCCATCCTCAGCGGCGCGCCGTCCAGCCAGGACCGGGCCATCGACACACCCCGCCCGGCCGGGGTCTGCCAGCTGCCGCCGGGGGCCAATGGTTTTGTCGGCCGCGCCGAGCTGCTGGACCGGCTGGACGCGCTGCTGGTGCCGGGCCCGGCCGCGGTGGTGGCGGCGCTGGCCGGTCCGCCGGGGGTGGGCAAGACGACGGTGGCGGTGCAGTGGGCGCACGGCGCGCGCGGGCGGTTCCCGGACGGGCAGCTGTACGTGAACCTGCGCGGCTACGCCACCAGCCCGCCGATGCCGCCGACCGAGGCGCTGGCCCGGCTGCTGCGCGCGCTGGGCGTGCGCCCCGACCACGTGCCCGCGGCGCTGGACGAGCAGACCGCGTTGTACCGCAAGGCGTTGTCCGGCAAGCGGGTGCTGGTGGTGCTGGACAACACCGCGGGCGCGGCGGAGGTCCGGCCGCTGCTGCCGGACACCCCTGGCAGCGCGGCGCTGGTCACCAGCAGGGACAGCCTGCGTGCGCTGGGTGCGCCGACGCTGACGGTGGACGTGCTGCCCTCGGCGGAGGCGGTGGCCCTGCTCGGCGACGTGCTCGGCGCGGACCTGGTGCACCGCGAACCGGGCGCGGCGCTGGAGCTGGCCGCGCTGTGCGCCCGGTTGCCGCTGGCGCTGCGCATCGCCGGGGCCAACTTCGCCGGACGGCCGCACCGCGACCTGACCCGCTACGTCACCGACCTGCGCGCGGGCAACCGGCTGGACGCGCTGTCGGTGGACGGCGACAGCGAGGCCGCCGTGCACGCCGCCTTCGACCTCTCCTACCAGACCCTGGACCCGTTGGCGCAGCGGCTGTTCCGCCTGCTCGGCCTGTTACCCGGCCCGGACTTCGGCCTGCACCTGGCCGCCTCCGTGGCCGAGCGGCCGCTGCCGGAGACCGCCCTGCTGCTGGACCGGCTCAGCGCGGCGAACCTGGTGCAGCCCGGCACTCCCGGCCGGTTCCAGTGCCACGACCTGCTGCGCGAGTACGCCCTGGACCGCGCCGAGCACACCGAAGCGCCCGAGGAGCTGCACGCGGCCCGGTGCCGGGTCTACGAGTTCCTCATCCACGCCGCCACCGAAGAACAGTCCATTGTGGACAGTGAGCGGCCGACCATGGTGGCCGCCGCGACCAGTGCGGCCGAACGCGGCCTGCCGCAGTACGCCTGGCGGATCGCGGACGCGCTGCGCGGCTACTTCGGCGCCCGTGGCTGCGGCGGCGAGGCGGTGGCCACCGCCGAGGCCGGACTGGCCGCGGCCACCGCGGCGCACGACCGCCAGGCGCAGGCCGGGATGCACGCGCTGCTCGGCCAGTTCCAGACCAGGCTGGGCGGCTTCCGCGCCGCCGCCGAGCACCAGCGGAAAGCCCTGGAGCTGTACCGGTCCCTGCGCGATCCACGCGGTCAGGCCGCCGCGCTGGACGGCCTCGGCCTGGCCCACCACCGCCTCGGCCAGGCCCAGACCGCGGCCGAACAGCTGGCCAGATCCCTTGTGCTGTACCGGGAAGCCGGCGACCAGGCGGGCGAGGCCAGCGCGCTCAACAACCTTGGCGCGGTGCACCAGCAGCTGGGCCGCTTCGCCGAGGCGATCCGCCTGCACGAGCAGGCCGTGGCCCTGGGCAACGCCGACGCCCGCCTGTACCTCGGCGTGGCGCTGTCCTCGGTGGGCCGCCCCGCGGAGTCGCTGGCCCAGCAGGACCTCGCGCTGACCGGTTACCGCGAACGCCAGAACCGGGTCGGCGAGGCCGCCACGCTGAGCTGCGTCGCCGCGGTGCACCGCGACCGCGACGAGCTCACCGTGGCCGAACACCTGGCGGCCTCGGCGGTGGCGCTGGCCAGGGAGCTGGGCGACCGCCGGATCGAGGCCAACGGCCTGAGCATCCTGGCCTCGCTGCACCGCAAGCGCGGCAACACCTCGGTGGCCACCGGCTACTACCAGCTCGCGATCCGGATCGCCGAGGAGATGGGCTTCCGGGCCGGCCGGGTGCACGCGATGACCAACCTGGCCACCATCGCCCGCGAGGACGGCAGACCCACCGAGGCACTGGCCCTGGCCGAGGAAGCCCTGACCGAGGCCCGCGCCGGACAGCTCCGCTTCATGGAGTCCCCCATCCTCACCGAACTGGCCCACACCAAGCTCGCCCAGGGCGACACCAGCGCCGCGACCGGGCTGGCCACCGCAAGTGTCGAACTGGCCAGGGAAACCGGCCAGCGCCTGTTCCTCGGCCAGGCCCTCACCGTGCACGGCCTGACTGCCCCGGACTCGCACACGGCCCGCACCAGCTGGCAAGAGGCCATTGAGGTGCTGCGCTCCTGCGAGGCGGCCGCCGAGGCCAGACGGGTCGCGGCAATGCTCGCGGGCTAGGCCGTGCGCCGCGAGCAGGCACCACACGGGGACCGGATGGTCGCTTGTTCCCGGCCGCACCTGCTAGCAGAGTGAACACGTCCGAACGCAGAGCGTCACCGCGGTCCGGCGCGGTCACACACCGAACCCAAGGGATCTCATGCGCTTCTCCTTGCCCGCCAAGGCCATCGGCTGCACCTTCGCCCTGGCCGCGATCCTCACCCCAGCCGCCCAGGCCGCCCCCGCCGCAGGCCCGGACATCAAGATCGGCCTGTCCACCAACCCCATCCTGGGCGTCGTGATCCCCGCCATCGAGTACACGGTCAAGGCCACCAACCTGGGCCCCGGCACCGCCTCGGGCGTAGTGGTCAAGGCCCAGCTCCCCGCAGGCCTCACCGCCAGCCAGGCCGACCCCGGCTGCACCATCGCGGGCCAGACGGTCACCTGCGGCGGCGGCAGCCTCGCGGCAGGAGCCTCGGACGAGGTGACCTTCAGAGTCCCCTTGAGCCTGCTCACCATCGGCGTGGCAAAAAAGGTCACGGTAACCCTGACCTCCTCCACCCCCACAGACCCCAACCCCGCCAACAACACCGCCTCAAAGAGCTGCACAGTGGTAACCCCGCTCCTGGTGCTGTGCAGCTAGAGAACCGTTGGCACAACTAGAGAACCAGCAAAAAACTTGCCGCGCCAAGAGCCCCAGCGACAACTTGTTGCGCCAAGAGACCAAGCGACACTTGTTGCGAAAGAGGCGTGGCGCGTCAGCGACACGCCGGGCTCTTAACTTCCGCGGTGGGGTTGATTTTTTCGCGTCGTGCGTTCGTGACCCCGACACTCCGAAGCTTGCTTCGCGTGTGTCGGGGTCACGAACGCACGACTCAGGAGCGAAAAAATCCCGCGTGCGGAGCACGCCAATGTGACAGGTGCGGGCTGGGCCGATCCCGCCGCCATAGTTGACCGGCCCAGCCCGCAGTCTGTGGCTGCTACGGGCGTCTATGCCCTCTGGGCCCGCGCCGCAGCAGGTACAGGAAAGAAACTAGTCAACAGATTCATGTCTTGTTAGGGCTCTTCGTAGGTTGACATCGGGGGACCGAGCACGCTCAGTCCCCCGACGCCCGCTACCCCGCTGTCACCGTGAAAACGTGCAGCAAACCACCCTGCGCCGAGTTCGGCAGGGTCACGCTGACCAGCTGTTTCCCTGCCGCCAGCGGGATCGGCGCTGTCGCGAACAGGTGCACGGTCAGCTGTTGCGGTCCGTCGTTCTTGTTGCGGTAGGGCATGGTGGCCGCGATCCGGTTGCCGAACTCGATCGCGGAGGCGTTGACCGCCCAGTCGTTGAACGCGATGTCGGCCCGCTCGACGCTGCCGTCGGCGTAGTTCAGCGACAGCGTGCCGGTCGACTTCCCGTTGGTGGCGCTACCCAACAGGGCCAGCTTGGTAGCGCCAGCCGGCGCGTTGACCTTCACCGTCTGCCCGGCCATGGTCGCGTTGTCGGCTTCCCCCTTGGGAATGTCCGGCCACTGGTGCGCCAGACCGTCCACAGTGACCGTCCCACCAGGACGGACACCCGCCCCTGCCAAGGCATTCCGGGAGTAGCTCCACCCACCCCCGTCGTAGTTGGCCGAGGCCGGATCGTCATCCGGCGACACACCCGCGTTGTTGTAGGCCGCCCGCAGACTGTTCGGCTCAGCCACCAGCACCTGCAACGCCCCCGGCGACATGTTCGCGCCACCAGGTCCCGTGAAAGTAACCGGAATCCGTTGCGCCCCTTCAGGTGTGCCCGCCGCGACGGCCACCGTCACGGTAGCCCCCGCCTTCCCGCCGGGCGGCACCGTCAGCTCCCCACTGGCCGGAGTGACGCTCAGCCCGGCCGGAGCCTGCGTTGCCCACCGAACCTTGGTCCCCTTGCCGGAGAAGTCCTGCGCCCCGATCACCGCGGCCGCCGACCCACCGGCGGGCAGCACCAGCCGCCCGGGCTCCACCGAGCCACGCGCCCCGGTCTCCCCCTCGCGGAAGGAGGGTGGCGCGTTCTCCGGTTTGCTGCCCCAGCTGGTGTTCGGCGTGTTCTGCAAGGCGAACTCCACCGTGCCGCCACGCTCCACAAAGGACTCCGGCAGCCAGGTGTTGTTGACCGCCCGCCCGTTCACCTTGACCCCGCTCACGTACTGGTTCTTCGCCGCCGCGCCGGGAGCCTTGATGGTCCAGGTGCTGCCACCCGGCCGCTGCACCGTGATCTCCGGGAACAGCGGGCTGTTCAGCACCAGCTCGGCCCGGCCGGGGATCACCGGGTACATGCCCATCGCCGCCCACACGTACCAGGACGACATCTGACCGAGATCATCGTTGCCCATCAACCCGTTCGGACCGGGCCCGAACAGGTCGTTGACCGCGCGCCGGGTGACCTCCTGGGTCCGGTGCGGGGCGCCGGCGAAGTTGTACAGCCAGGGTGCGTGCATGATCGGCTCGTTGCCCAGGAACGCGTACGGCTCGTTGGGCCCGGCGTTGAGCTTGGTGAAGAAGTGGTCCAGCCGCTTCACCACGTTCTCGTTGCCGCCCATCGCGGTGAACAGGCCCTGCGCGTTGTGCGGCACCATCCAGGTGTACTGGGCCGCGTTGCCCTCCACCCAGTTGTTGGAGTCGCCGGGGTTGAACGGTTCGGCGTAGGAGCCGTCCCGGTTGCGCGCCTGGATGTAGCCGGTGGCCGGGTTGAACAGGTTCTGCCAGTACTGCGACCGCTTGCTGAAGGTGCTCCAGGTCGCCCCGTCGCCGAGCCGCCGGGCGAGGTCCGCGATGGCGAAGTCGGCGCTGGTGTACTCCAGGGTGGTGGCGGGCGGGCCCCAGGCGTTCGGCGCGCCCAGCGGCACGTAGCCGATCTTCAGGTAGTCCTCCAGCCCCGGCCGCTCCTCATAGCCCTGGGTCTTCTGGGTGGCTCCGCGCAGCATCAGCAGCAGCGCCTTGCGCGCGTCGAAGTCCTTGGCGCCAAAGGCATACGAGCTGGCCACCATGATGTGGTACGGGTCGCCGACCATCACCCCGGTGTAGCTGTTGGCCACCGTCCACCGGTCCCAGGACCCGCCCTGCTCGGCGAAGGCGATCATCGACCGGGAGATGTCGGAGGCCTCCGCGGGCGCGATCACCGAGAGCAGCTGGATCTCCGAGCGGTAGATGTCCCAGCCGGAGAGGTTGGTGTAGATCGCGTGCCCTGGCTCGGCCGAGTGCAACCGCCCGTCGAAGCCGATGTAGCGGCCGTCGGCGTCGGAGAACACGTTGGGCTGCACCAGGGAGTGGTAGAGCGCGGTGTAGAAGGTGGTGCGCTGGGCGTCGGTGCCGCCGCTGACCCGGATGGTGTTCAGCCGCTCGTTCCAGGCCGCGCGGGTCTCCGCGGCGATGCCCTCGAAGGACTTGCCGGTGTTCTCCGCCAGCAGGTTGTTCCTGGCCCCGTCCATCGAGACGAAGGACAGCCCGACCCGCATGTGCACGGTGTCGCCGTCGAAGGGGTCGAAGGTGACGAACCCGCCGCTGCCCGGCCCGGAGACCACGGTGTCCTGCGGTGCCATCGCCTTCGGCGCGGAGCGCTTGCCCTTGTTCGCGGTGGCCTTGGGCGCGTCCACCGCGGCCAGGTCCACCTTGGGCTGCGAGCCGCCGCGCTCGCGGGTCTGGCCGGTGTTGACCGAGCCGTTCTTCCAGGTGCCGACCGAGGCGAACGGCCGGTCGAACTGGACGTGGTAGTAGACCCGGTACTTGTTCTGCTGCTGCCCGCAGAACCGGCCGCTGCTGGCCCAGCCGCTCACCGAGTCCTTGCCGATGATCGTCTCGGCGTCGTCGGCCCCGGCGATGGAGCCCGAGGAGTTGACCAGGATGGTCGAGGGGCGGCCCTCGGGGAAGGTGACCCGGCCCAGGCCGGTGCGCTGGGTGGCGGTCAGCTCGACCTTGGGGCCTGCGTCCAACTGCACCGAGTACGCGCCGGGGCTGGCCTTCTCCTTCTCGTGGGAGAAGGTCGAGACGTAGCGGCCGGGGTCGGTGGCCGGTGAGGTGGTGACCTCGCCGGCGAAGGGCATGATCGGGATGTCCTGGTAGGTGGAACAGCCCGCGCCGGAGAGGTGGGTCAGGCTGAAGCCCTTGATCCGGTTGTCGTCGTAGTAGTAGCCGCCGTGCTGGTGGGTGACCGTGTCCGGACTCCACTGCATCATGCCGAAGGGCGCCACCGCGCCGGGGAAGTTGTTGCCGGCGCCGCCCCCGGTGCCGTGGTCGGGGCCGCCGGGTTTGGTGCCGACGAACGGGTTCACCCACTGCGCGAGGTCCTCGGCTGCGCGGTTGGCCGGTGCGGCGGCGGCCGGCAGGCCCGCCACGGTCACCAGCACGCCGAGCAGGGCCGCGCAGGCCGTGCGCAGGCGCACTCTTCGAGCGGTCATCTTGTCGATCGCCTCCCGAGGGACCGGCCACGTCGCCAGGCCCACCTGACAACCTTGTCGGATGGCTCGGCCCTGATCGACACCCTGGTGATGGTGTGAGATCGACGTCAAGCGCCGATGGGTGGTCAATCCTTGTCCGCCCGGTGAACGGAACCGATTGAGATCCCGTTCGGCGTAACGAGTCACCCCGGAACCGTTGACAACCCCCAGCGCGACCCTGTCCAATCCGGCGTCAAATGACAACGTTGTCCGAAGGAGCCCGCCGAGTGCGCCGCGCCACCATGAGCGATGTGGCGCGGTTGGCCGGCGTGAGCATCAAGACGGTGTCCCGGGTCGTCAACGACGAGCCGGGAGTGCATCCGGCGACCGCTGAGCGCGTGCTCGCCGCGATCGATCAACTCGGTTTCCGGCGCAACCTGTCCGCGCGCAACCTGCGCCGCGGCTCCTCCACCGGCACCCTCGGGCTGATCCTGGAGGACGTCGCCAACCCGTTCTACTCCCAGCTCACCAGGGCGGTGGAGGAGGTCGCGCGGGCGCACGGCCGCCAGGTGCTGACCGGCTCCTCCGACGAGGACCCCGGCCGGGAGCGTGAGCTGGCGCTGGAGTTCTGCGCGCGCCGGGTGGACGGCCTGCTGGTGGTGCCCGCCGGCATGCAGCACGGCTACCTGGTGCCGGAGATGCGCGCGGGCATGCCGGTGGTCTTCCTGGACCGGCCCGCGGGCGATGTCGTGGCGGACACGGTGCTGGTGGACAACATCGGCGGCTCCGCCGAGGCCGTGCGGCACCTGGCCGAGCAGGGCCACCGCCGGATCGCCTTCCTCGGCGACGCGCCGGACATCTTCACCGCGGCCGAGCGGCTGCGCGGGTTCCGCGAGGGCTGCGCCAGGGCCGGGTTGCAGTACCCGGAGGACCTGGTGGTGATGGGCCCGCACGACGAGCACAGCGTGGCCAGCGCGCTGCGCAGGCTGCTGGACGGCCGCAACCCGGCCACCGCGATCGTCTCCGGCAACAACCGGATCACCGTGCTGCTGCTGCGCAACTTCGCCCAGCGCCCGCAGCGCCCCGCGTTGGTGGGCTTCGACGACTTCGAGCTGGCCGACCTGCTCTCCCCGCCGGTCTCGGTGGTGGCGCACGACGTCGCGCTGCTCGGGCGGGCCGCGGCGGAACTGCTGTTCGCCCGGCTCGACGGTGACAACTCACCTCCCCGCCGGGTGGTTCTCCCGGCGCGGTTAGTCGCACGTGGATCAGGAGAGGTCAGGCGCTGACTGTGAAGCCCGTCCTGCTGGATGCCAACCAGCCCGAACGGTTCTACCGCGGCGGTGCGGCCATCGCCGAGCTGCGCGGGGCTGGCAACGCCGAGGAGTGGGGGCCGGAGGACTGGGTCGGCTCCACCACCACGCTGTTCGGCCAGCACACCGCGGGGCTGTCCGCGCTGCCCGGCGGCGAACTGTTGCGCAGCGCGATCGAGGCCGCGCCGCAGGCCTGGCTGGGGGCCGAGCACGTGGCCGAGTACGGCCCGAACCCGGCGCTGCTGGTGAAGCTGCTCGACGCCGGGCAGCGGCTGCCGGTGCACTGCCACCCCTCCGACGCCTTCGCCGCCAGTCACCTGGACTGCCGCTTCGGCAAGACCGAGGCATGGGTGGTGGTTGGCACCAGTGGGGCGAACCCGGTGGTGTACGTGGGTTTCCGGGAGGACGTGCCCGCGGAGGTGGTGGCCGCCTGGGTGGCGGGCCAGGAGACCTCGACCATGCTGGGCGCGCTGAACGAGGTGCCGGTCAAGCCGGGTGACACCGTGTTCGTGCCTGCCGGGCTGCCGCACGCGATCGGCGCGGGCGTGTTCATCGTGGAGTTGCAGCAGCCCACCGACTTCTCGGTCCTGATGGAGTGGACCGGTTTCGCCGAGGAGGGCGACTCCTCGGTGCACCTGGGCCTCGGCTTCGAGGCCGCCCTGGGCTGCGTGGACCGCTCCGGCTGGGGTCCCGGCCGTCTGGAGCCGCTGATCCGGCACACCGCGGACCAGCGGGGTCCCTCGGTGGACCTGCTCGGCGAGCAGTCGCTGACGTTCTTCCGCGCGGACCGGGTGCACACCGAGTCGCCGGTGGAGCTCGAGCCCGGTTTCGCCGTGCTGGTCACCCTGGACGGCAGCGGGCGGCTGTCCACCAGCGACGGCGGGTCGCTGGAGCTGGTCAGGGGCAACACCGTGCTGGTCCCGCACGCCGCCGGATCGTCCCGGGTGGACGGTGACCTGGTGCTGGTGCGCTGCCGTCCGCCGATCGTGGGAGGTACTCAGTCATGACCGCGCTGCTGGAAGCGCGCGACCTGGTCAAGCACTACGGCTCGGTGGAGGCGCTGCGCGGCGCGTCCTTCGAGCTGCGGCCGGGCGAGGTCGTCGCACTCATCGGCGACAACGGCGCAGGCAAGTCCACCCTGGTCAAGTGCCTCTCCGGGGCGGAACAGCCGGACTCCGGGCAGATCCTGCTGGACGGCAAGGAGGTCCAGCTGGACCGGCCGACCGCGGCGCGGGAGCTGGGCATCGAGACCGTCTACCAGGACCTGGCGGTCGCGCCGGACCTGGACCCGGCGGCCAACCTGTTCCTGGGCCGGGAGCTGCGCCGCAAGGGACTGCTCGGCGCACTCGGCATGCTGGACAAGAAGGAGATGCGCCGCCAGGCGGCCACCCACTTCACCCAGCTCGGGGTGTCCCTGCAGAGCCTGGACGTGCCGATCGGCTCGCTGTCGGGCGGGCAGCGGCAGAGCGTCGCGGTGGCCCGCTCGGTGGCCTGGGCCAGCAAGCTGGTGTTCATGGACGAGCCCACCGCCGCGCTCGGCGTGGTGCAGCGGGAACGCGTGCTCGACGTGATCCGCCGGGTCAGGGACAACGGCATCGCGGTGGTGCTGATCAGCCACAACATGCCCGAGGTGCTCAAGGTCTCGGACCGGATCGAGGTGCTGCGGCTGGGTCGCCGGGTGGCCCGGTTCACCGCGGCGCAGACCACGCTGGAGGAACTGGTCGGCGCGATGACCGGCGCGCTGACCCAGGAGGACGCGGCATGAGCGACGGCCAGTTCATCAACACCGAGACCCGTCCGCTGGTCAAGCGGCTGGCCAGTGCGAACACGCTGTGGATCGCGCTGGTGCTGCTCGCGCTGCTGGTGGTCTTCAGCGCGCTGCGGCCGGACAACTTCCTCACCCTGTTCAACTTCCAGCAGCTGTTCATCGAGGCCTCGGTGCTGCTGGTGCTCGCGGTGGGCATGACCTACGTGATCATCACCGCCGGGATCGACCTGTCGGTGGGCTCGGTGCTGGTCTTCGCCGGGGTGGTCGGCGCGCAGGTGATGGAGGCGATGAGCCCCGGCGGCGACGCCACCAACGCGGGCGCCGAGGTCATCCTGGTCGGTTTTGTAGTCACCATCGTCGGCGGCGCGGCCTGGGGCCTGCTCAACGGGCTGCTGATCGCCAAGGCCAAGATCCCGCCGCTGATCGTCACCCTCGGCTCCTTCGGCGCGGCGCTGGGCGCGGCCCAGCTGCTCACCGATGGCGTGGACGTGCGCACCGTGCCTGCTCAGCTGCGCGACTGGCTGGGCTTCGGCGCGACCTGGATCGTGCCGAACATCGTGATCGTCGCGGTGCTGGTCACCGCGGTCGGCGCCTGGCTGCTGGCCACCACCCGGTTCGGCCGGTACACCCTGGCGATCGGCTCCAGCCCGGAGGCGGCCCGCCGCTCCGGGATCAAGGTGGACCGGCACCTGGTGCTGATCTACACCTACGTGGGCGCGCTGGCCGGGCTCGCGGGCTTCATGTCGCTGGCCTACTACGGCACCACCACCATCAGCGGGCACACCACGGAGAACCTCAACGCGATCGCGGCGGTGGTGCTGGGCGGCACCAGCCTGTTCGGCGGGGTCGGTTCGGTGATCGGCACGGTGATCGGGGTGTTCATCCCGACCGTGCTGAAGAAGGGCTTCCTGATCATCGACGTCCCGCAGTTCTGGCAGCCGGTGGCGATCGGCGCGGTGCTCGTCGCGGCGGTCTGGTTCGACCAGGTTCGCCGACGGGCGCGAAACAGCAGATGACGAGAGTCTCGGAGCACAACGAAGTGTGAAGGTGGACAAGATGAACGCACCACGGACCGCGCTGAAGATGGGTGCCGCGCTGGCTGCCGTGCTCGCGCTCGCGGCCTGCGGCGGAGGCAAGATCGGGGAGACCCCCGGCGGCCAGCAGCCGGCCAACAACAAGAAGCTCGCGCTGCTGCCGGGCCTGAAGGGCGAGCCCTTCTACATCTCGATGGAGTGCGGGGCCAAGGAGGAGGCGGGCAAGCTCGGTTACGAGCTGAGCGTGCAGGCGCCGGAGTCCTTCGAGGCGGCGCTGCAGGTGCCGATCGTGAACAGCGTGCTGGCCGCCAAGCCCTCCGGCGTGCTGATCGCGCCGACCGACGACACCGCGCTGGGCACCCCGATGAAGCAGCTGACCAGCGCCGGGATCAAGGTCGTCGAGGTGGACACCAAGCTGAAGGACCGCTCCATCGCGGCCGCGGCGGTCTCCTCCAACAACAAGCAGGGCGGACAGCTCGCCGCGCAGACCCTGGCCAAGCTGGTCGGTGAGAAGGGCTCGGTACTGGTGATCAACACCAAGGCCGGCACCTCCACCACGGACGCCCGCGCCGCGGGCTTCGAGGAGGAGATCAAGAAGTACCCGAACATCAAGTACCTGGGCCAGAAGTACAGCGACAACCAGCCCTCGCAGGCCGCCAACATCGTCTCCGCCCAGCTGGCCGCCACCCCGGACCTGGCCGGGGTCTTCGCCACCAACCTCAACTCCGGCGAGGGTGCCGCGGCAGGCCTGCGCAACGCGAACAAGCGCGGCGAGGTCAAGCTGATCGGCTTCGACGCCAGCCCGAAGCAGGTAGACGGCCTGCGCAACGGCGACGTCCAGGCCCTGATCGCCCAGGACCCGGCAGGCATCGGCCGCCAGGGCGTCCAGCAGGTGGTCAACGCCCTGGAGGGCAAGCCCACCCAGAAGGAGATCGAGACCAACCTGATCGCCCTGACCAAGGACGACCTGGACTCAAAGCAGCAGTACATCTACAAGACGGCTTGCTGAGTGCCCGCGTGACCGGCGAGCCCGGGTGGGGTGCTCAGCCCCGCTCGGGCTCGCGTTCGTCCAGCCGTTCCTTCAGCCGCTCCGCATCCAGCTTCGGGATCGGAAACGTCCCGGTCGTGGTCGGCGGGTAGTACGGCAGGGCGTCGACGTCCTCCCGCTCGCGCAGTTCCTCCACCGAGACCTGGCCGGGACCGGTGCGGTCGGCCGGCCAGAGGCGCAGCACCACTACGGCCAGTGCCAGGCCCACCGGCAAGGCCAGCAGCACCCACCACATAGCGCTCATCGTCGTCTTGCTCCCGCTCCGGTCTTGCGCTGGACTTCGAACCTTCAACATACCTCGGTTCAGGCCAGTGCCGGAGCCGCTATCCACAGGGTCTGACCTGCGTAATCGCCTGATCGCGCAGGGTCAGTGGACGCCGCGGTACAGGGTCGGGCAGTAGCGGCGCAGGGCCAGCTCGACCGGGGGCAGCACCTGGACCGAGTCGCCGAGCTGGATGCGGTAGCCGTTCTCGATGCCGTAGGCGCCCCAGAGGTGTTCCATCTCCGGGTGGCGCTGACGGAAGGCGGAGTCGCCCGGGTACAGGTCGAGGGTCAGCTTGCGGCGCTCGCCGCGGGTCAGCTCGACCGCGCCCAGCTCGGCCCAGCGCAGGCTGAACGGCGAGCCGTGGTCCTCGTCCCAGCGCAGGCCGTGCGGGGAGACGCGCAGCCGCCGCTCGCGGGAGATCACCCGCCAGCACATGACCGCGATCAGGGACAGGCCGAGGAACCCGGCGCCGAGCGCGCCGGTGGTCACCCGGAGCACGCCGCCCTCGCCGATCACGCCGAAGATCGCCAGCAGCATGGTGAGCAGACCGGCCACCCCGGCGATCACCGCGCCGGCGAAGACCTTGCGCCGGGAGCCGGAGCTGAGGTCGAGCAGCACGCCGGTGGACGCGGTGGGCACGCGCGGGCCGAGCGGGTTGCCGGAGGGCACGTGCACGGGCGCGCGGCCGCCGAAGTTCGTTGTGGGATAAGGAGATCGGGGCCGCGCCTTGGGAAGTCTGACCGTCACGTTGTCCGCCTGCGATACCCGCTGTTGCCCACTCACCCTTCTAGCATAGGCCCGTCCGAGGGGTGCTCGCGCGTGATGCTCGTGGCTTTCCACCCCGACTTTCGTCGGTCGCCCGGTGTTGTGTCCACAGAGGACAATCGCCGGAAACTGCCGCAGAATCACCACATGCGAACCTGGTACCGGCCGATGGCCGCCCGCGACGCGCACGAGCCACACCGCGCGGCCACGCCGCTGGAGCTGTTGTTCGACCTGTGTTTTGTGGTCGCGGTGGCCGCCGCCGCGGCTGGTCTGCACCACGGCCTGAGCGAGAACCACCTCGGCTCCGCCGTGCTCGCCTACGCCCTGGTGTTCTTCGCGATCTGGTGGGCCTGGATCAACTTCACCTGGTTCGCCTCCAGCTACGACCCTGAGCGCATGGTCGCCCCTGGCAAGCAGGGCTCCGCAGACGTCCCCTACCGCCTGACCACCCTGGTGCAGATCGCCGGTGGCCTGATCATGGCCGCCGGGGTGCCGCAGGCCTTCGAGCAGAACTTCACCGTGATCACCATCGGCTACCTGGTGATGCGGGTGGCGATGGTGGTCCAGTGGCTGCGCGCGGCCAGGTCCGACCCGCCGCGCCGGGCCTGCGCGCACCGGTTCGCGCTGGGCATCACGCTGGTGCAGCTGGGCTGGATCGGCAGGCTGTTCCTGCCCGAGTCCCTGTTCCTGCCGGGGTTCCTGCTGCTCGCGGCGCTGGAGCTGCTGGTCCCGGTCTGGGCCGAGCGGCGCGGCCCGACCAGCTGGCACCCGCACCACGTGGCCGAGCGCTACGGCCTGTTCACGCTGATCATGCTGGGCGAGTCGGTGCTGGCCGCGACCACCGCGATCCGGGCGGGCCTGGCCGCACAGGAGCACATCCCGATCCTGATCTCGGTGGCCATCGCCGGCCTGGTGATCCTGTTCTCGCTGTGGTGGCTCTACTTCGACCAGCCCGCCCCCGCTGGCCTGGACCGCCTCGGCAAGGCCCTGAGCTGGGGCTACGGCCACTACCTGATCTTCGCCTCAGCCGCGGCGGTGGGCGCGGGCCTGTCCGTGGCGGTGGACTACGACCTGCACCGCGCGCACCTCCCCACGGTGGCCGCCGGGCTGGCCACCACGGTGCCGGTGGCGGTGTTCCTGCTCAGCGTGTGGCTGCTGCACATCGGACCGCGCAACCGGGGCGTGGCCGCGGCCGGGTATCCGGTGACCGCGGTGCTGGTGCTGGGGTCGACGTTCTCCGGCGCGCCGATCCACCTGACCGCGGTGCTGGTGGCGGGGCTGGTCGCGGTGACGGTGGTGGCGCGCCAACGAGGGGGCGGAGCCGCCTACGGCGACCGGTAGGCGTCTCGACGGTGGCGGATGCTCTCCACGTTCACCCGGCGCTGCTGTTCGTCGATGGTGTACAGCAGTCGGTACTCCCGCATAAGGCGGGCAGAGTACTTGTCACCCAGGGGTGGGTTGAGGGGCTTGCCGACTCGCTGTGGGTTGTCGGCCAGAGGTCCGGCGAGGAAGTCCGCGACGCCCATCACCACGTCCATCGGAAGCTGTTCGGCAAGAGCACGCCGAGCAGCTCGGGTGAGGTCGACCTCGTATCGATGGTGCTGATCGGTCACTGGCTCTCGCGCGCCCGTCGTTCGGCGACCAGGGCACGGATGGCGTCGATCCCGATCACTTCAGGTTCGGTGTCGCGCAGGTCCTGCATGGTCTCCAGGTCGGAAAGCACCTCGATGGTCTCTCGAAGCCGATCGAGTTCGCCGGAGGGCACGACGTCGGCGACATGCTCGCCATGGGCGATCACGGCCACGGTCTCACCGCGTTCTGCGCGACGGACAGCCTCCTCCCAGCGGGCAGCCTGCTGGCTGGCCACGTGCAGGTCGTCCGCGGAGACGCTGATCGGTTGCTCGCTCATCGGCCTCCTTCCTGGTCCTCAGTCATCCGTGTCATGTCCTCAGGGTAGCCGGGTGAACATCGCCTCGGCAGGCTCCATCCACAGGGCCTGGGCACGGTGACAGTGGTCAGCCGCGCACGAACCGCGCGTCGCGACCACGCAGGTCAGCCCGTGGACCAGCCGCACGCAGAATGACCTCCAGCGCCCGGTCCGGATCGGACTGGTAGGGCTCGGTGAACCAGGCCAGGTTCGCCTCCACCACGGCCGGCCGGCGCCGCGGGTCCGCCGGTGGGCCGGTCAGGCCGATGTCCAGCACCGCTGGGCAGCCAGCTGTCCGGGGGTTCGAGCAGGGCCAGGTCCAGGGCGAGGGAGTCGGCCACGCCGGGACCGCCGTAGTAGTGGCAGTGGCCGGGGACGGCCTGGTCCGGGGTGGTCACCGGCAGGCCTCTGGCCTCGGCGGCGGCGACCAGGGGCCGGCTGGTGGCGCGCACGCGGGGTGGCATCACCAGCGCGCGCCTGCTCACCCGCGCAGTCCGGCCAGCAGCTCGTCCGCGGCGGTGTAGGGATCGAGCTCGGCCGCGGCGACCCGCTTGCCCAGGTCGGTCAGCGCGGTGCCGCCGCGGACATCGCCCAGCCTGCTGCGCAGCTCGGCCAGGGCGATGGCCTCGATCTCGGCCTCGGCGCGGCGCCGGCGGCGCTGGTCCAGCTCGCCGTGCTCGGTCATCCAGGTGCGGTGCGCGAGCACGGCCTCGGCCACCTCAGCCACGCCCTCGGCGCGGCTGGCCACCGTCTTGACGATCGGCTGGCGCCACATCGCGCCGCGGATCTCCTTGCGGCCCAACGAGATCATGTACTTGAGGTCGCGGACGGTGGCCTCCGCGCCGTCGCGGTCGGCCTTGTTCACCACGAACACGTCGGCGACCTCCAGGATGCCCGCCTTGGCCGCCTGGATGCCGTCGCCCATGCCGGGGGCCAGCAGCACCACCGTGGTGTCGGCCAGCGCGACCACCTCGACCTCGGACTGGCCGACGCCGACGGTCTCGATCAGCACCACGTCGCAGCCCGCCGCGTCCAGCACCCGCAGCGCCTGCGGGGTGGCCCAGGACAGGCCGCCCAGGTGGCCGCGGGTGGCCATGGAGCGGATGAACACGCCGGGGTCGGTGGCGTGCTCCTGCATCCGGATCCGGTCGCCGAGCAGCGCGCCGCCGGAGAACGGCGAGGAGGGGTCGACCGCGAGCACACCGACCCGCTTGCCCGCCTTGCGGAAGGCGCTGACCAGCGCGGAGGTGGAGGTCGACTTGCCGACGCCGGGCGAGCCGGTGAGGCCGATGACCTGCGCCCGGCCGGTGTGCGGGGCCAGCGCTGCGGCCACCTCGCGCAGCTGCGGGCTGGCGTCCTCGACCAGGGAGATCAGCCGCGCGACCGCGCGCGGCTGACCTTCCCGTGCTCGCTCGACGAGGTCGGTGATGTCCACCATCAGACGGAGTCCTGCTTGCCAGGGACGACCATTACACGGACGGTACCCGGATCACCAGCGCGTCGCCCTGGCCGCCGCCGCCGCACAGCGCGGCCGCGCCGACGCCGCCACCGCGCCGCTGGAGCTCCAGCGCCAGGTGCAGCACCACGCGGGCGCCGGACATGCCGATCGGGTGGCCGAGTGCGATCGCGCCACCGTTGACGTTGACCTTGGCATCCGCCGCGGCCTCGTCCAGGCCGAGCTGGCGGGCGGAGACCACGCCGACCGCGGCGAAGGCCTCGTTGATCTCGATCAGGTCCAGCGCCGAGGGGTCGATGCCCTCCTTGGCGCAGGCCGCCTTGATCGCGTTCGAGGGCTGTTCGTGCAGGCTGGCGTCGGGACCGGCGACCACGCCGTGCGCGCCGATCTCGGCCAGCCAGGTCAGGCCCAGCTCTTCGGCCTTGGCCTTGCTCATCACCACGACCGCGGCCGCGCCGTCGGAGATCTGCGAGGCCGAGCCCGCGGTGATGGTGCCGTCGGAGGCGAAGGCCGGGCGCAGCTTGCCCAGGGTGTCCACGGTGGTGTCCGCGCGCACGCCCTCGTCCGTGCTGAACAGCACCGGGTCGCCCTTGCGCTGCGGGATGGCCACCGGCGCGATCTCCTGCTCGAAGATCCCGTTGGCCGCGGCCGCGGCGGCGCGCTGGTGCGAGCGGGCGGCGAAGGCGTCCTGCTCGGCGCGGGTCAGGCCGTAGCGGGCGTTGTACTTCTCCGTGGAGGCGCCCATGGCGACCTGGTCGAAGGCGCAGAACAGGCCGTCGTGCGCCATGTGGTCGGTCAGCGTCACATCGCCGTACTTGAAGCCGGAGCGGGACTTCGGCAGCAGGTGCGGGGCCTGGGTCATCGACTCCTGGCCACCGGCCACCACGATGTCGAACTCACCGGCGCGGATCAGCTGGTCGGCCAGCGCGATCGCGTCCAGGCCGGAGAGGCAGACCTTGTTGATGGTCAGCGAGGGCACGCTCATCGGGATGCCCGCGGCCACCGCGGCCTGCCGCGCGGGCATCTGCCCCGCGCCCGCGGTGAGCACCTGGCCCATGATCACGTACTGCACGGCCTCCGGCGCGACCCCGGCCCGCTCCAGCGCGGCCTTGATGGCCACCCCGCCGAGCTGGGCGCCGGAGAAGTCCTTGAGCGAGCCGAGCAGCCGTCCCATGGGGGTACGGGCTCCGGCGACGATGACCGAACCAGACACGGCTGCCTCCAGCGACACTGCGGGTGGGAATTGGTCTGTTGGGAGTTTCTTGGACCATACCGGGGGTATGCGGGAACCGGCCTTGTGAGGACGCACACAGAAAGTGCCCGTATCCCGGTCGCTCCGTTACTAGTCTGCCCCTATGCAGGAAGAACTCCAGAGCTTCGTCACCGCCATCGACCACGTCGGCATCGCGGTGCCCGACCTGGACGAGGCCATCGCCTTCCACCGGGAGACCTTCGGCCTGGAGGTCGCGCACGAGGAGACCAATGACGAGCAGGGGGTGCGCGAGGCCATGCTGCGCGCGCCCGGCGACGTCTCCGGCGCGACCCAGATCCAGCTGCTCGCGCCGTCCCGGCCGGACTCGACCATCGCCAAGTTCATCGGCCGCAGCGGCCCCGGCCTGCAGCAGCTGGCCTACCGGGTCAGCGACATCGACGCGGCCTGCGCGGCGATCAAGGCCAAGGGCCTGCGGGTGCTGTTCGAGGAGCCCAAGCGGGGCACCTCGAACAGCCGGGTCAACTTCATCCACCCCAAGGACGCCGGCGGCGTGCTGGTCGAGCTGGTGCAACCGGCCGAGCACGGCCACTGACCTGGGCGTGGCGTTCCCGGCAGGCACCGGGAACGCCACCATCACTCAGGAGGACTTCGGCACCAGGATCAGGTACCGCTCGGCGTTGCGCTCCACCGCGACCTTGCTGTAGACCAGCGGGAAGTACTCGCCCTTCCGCCAGGTCTCGGCCAGGTCCTTGTAGTGCGGGTCAGCCGGGTTGCCGGACTGGCCCGGCGCGTTGACCGCCTTCGAGCCGTCCCAGTTGCCCACGTCGATGACGACTCGCAGCGAGGCGCCGCCGATGTGCCGGAAGTCGGCCGACTCGTACTCGGAGTTGTTCACCGTGTCCGAGGCCCCGCCGCGCGGGAACGGCCCGACGTTGAGCCGCTTGCGCGTGGCCTCGTCCACCAGCGGCGAGACCGGGTTCTCGAACTTGGTGTGCTGCAGCTTGCCCCACTGCCAGCTCGCCTGGTCCGCGCCGAGCAGCTTCTCGACCTCGGCCCGTGCGCTGACCAGGGTGTCGATCAGCAGCTTGTCCCGCTTGGCCTTGCCGTCCGCGCCGAAGTAGTTCTCCGGGTGCTCCAGCGCGTCGATCAGCACCTGGGTGTCCGGCCGCTGGATGAAGTCCACGCCCGGCAGCACCGCCTGGATGAACTTCGGGCCGAGGTGCTTGGTGAACCACGGCTCGTACAGCGCGGCCGCGGCCGACTCCGGACCGGCCACGTGGTTCCAGCCGGTCAGCAGCGCCAGCGAGGCCTTGACCTTCGGGTCCTCGCTGCTCAGCGACTTCAGCACCCCGGTGATCTTGCGTGCCGGGATGGACAGGAAGTCGTTCTGCAGCTTCAGCGAGTCCTCGAAGGACAGCTTGGCCTTGCTGTTGAGCACCTCCGCGATCCGCTGGTAGCGGTACGGATCCGACCAGGAGTCGTAGCCCAGCCCCAGGTTCTGGTGCGAGGCAGGCACGTTCATCTCGTTGCCGGTGGCCACCCAGCCGCTGGCCGGGTTGATCGTGCGCGGCAGGTCGTCGCCGGAGTAGAAGCCGTTCCACTCGTAGCGCCCGTCACCGGGCACCGGCAGCAGACCGTCGTGCTTGGGCCGCTTGGGCACCAGCGCGCCGGGCAGCCAGCCGATCTGACCAGCCGTGTTGGCGTAGACGTGGTTCGCGCCGGGCGCGCGCCACTTCTTCAGCGCCTCGCCGAACTGCTCCGCGGTCTTCGCGTTCTGGTAGCCCAGGGCGGCGAAGTACGGCGAGGTGCCCGGCTCCAGCCACACGCTGCGCAACCCGTAGGCCAGGTGGCGCTGCGCGTCCACGAACAGGATCGGCCCGTGCCTGCTGAAGGAGGTCGTGAGGTCACGGGGCTGTTCGCCCTTGACCGCCAGCTTCTCCGTCACCGTGCGGAAGGCCTCGTACCCGTTGCCGTACTTGTACCGGCTGTGGTCGGCCGGGTCGAGCTCGTAGACGTAGAGGTCCTCCTGGTCGGCCGGGAACATGGTCAGCCCGAAGGCCGAGGTCCCGTTGTGGCCGAGGGAGAGCCCCGGGATCATCGGCTCACCTGCGCCGATGATGTCCAGCCCCGGCGCGGACAGGTGCGCCAGGTACCGCGAGGCGGGCAGGCTCATCAGCCGGTGCGGGTCATCGGCGAGCACCGGTCGCCCGGTGGCCGACTTCGCCGCGGAGATGGCCCAGTTGTTGCTGCCCTGGGCCGGCGGCTTCTGGGTGGTGCTGATCTTGCCGGTGCCCGCGTCGAAGGTCACCGGCAGCACCGCGTTGCCGTAGGCGGTCAGCAGCGGTTCGACCACCTGGGCCAGCGCGCAGGTGTCCAGGCCCTGGGGGACCGTGACGGCGTGCTTGGGCTCCAGGTTCTGCCGGATCGCGTCCGCTTCCGGACCGGCCGCGCAGGTGGTCAGCGCCCGCAGTGCCTCGTAGTAGGCGTTGGTCACCAGCGCGTGGTGCCGGATGCGCACCACGTCCTCCGGCTGCCACCGCGCGGGGCGGTGGCCGAGCACCTTGAACTCCTCGGGCAGCGACTCCGGGTGGCGTTCCAGCCACTCGATGTAGCCGTTGACGCCCGCGACGAACTTGGTGGCCACCTCCTTCGCCTGCGGCGGGTAGGCGGCCCACTCCTTGGCCAGGTCACCCCGGTAGAGCATCGCGCGGGCGCCCTTGTCCAGGTCGGCGTAGACCCCGCCGAGCGCCTCGGAGAGCGTGCCCAGCCCGCGGCGGCGCCACAGGTCGAGCTGGAAGAGGCGGTCCCTGGCGGCGTTGAAGCCCTGGCCCAGGTACACGTCGGCGGTGTTGGTGGCGTAGATGTGCGGCACGCCCCACTTGTCCAGCACCGTGCGCACCGGCGCGGTCAGCCCGGCGATCTGGAACGTGGTGGTGTTCCGCGCCACCGCTGGTTCGGCGAGGGCGCTCGGTCCGATCACACCAGCTGCCAGCACGCCTGCCAGCAGCAACGCCCCCTTTCTCTTACCTCGCAAGAAGAATCGTGTTGTGCGTGTCATGCAGAACTCAGCCCCAGTTCGTGTCCGTATTCACCTGATCGGATGACGGAAGGACACGACTCCATTGATAGCCGTACGCAAAGTGACGAGCCAGGCGGTTTTGGGGTTGTTAAGTCCTACTTGACAAGTGGATCAAAGGTGTTGATCGCGCGGGCGATCAGCTCGACCTCCGCGGCCAGCCGGTCCGCCTGGGCGGCGGGCCAGTCCGGGTGGTGCCGGGCCACCGCGTGCCGGTAGCCCACGGCCAGCGCGACCAGGGTGGCCGCCGCCTCCGCCGCCGCCGCGGGGCAGTCCGGCCGGGCCGCGGTGATCACCGCCCTGGCGTGCCCCTCGGTGCGCCCGAACCGGGCGTGCAGGGCATCGCGCACCGCGGGGTGGGTGTCGGCCTCCCGCCACAGCAGGTGGCTCAGCAGGGTGGAGTCGTCGTGGTGGGCGTCCAGCTCGGCCACCAGCGCGCGCAGGCTGGCGGCCACATCTCCCGGCGTGACAACGGTTTCCAGGTCAACCGGATGCTCGGGCAGGCGCTCGACCAGCGCGGCCAGCAGGTCCGGTTTGCGGCGGAAGTAGTAGTGCACCAGCGCCTTGGGCACGCCGGCCGCCTCAGCGATCTTGGACGTGGGCGTGGCGTCGAAGCCGGACTCGGCGAACAGGGTCTCCGCGGCGGCCAGGATCCGGTCTTTGGCGGACAGCGCTCTTCCCTTTCGTTGTGGCACAAGGCAAGGGCCGCCTCGCCGCTGGAGCGAGACGGCCCCCTGCCCGGTCGAGGTCAGTGCGAACCGGCGAACCCGTGCGCGGTGTTCGCCGCGGGCAGCGCGGCCGCGCCCGCCAGGATCGCCAGCACGCCGACGATCCACGAGGTCCAGGCCGCGCCCATCATGTCGGCGCTGTAGCCCATCACCCACGGCGCCAGGAACAGCAGCGCGCCGAGGCCGATGTGCACGTACTCGCTGGCCACCGATCCGGGCTGGGCGAGCGACCACAGCGCCGAGATCCCCAGCAGCGCGCCCAGCAGGACCATCGTCCACATCGAGCGTTCCGAGGTCTCCACCCACATCGGGCTGAGCAGCACGACCACGCCCATCACCACGACGGCCCAGTCCTGCCAGCGGCTCCACGGCTTCTCCATCACGACCACCTCCATTGACGGCCGAAAAGGGTTTCCCTAAGCCCCAGAGTCCTCCTTGATTGGCCGCCCGGTCAAGAATCCCGCGCGTTCCCCGGGTCACGATCGGACGAACCTGTCCGTGCAGTGGCTCACAACTGGGTCTCTGGATCGTTTACTGGTGAGTAACCTCCCCCGAACTGCGCCGATGGCACACAAAACACCCACGGAGGTCCCCCGTGCAGAAGATCCTCGACGCGATCCTGGCTGGCGAGTACGAGGCGCTCGCCGGACTCCCGGTGCCGGAGTCGTACCGGGGCGTGACCGTGCGTGCCGACGAGGTCGACATGTTCGAGGGCGTGCCGCACAAGGAGAAGGACCCGCGCCGCTCGCTGCACCTGGACGAGGTGGCCACCCCCGAGCTCGGCCCCGGTGAGGCGCTGGTCGCGGTGATGGCCAGCGCGATCAACTACAACACCGTGTGGACCTCGATCTTCGAGCCGGTGTCCACCTTCGGCTTCCTCAAGCGCTACGGCCGCACCTCGCCGCTGGCCTCCCGGCACGACCTGCCCTACCACGTGGTCGGCTCCGACCTGGCCGGCGTGGTGCTGCGCACCGGGGCCGGGGTGAACAACTGGAAGCCCGGCGACGAGGTGGTCGCGCACTGTCTGAGCGTCGAGCTGGAGAGCCCGGACGGCCACGGCGACACCATGATGGACCCGGAGCAGCGGATCTGGGGCTTCGAGACCAACTTCGGCGGCCTGGCCGAGCTGGCCCTGGTCAAGACCAACCAGCTGATGCCCAAGCCACGGCACCTGAGCTGGGAGGAGGCGGCCAGTCCCGGACTGGTCAACTCCACCGCCTACCGCCAGCTGGTCTCCCGCAACGGCGCCGGCATGAAGCAGGGCGACACGGTGCTGATCTGGGGCGCCTCCGGCGGTCTCGGCTCCTACGCCACCCAGTTCGCGCTCAACGGCGGCGCCATCCCGGTGTGCGTGGTCTCCAGCCCGGAGAAGGCGGAGATCTGCCGCAAGATGGGCGCGGAGCTGATCATCGACCGGTCGGCCGAGGGCTACAAGTTCTGGAAGGACGAGCACGAGCAGGACCCCAGGGAGTGGAAGCGCTTCGGCGCCAAGATCCGCGAGCTGACCGGTGGCGACGACCCGGACATCGTGTTCGAGCACCCCGGCAAGGAGACCTTCGGCGCCAGCGTCTACGTGGCCCGCAAGGGCGGCACCATCGTCACCTGCGCGTCCACCAGCGGGTTCATGCACAGCTACGACAACCGCTACCTGTGGATGAACCTCAAGCGGATCATCGGCTCGCACTTCGCCAACTACCGGGAGGCCTGGGAGGCCAACCGGTTGATCGCCAAGGGCAAGATCCACCCGACACTGTCCAATGTGTACTCGCTGGCAGAGACGGGTCAGGCGGCCTGGGACGTGCACCAGAACGCACACCAGGGAAAGGTTGGTGTGTTGTGTCTCGCACCGGAGCCGGGCCTGGGTGTGCACGACGCCGAATTCCGTGCGGCACATGAGGATGCGATCAACCGATTCCGGGGCGTGTGACGGAAGTTTCGCGTTTTCCCACGGATGGCCTACTGCGTAGCGGGTGGCACGGCGACCACCCGCCACGCGGTGCGGGTAGCGTGAGGCCATGGGTCTTGGCAACGGTGAGCTTGTGCCACTCGGTTCCGGCTTCGACACGGTGCGCCGCGGATACGACCGCGGACAGGTGGAGGAACACCTGGAGCGGCTGGACGCCGATCTCCGCATCCTGGCTGCTGATCGGGACGCCGCGGTCTCCCAGGCCGCGGACTTGGCGCGGCAGCTCGAGGCCAAGCGCATGGAGGTCGAGGACCTCAAGGGCTCGGTCGACCGGCTGTCCAAGCCGCCGACCACCCTGGAGGGCCTGAGCGAGCGCCTCCAGCGGATGCTCAAGCTGGCCCAGGACGAGGCGCACGAGACCCGCGCCCGCGCCGAGGAGGAGGCGGCCAGGACCCAGGCCGACGCCGAGAAGGCCGCCGCCGGGCTCCGCCGCAGGTACGAGCAGCTGATCGCCGAGCTGGACGCGCGCCGGGTGCAGATGGAGGCCGAGCACCAGAAGGTGCTGGCCGACGCGCGCGCCGAGGCCGAGCGGATGGTCGCCGAGGCCGAGGCCAAGATCGCCAAGCTGGACGCCGACTCGCTCGCGGTGCGCACCAAGGTGGAGGAGGACTTCGAGATCGCGATGTCCTCCCGCCGCACCGAGTCGATGCGCGGGCTGGCCGAGCAGGAGGCCAAGAGCAAGGCCGAGGCCGAGCGCCGGGTGCGGGAGGCCACCGAGGAGGCCACCAAGCGGCTCACCGAGGCGACCGCGGAGGCCAACCGCCGGTTGTTCGAGGCGACCGAGGAAGCCACCAAGCGCCGCAACGACGCGATCAACGAGTCGACCACCATGGTCCGCGAGGCCACCGCCGAGGCGGAGAAGCGCAGGGCGGACGCGCTGGAGCAGTCCACCACGATGGTCCGCGAGGCCACCGAGGAAGCCGCCAAGCGCAGGGCCGATGCCAAGGCCGAGGCCGAGCGGATGGTCCGCGAGGCCACCGACGAGGCGAACAAGCGGGTCGCCGAGGCCACGGCCGAGGCCGAGAAGCGCCGCGCCGACGCCCTCGAGCAGTCCACCACCATGGTCCGCGAAGCCACCGAGGAGGCAGCCAAGCGGCGCGCCGAGGCCAAGGCCGAGGCGGAGAAGCTGGTCAAGGACGCCACCGACGAGGCGGAGAAGCGCCGCGCCGACGCGCTGGAGCAGTCCACCACGATGGTCCGCGAGGCCACCGAGGAAGCCGCCAAGCGCAGGGCGGACGCCCTTGAGGAGTCCACCACCATGGTCCGCGAGGCCACGGAGAAGGCCGAGCGCCTGCTCCGCGAGGCCACCGAGGAGGCCGAGGAGCGCCTGACCACGGCGACCAGGGAGTCGACCAGGCGGGTCGAGTACGCGACCAAGCGGGTCGAGCTGCTGCGCGCGCTGCGCGGCCGGGTGACCGGGCAGCTGACCACGATGCAGGCCGAGCTGAAGGCCATGCACTCGGAGATGGAGGCCATCCACGGCCTGTTCGTGGACGCCACCCCGCTGCTGGCCGAGGGCGACGACGAGAACCTGATCCTGGACCAGCCGGTGCTCCCCGAGCCGGAGCCCAAGCCGAAGGCCGAGGCCAAGCCCGAGCCGAAGGCGGAGACGCCCGCCGAGGACCAGCCGGAGACCCCGAAGCCGCAGGCCCAGCCCACCGCCACCCCGGCGAACCAGGCCGCCCCGGGCAACGCCGCACCGGGCAGCCAGCCAGCGGCCCCGGCGAACCAGCCCGCGCCCGGCAACCAGCCGACCACCGCGGTCAGGCAGCCGGTCGCGCAGGGCGGCCAGCCCGCCCAGGGCAACCAGCCCGCCCAGGGCAACCAGCCCGCCGTCCAGGGCAAGCAGCCCGTCGCGCAGGGCAACCAGCCCGCCGGTCCGCAGGGCCAGCCACCGGTCTCCCCCGCCGGAGTCGCGCCGGGCGCTCGCCCGCAGCACGCACCGGCCCAGGGTCAGCGCCAGCCCGCGCCGCAGAACGCGAGCCAGGGCCGCCCGGCCCAGAACGGTCCGGCGCAGCACAATCCGGCCCAGAACGGTCCGGCCCAGAACAATCCGGCGCAGGGCGGCCAGCCCGGCTCGCCGCAGGCTCCCGCCGACCCGGCCCGCACCACCGCGATCCAGCCGCCCAAGGGCAACCCGGCCAAGCGGACCCCGAACGTCCAGGCGCAGAACCCCGCCTCCCAGCCGCAGCAGCCGCCCGCCCGGCGGGGCCCGCAGGCGCCGCATCCGCAGCGGCAGCCCGCGGGACAGCGGCCGAACCTCGATCCGCCGACCACCGCGCTGAAGAAGCCCCCGGCCCAGCCCCAGTCCGATCTGGACGGTCCGACCAAGCAGCTGCGCAAGCCCTCCGGCCCGCAGAACCCGCCCCGCCGCTGACTAGAGGTCAGGCACAGCGCAGAGGTCAGGCGCAGCCGTGCGGGTTGTCGATCACGTATCGCCACCACCCGTCCGGCCCGCGCCGCGCCACATCGGTGGCCGTGCCGCTGATGCCGGCCCCGCGGATCTCCCAGTCGACGATCAGCAGTGCCAGGTCGTCGACGACGTAGGTGTGCCGGGGCCGGACCTCGATGGGATGGCCGAGGGCTTGCAGCCGGGCGTTGGCGGCCAGGCGGTCCTGGCCGGTGACCGGGTTGCCGGGCTGGGGAGCGAGCAGGCCGCCGGGCTCGTAGACCTGTTCCACGGCGGCCGGGTCGCCGGTGTTGAAGGCGGCGGCGAAGACGTGCGGGTGCTGGCCGGGATCGGTGGTCAGCCGCACACTGGTGTTGTGGTCCATGCCGACACCCAAGAGCCCCGCGACGTGGGTCACCAAACGGAAACCCCCGGCTGGGACGCCGAACTGGTCCCGGACGAGCGGGGCCGCACCGACCGGCCGGAGCCGGACTGCCCGGTCGAGGTGGCCCTGGCCGCGATCGCCGGGCGGTGGACGACGCTGGTGCTGCGCGAGCTGATGCACGGTCCGCGCGGCTTCTCCGAGCTGCGGGCCGCGCTGCCCACGCTCAGCGCCAAGATCCTCACCGAGCGGCTGCACGAGCTGACCGCCCGCGGCCTGGCGCACCGCGAGCAGGTCAACGCCTTCCCGCCCCGGGTCAGCTACCGGCTCACCGAGGCGGGGCTGGCGCTGCGGCCGCTGCTGATCTCCCTCTACGACACCGGGGCCGCGCTCATCCGCTCGCGCGCAGGAACTCCAGCACCGCCGCGCTGAACTCCTCGGGCACCTCCAGCGGCGGCAGGTGGCCGCTGCCGGGCAGTTGCACCAGGCGGGAGGAGGGCACCAGTCCGGCCATGGCCGCGGCCAGCGCGGGCGGGATCAGCGCGTCCTCCCGGCCGGTGATGACCAGGGTCGGCACGGTCACCGCGGCCAGGGTGGCGGTGGAGTCCGGCCGGGCCGCCATCGCCCGCTGCGCCCAGCTGATCCCCTCGGCGGACTGGGCCGCGACCAGCTCGCGCACCGCGGCGACCACCTTGGGTCGTTCGGCGTGCGTGTACTGGCCGAGCAGGCCCTCGACCACGGTGCCCGGCAGCCAGTCCACGCCCTCGGCCTCGATCCGGGCGACCATGGCCAGCCGGTTGGCCCGCTGTTCCGGGGTGTCCGCGACCGCCTTGGTGTCGGCCAGCACCAGCCCGGACACCCGCTCCGGCGCCAGCCGCAGCAGCGCCATGGCCACGTAGCCGCCCATCGAGCAGCCACCCAGCACGACCCGGTCCAGACCCAGCTCGTCCAGCAGCGCGAGCACGTCCCTGGCGACCACGTCCAGGTCCGGCGGTTCCGCGCCGAGCGGGGTGCGGCCGAGGCCGCGCTGGTCCGGGGTGATCACCCTGGCGTGTTCGGCCAAGGTCCGGCGCACCGGGTCCCACATGCGCGAGTCCAGCGGAAACGCGTGCAGCAGCACCAGCGGGCGGCCAAATCCAGTGTCGTTGACGGGCACGGGTTCCTATCCTGCCCGCTGTGACCACGCCACGCCTGATCGTGCTGACCGGGATCTCCGCCGCCGGGAAGACCACCGTGGGCAGACTGCTGGCCGAGTCCTTCCCGCGCGGCGCGTTCGTCGAGGGCGACCAGGTGCGCGAGATGGTGCGCACCGGGCGGGTGGACATGAGCCCCGACCCCGGTCCGGACGCGCTGGACCAGCTGCGGCTGCGCTACCGGCAGGCCGCGGCGCTGGCCGACTCCTTCGTCGCCACCGGGTTCACCGCGGTGGTCGAGGACGTGATCATCGGGGCGGAGCTGCGCACCTTCCTGGCCGCGGTGCGCTCCCCGCTGGTGCACCTGGTGGTGCTCGCGCCGGAGACCACCGCGGTCGGCGCGCGGGAGACCGGGCGGGACAAGACCGGCTACGGCGGCGAGTGGACCGTGGACGTGCTGGACCGGATCTTCCGCGAGCAGACGCCCCGGCTCGGGCTGTGGCTGGACTCCTCCGGCCAGACCCCGGCGGAGACGGTGCGGGAGATCCTGGACCGGCTGCCGGAGAGCCTGCTCAGCGACCCGCCGGAGCTGCTGCGCACCGAACGGCTGCTGCTGCGCCGGGTCACGGACGCGGACCTGCCCTCGGTGCTGGAGATCCAGTGCGACCCGGCCACCAACGAGCACAACGCCACCCCGCCCAGCGTCGCCGAGGCCACCGCGCACCTGGAACGCTGGCAGCGGGACTGGACCGAGCACGGCATCGGCTACTGGGCGATCGTCCTGTCGGAGACCGGCGAGACCATCGGCTTCGGCGGCATCGTCCAGCGCCGGGTCGGCGACACCGACGGCTTCAACCTGTACTACCGGTTCCGGCCGAGCGCCTGGGGCAAGGGCTACGCGCCGGAGATGGCTCGCGCCGCGATCGACTGGGCCGCCGGGGCGAGGCCGGAGCGCCCGGTCTTCGTGGCCACCAGGCCGGAGAACACCGCGGCCAAGCGGGTCGCGCTGAAGCTGGGCATGGTCAGGGTCGGCCTGAACCGCGACCACCAGGGCGAATCCCCGATGGCCCAGTACCGCAGGCCGCTGCCCGCGCCCGAGGAGCTGCACACCGAACGGCTCTGGCTGCGCCGGCTCAGGGCGAACGACCTGGGCGACTGCGCGGAGATCGGCGGTGCGGAGGCGACCGGGACGCACGCGCAGGCGATGGCGGACTGGGCCGAGCGCGGCCTTGGGTACTGGGCGATCTGCTCGCCGGAGACCGGTGAGCTGCTCGGCTACGGTGGCCTGCGGCACACCACGATCGACGGCGCGCCCGCGCTGGACCTGGCCTACCGGTTCCGGGACCCGGCGCGCGGCCAGGGCTTGGCGGCCGAGCTGTCCCGGGCGGCGCACAACTGGGCCGAGCGCGCGCACCCGGAGCTCGCGGTGGTGCCCCGGCCCGCGGCGGACGATCTTGTCGGTGGGTCGGTCTAACGTGCCGGACATGACCGAAGCGCCTGATCAGCTGCGCACCGAGCGCCTGCTGCTACGCCGGCTGCGCGAGGAGGACTTCGCGGAGTTCGCCGCGGTGCAAGGGGATCCGGCGACCAACCGGTTCAACCGCAAGCCGCAGACCCCGGAGCGGGTGGCCGAGCTGCACCGGATGTTCCTGGAGGACTGGGCGCGCGAGGGCATCGGCTACTGGGCGGTGTGCCTGGCCGAGACCGGCGAGCTGCTCGGCTACGGCGGGGTGCGCAAGACCGAGATCGACGACCGCCCGTCGCTCAACCTGGCCTACCGGTTCCGGCCCTCGGCCTGGGGCAAGGGCTACGCGCCGGAGATGGCCAGGGCCGCGGTGGACTTGGCGGCGCGGGCCTACCCGGAGCTGCCGGTCAGCGTGGTCACCCACTTCGACAACCTGCCCTCGATCCGGGTCGCGGAAAAGCTCGGCTTCGTGCTCGCCGGGACCACCGAGTACGGCGGCCAGGGCCCCTCGGCGCTCTACCGCGATCCGGCCCACTGCCGGGGCAGCGGGGTTGGGATCTCCGGCGCGACCACGCCGACCAGCTGATCCAGCACCACGTCCGCCTGCCCGACCAGCAGGTGCTTCGCCCCGGGCAGCTCCACCACCCTGGCCTGGGCCAGCGGCGCGAACCGGACCCGTGCCTCGGCCGGTCGCAGGTGGTCGTCCAGCTCCGGCACCAGGCAGGTCACCGGCAGCCCGGACGCCGTCCACCGGGCCAGCGCCGCCGGGGTGCTCCAGCGCAGCGGCGGCGCGACCAGCACCGCGCCCCGCACCGCCGGGTGCACGCCGTGCAGCAGGGCGAGGTCGGTGCCGAAGGACCAGCCGAACAGCCACACCTCGGGCAGGCCGCGGGCCTGGGTGAAGGCCAGCGCGGCGGCCAGGTCGTGCCCTTCGCCCACGGCCGCCTCGAACTCGCCCTCACTGCGCCCGGCCGCGCTGGCGGTGCCCCTGGTGTTGAACCGGAGCACCGCGAACCCGGCCAGCGCGGGCAGTCGCCAGGCGGCCTTGCGCAGCAGGTGGGAGTCCATCATGCCGCCGTGCGTGGGCAGCGGGTGCAGGCAGACCAGGGTGGCCCTCGGCGGCCGGTCCACCGGCAGCGCCAGCTCGCCGACCAGGGTCAGGCCGTCCTCGGTGCGCAGCGACACGGGTTCGCGCACGGCGGGCAGCACGGTGTTCGGGCCGATCGGCGTGCTCACGACCACCGCCGGGTCGGGCCGCGCCGGGACCGCGCGCCCCAGCAGCCGCTGTGCCAGTGCCGCCGGTCCGAGGCCGAGCCCAGCTCGTCCGCAGGCCAGGCCACCACGTGCGGCACGCCCGGCCGGATCTCGTGGTCGCAGCCGGGGCAGCGGTAGTACTTGGTGGTCTGGGAACCGGGCACCGAGCGGACGATCCAGTCGCCGTCCGGGCCGGACTCGGTGCGGTTGTCCCCCAGGCCGCCGCCCAGCGGCCGGTGGCCGCCACGATCGGCGCCCTGGGATCGGTTACGGCGGGGCACGAGGAAAAACGGTAACCCGGGCGGATCAGCGGAGCGCGGTCAGACCTCGGTGGCGATCCGCGGCCACAGCCCGCCGGGGTGCTCGGCCAGCGGCAGCCACAGGCTGGGCTGGCGCTGACGGCAGGTGTCGCCGGCTTCCGGGTGCCATGGCCAGTGGCCGTGCCGGTCCGGCCAGACCACCTGGAGGAACGGCGGGGTCCGGTGCCGGTAGAAGCCGACCGCGATGCCGAAGAGTCCGTCGTGCCAGCTGTCATCGGCCGCGCGCAGCCGCACCGGGTGGCCCTCCAGCACGTCGGTCAGCTCCGCGCCGTCGGTCAACCTGCCACCGCCGGGCACCCGGTCGGCCAGCTCGTTCACCCCGGTCAGCATGTCCTCGCCGTGGAGCCCGAACATGGCCAGTTCCGGCTGCCGGAAGGAGTGCCAGAGGCCGTAGCTGAACGCCCAGCCGGGCTCCCGCGCGCCGTCCAGGATGCCCACCACGCCCCAGCCGTGCCTGCGCACGGTGCCGATCTCGCGCTCCCACTCCGCGCCGCCGCGGGCATCCGGCGGCTCGCAGATCAGGCAGGCGCACTCCGTTGTGGTCGGCACAGCCGAACGGTAACCCCGGATGCCGCACAATGGCGGCATGCCGCGTTATGAGTTCCGCTGCCGCGAGTGCGCGGGCACCTTCGAGCTGTCCCGCCCGATGAGCGCGTCCAGTGACCCGGCCACCTGCCCGGACGGCCACACCGACACGGTGAAACTGCTGACCACGCTCGGGATGACCGGTCGCGGTGGCGCCGCGCCCGCGCCCGCCGGTGGCGGCGGGGGTTGCTGCGGTGGCGGCTGCTGCAGCTGATCCGCCCTTGACCTCCAGTTAGCTGGAGCAGCCAGCCTGGCGGCATGTCGTCCGCGAAGAAGCTCACCCTCGGCGTGATCCTGCCGCCGATCCCCGCCACCGACCCGGCGCTGACCGTGCCCGCCGCCGCCCGCTTCGCCGAGGAGCTCGGCCTGGACGGGGTGTGGCAGGGCGACCACCTGGCCCCCGGCAGGCCCAGCCTGGACCTCGGCGTCGGCCTGGCCGCGGCCGCCGCGGCGACCACCAGGGTGCGCATCGGGGCCAGCGTGTTCGTGCCCGCGATCCGCCCGCTGGCCTGGGCGGCGAAGCTGGCCGCCAGTCTGCAGGAGGTCTCCGGCGGCAGGCTGGTGCTGGGCATCGGCTCCGGCGGCGGCGAGGCACAGTGGGCCGCGGCCGGCATCCCCTACGCCGAACGCGGCCCGCGCACCGACCGCGCGCTGACCCTGCTGCCCAGGCTGCTCTCCGGCGAGGCGGTGCCGCTGCCCGACGAGCCGGGCACGCCCGAGCTGGACCTCGCCGTGCGGGTGCCGGTGCCGCCGTTCTGGGTCGGCAACGACTCCCCGCCCGCGCTGCGCCGGGCCGCCCGGCTGGGCCAGGGCTGGTTCCCCTCGCTGGTGTCCCCGGACCGGGTGCGCGCGGGCCGGGCGCGGCTGGCCGAGCTGGCCGGGGACCGCCCGCTGCCCACCATCGCGGTCGGCGCGGTCTCCGCCCTCGGCGACGAACCGGGCCTGGCCGACCGCCACGGCATCGCCGAGCAGATCAGCCACGCCTACCAGCGGCCCGTGGCGGAGGTGCTGTCGGTGCCGCTGACCGGCACTCCGGCCCAGGCCGCCGAGCAGCTGGCCGCCTACCGGGAGGCCGGGGCCGAGCACATCGTCTGCGGTTTCGCCGGTGGCGCCTGGCGGCGGCAGGCCGAGCTGCTGGCCGAGGCGGGCAGGCTGCTGGACTGACCTGACCGGGTGGCGCCACGCACCCGAACCGGCGACCGGGGCTGTCCCGCGCCGCCGCGACCGGCTAACCAGGGAGACAACCCGGCCAGTCGGAGGAACCCATGCGCAAGCCAGTGGCAACGGTCATCATCGCGGCGGCCCTGGGCGCGGCCCTGGCCAGTCCGGCGGCCGCCGAGCCCGCCGACGCCGAGGAGTGCGTGGCCTACGCGGTGTCCGAGGCGGACGCGGGTTTCCTGCTCGCGGACCTGGCCTGCTCCGCGGTCACGCTGATGGAGTGCTACCAGCTCTTCCGCGCCGAGTACGGGCCGCAGCTGTGGGCACTGACGGCCTGCGCGATGCGCTAGGGCCGGTCCGCGCGGCCGGGCTGCTCCGGCTGGTCCCGGACGGCCCGGCGCCTCCGGCTCGCCCCCACGCCCTGGCTCCTCCGGCTGGCCCTTGCGTTCCCCCGGCCCGACTCCTAGCGTTGCAAACGCTTACATTCTGTCCCAACTGAAAACCGCCGCCTCTTCGCAGCAGTCCCCGCTCCGCCACGCGGGCCCGTGGAACCGCATCGAGGAGACCCGCTCATGAACCGAACCTGGCGCTCCCGCCTGCTCGTCCTGGGCATCGCGGCCGCCACCACGCCGGCCGTGGCCACCCCAGTCCTGGCCGCCCCCGGCGCCACCTTCAACATCCGCGACTACGGCGCCAAGGGCGACGGCAAGGCCATCGACTCGCCCGCCATCGACAAGGCGATCAGCGCGGCCAGCGCCGCGGGCGGTGGTGTGGTCGAGGTGCCCGCCGGGACCTACCTGTCCCGGACCATCCACCTCAAGAGCGACATCACCATCAACCTGGCCGCCGGGTCGAAGATCATCGCGGCCGGCAGCGGCATGGACAAGCCGGAGCCCAACGAGTTCGACGACTACCAGGACTTCGGGCACAGCCACTTCCGCAACGCCCTGATCTGGGGCGAGCACGTGTCCAACGTGCACTTCACCGGCGCCGGCGCGATCGACGGCGACAACAAGCTGGAGACCAGCAACACCCCGGCCGCCGGCGTCGCGGACAAGGCGATCTCACTGAAGTACTGCCAGAACGTCACCTTCACCGGCATCACCCTGCGCCAGGGCGGGCACTTCGCGGTGCTGGCCAACGGCTGCGACCGGATGCGCTTCAGCCGGGTCAAAATCCTCACCTCGGCGGACCGGGACGGAATCAACATCATCAACAGCTCGAACGTGGAGGTCGCCGACTCCCTGGTGGAGGCCAGCGACGACGCGGTGGTGTTCAAGAGCGACTACGCGCTGGGCCGGACCTTCGTCAGCCGGCACAACGTGGTGCGCGACTCCACCATCAAGTCCACCGAGAACAACGCGCTCCAGTTCGGCTCGGAGACCTGCGGCGACTTCCGCGACCACCGGTTCAGCAACCTCAAGATCACCGGCGCGGGCAAGGCAGGGCTGGGCATCGTGTCCATGGACGGCTCGGTGATCGAGGACATCCACTTCAACAACATCACCCTGACTCGCACCGCCGCGCCGATCTTCCTGCACGTGGGCAAGCGCTCGCGCTGCCCCGGCAAGCCACCGGCGGGCAAGATCCGGAACATCACCTTCACCGGCATCTCCGGCACGAACCTGACCTCGCCGACCACCGTGCCCGGCGGCCCCGAGCACACCAGCACCATCACCGGCCGCACCGACTCGGCGATCGAGAACGTCAGCTTCACCAACGTCCGGCTGACCGTGCCCGGCAACCACCCCGCCTCGGACGCGAACCGGGTGCCGCCGGAGAACAGCACCGAGTACCCGCCGCGGATCTTCGGCGTGCGGCCCTCCTTCGGCTTCTGGCTCCGGCACGCCTAGGACATCCGGTTCACCGGCAGCACGGTCGAGTTCGACAAGAACGACGGGCGGCCCGCGTTCCTGGCCAACGACACCAGCGGCGTGGTGATCAACGGCGTCCGGGTGGAGCGCAGCACTGGGCCCTACGACGTGACCTTCCAGCAGAGCAGCGGCCAGTCGATCACCGGTAGCTCCACGACCACGGGCGCGGAACTGCGCACCCGCACTCAGAACTAGTCAGCGCCGGTCGCGGCCAGCACGGCCACCGCGCCGTCCGGCCGCACCGCGAGCAGGCCCAGCGAGCCCGGCTCGCGGTAGAACCACGGGCCGTCCACCGCGAACTGCCACCACCGGCAGCGCGCCTCGCCCGGCCGCGCGACATCGGCGAGCCGGGCGAGCGCCTGCCTGGTGTGCAGCCGGGCGTAGGCGCCGCTGCCCTCCTGAGCGGTGGTCGCGAACACCGCGGCGAAGGCCCCGGCCAGCTCCAGCTCGCGCACCCGCACGCGCTCCGCCCCGGCCAGGCACTCCAGCGGCAGGCTGGTCAGCAGGTCCGGCTGCCAGGGCGCGCTCAGCCGGAACAGTCCGCTCTCCACCCGGCCACCGGCCCCGGCCAGGCGATGGCTGGTGCCGGGGGCGACCTCGTCCAGCGCCCAGGGCAGCCGCTTGACCGTCGCGGTCGGCTCCGCGCCGCCCTGGTCCGGCCACAACGGCAGGGTCCGGTAGGGCTCGGTGACCGCGCGGACGTGCTCGAACTCGGCCAGCCGCAGCGGCAGCTCACCCAGCGGGTGGGTGCCGTGCAGCGCCTCGGCGAAGGCCACCGCCTCCGGCACCGCGGACAGGTCGCCGTGCCGCAGCACCGTCTCCTGCAGCAGACAGGCCAGCACCTCGTCCTTCGGCCCGGCGTCGGCGAAGAAGGCGTCCAGGTTCTCCAGCGGCTGCCCGGCGGCCAGCAGCGCGGCGGCCCTGCGCTTCTCCGGCACCGGGATCCGCTCGTCCCCGGCCAGTTGCAGGGCGGCCACCACGCTGAACGCGCCCGGCCGGGCGGCCAGCGCGGTGATCACGCGCCAGCGCACCGCCGCCGCGGCCGCGGAGTCCTCCTCCAACAGCGCTTCGCCGAGGTGCAGCAGCTCGTCGATGCGCCCGGCGTCCGCCCAGCCCTGGACCAGGATCAGCTCCTCGTCGCAGGACTCGGCGGTGCGCAGCCTGCTGACCATCTCCTCGATCGTGGCCTCCACGATCCCTGAGGCTACCGAGCCCGCTCAGGCGGTGTAGTCGCGGAATCCCTTGCCGGTCTTGCGGCCCAGCCGACCTGCGGTAACCAGGTGTTCCAGCAGCGGAGCCGGTGCGAACCCGGCCTCGCGGAACTCCAGGTACAGCTCGCGCTGGATGGCCAGGGCCACGTCCAGGCCGACCACGTCCAGCAGCGCGAACGGGCCCATCGGCAGGCCACAGCCGACCTTCATCGCGTTGTCGATGTCGTCGGCGGAGGCGTAGTGCGCCTCCAGCATCTTCACCGCGTCGTTGAGGTAGGGGAACAGCAGCGCGTTGACGATGAACCCGGCGCGGTCGCCGCAGGTCACCGGGTGCTTGCCGAGCTTGCGGCAGACCGCCTGCGCGGTGGCCACCACCTCGGGCGCGGTGGAGATGGTGTGCACCACCTCGACCAGCTTCATCACCGGCGCGGGGTTGAAGAAGTGCAGGCCGACCACGTCGGCGGGGCGGCTGGTGACCGCGGCCAGCTCGATCACCGGCAGCGAGGAGGTGGTGGTGGCCAGCACCGCGCCCGGCTTGCACACCTCGTCCAGGGTGGCGAAGACGGCCTTCTTCACCGAGAGCTCCTCGGCGACGGCCTCGACCACCAGGTCGGCGTCGGCCAGGTCGCCGAGGTCGGTGGTCACCTGCACCCGGCCCAGCGCGGCGTCCCGGTCCTCCTCGGACAGCTTGCCGCGCAGCACGGCCTTCTCCAGCGAGCGGCGCAGCGCGTCCAGCGCGGACTTGGCCTTGCCCTCGCTGCGGGCCCGCACGATCACGTCGTGCCCGGCCTTGGCGAAGACCTCCACGATGCCGGTGGCCATGGTCCCGGTGCCGACCACGCCAACCCGCTGCACCTCGCGGACCTGCTCGTGCTCGCCGCCCTCGGGGTTGACCGCGTCCACCACGGTGGGCGAGTCGGGCGCGTCGTAGGTGTAGAAGCCGCGTCCGGTCTTCCGGCCGAGCAGCCCCGCGGTGATCATCTGCTTGAGCAGCGGCGCGGGCGCGTGCAGCCGGTTGCGGGACTGGTGGTACATCGTGTCGAGGATCTCGTAGGCGGTGTCCAGCCCGATCAGGTCGAGCAGCGCCAGCGGGCCCATCGGGTAGCCGCAGCCCAGCTTCATGGCCGCGTCCAGGTCCTCGCGGGTGGCGTAGCGGCCCTCGAACATGCGCACGGCGTGGTTGAGGTAGCCGAACAGCAGCGCGTTGGCGATGAAGCCCGCGCGGTCGCCGATGACCACCGGCACCTTGCCCAGGCGCTCGGCCAGCGCGGTCACGTCGTCGACCACGTCCGGCTCGGTGACCACGGTGCGGACCACCTCGACCAGCTTGAGCACCGGGGCCGGGTTGAAGAAGTGCATCCCGACGACCTTGCCCGGCCGGGAGGTGTGCACGGACAGCTCGGTCACCGACAGCGAGGAGGTGTTGGAGGCCAGGATGGTCTCCGGCGGGCAGATCCGGTCCAGCTCGGCGAAGACCTGCGCCTTGAGCTCCATCCGCTCCGGCACCGCCTCGATCACCAGGTCCGCCTCGGCCAGCGCCTGCAGCGAGGTGGTGAACTCGATCTGCGCGAACAGCGCGTCCTTGCCCGCCTCGTCCAGCTTGCCCCTGCGCAGCGCCCGGTCGGTGGAGTGCTCCACGTGGCCACGGCCGCGGGCCAGCGCGTCCTCGGTCACCTCAACCGCGATCACCTTGAGCCCGGTGCGCGCGAACACCTCCGCGATACCAGCGCCCATGGTGCCCAGACCGACGACTCCCACGGTGGTGAAATCACGCGTCACGACTCTGCCTCCCACGACTTCGGGGGACCCGCTGACGGGTGCTACGGGCCAGTAACTTGTGGTGATAGTGCCACGCTGCGTGTTGTTTTCCCCGGTGAGGTTCGCCACGGGGGTAAGCCTAGAGAGCGGGCAGGCGCGACCAGACCTCGGTGGCCACCTCGCGGGCGAGGGGACAGTTCTCCTCCGCAGGCAGGGCGCTGTAGACCGCGACCCGCGCGTTCTCCAGGTAGTTCTGGCCGAACCGGATGTGCCTGGTGTCCACCCGGCAGGACGGCAGCAGGCCGCTGCCCGCGGGCTGGGCGCGGACCAGCGAGTCCCGCCCGCCGATCCGCTCCTCGGCCACGGGCGTGGCCGGGTCGGGGTCGACCACGCTGAAGGTGACCAGCAGTGAAGGCGAGTCGGGGCGGCGGCCGCCCCACTGGCAGACGTGCCGGTTGCCGTCGCCGTTGGGCTGCGGGGTGTCGATGCCGGGGACCTTGGCGGCCAGTCCGGCAGGCACCAGCGGGCAGGGGTCCACGCCGGCCAGGGAGTTGGGCGGGTAGGCGCGGGTGCGGGTGCCACCGGCGCGCAGCACCGTGCGCACCGACTCGGCCGCGGCCTCGGCCACCTCGCAGAGCTGGGCGTCCGCGCCGCTGACGTCCACCGTGACGTAGCGCAGGTCGGGCAGCAGCACCACCGAGCCGCAGGAGTCGGCCACCGCCTTGGCCCGGCCCACCCGCACCCCGTCCCGCTCGACCAGCTCGAAGCCGAGCTGGTCGGCCCCGTTCGCCGAGGCCAGGCGGCCGCCGGAGGCCAGCGTCACGGTCAGCTCGTCGACCCCGTTGCGCAGTGCGAAGCGGCAGTCGTCGAAGTTGAGCTCAGGTCCGGGCACCTGGGTGCCGAAGCGGCTGAGCGCGTCCGGCGCGACCAGGCTGCACGGGTCAAGGCGAGGCCAGTCCGGCGCGGGGGCGGCCGCGCCAGGACCGGCCTCCGGCGTGCCGCAGCCGACCAGCACGGTCGCCAGGACCGCGCAGGTCAGAACGCCGCTGGCACCCATGATCCGCAGGGTAGGCGCGGATCAGCGGGCTCACTCGTCGAAACCGCGTTCCGCCAGCGCTGCCACCCGAGCGAGTGCCTCCTGGGCGTCCGGGCCGACCGCGCGCAGCGTGATCCGGTCGCCGCCGCGCGCGCCCAGGCCCATCAGCGCGAGCACGCTGGCCGCGCTGACCTCCTGGTCGCCGAAGCGCACCGAGGCCTCCACGTCCAGCTCGGCCACGGTCCTGGCCAGCAACGCGGCCGGCCGGGCGTGCAGGCCGACCTCGTTGCGCAGCTCGATCTCCAGCTCGACCAGCCCGCTGGAGCTGGGCTCGGCGTGGCCGTGGCCATGGCCGTGGTCGTGCCCGTTGGCGCTGAGGAACAGCTCGTCCACGGTCTCGCCGATGGCGAAGGCGGTCGCGGTCGCCGCGGCGTCGGCCACCTCGTCCAAAGTGGACCCGCCCTGCGCGGAGACCGCGGCGGCCACCGCGCCCTCGGCCAGCGGCGCGTCCACCACCACCGCGCGGCTGGGGTCGCCCAGCACCTCCACGGCCAGCTCGGCGATCATCTGCGCGCTGCCCAGGTCGTAGAGCAGCACCACGCCCTCGCCGTCGTCGGCGCGTTCCAGCGCGGCCGAGACGGTGTCCAGGTCGGTGCCCAGGCCGCCGTTCTCCGGCAGGCCGCCCGCGGCCAGGATGCGCACCTCCGGCGCCATCTGCTGGGCCAGCTCCACCACGCCCTCGGCCAGCTTCGCGCTGTGCGAGACGATCACCAGCCCCACCCGGCGGCTCATCGCGCGCCGCCAGCGTGCCGCGCCAGCGCGGTCAGCAGCAGGGAGGTCGAGCGCGCACCCGGGTCGATGTGCCCCGCGCTGCGCTCGCCAAGGTAGGAGGCGCGGCCCTTGCGGGCGACGAGGGGCTCGGTCGCCGCCGCGCCGTCCGCCGCCGCGACGGCGGCCGCGGACAGGGTCGCAGGCACATCGGCGCCCTCGGCCGCGGCGGACTCCGCGGCGAGCACCGCGGGGGTCAGCGCGTCCACCATCGTCTTGTCCCCCGGTTCGGCCTTGCCCCTGGCCACCACGCCGTCCAGCGCCGCCCGCAGCGCCGTGGCCACGGCGGTCGCGTCCAGCTCGGCGAGCCCGTCCACCGCCGCGCCCGCGCGCAGGAACGCGGTGCCGTACAACGGCCCCGCCGCCCCGCCCACCGTGGAGATCAGCGTCTTCGCCGCCGCCTTGAGCACCGATGCCGGCCCCGACCATCCTCCTCCGTCCATTGTGGACACCACGGCGGTGAAGCCCCTGCGCAGGTTCTCCCCGTGGTCGGCGTCACCGATCCGGCGGTCCAGCTCGACCAGCTCGTCCCGGTGCTCGATCACCACCGCGGCCGCCGCGGCCAGCGCGGCGACAAGATCCTCTGTCGAACAGCCCATCACATCCCCCACCGCAGAGCCGCGGTCCGCACCGGCGCGTCCCAAAGATCAACCAGTTCGTCATCGAGCTTGAGCAAGGTCAGGCTCATCCCCTGCATCTCCAGACTGGTCACATAGGACCCGACCAGTCGCCGTCGCACCGTGATCCCGCGCTCGGACAGCAGGTTCTCCGCGATCCCGTGCGCGAGGTAGAGCTCGATCTGCGGGGTGCCGCCCATGCCGTTGGTCAGCAGCAGCACCTCATCGCCCTCGGCGTAGGGCAGGTCCTCGACCACCGCGTCCACCAGCCTGCGCACCAGCGCGTCGGCGGGCTCCACCGGCAAGCGGGCCCGGCCCGGCTCGCCGTGGATGCCGATGCCCAGCTCCATCTCGTCCTCGGCCAGGGTGAAGCTGGGCTGCCCGGCGTGCGGCACGGTGCACGCGCTCAGCGCCATGCCCAGGGTGCGGGTGCGCTCGACCACCTTGCGCGCCAGGTGCTCGCACGCGTCCAGGTCGTCCCCGCGCTGCGCGGCCGCGCCGACGATCTTCTCCACCAGCACGGTGCCTGCCACGCCCCGGCGGCCCGCGGTGTAGAGCGAGTCCTTGACCGCCACGTCGTCGTCGACCACCACGGTGCGCACCTCGGTGCCCTCGACCGCGGCGAACTCGGCCGCGGTCTCGAAGTTGAGCACGTCCCCGGTGTAGTTCTTCACGATCAGCAGCACCCCGGCCCCGCCGTGCGCCGCCTCAATCGCGGCCTGCACGCCGTCCGGGGTGGGCGAGGTGAACACCGGGCCGGGCACCGCGGCGTCGAGCATGCCGGGCCCGACGAACCCGCCGTGCAGCGGCTCGTGTCCTGATCCCCCGCCGGATATCAGCGCGACCTTGCCCGCCACCGGCGCGTCGGCCCGGTGGATGACGGCCGGATCGGTGCGCACGGTGAGCAGGTCGGCATGGGCCAGTGCCATCCCGCGCAGCGCCTCGGACACCACGTCGGCCGGATCATTGATGATCTTCTTCACGCCGGTCTCCTCGCGGTTGGGGGACTGATCGTCTTTACTACACCGCCTTCGCCCCAGTGCCAAAGGGCACATCCGCGATGGGCCTGACGAGCGCTTTCCCGGAGTTATGGTGAGCCTAACCTCAGGAAAGTCAGGAGAACCGGTGACAAACAGGACCAGGCGGCTGGCGGCGGCGGCCATGGGCGGGCTGCTCGTCCTGCTCGCGGGCTGCGGCGGCGCGAAGCCGGCGGACGTGCCCGCGGTGGCCGCGGGCGGCGCGGACTTCGGCAAGGCGGGCGAGCAGTCCGCGCAGTTCGGCACCACCGCCGCGCCGGGGGTCTTCCCCAGGGTGGTCAAGCACGGCATGGGCGAGACCACGCTGACCAAGCGCCCGGAGCGGGTGCTCGTGCTGGACACCGGCGAGCTGGACAACGTGGTCGCCCTGGGCGTCAAGCCGGTCGGCGTCGCCTACACCGAGGGCAGCCCGGCCATGCCCGCCTACCTGGCTGATCGCGCCGGGACGCCGGAGAACGTGGGCACCGCCAACGCGCTGAAGCTGGAAGCGATCAAGAAGCTACAGCCGGACCTGATCCTGGGCTCCAAGCTCCGCGCCGAGGCCCAGTACAAGATCCTTTCTGACATCGCCCCCACCGTCTTCAGCCTCCGCCCGGGTTACCCCTGGAAGGAGAACTTCCGCCTCAACGCCGCCGCCCTGGACCGCACGGCCGACGCGGAGAAGATGATCAAGGACTACGAGGCGCACGCGCTGGCCGCGGGCAACCGGATCGAGGCCAAGCAGGGCAAGCGCCCCACGGTGTCCATGGTCCGGTTCATGCCCGGCCGGATCCGGCTGTACGCGAACAAGTCCCTGATCGGCACCGTGCTCACCGACGCCAAGCTGCCCCGCCCGCAGTCCCAGCAGGTCGACGACCTCGCGGTGGAGGTCAGCTCGGAGAACCTGGCCAAGGCCGACGGCGACGTGATCTTCATCGGCACCTACGGCGACCCGGCCAAGACCGCGCAGAAGGACGTGCTGGCCTCCCCGATCTGGCAGCAGCTCAGCGCGGTCAAAGCGGGCAAGTCCCACTCCGTCAACGACGAGACCTGGTACCTGGGCCTGGGCGTGCTCGCCGCGGACTCGGTCATCTCGGACCTGGAGCGCCTGCTCGGCTGACCCGCGAGGGGCGGCCCAGCGCCGCCCCTTGCCAGCCGCGTTCCTGCTGGCTCAGCGCCGGTGCACCAGTCGCAGGATGCGCAGCAGCCGCCGCACGGTCCGCGAGCCGCGCGCGAAGGACATCGGCTGCAACGGCGCCTTGAACTTCTGCCGCGTCACCGCCTGCGTCCTGGCGAACTCGCGCAGCCCGTCCGCACCGTGGATCCGCCCGAACCCGGAGTCCCCGATCCCGCCGAAGGGCAGCGCGGGCACCGCGGCGAAGGAGACCACCGAGTTGACCGAGACCATCCCGGCGCGCAGCCTGCGGGCCAGCTCCATGCCGCGCGAGCGGGAGAAGACCGTGCCGCCGAGCCCGTAGCGCACCGCGTTGGCCAGCCGGACCGCCTCGTCCACATCGGCCACCCGGTTGATGGTCAGGGTCGGCCCGAAGGTCTCCTCGGTGATGGCCAGCGAGTCCTCCGGCACGTCCAGCAGCACCACCGGTTCGACGTAGGGCGCGCGCACCGACTCCTTGCCGCCGACCACCGCCATCGCGCCCTTGCTCAGCGCGTCCTCGATGTGCGACTGGATGATCGGCACCTGGCCCGGCATGGTGATCGGCCCGAGGTCGGCGGTCGACTCGGCCCCCGGCTTGAGCCGCCCGGCGATCCTGGTGACCCGCTCGATGAACTCCTGGGCCACCGAGTCGACCACATACACCCGCTCCACGCCGACGCAGGTCTGCCCGGCGTTGGCCATCGCGCCCCACACCGCGGCCTGGGCCGCGGCCTCCAGGTCGGCGTCGGCGTCCACGATCAGCGCGTCCTTGCCGCCGCACTCCACCAGCACCGGGGTCAGCGTCTCCGCACAGGCGGCCATCACCCGCTTGCCGGTGGCGGTCGACCCGGTGAACGCGAGCTTGTCCACCCCGGCCTTGCACAACGCGGCCCCGGTCGCGCCGAACCCGGTGACCAGCGAGAACACCGGCCACTCCGGCACCACCTCGGCGAAGGTGTCCACCAGCCAGGCGCCGACCCCAGGGGTCAGCTCACTCGGCTTGAACACCACCGCGTTGCCGGCGGCCAGCGCGTAGGAGATGGAGCCCATCGGCGTGTGCGCCGGGTAGTTCCACGGCCCGATCACCCCGATGACACCCAGCGGCAGGTACTCCACCGTGGCCGCCTGGTTGGACATCAGCAGACCGGCGGAGACCTTGCGCCGCTTGAGCACCTTCTCCGCGTTCTTGGCCGCCCACTGCAGGTGGTCGACCACGAGCACCAGTTCCAGCCGGGCGTCATCCAGCGGCTTGCCGGTCTCCGCGCAGATCACGCCCGCCAGCTCGTCCAGCCGCTTGAGCAGCAGGTGCCGCCAGGCGTCCAGCCGCTTCTTCCGCTCGGCGAACCCCAGCTCACCCCACCACTGCTGAGCCTCCCGCGCCCGCTCCACCGCGGCGCGCACCTGCAACGCCGAGTGCACCGGGTACTCGCCGACCACCTCGGCGGTCCGAGGGTCCAGCGAGGTGAAGGACTCGGCCTGTTCGCGTACCGCCCCGGTCATCGGCGCCTCCGACAGCTCAACGTCGCACGGACCCTTGTTACCGCACAGTAGTCGTCCGTGTGGGCTGCTGTCAGCCCGCCCGCGGCGTGGCCCCGGGCATGAACCGCCCGGATGACCGGCGGGCTCAGGTCTTGGGGAACTTGGCCTTGAGCGCCTTGACCACGCCGATGGCCTTGCCGCAGGCGTCGTAGCCTGGCGTGTTGGGCACGTCGGTGACCTCGACCTCGACCACCTCGGCCTTGGTGCCCTCGGTCGTCCGGTAGGGCCAGCTGATCTCGCACCGGGGGTGGCTGGTGTTGGAGAACTTCTTGTAGACGGTCAGGCTGTCATCCACCTTCACCTCCTCCGGCTTGAGCGACTTGATCTCCTTGGGGTTGGTCGCCACCCCCAGCTCGATCTTGAGCGCGAGCCCGTCACTGCGCCGCCAGCTGCACTGGTGCAGCCGCCACGGGAAGACCGGCGGCACGTTGGTCAGCACCTCGGCCAGCGCGACCTGGTCCAGCACGGTGCAGGTGTCCACCTGGGCCAGCACCCCGGACTCGGGCGTCCGCTGCGGCGCGTTGCCCTTGATCCGGTTGATCACGGCCGCGCCCGCCTTGTTGCTCAGGTCGCAGCGGTTCTCCACCTCCGACCGCACCGAGACGCCGATCCCGAGTGAGTACGAGCCCTCCTGGACCAGGATCTTGTGGTCGCAGAAGCTCTGGTTCACGCTCTGGTCCGCTTTGAGCCCGCCCACCTCCTTGGTCAGCCGCTTGCTCTCCAACAGCATGTTGATCCCCAGCTCGACCTTCACCGAGGCGGTCTTGCCGTCCTTGCGCAAGGTCACCGAGCACTCGTCGTACCCGGTCTGCACCGGCGACCCGGCCTCACCCAGCTCCGCCAGCGGCTCCGCGTCGATCACCCCACACGGATCCACCTTGCGCAGCCGCTCCGGCGCGAACGCGGGATCCACCGGCCGCCCTTCAGGCACCCCGCCGTTGCTCCCGGACGGCTCGGCGGCCGGGATGGTCGACCGCGAGTGGTTCACCTTGGCCAGGTTGGCGTCGGTGCCACAGGAGGCCACTCCCGCCAGCAGGGCGAACGCGGCGAGCAGTGAGGGCAGAGGCTTCACGCGGAACACGAGGTGCACGGTAGCGAGCCCACGCCCACGCCGTGCGCCGAACCCGCCGATCCAGGCCGCCACATCCGCAGACCGCCGGGGTGAAGGCCCCAGGGACGGCCGAGGTGGAGGCCCCGAGACAACCGCGCGGAGGCCCCGAAGCTGCCACGGCCATCGCCAGCACCGCGCCACCATCGGAGACGCGACGCGCGGCGCTCGCCGGGCCGCGACGCCGCGGGACCAGGGTTGCCACGGGGGGCGGGACCAGTGCTGCCATGGTCGGGACTGGGCTGCCATGGTCGGGACTGGGCTGCCACGGTCGGGACTGGGCTGCCACGGCTCAAGACCGGGGCTGCCATGGTTCGGGACCAGGACCGCCACGGCTCAAGACCAGGGCAGCCACTGTTCGGGACCGAGGCTGCCACTGTTCGGGACCGAGGCTGCCACTGTTCGGGACCAAGGTTGCCGCAGGTCGGGACCAAGGCCGCCGCGAGTTGAGACCGAGGCCGTCACAAGTCGAGACCGAGGCCATCGCGAGTCGAGACCGGGCATCGTGGCCGGCACCGGGGCTGTCCCTGCCGACAGCCGGGGCCGTGCTCGACGACCGATCACCTCTTGGCCGCTCTCCTCACTATCTGAGTCGCATCTGGTCCTCCTCCGCTCGCTGGGCTGGTCGCCGGGGCACGGGAACGACGCTGCCAGACCAGCCGAGGCCGGGAAAGCCAACTCGGCACCACCTGTGGACAACTCGGCACTTGTGGATAACTCGCCGGGTTCGCCCTCGGACGGCGCGAGAGGGCCGCCGGGATGCGGTAGGCAGGTTCCATGCGACGACGAGCGAGGACGCGGTTTGGTTACCGCAAGTCAACAGAGGCGTTAAAGCGCCAGGTGAAAAGCCGTGTGCCGGATCACGGACAGCTTCGGGAACGATACAGAAGCCTGGAGCGATGTACTAGGTGAGCGGATCGGCCGCTCAGGCAATCAACCACGAAGGAGCAAGATGAGCGACCGCAACACCAGGAACGCCGGGACCCGCACTCGTCCGGTGCGCGCCAGGCTGGGCCGGGCGGTGCGGTGGGTGGACGCCTGGACGCTGGAGGCGTTCAACCCGGTCTACCCGCACCGCCGGACCAACCGTTGAGCTAGCGGCTAGTGTCCGCCGGCGCCAGTGGCGTCGTCGGCGGCTTCCGCCTCCGCCGGCATCCGCAGCGGGCGCGCGACGGTCCAGATGACGAAGAACGCGGTGACCGCGAGCATCGAGACACCGGTCCACAGGTTGATGTTGATCCCGCCGGTCTTGAACAGGTCTGCCTCAGTGGTGTCGAACAGGCCCACGAAGGTGAGGACCACCCCGTAGATCCCGAACAACAGCGCGATGATCAGGCGCAGGTCGAACAGGCTCGCCATCCCACTGGACGGCTTCGCCCCGGTCGCTTGTTCAGCCATGGTCCCTCCCTCAGCCGACGAAGATGTTGAGCAGGATGGTCAGCACCAGCACGCCGCCGCCCAGCAGCGCGGGCGAGCGGTACCAGCCGGCGTCGTCGCCGGTCTTGGAGTGGGTGCGGGTCTCCTTCGGCGTCAGGCTGTAGACCAGGCCGACCAGCTCGGAGTCCGGCTTGGGCTTGGTCGCCAGCGAGACCGCGACACTGACCAGGATGTCCACCACGAACGCCGCGCCCGCGCCGATGAAGCTGGCGCCCTGGCCGGGCAGGTCCAGCACCTGGATGCCCAGCTTCGGCTCCGACAGCAGCCACACGATGACCGCGGCCAGGGTGCCCGCGACCAGGCCGGTCCAGCCCGCGGTCGGGGTCATCCGCTTCCAGAACATGCCCAGGATGAACGTGGCGAACAACGGCGCGTTGAAGAAGGAGAACAGCGCCTGGATGTAGTCCATGATGTTGGACCCGCCCAGGTTCGCCGCGATGAACGCGGTGCCGATCGCGATCACGCACGCGCCGACGGTGGCCAGCCTGCCGATCCGCAAGTAGTACTCGTCCGGCCGGTCCTTGCGGACGTAGTCCTGCCACAGGTCGTAGGTGAAGACCGTGTTGAACGAGCTGACGTTGGCCGCCACACCGGCCATGAACGAGGCCAGCAGACCGGCGATGGCCACGCCGAGCACGCCGTTGGGCAGCAGGTCGCGCATCAGGTACAGCAGGACCTGGTTGTACTCCGCGCCGGAGCTGTGGTCACCGGCCTTGATCGCGGCGATGTCCGGCACCAGGACCGCGCCGATGATGCCGGGGATGATGATGATCGCCGGGATCAGCGCCTTGGGGTAGGCGCCGATGATCGGGGTGCGCCGGGCGGCCGACATGCTCTTGGCCGACATCGCGCGCTGGACCTCGGCGAAGTTCGTGGTCCAGTAGCCGAAGGACAGCACGAAGCCGAGGCCGAAGACCAGGCCGATGACGCTGAGCGTGCCGTCGGCGATGCCGGTCAGGTTGCTGGCCGGCCAGGTGGACAGGTTCTGCGCGCCGCCGGTGCTGGCGGTGACCTTGGCGACCAGGCCCTCCCAGCCGCCGATCTTGTGCAGCGCGATGATCGTGATTGGCGCCAGCGCGGCCACGATGACGAAGAACTGCAGCACCTCGTTGTAGATGGCCGCGGACAGCCCGCCCATCGTGGTGTAGGCGAGCACGACCACCGCGGCGATCACGATGGACAGCCAGATCGGCCAGCCGAGCAGCACGTTGATGATCACCGAGAGGGCGAACAGGTTGATGCCTGCGATGAGCACCTGCGCCACCGCGAAGCTCAGCGCGTTGACCAGGTGCGCGGGGCGGCCGAACCGCCGTCGCATGAACTCGGGGACGCTGCGGACCTTGGATCCGTAGTAGAACGGCATCATGACCAGGCCGAGGAAGACCATGGCCGGGATGGCGCCGATCCAGTAGTAGTGCACGGTGGCCATGCCGTACTGGGCGCCGTTGGCCGTCATGCCCATCAGCTCGAGAGCGCCGAGGTTGGCCGAGATGAAGGCCAGCCCGGTCACCCACGCCGGCAGCGAACGGCCGGAGAGCAGGAAGTCGAGACTGGTGGACACCGAGCGTCGGGCCATGTAGCCGATGCCCAGCACCAGTACGAAATACACCGCGAGCAACGCGTAGTCGAGCAGGCTTGCGTCTAGACGCAGGCTCGAAGCGGCGAGCGCTTCCACCCGGGCTCCACCTCCAAGGTCAGCACGGTCGTCGTCCGACGTGACGGCGGTACCGTAATGCCTTCATCACAGGTCAGCTACACAGAGGTCAGGGGCCTCTCCATCGATGCAGGTGGGAGCGCTTTCAAATTTCCGGCCTGTGGATGTCTCCCACAACCGGGCGGGAAAGCTGCGTACTCTCGCATATGTGATTTGTCCGAAGTGCCAGAACGTGATGCAGACCGTGGACCGCGGCGGGGTGCACATCGAGCAGTGCCAGGGCTGTCGGGGGATCTTCCTCGACCGCGGCGAGCTCGAGCAGATCGCCGGCGCCGAACGCAACTACTACGCGGCCGCGCCGCCGCCCCCGCCGCCCATGGCGCCGGGGTACCGGCACGACTCGCCGCCCCCCTACGGCGGCCACCGCAGCCACGGTGGCCACGGCCACCGGGACTCCCCGCCGCCCTATGGCGGGCACCGGCCGGGCCACCGCGACTCACCGCCCCCCTACGGCGGCCACGGTTACGGCCACAAGCGGAAGAAGAGCTTCCTGGAAGGGCTGTTCGACTGATTCCCGGTCCGAACCCCGTGGACCTCAAGATCTGCGTCAACTGCGGCGACAAGGCCGAGGTCCCGGTGGTCCTGCCGGGCGATCCGGTCCTGCTCTGCGTGCGTTGCGGACATCGGCAGCCGTTCCTGCGGCTGCCGATGTTCGCGCTCACCGGGCCCAGCGGCACCGGGAAGTCCACCGTGGGCAAGATGCTGACCGCCGAGCTGGGCGACGCGGTCGTGGTCATGGAGCAGGACGTGCTGTGGTCGGCCGGGTTGCAGGACCCGGCCGACGACTACCGCGTCTTCCGCGCCACCTGGTTGCGGATGGTCGCGATGGTCAACCAGAGCGGCCGTCCGGTGGTGCTGTGCGGCACCGTGGTGCCGGTCCAGTTCGAGCGGCTGCCCGAACGCGCCTTCCTCGGCGACATCCACTACCTGGCGCTGACCTGCGCGCCGGACCTGCTGGCCAGCCGGCTGCGCGCGCGGCCCGCCTGGCGGGAGTGGGACGACGAGGACCGGATCACCGAGATGCTGGAGTTCAACGAGTGGGTCCGGGCCAACGCGGCCACCATGGACCCGCCGATGGAACTGCTGGACACCACCGGCATCAGCCTGGCCGAGTCGGTGCGGGTGGTGACCGACTGGGTGCGCAGGGGGCTGGCTCAGGAGAAGGGCAGCCGGTCCACCGGGTAGGTGGTCCCCGGCGGCGGTAGCCGGACCGTGCGCAGGTAGTCCTCGATCGCGCCGATCAGCGCGGGACTGTGCGGGATGTGCCCCGCGCCGTCCGCGACGACCAGCCGCGCGTTGCCCAGCAGCCGTTCGGCCCGCCGCGCCCCGTCCAGCGGCGTGGTGGGGTCGATCCGGTTGTTGGTCAGCAGGATCGGCGCGGTGCGGCGGTGGAACGGGCCGGTGTAGCGCTCGGCGGGTTCCGGCCAGTACGCGCAGGCGTCGACCAGGTGCAGCCACATCCGGCCGAACAGCTCACCGCGGCGGTCGGACTCGGCGGCCAGTTCCGGCCAGCGCGCGGGGTCGCGCGGGTAGGCGGAGTCGGTGCACTGCACGGCGCGGAACTGGTCGAGTCCGGCCGCGGGCGAGGGTTCGGCGGCAATGGCGGAAAGAGTGGCGGCCAGGTCCGTCCAGCGGTCGGTGTCGTACAGCGCGACGGTGATGCCCGCGATCAGGTTGGCGTAGTCCCCCGGCGAGACCCGCGCCTTGGCCAGCGCCGCCTCCGCCGCGCGGCGCACGGCGGCCGGATCAGCGCCTTGTGCGGTCAGCGCGCACCGGGGTCCGGCCGCGGCACAGGTCGCCAGGAAGTGGTCCCAGGTGGCGGCGGTGGCGGCCGGGTTGCGGCCCAGTGCCCAGTGCTGCCACTGCTTCGGGTCGACCACCGCGCTCAGCGCCATCGCCCTGACCCGGTGCGGGAACAGGTTGGCGTAGACCATGCCGAGGTAGGTGGCGTAGGACGCGCCCCAGTAGTTCAGCCGGGACTCGCCCAGCGCGCGGCGCAGCAGGTCCAGGTCCCGCGCCACGTCCAGGGTCGAGACGTGCCGGAGCAGGTCCCCGTTGGCGGCCGCGCACCGGCGCGCGTACTCGGCCTTCTTCGCCGTGTTGGCCGGTTCCTGGGCCGGGGTGGCGGGAAAAGCGGGCTGGCCGGCCCAGAACGCGTTCTCCTGCTCGGCGGAGTCGAAGCAGCGCACGCCCTCGCTGCGGGCCACGCCGCGCGGGTCCATCGCGAGCAGGTCGAACTCCGGGAAGCGGTCCGGGTTCCGGCGCAGCGCGTCGTGCGCTTCCTGGCCGGGGCCGCCCGGCTGGTTGACCAGCACGCCGAGCCGCCGGGCCGGGTCCAGCGCGGGGCGGCGGATCACCTTGACCGTGATGGCGCGGCCGTGCGGCCGGCGGTGGTCCAGCGGAGCGCGCAGGTCCGCGCACTCGAACGGCGGGCCGCAGGGCTGCCAGCGCAGCACCGGGGTGGCCACCCGGTCCACCGGGTCGGCGGCCGCTTCCGCCGGTGGCAGCGCGGTGGCCGCCAGCGTGATCGCGAGCAACAACAACCTCAGCCGCACCGGACCCCCCGAGCGAATCAGAACAGAGCGAATCAGAACAGGCGGAACTCGTCCGACTCGATGCCGCGCAGCGCGTCGTAGTCCAGGGTGACGCAGCGGATGCCGCGGTCCTCGGCCAGGGTTCGGGCCTGCGGCTTGATGATCTGCGCCGCGAACACGCCCTTGACCGGGGAGAGCAGCGGGTCCCGGTTGAGCAGCTCCAGGTACCTGGTCAGCTGCTCCACACCGTCGATCTCGCCGCGGCGCTTGATCTCCACGGCCACCGCGGCGCCCGCGCCGTCCCTGGCCATGATGTCCACCGGGCCGATCGCGGTGGGGTACTCACGGCGGACCAGCGTGTAGCCCTCGCCGAGGGTGGCGATGTGCTCGGCGAGCAGTTCCTGCAGGTGGGCTTCGACGCCGTCCTTGACCAGGCCGGGTTCGGGACCCAGCTCGTGCGCGGAGTCGTGCATGACCTCCTCGAGGGTGATCACCAGCTTCTCCCCCGCCTTGTTCTGCACGGTCCAGACCCCCGGGTCCTGGATCAGCCAGCAGGGCGGGCTCATCCAGTTCAGCGGCTTGTAGGCGCGGTCGTCGGAGTGGATCGACACCGAACCGTCGGCCTTGATCAGCAGCAGCCGATTGGCCATGGGCAGGTGGGCGGTCAAACGTCCGACGTAGTTGACCTGGCAGCGGGCGATGACGAGGCGCACCGCGACAGGTTAGTGACTGCCTGGCACAGCCGTTTCACCGGCGCTCCAATGCGGGGTCGTATTCGACAAGTCACACCGGACTGGAGGCCGGACTGGACCGGGCGGTAGGTTCGCGCCTCGTGCCGCCGAACAGCCAGCGCAGCCTGCTGCGCACCAAGCCAGTGGAACAGCTCACCAGCGAGGGCGAGCACAGTGGCCTGCGCCGGAGCATGGGGCTGATCTCGCTGGTCTCGCTCTCCGTCGGCGCGACCCTGGGCACCGGGATCTTCGTGGTGCTCGGCGAGGCCGCGCCCAAGGCGGGTCCCGCGGTGGTGGTCTCCTTCGCGCTGGCGGCGCTGGCCGCGCTGTTCTCGGCGCTGTCCTACGCCGAGCTGGCCGGCGCGGTGCCGGTGTCCGGCTCGGCCTACTCCTACACCTACGCGACGCTGGGCGAGCTGGTCGCCTGGGTGTGCGGCTGGTGCCTGCTGCTGGAGTACGGCGTGTCGGTGGCCGCGGTCGCGGTCGGCTGGGGCGGGTATCTCAACGTGTTCCTGGAAGCCACCATCGGGGTGCGCATCCCGGAGGAGCTGGCCGCGCCGCCGGGCGCCGGTGGCGTGGTGAACATCCCGGCCGCGGTGGTGGTGCTGCTGGCCACCGCGGTGCTGCTGGCCGGGGTCAGGGAGAGCGCGCGGGCCACCACGGTGACCACGATGATCAAGGTCGGCGTGCTGGTGTTCTTCGTCGCGGTGGCGGCCACCGCGTTCAACACCGGCAACATGACCCCGTTCGCGCCGGAGGGCCTGGTCGGCATCGCCGGTGGCGCCTCCGCGGTGTTCTTCTCCTTCATCGGTTTCGACGCCGCCTCCACCGCCGGTGAGGAGGCGCGCAACCCGCAGCGCGACCTGCCGAGGGCGATCATGATCTCGCTCGGCATCGTGACCTTCGTCTACGTGGCGGTCGCGCTCACCGCGATCGGCGCGATCGGGGTGGACAAGCTGAGTGCGAAGGGCGCCTCGCTGTCCACGGTGATGGCCGAGGTGACCGGATCCGGCTGGGCCTCCACCGTGCTCGCGGTTGGCGCGGTGATCGCGATCGCCTCGGTGGTGCTGACCGTGCTCTACGGCCAGACCCGGGTGCTGGTCTCGATGTCGCGGGACGGCCTGATGCCGCCGGTGTTCGCCAAGGTCGGCTCCCGCGCGGTGCCCACCACCAACATCCTGGTGGTCGGCGTGCTGGTGGCGATCCTGGCCGCGCTGGTGCCGCTGGGCGAGCTGACCAACGCCACCAGCATCGGCACCCTGGTGGCCTTCGGACTGGTCAACGTGGGCGTGCTGGTGCTGCGCCGGACCAAGCCGGACCTGCCGCGCTCCTTCCGCACCCCGCTGATGCCGCTGGTGCCGCTGCTCGGACTGGCGCTGTGCGTGATCCTCATCGTCGGCCTCGGCGCCACCACCTGGATCGCGTTCCTGATCTGGACCGCGGTCGGCCTGGTGCTCTACTTCGCCTACGGCAGGCGGCGCTCGCGGCTCAACAACGACGCCTAGGGTGGGGATTGTGGACAAGGTCGACACCCGTGAGGTCTACGCGAACGCCTGGATGACGGTGCGTGAGGACGGCATCCGCCGCGCCGACGGCTCCCTGGGCATCTACGGCGTGGTGGACAAGCCCGACTACGCCCTGGTCATCCCGCTGGACGGGGAACGGCTGCACCTGGTCGAGCAGTACCGCTACCCGATCGGCCTGCGCCGCTGGGAGTTCCCGCAGGGCACCGCGCCGAACCGGGCCGAGCTGGACACCGCCGAGCTGGCCGCCCGCGAGCTCCGCGAGGAGACCGGTCTGCGCGCCGGGAAGATGACCGACCTCGGCCTGCTCGACGTGGCCCCCGGCATGTCCAGCCAGCGCGGCCGGGTGTTCCTGGCCACCGAGCTGACCACTGGCCCGCCGGAGCGCGAGCACGAGGAGCAGGACATGCGCACGGCCTGGTTCGCCAGGGCGCGGTTCGAGGAGATGATCGCCTCGGGTGAGGTGACGGACGCGCAGTCGATCGCGGCGTACACGTTGCTGCTGCTGCACGAGCACCGGAGCTAGCCGGGTTCGAGCTGCGGCACGGCGCGGGTGCCGGGGGCGCGGGTGTCAGCGGCGAAGTGCTCGCCGAGACGCGCACCGGGTTCGGCATCCGCGCCGGGCGCACCTGGCCGGCAGCCGCCCAGGGCGATGTGACGGAGCCAACGCGACTGGTGCCAAGGCGACCCGGGCCATAGTCACCGCACCAATATGACCGGTCATCTTGAGCTGGCACAGCCGTCTTGGTTCGCGGGCTAGCTACAGCCGCCCTGGTTCGCGGGCTGGCTGCGACCGCCCTGACCCGCGGACTGGCTGCCCACCTTCGCGGCAGTGGCCGGGCTGACCAACGCGCTGAAGCGGGACTAGTCCGGCCACACCGGCTTGCGCTTCTCCAGGAACGCGGTCATGCCTTCCTTCGCGCCACCGGTCTGCGAGGCCGCGGCCATCACCTCCAGCGCGATCGCGTAGGCGTCCGCCTCCGGCCGGTCCAGCTGGGCGTACAGGGTCTGCTTGCCGAGGGCCTTGCTGGCGCGGCTGCCCCTGGTGGCGCGGGCGAGCAGGTCCGCGACCGCCTGGTCCAGCTCGGCGTCCGGGACCACCCGGTTCACCAGGCCCCAGGACTCGGCGGTGCGGGCGTCGATGACGTCGCCGGTGAGGGCCAGTTCCATCAGGCGTTTGCGGCCGACGGCGCGGGCCACCGGCACTGCTGGGGTGTGGCAGAACCAGCCGCCCTTGCCGCCGGGCAGGGCGAAACCGGCGGACTCGGCGGCGATCGCCAGGTCGCAGCCCGCCACCAGCTGGCAGCCTGCCGCGGTGGCCAGACCGTGCACCCTGGCGATCACCACCTGCGGGATGGACTGCATAGTGTGCATGAGCTTGGTGCACAGCTTCAGCAGTTCCCGCACGCCGAGCAGCTCGCGGTCGACCAGGTCGGCGAAGTCGTGGCCCGCGGAGAACACCGGGCCGTTGCCCGCCAGCACGATGCCGGTGGCCGCGGTGTCGGCGACCGTGACGAACGCGTGCTGGAGCTCGGCCAGGTGCTCGCCGGAGAGCGCGTTGCGCCGGTCCGGCCGGTTCATGGTGATCCGCGCGATGTCGCCGTCCACGGAGACGATCACGTTGCGATAGGCGGCCATGAGGCGACCGTAGCGCCTCAGCGGGCCGGGGTCAGCGTGGCGCCGAGCCAGGTTTCCAGCGCGGCGCGCAGGCCCGCCCGGTCCGGGTTGTCCCGGTCGGCGGCCCAGGCCACGTAGCCGTCCGGGCGGATCAGCGCCGCGGCCAGCTCGGGCCGGGACGGGTCCTCGGCCGGGAACACGCGCACGTGGTCGCCTGCCAGCCCGGCCAGCTCCGGATCGCCGGTGAGGTCGGCCAGGACCCAGCCGGCGTAGACGGGCAGGTTGAGCGGCGGGGCGAACCGGCCGGTCAGCTCGTGGCCGCCGCCCAGGTCGTAGCGGGTGTGCTGGCCCGCGATGAACTTGACCAGGTACTGGTTGGTGTCCCCGGTCCCGATCAGCTCGGTGAGCAGCTCGCGCAGCGCGGCCGCCTGCGGGGTGTTCCGCATGACCGCGACCTGGGCCCGGTTCATCCGCAGCACGAACTCCGCGGCCGGGCGCCGTTCCGCGGTGTAGGTCTCCAGCAGCGACTCCCCGGCCCGGCCCGTGGCCACCGCGGCCAGCTTCCAGCCCAGGTTGGCCGCGTCCTGCAGGCCCAGGTTGAGGCCCTGGCCGCCGAAGGGCGGGTGCACGTGCGCGGCGTCGCCCGCCAGCAGGATCCGGCCCCTGCGGTACTCCGGGACCAGGCGGGCGTTGTCGGTGAAGCGGGTGGCCACCTCGACCTTGGTCACGGTGACCTCGGCGCCGCTCACCCGGCGCAGCGCCCTGGTCAGCTCCTGCGCGGTGATCGGCGCGTCCCGGTCGGCGGGCGGACCGTCCAGTTCCACGGTGAGGATCCGGCCCGGCGTCGGGCCGTAGACCAGCACGCCGCCGGGAAGGTGTTGCCAGCCAAGGGAAAGCGCCAGCGGGTCGTCCAGCTCGACGATGGCCTGGTAGCCGGTGATGGTGGCCGGGGTGCCGGGGAAGGGGAAGCCGCCCTGCTTGCGCACCAGGCTGCGGCCGCCGTCGCAGCCGACCAGGTAGGAGCCGCGCACGGTCTCCCCGGAGGCCAGCGTGACGGTCACGCCCTCGGCGTCCTCGGCGAACCCGGTCAGCTCCACGCCTCGGCGCACCGGCACGCCGAGCCGGGCCGCCCAGCCGCCCAGGATCGCCTCGACCTCCTGCTGGGTCATCGGGTACACGCCCTCGGCCGCGCGCGGGCTGAGGTCGGGGTCGGTGAAGTCCAGCCTGGACAGGTCGAGGCCGGTCAGCCCGGCGAAGTGGCCGCCGAACCTCGCCGGCCGGTAGTCCTCAGGCAGGTCGGGGTTCTGCCGTCGCATCATCTCGACGAACCTGTTCAGGTTGCCGCCGATCGCCCGGTGCACCTCGGCCAGCAGACCGTGCCTGGCCCAGGTGTCCGCGGTGCGGGTGTTGATGGCGCCTGCCTTGACCACCTGGCTGGGCTCGGTGAGTCGTTCCAGGACGAGCACGTCCGCGCCATGGGTGCGCAGCTCGCAGGCCAGCATCAGTCCGGTGGGGCCAGCGCCTGCCACGATCACGGGTTTGGTCATGTCCCCAGCGTCCAACCAAACTTTTACCGAGTCAAATTATATGTTTGGTACATTTCCGACATGGACATGGGGCTCCGGGAGCGGAAGAAGCGCGAGACGCGGCAGCGGATCTCCAATGTGGCCACCAAGTTGTTCCTGGCCAGGGGCTTCGACGAGGTGACCGTGGCCGAGGTCGCCGAGGCGGCCCAGGTGTCCAAGATGACCGTGTTCAACTACTTCCCGCGCAAGGAGGACCTCTACCTCGACCGGCACGAGGAGATCATCGAGGTGCTGACCTCGGCGATCACCGGCCGCGGCGAGCTGTCGGTCACCGCGGCGGTGCGCAGGCTCTGCCACGAGCTGACCGCGGCCGGCCACCCGCTCTCCGGCGCGGACGACGGCGTCCCCCGGTTCTGGAGCGTGATCAAGGCCAGTCCAGCCCTCCAGCTGCGCGTGCTGGAGCACCTGCGCGACACCGAGGAGGCGTTGGTGGAACTTCTTGGCGGGCAACGGGATCCGCGGGCCTGGCAGGTCGCGGGCATGCTGCTGGCCACGGTCCGCTCGGTGTTCCTCGCCAACGCCAGGGCCGTCCTGGACGGCACTCCGGCCACGACGGTGGCCCGGCGGCGCAAGCACATCGACCACGCCTTCGACCTGCTGGAGTCCGGGCTGGGTCAGCAGACCTGATGGGTCCGGCGGTAGGCCGCCGGGCTGACGCCGAGCTCGGCGTGCAGGCGGCGGCGCAGGTTCGCCGCGGTGCCCAGTCCGGACCGCTGCGCCACCCGCGCCACCGGCAGCGCCGTGGTCTCCAGCAGCTGCCGGGCGAAGCGCAGCCGCTCGGCCTGCAACCAGCGTCCCGGCGTGGTGCCGGTGGCGGCGGTGAACGCGCGGTGGAAGGTGCGCTCGCTCATGCCGGACCGCTCGGCGAGCTCCGGCACGCCAAGGGGTTCGGCCAGCCGTTGCCGCGCCCAGTCCACAGTGGACCCGATGTCCGGGCCGTCCGGACGGCCGGGCAGCGGGGTGTCCACGAACTGCCGCTGGCCACCGGAGCGAGCCGCCGGCATCACCATCCGCTTGGCCAGCCGGGCGGCCAGGTCCGCGCCGAAGTCCCGGCGCACCAGGTGCAGGCACAGGTCCACGCCGCCGACCACGCCCGCCGAGGTGAGCACGTCGCCGTCGTCGGTGAACAGCACCTCAGGGCTCAGCCTGGCCAGCGGCGCGCGCTCGGCCAGCGCGGCCAGCAGCCGCCAGTGCGTGGTGGCCGGGCGGCCGTCCAGCACACCGGCGGCGGCCAGGGTGAACGCGCCGGAGCACAGCGAGGCCAGGGTGATCCCGGCCGCGTGCGCCTGCCGCAGCACCCGGACCGCGGCCGCGGGGACCGGCGCGTGCGGGTCGGCCCGGCCCGGCGCGATCACCAGGTCGCAGTCCAGCAAACCGGAAAACCCGTGCGTGGCACGGAGATCGCCGACCGGGTGCAGCGCCAGCGGCTTGCGGCCCTGGGTGCAGATCCGCAGCGCGAACGGGCCGATGGCGGAGTCGGTCCGGTCCACGCCCCACACCTCGGCGGGCACCGCGATGTCGAAGGTCCGGGTCCCGGGCAGCACGAGCAGGCCCACGGTGTACATGGCAGAAAAGTAGCGCATCGTGCCAGTTCTGCCACTCCCCCGCGGGCCGAGGCACAGCGCAGACTTCCGGCATGACCACCGCACTCATCCTGATCGACGTACAACGCGGCTTCGATGACAGCGCCTTCTGGGGCCGCCGGAACAACCCGGAAGCCGAAGCCAACATCCACGCGCTGGCCACCACCTGGCAGCGGGCCGGACTGCCGATCGTGGTGGTGCGCCACGACTCCACGAAGCCCGGCTCGCCGCTGGCCGCCGGCACACCCGGCAACGAGCTCAAGCCCGAACTCGACGGCATCACCCCCGCGCTGCTGGTGCGCAAGAGCGTGCACTCGTCCTTCCACGGCGACGTGGACCTGCACAAGTGGTTGCGGGACAACGGGATCGAGCAGGTGGTGACCGCGGGCATCCAGACCAACCGGTGCGTGGAGACCACCAGCCGGGTGGCCGGCGACCTCGGCTACCGGCTGCGGGTGGCCCTGGACGCGACCTTCACCTTCGACGAGACCGCACCGGACGGCTCGGTGATCACCGCGGCGGAGTTCACCAGGGCCACCGCGGCCAACCTGCACGGCAACTTCGGCGAGGTAACCACGACCGCCGCGGTGCTCGCTACCGTCCCGGCAACCCGTGCGCTTCCCGGACCACGGTGACGATCTCGTCCATGATCTCGGTCAGCTCGTAGTCCTTGGGCGTGAACACCCTGGCCACACCCCGGCTCAGCAGCACCTCACCGTCCTCCGGCGGGATGATGCCGCCCAGGATCACCGGCACGTCCTCCGCCCCGGCCGCGCGCAGGCCCTCGACCACCGCGGGCACCACCTCCAGGTGCGAGCCGGAGAGCACGGACAGGCCGACCACGTGCACGCCCTCCTGCACCGCGGCGGCCACGATCTGCGCCGGGGTGAGCCGGATGCCTTGGTACACAACCTCAAACCCGACGTCACGGGCGCGCACCGCGACCTGCTCGGCGCCGTTGGAGTGCCCGTCCAGGCCGGGCTTGCCGACCAGGATGCGCAGCCGGGAGCCGATCTCCTCACCCGTGACCCGCACCCGCTCGCGCACCACGGCCAGCGCCTCACCGGCTGGACCAGCGGCAGAGGCCGCGGCCACCCCGGTGGGCGCGCGGTACTCGCCGAAGACCTCGCGCAGCGCGCCTGCCCACTCGCCGGTGGTCACCCCGGCCTTGACGCAGGCCAGGGTGGCCTCCACCAGGTTGGCCTCGGTCTTGGCCGCGTCCCGCAGCTCGTCCAGCACTCTGTCCACAGTGGACTGATCGCGGTCCGCCCGCCAGGCGGCGACCGCCTCGGCCGCCTGCCGCTCGACCGCGGGGTCGATGGACTCGATCGACTTGGCGCCCTCGGCCTGCAACGGGCTGGGCTCGGTGGTGGTGAACTTGTTCACCCCGACCACCACGTCCTCACCGGACTCCACCCGGCGGCGGCGCTCCACCAGCGAGGAGACCAGCGCGGACTTCATGTAGCCGCTCTCCACCGCGGTCACCGCGCCGCCCATGGCCTGCACCCGGTCGATCTCCGCGCGCGCCCCGCTGACGATCTCCTCGACCTTGGCCGCCACCACCGGCGAGCCGTCGAAGAGGTCCTCGTACTCCAGCAGGTCGGTCTCATACGCCAGCACCTGCTGCATGCGCAGCGCCCACTGCTGGTCCCAGGGGCGCGGCAGGCCAAGCGCCTCGTTCCAGGCGGGCAGCTGGATCGCGCGGGCGCGGGCGTTGCGGGACAGGCTCACCGCGAGCATCTCCAGCACGATCCGCTGCACGTTGTTCTCCGGCTGCGCCTCGGTCAGCCCGAGCGAGTTGACCTGCACGCCGTAGCGGAACCGGCGCTGCTTCGGGTCGGTGATGCCGTAGCGCTGCTCGGTGATCTCGTCCCACAGCTGCGCGAAGGCCCGCAGCTTGCACATCTCCTCGACAAAACGCACCCCGGCGTTGACGAAGAAGGAGATCCGCGCGACCACCGCGCCGAAGCGCTCCGGCGGCACCTGTCCCGAGTCGCGCACCGCGTCCAGCACCGAGATCGCCGTGCACATCGAGTAGGCGAGCTCCTGCACCGGCGTCGCGCCGACCTCCTGCAGGTGGTACGAGCAGATGTTGATCGGGTTCCACTTCGGCACGTGCTGCACCGTCCAGGCCACCATGTCGGTGATCAGGCGCAGGCTCGGCCCCGGCGGGAAGACGTAGGTGCCGCGGGAGAGATATTCCTTGATGATGTCGTTCTGGGTGGTGCCGGACAGCTTGCCCAGCACCTCCTCCGGGTCCTGCCCGGCCTCGACGGCCTGCTCCTGCGCGACGGTGACGTACATGGCCAGCAGCCACATCGCGGTCGCGTTGATGGTCATCGAGGTGTTCGCGGTGTCCAGCGGGATCCCGTCGAAGAGCTGCCGCATGTCCCCGAGATGACTGACCGGCACCCCGACCTTGCCGACCTCACCCTTGGTCAGCTCGTGGTCGGGGTCGTAGCCGGTCTGGGTCGGCAGGTCGAAGGCGACCGAGAGCCCGGTCTGCCCCTTCTCCAGGTTCCGCCGGTAGAGCGCGTTGGAGGCCGCCGCCGAGGAATGGCCCGCGTACGTGCGCATCACCCACGGACGGTCGCGCTCGTGGTCGGTCGGGTACGGCATTCGCCACCTCGCTCACGACTGTGTGTGCGAGTCAGCGTACTGGCCAGTAACCAGCCTGCGAGGTGCAATTCCTCACAGCGTGTCCGGGCTCAGCGCTCCGGGTCGGCGGTGACCCGCTGCACGTCGGCGCCCAGGCGCTGCAGGTTCTCCACGAAGCGGGGGTAGCCGCGGTCGATGTGGAAGACGTCCCAGACCTCGGTGACGCCCTCCGCGCACAGACCCGCGATGACCAGGCCGGCACCGGCGCGGATGTCGGAGGCCCAGACCGGGGCGCTGGAGAGCTTCTCCACGCCGCGGACCACCGCGTGGTGGCCGTCGGTGCGGGCGTCCGCGCCCAGCCGCATCATCTCCTCGATGAAGCGGAAGCGGGCCTCGAAGACGTTCTCGGTGATCATCGAGGTGCCCTCGGAGACCGCGGCCAGCACCACCGCGAACGGCTGGTTGTCGGTGGCGAAGCCCGGGTAGGGCAGCGTGACGAAGTCCACCGCCTGTGGGCGGCCCTCCTGCACGACCCGGAAGCCCTCCTCGGTCAGCGTGACCTCGGCGCCGGCGGCGCGCAGCTTCTCCAGCACCAGGTCCAGGTGGTGCGGGTCCACGCCCTTGATGTGCAGGTCGCCCCGGGTGGCCACGGCGGCCAGCGCCCAGGTGGCGCCCACGATCCGGTCGCCGATGACCCGGTGCTCGGTCGGCTCCAGCTTGGTCACCCCGTGCACGGTCAGCGTGGAGGTGCCGGCGCCCTCGATCTTGGCGCCCATCTGCTGCAGCATCACGCACAGGTCGACGATCTCCGGCTCGCGCGCGGCGTTGTCGATCAGCGTGGTGCCCTCGGCCAGCACCGCGGCCATCAGGATGTTCTCGGTGGCACCGACGCTGGGGAAGTCCAGCCAGATCTGCGCGCCGTGCAGGTTCTCCGCCTCGGCGACCACGCAGCCGTGCTCGATGCCGCTGGTGGCGCCCAGCTTGCGCAGGCCGTTCTGGTGCATGTCCAGCGGCCGGGAGCCGATCGCGTCGCCGCCGGGCAGCGCCACCACGGCCTTGCGGCAGCGGGCCACCAGCGGGCCCAGCACGCACACCGAGGCGCGCAGCTTGCTCATCGAGGCGAAGTCGGCCCGGTGGTTCAGCTCGGCGGGCGTGGTGATCCGCGCGACGTCGCCGTCGATGTCCACCTCGCAGCCAAGACCCCGCAGCACGTCACCCATCAACGGGACGTCCAGGATCTCCGGGCAGTTCGTGATCGTGGTGGTGCCCTCGGCCAGCAAAGCTGCCGCCATGAGCTTCAACACGCTGTTCTTCGCGCCTACGACGTCGACCTCGCCGACCAGTCGTGCGCCACCCTTGACCCGGAAATGCTCACCCACGATGACCCATCGTATGGGGACGCCGGAGCGTGACCGAAACCCGTACTGTGCAGGGCATGTCGGTGCACCTCACGCGTATCTACACCCGTGTCGGCGATGACGGCACCACCGCGCTCGGCGACGGCGCCCGGGTTCCCAAGACGGACCCCAGGCTGGCCGCCTACGCCGACGTCGACGAGACCAACGCCTCGCTCGGCGTCGCGCTGGCCCTCGGCGACCTGGCCGAGGCCGTGCGGCCGGTGGTCCAGGCCATCCAGAACGACCTCTTCGACGTCGGAGCGGACCTGTGCGCCCCGATCGTGCCCGACCCGCCCTATCCCGCGCTGCGCATCACCCAGGCCTACGTGGACCGCCTGGAGGGCTGGTGCGACGAGTTCAACGCCGACCTGCCCAAGCTGAACTCGTTCATCCTCAACGGCGGCACCCCCGGCGCGGCCCTGCTGCACCAGGCCCGCACCATCGCCCGCCGGGCCGAGCGCAGCACCTGGGCGCTGCTGGAGGCCGACCCCGAGCGCACCAACAAGCTGGCCGCGAAGTACCTGAACCGGCTCTCCGACCTGCTGTTCATCCTGGCCAGGGTGGCCAACCCGGACGGCGACGTGCTGTGGGTGCCCGGCAAGAACGGCTGAGACGACTGTGGCCCGCCGGCACGAGAGCCGACGGGCCACAGGTCAGGTCTTCTTCAGGATGCCCAGGGAATGGAGCGTCCGGGCGGTGCGGACTCCAGCCAGGACAGGAAGCCGGTGAGCGCGTCGGTCGGCATCGCCAGCTCCAGCTCCAGGTCCTCGCCCCGGCAGCGCAGCACGGTGGACCCGGCAGGCACCACGTAGGTCTCCGAACCGGTCGGCTCGCGCCGGGTGTCGATCTCCAGCCCGGCCCGGCTGATCACCTTGTCCGGGCCCGAGCGCAGGCTCAGCACGCGGTACCAGGTGAACTCGTCGCCCCGGTACCGGCCGATGCCCAGGTGCCAGCCGCGTTCCTTCTCACCGAGCTGGTCGCGCAGGGCGACGTCGATGCCGCCCTGGCGCAGCAGGCGCAGCCGGCGCCAGGCGAGCAGGGCGATGGCGACCGCCACCGCAGCCAGGACCAGTCCGATGATTTCGGCGATGTCCACGGCTGCGTCCACCCGTCCCGCGCGTCAGACCGGCTGACCGGCGGCCTTGAGGCGGCTTGCGGCCCTGGCCCTGGCCGCCTCGTCGGCGTGGCTGAGGTCCTGGCGGGCCGCCTCCACGTCGATCTCGTGGCCCAGCTCGGCGCTCTCGGCCAGCACGCTCACCGTGTCGGCGGTGACCGACAGGAAACCGCCGTGCACGGCCGCGGTGACCACCTCGCCGTCGGTGGTGGTGATCCGCACCACACCACCTTCGACCAGCTGGCCCAGCACCGGCTCGTGGTTGGGCAGGATGCCGATCTCGCCCTCGGTCGTCTGGGCGACCACCATCTTCGCGGTACCAGACCACAGGCGGCGCTCGACAGCGACCAACTGGACGGACATCTCAGCCACGGGCATCTCCTTCGCGTGCTCGTTGAAGGCCAGTTTAGTCGGTGCCCTGGCAACTTGGTGGGGCGGGCCGGTGTCAGAAGTGCTGAAGGGACGAAAGAACCGGGGAGGGGGGCTCATGGGGCGAGCCGATGAGGGCTTCGACGCGTTCGTCGAGACCCGTTCGACCGCCTTGCTGAGAACGGCGTACCTGCTGTGCGCCGGGGACCGGGGCGCGGCCGAGGACCTGCTGCAGGACGTGCTGGAACGCACCTACGGCAAGTGGCGCCGGATCAACACCGCGCCGGAGGCCTACGTGCGCGCCGCGCTGGCCAACGCCGCGGCCAACCGCTGGCGGCACCGCTCCCGCCGGGTCAGGGAGGCCCCGCTGGAGGACGGGGTCCCGCCCAGCCTGCCCGGCCACGAGCAGCAGGTCGCCGACCGCGACGCGCTGCTGCGGGCGCTGGCCGAGCTGCCGCACAAGATGCGGACCGTGGTGGTGCTGCGCTACTTCGACGACCTGACCGAGGCGCAGGCCGCGCAGGCCCTCGGCTGCGGCGTCGGCACCATCAAGAGCCAGACCTCCCGTGGCCTGGCCCGCCTCCGAGACCTGCTCGACCCCGTGGGGGCCGAACTCACCGCCGACCAAGACCGGGACCGCCGATGCGCACCGACGAGCTGAAGGAAGCACTCACCGCCGCCGTGTCCACTGTGGACACCCTGCCCGGGTTCACCGACCGGGTGGTGCACGGTGGCAGGCGGCGCAGACGACGCAGGCGGCTGCTGGTGCTGGCCACCGCGCTGAGCACAGTGCTCGCACTGGCGCTGGGCACGGTGGTCTGGGACTTCCTCGGCCGGTTCCGGCCGGAGCAGTTCGCCGCGGACGCCAGGTTCGGCCAGCACGCCCTCGGCGGCCGGGCCGGGGACACCGCGCTGAGCCGGGAGGCGGTGGCCGTCTTCGACCGGGACTGGCCGAGGTCCCGGCTGAAGTCCTGGTACAGCACCCGGATGGCGAACAACCCCTCGGCCGACCTGCTCGGCGGGCCGCACGTGTACTGGGCGGGCGAGACCCCGGCCGGTCCCGCGGTGGTGCTGCTGCACCGGGTCGTGATCCACAGCGCGGGCGGCCGGGAGGGCACCATGCTCTCGCTGGTCGGCCGGGACGCCCGCACCGGCCAGGTGCGGCTGCTCGGCGTGGACGTGCCGCGTGAGCCCGGCGCCCCGGCAGGCGCGTTCCTGTTCGGCCCAGGGGACCGCACGCTGCTCGCGGTGGACCAGGGCAGGCCGGCGGAGCTCTCCGCCGGCCTGGCGGTGGCCGGCGACGGCGTGGTGACCAGGGACCGCGCCCGGCTGGCCTTCGGCGACGGGGTGAGCCTCAGCACGCTGCCGGAGACGGCGGAGCCGGTGCAGAGCGTGCTCACTCTCGCCGACGGCGCCCGGCTGCGCCCCCAGCTGGCCTCGGAGCACGTCTGGCACCTGGACCTGCCGCCGGACGACCCGACCGGGATGATGCCGCCGCCGAGGCAGGTTCGCGGCATCAACTGGCAGGGCAACGGCGGACCGCTGGTGTTCCAGCCCAGCCAGCCCTTCTTCTCACCGCAGGCCCTGCACCGGATGGGCACGGCGGAACTGCTCCGCGAGCCGTACCTGGACCCCTACGGCGAGCCCCAGCCGATCCAGTGGGAGCTGATGGCCGGCCTGGCCGGGGACCGCTCGCTGTACCTCACCGAGATCGCCGACGGCGGCCCCACCCGGCTGTACGGAGTGGTCTTCCGCCCCGACCGCTCGGTGGAGACGGTGCGCTTCGGCGGGCACGGCGAGCCGTCCGCGCTGCCGGTGCGGCTGCGCCTGCCCGGCGACGAGGGCTGGGTGGTGGCCAAGCGGCACGCCGGACTGCGCTGGCGCACCGGCCCGGACGCGGCCTGGCAGGCAGGCGGCCGGGACGCCGCGGTGCTGCCGGGCAACGCGCGGGAGGTCGAGGTGACCGTGGACGGCCGGACCCAGGTGGTCGCGCTCGGCTAGTCCGGACAAGCACGAAGGCCGGGCCTCCCAGTGGGAAGCCCGGCCTTCGTGGTGTTCGGGGGTGCTACCGGTCAGCTCTTCTTGGTGAGCTTCTGGTAGTTCGCCTCCAGGTCCTCAAGGCCACCGCACATGTAGAAGGCCTGCTCCGGCATGTGGTCGAAGTCGCCCTTGGCGAGGCGGTCGAAGGCCTCGACGGTCTCCTTGACCGGCACGGTGGAACCGGCCTGGCCGGTGAACTGCTCGGCCGCGTACATGTTCTGCGACAGGAACCGCTCGATCCGGCGGGCCCGGTTCACCGTCACCTTGTCCTCTTCGGACAGCTCGTCCATGCCGAGGATGGCGATGATGTCCTGCAGGTCCTTGTACTTCTGCAGGATCCGGATGATCTCCTGCGCGACCCGGTAGTGCTCCTCGCCGACGACCGAGGGGTGCAGGATCGTCGAGCTGGAGGCCAGCGGGTCCACCGCCGGGAAGATGCCCTTGGAGAACACCGCACGAGAGAGCTCGGTGGTGGCGTCCAGGTGGGCGAAGGTGGTGGCCGGCGCGGGGTCGGTGTAGTCGTCCGCGGGCACGTAGATCGCCTGCATCGAGGTGATCGAGCGACCGCGGGTCGAGGTGATCCGCTCCTGCAGCTGGCCCATCTCATCGGCCAGGTTCGGCTGGTAACCCACCGCGGAGGGCATGCGGCCCAGCAGCGTGGAGACCTCGGAACCGGCCTGGGTGAACCGGAAGATGTTGTCGATGAACAGCAGCACGTCCTGGTTCTGGACGTCGCGGAAGTACTCCGCCATGGTCAGCGCGGACAGCGCGACCCGGAGACGGGTGCCCGGCGGCTCGTCCATCTGACCGAAGACGAGCGCGGTGTCCTTGAGCACCTTGGACTCGGTGAGCTCGGCGATGAGGTCGTTGCCCTCACGGGTGCGCTCGCCGACGCCGGCGAACACCGAGGTGCCACCGAAGTTCCGGGCGATACGGGTGATCATCTCCTGGATGAGCACCGTCTTGCCCACGCCCGCGCCGCCGAACAGGCCGATCTTGCCGCCCTTGACGTACGGGGTGAGCAGGTCGACGACCTTCAGACCGGTCTCCAGCACCTCGGTGCGGGGCTCGAGCTGGTCGAAGGCCGGCGGCTGGCGGTGGATGCCCCAGTGCTCGGCGTCCTTGGCGTAGCCCGGCTTGTCCAGGCACTCGCCGAGGGCGTTGAACACGTGGCCCTTGACCGCGTCACCGACGGGCACCGAGATCGGCTTGCCGGTGTCGCGCACCTCGGCACCGCGGACCAGGCCGTCCGGCGGCTGCATCGAGATGGTGCGGACCAGGTTGTCGCCGAGGTGCTGGGCGACCTCGAGGGTCAGCATCTTGGCCATCGCCTCGTGGGTGATGTCCACGTTCAGCGCGCTGTAGAGCTCGGGCACCGAGTCGCGGGGGAACTCCACGTCCACGACCGGGCCGGTCACCCGGACCACGCGGCCGGAGGTAGTTGCAGTAGTCATCTCACTCATCACTTCCCGCGGCAGCCAGCGCGTTGGCGCCACCGACGATCTCGCTGATCTCCTGGGTGATCTGGGCCTGGCGGGCCTGGTTGGCCTCACGGGTGAGCACACGGATCAGCTCCGTGGCGTTGTCCGTTGCCGCCTTCATGGCCCGCTGGCGGGCCGCCGACTCGGATGCCGCGGACTCCAGCAGGGCCGAGAACAGCCGGGTCTTGATGTACTTCGGCAGGAGTGCGTCGAGCAGGGTCTCGGCGTCCGGCTCGAAGTCGTACACCGCGCTCGGGGTCTCGCTCTTCTCCGAGAACTCGACCTCAAGGGGGGCCACCCGCTTGACCGTCGGCACCTGGGAGAGCATCGACTTGAACTCGGTGTAGACCACGTGCAGCTCGTCGAAACCGCGCACGCCGTCCGGCCCAGGGCCGTCGGCGGTGTCGTCCGCGCCTGCCATGAACAGCGGCACCAGCTCGTCGCCGACCTCGACCGCGTTGCGGTAGTTCGGCGACTCGGTGAAGCCGACCCACGAGCCCGCCACCTCGCGCTGGCGGAACTTGTAGAAGCCCTGGCCCTTGCGGCCGATCACGTAGAGCACCGGCTCCTTGCCCTGCTTGCGCAGCAGGGCCTGGAGCTCCTCCGCGGCCTTGATGACCGCGGAGTTGAAGCCGCCGCACATACCCTTGTCGCTCGTCACCACGAGCACCGCGGCCCGCTTGGGCTGCTTGCGCTCCACCAGCAACGGGTGGTCAAGGGTGGTCGCGTCGGCCAGCGCGGAGAGCACGTTGGTGATCTCCTCGGCGTAGGGGCGGGACTCCGCCACCTTCGCCTTCGCCTTGCCGATGCGGGAGGTGGCGATCAGCTCCATCGCGCGCGTGATCTTCTTGGTCGACTGGGTCGCCCTGATCCTCTGCTTGAGGACGCGAAGTTCAGCTGCCATGGGTCAGCTCACTTCTTCGCCGGGTCGGGGCGGTTGACCTTGACGGACTCCGCGCCGACCTTGTCAGCGGCCAGCGCTTCCGCGGCGGCCTCGTTCACCACGCGGCTGCCGTCGGAGGTGGTGAAGCCCTGCTTGAACTTCTCGATCGCGGCCGACAGGCGCTCCTCGTTGTCCGAGGAGAAGTCCCGGCTCTCCCGGATCTCGTCCAGGATGCCCTTGTGGTTGCGGCGCAGCGAGTCGAGCAGCTCGGTCTCGAAGCGACGGACGTCGGCGACCGGCACCGAGTCCAGGAAGCCCTTGGAGCCGGTGAAGATCGAGACGACCTGCTCCTCGACCGGGAACGGGCTGTACTGGGACTGCTTGAGCAGCTCGGTCAGGCGGGCGCCGCGCTCCAGCTGGGCCTTGGAGACCGGGTCCAGGTCGGAGGAGAAGGCCGCGAAGGCCTCCAGCTCGCGGTACTGGGACAGCTCGAGGCGGAGCGAACCGGCGACCTTGCGCATGGCCTTGATCTGCGCCGAACCACCGACTCGGGAGACCGAGATACCGGTGTTCACCGCGGGCCGGACACCCTGGTTGAACAGGTCCGACTCGAGGAAGCACTGGCCGTCGGTGATCGAGATGACGTTGGTCGGGATGTAGGCCGAGACGTCGTTGGCCTTGGTCTCGATGATCGGCAGACCGGTCATCGAGCCCGCGCCCAGCTCGTCGGAGAGCTTCGCGCAGCGCTCCAGCAGCCGGGAGTGCAGGTAGAAGACGTCACCCGGGTAGGCCTCGCGGCCCGGCGGACGGCGCAGCAGCAGCGAGATCGAGCGGTAGGCCTCGGCCTGCTTGGTCAGGTCGTCGAAGACGATCAGGACGTGCTTGCCCTGGTACATCCAGTGCTGACCGATGGCCGAGCCGGTGTACGGGGCCAGCCACTTGAAGCCTGCCGCGTCGGAGGCGGGGGCCGCGACGATGGTGGTGTACTCCATCGCACCGCGGTCCTCCAGCGCCTTCTTCACCGCGGCGATGGTGGAGCCCTTCTGGCCGATCGCGACGTAGATGCAGCGCACCTGCTGCTTCGGGTCGCCGGTCTCCCAGTTGGCCTTCTGGTTCAGGATGGTGTCGACGCAGACCGCGGTCTTGCCGGTCTTGCGGTCACCGATGATCAGCTGGCGCTGGCCGCGGCCGATCGGGGTCTGCGCGTCGATGGCCTTGATGCCGGTCTGCAGCGGCTCCTTCACCGACTGCCGCTGCACCACGGTGGCCGCCTGCAGCTCCAGCGCGCGGCGCTCCTCCGCGACGATCTCGCCGAGACCGTCGATGGGGTCGCCCAGCGGGTTCACCACGCGGCCGAGGAAGCCGTCGCCGACCGGCACGGAGAGCACCTGGCCGGTCCGCTTGACCTCCTGGCCCTCTTCCAGACCCTCGTAGTTGCCGAGGATCGCCACGCCGATCTCGCGGACCTCCATGTTCAGCGCGACACCAAGCACGCCACCGGAGAACTCCAGCAGCTCGTTGGTCATCGCCGAGGGCAGGCCCTCGACAGTGGCGATGCCGTCACCGGTGGTGGCGACGACCCCGACCTCTTCCCGGCTGACCTCCGGGGAGTAGCTGGAGACGTAGTTCTCGATCGCACTGCGGATCTCGTCCGACGAGATCGTCAGCTCCGCCATTGTCGTTCCTGCTCTCGCTTCGTTCTTCAAGAAGGGGGGTGCTTCGTCGTGGGGGACCCGGGTCCCGGATCCCCCTGCCCTGGCGTCAGCCGGCCAGGGTTCGGCGCAGCGCCTCCAGGCGGCCTGCCGCGCTTCCGTCGATGACCTCGTCACCGACCTTGATCACCAGGCCACCGGCCAGCGATGGGTCCAGCTCGACGTGCAACGCGATCGGCCGCGAGTAGATCCGCGTCAGGGTGGCGGTGAGCCGCTCCTGCTGCGCCTCGGTCAGCTCGAACGCGGTGCGGACGTGCGCCACCGAACGCTCCCGGCGCTTGGCGGCCGCATCGGCCAGTTCCTCGAGACCGTCCACCGCGTTGCGCCCGCGGAGGCTGGTGACCAGCTGCTCCGCCAGTGCGAGGGTGGCCTTCTCGACCTTGCCGCCGAGCAGCCCGCGCAGCAGCGCGCGCTTGCCCTCGGGGTCGCCGGTGGCCTCGGAGAGCAGCCAGTCGAGCTGACCGTCCGCGGCCACGATGCGGCCGAGGCGGAACAGCTCGTCCTCCACCGCGTCCAGCCGCCCGGCCCGCTCCGCCTGCGTGAGCAGGGCGGTCCGGCCGAGCGTCTCGACCCCGTCCACCAGCTCGCGCGGGCTGGACCAGCGCGCGGTGACCACCGCGGAGAGCACGCTCAGCGTCTCCTTGGTCACCTTGCCGCCGAGCAGCCCTCGGACGAGCTGGTCCCGTGCGGCCGGGTCGGTCGCCGGGTCGGCCACCGTCCGGCGCAGCCCGGGCTCCCTGCCGAGCAGGCTGACGACGGCGAACAGCTCGTCGGCGAGCGTGCCCAGCGTGTCGCCGCTGGCGTCGGAGGTGACCTGGGACAGCCGCGCGGCGGCGGCGGCGAAGGCCTCTCGGCTCGCGGCGTGCTGCGTCGCAGTCATCGTCCCGCTCACTTCCCGGCCGGCGCCGAGGTGGCGTCCAGCTCGTCGAGGAAGCGGTCGACGGTGCCGCGGCGGCGGGACTCGTCCTCAAGGGACTCGCCCACCACGCGACCGGCCAGGTCGACCGCGATCCGGCCCAGGTCACCGCGGAGCTCCGCGACGATCTGCGCCCGCTGCGCGGCGAGCGCGGCCTGGCCCTGAGCCACGATGCGCGCGGACTCGGCCTGAGCCTGCTCCCGCATCTCGGCGACGATCTGCTGCCCTTCGGCACGCGCGTCGTCCCGGATCCGGGCCGCTTCCGCGCGGGCGTCGGCCAGCTGCGCCCGGTACTGCTGCAGCGCTTCCTCTGCCTTCGCCTGGGCCTGCTCGGCCCTGGCGATACCGCCCTCGATCGCCTCGGTGCGAGCCGCGTACGCCTTCTCGAACTGCGGGAAGACGTACTTGTTCAGCACGAAGAGGACGACGCCGAAGGCGATCAGGCCGAGGATGATCTCGCCGATGGGCAAGCCGAGCGGGCTCAGCTCACCCCCGGCGGCCAGCACGGTGGCTGCCGAAACCTCAGTCATCACGACTCCTACGGATCAGCTGGGCGTTGGTCAGACGGAGGTGTCCTGCACGAACGCGAGCACGAAGCCGAGCAGGGCCAGCGCCTCGACGAGGGCCATACCCAGGATCAGCCAGGTCCGGTTCAGGCCGGCGACCTCGGGCTGGCGGGCGTTGGCCTGCAGGTAGGCCGCGAACACGAGGCCCACGCCGATGCCGGGGCCGATGGCGCCAAGGCCGTAACCGATGGTGTTGAGGTTGCCCTCGATCGCGGCGAGGTTGGCAACGACGTCCATCATCTGGATCGGTGTCCTTTCGGTTCTTTACTTGCCGCACCGAGTGCGGAAGATCTTGCTGGGCGACTCAGTGCTCGTCGGCGAGAGCACTCTGGATGTAGAAGGCGGCCAGGACCGTGAAGACGTAGGCCTGGAGACCCGCCACCATCAGCTCGAAGAAGGTCATGATGATCAACATGCCCGCGGACAGCGGCGCCACCAGAGTGACCAGGCTGGCCTGGTCGATCATGTAGAGCGTCGCGGTACCGAAGATCGTCAGGATCAGGTGACCGGCGAAGGTGTTCGCGAAGAGCCGGACCGCCAGGGTGAACGGGCGGATCAGGAAGTTGGACGCGAACTCGATCGTCATCACCAGCGGCAGCACCGCGACCGGGACGCCCGGCGGGATGGTCATCAGCTTGAAGTAGCCGACGAAGCCGTGCTTGCGGATACCGACCACGTTGTAGATGACGTAGACGATGCCGGCCAGCACGACCGGGATGGCGAAGTGGCTGGTCACCGGGAACTGGGCCAGCGGCACGATGCCGAAGAGGTTGAGCACCAGGATGAAGATGAACAGGGAGGCCAGGAACGGCGCCCAGCGCAGCCCGTCCCGCTTGCCCATCATCTCCACGGCGATGGAGTTGCGCACGAAGCCGTAGAGGCTCTCACCCAGGAACTGCAGCTTGCTCGGCACGACCTTGGCGTTGCGCGAGGTCCAGATCATGAACGCAATGATCAGCACCACGCCCAGGCCGAGCAGCGTCATCGCCTTGACCGACGCGATCCACGAGCCATCGCCGATCTTGTCGAAGAAGAAGGCGTGTTCGACGGTCGGCGGCTTGTACTTGTCGCCCTCGCCGGTCGCGGCCAGCAACATCTGGCTCACCCTTTGTCCTCCGTGTCGTCAGTCCTACTAGGCGGCACGTCAGCCTTGGGGGAACCGGGAAGGTCGCCCTGGCGGCCGTACTTCATCATGATCAGGTAGATCGACCCGGCGAAGCCCAGGAGGACACCGACCGGAGTCAGGAACCTGGTGCCGAACAGCTGGTCGAATGCCCATCCGACGCCGCCCCAGAAGATGAGACCGGCGAACAGGACGGAGATCACGGACCATGCTTGGCCGACTCCCGCGTGACCGGCTGGGGATCTATCCTCATCGGTCGAAGGCACCATATCAGGCGATTGCGGGCCGCCCGGACGGGGGTTTTCGGTGTTGTTCATTACTTACCGGAGCCAGGTCGCACGCCGCCGAGCCCCGGTCGCATCCGCACCACGGTGATCGTCATCGAGACGCACCAGCCGAGCACGGCGGCGACCACGCCCGCGCCGATCCACATGGGCGGCAGACCGGCCGCACGCAGCAGGAACAGCGTGCCGAGCACCGCGAGCAGCCGGAAGATGTAGGAGCCGAGACCGACCGCGAGGACCATCTCGGGCATGTGCCGGGCGACCCGGGAGACCACCCAGGCCCCGGAGAAGAAGAACAGGACCGTGATCAGCGCGCCGACCACCGGGGACAGCGCCGCCAGCGGTCCGGCGGCGAACCAGCCCACCACGGCGACCGCGACGGCGAGCGCCCCGACGACCAGGATCGTCGGCCTCGTCTTCGGTTCCACCCAGTTGACCTGGACCTCTTCGCTCACGGGCACCAGTGTGTCAGCCACGTTAAGCCGCCCTAACAGGGGGGTTGACCTGACGCCGGAACAGGCGTATCTAGACGATCTTGCCCGATCCCGCCCGGAGCCATCCCGGTCGAATTCGCCGGCATTCCCGACGTACCGGACATTTGCCCGCGCCAGACCGCGGCGCGCAATACCGCCGCGCATTTCCCAGGCTGCCGAAAAAAATCACCCAAAGGAATTCATCAGTGAATTCCCGGCCGGACCGCCGGCCGCCGCGAACCGGGACCGCCGCCCCCGGCACAGGTCCGGCTCGTGTGCGCGCTCGCGCAGGGGCACGCCCGGCCGCGCCCGCGAGCCCGCCGCCGCGGCGTCCCGGCCGCCATACCGCACCGCGCAATGGCGGCCTCAAGCCCCGTCCCCAGCGCGGGAAAAGCGGAAATCACGATGTCGGACAGTGATTTCCACGGCCAGACTCACCACTCTTCCGAATGAATGTGACCAGCCGATGATCACCGCGCGCGACGGGCGTCCCGCAGCCTCGGCACCGCGGAGGCGAGCAGGGCGAGCAGCAGTCCGATGCTCACGCCCCAGACCACCGTGGAGATGTCGAACAGGCTCAGCGAGACCGCGCCGAAGGCCAGCACGGCGGCCCACAAGTAGATCAACAGCACCGCCCGCCGGTGCGAGTGGCCGATCTCCAGCAGCCGGTGGTGCAGGTGCATCTTGTCCGCCGAGAACGGGCTGCGCCCGGCCCGCGTCCGGCGGATCACCGCCATCACCAGGTCCAGCAGCGGCACGAACAGCACCGCGGCCACCACGACCAGCGGGGACAGCATCGCGATCAGGTCGGAGGCCTTGTAGGCGCTGTAGTCCATCTTGCCGGAGGCGGTGGTGCTGGCCGCGGCCAGCATCAGGCCGATCAGCATCGACCCGGAGTCGCCCATGAAGATCCGGGACGGGTTGAAGTTGTGCGGCAGGAAGCCGAGGCAGGCCCCGGCCAGCACCGCGCCGATCAGCGCCGGTGAGTAGACCTGCACGTCCCCGTTGCGCTCGACCAGCAACCCGATGGAGAAGGCGCAGGTGGCCGCGGCCGCGATCATGCCGATGCCGGCGGCCAGGCCGTCCAGCCCGTCCACGAAGTTCATCGCGTTGATCATCGTCACGGACAGGAACACGGTCAGCAGCGCGCCCTGGTCCGGCCCCAGCGAGAGCACCCCGCCGCCGTTGGCCTCCCACGGCACCCAGAAGTAGAACCAGGAGACGCCGAAGAGCACCAGCAGCCCGGAAGCGGTGATCTGTCCGGCCAGCTTGGTCAGCGAGTCCAGCTCGAACCGGTCATCCAGCGCGCCGACCAGCACGATCACCCCACCGGCCACCACCACCGCGACGATGTCGGAGGAGTAGTCGAAGGCCCGGCGCAGCGCGGGCAGGTGCAGCGCGAGCAGCATCCCGGCCAGCACCCCGCCGTACATGGCCACCCCGCCCATCCTGGGCATGGGTTTGGCGTGCACGTCGCGTTGCCTCGGGTAGGCCACCGCGCCGACCTTGCGGGCCAGCAGCCGGACGAGCCCGGTGAGCAGGAAGGTCACCGCGGCGGTGACCAGGCAGACGAGCAGGTACTCCCGGACGGGGAGTCCGGCTGCGATGGCAGGCATCGGGCCCACTTCGGAGACAAACCTCGCGGATCGGGAGCGCGGTGGGGACGACCTTCGGGGAGATGATCTTCCCAGCCGAGCGACGGTGGCGTGCGGGGTGGCTGGCTGCGCTCCAACGTTACCCGCCCGAGATGCGACGGCCGGAGCTAGGGCAAGCGTAGGGGCAGGGCCGGTCGGCACCTGAACAGGGGACGCGGGAGGGGCGCGTCCGGTTGCACGGGCGGCCGGGGCGGAGCGGCCAGCGGTGCCCGGCGGCGGGTGGCGGGGGTGACAGCGGCGCGCGGGGCAAGCGGCAGTCCGCGTGGCGGGGAACACGCCCTGCCGCCTCACAACCGATCACCCGCACGCGCGTCTCAACCCATGTGAGGGACGCACGATGGAGAACTCTGCTCGCCCTGGGTATCGCCGCGGCCGCCCTGGTCGCCTGCGGCACCCCCGACCAGGTGGAGCAGCCGCCCCCGTCCGCGAGCTCCCCGACCTCCGGCGCACCCGACCCGGCCGCTCGCCCGCTGCCGCCCATCCCGCCGCCCCGCCCCGGCGAGCCCCAGCTGGTCCGCAAGGGTCCCGCCGACGCCGGGAACCGGTTCGCGCTCACCATCGACGATGGGACCTGCAAGGAGTGCGTCGCCGGGTACGTGGCGCTGGCGGAGCGGGGGCTGCACCTGACCTTCTGTCCCAACGGGCAGTACCACGCCAACTGGGAGCCGTTCGCCGACCGCATCCGCAAGCTGGAGCAGGCAGGCACCGTGCAGCTGTGCAACCACACCTACAGCCATCCCAACCTGCTCAAGCTCTCCGACGAGGAGATCGGCCGGGAGATCGAGCGCAACGAGGCCTGGATCGAGAAGACCTTCGGGGTGACCGCGCGGCCCTGGCTGCGGCCGCCCTTCGGCAACCGGGACGCCAGGGTGGACCGGGTCGCGGCCAAGCACGGGTACACCCGGATGGTGCTGTGGAACGGGTCCTTCGGCGACTCCGGCAAGCTCGCGCCCGAGGTGCTCTACGGCGAGGTCGAGAAGTGGCTCAAGCCCGGCTCGGTCATCCTGGCGCACGCCAACTACCCGACCGCGGTGCACGAGTTCGGCCGGATCCAGGCGCTGATCGAGCAGCGCGGGCTCCAGCCGGTGACGCTGGACGAGCTGTTCGGAACTTCGCGGGCTACCGGCTAGTCCGGGATCACCGCTACCGCGCGCACCGGCAGGGTGGCCATCCCGGCCACCGGGGCGGGCAGGGCGGTGAACCGGGCGCCGCGGGGCGGGAGGGCGGCCAGGCCGGTGAGGTGCTCGATGATCGGGATGCCCGCGCCCAGCAGGCCGTGGTGGGCCGGGCGGGCCGGGTCGGTGTTGTCGTCGATGTTGAGCGAGTCGATGCCGACCAGGGCCGGGTCGGCGGCGATCAGGCCGGCCACCAGGTCGGCGGTCAGGAACGGGTGGCCGACGAAGTAGTCCTCGCTGCCCCAGTGCCGGGACCAGCCGGTGTGGATCAGCACCGCGCAGTCGGAGAGGTCGCCCGCGTCGCGGAGCAGGTCCGGGCCGATGCCGCCGGTGGCGTCCAGCACCACCGCCGGCACGTCGACCACCCTGGTCAGCGGCAGGCCGGCCAGGTCGTAGCCGTCCGGGTGGAAGTGCGCCGGGGTGTCCAGGTAGGTGCCGGTGTTGCCGACCAGCTCGAGCCGGTCGATGCGGAAGCTGACGCCGGGGGCCATCCGGGCGGCGGTCTCGGCGTAGCTGACCTCGGTGCTGATCCGCGGCGCGGCCATGCCGGGGTAGGTGCGCAGGCCGTCGGTGATCCGGTGGCTCAGGTCGATGATCACTGGGCCAGCTGGACGTCGAAGCCCAGCACCTGGCTGATCTCGGCGAGCTTGACCGCGCCCTCGCGCAGCACCACCGGGTCCGAGCCGGTGAGGTCGACGATGGTGGAGGCCACCGCGTGCTCGCACGGGCCGCCGTCGAGGTAGATCGGCACCAGCTCGCCCAGCTGGTCCCTGGCCTCGGTGACGGTGGTGGCGGGCAGTTGCCCCGACCGGTTGGCGCTGGAGACCGCCATCGGGCCGACCTCGCGCAGCAGCTCGATGGCCACCGGGTGCAGCGGCATCCGCAGCATCACCGTGCCCCTGGTGTCGCCGAGGTCCCAGGCCAGCGAGGAGGCGTGCGGCAGCACGATGGACAGCCCGCCCGGCCAGAACGCCTCGATCAGCGACCGCGCCTGGTGCGGCACGGAGAGCACCAGGCCGTCGATGGTGGTCCAGCTGCCGACCAGCACCGGGACCGGCATGTCCCGGCCCCGGCCCTTGGCGTCCAGCAGCGACTGCACGGCATTGGCGTCGAAGGCGTCGCAGCCGATGCCGTAGAGGGTGTCGGTCGGCAGGACCACGAGCTGGCCGGCGCGCAACGCGCCGGCCGCGGCGGCCAGCCCGGCCTCGCGGGACTCCGCTTGGCCACAGTCGTAGACGGTGCTCACACCGTGCAGCCTACGAGACCGGGGTCAGCGCCGGACGCTGCTCCTCCGGTTCGGCCTTCGGCTTGCCCGCGATCACCCGCCGGCCCAGGTTGATCATCGGCACCTCGACCGTGCGGTAGAGCACCGCGGCCAGCGCCAGCGCGACCACGGTCACCGCGGTGGCCAGCCAGCTGCCCTCCAGGCCGAACCCGAGGCTGACGACGATGCTGGCCGCGAGGGACTGCACCAGGTACAGCGAGTACGAGCGCTCGCCGATGTAGGCCATCGGGCGGCAGGACAGCAGCTTCTGCACTGGACCCGGCGCGACCACCGCGGGCAGCAGCAGGGCGATGGCCAGCGGGTAGAAGGAGAGCACCCAGACGAAGCCGGGGATGCCGGCCTGGCCGTTGAGCGCGTCGCCGAGCGGCTTGAGGAAGCTGTGCAGCACGACGACCGCGATGGCCATGCCGATGGCGGCCGCCGGGTGGGTCAGCGGCTGCAGGAACCGGTAGCCGCTCTTGTGGTGCATCAGCAGCGCCACCACGCAGCCCAGCAGGATCGAGACGTAGTGCGCGGGCCAGCCGGAGGCCAGCGGGGCGATGGTGAACGGGGTGGCCACCACCGCGAGCGCGATCAGCAGGCCGGTGATGCCCAGTCGCTTGCGCAGGCTGAACGCGCCGAAGGCGAAGGCCAGCAGCGGCCACAGCAGGTAGAACTTCTGCTCGATGCCCAGCGACCAGGAGTGGCCGTACGGGGTGCCGCCGGCGAACTCGTTGAAGAAGGTCAGGTACAGCGGCATCTCGGGGCCGAGGTTGGAGCTGGCGTAGGTGCCCGTGGCCAGGGCGCAGATCGCGGTGACCGCCAGGACCAGGAAGTACACCGGCAGGATGCGGAAGGCCCGGCGCAGGTAGAACGCCTTGAGCGCGACCTTGCCGGTGCGGCTCTCCTCACGCAGCATCAAGGTGGTGATCAGGTAGCCGGAGAGCACGAAGAACACCTGCACCCCGATCCAGCCCTGCAACCGGTCCGGACCGCCGTAGTGGAAGAAGACGACCATCAGCGCGGCGATGGCGCGGAGCCCGTCCAGGCCGTCGAAACGGCGCATGGCCAGGTACTCGGAGTGGGCTAGTGACCTCATGCGTGCTTGCTCCCGAAGTTGGCGCGTTCGTGAGCAAGTTGCCGGAACGGGCTACCGGGTTGCAAAAATCGGACACTTAGTGGCGTTAATCACGTCCACTTGCCCGCATGCAACACCCCCGAATGGTCTACTTCTGCCCTTATTGGGTGCGTCGGGCAGTGACGAACCTCGGACGGCCGGCCAGGTCCAGGTGCCCGGTGACCTCGGCCAGCACCCTGCGCGTGGACAGCAGCGCCACCGCGGCCTCGCCGTGGGTGTCGTCGTGCTCCACCGCGAGCCCGCCACCGGGCCGCAGCAGCCGGGCCGCGCAGCGCACCACGTGCCGGATCACCGCCAGCCCCTCGTCCTCGGCGAAGACCGCCGCGTGCGGGTCGTGCTCGGCCACCTCCGGCGGCACCGGGGTGCCCTCCGGCACGTACGGCGGGTTGCACAGCACCAGGTGGACGGTGCCGTCCAGCTCGGCCAGCAGGCCGGGATCGGCCACATCGCCCGCGTGCAGCCGCACCCTGGTGTCGCCCCGGTCGGCCTGGGCGTCGGCGTTGCGCCGGGCCCAGGTCAGCGCGGCCGGGTCGCGCTCGACCGCGTGCACCGTCGCGTCCGGCCGCTCGTGCGCCACCGCCAGGGCCAGCGCGCCGGAGCCGGTGCACAGGTCCACCACAACCGGCCTGCTCACCCCGGTCAGCGCGCGCAGGCCCCACTCCAGCAGCAACTCGGTCTCCGGCCGCGGCGTGAACACGCCGGGGCCGACGGCCAGCTCCAGCGAGCCCAGCCAGGCCCGGCCGGTCAGGTGCTGCAGCGGCACCCGCTGCGCGCGCCTGCGGACCAGCCGGTGGAAGGCCTCGATCACCGGCGGGTCGACCAGCGGGATCAGGCCGAGCTTCATCCGGTCCACGCCGAGCACGTGCGCGGCGAGCAGTTCGGCGTCCACCCTCGGGCTGGCCACCCCGGCCTGGGTCAGGATCCGCTCGGCGTCCATGACCGCGAGGCGCAACGGCTGTCGGTTCACAACGCGCGAGGTTACTGGCTACCGGGTATCACTCGATTGATCGACGCGTTGCGCCGGTCGGCAGTCAGCTCTCCGGGGAGCCGCTCACTGGCTTCGGCGGCAAGTTCATTCGTTCCGGGGAGGGGCCATCGAACGTGCGTAGTTCGGCCGCGCGGTGCGCTGGAGGCCTCAGGCAGTGGCTCCGGCCGCGGCGAGGCGCTCGGCCTTGTCCGCGGAGGTGAGCGCGTCCAGCACCCCGTCCAGCTCGCCGTCGAGCACCTGGTCCAGGTTGTAGGCCTTGTAGTTGACCCGGTGGTCGGAGATCCGGTTCTCCGGGTAGTTGTAGGTGCGCACCCGCTCGGAGCGGTCCACCGTGCGGACCTGGCTGCGCCGGTCCGCGGAGGCCTTGCGGGCGGCCTCCTCCTCGGCGAGGGCGACCAGCCTGGCCTGCAGCACGGTCATCGCGCGGGCCTTGTTCTGCAGCTGGCTGCGCTCGTTCTGGCAGGAGACCACGATGCCGGTGGGCAGGTGGGTGATGCGCACCGCGGAGTCGGTGGTGTTCACGCTCTGGCCGCCGTGGCCGGAGGAGCGGAAGACGTCCACCCGCAGGTCCTTCTCGTCGATCTCGACCTCGACGTCCTCCTGCTCGGGGTAGACCAGCACCCCGGCCGCGGAGGTGTGCACGCGGCCCTGGGACTCGGTCACCGGCACCCGCTGCACCCGGTGCACGCCGGCCTCGTACTTCAGCCGGGCCCACACGCCGTCCAGCTCGGCCCCGCCCTTGCTCTTGACCACCATGGTGACGTCCTTGAACCCGCCCAGGTCGGACTCCACCGAGTCGAGCACCTCGGTCTTCCAGCCCTGCCGCTCGGCGTAGCGCAGGTACATCCGCAGCAGGTCGCCGGCGAACAGGGCGGACTCCTCGCCACCCTCGCCGGACTTGATCTCCATGACCACGTCGGCGGAGTCGTGCGGGTCGCGCGGCAGCAGCAGCTCGGTGAGCTTGCGCTCCAGCGCCGGGATGGTCTCGGCCAGCGTGGCGGCCTCGGCGGCGAAGGCCTCGTCCTCGCCGGCCAGCTCCAGCGCGGCCTCCCGGTCGGAGCGGGCCTGGTCCAGCTCGCGCAGGGTGCGCACCACCGGGGTCAGCTCGGCGTAGCGACGGCCCAGCTTGCGCGCCACGGCCTGGTCGGCGTGCACCGCGGGATCGGCCAGCCGACCCTCCAGCTCGGTGTACTCGGTGAGCAGGGTGTCCAGGGAGGCGGTGTCCACGGCGGTCCTTCCGTTGGCGGTAGCCGACACGACAACGGCGCCCACCCCGATGGGATGGGCGCCGTGAAGTCGGCTACTTGTTGCGCTTGCCGTAGCGGGCCTCGAAGCGCGCCACCCGGCCGCCGGTGTCGAGGATCTTCTGCTTGCCCGTGTAGAACGGGTGGCAGTTCGAGCAGACCTCGACCGTGATCTGGCCGGTCTTCTTGGTGCTGTGGGTCTCGAAGGTGTTGCCACAGCCGCAGTTCACCTGGGTGACCACGTAGTCTGGGTGGATACCGCTCTTCACCTGTTGTGTCCTTTCTCAGGGGCCGCCGGGTCCCCACCAGCCGTACAACGGGGTGAACCGGAGCCTTATTCCGACCTGTGAGTATGCCAGGTCTTCGGGGGTGCTCTCGCCGTGGGACCGCTCACCTCCAGAAACCGACCTCCGGGCGCAATGGCCGGACCATCGGGCGCATTGCCAGCGCAGACTGCTGTTATCGGTGACTGCGAGCAGCACACTGACCACGTGCTGTGTGCAGCGAGCTGGCGGCTTCCCATGCGGACCTGGCTGGGCATCCCGCTGCTGGTCATCGGGTCGATGATCGGCATCGGCGGTCTGGGCCTGCTCGCGGTCGGCTCCCCCACCGAGCTGTTCAGCGCCATGTTCGGCGTCGGCGCCGCGATGGGCGTGCTCACCAGCCGCAACATCGCCTGGCGGGCGTCCTGGCAGCGGCACGGCCTGCGCTGGCCCTACCTCATCGCGGTGGTGGCCGCCGGGGTCGCGCTGGACGGGGTCGAGCTGCCCTCCGGGCTGGCGGTGGCCATCGGCGTGCCCTGCCTGCTGCTGCTCGTGCGCACCCTGCGCCAGCTGCAGACCGTGGACCCCGACGGCGGCTGCGCCGAGACCAGGGACCTGATCAGCTCCACCTAGCCCGCTCCCCTGCTGAAACGGGAACGGCGCGTCCCCCGCAGGCCCGGGGACGCGCCGTTTCCGGCTTTCCTGAGGCGATCAGCCGTCCCAGCGCTTGGCGACCAGCACCGCGTTGTGCCCGCCGAAGCCGAAGGAGTTGCTCATCGCGTACCGCACCTCGTGCTCCTGCGGCGCGTTGGCCACGAAGTTCATCTCCGCGTCCAACGGCTGGTGCAGGTTCATCGTGGGCGGCACGATCCCGGTGCGCATGGCGAACCCGCAGGCGATCAGCTCGACCGCGCCCGCCGCGCCGATCATGTGCCCGGTCATCGACTTGGTGGAGCTGACCGGGATCTTGGTGGCGTGCTCGCCGAGGACCTGCCGGATGGCGAAGGTCTCGGTCTTGTCGTTGAGCTCGGTGCTGGTGCCGTGCGCGTTGATGTAGTCGATCTGCTCCGGCGCGATGCCCGCGTCGGCCAGCGCCCGGCTCATCGCGCGCACCGCGCCCGCCGCCTCCGGGTGCGGGGCGGTCCAGTGGTGCGCGTCGGAGGTCGCCGCGTAACCGACCACCTCGGCCAGGATCGGCGCGCCCCGGCGCAGCGCGTGGTCCAGCGACTCCAGCACGACCACCCCGGCGCCGGCGGCCATGATGAAGCCGTCCCGCTCGGCGTCGAAGGGCCTGCTGGCCCGCTCCGGGTCGTCGTTGCGCCGGGACAGCGCCCTGGCGTTGGAGCTGGAGGCGATGTCCAGCGGGGTGACGCTCATCTCGGTGCCACCGGCGATGACCACGTCGGCCTCGCCGTACTGGATCCACCTGGTCGCGGTGCCGATGGCGTCGGTGCCGGTGGCGCAGGCCGCGCTGATCGCCAGCGTCGGGCCCGCCGCGCCGAACATCAGGCTGACCTCACCGGTGGGCGAGTCGTGCGCGCCGGTGATCGCCTGGTAGGCGCCGACCGCGCGGCCGCCCTTCTCCTGCAACAGCTTCACCGAGTCCTGCATGTACTTCATCGCGCCGTAGCCGGTGCCCAGCAGCACGCCGGTGCGCGGCGCCAGCTCGCTGTCGATGGTCAGCTTGGCCGACTCCACCGCCTGGATCGAGGCGGCCACCCCGTACTGGGCGAACAGGTCCATCCGCCTGCTGAGCTTGCGTGGCATGTGGTCCTCGGCGACGAAACCCTTGACCTCACCGGCGATCTGGGTCGGGAAGGGTTCGGCGTCGAAGGTGGTGATCCGGGCGATCCCGCTGCGCCCGGCCATGAACGCGGCCCAGGTGTCCTCCGCGGTCAGGCCGACCGGGCTGATGGCTCCCCAGCCGGTGACGACGACCCTGGGCCGCCGCTTCCTGAACTCCTCTACCGACATCAGCTCTTCTCCACCTCGTGTGTCCGCCGGTCAGGCGTTGGCCATCCGGTTCTTGCGGGCTGCCGGCAGGTGCTCGGCGACGGCCTTGGAGATCAGCAGCGGCTCGGCCACCCGCTGCCCCTGGTACGCCACGTAGTTCGCGGCCACGCCGTACCCGCCGAACGGCTTGTTGCCGTCGTCGGTGTCCAGCACGGTCAGGTTCACCGACACGATGTGCCGCTTGCCCAGTGCCGCGACCACGTCGGGCGCGTCGCCGTAGACCATCGCCCCCATCGCCCGCTCGTTGACCGTGGGGTGGTTGGCGAAGGCGCGCAGCTGCTGGGTGTTCTGGTAGATCACCACGTTGAAGATCGGGGCGAAGGTCTCCTCGATCGGCATCTTCTTGTTGTAGGGCCGCACCAGGACCGCGGGCTCCAGGTGCCGGGAGCGGAAGTCCAGCCGCCCGCCGGCCACGATGTGCTCGCGGTTGAGCCGCAGGTAGTCCGCGGCCGCCTCGATCGCGGTCTCGTAGTACAGCGGGCCGTAGTCCGCGCCGGGGTCGGTGTAGCTGCCGTAGCGCAGCTCGGAGACCCGCTTGGTGAGCTGGTCCACGAAGGCGTCGGCCTCGTTGGCGTGCACCAGGAACACGTCGGGGGCGAAGCAGTCCTGGCCGGAGTTGAGCATCCGGATGCGCACCGCGTCGGTGACCGCGAGGTCGATGTCCGCGCCCTCGGTCACGATGAACGGGTTCACGCCCTGGCCGAAGAACAGCAGCATCTGGTCATCGCGCAGCTCGGCGCGGACCAGCTCGGCGTTCTGGTACGCGCCGGTGAACACCAGCACGTCCGCCTCGGCCACCGGCACCTCGACGAACTGCCGCTGGCTCAACGTGGTCAGCTCGATGTTGTCCAGCTTGTGCACCGGCGCGAGCAGCTCGTGCAGCCGCTTGGTGGTGCCGGTGACCTGGCTGGACGGCCGGAAGATGATCTCGTCGGTGTACAGCGACGGGATCAGCGTGTAGAGCACGTAGGAGTAGAACAACACGTTGGAGGACATGAAGACCGCCATCTTCGGCACCCGGCCGGGGCGGTAGGCCGAGACCTCCGACAGCGCGCCCTCCAGCGCGCTCAGCCCGGCCTCGACCTCGTCGAGCACGGCCTTGTGGTTGGAGATCTCGGTCAGCACGTCGATCAGCGGCTGCGGGTCGCTGCGGATGAACTCGGCCACCGCGCGCAGGGCGGCCAGCCGCTGCGGGTGCGGCACCGCGGCCAGGTCGGTGAGCCGGGTCAGGTCGGGCTTTCCGTTGTTGTTCAACGGGAACTCGGTGACCACCAGCACCTGGTTGGGCTGCTCGTAGGAGGGCAGCAGCGCGCAGATCTTCTCCCGCCAGTAGCGGGCCTCGCGCAGTTCCGGGTCGGCCACCACGAACACCAGCTGGCTGCCCCGGCGCTCGTCGTCCAGCGCGACCACCTTGACCGGCGCGCCGGCCTCCTCGGCCTTGCGCGCCAAGGCTTCCGGGTAGAGCGTGTGGCCCATCCGGTGCACCGCGTACTTGCGCCCCACCACGTAGAGGTTGCCCTCGGCGTCGGTGTAGCCGATGTCGTTGGTGCGGTAGACGTCCTCGGTGTGCTCGGTGACCGAGCCGTCCGCGGCCAGGTAGCCGGTGAGCTGGCCCGGCGAGCTGACCAGGATCTCGCCGATCTCGCCCGGTGGGACCGCGTTGCCGTCCTCGTCCAGGATCCGCACCACCACCCCGTCCAGCGGCTGGCCGCAGCCGACCGCGTTGCCGGGGGCGGCCAGCGCGATGTTGCCGACCTCGGTGCTGCCGTAGCCGTCCAGCAGGGGCTGGCCGGTGGCCGCGATGAACTTCTCCGCCAGCGCGCGGTCCAGCGGCGCGCCGCCCACGCACCACATCCGCACGTCCCGCAGGCTCGCCGCCGACTCCGGCCTGCGCTCCACCAGCTTCAACATGGTGTGGTAGGTCGCGGGGGTCGCGTCCACCACGGTCGCCCGGTAGCGCCCCGCCATGTCGACCGCGTGGTCCAGGCGGGCGTACGGCGCCACGATCAGCGAGCAGCGGGCCACCCACCACAGCAGCACGAGCGAGAGCCCGTACTGGTGGGAGAAGGGCAGCAGCGGCATGAGGACGTCGGCCTCGGTGTAGTTCATCCGCTGCTGGGTGCGCTCGATGTTGCCCAGGAACGAACGACCGGAGCGGACGATGCCCTTGGGCTCGCCGGTGGTGCCCGAGGACCAGGCGATCAGCGCGTCCGGCCGGGTGAACCAGTCCACAAAGGACAGTGAGCCGCCGAGCGCGGGGATCGACTGCGCCTCTTCCAGCAACCCGTCCAGGCTGATCACGTGGTCGGGGTCCAGCACCGTCAGGTCCTTGCTGACCTCAGGGCGCACCAGCGCCCAGCCCGCCCTGGCGAAGGCGGTGATGCGCGCGGTCTCCTCCGGCGTCTGCCGGTGGTCCACCAGCACGATCGAGGTGTCCAGGTGCACCAGGGCCAGGAGCACGGTGACGTACCCGGCCGAGTTGTCCGCCTTGAGGATCACCCGGCTGCCTGGACACAGCCCTCGTGCGCGCAGCGCCGCGGCCACCCGCAGCGCGTCCTGCTCGACCTCTGCCGCCGATCGCACGGAGTTCGCTGTCACCAACCTGGCTGCCACAGGTTCCACCGCTGGTCTCCCACCCCTCGCCCGGTTTACCCCGGCGTGGCCGCGTCCGTACCCGGAGTACGGACACGCGCGATTGCCTACCGGAGTGTCAATGCGTTACTTTTGATCACGTTGTGTGTCGGCCCGCTGACGGTGGGTTCCCACCCGGGTCAGCAACCCCAGTTCCTCGTGACCCGCCACCGGTCACGGTTCCGAGCCATCAATTCCAGCATTGGTCGGAACACCCACTCAAATTACCGGGGGACCGTCGCGTTTCGACAATGAGAACTTTCTGACGTTCTTCCGGCTGGATAAAACTTCCTGAAGCAAGTACCGGCGCGAGGGCCCCGCGACCGTCCGCACTCGATCGGCGCCTGAGGTACCGCTCGATGGAGGCAGTCCGCCACCCGCGTCTGCGGAGAACCGCCATACCCGTCCTGATCTGCCCCGATCACCGGACGTCCGGCCCGCTGGGCCGCCCGGACCGGCAGACCGGCGTTGACGGGGCAGGCTCGTCCTACCTAGTCCGGTTCACGTCGGGACTAAGCCGTACAGCCCATTAAGCACCCGGCTGAACGGATCAGTCAACCCCGTTCGCGTGTCCCGGAGAGTGTGCAATGCGACCCGCTGACACACATCGCGTTAACTCCGGCAAACCTTTCCCTCGCCCTTGCGACCGACACGAAGTCTATTATTGAACAGACGACCGAATTCCCCGCTTTTCCGGGAAAAGACGTCAAGCCTGTGCAAAGTGTGTCGGCGAATAGCCCACTGCCGGGCGGAAGAACGTGAACCCGCCACCGGCCCCGCGCGGCCTCCTCGGACCGGGCCCCCGGCGGCGCGCACCGGGCTGACCAGGCGCCTCCCACCTGCACGGAAGCGCGGACACCGCGGGCCGGGCGACCGGCGGCCCGGGGACTGCACGGACGAGGCTGGAAGTCCAGCGGCGGCACCGCTGTGGATCAGCGAAGTGAGAGTCGGGCACGTTGCGCCCGCGGGCCCGCAAGGCGGTCGAAGCGGACGCGCCGGGGTACGAGATGTCGATGCGGGCGCGGGATCGGCCCTGGCATAGGTCGGGGGATGCTCCCGGTCGCGGCGAGAGCATCCCCCGATGGCACACACGGTGTGCGGTGGATCACCAGCAGATCAGCAGACTCAGGGTGCTGATCAGGCCCATGCCGAGCTCGGCAGAGCCGTCGACCTCGGCAGGTTCGATGGCCTGCAGGTCAAGAACGTCCATCCGGGTTGTCACCTCCCCTCGCGCACTCGGCCGAACAGGGGCAACGCCCCGGTGGCCACGGTGTGCAGCGCGAGCAGCACACCCGCCGATCCGGTGGCGAGATCGTGGGACAGCCGCAGCAGCGCGTCGCCGGGGAAGGCCAGGCCGCCGCCGTGCGGCACCGCGTGCCAGGCCAGCCTGCTGACGTGCCGGTGCAGCGCGGCGTCCAGCTGATCGGAGTCGACCTCGGGCAGGCCGCGGAGCGCGGCGAGCGCGCAGACCAGCCCGGCCCGGCCGGTGAACAGCCCGCTGTGCACGGTGAACTCGGCTTCCAGCGCCCTGCGCACCGAGGGCAGCGCGCCGAGGAACACCGGGTCCGGCCGCCGCCGCAACAGCTCGGCCATGGCGATGGCGATGCCCGCGGTGCCCGCGGCCAGATAGGGCAGCAGCTTGCGGCCCGCGCGCACGTGCAGCGCGCCGGCGGCGGTCAGCTCGGCGTGCTGGAGGTCCCGGTGCAGCGCGGTGCCCGCCGCGTCCAGCAGCCGGTCCGGGCCGCCCTCGGCGTGCGCGTGGCTGAGGAACAGCGCCGCGCCCGCGCCGCCGCGGCTGAGCCCCGGCAGCCCGAACGGGACCGCCTCCACCCCGGCGAGCACCCGGCCCGCCACCCGGTCGGCGAGGTCCAGACCCCATTCGGTGAGCCAGCTCCGGCCGACCGTGCGGCCCAGGTGCAGCAGGGTCAGCCCGATGCCGGAGAGACCTTCGTACAGGTCCGCGCCCGCGCAGGCCTCGGTGCTCGCGGCGGCCCGCTCTACCAGCTCCAGCGCGGTCCCGGTGTGCCCGAACTCGGCCAGCACCAGCGCGATGCCGTGCCGTCCGGCGAACAGGCCGGGCCGGCCCGCGCCGCGCCGGATCAGCGCGCGCAGCAGCCAGTCCTCGAACTCGGGGAAGCGCCCGCAACCGCTGGTGTGCAAGGCGTGCAGCACCCCGGCCGCGCCGTGCGCCAGGCCGAGCCCGTCCTCGGCGAACTGGGCGATGTCACCCGGGAAGAGCCGGTCGCTGCGCTGCGGGGTGGCCGAGGCCAGGATCGCCGCGGTGATCCGCTCGCGCAGCCGGTCCAGGTCAGCCGGTCCGGTCGGGAACATCGGCGGCACCGCCTCCGCGGCCTCCGGCGGCGGCACCGAGCCCGCGCAGAGCCGGTCGAGGATGGGCCGCACGTACTCCGGCGGCACCGGGAACCGGGCCAGCACGGCCGCGCACAGCGAGCGGACCTTGCCGGGTGCCAAGGCGCACAACGAGTTCAGCGGCAGGAACAGCGCGAGCCGGAGCGCGGCCAGCGCGTAGTGGTCCACGTCGAAGCCGCCGACGCCGGGCGGCGCGGTGTAGCCGGGCGCGCCCAGCGGCGGCCGGGTCGCCGCGTCCACCGGTGCGGCCAGCTCGAAGTCCAGCAGGGTCACCCGGCCGTCCGGGCCGACCATCACGTTGTTCGGGTGCAGGTCGCCGAAGACCACGCCACGCTCGTGCAGCGCGGCCACCGCGGCGGTGACCTTGTCCACGATCTCCAGCGCCCACCGGGTGTACGAGGCCACCTCGGCCTCGTCCGCGGCCGCCCCGGCCAGCGGGTAGCGGCGGACCAGCTCGGTGGCCAGCGGCACGCCCTCGACGTGGCTGAGCGCGAGGAACTCGTGCTCCCAGCAGCGGAACCGGCCCAGCACCTCGGGCACGCCGGGCAGTCCGGCCAGCAGGGTGAGCATGTCGTGCTCGTTGGCCAGCCGGTGCACCGCGTCGTGGCCGTCGGTGTCCAGCCCGGCGTGCGGGCGGCCCTCCTTGAGCACCACGGTGCGCCCGGTCGCCGGCTCCTCGGCCAGGTAGACCCCGCCCGCGTTGGAGAAGTGCAGCGGGCGCAGCACCCGGTAGGGCAGCGCGGCCCTGGCCCGGCGACGGTCCAGGTGCGGTCGCAGCACCTCCGGGATGGCCACCCAGGACGGCGGGCTGAACCGGGGGCCGCGCTCATCCGGCACCAGGTTGCCCTCGGGGTCGGCCAGCGCGGGCACCAACTCGCCGCGCGCCGACTGGCAGTACCGCTCGGTGAAGGCGCCGTAGCGCACGTAGAGCGGGCCCTCGCCGAAGCGCAGGTCGTTGAGGATGTACGGGCCGGGCCGCCCGGCCAGCCGGGGGCCGAGCCTGCGCAGCTGACGGGTCAGCTCGGTCTCGTCGGCCGGGTAGAGCGTGATGAACTTGCCGCTGGAGCCGCGGGCGGCGTACTTGGCGTTGTGCGCGAGCACCGCGGCCCTGCTGTCCAGGAACTTGAACGGCACCCGGTGCAGCAGGCAGTCCTCGGCCACCGCCGCCAGCACCTCGGCCGCGCCGTCGGGGGTGGCCGAGACGTGGATCTTCCAGCCCTGCTCGGGCGTGGCCGCGCCCCTGGGGTGCAGCATCACCCAGGACTCCCGCCTGCTGCGCCGCCACTGCGGCGGCAGCGGCGCGCTGACCAGCGGGTACCGCTCGACCGCGGCGGTGCGGTGGGCCGGCGAGTCGTAGAAGTAGCGGTCGACGAAACAATACTTCTCATATTCGACTTCAATCATGCCGGCACACCTCCCCAGTTATTTCTAGATTTTCCCCTCGATCCAGAAATAAACCCTACCCCGCCGCAAATGTTTCTCAATAGCCCACGCGGTCTACCTTTTCCGCCACGAAAGTCGCGCACCCGTTCTGGCGTGCAACTTTAGTCGCAAGCAATCCGTTGCTACTCGGGGGAAATCGAGACCAGCCCGGTCCGGTATGCGAAGATGGCCAGCTGAACACGATTGTCCAGGTCCAGCTTGGCCAGCACCCTGGTCACCCGGCTCTTGACCGAGGACTCGGTGGTGTCCAGCTTTTCCGCAATCGCGGCATTGGACCAACCGGTGGCCACCAACTTCACCACATCGATCTCCCGCTCGCCAAGCAGGTCAATTCCCTTGGCGACCGCCGGATCGGGTTGCACCATCCGGTGCACGGTGTGCTCGATCAGGCGCAGGGTCACCGCGGGCGAGAGCATCGCATCGCCGCGGGAGACCACCCGGACCGCGTGCGCCAGCTCATCCGGCGAGGTGTCCTTGCGCAGGAACCCGCTCGCTCCGGCGGCCAGCGCGGAGTAGACGTGGAAGTCGGAGTCGAAGGTGGTCAGCATCAGCACCCTGGGCCGGGGCGCGGGCCCGGTCCACTCGCCGAGCAGCCGCCGGGTGGCCGCGATGCCGTCCAGCTCGGGCATCCGCACGTCCATCAGCACCACGTCGGGGCACAGCTCGGCCGCCCTGGCCAGCGCCGCGCCGCCGGTGGCCGCCTCGCCCACCACTTCCAGGTCCTCGCGCAGCGAGAGCAGGGTGGACAGCCCCGCCCTGACCACCGCGTCGTCGTCGACGAGCAGCAGGCGAATGGTCACGAGGCGCTCCGCAGCGGGATCCGCGCGTCCACCACGTAACCGCCGTCCGGCGCGGCCGCCGAGCTCAGCTCACCGCCCAGCCTGGCCACCCTGGCCTGCATGCTGAGCAGGCCGAGCCCGCTGCCCGGCACCGAGGGCAGCCGGGCCGCCCTCGGCGGCTCGTTGACCACCCGCAGCCGCAGCGCGTCCGCCTCGGCGTCCACGCCCACCTCGATGCTCACCCTGGTCGGCGAGGCGTGCTTGACCACGTTGGTCAGCGCCTCCTGGAGCACCAGGAAGCCCTCCGCGCCGACCTCGCGGCTCATCGAGCGCGGCAGCTCGGCCACCGAGAACTCCACGTCGTTGCCCGCGTTGCGCACCGCCGAGGCCAGCCGGGTCACCCCCTCCGGCCCACAGTCGGCCCCTTCGGGCGCGTCGGCGATCCCGCGCAGCAGGTTCTGCAGCCGGACCATCTCGGTCATCGCCTGCCTGCTGGACTCGCGGATCTGGTTGGCCGCCAGCACCGCCTGCGGGTCCCGCCTGGCCAGCAGCTCCTCGAAGACGTGCGTCTGCACCGACAGCGCGCTGAGGTGGTTGCCCACCACGTCGTGCAGGTCCAGCGCGATCCGCTCGCGTTCGGCGCCCACCGCCGAGCGCACCTCGCGGGTGCGCCGCTCGCGCTGCCGGTGCACGCTGCGGCGCAGCGAGCCCACGTGCGCGGCGAAGCGGTGCTGGTGGCTGCCGATCAGGTAGGCCAGGCCCACCGCCAGCGCCGCCACCAGCCAGTCCGCCAGCTGGATCTGCGCGGTGTACATCAGGCTGACCACCACCGCGTGCGCGCCGCCCCAGCCGGCCACCACCCAGGCCACCCAGGGCCGGTGCCGCCGGGCGCCGTAGCGGCCCAGCGCGTGCGCGGCGACGAACAGCGGGATCACCCCGGTCGCCTCCGGCGCGCCGATCGCCGCCCTGGCCAGCACCATCGCGCCCACGATCAGGAAGACCACCACCGGCCTGCGCCTGCGCAACAGCAGCGGCAGGGTCACCCCGTAGGCCGCCAGCGCCCCCGCGGCCAGCCGCCAGGGCTGCGCGGGCACCAGGAACAGCGCGAGCAGGTCCAGCGCCCCGAGCACTCCGACCAGGAGCACGTCAGGGGCTTTGCGCTTCGCGCCGCCCGCCCACACCGACAGCCGCCTCCCACTAGACGCCCGTGTCACCGTTCCGCCCACCACTCCCAGTAGGTAAATACCTGGCATGCATACCGCGCAACCAGCCAAAACAGAAGCCGTCACCTAAACGGCCCAATGCGTTTCCGGTCTCCGCGACTACCCATGCCGCCTTTCGGTCAGGGCTGATCAGCCCATTGGACTACTGCACACGCTGCCAACCGATCCATCGTCAGCCGCTGACTCCCGGGCAGCGCTGTTGGCGATCGGCTAACTCGGCGGATTTGTCGACTCCCAAAAAGCATCGTTCTGGGGCAACAGCGCGAACGGGTCACAATCGGGTCGTCCGTTCGGCGACAAAAAAGCGGGCGCTCCCGGCCATGGCCGAAAGCGCCCGCTTACTTACTGACGAGTATCAGTCGTCGTTCGTTCCCGGGGCGTTCTTGGAGACCGTCATCAGGAACTCGATGTTCGTGCGGGTCTTGCGCAGACGGTCCAGCAGCAGGTCGATGGCCTGCTGGTCGTCCAGCGCCGCCAGCACCCGGCGGAGCTTGATGGTGACCGCCAGCTCGTCAGGGGAGAGCAGCAGCTCTTCCTTGCGCGTGCCGGAGGCGTCCACGTCGACCGCCGGGAAGGTCCGCTTGTCGGCGATCTTGCGGTCCAGCTTGAGCTCGGCGTTGCCGGTGCCCTTGAACTCCTCGAAGATGACCGTGTCCATGGTGGACCCGGTCTCCACCAGCGCGGTGGCGAAGATGGTCAGCGAACCGCCACCCTCGATGTTGCGCGCGGCGCCGAGGAAGCGCTTGGGCGGGTACAGCGCGGTGGAGTCGACACCACCGGACAGGATGCGGCCCGATGCCGGGGCGGCCAGGTTGTAGGCGCGGCCCAGACGGGTGATCGAGTCCAGCAGCACGACCACGTCGTGACCCATCTCCACCAGGCGCTTGGCGCGCTCGATGGAGAGTTCGGCCACGGTGGTGTGGTCGCCCGGCGGCCGGTCGAAGGTCGAGGCGATGACCTCGCCCTTCACCGAACGCTGCATGTCGGTGACCTCCTCAGGCCGCTCGTCCACGAGCACGACCATGAGGTGGCATTCCGGGTTGTTCGTGGTGATCGCGTTGGCGATCGCCTGCAGCACCGAGGTCTTGCCCGCCTTGGGCGGGGAGACGATCAGCGCGCGCTGCCCCTTGCCGATCGGCATCACCAGGTCGATGACGCGCGTGGTGAGGATGTGCGGCTCGGTTTCCAGCCGCAGTCGCTCGTTCGGGTACAGCGGGGTCAGCTTGGTGAACTCCGGACGGCCGCGGACGGCATCCGGCTCCAGGCCGTTGATGGAGTCCACCCGCACCAGCGGGTTGAACTTCTGCCGCTGCTGCTCCCCGTCCCGGGGCTGGCGCACCGCGCCGGTGATCGCGTCGCCACGGCGCAGGCCGTAGCGGCGGACCAGCGACAGCGAGACGTAGACGTCGTTGGGCCCGGCCAGGTAACCGGAGGTGCGGACGAACGCGTAGTTGTCCAGCACGTCCAGGATGCCCGCGACCGGCAGCAGCACGTCGTCCTCGCGGACCTCCGTGTCACCGCCGCCACCGCCCCGGCCGCCGCGCTCCCCGCGGTCACCCCGGTCAGTGCCGCCGCCGTCGCCATCCCGGCCACGGTTGCGCCTGCGGTCCCGGAAACGGCGTCCCCGCCGCCCCCTGCCGTCCTCGTCCTCGTCGTCCTCCACACCCTGCGGCTGACCCTGGGACGCGGCGCGCTCGCCCCGGTCCCCACGGTCACCACGATCGTTGCGGTCGTTGCGGTTGCGGTTGCGGTCGTTCCGGTTGCCCCGGTCGCCCCGCTCCCCGCGCTCGCCGCGTTCCTGCCGCTCACCGCGCTCTTGACGCGGTTGCTGCTCGGCCGGCCGCTCCCGCTGCTCGGTGGCAGCGGCGGCGGGCTGCTCCGCCTGCTCGACGGGCTTGTCGGCCTGGACCTGCTCGGGGGCGCGCTCGCGGGGGTTCCGCTGCTCGCCCTCCGGGCTCCCGGCCGGACGGGTGGCCGCCCGACGGCGGCGGTTGCGCCGGGCGTTGTCGCCCCCGGCGTCGCCCTCACCAGCCGCGTTGTCCGCGGCAGCAGGGGTGGCGGCGGGCGCCGGTGGGGCGCTCTCCACCGCGGCGGCCTTCGGCGCCGGGGTGCTCTCGGCACCCAGCGCCAGCTGGCCGGTCTCGGCCTTGGCCGGCTTGGCAGCCTCGGCGCGTGGCGCCGAACCGCCGCCTTGCCGCTCCTTGATGGCAGCGATCAGATCGCCCTTGCGCATCCCACTGGTGTTGCCGATGCCCAGCTCACCAGCGAGCTGACGCAGCTCGGCGAGCACCATCCCGGAAAGGCCGCCACGACGTCGAGTCGCCGTGCCATTGGCCGAAGGGCTGGCAGCGGTCGTCTCGACCGCGTCGCCGCCCAGTAGTTCGGTTTCGCTCACGAATGTCCTTCCTGACCGGTCCCCGCCTCCTACGTGGACCAGCGGACTTGCCGCCCGACGGAACGCGGGACAGCAGGTCGTCCAGTACCGGTGAGAAGACTCGGCACGGGACTGTCAATCACCGCCTCGGTGTACCCGTCAGCGTGGATTCCGCCCTGGACGGATCGGAACCTACTTCAACGGGGATGCGACCCGGGAACGAGGCCCGGGAACGGCACCGGCGACCGTGCGCGCGGTGACTGATTGCCTCTGAGGGTAGACCCCGGGTCAGCACGGTGCAACAACCGGGTCGGTCGTGGCGTGGCGGGAAGGGCCTTGGCTACCTCGGCTTTGCTCCCTCAGACGGGTTGGCCGGACCCCCGATCGGTTCCACCACCACCCCGCCCTGGTCGATCGGCAGGGCCATCGGGGTGAACCCGGACAGGTCCGCCTCTTCGGGCAGGTGACCACCGCGGGGGAAGGCGATCACGGTGGGTCCCGCCCCGGAGACCATGGCCGGCACCCCGCTGGCCCGCAACGAGTCCACCAGCGCCATGGTCGCCGGGAAGGCGGGGCGGCGGTACTCCTGGTGCAACCGGTCCGCGGTGCCGGGCAGCAGCAGCCAGGGATCGGTGGTCAGCGCGTAGACGGCCAGCGCCGAGCGCCCCGCCGCGAAGGCCGCGTCCCGGAGCGGAACCAGCTCCGGCAACAACCCGCGTGTGGTCTTCGTCTCGGACCGCGTTTCCGGCACCAGCACCACCGGTGAGAGCTCCTCGTGCGGCTCCAGCCGGATGGCCTGGTACTGCTCGTCGTCCTGCCAGGCGATCACGATCCCGCCGTAGACACTGGCCGCGGCGTTGTCAGCATGCCCCTCGAACTCCGCGGCCAGCTGCAACACCCCGTCATCCAGCTCCCGGTCCGCCAACGCGAACCCAGCTGCCACCCCGGCCACCGCCGCCGCCGCGGAGGACCCCAGCCCCCGAGCGTGCGGAATCCGGTTCCGGCACACCAGCTCCAGCCCCACCCCGCGCACCCCGCACCGCTCCAGCGCGGCCAGCGCCGCCCGCACCACCAGATGCCGCCCATCAGCGGGAACCGAGTCAGCGCCCTGGCCCTCGACCCGCACCCGGACCTCACCGGCAGGCGCGACCCGCACCTCCACCTCGTCGTAGAGCGCGAGCGCGAGACCAAGGGAGTCGAACCCCGACCCGAGGTTCGCCGTCGACGCGGGCACCGTGACCCGCACACCAGTTCCGATCCGCACCCGCACACCCTAGATCAGGCGCGGAGGCCCCCATCCGGCCCTGACCGCCTGCTCCACCTGGCCCTCCAGCTTGCGCACCATGTCCAACGGCAGGCTCGCGCACACCCAGCAGAGGTAGAGCATCGGGACCGGGAGGATCAGCAGGACGTGAAAAGCTCCGCCGGCGATCCAGGGCACCACGACGGCGGGCACCACGGCGAGGGCCGCGAGGCCGCCGATCGTCCAGGAGCCGACGGCCGCGGCCCGGCGGCACCGGCGCATCCTGGCCAGGTCGACGTGGTCCCTGACCACCAGCCGGCGGGCCCAGACCAGGAAGACCACCGGCCACAGCGGGCCGACCGGGAAGACCGGGAGCGCCCACTTCCACATGCCGCCGAGGCTCCCGATTGCCGGCGAAGCCTCCAGCAGCATCGCCAGCCCCGCCACCAGCGAGCACCCACCCACCAGGGCCAACAGCACGCTCACGCCGGTCCAGTGCTGCCTGGTCTCGCTCGCACCGCGCACGAACACCCAGGCCACGGGCGGTGCGGGCGGTCCGGGGTTCACGACAGCCAGCCGTGCTCGGTGCGCGCCCGCTCGGCCTGTTTCACACGTCTGAGGAGCGAGGCCGCGAACAGGTACGGCATGGGCAGGCACATCACGGCCACCCCGCTCATGCTCACCTGGGCTGTCGCCGCTGAGCCCGCCATCCCGGCCCTGGCTTGCTCGAGCGCCAACAGCCCGATGACCACACCGGTCAGGGACAGCAGGACCGTGACACCGGCGAACCAGGCGTACAGCGTCCGGAGTCGGCGGAGCAACGGCAGGTTCACGTGGTCGGCCCGGATCGTCTGCCGCAGCAACAGCAGGAGCAGTCCAGCCGCCAGCAACAGGCTCACCAGGAACACCGCCTGCGCCGTGACGAACCGCGCGGGCCAGGAACCTTCCGGGTAATCGGTGGGGCCCAGTGTGACGCCCAGGAACCACACCAAAAGGGCCGGTAGACACAGGAAGATCGCCATGCCGAGCGCCGAACCCCGGGTCCGGTGGGCGCCCAGCAAGAACCGCCACTCGGTCATCCAGCGCGCCCGGTGAGCTGGTCAATGGCCGTCATCAGCTGGGTTCCCATTGACTGTCGTCCCCGTCCTTGACGCTGGCATCGGCCAATCGTGCCGGTACCACCTTCGGCCAGGAGCCATCCGGGTACGCCTTGCCACCAGCGACGAGTTGCATCAGCTTTGCCCGCTGCCCGGCTGAGGCTGTCTGGAACTTGGTCAATGCCTGGGTGATCGAGGTCATGGCGTCCGAGAACGCGCTGGCCGCCTCGATGGCCAGGCCAAGACCAATTGGGAGGGTGGCCACGCCCGCACAGGCAGCGATGGCCAATGTCAACTTCCACAGCAGGGTTTTCAGCGCGGCTGCGAGCGCGGCCCAGAACGACTCCAACGCCGCCGCTGCGTCCACCAGGGAGGTGTGCAGCCCGTCCGTGATCGACTTGATCACCGACAGCGCCTCGTTCTGCAGCGTCACCGCGTCGCTGTACGCTTTCGCGGCTTTACCGCTCCACTCGTCGTTGGTGGCCAGTCGCTCCGCGCGCAACGCGCCTGCCAGCTGGTCGGTGACGGCACCAACGTGTCTGGTCCAAGCCTCGCCGGTAGCGCGGAGAGCGGCCGGTGAGCCCGGGCGGTCGAAGATCGAGTTGAGCTTGTCGACCGCCGCACTCGCCTCAGTCCCCAGCACACCTTGCTGTGACAGCGCATATTGGATCGCCAGGGGCGGTGAGAACCCCATCAGCGCCCCGATGCAGCTCCGCACTGTCTCAACATCGCGGATGACCTGGCGCTTTCCCTGCTCGATGGCTTGCAGCGACATCTCGAAGACCGGGTCCTCATGCGCCATGGCGATCACCCCCGGCCCGCTTGAGTTCGTGGGCTCCTTCGGCGTCCTCGCGCTCGTAGGTCGCGGCCACTTGCAGCAATGTCGAACCAATGCGCTCGAACTCGGTGTGCGCGCCGGTCAACAGGTGCTCGAGCTTGCTCCGGATCGTGGAGTAGGACGAGGCCAGCTCCGATCCGAGCAATACCGAGAAGTCCTGTTCGGTCAGGATGAACCTGCTCGCGCGTTCGGCGGCGGTGCGCATCTCCTCAGCCGCGGCTGACCATCGTGCCGCGTCCGACCGCAATGCGTCGAGTGCGACGCTGATCTTCGGATTTCCCCACGGGTACATCGCTCCCCCTTCTGTGAAAACCGGCTCAACCGCCCAGGCCCAGCGCCCGGAGCAGGGCCTGTGGGTCACTGCCGAGCTCCACGAGGCGGGCTACGGACGCGGGCGGGGCGATGGCGGCGTGCGCCGTCCTGCGCTGGGCGTCCTGGAACGCGCTGAGCACGGTGACCCTGATCTCGGTGTGCCGCGCCGTGTGCAACCAGGCCGGTTCGAGCTCGACCGCGGTGAAGCCGTTGCCGCCCAATGAGACGGAGACCACGCCATTGGCCGCCACACCGGTCGTCGGCGTCTGGGCGGCCTTGGTCAGCTCGGCCCGGTACTGCTCCAGCTCGGTGTCAAACCGGGCCAGGAGGTGCTGTAGCTCCTGTTTGAGCCCTCGCGCCACCACTCCTGCCGGATCCCCGCCCGCGTCTCCCAGTGCCGCGGCGGGCTGGGCGGGCCCCGATGGTCTGGGCGCACCCTCGGCCAGCTGCGCGGTGACCCGCTCGAGCAGGGCCGTGTTCGCCGTGGTCCTGAGCAGCTCGCCGAGCTCGCGCGGTGGCACCGAGTCCCGCCACCGTTCAACGATGGTGACGTCCACCACGAGCCCCGACTGGTCCACCGTCACCTGGACTGGTGGCTCATCCCGCGCCGGCTCCGCGTCGCGCGGCTCCCCCTGGTCTTGCCGTGCTCTGGGCCGTTCTTCCTCGTCCCAGTCCTCAGTGAACTTGCTCAGCCAGTTATCGCCGGACGGCGACATGCATCCCCCTGCGGTCCGGACCGACGCCTCCCCCAGGTCGGTCCGCGACCGAACTTAGAGGATCAACGTCGATCCGGCACCCGAACTCCGGGAAAGACACCGGATCAGCGGTCCACGACCTCGGCCAGCAGGCTGTCGAGTTGTTCGGCGACCTTGCGGTTGTCCACGCCGAAGAAGTTGATCCAGCCGTTGCGTTCCCGGCTGCCGATGCGGCCTGCCTGGATGTCGAAGACGTTGAGCACGCTGCTCGCGCGCAGGCTGCGGCCGTACTGGTCGCGGGCGGTGGCGCCGAACTGGGCGTACAGGGTGCGGTCGGCGTCGCCGATTTCCCACAGGAGCTGGGCGTCTTCTGGGCGGACGCCTCGGCTGGTGAGGATCTGGACGAAGGCCTTGCCCTGGTCGGCGGCCTGGCTGACCGCGGACTCCAGCACGTCGGCGGCGACGGTGACCGAGCCGACGCGGCCCGGTGGGGGCTGGGGCAGCAGGCCGGCGGCCGCGGGGGCCAGGCCGGTGCTGCGGACCCAGCCGAAGCGGTACCGGTCGCCGTCGTGCACGGCCAACACGCCGGTGTCGCCGACGGCCGAGCAGAGCGCCTTGACCTCGGGCAGGATCTGCTCGCCCACCCGCCAGGAGAACCGGATGTCGATGGACCGGTTGGGGCGGGCCAGCAGGACCAGCAGGTCCTCCAGTTCCACGTCCAACCGGCCGTCCTCGGCGCGGCCACGCTGCTCAAGGGACGACCAGGCGAGGCGGCGGAAGTGCGCGCGTTCCTCGTCGGTGACGCCGTGGGACAGCGTGTTCAGCTCGGTGGGCTTGTCGCCCAGTCGCAGGTGCTCCCAGAGGACCTCGAACTCCAGTGCGTTCAGTTCGAGGTCGAGTGAAACGGTCACAGGCCCGGACGCTCACCGATCACCGGCGGCGCGACCAGCGTGCCCTCGCCGAAGATGTCGTCGGTCTCGATGAGGTAGTCAGGACGCTTGTGCTCCTTGTCCTCCTCGCCGTTGGCCCGCGCGCCACCGCCCATGGGACCGCCCATGCCGGGCGCGCCACCACGGCCACCGGGACCGAAGCCGCTGCCGGGACCGCCGGGGCCACCCGAGCCGATGCCGCCCATGCCGCCGGGGCCGAAGCCGGGGCGCATGCCCGCCGAGCCTGAGCCGCTGCCGGGGCCGAAGCCACCGGGCATGCCGCCGACCGGGACCGGGCCGAAGCTCGAACCGCCCCCGGGGCCGGAAGTGGGCACCGGGTTGTTCATCGGCAGCGGCTGGTTGACCACCGGGGACGGGATGACCCGGTTCGGGTCGACCTGGTCGTTGGGCAGGTTCCGGTTCCAGTCGTCGTTGCGGCGGTTGTCGATCGGGTCCCGGTCGTCGGGGATGCCGTCGCCGTCCCGGTCGCCGGGGCGGTTGTTGTCCCGGTTGTTGTTCCGGTCGTCGACCGGGTCCCGGTCGTCCGGGATGCCGTCGCCGTCCCGGTCGCCGACCACCACACCGCGCCGGGTCGGGTCGGACTGGTCGAAGTTGCCGCCGCGCCGGGTCGGGGTGGCGACCGGGTTGCCGACCTCGGACTTGCCGCCGCCGGAGGCGCCGACGCCGACGTCGATCGGGTCGGGCGCGACGAAGACGGGCAGGTTCGAGGTGGAGGAGAGCACCGTGGACTCGTAGCCGCGCATGGTCTCGCGGGCCTTGCGCTCGGCGTTGTCCTTGTCCTGCTGTTCCTGCTGCTTGTCGGTCATCCCGCCGGTGAGCGAGGCCCAGCCGCGGGAGATGAAGTTGTCACTGGAGGTGACCTGCTTGGCGGGCTCGATCTTCTTCTGCGTGTCGACGAAGGTGTTCGTGCTGGTCGACGAGGTGGTCCGCATCAGGTCGGCCATGCTGGAAGCCTCAGTGGCCCACTGGTGCGCGGGCGAGACGCGCTCCTGCATCTGGTCGAAGGACTTGCCCTGCATGACGCCGGTGGCGGCCTCGAAGGCCTTCTTCACGTTCTCGCCGATCCGGCCCAGCCGCTCGGCCTGCTTCTCCCAGAGCAGATCACGACTGCTCAGGGCATAGTGCCCACGGCCTTCGTTGATCATCTTGTGGATCTGCTCGTGGCTGTACGCGTCCCAGTTGGTCATGTCCTCACCCCAGTTGTGCCCGTGCGGCTCAGGCCCGCTTCATGGAGGAGCGGTTGGCCTGCTCCTGACGCTCGTAGTCCGCGAGACCGCTCTTCAAGTTGGTGATCATCGCCTGGATGGAGGCGATCAACTTGTCGGCGGCGGCCACGAGCCCGGTGGGGCCGGTGGCGGGCAGGTCGAGACGCTTGGCCAGCTCGATGCTCGCGGGGTCGTTGGCGGGCGCCTCCTGGATGCCGATCGCCGCGGTGTACTCCCGCAGGTCCTTGGCCTCTTCCAGCTCGGCTTCCAGCTTCGCGATCAGCCCCGGCACCTCGGCCGGCTTGATCATCACTCGATCCGCCATGGGTTCCCTCCAGCAACGTCCTCCCAGACGGGACCTAGGATGTCACAACCCATGACGGCGGTTCCCCGCTTTGTCCACAGGTGAGCCAGCTCACATGACATTCGCAAATTCGGCGGATCAAGTCTTCGCCGGGAGCTTCTCGATCACCGCGCTGAGCACCTTCTCGGCGAACCCGCAGGCGTCCGGGGTGACCGCGGGCATGGTCTTGTACGAGGTGAAGTAGGAGCGCAGCGTCTCGGTGTCCGAGATCGCCGTGAAGACCATGCAGCCGCGCTGGTCAGCGCCGTCCAGGGAGCGCACGGACGGGTAGCCTGCGACCTTGCCGACCTCCAGGCCGGAGCCCGCCTTGGGGGCCTCCGCGCCGAACTTCTTCAGCAGGGTGTCCCGGTAGAGCTCGACCCGCACCTCGGCGCGGCTGTTGGCGTAGTTGCTCCAGGCGCAGCTGGCCGCCGCGGGCTTGGGCTTGTCCGGCAGGCCGAGGCTGCTGAGCTGGGCCGCGGGCAGGATCTCGCAGGGCGCGGTGCGGAAGGCGCCCTCCACCGTCTTGGGCTGGGTGGTGACCTTCGTCCAGTCCCCCGCGGCCGCGGCCGAGGTGGTCGGGGCCGGGGGCTGCGTCGGCGCGGGCGCCTCGCCCCCACAGGCGGTGACCAGCACCGCGGACAACACCACCACGGACCCGAGCAACCAACGTCGTACCGTCACGGCAGCGAGCATACGGAGGTTCAGCTGCCCGCGGGCAGCTTCCCGATGACTGCCTCGGCCACCCGCTGGGCGCTCCCGCAGGCGTCCGGGACGGCCTTCGGCGCGCTGAAGGCCACGTGCAGCGCCTCGGTGGCCGACACCCCGATCCGGAACTCGCAGCCCCGCCCGTCGCCGCCCTCCTGGGCGCGCACCGCCGGGTAGCCCGCGACCTTGACCACGGACACGCCCGCCGAGCCGGGCTCCCGGTCGTAGCGCTGGGCCAGCGACAGCGGGTCCAGCTCGACCAGGACCGCGGTGCCGCTGTCCTGGTCCCGCCAGGTGCAGCCGGCCGGGTCCGCCTGCGCGCTGGTGACCGGGGGCGAGGGCAGGCCGAGGTCGCGGCGCTCGGCCTCGGTCAGCGTCTCGCAGGGGTTGACCCGGAAGTCCTTGTCCACCGACTTGGGGCTGGCGACCCTGGTCCACTCCTTGACCACCGCGCTGGTCTCCGGCCCCGGCGGCGCGTCGGTGCAGGCGGTCAGGCCGGTCCCCAGCACCGCGAGCAGCGCCCAGCGGCGGAGAGCCATCGCGGGGACCTCCCGCTCAGCCGAGCTCGAGCGCGGCGGCCACCGCGCCGGGGTCCACCGGCAGCGGCTCGACCTCGGTCATGCCGAGCAGGGCGGTGTCCGGGTCCTTGAGGCCGTGGCCGGTGACCGTGCACACCACCAGTGAGCCCTTGGGCAGCCTGCCGTCCTCGGCGGTGGCCAGCAGACCGGCCACGCTGGAGGCGGAGGCCGGTTCCACGAACACGCCCTCGCGGGCGGCCAGCAGCTTGTAGGCGGCCAGGATGTGCTCGTCGGAGAGCGCGTGGAACAGGCCCTCGGACTCGTCCCTGGCCTCGACCGCGCCGGTCCAGGAGGCCGGGCTGCCGATCCGGATGGCGGTGGCGATGGTCTCCGGGTTGGACACCGGGTGGCCCAGCACCAGCGGGGCCGCGCCCTCGGCCTGGAAGCCGAACATGCGCGGGGTCGAGGCCACCACGCCGTCCGCGGCGTACTCGCGGTAGCCCTTCCAGTAGCCGGTGATGTTGCCCGCGTTGCCCACCGGCAGGCAGTGGATGTCCGGGGCCCGGCCGAGCACGTCGCAGACCTCGAACGCGGCCGACTTCTGGCCCTCGATGCGCACCAGGTTCACCGAGTTGACCAGGTAGACCGGGTGCGCGGAGGCGGTCTTGCGGGCCAGCTCCAGGCAGTCGTCGAAGTTGCCGTCGACCTGCAGGATGCGCGCGCCGTAGGCCACCGCCTGGGCCAGCTTGCCCAGCGCGATCTTGCCGCGCGGCACCAGTACCGCGCTGGTCAGCCCGGCGCGGGCGGCGTAGGCCGCGGCCGAGGCCGAGGTGTTGCCGGTGGAGGCGCAGATGACCGCCTTGCTGCCCTCGGCCTTGGCGTAGGTCATGGCCACGGTCATGCCGCGGTCCTTGAACGAGCCGGTCGGGTTGACGCCCTCGATCTTGAGGAAGACCTGGCAACCGGTCAGCTCGGACAGGTGCGCCGCGGGCAGCAGCGGGGTGCCGCCCTCGTGCAGGGTGATGATCTCCGCGCCCTCGGGCACCGCGATCCGGTCCCGATAGGCGTTGATGATCCCCGGCCAGCCCGGACGCGTCGACGACTCAGCAGCAAGCGTGGTCACAGTTGCTCACCCTCCACCCGCATCACGGCGGCCACCTCACGGACGATGGGCAGCCCGGCGATCTTCTCCACGGTGGAGCGCAGCGCCTCGTCCGGCGCCATGTGCGTGACCACGACCAGGTTGGCCGAGCCCTCGCGGCCCTCCTGGCGGACCGCGGCGATGCTCACGCCGTGCTCGGCGAACATCGCGGCCACCTGGGTCAGCACGCCCGGCTGGTCCTCGACCTCCAGGCTGATGTGGTACGCGGTGAGCGTCTCGCCCATCGGCCGCACCGGCAGCTGGGCGTAGGCGGACTCACGAGGGCCCCGGCCGCCGAGCACCTTGTTGCGGGCCACCGCGACCAGGTCGCCGAGCACCGCGCTGGCGGTGGGCGCGCCACCGGCGCCAGGGCCGTAGAACATCAGCTGACCGGCCGCCGCGGCCTCCACGTAGACCGCGTTGAACGCGCCGTTCACGCTGGCCAGCTGGTGGGTGCGCGGGATCATCGCCGGGTGCACGCGCACCGAGACGCTGTCCGCGCCGTCCTCGCCGACCACCCGCTCGCAGATGGCCAGCAGCTTGACCGTGCGGCCGAGCAGCCGGGCCGCGGCGATGTCGGAGGCGGTGACCGAGGCGATGCCCTCGCGGTAGACGTCGGAGGCGGTGACCCTGGTGTGGAAGGACAGCGAGGCCAGGATGGCGGCCTTGGCCGCGGCGTCGAAGCCGTCCACGTCCGCGGTCGGGTCGGCCTCGGCGTAGCCCAGCCGGGAGGCCTCCTCAAGCGTCTCGCCGTAGCCGGCGCCGGTGGCGTCCATCGCGGAGAGGATGTAGTTGGTGGTGCCGTTGACGATGCCCATCACCCTGGTGATCTGGTCACCGGCCAGCGACTCGCGCAGCGGGCGCAGCAGCGGGATGGCCCCGGCCACCGCGGCCTCGAAGTACAGGTCGGCGCCGGAGGCGTCCGCGGCGGCGTAGAGCTCCGCGCCGTGCTCGGCCAGCAGCGCCTTGTTCGCGGTGACCACCGACTTGCCGTTGGTCAGCGCCGTGCCGAGCAGCCCGCGCACCGGGTCGATGCCGCCGATGACCTCGACGATCACGTCGGCGTCCCCGTTGACCAGGGCGGCGGCGTCGGTGGTCAGCAGCTCGGCGGGCACGTCGGTGTGCTTGTGCGGGCGGCGGACCGCGATGCCGGTCAGCTCGACCGGGGCGCCGATGCGCGCGGTGAGGTCCTCGGCCTGCTCGCGGAGCAGCCGCACCACCTCGGTGCCGACGGTCCCGCATCCGAGCAGCGCGACTTTGATCGGCTCTCCGCCGTTGGTCACAGCACCTCCAGGCGCAGCAGGTCGTCCTCGGTCTCCCGGCGCAGCACCAGCCGGTGCTCGCCGTCGCGCACGGCGACCACGGCCGGCCGGGGCAGCCGGTTGTAGCTGCTGGCCATCACGTAGCAGTAGGCCCCGGTCGCGGCCACCGCGACCAGGTCGCCCGGGGCGATGTCCTCGGGCAGCCAGCAGTCTCGCACCACCACGTCACCGGACTCGCAGTGCTTTCCCACCAGCCGGGACAGCACCGCCTCGGACTCGACCTCGCGGGAGACCAAGCGGCAGTCGTAGACCGCGTCGTAGAGCGCGGTGCGGATGTTGTCGCTCATGCCGCCGTCCACGCTGACGTAGCGGCGGACGGACCCGCCGGTCACCGTGACGTCCTTGATGGTGCCCACCTCGTAGAGGGTCACCGTGCCCGGCCCGACGATGGCCCGGCCCGGCTCCACCGCGACCTTGGGCGTGGGCAGCCCGGCCAGCTCGCACTCCCGCGCCACGATCGCGCGCAGCTGGTCGGCCAGCTTGGCAGGCGGCGGCGGGTCGTCCTCGGCGGTGTAGGCGATGCCGAGGCCGCCACCCAAGTCCACAGTGGACAGTGCGGCCAGCGCGTCCGCGCCGTGCTCCTTGTGCAGCTCGGCCAGCAGCCCGATCACCCGGTGCGCGGCGATCTCGAAGCCGTCCGCCTCGAAGATCTGCGAGCCGATGTGGCTGTGCAGGCCGACCAGGCGCAGGCCATCGGCGGCCAGCACCCGGCGGGCCGCCTCGGCGGCGTCCCCGGAGGCCAGCGAGAAGCCGAACTTCTGGTCCTCGTGCGCGGTGGCGATGAACTCGTGCGTGTGCGCCTCGACACCCACGGTGACCCGGATCAGCACGGACTGGACGATCCCGGCCTCCCGGGCGACCTGGTCCAGCCGGGCGATCTCGTGGAAGGAGTCCACCACCACGGTGCCCACCCGGCCGCGCACCGCGGCGCGCAGCTCGGCCACGGACTTGTTGTTGCCGTGGAAGGTGATCCGCTCGCTGGGGAAGTCCGCGCGCTGGGCCACGGCCAGCTCGCCGCCGCTGCAGATGTCCAGGCTCAGCCCCTCCTGGGCCACCCAGCGGGCGATCTCCACGGAGAGGAAGGCCTTGGACGCGTAGTGCACCAGGGTCGGGTCGCCGAAGGCCTCGGCGTGCTCGGCGCAGCGCGCGCGGAAGTCCGCCTCGTCCATCACGAACAGCGGCGTGCCGTAGGTCTCGGCCAGCTCGCGCAGGTCGGCCCCGGCCACCCGCACGGCGCCGTCCGGCCCCCGTTTGGCGTTCCTCGGCCACACGGACTCCGGCAGCTCGCCGAGCGCGTCGGCGGTGGACGGCCGGGGTCCGGCCGTCGCGGGAACAATGACGTCAGCGTGCCGAGGACCGGCGGGGTGTGCCCTCACGGTCGTTAATCCTCACACACCGCCCGCGCGGCCGTCCGGCGGCATAGACCCTGGTCACATCCGCTCGGGCGCACTCACGCCCAGCAGGCCCAGCCCGTTGGCCAGCACCTGGCGGGTGGCCGCGCAGAGCAGCAGGCGCGCGGTGGTCAGCGCGGTCGGCTCCTCATCGCCCTGCGGCAGCACCCGGCAGTTGTCGTAGAACTTGTGGTAGGCGCTGGCCAGCTCCTCCAGGTAGCGGGCCACCCGGTGCGGTTCGCGCAGCTCGGCGGCGGAGGCGAGCACCTTCGGGAAGTCGCCGATGGTGCGGATCAGCTTGCCTTCCTTCTCGTGCGCGAGCAGCCCGAGCAGCTCGGAGGTGATCTCGGCCGCGGCGGGCACGGTGATGCCCAGGTCGGCGGCGTTGCGGGCGAGCGAGGAGAGCCGGGCGTGCGCGTACTGGACGTAGAACACCGGGTTCTCGTTGGTGGTCTTGGTCCACAGGTCCAGGTCGATGTCCAGGGTGGAGTCCACCGAGGAGCGGATCAGCGCGTACCGGGCCGAGTCCACGCCGATCGCCTCGACCAGGTCGTCCAGGGTGATCACGTTGCCCGCGCGCTTGGCCATCCGGACCGGCACGCCGTCCTTGACCAGGTTGACCATCTGGCCGATGAGCACCTCGACGCAGTTCGGGTCGTCGCCGAAGGCGGCCGCGGCGGCCCGCAGCCTGCCGATGTAGCCGTGGTGGTCCGCGCCGAGCATGTAGATCAGCCGGTCGAAGCCGCGGGTGCGCTTGTTCCGGAAGTAGGCGATGTCCGCGGCGATGTAGGCGGCCTCGCCGTTGCCCTTCATGACGACGCGGTCCTTGTCGTCGCCGTAGTCGGTGGAGCGCAGCCACCAGGCCCCGGCCTCCTTGTACAGGTGGCCGGAGTTCTTGAGCACCTCCAGCGCGGTCTGCACCTCGCCGGAGCTGTGCAGGGACTTCTCGCTGAAGTAGACGTCGAACTCGGTGCGGAACTGGCGCAGGCTCTGCCGGATCGACTCCAGCATCAGCTCCACGCCCAGCTCGCGGAACCTGGCGTCGCGCTGCTCGTCATCCAGCGAGAGCACGTCCGGCTCCTGCTTGACGATCTTCGCGGCCACGTCGGTGATCCAGTCGCCCGCGTAGCCGTCCTCGGGCACCGGCTCGCCCTTGGCCACCGCGACCAGGGACTTGGTCAGCCTGCCGATCTGGGCGCCGGCGTCGTTGATGTAGAACTCGCGGGTGATCTCGCCGCCACCGGCCGCGAGCACCCGGCCGAGCGCGTCGCCGACCGCGGCCCAGCGGGCGTGGCCCAGGTGCATCGGCCCGGTCGGGTTGGCCGAGACGAACTCCAGGTTGATCTTCTGCCCGGTCAGCGCGGAGCCGCGGCCGAAGGCCTCGCCCGCGGTCAGCACCTCCTTGACCAGCTGGCCCTGCGCGTCCGCGGCCAGCCGCAGGTTCACGAAGCCGGGTCCGGCGATCTCGGCGGCGGTGATGCCGTCCTGGGTGGCCAGCGCCTTGGCCAGCTCCTCGGCCAGCTCGCGCGGCACCAGGCCGAGCTTCTTGCCGATCTGCAGCGCGAGGTTGGTGGCGTAGTCGCCGTGCTCGGGGTTTCTGGGTCGCTCCACCGTGACCGCCGCGGGCAGCACCGCGGTGTCCAGCCCGCGCGCGGTGAGCACGTCATGGGCGACGGAACGGACCAGGTCAGCCAAGGCAGCAGGAGTCACGGCTCGTAGTCTATGGCGGCCTCGATACCCGTTCGACCTTGTATCCAACTGTATGAGGTTTCGGAAGTAATGCTGGGTAGCCGGCCTTGCGCCGGAAGCTTCCCCCAAAGAGCTGACTCGCACCTGACAGCCGATCCTTACACTGACGCGCGGTAACCCGTACGGCGTGAGACAGGGGCCGGGCAGACATGGTCAGCGGTAAGAGCAGCAAGAACGCGCGGGCGTCAGCACCGCGCGTGCCGATCGCGATGAAGAAGCCCAAGCCTTGGGGCACGATCGCCGCCGTGCTCGCGGTGCTGGTCTTCGCGGGCGGTGTGTTCGGCTACGCCTACGTGCAGAACGCCGACCAGGCGGCGAAGCAGGCCGCGCTGGCCGAGTACACGCCCTCGGAGTCCAACCAGGACCCCACGGAGAAGATCCAGGGCGTGCTCAAGCAGAAGTACGAGGCCGGCAAGCACGTGCCCGCCACGCAGCGGGTGGCCTACGACCACTACCCGCCCATCGGCGGGCCGCACGACGAGGTGTGGGCGACCTGCACCGGCGTGGTGTACCCGAACCCGGTGCGCAACGAGAACATGGTGCACTCCATGGAGCACGGCGCGGTCTGGATCGCCTACAACCCCGACCAGGTCAAGGGCGGCGACCTGGACAAGCTGAAGGCGCGCGCGCAGGGCCAGCAGTTCACCATGATGTCGCCGTACCCCGGCCTGGACAAGCCGATCTCGTTGCAGGGCTGGGGCCGTCAGCTGAAGCTGGACAGCGCCGACGACCAGCGGATCGACCAGTTCATCTCCGCGGTGCGCCGCAACCAGTACATCTACCCGGAGATCGGCGCCACCTGCGCCACCAACGCCTTCGACCCGGACAACGCGCCGCCGTTCGTGGCGGAGAAGCCGGGCCCGGACGCGGTGCCGATGGACGGTGGCACCAAGGCCCCTGACGAGCAGACCGGCGGCCAGCCTGGTCAGCCCGGTGGGCAGCCTGGCGGTCAGCCCGGCCAGCCCAGCGGCCAGAACCCGCCGAGCAGCCAGAACCCGCCGCCCGGTGGCTGAGCCGGACCCCCGGATCGTGGACGAGACGGACCCGGCGGAGACCGAGCAGGTCTCCGGCCGGGCTCCGTCCCGCGCGATGCGGATCCTGGTGGCCACCGCCGCGGTGCTGGCGATCCTGATGCTCGGCGCGGCGGGCGGTCTGCTGATCAACCTGCCCAAGCCGTCCGCGGACAGCTCCACACCGCCGCTGGACGGGCCGGACACCGGCTTCGCCCAGGACATGTCCGTGCACCACCTGCAGGCGGTGGAGATGGCCGCGATGGTGCCCGACCGCAGTGAGGACCGGCTGATCCGGGAGCTGGCCTTCGACATCCAGAGCACCCAGCTGGAGCAGGTCGGCCGGATGAAGGGCTGGCTGGCGCTGTGGGGGCATCCCGAGCAGTCGCCGACCGGCAAGTACATGGAGTGGATGAAGGACGCCCCGCCCGGGCACGGGCACGCGCCGGTGCAGCCCGGCCAGTCCGTCGGCACCTACACGATGCCGGGCATGGCCAACCAGGAGGAGATGTCCAAGCTGCGCAAGCTCAGGGGCGTGGAGTTCGAGGTGTACTTCCTCCAGCTCATGCGGCGGCACCACATCGGCGGCGCGGAGATGGCCAACTACGGCCGCAAGAACGCCCGGCTCGCGGTGGTGCGCAACCTGGCGGAGAACATCCTCAAGGCCCAGCACTCCGAGCTGGACGTGCTGGACCGCCGCTTGGTCGAACGCAACGCAGAGCCCCTGCCGCCGAACTGACAGGTCACCCAAGCGGCGACCTGCGCGCGTTACCGGTCGGTAGTACCGTCGGGTAATCCGACGGCAGGGGGTCAGCGATGACCGCAGTGGATCCAGCCCGCACGACCGAGCGCGAGGCCCGTCAGGTAGCGGAGCAGGCGCGCGAGACGCAGTGGCGCAAACCCAGCTTCGGCAAGGAGCTGTTCCTCGGGCGACTACGCCTGGAACTGATCCACCCGCATCCGCGGGGTGACGAGGTGACCCGGCGCCGCGGCGAGGAGTTCCTCGCCCGGCTGCGGGAGTTCTGCGAGCAGGAGATCGACGGCGCGCGGATCGAGCGCGAGGCCAGGATCCCGGACGAGGTCTTCGACGGCCTGCGCCGCATCGGCGCGCTGGGCATGAAGATCGACCCGGAGTACGGCGGCCTCGGGCTGTCCCAGGTGTACTACAACAAGGCGCTGATGCTCGTCGGGTCGGTCAGCCCGGCCATCGGCGCGCTGCTCTCCGCGCACCAGTCCATCGGGGTGCCGCAGCCGCTCAAGCAGTTCGGCACGCCGGAGCAGAAGCAGAAGTACCTGCCGCGCTGTGCCAGCACCGACATCAGCGCCTTCCTGCTCACCGAGCCGGACGTGGGCAGCGACCCGGCCCGGCTGGGCACCACCGCGGTGCCCACCGACGACGGGCACTACCTGCTCGACGGCGTGAAGCTGTGGACCACCAACGGCGTGGTGGCCGACCTGCTGGTGGTGATGGCCAGGGTGCCCAAGTCCGAGGGTCACCGCGGCGGGATCACCGCGTTCGTGGTGGAGGGCAACGCCGAGGGCGTCACGGTGGAGAACCGCAACGCGTTCATGGGCCTGCGCGGGCTGGAGAACGGCGTGACCCGGTTCCACCAGGTCAAGGTGCCTGCGGAGAACCGGATCGGCGAGGAGGGGCAGGGCCTCAAGATCGCGCTGACCACGCTGAACACCGGCAGGCTCTCGTTGCCCGCGATGTGCGCGGGCGCGGCCAAGTGGTGCCTGAAGATCGCCCGCGAGTGGTCGGCGGAGCGGGTGCAGTGGGGCCGTCCGGTCGGCGAGCACGAGGCGGTCGCCGGCAAGATCGCCTTCATCGCGGCCACCGCGTTCGCCTTGGAGGCGGTGCTGGACCTGTCCAGTGAGATGGCCGACGAGGAGCGCAACGACATCCGGATCGAGGCCGCGCTGGCCAAGCTCTACGGCTCGGAGATGGCCTGGCTGGTCGCCGACGAGCTGGTGCAGATCCGCGGCGGCCGGGGTTATGAGACCGCCGAGTCGCTGGCCGCCCGCGGCGAGCGCGGCATCCCGGCCGAGCAGATCCTGCGCGACCTGCGGATCAACCGGATCTTCGAGGGCTCCACCGAGATCATGCACCTGTTGATCGCGCGCGAGGCGGTGGACGCGCACCTGTCGGTGGCGGGCGACATCATCGACCCGGAGGCCGACACTAACCGCAAGGTCAAGGCGGCGGCGCGGGCCGGGGCGTTCTACGCGAAGTGGCTGCCCACGCTGGCCGTCGGCAAGGGCCAGCTGCCCAGCAGCTTCACCGAGTTCGGGCCGCTGGCCGGGCACCTGCGGTTCGTGGAGCGGGCCAGCCGCAAGCTGGCCAGGCAGACCTTCTACGCGATGTCCCGCTGGCAGGGGAAGATGGAGCGCAAGCAGGCGTTCCTCGGCCGGATCGTGGACATCGGCGCGGAGCTGTTCGCCATCAGCGCCACCTGCGTGCGCGCCCAGTGGCTGGACACCCCGGCCGCCCGCGACCTGGCGGAGGCCTTCTGCCGCCAGGCCAGGGTGCGGGTGGAGGAGCTGTTCACCCGGCTGTGGACCAACACCGACGACACCGACTCCCGCCTGGCCCGCCAGGTGATGGTGGGCGAGCACACCTGGGTGGAGGAGGGCATCCTCGATCCCTCCCTGCCAGGGGCCTGGATCGCCGAAGCCACTCCCGGTCCGTCCCGCGCCGACAACGTCCACCGCCACCCGGGCCAGACCTGACCCGAGCCCCCGTGCTGCTGCCCGCGCGGGGTGTCGGGGTGATCCTCTAGCGTTCGGTCATGACCGAACGTCTTTCCCCCGGCGACCCCGCGCCCGGGTTCACCCTGCCCGACGCCGACGGCAAGCCCGTCTCGCTGGCGGACTTCCGCGGGCAGCACGTGATCGTCTACTTCTACCCGGCCGCGGGCACCCCGGGGTGCAGCAAGCAGGCCTGCGACTTCCGGGACAGCCTGGCCGAGCTCAACGGCGCGGGCTACACCGTGCTCGGCATCTCCCCTGACAAGCCGGCCAAGCTGGCCAAGGTCCGGGACGAGCAGGAGCTGACCTTCCCGCTGCTGTCGGACCCGGAGCGCGCGGTGCTCACCGCCTGGGGCGCCTTCGGCGAGAAGATGATGTACGGCAAGACCGTCACCGGGGTGATCCGATCCACCTTCGTGGTGGACCCCGAGGGCAAGATCGCCACCGCGCAGTACAACGTGCGCGCCACCGGGCACGTGGCCAAACTGCGCAGGGACCTCGGCGTCTGAGCGAATACTGAAGATTCCCCTTGCGGTGCAACCGGATCCGACCGTCCGCACCTACGCCGAACCGACCGGGAAAGTTGCCTGACAACTAGGCCAACTTCGTTGCGGGGCTTCGCGTAAACGGGTCGTGAAGAACTCCGTGGGGGCGATGGCCAGCGTGTTCGTGGTGTGCGCTGCCGGTCTGCTGTCGATCCATCTGCTCGGTGAGGCCGGTCCGTCCGGGCCGCCGGAGACGCCCAACCAGGCGAACATGACCACGGTGGCGCTGCCGCCCAGCGACGCGCCCGGCCCGGAACCGACCGAGGTGGTGCAGCCGGGTCCGACGACCAGACCCAAGCAGGAAAAGGGCTCCCCCACCGAGCTGGGCAACGCGGTGAACCGGGCGGTGCGCGCGGGCGGCAGCGCCACCGGGGTCGGCCTGCTGGTGCTGGAGGTCGACGGCTGGCGGGAGCTGGCCAGCGTGGACCCGGACCGGCAGTTCCGCTCGGCCTCGCTGGTGAAGCTGCTGATCGCGGTGGACGCGCTGCAGTCCGGCGCGTCCACCGCCACCGACCTGCGCACCATGCTCTCGGCCAGCCACGACGGCATCGCCAGCGAACTGTGGGTGCGACTCGGCGGCAACACCATGGTGCAGCGCCAGGCCAGGCGGATGGGCCTGAGCCGGACCCTGCCGCCGCTGGACCCGATGCACTGGGGCGACACCAAGGTCAGCGCGCGGGATGTGGCCAAGATGTACCGGCACATCCTGACCGAGCTGCCCAAGGCGCACCGCGAGCTGATCATGAGCGCGCTGGCCGCCGCGCCGAAGATCGCCGCGGACCGGTTCGACCAGCACTTCGGCATCCCGAACGGGCTGCCCAAGGTGCAGTGGGCGGTCAAACAGGGCTGGGCGACCGGCCGCGCAGGCACCGACCTGCACACCAGCGGAGTGCTGGCCGAGGGCACCAGGGTGGTGGTGCTGCTGAGCACGCACTCCCCCGGCACCAGCTACGCCCGCGCCGCCAAGTCGCTCAACACGGGTGCGGGCGCGCTGGCTGGTCTGTTCTAAGAACTTTGCTCGGCCAGCGCGCGCAGGTGCGGCAGCAGCAGGCGAAGGGCGCGGCCGCGGTGGGAGTCCGCGTCCTTCTCCGCTGGCGTCATCTCCGCCGAGGTCCTGGTCTCGCCCTCGGGCACGAAGATCGGGTCGTAGCCGAAGCCGTTGGCGCCGCGCATCGCGCGCAGCAGCGTGCCCCGCCACTCCCCGCGCACCACCACCGGCTCCGCGCCGGGCACCGCCAGCGCGACCACGGCCACGAACGCGGCGCCGCGGCGCTCGTCCGGCACGTCGCCGAGCTGGCCGAGCAGCAGCTCCAGGTTGCCGAGGTCGTCGCCGTGCTTGCCGGACCAGCGGGCGGAGAGCACGCCGGGCATGCCGTTGAGCGCGTCCACCGCGATGCCGGAGTCGTCGGCGATCGAGGGCAGGCCGGTCGCGGCGGCCGCGTCCACGGCCTTGGCGATGGCGTTCTCCTCGAAGGTGGCCCCGGTCTCGGGCGCCTCCGGGAACTCGGGCACCTCGTCCAGGCCGAGGATCTCGATGCCGTCGAGCCGCTCGGCCGCCACGATCCGCCGCAGCTCGCCCAGCTTCTTGGCGTTGCGGCTGGCCAGCAGGACCCTCATGCCTTCTTCCCCTCGGGCAGCGTGCCGGGGTAGGGCAGCGCGAGCGCCTCGGCCTGCAGGCGGCACAGGTCGGCCACCCCGGCCAGGGCCAGGTCGAGCATCTTGTCCAGGGTGGAGCGGGCGAAGGTGGCGCCCTCGCCGGTGCCCTGCACCTCAACCAGGGTGCCCGCGTCGGTGGCCACCACGTTCATGTCCACCTCGGCCCGCGAGTCCTCCTCGTAGGGCAGGTCCAGCCGCACCCGGCCGTCCACCACGCCCACGCTGACCGCGGCGATCTGGCAGGACAGCGGCTTGGGGTCGGCGAGCTTGCCGGCCGCGCCGAGCCAGGTGACCGCGTCGGCCAGCGCCACGTAGGCGCCGGTGATCGCCGCGGTGCGGGTGCCGCCGTCGGCCTGGAGGACATCGCAGTCGATCACGATGGTGTTCTCGCCGAGGGCGGAGAGGTCGATGCAGGTGCGCAGCGACCGGCCGATCAGGCGGCTGATCTCGTGCGTGCGCCCGCCGACCCGGCCCTTGATGGACTCCCGGTCACTGCGGCTGTGCGTGGCCGAGGGCAGCATGGCGTACTCGGCGGTCACCCAGCCCAGCCCGGAGCCGGAGCGCCACCGCGGCACCCCCTCGGACACACTGGCCGCGCACAGCACGCGGGTCTTGCCGAACTCCACCAGCACCGAGCCGGCGGGCCAGTCCTGGTAGCCCCTGGTGATCTTGATATCCCGCAGGGCCTCGTCGCTTCTGCCATCGATGCGCACCACGCGGCTAGCCTAGTCACCCAGGTGAACCGTCCTGGCACGGCCGTCGTATGCCATGGACGCGGACCGGGATCGCCGGCTGTCACTGGAGACAGGCCAGACTTGCCACCCAAGCGGGTGATCAACGAACGCGTGATCACCCGGATTCCCACACTGATGTGGTCCGCTGTCCAACGCAGGTGCTCCTGTCACGTGCGGAAACAGTTCCCTGAGAGGTGCCCATGAACCTGACGACCGTCGACGGCCTGCCGCTGCACCCGCTGGTCGTGCACGCCGTGGTGGTCCTGCTGCCGCTGGCCGCCCTGTGCGCCCTGCTGATCGCGCTCCGCCCGGCCTGGCGGCGGCGCTTCGGCTGGCCGGTGCTCGCGCTGACCGTGGCCGGGGTGGCCGCGGTGCCGGTGGCGCAGGTGAGCGGTGAGCAGTTGCAGGGCGCGCTGGGGGTGGCCAACCCGTTGATCCAGCGGCACGCGGACCTCGGTGGGGAACTGCTGCCGTACGCGCTGGCCTTCGGCGTGCTCGTGGTCGCCTTCCTGCTGGTGGGCCGGAAGGCGGACCAGGAGACCGCGGACGGGCCGGCGACTTGGCGGCGGGTGGCGGTGGTGGCCGCTGTGCTGGTCGCCGTGGCCGGGGTGGCCAGCACAGTGCAGGTGGTGCGGATCGGGCACAGCGGCTCCACCGCGGTGTGGAACGGGGTTGGTGGCCAGTAGCGCCGGGTCAGCAGCCCACGGTGAACGAAGCGCCGGGGAAGGCCAGGTCGACCGGGCCGGCGAAGGCGGTGGCGGCCTCCTCGGCCATCTGCTCGCGGTTCGCCCACGGCGGCACGTGCGTGACCACCAGCCTGCGCACCCCGGCCGCCGCCGCCAACTGCCCGGCCTCCAGTCCGGACAGGTGCAGGTCGGGTGGGTGCGCCTCGGGGTCGTGCGGCCAGCATGCCTCGGCCAGCAGCAGGTCCGCCGAGTCGGCCAGCTTGCGCAGCGCCTCGCAGGGGCCGGAGTCGCCGGTGTAGGCCAGTGTCCTGCCACTGGCGGTGAGCCGGAAACCGAAGGCCTCACAGGGATGCGCGACCTGTTCGGTGGTCAGCTCGAACGGTCCGATGTGGACGGTGCCGGGGGTGAGCCGGTGGAACTGGTAGACATCGCTGAGGTCGGTCTCGGCCCGTTCGGCGGCACTCGGCGCGTAGGCCGCGGCCAGCCGGGTGGCCGCCTCGCTGGGCGCGTACACCGGCAGCCGCCGGGCCCTGGTGTCATACGGCGGGTCCGGGTGGTACCGGCGGAGCACGGTCAGCGCGGCGAAATCCGCGCAGTGGTCCGGATGCAGGTGAGAGAGCACCAGCGCGTCCACGCCGAACGGGTCGCCATGCCGCTGGAGCGCCCCCAGCACCCCATTGCCGAGATCGAGGAGCACACGGAACCCGTCGGACTCCACCAGGTAACCGGAAGCCGGCGAGTCAGCGCTGGGCAGGCTGCCGGAACAGCCGAGAACGGTCAGTAGCACCGGATCAGCCTGGCATGGCAGACGATCTCGGAACAGCGCCCGTCATGACGGTACCCAGCTGCGGGCCGAGGAAGCGGCGGGCCAGTTTCGCGAACGGTTCGGCCGGGCCGGTGGCGGTGAAGGAATGGGCCAGTTCGGGGCTGTCCGGATCGCGCAGCAGGTCCGCCTCGGTGAGCACCTTGACCACGTCCTTGGCGGTCTCCTCCGCGCTGGAGACCAGGGTCACCGCATCGCCCATGGCCAGCTGGATCACGCCGGTGAGCAGCGGGTAGTGCGTGCAGCCCAGCACCACGGTGTCCACTTCGGCCCGCTGCAACGGTTCCAGGTAGGACTGGGCCAGCCCGAGCACCTGGCGGCCGGAGGTGATGCCGCGTTCCACGAAGTCCACGAACCGGGGGCAGGCCACGCTGGTCACGGTGAGGTCGGGGGCGGCGGCGAAGGCGTCCTCGTAGGCCCTGGAGGTGATGGTCGCCCTGGTGCCGATGACGCCGATCCGGCCGCTGCGCGTGGTGGCCACCGCGCGGCGCACCGCGGGCCGCAGCACCTCCACCACCGGGATGTCGTAGCGTTCCCGCGCGTCGTGCAGGCAGGCCGCGGTCGCCGTGTTGCACGCGATGACCAGCAGCTTCACCCCGCTCTCCACCAGCGAGTCGGTGATGGCCAGCGAGTGGCGGCGCACCTCGGCGATGGACAGCGGACCGTAGGGCCCGTTGCCGGTGTCGCCGACGTAGCGCAGCCGCTCGGCCGGTAGCTGGTCCAGCATCGCGCGGGCCACGGTCAGCCCGCCGACGCCGGAGTCGAAGATGCCGATCGGCGCGGTGCTCACGCCTCGATCATGCCCCGAGGTTGCTCCCGGCGGGACGGCGGCTCGCCTTGCCGGTCAGCCAGCCCGCGACCACACCGGCCACCGCGCCGAAGAGGTGGCCCTGCCAGGACACGCCCGGGGTGCCGGGCAGCACGCCCCAGAGCAGGTAGCCGTAGCAGAAGAACAGCACCACGGCCAGCAGGATCGGTCCGGCGCGGCGCGCGAAGATGCCGCGCACCAGCAGGAAGGTCAGCCAGCCGAAGATCAGGCCGGAGGCGCCGAGGTGGATCGAGCCGGACTCCCCGGTCAGCCAGGTGCCCAGCCCGCCCACGAGCCAGATGGTCGCGGTCACCGCGACGAACTGGCGCAGGCCGCCGGCGAAGCTGAGGAAGCCGAGCACCAGCAACGGCACCGTGTTCGCGGCCAGGTGGTCCCAGCCCAGGTGCAGCAGCGGGGCCCACAGCACGCCGTCCAGCCCGGACCACTCGCGCGGCACGATGCCGCCGAAGTCCAGCGCGTGGCCGGAGAACGCGTCCACCAGTTCCAGCAGGTACAGCAGTGCGGCGAAGCCGAGGATGACGAGGGCGGCCTGTTTGGGCCGCGCCGGGAAGATCCGGCCCGAGTCGTCGCGCGGTGACGTTGGCACTGGTAGCGGCTGCACGAGATCGAGGCTACTGGCCTTTCGCGGTGCTCACCTCGGGGTTGTCCCTGAGTTCGAGCATGGCGGCGTGCAGCGGGCTCGGGTCGCGCGGCGGGCGGCGGTGCGGATGCGCGCCCGGACCGGCCACCGCGAGCACCTCGCCGGGCGCGGGTTCCGCCCCGCAGTGCGCGCAGCGGGCGTGCACGTGCACCGGGCCGCCGCAGTCCTGGTGCTCGTAGAGGACCGGCGGGCCCTGCGGCGCGGCCCAGCGGTCGCCCCACTCGGTCAGCGCGATGAGCACCGTGGCGAGCTCGCGGCCCTTCTCGGTGAGCACGTACTCCCGGCCCTCGCGCCGCTGCATCAGCCCGTCGGCGACGAACCCGTCCAGCCGCTTGGCCAGGATGTTGGGCGCCACGCCGAGCCTGCGCTCGAAGTCGGAGAACCGGGTCATGTCCGCGAAGACCGCGTTGCGGATGATCAGCAGGCTCCACCGCTCGCCGACGATCTCCAGCGCGCGGGCCGCTGAGCAGTTCTCGCGTTCATACATCCGACCGAGCACAGGCTGGATGATCCGGTTTCCACTTGTGTGATGCAAGTTGCCGCCCTACGGTTACTTGCATCACGCAAGTCAACGACCCGGGAGGACGTCGTGGACCAACCGCAGGTAGTGAGCAGGGACGAGTGGCTGGCCGCCCGCAAGGAGCTGCTGGTCAAGGAGAAGGAGCTGTTCAGGGCACTGGACAAGCTCAACGCCGACCGGCGGCGGCTGCCGATGACCCGGGTGGACAAGGACTACCGCTTCACCGGCCCGGACGGCGAGGTCCGGCTGCTGGACCTGTTCGACGGGCGCGGCCAGCTGGTGTTGCAGCACTTCATGTTCGACCCGTCCTGGGACGCGGGCTGTCCGAGCTGCACCGCGATGGCCGACGACCTCAGCGAGGGCGCCCGCGCGCACCTGGCCTCTAGGGACACCGCCTTCGCCGCGGTCTCCCGCGCGCCGTACCCGAAGCTGGCCGCCTACAAGCAGAGCAGGGGCTGGACCTTCCCCTGGTACTCCTCGCACGGCAGCGACTTCAACTACGACTTCGACGCCACGATGGACCCCGCGACCGGCCCCAACCGCTACAACTTCCGCTCCGGCGAGGAGCTGACCGCGGCCGGGCAGGGCTGGCTGATCGACTACGTCGGCGAGCAGCCCGGGGTCAGCGCCTTCCTGCGCGAGGGCGAGGAGGTCTTCCACACCTACGCCACCTACGGCCGCGGCGTGGAGGTGATGATGCACGCCTACCGGCTGCTGGACATCACCGCGCGCGGCAGGCACGAGGACTGGGAGGAGCCGAAGGGCCGCGTCGCCGCCCCGCGCGAGTCCGACCCCGGCTTCACCAGCTAGGCGCCCGATAGGCTGCCGCCCATGGCTGATCGACACCCCGAGATCGCGGTGGCCGCCCCCGCCGAACTGGGCGAGGGCCCCACCTGGGACGCCGCCAGCGAAACCCTGCTGTGGGTGGACATCCTGGGCAAGCGGGTGCACCGCTACAACCCGCGCACCGGGACCGACGAGTCGCTGGCGGTGCCGCAGCACGTCGGGGCGGCCAAGCCCAGGGCCAACGGCGGGCTGGTGCTGAACCTGGCCGAGGGCATCGCGCTGCTGGACGCCGACGGCGTGGGCCGCAACTGGCTGGTCTACTGGGCCCGCGAGGGCGTGCGCGGCAACGACGCGGCGGTGGACCCGATGGGGCGGCTGTGGGCCGGGACCATGCGCTACGACACCGCCACCGGCGGCGGCTGGCTGGCCAGGGTGGACGGCGACGGCGCGGCCAAGGTCGTGCTGGACGCGGTGACCATCAGCAACGGCCTGGGCTGGAGCCCGGATGGGCGGCTGATGTACTACGTGGACACCCCGACCGGCCGCCTGGACGTCTTCGACTTCGACCGGGACGCCGGGGAGATCAGCAACCGGCGCACGGTGGCCGAGGTGGACCGGGGCTCGCCGGACGGCCTGTGCGTGGACGCCGAGGGCTGTGTCTGGGTCGCGCTGTGGGACGGCTGGGCGGTGCGCCGCTACACCCCGGACGGCAGGCTGGACGCGGAGTACGAGATGCCGGTGGCCAACCCGACCGCGCCCTGCTTCGGCGGGCCGAGGTTCGAGGACCTGTACGTGACCTCGGCCAGCGACGGGCTGTCGCCGGAGCAGCAGGCCGAGCAGCCGCACGCCGGCGCGCTGTTCGTGTTCCCAGGAGTGGGCTCAGGGCTGCCCAGCACAGCCTTCGCTGGCTGAGCAGCCCCCCAGGTCAGGCCCAGAGGTGGCCGTCGATGCGTTCGGCGGCTTCCTCAAGGGTGCCGCTGTACGCGCCGGTGGACAGGTACTTCCAGCCGGCGTCGGCGATCACGAACACGATGTCGGCCGGTTTGCCCGCCGCCACCGCCTTGTCCGCGGCGGCCAGCGCGGCGTGCAGGATCGCGCCGGTGGAGATGCCGGCGAAGATGCCCTCGGTCTCCAGCAGCTGCCTGGTGCGGCGCAGCGCGTCGTAGGAGCCGACCGAGAACCGGCCACTGAGCACCGAGGGGTCGTAGAGCTCGGGCACGAAGCCCTCGTCCAGGTTGCGCAGGCCGTAGACCAGCTCGCCGTAGCGCGGCTCGGCGGCGATGATCTGCACGTCCGGCTTGTGCTCGCGGAAGTAGCGGCCCGCGCCGACCAGGGTGCCGGTGGTGCCCAGCCCGGCCACGAAGTGGGTGATCGTGGGCAGGTCACGCAGGATCTCCGGCGCGGTGGAGTTGTAGTGCGCGTCCGCGTTCGCCGGGTTCCCGTACTGGTAGAGCATCACCCAGGTCGGGTTCTTCTGCGCCAGCTCCTTGGCCACCGCGACCGCCTGGTTGGACCCGCCCGCGGCCGGGGAGAACACGATCTGCGCCCCGTAGGCGTGCAGCAGCTGCCGCCGCTCGGTGGAGGTGTTCTCCGGCATCACGCAGATCAGCCGGTAGCCCTTGAGCTTGGCCGCCATGGCCAGCGAGATGCCGGTGTTGCCGGAGGTCGGCTCCAGGATCGTCGCGCCGGGGGTGAGCAGGCCGTCCCGCTCGGCCGCCTCGATCATGGCCAGCGCGGGCCGGTCCTTGATCGAGCCGGTCGGGTTGCGGTCCTCCAGCTTCGCCCACAGGCGCACCTCCGCCGCTGGGGACAGCCTCGGCAACCCCACCAGCGGGGTGTCGCCGAGGGCGTCCAGCAGCGAGTCGTACCTAGCCACCGGCGACGGCGGGCAGGATGGTGACGTTGTCGCCGTCCTTGACCGCGGCCTCCAGGCCACCGGCGAAGCGCACGTCCTCGTCGTTGACGTAGACGTTGACGAACCGGTGCAGGACGCCTTCCTTGACCAGCTTGGTCTTGAGCCCGCCGAACTTGCCCTCCAGGTCGTTGATGACCTCCGCGAGGGTCGCGCCCTGGGCCTCGACGGACTTCTCGCCACCCGTGTGCGTGCGCAGGATGGTGGGAATCGAGACGGTGACGGCCATTGCTGACACTCCTTCAGTCCACTGTGGACACAAAAACCGGGGTACGGGGACGCGAGCGAGCGGCTCAGCGCGAGTCCGGCACGTCGTCCTTGCCGGTGTTGGCGAACATGTAGGACTCGACGACCTCGACGGGTTCCTCGGTCACCACCCCGTCCACGATCCGGTACGAGCGCAGCTCGTGCACCTCGGGATCGCGGGTGGAGACCAGCACGTAGTGCGCGTTCGGCTCGGCGGCGAAGGAGACGTCGGTGCGCGAGGGGTAGGCCTCGGTCGCGGTGTGCGAGTGGTAGATGACCACCGGCTCCTCGTCCGCGGCGTCCATCGCCCGCCAGACCCGCAGCTGCTCACCGGAGTCGAACCGGTAGAACGTGGGCGAGCGCTCGGCGTTGACCATCTCGATGAAGCGTTCCGGCCGGTCGGACCCGGCTGGGCCGGCGATCACCCCGCACGCCTCGTCCGGGTGGTCCCGGCGGGCGTGGTCGACCATCGCGTCCACGAGGTCACGTCGAATCACCAGCACGCCGACCATCCTAAATGACCCTGGGAACCCCTTCTCAGGATTTGGGAGAGGGTCCAGAAGTCGGGAGGGCGGAGGGGAACAGGTCCCGGAAAGCGGGCAGGCCGGGGAGGCCGGTGGCCGCCAGCACCGCGTGCGTGATGGCCCTGGACACCACGTCCGCGGCGACCGTGCACAGCTCGTCCAGCCGCCCGGCCCGGCCGATCTCGCCGAAGACCCCGTCCGCGACCGGCAGCTCCCGCTTGGCCGTGGACAGCGCGAAGAAGGTGTCGCCGTCGAACATCGAGTGCGCCGGGCGGACCGCGCGGGCCAGGCCGTCGTGCGCGACCACGGCCAGGCGGTGGCACTCGGCCTTGCTCAGGGTGGCGTCGGTGGCGATCACGCCGATGGTGGTGTTGAGCCTGCTGGCCGGGAACTCGCGGCTGACCCGGTCCAGTTCGCGCTGGTCAGGGACTCGGAGCGGGAACTCGCCGGGCAGACCGAGGTGGGCGGCCCAGGGCAGGCCGGTGGGCGCGAGGGGGTCGCCGTGCGGGTTGGCCGCGACCAGGGCGCCCAGGGTGGTGCCGTCGGGCAGGACCGCGCTGGCGGTGCCCAGGCCGCCCTTGAGCCAGCCCGCCTGCGCGCCCGCTCCCGCGCCGACGGTGCCCTGGGCGACCGGGCCGTCGGTGGCGGCGGCGCAGGCCAGCGCGCCGAACCCGGCGTCCGGGCGGTTGCCCCAGGCGTTGTGCCACAGGTCGAACAGCACCGCGGCAGGCACGATCGGCACCACCTGGTGCGGGTCCGGGCCGACCGGGACGCCCTGGTGCCGCTCGTCCAGCCAGCGCATCACGCCGTCCGCGGCGGCCAGGCCGTAGGCGCTGCCGCCGGTGAGCACCACCGCGTTGACCCGTTGCACCAGGTGCGTGGGGTCCAGCAGGTCGGTCTCGCGGGTGCCGGGGCCGCCGCCGCGCACGTCGACCGCGCCCACCGCGCCGTCCGGGGCCAGCACCACCGTGGTTCCGGTGGCCCAGCCCTCGTCCAGGCGGTGGTGCTGCCCGACCAGCAGGCCGGGCACGTCGGTGAGCGCGTTGAGCGGTCCCGGGATCATTCCTCGTCGTCGCCGGAGAGGGTGGCGATCAGCGTGTCCTGCACCCAGGTCAGCCACTGGTAGACGCCCATGTGCGCGGACCGGGTGTCATCGGCGTCCAGCGGTTCTTCCTGGTTCTCGTCGTCGCTGATGTCCAGCGCGGTGCCCAGGGCCAGCCGGACGTCGTTGATCGCGGACAGCCAGGCCTCGGCCTGCTCCTCGCTCAACGCGGCCACCCCGCCCTCGCGCGGGCAGGTGGTCAGCACCACTTCGGCCACCCCGACCTTGGCCTCCACCAGCTGCGGCTCGTAGATCGAGCGCAGCGCGGCGGCCGAGTCGGCGTCGGCGGGCAGCAGGTCGCCGTCCTCGTCGCCGCGGTGGAAGTCGGGCAGCAGGCGGGCCATGATCCGGTTGTCCGGCGGGGTGGACGGGCCGGTGCGGATGCCGGTGATCAGGGCCAGCTCGTCCTGCGGCGCCTCGTCAGCGCGCTCGTCGAGCATCTCCTTGATCTGGCCGACCATGCCGCGCAGCACCGCGGCCTCCTGCTGGGTCAGCTCGGCGACGAGTTGGCCGCCGTCGCGGCGCCAGCCGATCACGTGTCACGCTGCATGGTCGCCCACAGCCCGGCGGCATGCAGTTTCGCCACGTCGGCCTCGCACTTCTCCTTGTCCCCTGAGGACACGATCGCCTTCCCCTTGTGATGCACGTCGAGCATCAGCTTGGTCGCCTTGTCGCGACTGAAACCGAACAGCTTCTGGAAGACATAGGTCACATAGGACATCAGGTTCACCGGGTCGTTCCAGACCACGGTCATCCAGGGCCGGTCAGCGGCGACTGCTTCGTCGCTGGTGGGCTCGACCTCTGTCCTCTCCAGCTCCAGGGGCGTGGACATGACTCCATGGTGTCATGAGCCACTGGAACGGCGCAGCGAAGGAGCCCCGTTAGGGGAGGACGCGGACTACGGTGATCACATGACGGCCGCAGATCGTGCGGAGAGCACCGCGTTGCTCACCGACCACTACGAACTCACCATGCTCGCGGGCGCGCTGCGTGACGGCACCGCCGACCGCGACTGTGTGTTCGAGCTCTTCGCCAGGCGACTGCCCAACGGGCGGCGATATGGCGTGGTCGCGGGGACCGGGCGACTGCTCGACGCGATCGAGAAGTTCCGCTTCGCCGACGCCGAGATCGAGCGCCTGCGGGCCTCCGGCGTGGTGGACGAGGACACCCTTGGCTGGCTGGCCGACTACCGGTTCAGCGGCGACATCGTCGGCTACGCCGAGGGCGAGCTGTACTTCCCGGGCTCCCCTGTGCTCACTGTCACATCCAGCTTCGGCGAGGGCGTGCTGCTGGAGACGCTCGCGCTGTCCATCCTCAACCACGACTGCGCGGTGGCCTCGGCCGCGGCGCGGATGGTGTCGGCGGCCAACGGGCGCGGACTGATCGAGATGGGCACCCGGCGCACGCACGAGGAGGCCGCGGTGGCCGCGGCCCGGTGCGCCTTCCTGGCCGGGTTCACCGCCACCTCCAACCTGGAGGCGGGCCGTCGCTACGGCATCCCGACCGCGGGCACCTGCGCGCACGCCTTCACCCTGCTGCACGACTCGGAGGAAGACGCCTTCCGCGCCCAGGTGGCCGCGCTCGGGGTGAACACCACGCTGCTGGTGGACACCTACGACATCACCAAGGGCATCAAGACCGCGGTCGAGGTGGCAGGCAGCGAGCTGGGCGCGGTGCGCATCGACTCCGGCGACCTCGGCGTGCTGGCCAGGCAAGCCCGGACGCAGCTGGACGAGCTGGGCGCGCCTGCCACCCGGATCGTGGTCTCCGGCGACCTGGACGAGTACGCGATCGCGGCGCTGCGAGCCGAGCCGGTGGACGCCTACGGGGTGGGCACCTCGCTGGTCACCGGCTCCGGCGCGCCGACCGCGGGCATGGTCTACAAGCTGGTCGAGGTCGAGGGCAGGCCGGTGGCCAAGCGCAGCTCGCACAAGGAGTCCAGGGGCGGGCGGAAGGCGGCGCTGCGGCGGCACAAGCCGACCGGCACCGCGACCGAGGAGGTCATCTACCGCTTGGCCGGTGAGCAGCCGGAGCGCCAGGACGGCGATGTCGAGCTGCAGATCCCCCTGGTGCGCGCTGGACAGCGGGTCGAGGGCCTGCCCACCCTGGAACAGGGCCGGGAACGGCTGCGCCAGGCGCTGGTCAGCGTGCCGTGGGAGGGCTTGGCGCTGTCCCAGGGCGAGCCCGCGATCCCCACCGTCTTCCTGCCGTAGGAGGTCCCGACATGGCCAACGCGCTGATCATCGTGGACGTGCAGAACGACTTCTGTGAGGGTGGTTCGCTCGCGGTGGCCGGTGGCGCCGCGGTGGCCGCGGCGATCTCCCGGCACGTGCGCGAGCAGGACTACGACTTCGTGGTGGCCACCAGGGACTACCACGTGGATCCCGGCCCGCACTTCAGCGAGACGCCGGACTACGTGGACTCCTGGCCGGTGCACTGCGTGGCGGGCACCGCGGGCGCGTCCTTCCACCCGGAGCTGGACGTCACGCCGGTGCGGGCGGTGTTCTCCAAGGGCGCCTACGCCGCGGCCTACTCCGGCTTCGAGGGCGCGGGGGCCGAGGGCGAGTCGCTGGCGGACTGGCTGCGCGAGCGCGGGGTGGACCGGGTGGACGTGGCAGGCATCGCCACCGACCACTGCGTGCGGGCCACCGCGCTGGATGCCAGGGCGGCCGGGCTGGAGACCACCGTGCTGTTGTCGCTGACCGCGGGGGTGGCCCGGCCGACGGTGGACATCGCGCTCAGCCAGCTGCGCGCGGCCGGGGTCGAGCTGATCGGTGAACCTGCTGTGGCATAAGGGTTTTGGTGAGTGAAGTGCCGCCCCGCTCCCACCCGGGGCGGCACTCCAGGCCCAAGCCCCTGACTAGCGGGGCGGCCAGGTCGGCGCGCAGGCGGTGGCGCCCACGGTGATCGTGCCGCCGATCGCGCCGTAGCCGTCGTCCGGGTCGAGCGTGATGTGCATCGCGGTCAGCGCGATCGCGCCCTGATCCGTCTCCACCTTGTTCACCACGATCTTGGCCACCGGCGGCATGCCGGTCTTGCCGGGCACCGTGACCACGTGGTTCTGCGGGACCGGGCTGGGCAGCGTGAACCCGCTGTAGCCGCCGAGCTTCCAGCCCGCGCTGGTGCCGTTCTCGGTGGACTTGCAGGTGGCCTCGAAGCTGCGGACCCTGATCAGCCGCCTGCCGTACTCGGCCTTGTTGAACAAGCTCAGCTCGAAGGTGTTGCCCGCGACCTTGATGTCGGCGTTGCCCGCCGCGTCCTGGTTGCAGGTGGTGGTGCCCGAGCCGAACCGCACGCCCGGGTAGCTCACGCCCGGCGTGCTCGCGGAGGCCTGCTCGCCGAGCCGGCACGGGATGATCGGGCCCGAGCTGGACGGGCTGGCGCCCGTCACCGTGACCGAACCGAGCTCGGCGACGCCCGCATCGCCGAGATCCGCGTACGCGGGCGTGAGGCCCGCACTCATGACCGCGGCGACCGCCGCGCCGACGACACCGATCCGGACACCAGCCCGCCGCAGTCCGGACGCACGATTCGCGTGCATGCCGTCACCCCTTCCTTCTGACCCTGTGAGCCCGGGTGGCCGGTTGTCGGCCACCTGGGTCGCGCCCACGGTTCATTCATCGACAGCGAGTGGTTGATTGGTAGCCACATCAGACGCCGCCACCCGTTCGGGAAGGTCAAATAACCCAACCGGGGAGTAACGTCCGATGTGGACACTCAGCGTTGCCGATGGCGCAGGTCAGCGGGTCACGCGCTGGCCTTGACCGGTGCGGGCGCGGCCTTCTCGCGCGCGCGGCGGCAGCCCAGCACCACATATCCCCTGACCACCCTCGGCGTCGGCGCCACGGACAGCCGGCCGGAAACCGGCTCGCTCGCCGAGCGGATCGACCACGTGTTCCAGGTCATCCGCCGGCCCAACGGCGAGCCGCACAGCAACGAGGAGGTGGCCAAGGCCTGCCGGGAGAGCACCGGCGAGACCTTCTCCGCGACCTACCTGTGGCAGCTGCGCACCGGCCGCAGGGACAACCCGACCAAGCGGCACCTGGAGGCCCTCGCCGGGTTCTTCCAGGTGCCGCCGGCCTACTTCTTCGACGACGAGCAGGGGAAGGTGATCGCCAGGGAGCTGGAGCTACTGGGCGCCTTGCGCAACACCGCGGTGCGGGATAACGGGGCGGCGGCGAGAGCACTCGCTGACGCCGAGGGGAGAGACGTGCGGCGCTCGCGAAAGGCGCTGTGGCGGCGCTGCGCCCAGGTCGTGTCCACTGTGGACATTCCACGGCCGTTCAGCGTGCCGGCGCTGGTGTCCGTGCTGGCCGCCAGGCGGGGCAGGCCGATCGAGCTGATCCCGCTGGCGGCCCGGCCGAGGTCTCGGCCGCGTTCACCGGCTCGCCGGTTGTAGCCGATGTCAGAGCGCAAGCCGGAGCGACCTACGTCACAGCGCCACAAGTCGCCTGAAGTTTGTAGGTACTCGACAATTTCGCGCCGGGGCACGCCGGGTTAGGGTCGGCGGGCAAAAGATCCCACGTCTCCTGGAGGTCACGGGTGTCCGTGCTCACCGTCTCCCCGCCGCGCCGGGTCCTGGCCGACCTGGTGCCCGGTGCCCTGGTCCGCGACATCGCGCTGGTCCTCGGCGGCGCCGCGCTGACCGGCCTGGCCGCCCAGATCGCGGTGCCCATCCCGGGCAGCCCGGTGCCGGTGACCGCCCAGACCTTCGCCGCCCTGCTGGTCGGCGCCACCCTGGGCTGGCAGCGCGGCGGCCTGTCCATGCTGGTCTACCTGCTCGCCGGCCTGGCAGGCGTGCCGTGGCACACCAGCGCGGGCTCGGCCACCATCGGCTACATCGTGGGCTTCGTGCTGGCCGGCGCCCTGGTCGGCGCGCTCGCCCAGCGCGGCGGCGACCGCACCCCGCTGCGCACCGCGGGCACCATGCTGCTGGGCAACGCGGTGATCTACGCCGTCGGCGTGCCCTGGCTGATGATCGCCGCCGACTTCACCGTCACCGAAGCCCTGGTCAAGGGCCTGCTGCCGTTCCTGGTCGGCGACTTGATCAAGACCGCGCTGGCCGCGGGCGTGCTGCCCGCCGCCTGGGCGCTGGTGGGCAAGCGCGACTCCTGACCTCCGCCTGGAGTAGAAGGCCCCCGGTCGCCAC
>NZ_JAMHIV010000028.1 GCF_023897065.1 Crossiella sp. SN42
CGGTGCTGGGTGCGAGGGCCGCGGCGGCGGTGAGGCCGGTGATGAGCGTCCGGCGGGTGATCCTGCCTTCCATGACTCCTTCTTTCGCGTCGAACGAAGGGGTGGTGGTGGCGGCCCGGTTGACCGTAAACGTTTTCGGGTGGGGTGGGCAGGGCCGAACGGCGGAGAAGGAGCGGGGGGCGGGCGAGGCGGCAGGCAGCGCGAGGTGGGCCGGGGCGTGGGGCAGTACGGGCGGGGCGCTGGGCGGCGCTGGGCTGGCGGGGGTGGTCAGTCGGTGGGGTCGGTGCCCGGGTCCGCGGTGAACAGGTCGCCGGTGGCGGATTCGGCGCCGACCGCGCGCCACCAGTCCGCCTGTTCCTGGGTGTGCACGCCGTCGACCAGGACCGTGGCGCCCGCCAACCGCGCTGTGGCGACCAGTTCGCGGAGGGTTTTGCTGGTCAGCGAGGTGGGCTGGGCCGCTTGGCGGGCGACCAGGGGTTTGGCTACCCGGACCGTGCTGATCGGGAGGTCTTCCAGGTGTTCGATTTCGGCGGTGGTGGAGCCGAAGTCGTCCAGGGTGATGTGGACGCCGGTGTCGGCCAGGTCGGTGAGGTTGTCGACGGCCATGCGCTGGGTCAGGGTGTGCACCGGGAAGCCCAGGCGTAGTTGTGCCGGCGGCAGGCCGGTGTCGGTGACCACCCGGTGGACCACGCAGCTCAGGTCCGGCTCGACGGCCTGGGTTGGGGTGAGGCTGAGCAGCAGCGGCTGTTCCTGGCCGGAGCGCTGGACCCGGCGGCGGTTGCGTTCGGCGGCGGCCAGCATCAGCCAGGCGCCGAGCGGGATGATCAGGCCCGTCGACTCGGCCAGGTCGCGGCAGCGGTCGTGGTCCTGGGGGCCGAACTCCTGGCTTGGCCAGAACAACAAGCCTTCCATGCCGAGCAGCTCGTGGTCGGCCAGGCGGACCACCGGGCGGTGCCGGAGCTGGACCTCGCCGTTCTCCCAGGCGCCTGCCATGGCCGCGGCGATGCGGAAGGCGTCGCTGTCCTCGGTGTCCTGGCGCTGGTCGAACAGGCCCCACTGGCGGCGGCCGGTGCGCTTGATGCGGCGCAGGGTCAGGTCGGCGGCGCGCATCAGCTCGGTGGCGCCGATGGTCGGCCGCGGGCGGTCCACCACGCCGATGGTGGCCGAGACCGCGATGCCGGTGCTCTCGTTGAGGTAGACCGCCTCGGACAGGTCGTGGTCGATGCGCTGCACCATGGTCAGCACCGGCGGAGTGGTCGGCGAGTTGCGCACCAGCACCGCGAACTCGTCGCCGCCGAGCCGGGCGATGATGGTCTCCTCACCCTCGAAGATGGCGAACAGCCGGTCCGCGACGACCCGCAGCAGCCGGTCGCCGACCTCGCAGCCGTAGCCGTTGTTCACCGCGGCGAAGGCGTCCAGGTCGAGGTGGTACAGGGTGACGCCGTGTTCGGGATCGGCGCGGCGGAGCATGGTCTCGGTGGCGGTGCTGAAGTACTGCCGGTTGGGCAGCCTGGTCACCATGTCGTGCAGCGACTGCCGGTTCAGCGTGGCCTGCAGCGCGGTGACCTGGGTGTCGTCCGCGATCACCGTGACCAGCCTGCCGGGGTCGCCGTCGCTGCCCGGTTGCAGGGAGACGCTCAGCAGCGCCCACAGCGGCTCGTCTTCCTTGTGCAGCATGCGTTTCCGCTGTTGCCGCAACCGGTCGACCCGGCCCTCGCGCAGGTCCTCGCAGGCCTTGCGCAGCGACCTGCGCTCGTCCTCGGCGACCAGGTCGAACAGGGTCAGCTCGGTGAGCTCGTCCGCGGTGTAGCCGAGCAGCTCGTGCACGGCGGCGTTGGTCTTGAGGAAGGCGCCGTCCAGGTCGGTGATGGCGATGCCGCTGGCCGAGCAGCGGAAGACCTCCTCCAGCCGGGCGTCGCTGTCCTTGCGCTGCCGCTCGGCGTCGTTGGCCGCCTTGAACAGCGCCCGGTTCAGCGCTTCCTGCTGCTGGAAGATGAACGCGCGGAAGGCTTCCAGGTAGCCGGAGGTGAGCGCGGCCAGCACCATCACCACGCGGTCGGTCAGCTTGTTCACCAGGCGCAGGCTGGGCAGGCTGAGCAGCGCCCGGCCCAGCACGTCCACGCTGCGTTCCAGGCTCTCCGGGCCGACGCAGTTGAGCCGCACCAGCTCCGCGCCCACCTGCCCGGCCGCCGAGGCGACGAACGGTTCGGCGCGCACCGCGTTCACCAGGATGTCCACCAGCGCCAGCAGCCGCTGCTCCACCTCGGGGTGCGAGAGCGGGATGTAGGCGGTGGTGCTGACCAGGTACGCCCACTTCCGGGCGAGCTTCTCCCGCTCACGAGGGTTGTCGGCCGTGGAGCCGCCCTGGTGGGCCGAGACCGGGCGCCGCGGCGCCGGGAGGTCTTCCGGAAGTGGCACTGTCATGTCTGCCTGGGGAGCGCGAGGAGGGTCGGGGTTCCACGAGCACGCCGGGAGTGCAAGGCACGGCGACAGGGAAGCCTACCGACGCCAGCCCGAAGTCGGCTAGCTACGGTCTGTGCCTGATCGGCTGGCTTGTCACCCGGCAACTATTACCCTAAGCAAGCAATTTGCCACACCGCGTCACCCGATTGTCGGCATCGGTCCCGCCATCGCGCCCAGCAGGGCCGCGCGAAGGGAGCAGGGCGGCCGCCCGGTCAGCCGTAGCACGGTGTCGGTGACCCGGTCCTCCGCGCCCTGCCGGATGCCCTCGTCCAGCCCGGCCAGCAGGGCGGCGAAATCCGGCGGGTAACCAGCGGCGATGTGACGCTGGGTGAGCTCGGTCACCGACACCGGGCGGTGCCTGGCCGGCACACCCAGCGCGGTCAGGATCGCGGCCGCGTCGGCGTAGCTCAGCGCGGCAGGCCCGGTGATCACCAGTTCCTCGTTCAGCGGGGTGTCGGCGAGCAGTGCGCGCTCGGCCACCGCGGCGATGTCGCCGGCGTCCACGAAGCCGACCCGTCCGTTGCCGGTGGCCGTGACCAGTTCACCCGTTTCGCGCAGTGCCACGGCAAGCGGGTGATCACCGAGGAAGTTCTGCATGAACCAGGACGGCCGCAGCACTGTCCACTCTGGACATTCGCGGCGGACCAGCGCGTGCAGCTCCCCCAGCACCGGCGCGCCCTCGGGCACCGCGGAGGAGCTGAGCAGCACCACCCTGCGCAGCCCGGCGGCCAGCGCGGTGGCCAGGAACGCCTCGACCTGGGGCAGCGGATCGGCCTGCCCGACCGGCGCGACCAGGTACATCCGGCGCACCCCCGCGACGGCGGCCAGGTGCGTGCCCGGGTCGCCCCAGTCGAAGCGGATCTCCTTGGCGGCGCTGGGTTTCCGGCTGGCCGCGCGCACCGGGTGACCGGCCGCGGTCAGCCGCTGAACCAGCCTGCTGCCGGTGGTCCCGGTGGCTCCGGTGACCAGGATCGGCTCAGTCACGCGAGACCGCCGGCAGGCTCACCGCGCCGTCGAGCAGCTCGGCCACCGCGGCCGGGCTCCAGTAGTCGCGGTAGGTGTGGATCTCGCCGTCCCTGATGGTGAGCACGGCGGCGTAGCGCAGCCGGTAGGGCCGGCCGGAACGCACCACCACGCCCTCGGCCTCGAACTCGGCCACCAGCACCTCGGGGTCGGCGGTCTCGTGCACCCGGACCGCCGGGAACGACCGGATGTCCAGGATCGACGGGTAGTCCCGGACGTACTCGTGCACCGCGGCCCGCCCGGCCAGCCGGGTCGGCGCGCCGGGTGCGGCGAAGGGGAACTCCAGCACGCCCTGCTCGGCCCACAGGCCGGCGAAGCCGTCCATGTCCTTGGCCAGCAACAGCTCCAGCGCGTGCTCGAAGACCTGTCGGGGGGTCCGCATGCCTGCTCCTTCAATTGGACGGAACGGTACCGTCCCGACGCTAACACAGGATGGGACGGTACCGTTCCGCCCATGTCCGCCCGACGCACGCCCACCGGAGCCGCCGTGCTCCAGCCGCAGGTCACCGCCGCGATCACCGAGGCGGTGCTGGAGGAACTGGCCGAGTCCGGCTACGGCAGGCTGTCCATGGAGGCGGTGGCCAAGCGGGCCGGGGTGGGCAAGAGCGCGCTGTACCGGCGCTGGCCTGCCAAGCAGGACATGGTGCTGGCCGCGATGGCCGGGCTCAGCGTGCCGATGGCCCCGGTCCCGGACACCGGTTCACTGCGCGGTGACCTGCTGGTCGTGCTGGCCGCGGTCCGGGACTGGCTGACCCACCCGAGGGTGGCCCGGATCCTGCCGGACCTGATCGCCGAGTCGGGCCGCAGCCCTGAACTGGCCACGGCGATGGCCGAGCTGGTCGGTGAGCCCCGGCGGGCCAGGGGCGCGATCGTGCTGCGCCGGGCGATCGAGCGCGGTGAGCTGCCGCCGGACACCGAACTGGAGCTGGCGCTGGACCTGCTGGCGGCCCCGGTGTACTGGCGCGTGGTAGCCAGGCGGGCGCCGCAGGAAGATCACTACCTGGAGTCGGTGGTGGAGTTCCTGCTGCGCGGACTTTCCGCGCGCGCACCGGCGTTGACGCTGGAGGAACCGGAGTGAGGAGCCGAGGGTGAGCGCTACGCCGATCGACAGCCCGAGGGACTGGGTCAGGGAGCACATCGACCGCTACGTCGCCACCGACGGCGCCGAGGGCCACGAGTGGAACGGCACCACCACGCTGCTGCTGACCACCACCGGCCGCCGCAGCGGGGAGCCGAGGCGGACCGCGCTGATCTACCAGCGGGTCGGCGAGGACTACGTGGTGGTGGCCTCCCAGGGCGGCGCGCCGACGCACCCGGCCTGGTACCTGAACCTGCGGGAGCGGCCGGAGGTCCAGGTGCAGGTGGCCGGGGACCGGTTCACCGCGCGGGCGCGCACCGCCGACGAGGCCGAGCGGGCCAGGCTGTGGCCGGTGATGACCGCGGCCTGGCCGGACTATGACCAGTACCAGACCAGGACCACCCGGCAGATCCCGGTCGTCGTGCTGACCAAGGTCTGAGGCCTCACCAGGCCGGTCCGGTGAGCAGCCGGTGCACGTGCGCCTTGTGCATCGGGTCGTAGCGGTCGAACCGCTCGATCAGGCCCGGCCCCCGGCGGCCCGCCAGCAGGACCGCGCGGACCAGCTCCACCAGCGGCGGCACGGTTCTGGTCAGCAGCAACGGCATCAGCAGCTGTTCCTGGCCGTCGGCGAGCAGGTAGCCGCGGGCCGCGAGGTCCTGGAACGAGGCCAGGGCGCGGCGCTGGGCGGTCTCGCCGGCCCGGACCCTGGCCGCGGTGTCGGCCAGCGCGGCCAGGTCCAGCAGCGGGTCGCCCACGTGCAGCGCGCCGAAGTCCAGCAGGCCGAGCACCTGCGGGTCCCGGCCGCCGGAGAGCACGAACTGCTTGCCGCACAGGCTGCCGTGCACCACCGCCCGCGCCGTGCGCGGCCGCAGCGCGTCCATCAGCGGCTCGGCGGCCAGCACCCCGCGCAGCATCGCCGCGCAGGCCTGGCTCCAGTCGTCGGTGCGGCGCCCGGCCAGCGGCAGCAGCTCGGTCCTGGCCGCCTCGACCGCGGCGCGCCAGCAGGGCGGCGGCGGGGCGGGGACCGCGGCCAGCGCGCTGACCACCGGTTCGGGCACCTGGTCCAGGCTGGCGCGCAGCAGCAGGCCGGACCGCACCACGGCGGCGATCTGGTCCGGGCCGAAGTGGTGCGGCACCGCGCCCTTGAGCGCCGGGGTCAGCTCGCAGGCCAGGTCCCCGCGCCAGGTCACGGTGCCGCCGTCGGTGGTCGGCACCGGGTCGGGCGCGGGCACGCCCTGTCGCCTGCAGTGCGCCAGCACCTTCTGCCGCACCGGGAACAGCGCGGCGGGCGCGCGCTCGGCCGGGTCGAGCCGGATGGTGAACACGTGCGGCCGGCCGCTCGCGTGCACCAGCCAGGAGTCGCCGGTCGGGCGGCCCAGCCAGTCGGTGCGCGGGCTGAGTGGGCGGCGGGACCACTCCGCGCCCCAGCCCCGGTCCAGGGTCGCGCGGACCCAGTCGACGTCGACGCGGGTGTCGAGCTGCGATGACAAGGGAACCTCCGCCATTTCACCAGGGCTGACCGGCGACCAGCCCCCGAATGGCGGATACGGGGGATGCTGGTGACAGTCTGACGCCGCGGCCGGTTCCGCACCATCGGCGGACCGGCCGACGCGGGCTCCGCCAAGCGGGGGCGGTCCTTCGGACACCGGCGGTGCGCGAAGATGGGGGCGGCGAAGATCGGCGAGCACGGGGGGCGCGGGGTGCGGGAGTGGCAGGCGCGACCGGCGGCACAGCGGTTGCGGGTGACGGTGGGGTCCACTGTGGACGGTCAGCCGGTCGAGGTGGACCTGAAACCGCCGCCGCTGGGCGGGATCGGCGCGCACGGCCTGCTGACCGGCATCGCGGCCGGGGCCAGGACCGAGCTGCTGCACGCGGTGCTGTGCGGGCTGCTGGACACGCACGCGCCGGAGACCGTGCAGCTCTGCCTGGTCGACGGCGAGCGGGCGGAGCTGTTCCGGGACTACCAGCGGGCCCAGCACGCGGTGCGCGAGCCGCGGAGCGCCGCGCTGCTCATCGAGGCGCTGGCGGCGACCTCGGCGCAGCGCAGGCGGCTGTTGCGCACGCACGGCATGCGCACCCTGCACGACTACGACCGGGCCCGGCACTACCAGCCGGAGCTGCCGCCGATCGTGCCGCTGGTGCTGGTGCTGCACCGGCTCAGCCTGCTGCACCGGGAGACACCGGAGCTGACCGAGCTGCTGCGCGGGCACTGCGCGGCCTGGCGGGACCACGGCGTGCACCTGCTGCTGGCAGAGGACCGGCTCGCCGATGTGCCCGCGGCGCTGGACGGCTACTTCGGCTTCGAGCTGGCCGTTTCCGACCACGCCGCCGAGCTGCGCGTGCCCGGCCGGGAGCCGGTCGGGTTCACCCCGTCGGCCGCGCCGGACGTGCGGGCGCTGGTGGCCACCATGCCCAAGGTGACCGAGGGTTCGTTTCTGCCGCGCGAGACGATCGACTTCACCAACCTGGTTGAGCTCCAGCAGACCGAGGAGCACGGGCTGCGGGCGGTGCGCGAGACGATCGCGCTGCCGGTCGGCGAACTGCTGGGCGCGGACCGGGGCGAGCCGTTCCGGGTCATGGTGGAACAGGGCCAGGTGCTGCTGGTCGGCACCGGGTCGGGCTGGGCGCTGAGCGGCTTCGCGCTGTCCATCGCGCTGCACCGGACGCCGGCGCGGGCGCGGCTCTACCTGCTCGACCTCAACGGCAGCAAGCTGCCCGAGCTGGCGGGCGGCCTGCCGCACGTGCGGGTGGCGGTCAGCGGCGCGGACGACAGCCTGCGGGACAAGACCAGGGACGAGCTGGCCGGGCTGGTCAAGCACCGCGAGCGGCTCTACCACCGGCTGCCGGACCTCAGCGACCGCACCGAGGCCGGGGAGCCTGCCGCGATCTTCGTGCTGGTGCACGGCTGGCCGGACGCCGAGCTGCACCCCGGGCTGGCCGCGGTGTTGCGGCAGCTGGTGCTGCGCGGCCAGGCCGTCGGCGTGCACGTGCTGCTCGGCCTGGACCGGTGGGCGGACCTGGAACCCGCGCTGCACGGCGCTTTCCGGCACCGGCTGGAACTGCCGCTGGCCGATCCGGACAGCTCCCCACTGCCGGGCAGGCCGCCGGAGCTGGCGTCGATGCACGGCCGCACCGGCGACGGGACGCTGTTCATGCTGGCCGGTCCCCGGTACCAGGCGCGGGACCTGGCGCCGGACCTCGCGGCGGCCTGGCCGCATCCGGTGCAGCGGCTGAAAGCCTTGCCGTACAAGGTGAACTTCGCCGACCTCGGCGGCGGCGACCGGGACTTCAAGCTCGGCCTGACCGAGGGCTCCGGCCTGCCGTTCACCTTCCACCACCGGCACCTGGTGTGCTTCGGCGATCCGGAAAGCGGCAAGAGCACGCTGATCAGGTCCTTCATCCGCGGGCTGGTCGCGCTGCGCACGCCGGAGGAGGCCAGGGTGGTCGGCGTGGACTACGGGCGGACCTGGTTCAACGCCGACTGCGAGGGCCTGCTGATCTCCTACGTGCGCAACGTCATGCAGTTCGACGAGGCGGTCCGGGACATCAGCGTCTCGCTGGCCACGCGCCGGGACCACGCGGGGCAGTGGCGCGGGCCGGACCTGTACCTGGTGATCGACGACTACGACTACCTCGCGGCCGCGCAACGGGACCAGCTGGCGCCGCTGGTGGCCGACGCGGCCAAGACCGGGTTCCACCTGATCATCGCGGGCCGGTACCCGGCGAAGACGGATCCGGTGCTCCGCGGGCTTGATCCCAAGGACACCACCGTGCTCTCGCTCAGCGGGGCCGACCGGCACGTCACCCCGGTGAGCGGGGTGCGGCCCAGGGTGCTGCCGCCGGGGCGGGCGATCACGCGGCGGTGGGCGGGAGAGGAGACGGTGCAGCTGACATGGACGGTGTAGGGGGAGATGTGACGGAGACGGGCTGGCCGGTGCGTCCGGTCGGGCAGCGGCTGCGGGTCGCGATTGGGTCCACTGTGGACGGTCAGCCGGTGGAGGTGGACCTGAAACCGCCGTCGCTGGGCGGGATCGGGGCGCACGGGCTGGTCACCGGCTTCGGCGAGGCGAACCGGGACGCCGCGGTGCGCCGGCTGCTGCTGGGCCTGGTGACGGCGCACTCACCGGACACGCTGAACCTGTTCCTGCTGGACGCGGGCCACGGCGCGGTGTTCGAGGAGTTCGAGCGGGCGCCGCAGCTGGCGCACCTGCTCACCGGCGCGGACGCGGCCCGGCACGTGGTGGACGCCTTGCGCGCGGAAAGCGGGCGGCGGGCGGAGTTGTTGCGGCAGCGCAAGATGCGCACCCAGCACGACTACGAGCGGGCCCGGCACTACGACCCGGAGCTGGACCCGATGACCTCGCTGGTCGTGGTGGTCAACCGGTTCAGCAGGCTGGACCGGCTGGCACCAGGGCTGACCGAGGTGATCAGGGACGAGGCGGCGGGCTGGCGGGACCAGGGCGTGCACCTGATCGCGGTGCTGGACCAGGTCACCGAGCTGCCTTCCGGGCTGCACAAGCACTTCGGCTTCGAGCTCAACACCAGGGACAGCGACCTGGTGCTCTGGGCCACCGGCCAGGACCCGATCACCTGCCAGCCGCTGCCAGGCGAGCAGGTGGCCGAGGCGCTGGCCGGGCTCACCGGCCCGGCCGCCATCCCGGAACCATTGCTGCTGCCGCCGTTGCGCGAGCGGATGGCCCTGGACGTGCTGCTGCCGCCGACGGCCACCGACGAGCAGCAGGGCCTGCACATCCCCGGCGAGCCGCGGCTGTCCCCCGTCGTCGGCCTGGTGGACCGGCCGGCGGAGCGACGGCGGGAGCGGCACCGGCTGGAACTGTCCACAGGGGACGGTCACGCGCTGGTGGTCGGCGATCCGGCGGCCGGGGTGGCCGAGGTGCTGCACAACGCCGCGCTCAGCCTGGCCCTGGCCAACACGCCCGCGCACCTCCAGCTGTACGTGCTGGACTTCGCGGGTGAGTCGCTACTGCCGCTGCGCGGCCTGCCGCACACCAGGGTGGCCGCCGCCTACCAGGACTACGCGCTCATCTGGCACGCGGCCAACGAGCTCAACGCGCTGATCGACCGGCGGGAACGGGCCAGGCGGGAGGGCACCGGCGCGGCCGAGCCCGGCGCGGTGGTGGTGCTGGTGCACGGCTGGTACGGCCTGCGCCGCTACCCGCACGCCTACGACGCGGTGTACGACCTGGTCAACCGAGGGCCAGGGGTGAACGTGCACGTGCTGCTGGGCATCAACCGCTGGAGCGAGCTGGAGCTGCCGCTGGCGGATGCCTTCAGCAGCAGGCTGGAACTGCGGCTGTCCGCGCCGCACTTCTCCGCGGTGGATGTGGTCAAGGCCAAGGAGCTGCCGGGCGCCGGGCACGGGCTGACCTACCAGGGCGAGCACTTCCTGGCCGCGCTGCCGCGGTTCCAGGACCAGCCGGACCCGGTGGCGGCCATCGACAAGGCCTGGACCGGCACGCGGCCCAAGCAGCTGCTGCCGCTGCCCGCCGAGGTGCCGCTGACCGAGGTGCCCAAGAACGAGCGCTGGCCGCTGGGCGTGATCGAGGGCGAGCTCAACGGCTTCGGGCTCGGGCTCAAGCAGCACCTGCTGTGCTTCGGCGACTACGGCAGCGGGCGGACCGCGGTGCTGCGCGCGCTGCTGCACAACCTCACCACCGCGACCACCCCGGAGCAGGCCGTGGTCGCCGGCATCGACCCGCGCCGCAACTGGTTCGGTTCGGTGCCCAACGAGTGGCTGCTCACCTATCTGACCCAGACCAGCAAGATGTCGGTGCCGATCGGCGAGATCCGGGACTCCCTGGTCAAGCGGCGGGACGAGGGCCGGGGCAACGGGCCCGAGGTCTACCTGGTGATCGACGACTACGAGATCACCCAGCAGGCCGGGGTGCTGGAGGTGCTGGCCGACCTGCTGCCGGACGCGCGACGGATCGGCTTCCACCTGGTGCTGGCCGGCAGCTACCTGCGCCGCACCGACCCGCTGCTGTCCGCGCTGGACTTCAACGACACGCTGACCCTGCTGCTCAACGGCAACCCGGACACCCCGGACGTGATCACCGGGCTGCTGCCCTACGCCTCGCCGCCGGGGCGGGCGCAGCTGTGGCGGGACCACCAGACGACGCAGCTGGTGCAGGTGGGCTGGGTGCCGGTCGAGTAGTCGCTGGTGCGGCATGATCGGCCGGTGAGCACCAGCGCACCCCGGTCCGGTCCCTCGCCCCTGATGTTGCCGGTGATGATGGTCGTGGTCATCGGCGGGGTGGCCGGGCTCGGCTTCCTGGCCGGGCTCGGGCCTGCCGCGGTGCTCGGCGCGCTGTCGGCGATGTTCTGCCTGATCGCGGCCTTCGGCGGCGCGCTGTGGCCGGACCTGAAGCTGCTCGCGGTGTTCGCCCCGGCGATGGTGCTGGTGGTGGCCGGGCCGCGGCTGCTGGCCGAGGTGTCGGTGGTGGCGGCCATCGGGGTGCTCACCGTGATCGTGTTCGCGGTGGCGCTGCTGCCCACGTTCGGGCCCCGGTTCATCACCGTCGGGCTCGGGCTGGGCATGGGCGCGCTGTTCGGCTACGCCTTCCAGACCACCGGCACCGCCAGCCTCTGGCAGGTGGTGACCGCGCCCGCACTGGGCTCCGGGGTGGTGATCCTGCTGCGGCTGCTGGCCGGGCTGCGTGATCCGGACAAGCCGACCAGGACCGCGGTGGCCGGGGTACTCACCGAGGCCGGGCCGCGCGGGCCGGACGCGGCGATCCGGGCCTGGCGCGGTGACCGGCAGCGCACCTGGCTGGGTCAGGTGCTCGACGGCGGGCTGCGCTACCGCACCAAGCTGTTCCTGCTCACCGACCGGGCCGAGCAGCTGCCCGAGCCGGTGGCAGCTGAGCTGCGAGCGGTGCTGGACGCGGCCAAGGCCGAGGCCGCCGTGCTGGCCGGAGTGGTGGTCGACGGCGGAGACCCGCCCGCGCCGGAGCGGCCCGAGACCACCGCTGAACTGCCGGGGGCGACCTCGGCGATGGTGGACACGCTGTGGGACGGGCTGGACCGGGTGCGGGCCGCGCTGGCCGGGCGGGACCGGACCCCGGCGAACTCCCGGCTCGGCGCGGAGTACCCGGGCGAGCGGCTGGCCGAGGCGATCTCCTGGCAGTCCGCGCAGTTCCGGCACGCGCTGCGCTGCGCGCTGGGGGTGCTGCTCGCGCTGGTCATCGCCGCGCAGCGGCCGGGCGACCCGCTGATGCCGTCCTTCCTGATGGCGGTGTTCATGATCATGCAGCCGGACTGGCGGGCCAGCGCGCTCAAGGCCTGGCAGCGCGCGGCTGGCACGCTGCTCGGCGCGCTCGCGCTGGCCGCGGTGCTGTGGCTGCTGCCGCAGGCGGTGCTGATGCCGCTGGGGCTGGTCACCATGCTGGTCGGGTTCGGTTTCCAGCAGCGCTACCCGATCATCTTCAACGGCTGCATGGTGTTGATGCTGGTCGGCATGAACGCCACCACCCGGCACCTGGACCCGGTGCCGGTGCTGGTGGAGTACGTGCTGCTGATCCTGCTCGCGGTCGGCATCGGGCTGCTGTTCGGCTTCGCGGTGGTGCCCGGCATGCGCACCCCCGCTCCGCTGGAACGGTTGCGGCGGGCCATCGAGGGCGCGCGGGCCGGGCTGACCTCGATCGCCGGCCAGCTGGGCCGCAGCCGGGCGGAGGTCGACGTGCGCGGGCTGATCCGGCAGCAGCGGCGGTCCTCGGCGCAGCTGCACGAGCTGCTCGGCGGCCAGCTCAAGGGCCGGGACGACACCGAGGCCAACCGGGCCGCGCTGGCCCAGGCCGACGACGCGCTGCGCGGGCTGCGCAGCGGCACCGCGGGGCTGCTCCTGCACGGCGGGGACGTCGCGCTGACCAGGGACACCCTGGACTGGCTGGTGCGTGCGCTCAGCGACAGCACCGAGGTCGCGGAACCGCCGGAGCCGCGCACCGAGGAGCAGCGGCTGCTGATCGACAGCCTGGCCGCGGACGTGGTCAGCCTGCGGACCGCGACCGCCGCGCTCAGCCCGGGATCGGCCGCCCGAAGTACGTGAGGATCGTCTCCCTGCTGTCCCTCGGGGAGGTCTTGTTGCGCCGCTGGTGGCCGCACTTCTCGCAGCGCTGGACCACGAAATAGGCGTCCTTGTGGATGCCCGCGGCCACCGGCGGCATCAGTCCGCCGCAGGTCGCGGCCCGGTCACCGGGGTTGACGTCGACGTGCCGGGACCACAGGCAGTGCGGGCAGTGGTTGGTGTAGCCGTTGCCACGGACCGTGCGTTCGCAGTGACCGCAGGTGAAGTCCTCGATCCGCCGGGTGAACCGGGCGCCGTCGCCGCCGGATTCGGACGCGTCGCGGTAGTTAGGCATGGCTATCCTCACCGGGTGACCACGGTCGAAAAGCGGCAGCCCGTGGCGACCGGTCGGTCGTCAGGGGCCGGTCTGTCGCGCCCACTCGGGTTGCTCCTCGCCCTCGGTGTGCTGCTGCTGGTGTGCGTGCTGTCCATCATGGTGGGCACCACCGACCTGGGTTTCGGCGAGGTGTTCACCGCGGTGTTCCGGCCGGAGAGCCCGGAGGCGGAGGCGATCGTGCGCGGGCTGCGGATGCCGCGCACCGGCTTCGGCCTCGCGGTCGGCGCGGCGCTGGGCCTGGCCGGCGCGCTGATGCAGGGCGTGACCCGCAACCCGTTGGCGGACCCCGGAATCCTCGGCGTCACCTCGGGCGCGGCCTTCGGCGTGACGCTGTCCGCGCTCTTCGGCGGGATCGCCTCCTTCTACGGCTACGTGTGGTTCGCCTTCGCCGGCGCGCTGGTGGCCACCGTGGTGGTCTTCGGGCTGGGCAGCCTCGGCCGGGACGGCGCCCGCCCGGCCAAGCTCGCGCTGGCCGGGGCCGCGGTCTCGGCGATGCTCAACTCGATGGTCTCCGCGGTGCTGCTGCTGGACGCGGCCACCCTGGACCGCTACCGGTTCTGGGCGGTCGGCGCGATCAACGGCCAGGACCCGGCCGTGCTCTACCAGCTGCTGCCGTTCCTCATCGTGGGCGCGGTGCTCGCGCTCGCAGTGAGCCCGGCGCTGAACAGCCTGGCCCTCGGCGAGGACGTGGCCAGGGCGCTGGGCCGCAACGTCGGCCGGATCCGGCTGGTCTCGGTCATCGCGATCACCCTGCTCGCCGGGTCGGCCGCGGCCGCCTGCGGGCCGATGGTCTTCCTCGGCCTGGTGGTGCCGCACATGGCCCGGATCATCACCGGGCCCGACCACCGCTGGGTGCTGACCTACTCGGCGGTGATCGCGCCGATCCTGTTGCTGGGCGCGGACATCCTCGGCCGGGTGCTGGCCAGGCCGGAGGAGCTCCAGGTCGGCATCATCGTCGCCTTCCTCGGCGCGCCCTTCTTCATCGCGCTGGTCCGCCGCCAGCGCCTCCCGGAGCTGTGATCACGTGACGACGACCCCGGTGAGACTGGGCAACCGGGCCCGCGTCAGCGCGGTGTCCCTGTTGCTGGCCGCGCTGACCCTGCTGATGTTCTGCGTCAGCCTGGCCACCGGCGAGTTCCAGCTCGGCCTGGACGAGGTGGTGGCCGCGCTCGGCGGCATCGGCGACTACTCCACTTTGCTGGTGGTGCAGGAGCTCCGCTTGCCGCGCGCGCTGGTCGGTCTGCTGGTGGGCCTGGCCTTCGGCGTGGCGGGCGCGCTGTTCCAGTCGCTCACCCGCAACCCGCTGGCCAGCCCGGACCTGATCGGGATCACCGGCGGCGCGAACGTGGTGGTGGTCGCGGGCACCGCGCTCGGCCTCGGCGGCGGGCTCGGCGTGCCGCTGCTGGCCCTGCTCGGCTCGCTGGCCTCCGCCTTCGCGGTGTACACACTCGCCTGGAAGCGCGGCACCACCGGCTACCGGATCGTGCTGGTCGGCATCGGCGTGCAGGCGCTGTGCACCGGCGCGACGAGTTATCTGTTGCTGAGCCTGGGTGTCTACGACGCGCAGGGCGCGATGGTCTGGCTCACCGGCACGCTCAACGCCCGCAACTTCGGCCACGTCACCTGGATCGCAGTGGCCGTGGTCGTGCTGCTGCCGCTCACCCTGCTGCTGCGCGGCTGGCTGGATGCCTTGCAGTTCAACGACGACACCGCCACCGGACTCGGCATCCCGGTGCAGCGGGCCAGGCTGTCCCTCGGCCTGGTCGCGGTCGGGCTGGCCGCGGTGGCCACCGCGGCGGCCGGGCCGATCGTCTTCGTCGCGCTGGTCTCCCCGCAGCTCGCGCTGCGGCTGTGCCGGTCGGCCACCCCGCCCGTGCTGGCCTCCGGGCTGGCCGGGTCCCTGCTCCTGCTCATCAGCGACCTGATCGCGCGGACCCTGCTACCGGCCGAGCTCCCGGTCGGCGTGGTGACCGGCGTGATCGGGGCGCCGTTCCTGTTGTGGTTGCTGGCCAGGGCCAACCGAGCCAACGCCGGCTGAAAGGAAAGAACATGCTGGGATCCACCCGCCGACTGCTCCGCGCCGGGGCCGTGCTGGCCACCGCCGGACTGCTCGCCGCCTGCTCCGCCACCGGTCCGGCAGGCGGCGGCTCGTGGGAGTTCACCGACGACCGCGGCGAGAAGATCAGCCTGCCCGCCAAGCCGACCCGGATCGTGGCCCAGTCCGCGGCCGCCGGCACGCTGTGGGACTTCGGCGTCAAGGTCACCGGCGTGTTCGGCCCGCAGAAGCTCGCCGACGGCCGCCCCGACCCGCAGATCGGCAACGTGGACCTCGGCGCGGTCCAGTCGGTCGGCACCACCTACGGCGAGTTCAACCTGGAGAAGTTCGCCTCGCTGCGGCCGGAGCTGACCATCACCACGATGTACGACGACACGCTCTGGTACATCCCGGACACCGCCAAGGACAAGGTCAAGCCGACCGCGGGCATCAAGATCGGCGGCAAGCCGATCCCCGAGGCGCTGGCCCGGTTCGAGACCCTGGCGAGCGCGCTGGGCGCGGACGTCAAGGGCGGCGCGGTGGCCGCGGCCAAGGCCGAGTTCGCCAAGGCGGAGAACAACCTGCGCGAGGCGGCCAAGAGCAAGCCGGGCCTGAAGGTGCTGGTGGTCAGCGCGACCAAGAACGACCTGTACCTGGTGCGGCCGCAGGAGTCCGGCGACCTGAAGTACTTCCGGTCCCTCGGCTTGGACGTCTACGAGCCCGCCCAGGGCGAGGCCTACTTCCAGAAGATCAGCTGGGAGCAGGTCCGGGAATACCCGGCCGACCTGGTGCTGGTGGACAACCGGGAGGCCCAGGCGCTGACGCCCACGCAGATGGCCGAGGTGGCCACCTGGAAGCTGCACCCCGCGGTGCAGGCCGACCAGGTCGGGCCGTGGTTCGCGGCCGCGCCGATGAGCTACCAGTCCTTCACCAAGGTGATGAACGACCTGGCCGAGCTGGTCCGCCGGTCCCGCACGGACGTGGTGAACTGAGTCCTGGCAGCACAGCGGGGCCGTCCGGATCGGGCGGCCCCGCTGTCGTCGCTCAGCAGGAGGTGGCGGCGGGCACCCCGGCGAACCGGGCCTTCAGCCAGGACACCGCCATCGGCACCCCGGCGATGTTGCCCAGGATGTGCTCGGTGAGGTGCGTGGTCCGCCACTCCACGGTCGCGCCCCGCGCGCAGTAGTCGGCCAGCAGCGGCTTGGCCACCTTGAACGGGATGACCTCGTCGAAGTCGCCGTGGAAGAGCAGCACCGGCGCGGTCGGCTTGCGGCTGCCCGGCACGTCCGCGGCCAGCCGGGCCTGCCAGCGCGGGTCCTTGATCGCATCCGGCACCGTGGTCAGATCCTTGAGCCGCTTGAACGCGCCGGTGAGCAGCATGGTGCCGACGATGCACTCGGTGCGCTGCTTGGCGATCAGCTTCTTCCCGGCCTCGTTGATGAGCTCCTCCGGCAGGTCCGGGTAGGCGCCCATGTGGCCGGAGACCGCGCCGATCATCAGCGCAGAGAACGGGCCGCCGTCGATCACCGGGAACAGCTCGCGCAGGTCGCGCGGGATGCCACCGGCGACCACCCCGGCCACCTGGAGCTCCGGCGCGTAGGTCGGCTGGAGCTCACCGGCGTGGCTGGCGGCCTGGCCGCCCTGGGAGTAGCCGTAGATGCCGACCGGGCCGACCCCGAGCTCCGGTCCGGGCGTCTTCTGCGCGGCCCGCACCGCGTCCAGCATGGCGTGCCCGGCGGCCGGGCCGACCGCCATGGTGTGCGGTCCCGGCGTGCCGAGGCCCTGGTAGTCGGTGATCACCACGGCGAACCCGGCGAGCAGGAACTGGCCGATCAGGGCCACCTCGTTCTCGGTGCCGGTGCGCATCTTGTAGGAGGGCGCACAGGTCTCGTGCAGGCCGTGCGCGCCGACCGCGTAGCTCACCAGCGGACGCGGCTTGCCGGTGGACGGGGTCTGCGGCACCAGGATCGTGCCGGATACCGCCATCGGCGCGCCGGTGGCCGCGGTGGAGCGGTAGAGGATCTGCCAGGCCGAGACCGGGACCTCCAGGCCGAGCACGGTGACCTTGACCTGGCGGGAGCGCAGCAGGTCGCCGGGCTTGCCAGCGGGCAGCGGGTTCGGCGGCTGGTAGAAGGGATCCGCGGAGGGCAGGGGGACGGCGGCGGGGGCCGCGGTGGCGGTGCCGGGCAGGGTGGTCAGGGCTAACGCGGTCAGCAGACCTGCGCCGAGCAGTCGGAGTCGGGGGGACGGCGACACGGGCGACCTCCTTGGGACGCTCGCTGTGGTAATCGAGATTTTCACACGCTAGGCCGTCCGGCCCAGATGTGGCAATGGTCATGACCACTTGACCGGTGCACACCCCCCGAACGATCTACGCTGGAGGTATGGCCCAGGAGACGGGGACAACCGCGCGCATCTACCGCGGCATGCGTCCCGAACAGCGCAAGGCCGACCGCCGGGCCCGGCTGGTCGAGGCCGCGCTGGAGCTGTTCACCACCGCCGGCTACCACGGCACCCGCATCGAGCAGCTGTGCACGCACGCCGGGGTCTCCACGCGGAACTTCTACGAGGAGTTCGCGAACAAGGAGGCCCTGCTGCTGAGCCTGCACAACGACATCAACGCGGTCGCCCTGCACCACGTGGTCGGCGCCCTGCGCACGCTGCCGGACAGCGCGGACGCGCCGGAGCGGATCGGCACCCTGCTTGAGGTGTTCATGGCCGACATCACCGCCGACCCGCGCCGCCCCCGGCTGGCCTACGTGGAGGCGGTCGGGGTGAGCCCGGCGATGGAGCGGCAGCACCAGCGCTGGGTGGCGGAGTGGAGCACGCTGATCGAGAGCGAGGCCACCAGGGCGGCCCAGCGCGGGCAGGCCCCGGTCCGGGACTACCACCTGATCGCGACCGCGCTGGTGGGCGCGGTGACCGGGCTGCTGCGCGAGTGGCAGGCGGCCGAGCGACCGCTGCCCCCGGCCGAGGTGACCGCGACCATGCGGCACCTGATGGTCGCCGCGATCACGGTGCCCTGATCGCCCTAGAGGTCGTAGTCCAGCGTGTACTTCACCGTCTTGTCGGTGTCGAAGACGATGCTGCCCTCGCCCTTCGCGCCGCGGAAGCGGCCGGTGCCGCCGACGATGACCTGCTGGTGCTTGTCCTCGCTGGCCAGCTTCCTGGTCACCCGCGCGGTGCTGTGGATCTCCGCGGCGTCCTGGAAGCGGTAGATGTGCAGGCACTGGGCCTCGATGTGCAGTTCCGGGGTCAGGCCGACCACGGTGCAGCTGATGGTCAGCTTGCCCGCGGCCGAGCCGTCGGTGTTGGCCAGGTCGGACTGGACCGCGTAGGCGATGCCGGGCAACGGCACCGCGGGCAGGGTGATCAGCTTGCGGGTGGCGGTGAACTCCAGCTTGGTGCCGGGGGCCGCGGCGGCGGCTGGGACGGCGGCGACGGCCGCGAGCAGGGCGGCCAGGGCGGCGGTTCGGCGCATCCCCTCACGCTAGGTGTCCACTGTGGACATCAACAGCGTTCGACACGGACGAGTCCGGGTTCCCGCTTCGGGGTGATCTCCGGCTGCGTTGTGTGCCGACGGACCCGCCAGGCCAGCAGGAGCAACAGCACCACATGGGCGGCCAGCAACAGCCGTTCGGCCGCACCGCTGTAACCACGTTCACCGAGCAACCACATCGGCCGGTCCAGCGGCAGGAAGGTGGCCAGGAAGGCCAGCACGCCGGCCAGGCCGAGCATCGAGACCACCCGCAGCGGCCGGCACAGCGGTGACCACTGCGGATGGCCGCGGAACCGGGCGGCCAGCAGCAGACCGGCCAGCGGCAGGGTGATGAACCCGGTCAGCGCGGCGTAGCGGTGCACCGCGCCGTAAGGGGTGAGCGGTTCGTGCACCGGCTCCATCGGGAACACCGCGGCCACGCCGAGGCCCAGCGCCCACACCGCGATCAGCCAGGCCGCCCGCCGCCCGCCGGGCACGCCCGCGCTGATCAGCGCGCCGCCGAGGACCAGCGAGCCGAACGCGGTGGCCAGCATGCTGACCCCGACCAGCCGGGCGCCCTGCTCGGTGAAGATGAACTCGCTGAAGGTGGACCGGAACGGGTCCAACTGTCCGAAGTAGACGAAGTCGACGAAGACGGCCACCAGGACCGCGCAGGCCAGCCAGCACAGCGCGGAGGTGGCCAGCAACCGGGTGATCAGCCGGAGGGTGGGATCCATGTGACCGAGAGTGGCCGGGCCGTTTTTGTCTCGTCGTCACCCCGTGGTTTGACTCCGGATGCGGTACCAGCGTGTGACGATCGGCGGCGTGGCTCTGACTAGCGTCGGCGGCATGCTGAAACACCTCGGAACCGGGTTGCGGGCGACCTGGCGGACGCTGGTCACCGCGCGGGACGCCGACTGGGGACCGCCGGTGACCTGGCTGCCGGGTCCCCGGTGGGTGCGCCGCAAGACCGCGGTGCTGCTGTTCGCGTTGCTGGCCGTGGCCAACGGAGTCACCTGGTTCACCGCGTTCAACCCGGTGGCCGGCGCGCTGCTCACCCTGGCGCACCTGCTGCCCTGGCTGTTGAGCAACCGGTCGCCGGTGACCGCGTGGCGGCTGGCGATGGGCCTGCTGGCCACGCTGGCGGTGGCGCCGCTGCTGGTCGAGTTCCCCAGGATCCTGCCGGGGGTGCCCGCGATCGAGCGGCCGTGGTCGATCGGCGCGCTGGCCCTCATCCCCGCGGTCTTCGCGGCGGTGGCCCGCGCCCCGCAACGGGACCGGGCGACCGTCGGCGTGCTGACCGTGCTGCTGACCTACCTGGCCGCCGCGCTGCCGCTGTCCGGGGTGCCGGACTCGCCGTTCGCCGTGGTGTTCGCGGTGGTCGCGGTGGTGATCGGGGTGTCGCGCAGCCGGGAGGACGCGGCCACCTCCGAACTGGCCTGGGTGCGCAGGGACATGGCCGACGAGCAGGCCAAGACCGCGGTGCTGGCCGAGCGCGCCCGGATCGCCAGGGAACTGCACGACATCATCGCGCACCACCTGTCGATGATCGCGGTGCGCACCGACAGCGCGCCCTACCGACTGTCCATTTCGGACGATCGGGTGCGCGAAGAGCTGGTCCAGCTTGGCGATGCGGCCCGGCAGGCGCTGTCCGAGACCCGCGGCCTGTTGGGGGTGCTGCGGGCCGAGGACGCCGAGCCGGAGCTCGCGCCACAGCCCACCCTGGCCGAACTGCCGGAGCTGGTGGCCGAGGCGGAGCGGTCCGGGGTGGCGGTGGCGCTGGCCGTCGAGGGCACGGCGCGGCCCGTGCCCTCGGCGGCCGGACTGGCGGTGTACCGGGTGACCCAGGAGGCACTGAGCAACGCCAGGCGGCACGCCCCCGGCGCGGCGGTCCGGGTGGCGCTGCGTTACCTGCCGGGTGAGCTGGAACTGGTGGTGGACAACGATCCTGGCCTACGGGCGGGCGCGGAGTCCGGGCCGGGCAACGGGATCACCGGGATGCGAGAGCGGATCGGCATCGTCGGCGGCGAGCTCCAGGCCGGGCCGCGGCCGGACGGCGGGTATACCGTGCGGGCGAGGATTCCGTTGGCGGACAGCACCGAGGGGGCGGCGTGATCCGGGTCTACGTGGTCGACGACCAGGCGATGGTGCGGGAGAGCTTCGCCGGTCTGCTCGGCGCCCAGGACGGTATGACGGTGGTGGGCACCGCCGGTGACGGGATCGAGGCGCTGACCGGCATCGCCGAGCTGGACGCGCGCGGGCAGCGGCCGGACGTGGTGCTGATGGACATCCGGATGCCCCGCCTGGACGGCCTGGAGACCACCCGTCGGCTACTCGGCGAAGAGTCCACTTCGGACGGTGAGACCGAGAACCCGTTGCGGGTGCTGGTATTGACCACCTTCGACCTGGACGACTACGTGTTCGAGGCGCTGCGGGCCGGCGCCAGCGGCTTCCTGCTCAAGGACGCGCCCGCCGCCGAGCTGGTCAACGCGATCCGGGTGGTCGCGGCCGGGGACGCGCTGCTCGCGCCCGCCGTGACCCGCCGGTTGATCAGCGAGTTCGTCCGCAGCCGCCCCGCACCGGCGGCCCGCCCGGAACGGCTGGCGGTGCTGACCAACCGGGAGACCGAGGTGCTCACCCTGGTCGCCAGGGGCCTGTCCAACACCGAGATCGCGGTGGAGCTGGTGCTCTCCGAGCAGACCGTGAAGACCCACCTCAACCGCATCCTGGCCAAGCTCGCCCTGCGCGACCGCGCCCAGGCGATCGTGCTGGCCTACGAGACCGGGCTGGTCAGTGCCAGGCAGCGGCCAGGGTGATGGCCTGCTGCTGGTTCAGCCGGGGGTCGCACAGCGAGGTGTAGCAGCGGCCGAGGTCGTCGGCCTCCACGCCCGCGCCCAGGCATTCGGTGACCGGGTCGGGGGTGGCCTCCAGGTGCAGGCCGCCCGCGACGCCGCCCTGTTCGGGCACGATCCGCAGGAACTGGCTGACCTCGGCGATCAGGTCGGCCAGCCGCCGGGTCTTGACCCCGCCCGCGGCGCTGATCGTGTTGCCGTGCATGGGATCGCTCAGCCAGACCACCGGGTGGCCCGCCGCGTGCACCGCGGCCACCAGCGGCGCCAGCTCGGGGGCCCGGCGCACGCCGAAGCGGGCGATCAGGGTCAACCGGCCGGGGGTGCGGTGCGGGTCCAGCACCTCGCACAGCTTGAGCAGGTCCGCGCGCGGGGTGGTCGGGCCGACCTTGCAGGCCACCGGGTTGGCCACCGAGGCGAGCAGGCGCACGTGCGCGCCGTCGGGCTGGCGGGTCCGGTCGCCGATCCACGGCCAGTGCGTGGAGGTCAGGAAGGTCTGACCGGCGGAGTTCTTGCGCAGCAACGGAAGCTCGTAGTCCAGCACCAGCGCCTCGTGCGAGGTCCACACCGGCTGCCCGAACGGCCTGCGCGCACCGCGCAGCGCGCCCACCGCGACACTGGCCGCCTCATAACAGGACACCAGCCGGGCGGAGTCCGGGCGGCGGGCGGCGAGCTCGGCTTCCGGGCCGTTGACCAGGTGGCCGCGGTAGGACGGCAGCTCCAGGTCGCCGCAGCGTTCCGAGGGCTTGGAGCGCGGCTTAGCGAACTGACCGGCGAACCGGCCCACCCGCGCCACCGGCAGCCCGCTGGCCCCGCCGACCACCCCGGCCAGCGCGTCCAGCATGGCCACCTTGCGCGCGATGTGTTCCGGCGTGCACTCCGCCGGGTCCTCCGCGCAGTCGCCGGCCTGCACCACCTTGGCGCTGCCGCCCGCCACCTCGGCCAGCCAGCGGTGCAGCCCGTCCACCTCGGCCCAGTGCACCAGGCCCGGCCGGGCGGCCAGCTCGGCGCGGTGCGCCGCGGCCAGCGCCGGGTCGGTCCAGCTGGGTTGCTGCCGCGCGGGCAGCAGCTGCCAGTACGCCAGTTCCTCGTCCGCGAGCGCGTCGCGGACCGCCTCGGTGTGCACCCAGGTCCTCCAGCTCAGGCGATCTGCTCGATGCCCATGGCCAGCAGCAGCGTACGGAACTTCGCCGCGGTCTCGGCCAGTTCGGCCTCCGGGCTGGAGTCCCCGACGATGCCCGCCCCGGCGAAGAGCCGCAGCGAGTGGTCATCGGCCTCGGCACAGCGGATGGTGACCACCCAGTCGCCGTCGCCGTTGCCGTCGCACCAGCCCACCATGCCGGTGTAGAAGCCGCGGTCGAAAGGTTCCAGCGCATGAATCTTGTCCCTGGCCGCGCCGACCGGCGTGCCGCACACCGCGGGGGTCGGGTGCAGCGCCGCGGCCAGCTCCAGCGCGGAGGTCCGCTCGTCCGCCAGCTCGCCGGTGACCCTGGTGGACAGGTGCCACATGGTCGCGGTGCGCACCAGCTCCGGGGCGGCTGGCACGTCCAGGGTCCGGCAGTACGGGCGCAGCCCGGCGGCCACCGCGTCCACCACCACCGCGTGCTCGTGCCGGTCCTTGGCCGAGACCAGCAGGGCCTCGGCCCGGCGCCGGTCCTCCTCCGGGTCGGCGCTGCGCGCGGCGGAGCCGGCGAGGGGGTTGGAGACCACGCTGGCGCCCCGGCGGGTGAGCAGCAGCTCGGGGCTGGCGCCGATGAGGGTGCGGCCGGGCAGGTCGGCGGCGAAGGTGTAGCCGGTCGGGTCCCGGCGGATCAGGTTGTTCAGCAGCGGGCCGAGGTCCACCGTGGTGGGCGCGGTCAGCTCCAGCGAGCGGGACAGCACCACCTTGTCCAGCTCGCCCGAACGCAGCGGGGTGAGCGCGGCGCGCACCGAGCGCACGTACGCCGCTGGTTCGGGCACCGGGGTGATCTCCCACTCCGGCACGTTCATGCTGAGCTCGGGCAGCCGGAGCTCGGCGGGGAAGGCCCCGGCCCGGCGCACCCCCTCGGGCACCACCAGGCTGGCCGCCGCGTTGTGGTCGAAGGGCACCGCGCCGACCACCAGCGCGCCAGGCTCGGCCTCGGCGAGCGCCGCGGCCACCCTGGCGGGCAGCGCGCCCAGCTCGCCTGGGGCGGCGACGCTGGGCACGGTGGCCGCGACTCCCTCGGCGAGCAGCACGCCGTGCGGGGAGGAGAAGAAGAACGACGATCCGGCGCGGTAGTCCGACAGCAGCTCGACCGGGCTCACGGTGCTGGCGTGCCGCGTGGTCATGCGTCCTCACTTCGTCAACAGCCTGATAAGGGAAGGCTAACCTTCGTTAGTAAGAACCTAGTCTGCCGAGCGGCCCCAACTACCACCCGTCCGGGTGACACTGATCACGAGCGCGCAATAGTCGCGTACCCCCTACCTAGTGGGTTCCGGATTGTTCGGCGCTCCGGCACGGCCGGACAGTGACGGCCATGCGCCTGAGCTCGTTCCCGCTGCCCGCCCCCCGTGCCGGTGAAGCCCCCACCGTGCTGGAGAACTTCCCGGCCGCGCTGAACGACGCGATCGAGCGCAGCGGGCTGAGTCTGGACTCGCTGCAACGCAGGCTGGCCCAGCGAGGGGTCCGGGTCAGCCTGTCCACCCTCAGCTACTGGCGGCGCGGCCGCAGCCAGCCGGAGCGGCGGGAGTCGCTGGCCGCGGTCGGCGTGCTGGAGGAGGTGCTCGGGCTGCCCCGGCAGACCCTGCTCGGCCTGCTCGGGCCGCGGCGGCCGCGCGGGCGCTGGCTGAGCCGCAGCTTCCCGGTGCGGCCGCTGGACACCCTGTGGGAGGACGCGGCCACGCTGACCGGGCTGCTGGAGACCCTCGGCGCGCCCACCGAGGAGCAGCTGACCTACCTGAGCCTGCAGGAGACGCACACCGTGGACGAGCACGGGGTGGACGGGGCCAGCACGGTGCGCGCGGTGATCAGGGCCGAGGTGGACGGGGTGGACCGGTGCGCGGTGACCTACCTCGGCGAGGGCGCGGCCCCGGTGGTGGCGCCCCGGCGGTCCTGCCGCCTGGGCCGCAACCGGGTCGGGCCGGACGGCCAGCTGGTGGTCACCGAGCTGATCCTGGACCGGATGCTGCGCACCGGGGACACCGCGGTGCTGGAGTACGAGGTGGTCTGGCCCGCTGGGCAGGCCTCGGCGAGCAGGCTGCACCGGTTCCGGCGGCCGGTGCGGGAGTACGTGGCGCAGGTGGAGTTCCACCGGGACGCGGTGCCCAGCCGGTGCTTCCAGACCTATCGGCACGGGCTGTGGTCTGCCGAGGTGGGGCGGCAGGACGTGTGGATCGGGGCCTTCCGCACCGCGCACCTGGTCGCGCTGGACGTGCCGGCCGGAATTGTCGGCCTGCGCTGGGAATGGAACTGAGCCACTTCGGCTCGCCCACCAGATAAATGGCGGGCGAGCCGAAGTGATTTTTCAGTTCATGGGAAATTTCACTTACCCACGTACATGAGCTTGTTCGGCGAACCGGAACCCGGGTTCTTCACCACGTTCGGCGTGGACTTGTCCAGCAGCGCCTTGGTCACCTCGGCCGGGCTGGCGTTCTTGTTCGCGCCCAGCACCAGCGCCGCCCCGCCTGCCACGTGCGGGCTGGCCATCGAGGTGCCGCTCATGCCCGCGGTGCCGGTGTCCGAGCGGTGCGAGGCCGAGGTGATGCTCTCCCCCGGCGCGAAGATGTCCACGCAGCGGCCGTAGTTGGAGAAGCCCGCGCGGCTGTCCGAGCGGCCGGTGGCGCCGACCGTGATGGCCTCCGGCACCCGGGCTGGGCTGGTCCCGCAGGCGTCGGCAGAGCTGTTCCCAGCGGCCACCACGTAGGTGAACCCGGCCTTGACCGAGGCCTTGAGCGCCTCGTCGCCCATGCCCACGTTGTCCATGCCCAGGCTCATGTTCACCACGCCGGGGCGCACGCCGTTCTTGGTCACCCACTCCATCGCGCTGACCGCGGCCGAGTCCGGCGCGGTGCCGTCGCAGCCCAGCGCGCGCAGTGCGACGACCTTGGCCTCCTTGGCGATGCCGTAGGTCTTGCCCGCGATGGTGCCCGCCACGTGCGTGCCGTGGCCGTGGCAGTCGTTGCCGTTCTGGCCGTCGTTGAGGAAGTCCGCGCCGATGCTGGCCCGGCCGCCGAACTCGCTGTGCGACTTGCGGATGCCGCTGTCGATGACGTACGCGGTCACGCCCGCGCCGGTGCCTGCCGGGTTGTACTTGCGGTCCAGCGGCAGGTTCCGCTGGTCGGAGCGGTCCAGGCCCCAGGTGGCGTTGTCCTGGCTGATCCGCGCGGTGCCGTCCTGGTAGACCTTGCGCACCGCCGGGTCCGCGGCCAGCCGCCTGGCCTGGCGCTCGGTCAGGTTCCGCAGGTGGAAGCCGCGCAGGGTGGCGGTGTAGGCCTCCTGCAGCACCCCGCCGTAACGGGTGGCCAGCGCGTCGGAGGCGGTGGCCCCGTCCTTCAGCACCACGATGTAGCTGCCCGGCACCGGCGCCGACGCGCCCACCACCTCGGCCTCGGCGAACGCTGGCGGAGCTCCCATTCCCGCGGCGGCGCTCAACGCCACCGCGGTCAGACAGACAACGACCGTCGACTTTCGCATGTGCTCAGCCTTCCGATTGCAGGGAAATCGTCGGTGGCCACCGATTCGCAGGGTAAGCGGAAACAATGGCTTCACAGCCGTTTCAGTTTCCTTCGGCCGGTACTCACTGAAAACCCGTCGACCGGAGGGACGCACGAGCGCGCCGGACCAGCGAAGATAGCCATTGGTTCACACACCTGGGGAGCATGCGATGGCGAGGGACAACGGCCTGCGCACCAGCTCACCGGTGCTCGTCGGCCGGCACCGCGAGCTGGGCATCCTGGCCGAGGCGGTGGCCAGGCCGCCCGCGCTGGTGCTGGTCGAGGGCGAGGCGGGCATCGGCAAGACCCGGCTGCTCGGCGAACTGCTGGCCACCAGCCGGATCCCGGTGCTGCTCGGACACTGCCAGCCGCTGCGCGAGCCCTTCCCGTACGGCCCGGTGCTGGAGGCCCTCGGCGCGCTGGGCAACCGGGTCGGCGCCGGGCTCAACCCGGTCACCGGGGTGCTGCGGCCGCTGCTGCCGGAGATCGCGGACCGGCTGCCGCCCCAGCCCGAGCCGCTGGGCGATCCCGCCGGTGAGCGGCACCGGCTCTTCCGCGCGGTGCGCGAGCTGCTGATCGCGGCCGGGCCCACCCTGCTGGTGCTGGAGGACCTGCACTGGGGCGATGACAGCAGCCGGGACCTGTTGCGGTTCCTGGTGGCCAGCCCGCCGCCGGAGCTGTCCCTGGTGGTCACCTACCGCCGCGAGGACCTGGGCGGCGCCCTGCTCGGCAGCGCGTTCCGGCCCGCGCACGGGGTCAGCGCCGCGGTGCTCCGGCTGGCCCCGCTGGACGTGGCCGGGGTGCACGAGCTGGCCAGCACAATCCTTGGCAACCCGCTGCCCGCGGCCGGGTTCGCCGCCCGGCTGCACGAGCGCACCGCGGGCATCCCGTTCGTGGTGGAGGAGGCGCTGCACGCGCTGCGGGACACCGCCGGCGAGGTGCGCACCGCGACCGCGCGCCGCCTGCTGGACCACCTGCGGGTGCCGGTGCTGCTGCGCGAGGCCACCACCGAACGGCTGGCCGCGCTGGACCCGCTGGCGGCCCGGATCGTGCGCGCGGCCGCCGTGCTCGGCGTGCCCGCCGAGGAGGACCTGCTGGCCGTGGTCGCCGGGATGACCCCGGCCGAGGTGGGCACCGCGCTGGTGCAGGCGCTGGCCGGGGTGGTGCTGCACGAGCTGCCCGGCCGCCGCTACGGCTTCCGGCACGCGCTGGCCCAGGAGGCCGTCTACGACACCATTCCCGGCCCGGACCGGCGGCAGCTGCACGCCCGCGCGGCCGCCCAGCTGGCCACCGCCGAGCCGACGCCGTGGGTGCAGCTGGCCAGGCACAGCAAGGAGTCCGGCGACCGGGCGGGCTGGCGGCGGCACTGCGAGGCGGCCGCGGACCACGCCGCCGCGGTGGGCGAGGCCGGGCTGGCCACCGAGCTGTACCAGCAGCTGGTCGAGCTGCCCGAGCTGTCCACCGCGGACATGGACCGGCTGGCGGGCAAGCTCGGCGCGGCCGCGGTGCGCGGGGTGGAGCAGCTGGACGTGACCGCGGTGCTGCGCCGGGTGCTCGACGACCCGCGCCTGTCCCCCGCCGCCCGCGGCGCCACCCGGATGAACCTGGGTTTCCTGCTGGTCCGCGAGGCCGGCGGCCTTGAGGAGGGGCGCCGGGACATCGCGATGGCCATCGAGGAGGTGGGCGTGCGCTCCGCGCTGGGCGCCAAGGCGATGTCTGTGCTGGCCCAACCCTTCCGCGGCACGGTGGCGGTAGGGGAGAACCTGCGCTGGATGGCCAGGGTGCAGGAGGTCATCGAGGCCGATCCGGACCCGGACCTCACCCTCAACCTGCTGGCCAACCAGCTCGGCTCCCGGGTCCTGCTCGGCGACGCCGGGGTCCGGCCGGACCTGGAGCGGCTGCCCCGGCAGGCCGCCACCGAGGCCGGGAAGCAGCATCTGACCAGGGCCTACTGCAACCTCGGCGACTCCTTCGCGACCACCGGCCACTACCGGGAGGCCCGCGCCTGGCTGGACCCAGGCCTGCGGATGGCCACCGAGGTCAACCTGCCGTTCATCGTCAGCGTCGGCCGGGCCACCGCGGCCAGGCTGGACTTCTCCACCGGCCGCTGGGACGGCCTGGCCGAGCGCTGCGCCCGGCTGCTGGAGGACTACCGCGACCTGCGCCCGGTGGCCACCGAGCTGTCCCTGGTGCTCGGCCAGCTCGCGGTGGCCCGCGGCGAGTGGCCGGAGGCCGAGGCGCACCTGGGCGCCACCGGGCTGGACACCCCGGAGGACGCGTTCACCCCGGTGATCATGGTCGCGGCCGCCGCCTACACCCAGATGCAGCTGTCCAGGGCCGAGCACGAGGCCGCGCTGGCGCACGCCGAGCTGGGCCTGTCCATCGTGCGCCGCAAAGGTGTCTGGCTCTGGGCCGCCGAACTTCTGCCGGTCGCTCTGCAGGCCAGGATCAACACCGGCCAGCTCCCGGCGGCCGCGGAACTGCTGGCCACCTTCACCGCCGAGACCGAGGGCAAGGCCGCGCCGCTGGCCGCCGCGGCCGCGCTGGCCGGGCAGGGCCTGCTGCTGGGCGCCCGCGGCAGGCTGGCCGCCGGAGCCGAGGCGCTCAACGCCGCCGCGGCCGCCTACGCCGAGCTGCCCAACCCCTACCTGGCCGCGCAGGCCCGGCAGGAGGCCGCCCGGCTGCGGCTGGTCGCCGGGGAGCCCGCGGTGGCGGAGCTGACCGAGGCCGCCGCCGTGTTCGACCGGCTGGGCGCGGCGCGGGATGCCGCCAGCTGCCGCCGCCACCTGCGCGAACACGGCCTGACCGCGCCCGCGCCCGCCGCGCAGGCCCGGCGGGGCAGGCGGGGCTACGGGCCCGAGCTGTCGCCGAGGGAGCGGGATGTGGCCCGGTTGCTGACCCACGGCCGGACCAACCGGGAGATCGCCGAGGTGCTCTTCCTGTCCCCGCGCACGGTCGAGCAGCACGTGGCCAAGGTGCTCCGCAAGCTCGGCCTGGCCTCGCGCACCGATCTGGTCGATCTTCCGAGTTAGCTCGATCGTGCAGCCAAACGGTCCGCCCAAACGGGCGACCTGGGCTGACCACTTCCGGACCGCCAGCGTTTGCCCACGCCTTGATCAGCCGCAACCGCTACCCGGCAAGATCGCTCAGGACCTGCACTACGGCCGGTCAAGCGCCCGCGAGTCACCCTGTGTCACAGGACAGGGTTCATGATTACGTGGTTCAGGTGAGACGGCGCAGCTTCATTTGAGCTTTTGTCAACGCACTGGCGGGGGTTGCGACACAGCGTCCAGACTGGCTATGGGGCGGCAGGTCGATCACCACCGGGGCCCGGTGGTCGACCAATTCGGGGTGCCCGTCAGCCCGATTGCCGCAGCGCGCACCGGGAGGAAGGATGTCAACAGTTCAAAATTCAACACCCGATGAGGTTCGCTTAACGTCAGGAGACTTCGGGGGAATGCTCCTGCGGCACCGGCGAGCCAACGGCCTGACCCAGGAAGATCTGGCGATGTGCTCGGGGTTGAGCGTACGAACGATCAGTGATCTGGAGAGGGGGAGAGCGAGGGGACCGCAACAGCGCACCGTAGGGGCACTGGCTGCGACGTTGCGGTTGGCCGGCGACGAGCTGAGGGAGTTCGAGCGGGCCGCCAGGGCAGGACGCTTCCGGTTGAGCCGTCATGGGGACAGGCCGACCGTACTGCCGGCGCACGGCACTTCTGGGGTAACACGTGCCGCGTTCGGCAGCCTGGAACTACCGAAGATCACCGAGGAGCTGACCGGCCGCAGCGCCGATCTGGACTGGCTGCGAGCCATGGCAAGGGCGTCACGCGCGTCCGCGCCGAGGACCGTGGTGCTCTCCGGACCCACCGGAGTCGGCACCACCGCATTGGCCGTCACCTTGGCCAAGCAGTTGACCAGGGACTTCCCTGGTGGTCAGTTCTTCGTCAACCTCCGGGCCAACAGCGATCGTCCGCTGCACCCGGGGGCCGCCATGGGGATGCTGCTCGGCGCACTCGGTGTGCCGAGGGACGGGATCCCCACCGAGCTGGAGGCGCGGGCGCGCCTCTACCGCTCGCTGCTGCACGGCAGGCGGGCGCTGATCGTGCTGGACAACGCGGTCAGCGAAGCGCAGGTCCAGCCACTGCTCCCAGTCAGCTCCACCTGCCTGGTGATGATCACCAGCAGGCAGCCGCTGACCGGACTCACCGCGGTGCAGCGCCTGCAGGTCGAACCGCTGGCCGAACACGAGGCGATGGCCGTGCTGGGCCGCGCCGTGGGACCGCACCGGGCAACCGCCCAGCAGGAGCAGCTTCGCCACCTCGCCCGCCTGTGCGGGCGACTGCCCCTGGCACTGCGGTTGGTCGGCGGCATGCTGGCCGCACATCCCCAACTGCCCGCCGTCGAGCTGAGCAAGCGACTGCTCGAGGTGGGCAGGCGGATCGCACCGACCGTGCGGGGCAGCGTGCAGGTGCACGCGGCACTCGCCGTGGCGTATCGGTTGCTGCGACCCGCCGCCCAGCTGGCGTTGCGCAGGCTGGCCCTCTCTCCTGAGAGCCGGTACTGCGCGGAGATGACCAGCGTGCTCACCGAGTGCACCTCCACCGAAGCCACCGCGCTGCTCAACGAGCTCGCGGTGAGTGGGCTGATCACCCCGATCGGCGACTCGGAGAACTACACCTGTCACGAGGTGGTGCGGGCCTTCGCCGAGGACCGGCTGCGGGAGGAAAGTGACCCCGTCGCCCGGTTCGCCGCGGAGAACCGGCTGCTGGACTGGCTGATCCACACCGCGATCAGCATCAGCAGCGTCTACGAACAGCCCAAGCCGACCACGGTCTCCGGGCGGTTCGCCGCCAGGGAACTGCGCCCCTCCCCCGAGGAGCAGGTCAGTGGGCAGGACCTCGCCTCGGTGCCGCAGGAGGGTCACGCCCTCCGGCTGCTCCGCCAGGCGCTGGTGCTGGCGAGGCGACTCGGTGACAAGCGCAAGGAAGGCTACGTGCTGCTCTACCTGGGCACCGCCAACGAGCGGTTGCAGCGACACCAGGAAGGGGTCGACCACTACCTGCGGTCGGCCGCGGTGTTCCGGGAGATCGGCAGCCGGATGGGAGAGGCGGCGGCGCTGGGCAACATCGCGCACGCGGCGGCTCCCGCCCAGCGCTACGCCTCGTCGTAGCGGTTGGCCGGGTGGTAGCGGTTAGCTGAGCAAGAGAAGGGGCGTTCCCGTCGGGCGATGACGGGAACGCCCCTCTTTTCTCTTGGGTGGCTGGGCGGGGCCACCGGGGAGGAGGGTCTAGCTGTGCACCTTCGGGCGGGCGGTGAACACCCTGGCCGAACCGAGCCCGGTGGTGCCGTGCAGCTCAAGGCCCTGGCTGCGGGCGGCGCCGGAGATCTCGGCCCAGGAGTTGTCCGGGGCGAAGGTGCCGTCCTTCTGGCTCATCTGGTGGTAGTACTGCGAGAGCTTGTGGCCGTCGGTGGTCAGCGTGCTGACCGCGATCTGGCCCTCGTCGGCGACCACCCGGCGCAGCTCGCCGAAGACCGCGGGCTTGTCGTGGAAGCAGTGGATGCCGAACATCGACACCGCCCCGGCCATCGCGCCGTCGGCGATCGGCAGAGCGCACGCGTCCGCCCGGATCACCAGGTGCTTCTTCGCGCCCACCGCCTCCAGCTTGGCCGCCAGCTGCTTGAGCAGGTGCCAGGACAGGTCGGCGAAGATCCACGGACCGCGGTCGCGGTAGCCGGCGGCCTGCTTGATCAGCGGGCCGTTGCCTGCCGGGATCTCCAGGATCGGGCCGTCCGGCAGACCGGCGATGCGGTCGGCCATCTCCCGGTAGTAGCGCTTGACGTCCAGGCCGAGCAGCCAGGAGTCCAGCCGCTGCCGGGTCGGGCTGCTCATCAGCCAGCCGTAGAGCTTGGCGTTGAGCCCCTCGTACGGTTTGTCACCGGCAGAGATAGGACCAGAAGAATTAGCGACGAGATCGAGAACACCATCGACAAATGGGGCTTTGTGCCCACAGGAATCGCAGTCCAAGCCTCGAGAAGCCATCGTCAGGGCCGCGTTCGAGCAGGCCGGGCACCGCAGCAGCGGCACCAGTCCGGCCAGCACATCCCGATCAATGGAGACACCCGTCATGACAACCTTCCCGTTGTGATCACATACACCGGGATCCTGGCGCGCCGGTGTTGAACCCAGTAGCATTCAAGCGAAATCCGCGCGGTTTATCAACACGCATGAAGTTCCCAGGAGGGGTTGTGGGTCAAGAATTCACCGAAGCCACGGACCGGGCAATCTCGATTTTGCGGGACAACCGGTACGTGACGCTGGCCACGGTGGACCCCGCCGGGCCGTGGGCGGCCGCGCTGGCCTTCGCGCCCGCCGCGCCCAACTACCTCTACTTCGCCTCCCAGAACGACTCCCGGCACGGCCTGGCCATCGCCGGCGACCCCAGGGTGGCCGGGGTGATCTACAACTCCACGATCACCTCTGACGAGGCCGACGGGGTCCAGTTCAGCGGCACCGCGACCGCCGTGGAAGACGATGACCAGCAGCTTCTGCTCTTCCTCAAGCGCACCGGCGACCTGCTGATCGACCCGCTGGAGGAGGAGTTCGCCTTCTTCAAGCAGGCCGAGGGGCTCACCCTGTACCGGGTCACCGTGGACGCGGCCTTCGTGCTCGACCAGAAGCGGTACATCGAGGAAGCGGTGGACGCGCGCGAGGAGGTCAACGTGGCCCGGCTGTTCGCCGAGACCGAGGCCCGCTATGCCGGCTGAGACGGGCACGCTGCGTGTTCGAACCAGTAAGAAAATTGATGTCGATCCGGCAGAATGGGCAAAACTAACTCTGCCGGAACTACCCCGGTCCGCGGCTTACCTTGACTTGCTGACCGGGATGGAGATCGACGGGGACCTCCGATTCTTCACCGTCGAACGCGATGGCCACCCGGTGGCCGCCGCGTTCGGCGCGTTCCTGCGTTACCAGGTGTGGCGCAATATCAAAGTCCCGTTGTTCATCGCCGGTTCCCCGGCCAACCTCGGCAGCGGTTTCCTCTTCCGCGACGAAACCGTGGTCGACGAGGCGCTGCCGCTGCTGGCCGAGGCGATGACCGCGGAGGCCAAGGCGCTGGGCGCCAAGGTCCTGCTGATGCGCGACTTCTGGTCACCCGGCCCGGAGGCGGAGTTCGCGCCCAGGTTCGCCGGGCTCGGTTTCCGCCGGGTGGCCCAGTTCCCGGACGCGGTGCTGGACGTGCCGTGGACCGATGTGGACGGCTGGCTGGCCGACCTGCCGGCCAAGGCGCGCAAGACCGCCAAGCGGGACGCGCGCCGGGTGGAGGCGGCCGGTTTCCGGTTCGAGACCCACCGCGGCCGGCCCAGCCCGAAGCTGGCCGCGGACATGGAACGCCTATGGCTGAACCTGTACCACAAGTACCAGGACCCCGACCAGATCCTGCTGCCCGGCGAGTACTTCCGCGAGGTCCCCGCTCTTGACGAGAGCGTGCTGCTGCTCACCTGGCACGGTGACCAACTGGCCTGCTTCGACATGCTCACCGAACGCGGCCACCTGCTGGAGTCCACCTACAGCGGCGCCGACTACGAGCTGATCGGCAGCACCCCGGTGCACCGGTTCATGGGGCACCAGATCATCCGGCACGCCATCGAGGGCGGCTTCACCCTGATCGACTTCGGCCTGTCCAACGAGGCTGCGAAGATCAAGATGGGCTGCCGGCTGCGGGTGGCCTGGGCCTACAGCAAACCGCTGTCTCCCTTCGCCAAGCTGATCCGCCTGGACAAGCTGGTCTTCCCGGACCAGGACCCGATCGCGGAACTGCAGAAGGAGATGGCCAAGCAGCAGCAGTCCGACGAGGACTGACACATTGGCGCGCTCCGCGCGCGAGCGTTTTCGCTCTTGGAGTCACACGTTCGTGCCCCCGACACACGCGAAGCAAGCTTCGGAGTGTCGGGGGCACGAACGTGTGACGCGAAAACGCAACCCCACCGCATGCAAAAGCGCCCGGCGTGTCGCTTCGCGCCACGCCGGGCAACCGCTAAAGCTTGCTCAGAAGTTGTACTTTTCCTTCAGCTCGGCGAGCGTGCTGAGGAAGTACTCCAGCTGCTCGTCGGTGTGGTCGTTGTTGATGATCAGGCGCATGACCGCCTGGTTGCGCTTGACCGCGGGGAACATGAACATCGGGATGAGGAAGCCCTTCTCCACGAAGGCCTCCTTCACCAGGTCCGCGGTCTCGTCCTTGCCGACCAGCACCGAGGTGATGTAGCTGGGCGTCTCGAACGGCGGCGCGCCGATCTCGGTCAGCCGGGCGCGGAAGCGCTCCACCCTGGCCAGGTAGTTGTCCACAATGGACGGATCAGCGTCCAGCATGTTGATCAGGTGGCCCACGGTGGCCGCGGTGGGCGGCTGCATGGCCGCGGTGAACATCGAGGTGCCCGAGGTGATCTCGAAGGCGTTGATGGCATCCGCCGGTCCGGCGATCGCCCCGCCCTCGATGCCGATGGCCTTGGAGAAGGACATCATGATGAAGGTGGCCCGCCGCATCGCGGCGAACTCCTCGTGGAACGGGCGGTTCTCGGTGCCGTAGAGCATGAAGCCGTTGGCGTCGTCGACGAAGCTGAGCGCGCCGTACTTCTCGCAGATGTCGATCAGCTGGCCCATCGGCGCGATGCTGCCGTCAGCGGAGTACACGCTCTCGATGACCACGACGACCTTGGGCGAGTCGATGCGCTTGAGCACCTTCTCCAGGTCCTCCGGCGAGTTGTGCCGGAAGGTGTGCAACCGCTTGCCGTGCTCCAGGTGCTCGGCCGCCTTGAGCAGGCTCCAGTGCGCGTGCCGGTCCATGACGATGACGGAGTCGGTGTTGTCGCACTTGAGGCCGTCACCGAAGTCGAAATACTTCGTCATCGCATTGAGGAATCCGAAGTTCGCGAGCAGCCCGGTGGCGAAAGAAATGGTGCGTTCCTTGCCGGTGACCCGGCAGACCGCCTGCTCCATCTCCAGGTGCGGACGGCTGATCCCCTGGGTCATGCGGGAACCACCGGTGGTCAGCCCGTGTTCCTTCGACGCATTGATGAAGTAGTCGCGGATATCGGGCCGCTGGTGCAGGTTGAGGAAGTTGATGCTCGCGAAGTTCACCAGCTCCCGGCCGTTCTGGACGATGGTCGGGCCGACCACGCCGTCCACCACGGGCGGATCGACCTTCGCATTGACGGACTCGGCCACGGCCAGAAGATCGGCGAAGGGCCAATTAGCGGTCGGCGCGAGGGCTGTCGTCATGTTTTTCTACTCCTGCGCATAGAGCCGGGACTCTGCTGGGTTGTCTGTTAATCAGTAACCCAGACCGGCGAGCCGCAGACCACGAAGAAATACAGCTGACCGATTATGTGGCTAAAACTGCCGGTTGGTTCCTCCGGTCGCCGCCACGCTTTTTCCGCTTGACGCTGTCACCAGCGCTTTTACCCGGACCCGCCACCCTCGGCCGGGGTGGCCGGTGTGCCGGGTCTGTCCGGAATCTAGCCGCCAACGGCGTGCTGGACTAGGCCGATCGCGCGAACCGGCGACAAAGACTTTGCATCGCCTGGACCCCTGCCACAGGCGCGGTAGAGCGGGTAGTTTCCGCCGTCATGAGGTGGTTCGCCCTGATCGGGCCGTGTGTCGCGGCCGTGCTGACCTGCTCCGCCGCCGTTCCCGCCGTGGCGGCGACCGCCGAGGTGACCTCGGCCACGAAACTTCATTGGGAACTTCAGCCGAGTGGCACCGACGCCCGCTTCCGCGGCCTGGCCGCGGTGAGCCGGGAGGTGGCCTGGCTGGGTGGCAGCAAGGGCACCGTGCTGCGCACCGTGGACGGCGGGCGCAGCTGGCAGGACGTGAGCCCGCCCGGCGCGGCCGAGCTCCAGTTCCGCGACATCGAGGCCTTCGACGCGCGCACCGCGGTGGCGCTGACCATCGGCGAGGGCGAGCAGTCCCGGATCTACCGGACCAGCGACGGCGGCCGGAGCTGGACCGAGTCCTTCCGCAACACCGACCCCAAGGCCTTCTACGACTGCGTCGGCTTCTTCGACCGGCGGCACGGCCTGGCCATGAGCGACCCGGTGGACGGCAAGGTCCGGGTGCTCTCCACCGAGGACGGCGGCCGCAGCTGGACCGTGCTGCCCAGCGCGGGCATGCCGGACGCGCTGCCCGGTGAGGCCGGGTTCGCCGCCAGCGGCCAGTGCCTGGTCACCTCGGGTCCCCGCGACGCCTGGATCGCCACCGGCGGCGGCGCCAAGGCCAGGGTCTTCCACACCAGCGACCGCGGCCGCACCTGGTCGGTCAGCGACACCCCGCTGGCCAGCAAACCCACCGCGGGCGTGTTCGCGCTGGCCTTCCGCGACCGCCGCACCGGCATCGCCATCGGCGGCGACTTCGAGAACCCGAACACGGCCAAGGACGCGCTGGCCCGCACCGGTGACGGCGGCCGCGGCTGGCAGGTGCCGCCGCAGGCCCCGGCCGGCTACCGGTCCGGCGCGACCTGGCTGCCGCACTCGCTGGCCGGCGTGCTCGCGGTCGGGCCCTCCGGCAGCGACCTGAGCCTGGACGGCGGGCGGCACTGGCGGCAGTTCGACGCGGGCAGCTTCGACACCGTGGACTGCACGCCGGACCTGTCCTGCTGGGCCGCCGGGGAGAAGGGCAGGGTCGCGAGGTTGCGGCTGGGCTGAACGGCTGTCAGTGTCCGGGGAGTGGTGGAGCCCTCTCAGCAGCCGGTGACAGCAACATCACACCCGGTTCATCCGCTGGTGAGCCAGGTGCCCACCGAGCGGCGGGAGATTCACCACCCCCCGGTCTGGCATGGTGAGAACGTGGCCACTGAGGAACCCGGCGTGTGCCCGCGCCTGCACGGCGCGGAGTTCGACGCCAACCCGTACCCGGCCTATGACTGGCTGCGCAAGCACTCGCCGGTGCACCGGATCGACCTGCCCGGCGGGGCCTGGGCCTGGCTGGTGACCCGGTACGAGGACGCGCTGGAGGCGCTGGGTCACCCGAAGCTGCACAAGAGCCCGGCCAAGGCGAACGTGGTGTGGCAGCGCTCCGGCATGGGCCTGCCCTTCGACCACCGCCCGACCCTGGCCCGCAACATGCTCAACTCGGACCCGCCGGACCACGCCCGCCAGCGCCAGGCGGTCAGCGCGCTGTTCAGTGCCCAGCGGATGGAACGGCTGCGTGAACGCTGCCGCAGGCTGACCGAGCAGGCGCTGCGCGAGTTCTCCCTCAACGGCAAGGCGGACCTGATCGCCGAGCTGGCCTACCCGCTGCCGGTGACCATCATCTGCGACCTGCTCGGCATGCCGCAGGAGGACCGCGCCAACTACCACCGCTGGGCCGCGGTGATCGACTCCTCCGAGGTCGCCGCGATCGACGAGGTCTGGGGCGTCACCGACTCGCTGGAGCGCTACGTGCACGGCCTGGTCGCGCTGAAACGCGAGCAGCCGGCCGACGACCTGGTGACCGCGCTGGTCGGCCTGCAGGACAAGAAGATCCTCAGCGCCGACGAGGTCAGCTCGATGGTCTTCCTGCTGATGATCTCCGGCCACGAGACCACGGTCGCCCTGATCGGCAACGGCCTGCTCACCCTGCTCCGCCAGCCCAAGTACGCCGAGCTGGCCCGCACCGACCCGAGCACCCTCGGCCCGATCATCGAGGAGGTGCTGCGCTACGCGGGCCCGGTGCGCAACGCCACCTGGCGCTTCGCCATCGAGCCGGTCACCATCGGCGGCCAGCTCGTGCAGACCGGCGAACCCGTGCTGGTCTCCCTGCTGTCCGCCAACCACGACCCCGAGGTCTTCGACTCGCCGGCCGAGTTCGACCCCTACCGCCGCGGCAGCCACCACATCGCCTTCGGCCACGGCCCGCACGTGTGCGTCGGCCAGGCGATGTCCAGGGTGCTGGGCGAGGTCGCGATCGGCACGGTGCTGCGCTACCTGCCGGACCTGCGCCTGGCGGTGCCGGTGGAGGAGCTGCGCTGGTGGCCGAGCGCGATCATGCGCGGGATATATGAGCTCCCGGTGGAATTCACGCCGCGGAAGATTTGATTTCTCTAGAGGAATGCGTTACAGCTTTCGGGTGACCGGAAGTGGAGCCCCAGCATTGCCCGCAAGCCCCCCACTACCCTTCCTTTAGGCAATTTGCCAGGGGAGCGGGGGAAATTCGGTGGGTGTTTCACGTGATGCGAAGGTAGCGATCGACTTCGGCGGGGGCGGCCGGTTCTTGGTCGAAGTCAGCCAGATAGATGGCCTGATCAGCGGCCTCACCGAGGCTCGCGAAGCGATCAAGAAGATCGACGACGACACTAAGTTGACGCGGCAAATGGCGATCCCGCCCAGCCAAGATCCATTCAGTCCCGATGGCATGAAAAAGATCATCGAGCGGACCGTCGACCTACTGCCAGGCAGTCATTCATCTGCCAATGTCGCATACCGCGAGGCAGTGCAAAGCGTGCTGGACAAGCTGATCGCGGTGAAGAAGCAGTACGCGGCCACCGAAGGCGTCAACCTGTCCACCGTCGAGGGCAAGGGATGAACGTGACCGCCAACCGTCTCCACCGGCTCGTCGCGGCCGGGCTCTGCGCAGGGCTGGTGCTCACCGGTTGCGCCACCGTCGCAGGCGCTCCGACCACCGCCACCACCTCCGGCAGCGCGAGCCAGCACGGCGCGCCGCCGCTGGCCCAGCCCGAGCTCGACACCTCGCGGTTCGTACCCGATCCCTGCCGCCTGCTCACCGAACCTCAGCTCGCCCAACTTGGCATCACCGTCGCGGGCAAGCCCGAGGAGAGCCCGCTCGGCAAGGCCTGCCGCTGGATCGCCACCGACACCCCAGCCAGGATCAACTTCTCCCTCAACATCAACACCCAGCTCGGCGGCCTGGACCAGCTCTACGGCCGCAAGGACATCTTCCCGGTGTGGCAGCCGCTGGAGGTCTCCGGCTACCCAGCGGTGATCGCCGACGATGATGACCAGAAGTCCGGCGAGTGCCAGGTCAACGTGGCGGTGTCCAACACCGTCCTGGTCCCGGTTGGCCTCCACCTGAAGAGCGGTGCGGACAAGCCCCCCGACTTCGCCGACCCCTGCCCGCGCGGGGTCAAGATCCTCGAACAGGTCATCACCACGCTGAAGGGCGGAAGCTGATGCCGCTGCCACTCCTGCTCCTCGCCGCGGGCGTGACCGCGGGCGGGCTGACCGCGGCCGGACTGATCACCTCCGACACCCCGCGCCCGGAAGGTCATTCCGGGGACCAGATCTACAAGTGGTTCCACGAGGAGGCCAAGACGCCGTCGGCGGGGCTGGTGCCCATCGAGCGGATCTGGGCCAAGGCGGCCACCGACTACGAGCTCATCCGGGACCGGATCGAGAAGGTGATCAAGGCTTCGCACGGGGTCTGGCAGGGTGAGGCGGCCGAGGCCGCGCGGCGGCAGCTCAGTCCGCTGGCCGGTTACGCCGACACCGCCCGGACCATGGCCGAGGGCACCGCCAAGGCCGTCGCCCAGCAGACCATCGACTGGTACGGCTGCAAGAACCGGCTCAAGCCGGTGCCTGCCGATCCTCCGCAGGACAACCTGCTGAACAAGATCCAGCCCTACACCACGGACCTGGACCGGCAGATCGAGCAGTTCCGCGCGGGCACCGCGGACAACCAGCTGGTGCTCGCGGGGTATGGCGAACGCAAGAACGACAACGTCACCAAGTTGCCGAACTGGACCACTCCGCAGGAGGCGGGCGGTGACGTGTCGGTGGTCCGGCCCGGTGGTGGCGGCGGGCGCGACGGTGGTCGCGGCAGGCCCGGCGGCGGGCGGACCGGCGGCGGGTACGGCCGGGGTGTTGACGGCCCCGGTGGCGGGACCGGTCCTGGCTCTGGTGGCGGGACCGGTCCTGGCCCCGTGGTGCCGGGTGGGGACCGCACTGATCCGGCCGGTTGGGTTGCGCCGCAAGGAGGTCCGGCCGGCGTCGGGGCTGGTGGCGGGGCCGGGCTCGGCGGTGGCGAGGCTGGCTTGGGAGCAGGTGGGACCAGCTCTGGGCCGGGTGCGACCAGCGCCGGGGCGGGCGGGAGCGGGGCTGGGTTCGGGGCGGCCGGGGTTGGCCGGGGTTTCGGGCCGGGCGGGAGCGGGTCGGGTACGCCGGGCGCGGGCAGGCCCGGTGGGGCGGCCGGAGTCGGGCGGGCCGGTGGACCGGGGGCGAGCCCGGCCGGGAGCGGCGCGGCTCGTCCCGGCTCGGCGGCGCTGCACGGCATGCCGCTGGCGGCCGGTGCGCCTCGCGAGGAGGACCAGGAGCACGAGCGGCCCACGTACCTGCTGGAGACCGAGGACCTCTTCGGCGACAACCGGTCGGCCTCACCGCCGGTGATCGGCGAGCCGTGAAAAAAGACCCACTCACCGCCTGGGGGTCGCGGTGAGTGGGTCTGGGTGCGGGTTGGTCAGACGACCGTGACCTGCACGTCGATGTTGCCACGGGTGGCGTTGGAGTAGGGGCAGACCTGGTGCGCCTGGGCCACGAGGTCCTCCGCGACTGCCCTTTCGACCCCCGGCACGGTGACCGCCAGGGCCACGGTCAGCTGGAAGCCGCCGTTGCCGTTCGGGCCGATGCCGACCTTGGCGTTGACCGAGGAGCCGTCGACCGGGGTCTTGTTGTTGCGGGCCACCAGCTGCAGGGCGCCGTTGAAGCAGGCGGCGTAGCCCGCGGCGAACAGCTGCTCCGGGTTGGTGCCTTCGCCGCCCGCGCCGCCGAGCTCCTTCGGCACGGCGAGGCTCTCGTCCAGCACGCCGTCAGAGGAGACGATCTCGCCGCCCCGGCCGCTGCCGGTCGCGGTGGCTTCCGCGGTGTAGAGCACGCTCATCACTGGCCTTCTTTCTGTCGTACTGCTGTCATCGAGTCGTTCAGCCGCCGCAGCCGCGTGTGCAGCTCGGTCAGCTCGTCAAGGGGCAGTCCCATGCCGCAGGTCAGCCGTGCCGGGATCTCGCGCGCCCTCGCCCGGAGGTCGCTGCCCTTCCCGGTCGGTTCGACCAGGACGCTGCGCTCGTCCTCGGCGCTGCGCCGCCGCTGGAGCAGGCCCGCCGCCTCCATCCGCTTGAGCAGCGGGGAGAGCGTGCCGGAGTCCAGGTGCAACTCCTCGCCCAGCTCCTTCACCGAGACCGGGCCGCGTTCCCAGAGCACCAGCAGCACCAGGTACTGCGGATAGGTCAGGCCCAGTTCGTCCAGTATCGGCCGGTACAGCGCGGTGACCGCCCGCGAGGCGGCGTACAGCGAGAAGCACAGCTGGGAGTCCAGCGCCAGCGGATCCTGTCTCGCCATCTCGTTCCACCTCGCTCCGTGTCGTTCTGACGGCAACAGTAGCGCACAATTGAGTTGTGCACAACCTAGTTGGTAAATCGGTGTCGCCCGCTCCCCCGGCGGGCTAGCTTGATCCGCAGCACCCGGCCCGGCCATCTGAGCGCCCGGCCGAGGGATCACCTCTGGGGAACTACATGAACTTCGCGAAATCCCACTCCGACGTGCTCGTCATCGGCGCCGGACCGATCGGCCTGCTGCTGGCCGCCGAGCTGCGCCTGGGCGGCGCGTCCGTCACCTTGCTCGAACGGCTCGCCGAGCCCAGCACCTTCTCGAAGGCCTTCGGCATCGGCGGCCGCACCCTCGACCTGTTCGACCAGCGCGGACTGCTGGACCACCTGCCCTCCGACGCGCACCGCTGGGGCGCGGGCCACTTCAGCGGCCTGCCAACCTGGCTGACCTACGACCGCCTGCCCACCGCGCACCCGTACGTGCTGCGGATCGCGCAGCACGAGACCGAACACCTGCTCGCCCGGCACGCCACCCGGCTCGGCGCCGACCTGCGCCGCGGCCACACGGTGACCGCGCTCGCCCAGGACGCCGACCGCGTTCAGGTCACTGTGGACAGTCCACAAGGGACATACACGGCGACCGCGGACTACCTCGTCGGCTGCGACGGCGGCCGCAGCACGGTCCGCAAGCTGGCCGGGATCGGCTTCCCCGGCAGCACCGGCGAGACCGCCAGCCTGCTCGGCGACGTGGTGCTCACCGAGGAACCACCGCGGACCGGCATGACCCGCACCGACACCGGCATGATCTTCATCGGCCCGCTCGGCGACGGCCTGCACCGGGTGGTGCCCACGCTGTTCGACCAGCCGGGGCCCGAGCATGGCGAACCGACCCTGGAGGAGCTGCGGGCGGCCCTGCGTGCGGTGATCGGCACCGACCTCGGCGCGCACTCCCCGCGCTGGCTGTCCCGGTTCCGGGACAACAGCCGGATCGCCGAGACCTACCGCGCCGGCCGGGTGCTGCTGGCCGGCGATGCCGCGCACGTGCACGCGCCTTTCGGCGGCCAGGGCCTCAACCTGGGCTTCGGCGACGCGATGAACCTGGGCTGGAAACTGCTCGCCGCCCTGCGCGGCCGGACGGACCTGCTCGAGACCTACGAGCGGGAGCGCAGGCCGGCCGCCGAACGGGTGCTGACCAACACCAGGGCGCAGTTCGCGCTGGCCAGGCCGGGTGAGCAGGTCACCGCGCTGCGCGAGCTGCTGGACGGCCTGCTGGACATCCCTGAGGTCAACGACCGGCTGGCCGCGATCACCACCAGCACCACGCTGTCCTACGACCTGCCCGGCGCGCACCCGCTGACCGGCACCTTCCTCGCCGACCTGCCGCTGGCCCTCGACGGCGAACCGGTCCGGCTGGCCGAGCTGCTCCGGCCCGGCAAGGGCCTGCTGCTCAACCTGAGCGAGCAGGAGTACCGGGCCGAGGGCGTGCCGGTGGTGTCGGCCAAGACCGGGAACCCGCCGGCCGCGGCGCTGCTGATCCGGCCGGACGGGCACATAGCGTGGGCCGCCGGTCCCGAAGGAGCCGACGGCCCAGCTGAGGCGGTGGAGCTGTGGTTCAGTCGTCCTGACCCTTGGTGATCCGGGCCAGGCGGCGCGGGGTGGGCCAGCGAACCTGGGTGGCCCAGCCCAGCTTCTCGAAGATCCAGATCGTGCGGGCCGAGATGTCGAGCTGACCGCGCAGCACGCCGTGGCGAGCGCAGGTCGGGTCGGCGTGGTGCAGGTTGTGCCAGGACTCGCCGAAGCTCAGGATCGCCAGCGGCCAGAAGTTGGCCGCCTTGTCCTTGGACTTGAACGGGCGGTCGCCGATCATGTGGCAGATCGAGTTCACCGACCAGGTCACGTGGTGCAGGAACGACACCCGGACGAACCCGGCCCAGAACAGCGCGGTCAGCGCGCCCCACCAGGACCAGGTGATCAGGCCACCGAGGATGCCGGGCAGGATGAAGCTGGCCGTGGTGATCGGCACCAGCAGCCGGTCGACCGCGCGGATGCTCTTGTCCGCCATCAGGTCCGGCGCGAACCGGTCCAGGTTGGTCTTCTCCCGCTCGAACATCCAGCCCATGTGCGCGTGCCAGAAGCCCTTGGCCAGGGCCAGCGGCGAGTCACCGTAGAGCCACGGCGAGTGCGGGTCGCCCTCCTTGTCGGAGAAGGCGTGGTGGCGGCGGTGGTCGGCCACCCAGTCGGTGGGCGAGCCCTGCACGGCCATGGTGCCCGCGACCGCGAGCGCCACCCGCAGCGGCTTGTTGGCCCGGAAGGAACCGTGGGTGAACAGCCGGTGGAAGCCGACCGTGACGCCGAGGCCGCTGATCGCGTAGAACCCGAGCGCCAGACCGATGTCCAGCCAGCTCAGGCCCCAGCCCCAGGCCAGCGGGACCGCGGCGATGAGAGCGAGGAAGGGAAGGATGACGAAGATCTTGACGCCCAGGTAGGAGGCAGCTGAGCGTTCACCGTCGAACATCGGCTTGGGCGCACTGGGCTGCACCGGGGATTCAAGAGTTGCTGTCACAACCATGACGCTAGGTCGGGATTTTGGGCAAAGCCAGGGCTGGGGCCAAAGAGGGGAGGTAACTCCCCCATGAAAGAAAACCTGCCCCTACCACCGACCGTGTTTCCGCGCGCGCGGGCGCGGGCACGCGTGGGCTCCTAGGACACGACCTAGGCTGATCCCATGACTGTGCGCGCGGCTTTGGTGGGTTACGGGCTGGGTGGCTCGGCCTTCCACGCCCCCTTCCTGGACAGCACCCCCGGCCTGCGGCTGGCCGCGGTGGTCACCGGCAACCCGCAGCGGCAGCAGGCGGTGCGCGAGCGCTATCCGGACACCGAGATCATCCGCAGCCTGGATGACCTGCTGGTACGCCACGACGAGTTCGACCTGGCGGTCATTTCCACACCGAACCGGGAGCACTACGCCAACGCCTCGGCCGCGCTCCGGCACGGGCTGCCGGTGGTGGTGGACAAGCCGTTCTCGGCCACCGCGGCCGACGCCGCCGCGCTGGCCGACCTGGCCGCGAGCCGCGGACTGCTGGCCGCGCCGTTCCACAACCGCCGCTACGACGGGGATTTCCTTACCGTGCGGCGAATTCTCGCTGAGGGAGCAATCGGAAATCCGACCCGCTTCGAATCCCGGTTCGAACGCTGGCGGCCCGATCCCAGCACCAACTGGAAAGCCTGGAAGGAAAGTGCCGACCCGGCCGACGCCGGCGGCATCACGCACGACCTGGGCAGCCACCTGATCGACCAGGCGGTGGCGCTGTTCGGGCGGCCGGTCCAGGTCTACGCCGAGATCGGCGTGCGCCGGGCCGGCGCGGTCGCCGACGACGACGCCTTCCTCGCCCTCACCCACCACGGCGGGGTGCGCTCCCAGCTGTGGATGAGCGCGCTGGCCGCCGACCTGGGCCCGCGGTTTCGGGTGCTCGGCGACGCAGGCGCGTATGTCAAGCACGGCATGGACCCGCAGGAGGAGCTGCTCAAACAGGGCGCGACCCCGGGCGGTCCGGGCTGGGGCGAGGAGCCGGAGGAGGCCTGGGGCCGGGTGGGCTCGGTCGGCGACTTCCAGCCGGTGCGCACCGAGCCCGGCGGGTACCAGCACTACTACGCGGGCATCGTGAAGGCGCTCACCGAGGGCGCGCCGCCGCCGGTGAGCGCGCTGGACGGGGTGACCACGGCGGAGATCATCGAGGCCGCCTACGCGTCCAGCCGGTCCGGCCAGGTGATCGAGGTCTAGCTCCCGCGCAGGAGCTTGTTGAGGGCTTCCACCGAGCGGCGGGCCTGGGCGGCCGGGACCCGGCTGTAGGCCAGCACCAGGCCCGTTCGCCTCGGCTCGCCGTGCCAGTACGGCTCCAGGCCCTCCAGCGCGATCCCGCGCCGGGCGCCCCTGGCGACCAGTTCCCGTTCCAGGTCAAGGCCTTCCGGCAGCTCCAGCACCGCGTGCAGACCGGCGGAGATGCCGGTCAGGCCCGCGCCGACGGGCAGGTCGGCCAGGGTGGTCACCAGGTGTTCGCGGCGGCGGCGGTAGGCGGTGCGGGTGCGCCGGATGTGCGCGTCGAACCGGCCGCTGGTGATCAGCTCGGCCAGCGCGAGCTGGTCCAGCGCGGGCACGGTCTGGTTGGTCAGCACGTCCACCACCGGGTCGACCAGCCGGGCGGGCAGCGCCAGCCAGCCCAGCCGCATGCCGGGGGCGAGCAGCTTCGAGGTGGTGCCGCCGTAGATCACCCTGGACGGGTCCAGCTCGTGCAGCGCGCCCACCGGCTGCCGGTCGAACCGGTACTCGCCGTCGTAGTCGTCCTCCACCACGTACCCGTCCACCCGCCGGGCCCAGTCCACGATCTGCTTGCGCCGCAACGGACTCAGCGTGTAGCCCAGCGGGTACTGGTGCGCGGGGGTGACCAGCGCGGCGCGGCCGGTCAGCGCGCCCACCGTCAGGCCCTCGCCGTCCACCGGGGTCGGCCGGATGCCCATGCCGGTCTTGGTCACCACGTCCCGGTGCCGGTACAGGCAGGGCTCCTCCATGTGCAGTTCGCCGATGCCGAGCTGCTGGAAGGTCTCGCACAGCACCCGCAGCGCCGGGGAGAAGCCGCTGAAGACCACGATCCGCTCCGGCGGGCAGAGCACCTTGCGCGCGCGGGCCAGGTATCCGGCCAGCGCGGTGCGCAGCTCGATCCGGCCGCGCTGGTCGCCGTAGCGGAAGACCTCCGCGGGCGCGCTGCGCAGCACCGTGCGCAGCGCGGCCAGCCAGGCGGCGCCGGGGAACAGCGAGGTGTCCGGCTCGCCTGGCCGGAAGTCCCAGCGCGGGCCCTGCTCGGCGGGCCGGTGCGCGGTCGGCGGGTCCAGGGCGGGGGCGGCGGCCACCACGGTCGGCGCGCCCTGGCGGCTGCGCAGCCAGCCCTCGGCGGTGAGCTGCGCGTACGCCTCCACCACGGTGCCCCTGGCCACGCCGAGCTGGGCGGCCAGCACCCTGGTGGAGGGCAGCGGGTCGCCGGGGCGCAGCCTGCCGTCCCTGATCGCCGCGCGCAGCGCCCGGCCGATGGCGATGTGCCGGGTCAGCCCGGGTTCCAGGTCCAGATGGAGCTCGGCCACTGGTCCAGATTACTTGCCGTTCACTGGTCCAGTTTTGTGGACCAGTTCCACTTAGGCTGGTCTCGTGAGCAACAACAGAGCACTCTTCGGGAAGTCCTGGCCGGATGGCTACAAGGCCATGCTGGCCTTCAACCAGGCCGTGGCCGACTCCGGCCTGGACAAGACCATCGGCGAGCTGATCAAGATCCGCGCCTCGCAGCTCAACGGCTGCGCCTTCTGCCTGGACATGCACATCAGGGACGCGGCCGCGATGGGCGAGACCCAGCAGCGACTCGGCCTGGTGGCCGCCTGGCGGGAGGCCGCCGGCGTGTTCACCGAGGCCGAGCGGGCCGCGCTGGCGCTGACCGAGGCGGTCACCGGCATCAACAACCACGCCGGGGTGCCCCAGGAGGTCTACGCCGAGGCACTGCGGGTCTTCGGCGAGGAGACCCTGGCCAAGGTGGTGTACGCGATCGTGGTGATCAACGCCTGGAACATGCTCAACGTGACCCAGGAGCTGCCGTTCAAGGTGGAGCGCCCGCATGCGTGACCTCACCGCGCAGGCCGCGCTGCTGAAGTCGCTGCACGTGCCGGGGAAACCGCTGGTGCTGGCCAACTCCTGGGACGCGGCCACCGCGCGGCTGGTCGAGGGCCTGGGTTTCCCGGTGGTCGCCACCTCGAGCTACGCGGTGGCCGCGGCCGCCGGCTACCCGGATGACAACTCGATGCCGCCCGCGGTCGCCTTCGCCGGGGTGGCCGCGATCGCGGCTGCCACCACCGCGCCGGTGACCGCGGACCTGGAGGCGGGCTACGGCCTCTCCGCCGCGGAGTTCACCTCGGCGCTGTTCGAGGCGGGCGCGGTCGGCTGCAACCTGGAGGACGGCGACCACCGCGGCGGGCTCAGGCCGCTGGCCGAGCAGGTGGAGTGGCTGACCGCGGTCAAGTCCGCCGACCGGCCGTTCGTGCTGAACGCGCGGATCGACTGCTTCATCCGGGATTCCGTTGCCCCGCAGGACAAACTGGCCGAGGGGATCGAACGCGGCCGGGCCTACCTGGCCGCGGGCGCGGACTGCGTGTACCCGATCGGCCTGCGGGATCCCGCGCAGATCAAGGAGTTCACCTCGGCGGTGCCCGGCCCGGTGAACGTGCACTACTACTTCGACGGCCCGTCCGTGCCGGAGCTGGCCGCGCTCGGCGTGGCCCGGATCTCCCTGGGCGCTGGGCTGTTCGCGGTGGCTCAGCGGGCCATCAAGGACGCGGTCGCGACCCTGGGTGACCACGCGTCCACTGTGGACTGAAGTCGAAGCACGATCCGGTGGTCCCGCCGGGGAAGCGGCGTTTCGCCACCCCCGGCGCGGCACCATCGAAGGCATGCCCCTCCCCACCCTCCTGCCCCTGCTGGCCGCCACCGGCCTGCTGGTCCCCGGACTGCTCACCCCGCCGCCGCAGAGCTCGCTCACGCTGACCCTGGAGCACGCCGAGACCGCGAACGCGCTGGACGAGGTCACGCTGACCTGCGACCCGGACGAGGGCACGCACCCCACGCCGGGGCTCGCCTGCGCCGACCTGGCCAGGGCCGGTGGCGACGTGCGCAAGGTCGGCGACACCGAGACCGCCTGCACCGACCACATCGAGAGCCCGAAGAAGGCCACCGCGCGCGGACACTGGCAGGGCCGTCCGGTGAACGAAGAGGTCTTCTTCGGCAATCCCTGTGAGTTCGCGACCCGCGCGGGACACGTGTTCCGCATCAACGGAGAGTGAACATCCACGACCGGGTGTCACGCGATCCGGCGGACCCGGCAGTGCAGACCTCGGCGGCCGCGCGCGAGTCCGGTAGACCGGTTCGCACTATGCGTACCTCACACCTACTCGCCAGCACGGCGCTGACCGCAGCCGCGCTGTTCGCGATGACCCCCGCCGCCACCGCGGCGACCAACTCCGGTCTGGACGTCACGGCGATGACGCTGTCGGTGGCCTACGGCGAGCAGGACTCCCTGCTGCCGGACGAGACCGCGGTCCTGGGCTGCAACCCGGCGCTCGGCACGCACCCGAGCCCGACCCGCGCCTGCCGTTCCCTGGCCCGCGCGCACGGCGACATCGCCAAGCTCGCCCCGAAGGACGGCTACGCCTGCACGCTCGACTACCACCCGCGCACGGTGACCGCCAAGGGCACCTACCGCGGCAAGGAGCTGAGCTGGCAGGGCAAGTTCCCCAACAGCTGCACCATGCTCGCCGAGACCGGTGACCTGTTCACCTTCGCCGGCGGCCAGGACCTGCCGCTGCCGTAACCCGCACACCCGCCCGTTCGCACGGGCGCTCAGGAGCTAACGCGCGCGCGGGCGGCTCACCTGTACTGCGAGCAGGTGAGCCGCTCGCACCTGTGTCCGGCCCCTGCTGCCGGACACACATCCTCCGGCCCCTGCTGCCGGAGGAAGTTGGACGGGGCGCCCCGATCGCCCCGCACTTCACAATCAATCATCCCGTGCTGAAGCGTTGGTGTGAGCGGTCTGAGAAAAAGCTGTGAACCCGGCATCGGTTCGTTATGCAGGTAGGTCGGGCGTGGTGAATCTTGTGCGTGAGCGCCGGAGTCCAGGTCGTTCCTGGCGGTGCCGCCGGGGCGGCCTCGTACCGGTGTTGTACGTGGCCGTGCCGGCGGTGCCGCCAGGGGCGGGCTGGGCCCGGCGATCGCGTACAAGATTCACCACGCCCGACCTAGTCCCCAGGGTTCGGCGGGTGTGTTCGGGGTCACCGGCTTGATGGCCAGATCCGGACGCACGCCCTTGCGGTGCACCAGCACCTCCTCACCCCGGCGCAGCGCGATCTCGATGGCGCCGCCGCCCAGGTCCTTCCAGCGCTTGGGCAGGCCCCAGCGGTCCCTGATCACCAGCTCGCCCTCGATGCCCGGCCGCAGCAGGCACGGCGCACCGGCCTCGCTGCGCAGCCGCACCCACTGGGTCGCACCGCCGGAACGCTTGGCGGACAACAGGAACGCGCCCTCGGTGCGGAACTCGTGCAGCACCGCCTCCCGCCAGCCGGCCGGGACCGCGGGGAACACCCGGATCACCCCGCCCCAGCTCTGGCAGAGCATGTCGTGCAGGGACTGGGCCGCCGACAGCGGCGTCTCGATCACCGGGCCGGACTCGGCGTACATGGTGTTCGGCTTGACGAAGCGGCGCAGCAGCTCACCCAGGTAGAACTCGGCCTTCTCGCCCCGGCCCATCTGCGCGGAGATCGAGGCCGCGCCGGTGAAGCTGTAGCCCTGCAGCGCGCCCTCGAAGCTGATCCAGTGCTCGAGCGAGGTCTCTATCAGTTTCCGGTGCTCCGGCTGCTCCCAGGTGACCTCGTAGAGCGGGTAGACCTGCAACAGGTGCGAGTAGTGCCGGTGCGACTTCGCGAACGGCGCGCCCGCGCCGATCATGTAGCCGTTGGCGTCCACCGGGTAGTCGGCCAGCTTGGCCAGCACCTCCCGCCAGCGCCCGGTCATCGGATCGGCCACCCGCAGGGTCTTGGCCGCCGCCAGCAACGTCTTGCAGCCCCAGCGCAGCAGGGCCAGGTCGTAGGTGCAGTCCGGCGCGTTGACCCCGTACTCCGGGGAGAAGGTGAACGGCAGGTGCAGCCGTCCGTCCGGGCCGGGGGTGAGGAAGTGCAGGTAGTACCGGATGGCGCCGCGCAGCAGCGGGAACAGCACCTCGCGCAGCAGGTGCTCGTCCATGGTGTGCCGGTAGGACAGCCACACGTTGTGCAGCGCCCAGACCAGGTTGCCGACCTCCGGCGTCGGCTCGGCCCGGCCGGGCACGCCGATGCCGTAGCCCGCGGTGCCGGTGCCGGATCCGTTGCGCAGGAACATGTCCGTGGTGCGCGGCACGCCGTAGGAACCGTCCCGGTAGGCCGCGTCGACCTGCTCACGCAGCGCGTCCCGGTGCCGGTCCAGGCTGCGGGTGACCGCGTCCAGTTCCAGGTGGTTGGAGCCGTGGATCAGCCAGTACTCCAGCTGCACGTTGAGGTTCCACCAGGTGGCGGGCCAGGGCGTCGGTTCCAGCCACGGGCCGGTGGTGGCCATCACCGGGGCGTCCGCGCGGGCCGCGGCGGCGATCTTGTAGAGCTGGATCCAGTAGAAGCTCTGCAACCGGGCGTCCGGCACGGACAGGAAGCTCTTGCGGTAGTACTCCCGCCACCAGCGCCGGTGGTCGCGGGCGAAGCCGTCGAGCGACGGGCTGACCGAGCGGACCGCGTGCAGCGCCCTGGCCCTGGGCGGGGTGCCGGGATGGGCCCAGGCCACGGTGGCGAACAGGGTGCGGCGGCTGCCCCTGCTCACCTCGCGCCAGGCGGTGACGTGGCCGCCGCCTGCCAGCAGCGGCTGCACCGCGAGCCGGGTGTCGCTGTGCTGCTCCAGCACCGGGTCCGGGTTGGGCCGGAAACCCGGCGGCGCGGGCTTGTTGAAGCGCGGGTCGGTGCGCGGGCTGATCGCCTTGGCCGGGTGGAAGGTCCAGGTCAGCTCGCGCTCGCCCGCGGTGAGTGTCAGCTCGACCGCGAGAATTGACCGTCCACTGTGGACGATCGCACGCAGGGCGATGCTGCCCGCGGCGGTGGTGATGATGCCGCGCAGCTCGGCCTTGTCCAGGTCCAGCCGCCAGTCCACGCCGGTGATCGCGCCGACCGGGGTGAGCGCGAGGTGACCGATCGGGATGCGGGCCAGACCGAACAGCGCGCCGAACTCGGGCCGGTGGTCCTGCACCTCGGAGTGCTGCACGTTGAACCGGATGCTGTTGCCGCCGGGCGGGGCGTAGATGCCGGAGCCGAGGAAACCGTTGCCGAGGAACGGACCTTCGGCCCAGGTCGTGGGCAGTCTGCGCCAGCGCAGGTCGCTGCCGGCCAGGAACTCGGTCCAGCCGCGCTCGTCGGGGCCACCGACCCAGCCGCCCCCTGCCGAGCCGCTGCCCACGGCTTCGGCGGGGACGGCCGGGCCTGGTGCGCCCAGGGCGGCGGGTGCGGCCACCACACCCGCCACGCCGGCCAGCGCACCGCCCAGCAGCCCGCGCCGGGTCACCTCGCCCGCACCGTCCATCCCAGCACCCCTCTGTGCAATGGGTAAGCGCATTCATCGGATCTCTACCGTCGAACCTAGGAAGAATCCCGATACCTGGTCAAGGGCAACCGGCTAGTACACCGACCTTTGGCCAGGTTTTTGCGTCCATTCACTGAATGGCCACCACCGAACGGACCCTGCCCGCCCGCCGCGTGCGCCTCCTAGCGTCGGAGTCCTCATGCCCCCTGCACATGAGGTGGAAGGAACTTCCGATGAAGCTCACCCGCTTGTTCGCCCTTGGCGCCTGCGCCGCCGCGCTGGCCGTGATCCCGGTCAGCCAGGCCGCCGCCAGTCCCACCCAGGAGGTGTCCGCGCAGCAGACCGCTGACTACTGGACGCCGGAGCGGATCAAGGACGCGCTGAACAACCCGATGCCCATGCCCGGCCCGGACATGAGCAGCACCGGCGGCCTGTCCGCCGCCGGGCCGCAGGCGACCATCCAGCCGGTCCCCGGCCCGTACACCACCGAGAAGATGCGCAGCCAGGGCCGGCTGCTGTTCACCACCGGCGGCCGCAACTCCAGCTGCTCGGCCACCTCGGTGGTCGCGGCCAACAAGAACCTGGTCTGGACCGCGGCGCACTGCCTGCAGTACGGCGGCAACACCTCGGCGAACGTGACCTTCCTGCCCGCGTACCTGAACAACGCCCGTCCCTACGGCACCTGGCCGGCCGCCAAGCTGCACATCCCGGCGCGGTGGACCTCCAGCAGCCAGCGGGACTTCGCCTACGACTACGCGGCCTTCACCGTGACCCCGCAGGCGGGCAAGAGCCTGACCGACACCGTCGGCGCGAAGAGCATCGTGTTCAACGACAAGCGCGCCCAGCAGTCCACCCTCTACGGCTACCCGGCCGAGTCCCCGTACACCGGTCAGCAGAGCTACAACTGCGGCGGCCAGGCCCGCGTGCAGACCTATGACGCGACGCTGGCCTGCAACGGCATCGGTGGCCAGAGCGGTGGCGCGTGGCTCAACGCCAACGACCAGATCTGGGCGGTGAACAGCCGTTCCGACCGGCGCACCACCACCTGGGGCACGCTGTTCGACAGCAACGCGCAGACCTTCTACAACCAGGTCCAGGCCTGACCTGAGAACTAGCTCGGGCGGTGTGCCCGTTGCCCTGGCACACCGCCCGAACTTCCCCTCGAACTTGCTCCCACCCAGCCAGGCCGCCCCGTCCCCCCGGGCGGCGCGACCTGGCCTCAGCTTCTCGCATCCGCGCAACGCCCAACACCTCGTTCTAGGGTGTTGCGGTGACCTCGCGACGCTGGCCCCGCGGTGTGTACGACGCGGGTTCGGAGCCCGATCCGCGCTTCACCCTGGCCAACGAGCGCACCTTCCTCGCCTGGATCCGCACCTCCCTCGCCCTGATGGCCGGCGGGGTGGCGGTGGAGGCGGTCGGCCAGCCCGGCCACGGTCCGGTGCGCACCGTGCTGGCGGTGGCGCTGCTGCTCGCGGGCGTGCTGTGCGCGGGCGTGGCCTTCTTCCGCTGGGCCGCGGCCGAACGTGCCATGCGGCTGGGCCTGCCGCTGCCCGGATCGGTCCTGCTGCCGCTGCTGGGCGCGGTACTGGTGCTGGCCGGGCTGGCCGCGGTGCTGCTGGTGCTGCTGTGATCGACCCCGGCCTGCAACCCGAACGCACCGTGCTGGCCTGGCGGCGCACCCTGCTGGCCTTCCTGGGCGCGAGCCTGGTGCTGGTCCGGCTGGCCGCGCACCGGAGTCCGGCGCTGGCCGCGGGCATCGTGCTGGTCGCCGGGCCGGTGGCCGGGCTGGTCAGCTGGGACCTGCGGCGGCGGTACCGCCTCGTCCGGGCCGACCTGCCGGGGTCGGCCCGCCGGTGGGACGGGCGGCTGCCGCTGTGGACCAGCCTGTTCGCCGCGCTGCTCGGCCTCGGCGCGGTGCTCTACGTGCTCAGCGGCCCGCGATGACCTCCAGGTGCGGCACCAGTTCCGCCGGGCTGGGCAGGGCCGCGATCTCCTCCTGGACCTCGGCCACCGCGGTCTTGAGCTCGGCGTCGTGCAGCAGTCCGGCCAGCTGCGCCGAGGTCACCCCGCTGTGCTCGGCGACCAGGCCGACACCGCGCTTGGCCACCAGGTCGGCGTTGATGAACTGGTCCGCGCCGTAGGGCATCAGCAGCTGCGGGATCCCGGCCACCAGCGCGGTCAGCGTGCTGCCGGAGCCGCCGTGGTGCACGGCCGCGTCGCTGCGCGCGAGCAGCGCGGTCAGCGGCAGGTAGTCGATCACCCTGGCGTGCTCGGGCAGCTCCAGCGCGGAGAGGTCCCACGGTCCGGCGGCCAGCACCAGCTCGGCGTCCAGGCCCTGTGCCGCATCAAGAATTCTGTGCCACGGGCTCAGGTCCGCGCTGCCCTGGTCGACGGTGCCCATGGTGACCACGATCCGCGGCCGCTCCCTCGGCTGGTCCAGCCAGGCTGGCAGCACCGCGCCGCCGTTGTAGGGCACGTACCTGGTGCTGATGCCCTTGAGGCCGCCGTGCATGCTCGGCGGGGCCAGGTCCAGCGCGGTCTCCGGCACCGCCAGTGGCTCGCCGAGGTTGGCGTGGATCAGCTCGATCAGCCCGTGCCCGCCGCTGAAGCCGAACCCGTGTGCCACACAGGGGATGCCGAGCTTGGCGGCGATGATCGGACCGGTCGCGTCGCACAGCTCGTAGACCACCAGGTCGGGCTGCCACAGCCGGGCCTGGCGCAGCGACTCGGCCAGCATCAGCTCCGCGAACAGCGCGAAGTACCGGCCGGCCAGCGCGATGGTGTCCGGCCGGGACTGCTCGTCGAGCTCCGGCTCGGGTTCGGCGGCGACCAGGCGGGCGATCTCGGCGTCCAGGTCCACTCCTGGCGCGGCCTCGACCACGGTCAGGCCCGCGTTCGCGGCCGCGGTGGCCGCGGAGCCGGTGGTGGCCACCCGCACCTCGTGCCCGGCGGCCCGGAGCGCCCATGCGGTGGAGATCAGCGGGAAGAGGTGACCGAGACCAGGGGTGCTTGTCAGCAGAACGCGCATGCCACCAACATACTCAAGTTTGAGCAATGGCCGCCAGGGCCAGCACCAGTTCCGCCGGGCTGGGCATCGCGTCCAGTTCGGCCCGCACCTCCGCGATCGCGGTCCGGATCGCCACGTCGTGCAGCAGCCGGTGCAGCTGGTCCGCGGTCACGCCGACGCCCTCCGCGGTCAGTCCCGCGCCGGTGTCCCCGGCCGCGGCCAGGATGCTCCGCCACGGCTCCTCGTCCATGGCCAGCACCGTGCCCATGGTGACCACGATCCGCGGCCGTTCCCGTGGCCGGGGTGGCCAGCTCCGCTGCCGGACGGCCTCGTCGCTGATCAGCTCGGTGATCCTGGCGAACCGCCTGGCCACTCCCCGGTCGCGGCCCCGGCGGCGGGCGGCCCCCAAGGACGCCCGCCCGCCGGAACCATTCAGGGGGTCAGTGTCCCGCGATCTCCACCAGCCGCGGCACCAGCGCGGCCGGGCTGGGCATCGCGGCCATCTCCGCCCGCACCTCGGCCACGGTGGCCTTGAGCTTCTCGTCGTGCAGCAGGCGGTGCAGCTGCTCGCCGGTGACGCCCTCGTGCTCGGCGCTCAGGCCCGCGCCGCGCTTGTCGATCCGCTCGGCGTTGTAGAACTGGTCCGCGCCCTGCGGCACGATCAGCTGGGTCACGCCGGAGGCCACCGCGGTGAGCGTGCTGCCCGAGCCGCCGTGGTGCACCAGCGCGTCGCAGACCGGCAGCAGCGCGCTCAGCGGCACGTACTCGATCACCCTGGCGTGCGCGGGCAGGTCGAGGCCGGACAGGTCGGTGGACCCGGCGGCCAGCACCAGCTCGGCGTCGGCCTCGGCGGCCGCGTCCAGGATGGCCCGCCACGGGCCGAGGCCGACCATGACCGCCATCGCGGTGCCCATGGTGATCACGATCCGCGGCCGCTCCTTGGGCCCGGAGAGCCATTCCGGCAGCACCGCGCCGCCGTTGTAGGCGACGTAGCGGGTGCTGATGCCGTTGAGCTCGCCCTCCAGGCTCGGCGGGGCCAGGTCGATCGCGGTCACCGGGTCGGCGAGGCCGTCGATGCCCAGCCGGTCGAAGGTGCCGCCGAGGTTGGGCAGCATCCCCTCGAACAGGTCGCTGGCGTTGGTCAGGCCAAAACCGTGCTGCACGCAGGGGATGCCGAGCTTGGCGGCCACCATCGGGCCGACCGCGTCGGTCAGGTCGTAGACGACCAGGTCCGGCTGCCACAGCTGGGCCTGGCGGATGGTCTCGTCAGTGGCCAGGTCGGCCATGTGGGCGAACATGAAGCCCGCGTGGGCCATGATGTCGGGCCGCGGCTGGCCGGGCTGGGCGGCCGGCATGCCTTCGTCGCCGAAGCGCTCCTTCATCACGCGCTGGACCTCGACCTCCCAGTCGACGCCGGGAGACGACTCGACCACGGTGAGGCCCGCGTTGGCCGCGGCGGTGGCCGCGCCGCCGGTGGTGGCGACCCGCACCTCGTGCCCGGCCGCGCGCAGCGCCCAGGCGGTGGGGATCATCGGGAACAGGTGGCCGAGCCCGGCCGAGCTGGTGAACAGGACGCGCATGTTTCCTCCCAGTGGTCGATCACCCTCCCTGCCCATCTAACTCGCCTACCAAGAATCTTGTCGAGTGAGATAAATCAGGAACACGGAACGAACTGGTTGTGACCGGACAGGGTCACTCTGACGAGGGATTGCGCGAAGTGGACCAACCGAAAAGTTGATCAGACAAAAAGGGGCGGCCCGCTCAACCGGCCTGGGGGTCACCGGGAGCGAGCCGCCGACATCAGTCTACGCGGACCGGCAAGTAGGTCACGACCACCCCTCGGATACTTCCGCGCTCGCTGTCAGCACGAGTGCAGGCAATCGAGTGACCCCACCGGCAACTGAGTGATTTCGCTGGTGGGGACTCCATGACAGCCCGTACTCGGCCGATTACTCCTCCATGCCCAAGCCCAGTGCGCCGAACGCGGTCACCTCGCGGTTCGCGGCGCTGCGGCCGAGGTCAGCAAGGCCTTTCCGGGGCAGGGCCACCGCCCATGGGTGAACCACGCTGGTGGGTGGAATGTGATGACCCCTTCGGGCGGGCGCGGTCGGTGACCCTGCTCGCCGAACCGGACTCAGTGTTACTCATCACACCGCCGGGGGAGACCGCTGTCCTGTCCGCGACGCAGACCAGGGCGCTGGACGCGGCACTGGACAACGCGCTGGCGAGGTCCTCCCCCGCGAGAAGAGGAGACGACCAGGATGGACGACGTGCTGCGCCAGGCAGTGCTGGACCGGCTCGCCCTGCTTGACCAACTGGCCGAGGAGGGCGACGCCAACTCGCTGTTGCCACTGGCGCGCACGGAGCTCCAGCGCCTGGCCGAGGGCTGGCGGCTGCTGCTGACCGTGCACCAGCCGGACGCCGACGGCCGCTGCAAGGCCTGCCCCGGCGGGTTCCTCGGCCGGAGCAGGCGCTGGCCCTGCCAGCTGTGGCTGACCGCGCACCGGCACCTGATCAACGACGGCGCCGGCCACCGCGAACGCCGGATCGCCCGCCGCAACCCGTTCAGCCGCAAGGCCCCGCGCGCCACGCCGCCGGCGGCGCAGATCCCGCCGGACGTGCTGGCCGCGCTGGCCGAGCAGGCGGCCCCGCCACTGCCCCGGCGCGGCACCTCGCCGCCGGGGGCCATCCCGCCGTACCGGGGGCACAGCGGCACCATCACGCCGGAGACCACGCCGCCGCTGACCGGGACCATGCCGCCGGGCGCGTTCGCCCCGCTGCCCGCCCCGGGCGCTGCCGAGCCGGTGCGCAACGGCGCCACGCTGACCGGCACCGCGCCCCCCGGCGTGCTCGAACCGGTCGGCGCGGGCGAGGCCGTCCAGTCCATCGCGCCGCCGGTGATCGGCGCGGTCACCGTGGCCCCGGCCGGCGCCTGCGCAGCCACCCAGCCGCCCGTGCCACCGGAGACCGCGGCCGAGGTGACCACCGAGATCCCGCGGATCCGGCTCACCCTGCCCAGCGAGCTCGACCCCGAGCTGCTCGAACAGCTCAGCTCCACCCTCGACCCGGACCGCGCGACGCCGGTGGAGACCACCGACCCCGGCATCCACCGGGCGGCCGTGGTCGAGCGCGAGCCCACCCTGCCGCGGATCCGCCAGCGCCCCGTGTAACCGGTCACTCCAGGAGCCACGTGGTCGGCATCCGGCCACGCGAACGCGACGAATGCGGCAGTATTGCGGCCGTACCCCGTGGCACCTGGAGGAACGCGTGCACGACGGCAGTGGCCGGATCGTGGTGGGGAACCTGACGAAGCAGTTCGGGAACATCACCGCGGTGCAGGACCTGAGCTTCATCGTCGAACCCGGCACGGTGACCGGCTTCCTCGGACCCAACGGCTCCGGCAAGACGACCACCCTGCGCATGGTGCTCGGCCTGGTCCGGCCCACCGGCGGGCAGGCGACCATCAACGGGGTGCCCTACGAGCAGCTCGGCAAGCCCGGCCGGGTGGTCGGCGCGGTGCTGGAGGCGCAGAGCTTCCACCCCAGCCGCTCGGCCCGGAACCACCTCAAGATCTACGCCGCCGCGCTGGAGGTGCCGGACGAGCGGGTGGACCAGGTGCTCCAGCTGGTCGGCCTCGGCGCGGCGGGCGACCGGCGCGCGGGCAGCTTCTCCCTCGGCATGCGGCAGCGCCTTGCGCTGGCCACCGCGCTGCTGGGCGACCCGCAGGTGCTGGTGCTGGACGAGCCTGCCAACGGCCTGGACCCGGAGGGCATCGCCTGGCTGCGCAGCTTCCTGCAGTCCTTCGCGCGCAGCGGCCGCACCGTGCTGGTCTCCAGCCACCTGCTCGCCGAGGTGGAGCAGACCGTGGACCACGTGGTGATCATCAGCCGTGGCCGCACCGTCTACAACGGCGGCCTGGAGACGCTGCGCCAGTCCCAGCAGAGCCGGGTCATCGTGCAGCCGGCCGACCCGCACAAGCTGGTCGAGGCGCTGCAGGCGGCCGGGCACACCATGATCGAGCCGACCCCGGACGGCAGGCTGGCCATCACCGGCGTGCACACCAAGCAGGTCGCCGACGTGGCCCTGGCCGCGGGCGTGGCGATCTACGCCATGCAGGAGGAGCAGGTCGACCTGGAGCGGCTGTTCTTCCAGCTGACCAGCGCCCAGTACACCGGCCAGGCCCCTGGTCAGTACCCGCCGCCGACGCCACCGGGCGGCGGCTGGGGACCGCCCAGCGGCGGCCTGCCCGCCCCGACCACCTACGAGCAGGCCTACCAGCAGCAACAGGCCTACCAGCAGGGCTACCAGCAGCCGCAGCAGCCCGGCTACCCGCCGCAGCCCGGCCAGCAGGGCAACCAGTACGGAGGTAACGCCTGATGGGCGCCCTGATCAAGAGCGAGCTGCGCAAGATCCTGACCACCAACGTGTGGTGGGCGCTGCTCATCCCGGCCGCGCTGGTCACGCTGCTGGTCACCCTGGGCGGCAGTGCGGCCGGCCTGTTCCTGACCTCGATCGCCTCGCAGGTGCAGGACACCAACCTGAACGTGCCGCTGGCGCTGCTGGTCTTCGCCAGCGGGGTGAACATCGGCACCATCTTCTCCGCGATCTTCGGCGGGCTGGCGGTGGCCGGGGAGTTCCAGCACCGCACCATCACCACCACCTACCTCACCGCGCCCTCGCGGACCGCCTCGATGCTGGCCAAGCTGATCACCTACAGCGCGTTCGGCGTGCTCTACGGCGTGGTCATCGCGATCTTCGGCACGATCGGCGCGCTGCTCGCGCTGGACATCGACAACTTCCCGAACGTGGGCTCCTGGCTGCTGCTCTGCCTGGTCGCGGTGCTGGCCAACGTGCTGTGGGTGGTGCTGGGCGTCGGACTGGGCGCGCTGATGGGCAACCAGCTGGCCGTGGTGCTCGTGGTGCCGCTGGGCGCGCTGCTGGAGGCGCTGATCCGCGGTGTGCTGGGCAGCCAGGGCGCGCCTGAGGTCACCTACTTCCTGCCCAACGCCAGCGGCAGCAACATGGTCGGCGGGGTGGCCCAGGACCTGCTGCTGGACTCCATCAGCGGCGCGGCCCGCTCCCTCGGCCGCGGCTTCACCGACACCGACGGCCTGCCCTGGTGGGGCAGCGGCCTGGTGTTCCTGGGCTACGTCGCCCTGTTCGTGGCCGTGGGCAGGCTGGTCGCGCAACGGCGCGACATCGCCTGAGCGCGAACGGTGTCGGGCACCCGGGTTAGCGTGACGGGGTGCCCACCACCACGAACCCCACCACTGGCCGCGGCTGGATCCGCAGGCTGACCCGCGCCTGCTGGGCGCACCCGCGCATCGTGGTCGCGGCCATGCTGGCCTCGGTGGTCGGCGTCGGGTTGCAGGCCGTCGCGCCGCTGCTGCTGGCCAAGGCGGTGGACGACGCGGTCGCCGGCAGCACGGCCTGGCTCAGCTGGATCGTGGCCGGGCTGTGCGCGCTGGCGCTGCTGGCCTTCGGCACCGCGTTCGTGCGCCGCTACCTGGGCGGGCGGCTGGCCCTGGACGTGCAGCACGACCTGCGCCGCGCGGTGTTCGGCTCGGTGCAGCGGCTGGACGGCGGCAACCAGGACTCGCTGCGCACCGGGCAGGTGGTGTCCAGGGCGATCACCGACCTGCAGCTGGTGCACTCGCTGCTGTCCATGGTGCCGCTGGCCGCCGGCCAGGTGGTGTTCGCGGTGATCGCGCTCGGCGCGATGCTGTGGCTGTCCCCGCTGCTCACCCTGGTCGCGCTGCTGGTGGTGCCCGCGGTGTTCGTCACCGTGCTGCGCAGCCGCGGCGTGCTGTTCCCGGCCACCTGGTCGGCGCAGCAGCGGGCCGCGGACGTGGCCCAGCACGTGGAGGAGACGGTCACCGGGGTCCGGGTGGTCAAGGGCTTCGGGCAGGAGGCCAGGGAGACCGGCAGGCTGGAGAAGGCGGCCACCAGGCTCTTCGGCGAGCGGCTGCGCGCGGCCAGGCTGACCGCGAAGCCGAACGCCACGCTGGCCGCGCTGCCCGCGCTGGGCCAGGTCGGCGTGCTCGGCCTGGGCGGGGCGCTCGCGATCGGCGGGCAGGTCTCCCTCGGCACCTTCCTCGCCTTCGCCACCTACGTGGCCAACCTGATCGGCCCGGCCCGGATGCTGTCCAGCCTGCTGATCACCAGCCAGCTGGCCAGGGCCAGCGTGGAGCGGGTGTACGACCTGATCGACTCCCAGCCGGAGGTGCGCGACGCCCCGGACGCCGCCGAGGTGCCGGACGGGCCGCTGGAGGTGGCCTTCGAGGACGTGCGCTTCGGCTACCGGCGCAGCGAGCCGGTGCTGGACGGGGTGTCCCTGCGGGTCGCGCCGGGCGAGACGCTGGCACTGGTGGGCACCGCCGGGTCCGGCAAGTCCACCGTGTCGCTGCTGCTGCCGCGGTTCTACGACGTGCACGAGGGCGCCGTGCGGCTGGGCGGCGCGGACATCAGGGGGCTGCGGCTGGCCGCGCTGCGCGGGGCGATCGGGGTGGTGTTCGAGGAGGCGTTCCTGTTCTCCGACACCGTCCGGGCCAACATCGCCTACGGGCGGCCTGACGCCACCGAGGCCGAGGTGGAGGCGGCGGCCAAGGCGGCGGAGGCGCACGAGTTCATCGAGGCGCTGCCGCAGGGCTACGACACGCTGGTCGGCGAGCGCGGGCTCACCCTCTCCGGTGGTCAGCGGCAGCGGGTCGCGCTGGCCCGCGCGCTGCTGTCCGACCCCAGGGTGCTGATCCTGGACGACGCCACCTCCGCGGTGGACCCGGCTACCGAGGCGGCCATCCACGCCACCCTGCACGCGGTCACCGCGAGCCGGACCACGCTGCTCATCGCGCACCGCCGCTCCACCCTGGCGCTGGCCGACCGGATCGCGGTGCTCGACCGCGGCCAGGTCGTCGACGTGGGCACCCAGGCCGAGCTGACCGAGCGCTGCGCGCTGTTCCGCGCGCTGCTGGCCGGTCCGGGCGAGGCGATCGAGGACACCCAGGCCGCCGCGCCCGAGGCACTGGTGCCCGGCCCGGACGGGATCACCCCCGCGCTGTGGCCGGACCCGCCGGCGGACACCTCAGGACCGAGCGCCTCGGCCCGCCAGGCGGCCAGTGGCGCGCGGCCGGGCCGGGGTGGCCGGGTCGGCGCGATGACCGCGCTAGAGGCGACTCCCGAGCTGCTCGCGCAGGTGGCCGCGCTGCCGCCGGTGCGGGACGAGCCCGAGCTGCCCGGTATCGACGCCCGCGCGCCCGATCCCGGGTTCCGGTTGCGGCGGCTGCTCGAACCGGTGCGCAGGCTGCTGCTGCTCGCGGTGGTCTGCGTGGCGGTGGACGCGGCGACCTCGATCGCGCTGCCCACCCTGTTCCGGCACGGCGTGGACAACGGGGTGGACGCCCGCTCCGGCTGGGCGCTGGCCGGGCTGGTGCTGCTCGGCGTGCTGGTGGTGGGCCTGGGCTGGGCCGCGGTCAGCGCCCAGACCCTGGTCACCGCGCGGGCCGGGGAGAGCGTGCTGTACCTGCTGCGGGTGCGCAGCTTCAGCCAGCTGCAACGCCTCGGCCTGGACTACTACGAGCGCGAGCTGGCCGGGCGGATCATGACCAGGATGACCACCGACGTGGACGCGCTGTCCACGTTCCTGCAGACCGGGCTGGCCACCGCGGTGGTCAGCGTGCTGACCGTCGGCGGCATCACGGTGGCCCTGCTGCTCACCGACCTCGGGCTGGCCCTGGTCGCGCTGGCCGCGCTGCCCATCCTGCTGGTCGCCACGGTGGTCTTCCGCCGGTACTCCTCGCAGGCCTACGCCGAGGCGCGGGAGCGGGTCTCGGTGGTCAACGCGGACCTGCAGGAGAACGTCTCCGGGCTGCGCGTGGCCCAGGCGTTCACCAGGGAGGAGCACTCCGCGGCCGCCTTCGCCGAGCGCAGCGACGCCTACCGGCGGTCCCGGTTGCGGGCCCAGCGCTACATCGCCACCTACTTCCCGTTCGTCACCCTGCTCTCCGACCTGGCGCAGGCCGCGGTGCTCGGGGTCGGCGCGTACCGGGTGGCCACCGGCTCGCTGACCGCGGGTGTGCTGCTGGCGTTCCTGCTGTACCTGGGCCTGTTCTTCGCGCCCATCCAGCAGCTGTCCGGGGTCTTCGACGGCTACCAGCAGGCCAAGGTCGGCCTGCACCGCATCGGCGACCTGCTGCGCACCCCGACCTCGGTGCCCCCGGCGGGCCACCCGCGCGCGGTGCCCGAGCGGCTGCGCGGCGCGGTCGAGCTGCGCGGGGTCGGCTTCACCTACCCCGGCACCGACCGCCCCGCGCTGACCGACATCTCGCTGACCGCCCGCCCTGGCGAGACCATCGCGCTGGTCGGCGCGACCGGCGCGGGCAAGTCCACGCTGGTGAAGCTGCTGGCCCGGTTCTACGACGTCACCGAGGGCACGGTGCTGGTGGACGGGGTGGACATCCGCGCCTACCACCTGCCCGGCTACCGCGGCAGGCTCGGCGTGGTGCCGCAGGAACCGCACCTGTTCACCGGCGACGTGGCCAGCAACATCGGCTACGGCCGCCCGGGGGCCACCCCGGCCGAGGTGGAGGCCGCGGCCCGCTCGGTCGGCGCGCTGCCCATGATCGCCGGGCTGCGCGCGGGCTTCCGCCAGCCGGTCGGCGAACGCGGCCAGGGCCTGTCCGCGGGCCAGCGCCAGCTCATCGCGCTGGCCAGGGCCCGCCTGGTCGACCCGGACCTGCTGCTGCTGGACGAGGCCACCGCCGCGCTGGACCCGGCCACCGAGGCCGCCGTGCTCAGCGCCAGCGACCGGCTCACCGGCGAGCGCACCACCTTCGTGGTCGCACACCGCTTAGCCACCGCGGCCCGCGCGGACCGCATCGTGGTGCTGGCCAACGGCCGCATCGAGGAGGAGGGCACGCACGCCCAGCTGCTGGCCGTGAACGGCGCCTACGCCCGGCTCTGGCGCGCGGGCACCCTGGAAGCCGCCTGAGGGCTGGCCAATGTCACATCCAGAACTGCCGCCGGGTGATCTCGCCGGGAGTCCACGGCGGCCACGACCCGGTACGAGATCGGTCGGCCCGGCGGACCTTGGGTCGGGTTGCGGTGGGGGCGGGACCGTGTTTGAGCTGCGCTTGAGGTGCGGATTTGATACTAGACCGATCCAGTAAACGATTCTGTGACCTAGCCCTCCGCGCGCTGACCCCGCCCTGTACCACGGCGGCGCGCGGTAGGACTAGCCTGAAACAGAGTGTGTCTTACCCCGAGCAGATGGATCGAGGCGAGTGTCGGCCGTGTCCAGCAGCAGCCCTGCGTCACAGTTCGGCCCCAATGAGTGGCTAGTCGAGGAAATGTATGAGCAGTTCCTCGCTGATCCCACCTCAGTAGACCCGGCGTGGCACGACTTCTTCGCCGACTACAAGCCGACGCAGAAGTCCGCCGACATCGGCGAGACCGCGGCGCAGTCGGCCGCCGCCAGCACTGTGACCACAACCCAGGCAGCCCCGCCGAAGGCGCCTGACACCAACGGCCAGGCCCCGGCCGCCGCCCCCAAGGCGGCCGCCCCGGCCAAGCCCAAGCCGACCCCGTCGGCAGCAGCCGCGGCGACCCCGGTGAAGCAGCCCTCGGGTCCCGGCGAGCGCAAGCAGTTGCGCGGCGCGGCCGCGGCGATCGCGAAGAACATGGAGCAGTCGCTGACCGTGCCGACCGCCACCTCGGTGCGCGCGGTCCCGGCCAAGCTGCTCGCGGACAACCGGATCGTGATCAACAACCACCTGAAGCGGACCAGGGGCGGGAAGGTCTCCTTCACCCACCTCATCGGCTACGCGATTGTCCGGGCGCTGGAGAGCTACCCGAACATGAACCGCTTCTTCGCCGAGACCGACGGCAAGCCGACCATCGGCACCCCCGAGCACGTCAACCTCGGCCTGGCCATCGACCTGCCCGGCAAGGACGGCTCGCGCACCCTGGTGGTGGCCTCCATCAAGGGCTGCGAGTCGATGTCCTTCCTGCAGTTCTGGCAGGCCTACGAGGACCTGATCCGCAAGGCCCGCGGCGGCAAGCTGGGCAACGACGACTTCACCGGCACCACGATCTCGCTGACCAACCCCGGCACCATCGGCACCAACCACTCGGTGCCGAGGCTGACCGCGGGCCAGGGCGCGATCATCGGCGTCGGCGCGATGGAGTACCCGGCCGAGTTCCAGGGCGCCAGCGAGAAGGCCCTGATCAAGATGGGCATCAGCAAGATCATCACGCTGACGTCCACCTACGACCACCGGATCATCCAGGGCGCGGAGTCCGGCGAGTTCCTGCGCCGGATCCACCAGCTGCTGCTGGGCGAGGACGGCTTCTACGACAGCATCTTCGCCTCGCTGCGCATCCCCTACGAGCCGATCCGCTGGGTGGCCGACATCCCGGACGGCGCCGTGGACAAGACCGCTCGCGTGCTGGAGCTGATCGACGCCTTCCGCTCCCGCGGCCACCTGATGGCCGACACCGACCCGCTGAACTACCGCCAGCGCCGCCACCCCGACCTGGACGTGCTCTCGCACGGCCTGACCCTGTGGGACCTGGACCGCGAGTTCGCGGTCGGCGGGTTCGCCGGGCGGGAGCGGATGAAGCTGCGTGACGTGCTCGGCGTGCTGCGCGACTCCTACTGCCGCACCGTGGGCATCGAGTACACCCACATCCTCGGCCCGGACGAGCGCAAGTGGCTGCAGGAGCGGATCGAGGTCCCGCACTCCAAGCCGGACCAGGCCGAGCAGATCTACATCCTGAGCAAGCTCAACGCGGCCGAGGCGTTCGAGACCTTCCTGCAGACCAAGTACGTCGGGCAGAAGCGGTTCTCGCTGGAGGGCGGCGAGACCGTCATCCCGCTGCTGGACGCGGTGCTGGACAAGGCGGCCGAGTACAACCTCGACGAGGTCGTCATCGGCATGCCGCACCGTGGGCGGCTGAACGTGCTGGCCAACATCGTGGGCAAGCCGATCTCGCAGATCTTCCGCGAGTTCGAGGGCAACCTCGACCCCGGCCAGGCGCACGGCTCCGGCGACGTGAAGTACCACCTCGGCGCCGAGGGCAAGTACTTCCGGATGTTCGGCGACGGCGAGGTCGCGGTCTCGCTGACCTGCAACCCGTCCCACCTGGAAGCGGTCGACCCGGTGCTGGAAGGCATCGTCCGGGCCAAGCAGGACATCCTGGACAAGGGCGAGGGCGGCTTCACCGTCGTCCCGGTGCTGCTGCACGGCGACGCGGCCTTCGCCGGCCAGGGCGTGGTGGCCGAGACGCTGAACCTGGCGCTGCTGCGCGGTTACCGCACCGGCGGCACCGTGCACGTGGTGGTCAACAACCAGGTCGGCTTCACCACCGCCCCCGAGTACTCGCGCTCCAGCCAGTACTGCACCGACGTGGCGAAGATGATCGAGGCGCCGGTCTTCCACGTCAACGGCGACGACCCCGAGGCCTGTGTCTGGGTGGCCAAGCTGGCCATGGAGTACCGCCAGGCCTTCGGCAAGGACGTCGTGATCGACATGCTCTGCTACCGGCGCCGCGGTCACAACGAGGGCGACGACCCGTCGATGACCCAGCCGGCCATGTACGACCTGATCGACACCAAGCGCTCGGTCCGCAAGACCTACACCGAGGCGCTGATCGGCCGGGGCGACATCTCGGTCGAGGAGGCCGAGAGCGCGCTGAAGGACTTCGGCAGCCAGCTGGAGCACGTCTTCAACGAGGTCCGCGAGCTGGAGAAGCACCCGGCCGTGGTGAGCCCGTCGGTGGAGGCCGAGCAGGTCATCCCGACCAAGCTCAAGACCGCGATCTCGCTGGAGACGCTGACCCACATCGCCGACGCGCACGTCAACCTGCCGGAGGGCTTCAGCCCGCACCCGAGGGTGAAGCCGGTGCTGGAGCGCAGGGCCAAGATGGCCCGCGAGGGCGGCATCGACTGGGCCTTCGCCGAGCTGCTGGCCTTCGGCTCGCTGGTGATGGAGAAGCGGCGGGTGCGCCTGGCCGGCCAGGACTCGCGGCGCGGCACCTTCGTGCAGCGGCACTCGGTGCTGATCGACCGCAAGACCGGCAAGGAGTACACCCCGCTGCAGAACCTGTCGGAGGACCAGGCCAAGTTCCTGGTCTACGACTCGGCGCTGTCGGAGTTCGCCGCGCTCGGCTTCGAGTACGGCTACTCGGTGGCCAACCCCGAGGCGCTGGTGCTCTGGGAGGCGCAGTTCGGCGACTTCGTCAACGGCGCCCAGCCGATCATCGACGAGTTCATCTCCTCCGGTGAGGCCAAGTGGGGCCAGCGCTCCGACGTGGTGCTGCTGCTGCCGCACGGCCACGAGGGCCAGGGCCCGGACCACACCTCCGGCCGCATCGAGCGCTTCCTCCAGCTGTGCGCGGAGGGCTCGATGACGGTGGCGGTGCCGTCCACCCCGGCCAGCTACTTCCACCTGCTGCGCAGGCACGCGCTGGACGGGATCAACCGGCCGCTGGTGGTCTTCACCCCGAAGTCCATGCTCCGGATGAAGGCCGCGACCAGCCCGGTCGAGGACTTCACCGACAGCAAGTTCCACTCGGTGCTGGCCGACCCGGTGGTGGCCGACCCGAACAAGGTCGACCGCGTGCTGCTGTGCAGCGGCAAGATCAGCTACGAGCTCAACGCCGAGCGGCAGAAGCGCGGCGCGGACAACGTGGCGATCGTGCGCATCGAGCAGCTCTACCCGGTGCCGCACAAGAAGCTGGGCCTGGTGCTGGACAAGTACCCCAACGCCAAGGACATCCGCTGGGTCCAGGAGGAGCCGGCGAACCAGGGCGCCTGGCCGTTCCTGGGCCTGTCCCTGCCGGAGCTGCTGCCCGAGCGCCTCACCGGGCTCAAGCGCGTCTCGCGGCGCGCGATGGCGGCCCCGTCCGCCGGGTCCGGCAAGGTGCACGACGTCGAGCAGGCGGCGCTGATCGCCAAGGCTTTCGACTGATCGTTTGAGTTGTTCCCGAGCCGCCAGGTCCGTTTCCAGGGCCTGGCGGCTCGGCCATATCCCGGAGGAATCCGTGTATTTCACCGACCGCGGTATCGAGGAGCTGGAGCAGCGGCGCGGCGAGGAGGAGGTCACCCTGGCCTGGGTGGCCGACAAGCTGCGTGCCTTCGTCGACCTCAACCCGGACTTCGAGACCACCATCGAACGCCTGGCCACCTTCCTGGCCCGCGACGACGCCGACGATCTGGACGACTAACCCAGCCGGTCCCGCGCCGCGCGCAGCTCGGCCCTGACCTCCTCGTCCGCCTCGACGATCTCCAGGTCAGCGCCGATCGCGGCCAGGCCGAGCAGGTCGCGCACCACGTCCCGGGGCGTGTCCGCGCTGAGCCGGACCTCGCTGCCGCCCTCGGTCCCGGTCACCCTGGCGGGCAGCAGGTGCAGCGTCCTGGCCAGCACCTCGCGTGGCGGCGCGGCAATCCGGGCCAGGGCGTGGTGCCGGTACGGCGCGGTGGCCAGCACGCGGTCCAGGTAGGCGGCGGTGTCCGGCTCGGGCAGTTCGCGCGGGGTGAAGCGGCGGCCGGTGGGGCGGGGGTCGGTGATCCGGTCGATGCGGAAGGTGCGCCAGTCGGCGCGCTCGGCGTCGTGGGCCAGCAGGTACCAGAGCCGGTAGCCGGTGATCAGGCGGTGCGGCTCGACCCTGCGCTCCCCCGTCGATCCGTCCCGCCGCCGGTAGCCGAAGGTGATCAGCTCGCCGTCGCGCACGGCCGCGCCGAGCACGGCGAGCACCGAGGGGTCGACCTGGGCGCCGGTGACCGCGTGCACCGGATCGGTGGCCTGGGCGACCGCGGCCACCCGGTGGCGCAGCCGGGAGGGCAGGATCTGGCTCAGCTTGGCCAGCGCGCGCACCGCGGTCTCGGCCACTCCGCTGATCCCGGTGCCCGCCGCGGTGAGCAGGCCGGTGGCCACCGCGACCGCCTCCTCCTCATCCAGCGCCAGCGGCGGCAGGTTGCGGCCGGAGACCAGCCGGTAGCCGCCCGCGGTGCCGGTGGTGGCCTGCACCGGGTAGCCCAGCTCGCGCAGCTTGTCCACATCGCGGCGCACGGTCCGGTCGGTGACCGCCAGCCGCTCGGCCAGCTCCGCGCCGGACCACTCCCGGCGGGCCTGCAACAGCGACAGCAACCGCATGACTCTGGCGAGCGGGCTCATGCCGCCAAGATTGCCACGCTTGCGGACAGGACCTGTCCGGAACGGCTCCTAACGTGGGCCGCATGTTGACCTTCGAGCCCAGTTCCGCCGACTACGACACCGAGCGCGCAGGCTTCCAGACCCACTCCGACTACCGCCCGGCCCTGGTGGCCGGCGCGTCCTCCGCCGCTGACGTGCGGGCCGCGGTGGCGCTGGCCGCCGAGCGGGACCTGCCGGTGGCGGTGCAGTCCACCGGCCACGGCCTGCCGCCGACTGGCCGGCCGGGCGTGCTGATCACCACGCACCGGATGCGGGAGCTGACCGTGGACCCGGTCGCGCGCACCGCGCGGGTGGGCGCGGGCGTGCGCTGGGCCGAGGTGCTGGCCGCCGCCGCCCCGCACGGGCTGATGCCGCTGCTGGGCAGCGCGCCGCACGTGGGCGTGATCGGCTACACCCTGGGCGGCGGGCTGAGCCTGTTCGGCCGTCCGTTCGGCTGGGCCGCCGACCGGGTGCGCTCGCTGGAGGTGGTCACCGCCGACGGCGCGTTGCAGGAGGTCGGGCCCGGTGCGGAGCTGTTCCAGGGCCTACTCGGCGGCGGCGCGACGCTGGGCGTGGTGACCGCGATGACCTTCGAGCTGGTCCCGCTGCCGGAGCTGTGGGCAGGCGGGCTGTTCTTCGACACCGGGCTGATCCCGGAGGCGCTGCGGCTGTGGACCGAGTGGACCGCGACCGTGCCGGACACGCTGACCTCCTCGATCGCGGTGATCCCGTTCCCGGACGTCCCCGGCGTGCCCGAGCCGCTGCGCGGGCGGCGGGTGGCGCACCTGCGGATCACCCAGGCCGGACCGGCCGCCGACGACCTCGTCGCCCCGCTGCGCGCGCTCGGCCCGCTGCTGGACACCCTCGGCCCGCTCCCGCTGACCGAGGTCGGCTCGATCTACCACGACCCGACCACCCCGGCCCCGTTCCGCTCCAGCAACCGGATGCTGCGCGCCGCGGACGCGCTGACCACCCGCCGCCTGCTCGCGCACACCCCGCCCGGCCCGCACATCGTGGAGCTGCGCCACCTCGGCGGCGCGCTGGCCACCCCGGCGGCCAACGCGGTGGGCGGCCGGGACGCGGCGTACCTGGCCACCATCACCACGCTCGCCCCGGACGCGGACACGCCCGCCGCGCACGAGGCGCTGTTCGCCGGGCTGGCCCCGTGGACCAGCGGCGGGCGGTTCCGCAACTTCCTCACCGACCCGGCCGAGGCCCGGCACCCGCGCTGGGTGCACGAGCTGAAGGCGCGGCTGGACCCGGCAGGCCGGTTCGGCGTGCTACCGGAGGCTCAGAAGCCGACCACGGCGTGCGGGGTGTAGGGCGCCTCCAGCCGGGCGACCTCCTCCGTGGAGAGCTCGAGGCCGACCGCGGCGACCGCGTCCTCCAGGTGGTGCGTCTTGGTGGCGCCGACGATGGGCGCGGTCACCGCCGGGTTGTGCAGCAGCCAGGCCAGTCCGACCTGTGCCCTGGGCACCCCGCGCTCGGCGGCCACCGCCGCCACCGCGTCCACCACGATCCGGTCGCTGTCCTGGTAGAGCGTCTTGCCAAAATCGTCGGTCTCGGCGCGCGCGGTGGCCGCGTCCCAGTCGCGGGTGAGGCGGCCGCGGGCCAGCGGGCTCCACGGGATCACGCCGATGCCCTCCTCCGCGCACAGCGGCAGCATCTCCCGCTCCTCCTCGCGGTAGATCAGGTTGTAGTGGTTCTGCATGGAGACGAACCTGGTCCAGCCGTTGAGGTCGGCGGTGTAGAGCATCTTGGCGAACTGGTAGGCGTGCATGGATGAGGCGCCGAGGTAGCGCACCTTCCCCGACTTGACCACGTCGTGCAGGGCTTCCAGGGTCTCCTCGATCGGGGTGTGCCGGTCGAACCGGTGGATCTGGTAGAGGTCGATGTAGTCGGTGCCGAGCCTGCGCAGGCTGTTGTCCACCTCGGCGAAGATCGCCTTGCGGGACAGGCCGCGCCGGTTCGGGCCCTCCCCCATCGGCAGGAAGACCTTGGTGGCCAGCACGATCTCGTCCCGGCGGGCGTACTCGCCGAGCAGCTTGCCGACGATCTCCTCGCTGGTGCCGTCGCTGTAGTAGTTGGCGGTGTCGAAGAAGTTGATGCCCAGCTCGACCGCGCGCTTGAGGAAGGGCCTGCTCTGCTCCTCGGTCAGCGACCACGGGTGCGGGCCGCGCTCCGGCACGCCGTAGCTCATGCAGCCCAGGCAGATCCGGGAGACGTCCAGTCCGGTGGCGCCCAGCTTCACATACTCCATGCGGCCGAACCTACGCCGTGCCGCCATTCACAGCAGCGCAATTCCAGTGGCTGGGCCATCATCGACGGCATGAGCGAGCCCGTGTCACCAGGACAGGTCATCGTGCTCACCGGACCGCCGGGGGCAGGCAAGAGCACGGTGTCGCGGTTGCTGGCCGATGAGCTGTCGCCCAGCGTGCACCTGCACACCGACGACTTCTACAAGTTCATCCGGCGCGGCGCGATCGCGCCGTACCTGCCGGAAGCGCAGCGGCAGAACGAGATCGTGATCGACGTGCTGGCCGGCGCGGCCTTCGGCTACGCCGTCGGCGGCTACGACGTGGTGGTCGACGGCGTGATCGGGCCGTGGTTCCTGGACGTCTTCCGCAAGGCAGGCGCCGGGTTCAAGACGCACTACGTGGTGCTGCGGCCGAACGAGGCGATCACCATCGGGCGCGCGGTGGACCGGGGCCCGGAGGCGCTGACCGCGGTGGCCCCGATCCGGGAGCTGTACCGGCAGTTCAGCGAGCTGGGCGAGCTGGAACGGCACGTGATGGACTCCGGGCCGATGGACGCCGACGCCACCACCACCGCGGTGCTGGCCGGCATCGCCCGCGGCGCCTACCTGCTCGCCGGGGACTGAGCGCGGAGCGAAAATCCGCCGAAAGCGCGGTCCGGACCGCTCCGCCAGTCCGGATACCGTCGGCGGGGTGCGACTGCTCATCGTGGAGGACGAGGCCGACCTGGCCAGCGCGCTGCGCACCGGGCTCAGCCACGCCGGGTACGCGGTGGACACCGCGGCCACCGGCGCGGAGGCGCTGACCAAGTTCGGCGTGCACGCCTACGACCTGGTGGTGCTGGACCTGAACCTGCCCGACGGCGACGGCCTCGGGCTGTGCCGCCGGATCCGCGCGGCCAGCGGGGTGCGCATCCTGATGCTCACCGCGCGGGCCAGCCTGGCCGACCGGGTGCGCGGACTGGACCACGGCGCGGACGACTACCTGGTGAAACCGTTCGCGCTGGCCGAGCTGCTGGCCAGGATCAGGGCGCTGCTGCGGCGGGACGGCGACTGCGGGGAGCCGGTGCTGCGCGCGGGCGGGCTGGAGCTGGACCCGGCCAGCGGCGAGGTGCGCCGGGACGGGGTGCCGATCTCGTTGACCCGCAAGGAGTTCGGCGTGCTGCGGTACCTGATGTCCAGGCCGGGCAAGCTGGTTCCGGCCGAGGAGCTGCTCGAACACGTGTGGGACGAGTTCGCCAACCCGTTCACCGAGACCGTGCGGGTCACGGTGGGCACGTTGCGGCGCAAGGTTTCCAGCGCCGAGGGCCGGGCGCCGATCGAGACCGTGATCGGCCGCGGATACCGGCTGGTGCAGCGGTGAGCGCGCACCGCTGGATGACCACGATCCGGTTCCGGCTCACCGTGTCCTACTCGGCCTGGGTGTTCGTGCTGGGCGCGCTGGTGATCACCGCGATCTACCTCGGCGTGCTGTACACGTTGGAGACGGCCGAGCCGTCCACGCAGAGCCCGCTGGTCAAGGTGCTCATCGGCCCGGACGGCGTGCGGTACTGGACGGCGGAGAAGCAGAACGCGCTCAAGGACTTCGAGCGCGACGTGCAGTACCAGGCGGTCACCTTGCTCGGCCGGTACTCCGCGCTCGCGCTCTCCGCGCTGTTCCTGCTCAGCCTGGCCATCGGCTGGTGGCAGGCCGGCCGCGCGCTGCGGCCGATCCGCCGGATCACCCAGCGCGCCAGGGAGATCAGCGCCACCGACCTGTCCCGCCGGATCGCCCTGGACGGCCCCTCCGACGAGCTGCGCGGCCTGGCCGACACCATCGACGACATGCTGGCCAGGCTGGACACCGCCTTCGCCGACCAGCGTCGCCTGCTCGGCGACGCCTCGCACGAGCTGCGCAACCCGCTGGCGATCATCCAGGCGAACGTGGACGCGGTGCTCACCCGCCCGGACGCCACGGCGGCGGAACGGGAACAGGCGGGTGAGGTGGTGCGCCGCGCGGTGCTGCGGATGAGCGGCCTGGTCGAGGACCTGCTGGCCACCGGGCGCCGGGACGCCCCCGCCTTCGCCGAGACCGAGGCCGACCTGGGCGAGCTGGCCGAGGAGTCCGCCGCCGAACACGACCAGCTCGCCACCGAGGCCGGGATCACCCTCACCCGCCGGCTGGCCCCAGGCCTGCGGGTGACCGGCGACCGGGACGCGCTCAAACGCGCCACCGCCAACCTGTTGAGCAACGCGCTGCGCTTCGCCCCCGGGGGCAGCACGGTCGAGCTGGCCACCGGCCGCGGCGAGGGCTGGTGCTGGCTCGCCGTCCGCGACCAGGGCCCCGGCCTGGGTCCCGAGGCCCAGGCCAGGGTGTTCGACCGGTTCTGGCAGGCCGGGGAGCACGCCACGCACAACGGTCACAGCGGGCTGGGCCTGGCGATCGTGCGGCAGATCGTGGAGAGCCACGACGGCCACGCCACCGTGCACAGCTCCCCCGGCCACGGCAGCACCTTCGTGCTGTGGCTACCGGATCTGGCGGCCCCGCACCGAGTTCCGGCGGCCAGCCAGGCCTGACCCCTGCCCGGCGCGGTGGCCTAGCGGCAGACGGCGCTGGTCCGCGCGGTGCCCACGAAGCTGGTCTCCGACCGCTTCTCCACCGTGACCAGGCCCTTCAGCTTCTTGCAGCTGGTCCCGGTCCGCTTCTCGTGCGCCGCGATCGCCTTGTCGATCCCGTCCTGCGCCAGCCGCACGGCCTTGTCCGCGGTCTCCGCCACGGCGATCCCGGCGAACTTGACCACACCCGGCTTGGCGGGCTTCGCGGCTTCGTCGGCCATGGCGACCGACGCGGTGCCCAGCGGCAGACCGATGGCGAGCGCGCCGACCAGGAGCATGGACTTCAGCGACCTCATGGAATCTCCTCGTGTTGGTGGATCGAACACGAGAAGTGAACCGAAACAGGGGGAAAACCAACCGAAAGCGTTGATCGCTGTCCGGGCGGACCGGAACTACCTGACCCGCAGTCCGCAGCGCCAGACCGAGTGGGTCAGCGGCACGCCCGGCCGGTACGCCAGGTGGGTCACCGACGGGGCGTCCAGCACGTGCACGTCCGCGCGGGCCCCCGGCCGGAGCACGCCGACCGCGCCGTCGCCGCTGTCCCGGCCCAGTGCCCGCGCCCCGCCCCAGGTGGCCGCGCGGACCGCTTCCTCGACGGTGAGGCGCATCTGGAGGACCGCGGTGGCCACGCAGAAGGCCATGGACGAGGTGTAGCTGGAGCCGGGGTTGCAGTTGGAGGCCAGGGCGATGGTGGCGCCGGCGTCCAGGAGCTTGCGGGCTTCGGGCAGGGGCTGGCGGGTGGAGAGGTCGCAGGCGGGGAGCAGGGTGGCGACCGTGCTGGAGCTGGCCAGGGCGTCGATGTCGCTGGGGGTGAGGTGGGTGCAGTGGTCGACGCTGGCGGCGTTCAGCTCGACCGCGAGGCGGACGCCGGGGCCGTAGCCGAGCTGGTTGCCGTGCACGCGCAGGCCGAGGCCCTTGGCGGCAGCGGCTTTGAGCACCGCGCGGGACTGGTCCTCGTCGAAGGCGCCGGTCTCGCAGAAGACGTCGGCCCAGCGCACGTGCGAGGCGACCGCGTCCAGCATCTCGCCGCAGACCAAGCGGAGGTAGTCGTCGGCGTCCCAGCCCGGCGGGACCAGGTGCGCGCCCAGGAAGGTGACCTCGTCGGCCAGTTGCCCCGCGATGCGGGCGGAGCGGAGCTCGTGTTCGGTGCTCAGGCCGTAGCCGGTCTTGGTTTCCAGGTAGGTGGTGCCCTGACTGGCGGCCTCGGCCAGGTGGCGGCTCAGGCCCTCGGCGAGCTGCTCGTCGGTGGCCTCGCGGGTGGCGTTGACGGTGACCGCGATGCCGCCGGCGGCATAGGGCTGGCCTGCCATCCTGGCGGTGAACTCGGCGGTGCGGTCGCCGGCGAAGAGCAGGTGGGTGTGGCTGTCCACCCAGCCGGGCAGGGCGGCGCGGCCTTCCACGTCGACCAGGTTGTCGGCGGCGGGGGCCGCATCGGCCGGGCCGGTCCAGACCACGCGGTCGCCGTCGAGGACCAGGGCGGCGTTGGTCAGCTGGCCCAGCTCGGGGTCGTTGGTGGTCAGCTCACCGATGTTGGTGATCAGGACGGTCATGCCCACACCTCGTTGATCGCCTTGGCCAGCAACGGTCCTGCCGCGCCGAGCCGGATGTGTTCGCCGCCGCGCACGATCAGCTCGCCGCCGCTGACCACACTGTCCACATCGGACGCGGTCGCGGCCAGCAGGACCTGGTCGGCGCGACAGCCCGCGGTGCGCACCGAGTCCAGGCGCAGCGCCACCAGGTCGGCCCGGTTGCCGGTGGCGATGACTCCCGCGTCGGTCCAGCCGAGCGCGCGATGACCGTCCACTGTGGACGCTTGAAGCAGCTCAGCGGGACTGAACCGGCCGCGCTGGCCGGTGCGCAGGCGTTCGTGGTGTTCCAGCGCCCTGGCTTCCAGGATCGGGTCGTTGACCGCGTGCTGGTCGCTGCCCAGGGAGATCGGGCTGCCCGCGTCAGCCAGCTCGCGGGCCGGGCCGATGCCGTCGGCCAGGTCGGCCTCGGTGGTCGGGCAGAAGCAGGAGCCGGTGCCGGTGCCGCCGAGCAGCGCGATGTCGCCGGCGGTCAGGTGGGTGGCGTGCACGGCAGTGGTGCGCGGAGACAACGCGCCCGCCTCGTGCAGCAGCTCAGCCGGGGTCCGGCCGTGCGCGGCCTGGCAGGCCTCGTTTTCCGCGGGCTGCTCGGACAGGTGCACGTGCAGTGGGCGGCCCTCGGCTCCACTGACCACGTCGGCCAGCTGGTCGCGGGGCACGGCGCGGACCGAGTGGATGGCCGCACCGATGCGGGTGTTTGAGTCCTCGGGCATGGCCGCGACCCGGGCGGCCCAGGCCGCGGCGTCGCCGTCGCCGAAGCGGAGTTGTTCCGGGGCAAGGGGATCACCGAAGCCCGCGGACAGGTAGCAGGTGTCCAGCAGGGTGAGCCGGATGCCCGCCTCGGCGGCGGCCTGGCGCAGCGCCTCGCCCATCGCGTTGGGGTCGGCGTAGGGCTTGCCGCCGGGGGCGTGGTGCACGTAGTGGAACTCGCCGACCGCGGTCACCCCGGACAGCGCCATCTCCGCGTACACCGCGCGGGCCAGCCGCAGGTAGTTCTCCGGGTTGAGCTTGGCGGCCAGCGCGTACATGCCTTCGCGCCAGGTCCAGAAGGTGCCGCCGTCGCCGTGCGTGCGGCCGCGCAGCGCCCGGTGGAAGGCGTGCGAGTGCGCGTTGGCGAACCCGGGCAGCACCACCCCGGGCAGCCGCCGCGCGCCGAGCGGAGGACTGTCCACTATGGACACACTGGTGATCACGCCGCGGTCCGTGCGGACCAGCACGCCGCCGGTCACCCCGCCGGGCAGCCAGGCCTGTTCGCACCAGTAGGTGCTCATCGGGTCAGCTGCTCGACGACGTGGGCCAGCGCGGCCACCCCGGCCTCGCAGTCGGCCGGTTCGGCGTGCTCGGCGGGGGCGTGGCTGATGCCGGTGGGGTTGCGCACGAACAGCATCGCGGTGGGCACCTTGGCCGCCAGGATGCCTGCGTCGTGGCCCGCTCCGGTGGGCAGCGCGGGCACGCCGCCGAGCTGGGCGGCCAGCTGGTCCCGCAGTGCCGGGTCGAAGATCACCGTGTCGCCGTAGGACTCCTCGGTCACGGTGACCTGGCAGCCCTCGGACTCGGCCGCGTCCCTGGCCGCCGCGGTGATCTCGGCGACCACGTTGCGGGTCACCTCGTCGGTGGCCGCGCGCGCGTCCAGCCACACGTCCACCGCGGAGGCGATCACGTTGGTGCCACCGGGATTCGGGATGAGCTTGCCCACGGTGGCCCGCGCCCCGTCCACCGCGTTGGCCGCGGCCCTGGCCGCCAGCACCAGCTGGGCGGCCGGCAGCATCGGGTCGGTGCGGTCGCCGATCAGGGTGGCCCCGGCGTGGTTGCCCTCGCCGGTGAAGCGGAACCGCCAGCGCCCGTGCGCCAGGATCGAGGAGGCCACCCCGACCGGCGCGTCCACCTCGATCAGTCCCTTGCCCTGCTCCACGTGCAGTTCCACGAAGCAGCCGATCCGGGACAGCGCCTCGTCATCGGGCCCCAGCCGGGCCGGGTCCAGCCCGGCCGCGGCCACCGCCTCGGCCAGGGTCACCCCGTCCAGGTCGGTGAGCCGCCGCGCCGCGTCCGGGTCGATGGTGCCCGCCATCAGCCTGGAACCCAGGCAGGGCACCCCGAACCGGCCGCCTTCCTCCTCGGCGAACACGGTCACCGCGAACGGCCGGTTCGGACGGAAACCCTTGGCCCGCAACACGTCCACCGCGGCCAGCGCGGAGACCACGCCGAGCGGGCCGTCGAAGGCGCCGCCGCCGGGCACCGAGTCGAGGTGGCTGCCGGTGATCACCGCGTCCTGGCCGGGCGCGCCCCACCAGGCCCAGAGGTTGCCGTTGCGGTCGGACTCCACCGCCAGCCCGCGCTTGAGCGCCTCGGCGGTGAACCACTCGCGCAGCTCCAGCTCGACCCGGTCGAACCCATGCCGGGAGTAGCCGCCGCGCTGGCGGTCGGCCCCGACGCCGGCGATCTCCGCCAGCAACCCCGTCGCAGTGCTCATGCCTTCTTCGCTACCCCTTCCATGGGCACCCGCACACCGCGTTCCGCCGCAACCTCATCGGCCCGCGAGTAGCCCGCGTCGACGTGGCGGATGACGCCCATGCCGGGGTCGTTGGTGAGCACGCGTTCCAGCTTCTGCGCGGCCAGCGGGGTGCCGTCGGCCACGGTGACCTGACCGGCGTGGATGGAGCGGCCGATGCCCACGCCGCCGCCGTGGTGGATGGACACCCAGGTGGCCCCGGAGGCGGTGTTGATCAGGGCGTTGAGCAGCGGCCAGTCCGCGATGGCGTCCGAGCCGTCGGCCATCGCCTCGGTCTCCCGGTACGGGGAGGCGACCGAGCCGCAGTCCAGGTGGTCGCGGCCGATCACGATCGGCGCGGAGAGCTCGCCGCTGGCCACCATCTCGTTGAACTTCAGCCCGGCCAGGTGGCGTTCGCCGTAGCCGAGCCAGCAGATCCGGGCGGGCAGGCCCTGGAACTCGACCCGCTCCTGGGCCATCGTGATCCACCGGTGCAGCGCCTTGTTCTCCGGGAACAGCTCCAGGATGGCGCGGTCGGTGGCCGCGATGTCCTTGGGGTCGCCGGAAAGCGCGGCCCAGCGGAACGGGCCCTTGCCCTCGCAGAACAGCGGCCGGATGTAGGCGGGCACGAAACCGGGGAAGTCGAAGGCCCGGTCGTAGCCGCCGAGCTTGGCCTCGCCGCGGATGGAGTTGCCGTAGTCGAAGACCTCGGCGCCCCGGTCCATGAAGCCGACCATGGCCTCCACCTGCTCGGCCATCGACTCCCGGGACCGGTCGGTGAACTCATCCGGCTTCTTGGCCGCGTAGTCGTGCCAGTCGGCCAGGTCCACGCCCTTGGGCAGGTAGGCCAGCGGGTCGTGCGCGGAGGTCTGGTCGGTGACCACGTCGATGTCCACGCCCCGGCGCAGCAGCTCGGGGAAGACCTCGGCCGCGTTGCCGATCACCGCCACGGACAGCGGACGCCGCTCCCGCTTGGCCGCCAGGCAGCGCTCAACGGCGTCGTCCAGGTCCTCGGCGATCTCGTCCAGGTAGCGGGTCTCCAGGCGACGGCGGGCGCGGTCGGGGTCGACCTCCACGCAGAGCGCGACACCCTCGTTCATGGTGACCGCCAGCGGCTGCGCGCCGCCCATGCCGCCGAGTCCGCCGGTGAGGGTGAGCGTGCCGGCCAGGGTGCCGCCGAAGCGCTTGTTCGCCACCGCGGCGAAGGTCTCGTAGGTGCCCTGCAGGATGCCCTGGGTGCCGATGTAGATCCAGGAGCCCGCGGTCATCTGGCCGTACATGGTGAGCCCGAGCTGCTCCAGCCGCCGGAACTCCGGCCAGCTGGCCCAGTCGCCGACCAGGTTGGAGTTGGCGATGAGCACCCGCGGCGCCCACTCGTGGGTGCGCATGACGCCCACCGGGCGGCCGGACTGCACCAGCAGCGTCTCGTCGGGGGCCAGGTTGGTCAGCTCGCGGGTGATCGCGTCGAAGCTGTTCCAGTCGCGGGCGGCCTTGCCGGTGCCGCCGTAGACGACCAGGTCGTCCGGGCGCTCGGCCACCTCGGGGTCGAGGTTGTTGTGGAACATGCGCAGCGCGGCCTCGGTGGACCAGTCACGCGCGGTCAGCTCGGTGCCGCGCGCGGCGCGCACCGGACGGGGGCCTGCGGTGGTCACTTCACCCTCCATGAGTCGTCGAGAGGAATGGCTCGACCGCGGCGTGCAGCTCGCCGGAACGCACCACGCGTTCGGCGGCGGCGATCTCCGGGGCGAGGTGGCGGTCGGGGCCGGGGCCGGCGACGTGCTCGCGGAGCACGCGCAGCGCGGCGGCGGTGGCCGGGGCCGGGGCGAGCGGGGCGCGCAGTTCCAGCGCGCGGGCCGCGGTGAGCAGTTCGATGGCCAGCACGGTGGTCAGGCCGTCCACCGACTTGCGCAGCTTGCGCGCGGCGGACCAGCCCATGGACACGTGGTCCTCCTGCATGGCCGAGCTGGGGATGGAGTCCACCGAGGCCGGGTTGGCCAGCCGCTTCAGCTCGGAGACCAGTGCGGCCTGGGTGTACTGGGCGATCATGTGGCCGGAGTCCACGCCGGGGTCGTCGGCCAGGAACGGCGGCAGCCCGTGCGAGCGGGCCACGTCCAGCATCCGGTCGGTGCGCCGCTCGGCGATGCTGGCCACGTCCGCGATCGGGATGGCCAGGAAGTCCAGCGCGTAGGCCACCGGCGCGCCGTGGAAGTTGCCGTTGGACTCCACCCGGCCGTCGGCCAGCACCACCGGGTTGTCCACCGCGGCGGCCAGCTCCCGGTCGGCCACGGTCTCCACGTAGGCCAGGGTGTCCCTGGCCGCGCCGTGCACCTGCGGGGAGCAGCGCAGCGAGTAGGCGTCCTGCACCCTGGTGCAGTCCGGGCCGCGGTGGCTGGCCACGATCGGCGAACCGGCCAGCGCGGCGAACATCCGGGCCGCCGAACGGGCCTGGCCGGGGTGCGGGCGCAGCGCCTGGAGCTCGGGGGCGAACGGCCGGTCGGTGCCCAGCAGCGCCTCCACGCTCATCGCGGCGGTGACGTCGGCCAGGTCGAGCAGCCGGTGCAGGTCGGCGGCGGCCATCACCAGCATGCCGAGCATGCCGTCGGTGCCGTTGATCAGCGCCAGGCCTTCCTTCTCGGCCAGCTTGACCGGCTCGATCCGGTGCTCGCGCATGGCCTCGGCGGCCGGTCGCAGCCGCCCGGACTCGTCCCTGACCTGGCCCTCGCCCATCAGCGCCAGGGCCACCGCGGACAGCGGGGCCAGGTCGCCGGAGCAGCCGAGCGAGCCGTACTCGTGCACCACCGGCACCAGCCCCGCGTTGAGCAGCGCGGCCATGGTCGCCGCGGTGCGCGGCCGGATGCCGGTGTGACCGCTGGTCAGCGTGCGCAGGCGGAGCAGCATCAGCGCGCGCACCACCTCGGCCTCCACCTCCGGTCCCGCGCCCGCGGCGTGCGAGCGGACCAGCGAGCGCTGCAGCTGGGCGCGTTTCTCCGGCGGGATGTGCCGGACGGCCAGCGCGCCGAAGCCGGTGGACACGCCGTAGGTGGGCGTGGTCGCCTCGGCGAGGGCCTCGATGTGCGCCCTGGTGGCCGCCATGGCCTCCTGGGCCTCCGCGGTGATCTCCACGGACGCGCCGCCGCGGGCCACCGCGACGACCTGCTCGCGGGAGAGCGGCTTCAAGCCGACGGGTACCGGTTGCTGCATGTGCCCATCAGAACCTGTGACCGACTGGCACGGCTATCCCGGTTGGGGTGACACTGTCTGGGATCCCAGACGTGTTGAGGAGCGGCCGTGGGCGCGAGCAGCGACATTCCCGCGCTGCGGCGGGGGCTGGCGGTCTTGCGGCTGCTGGCGAGCCGGGCCGGGCCGATCTCCGCCGCGGCCATCGCCCGCGAGCTGGAGCTGCCCCGCTCGACCACCTACCACCTGCTCACCGAGCTGGTCAGCGCCGGTTTTGTCACCCACCTCACCGAGGAGCGCCGCTACGGCCTCGGCGTGGCCACCTTCGAGCTCGGCTCGGCCTACCTGCGCCACGACCCCCTGGAACGCCTGGCCCGCCCGCTGCTGCGCCGCCTGGTCGACCGGGTGGACACCACCGCGCACCTGGGCGTGCTGCACGGCGCGGAAGCCCTCTACCTGCTGAAAGAGCAGCCGCACCGGCCGCAGACCCTGGTCACCGACGTCGGTGTGCGGCTGCCCGCCCAGCTCACCGCCTCCGGCCGGGCCATCCTCGGCGGCCTGCCGCCCGCGCAGGTCAGGGCGCTGTTCCCGGCCGCGCGCGCGTTCGTCGACCGCACCGGCCGCGGCCCGCGCGACCTGCCCGCGCTGCGGCGGCTGCTCAGCGCGGAACGGCAGCGCGGCTGGGCGGTGGAGGACGGCCACGTCACGCCCGGGTTCGCCTCGGTGGCGGTGCCGGTGTTCGACCACGGCGGCCGGCCGGTGGCGGCGATCAGCCTGACCATCCGGCATGAGTGCGAGCACGAGTGCGGCCAGGACTGGCCCGAGTTGGCGGCGGAAGCCGTGCAAAGCGCGGCCGGGCTGACCGCCAGGATCGGCGGCAGAGTCTGATTGGCGCGCTCCGCGCGCGGGATTTTTCGCTCTTCAGTCGCCTCGTCGTGCACCCGCCGCACGCGAAGCAAGCTTCGGATGCGTCGGGCACACGACAAGGCGACGCGAAAAATCAACCCCACCGCTGGTCAAGAGCCCGGCGTGTCGCTGGCGCGCCACGCCTCTCCCGCGAGCCGTCCGCTTACGAGCCCGCGTTCTGCTTCACGAAGTCCCAGGCCACGTCCTGCGGGTTCTCCTTGTCCACCTCGATCCGCTTGACCGCGGCGGCCAGCTTCTCGGTGGTGATCTTCTTGGAGATCTGGTTCAGGGCGAGCTTGGCGGCGTCCTTGAGCTTGCCGCTCTTGGCCAGCGGGATGACGTTCTGCGCCGGGTACATGTTCTTCGGGTCGGCCAGCTGCACGAAGTTGTTGGTGCTGATCGCCGAGGCCGTGGTGAACAGGTTGGCCACCTGGGCCGAGCCGCCCTTGATCGCGTCCAGGGTGACCGGGCCGCCCGCGTCGGTGGAGCGGATCTCCTTGAAGGTGCAGTTGTACAGCTGCTTGATCTTGGCTTCCCAGCGGGTCTTCCACTCGCCTGCCGCGGCCAGGGTCAGCTGCGGGCACTTCGGGCCCAGGTCGGCCATGGACTTCAGGTTGAACTGCTGGGACACCTGCTGGGTCACCACCAGCACGTCCTTGTCCTCACCCGGCGCGGGCTCCAGCACCTCGAGGTCCGGGCCGGTCTTCTGCTTGAGCGCGTTGTAGACGTCCTCGGACTTGGTCAGCGTGGTGGCCGGGTCCAGCGCCTGCAACAGGTTGCCGCTGTAGTCGGGCACCAGGGTGAACGAGCCGTCCTTGAGGCCCTTGAGCACCACCTCGCGCGCCGACACCGGGCTGGCCACCTCGGACTTGACCCCCGCTTCGCGCAGCACGGTGGCGTAGATCTGGGCCAGCAGCTTGTTCTCCGGGAAGTCGACCGAGCCGATCTTGATCGTCCCGTCCGCGGCGGGCGCGTTGTCCTTGAGCGGGTCCGATGGCGCCCCGCAGGCGCTCACCGCGGCCAGGACCAGTACGGCCAGCGCCGCCAGGTTCCGCTTCATTACCTTGTCCCTCCAGCGACACCGGACTCCGCGGTCCGGGTCTCGATCTTGGCTGAGTTGTTGTCCCCGTTGGACTTCGCCCGGACCTTGGTCGCGCCGCGGGCGATCGCCGCCGCGCGCGCCGCCACCCGCAGGCCACGCGGCACCACGATCCGCTGGAGTCCTGCCAGCAGCAGGTCCAGCACCACCGCGAGCAGCGCCACCGCGAACGCGCCCGCCACCACCTTCGGGTAGTCGTAGATCCGCATGCCGTCCAGCAGCACCCGGCCCAGTCCCCCGAGTCCGACGTAGGCCGCGACCGCCGCGGTCGCCACCACCTGCAGCATCGCGTTGCGCAGGCCGCCCAGCAGCAGCGGCAGCGCGTTGGGCACCTCGACCTGCCACAGCCGCTGCCAGCCGGTCATGCCCATGCCGCGGGCGGCGTCGACCACCCCGGCGTCGGTGTCCTGCACGCCCGCGTAGGTGCCTGCCAGGATCGGCGGCACCGCGAGCACGATCAGCGCGATCAGGGTGGAGACCTGGGAGCCGCCGCCGAGCAGGAACAGGAAGGTCACCAGGCCCAGCGTGGGCAGCGCGCGCATCGCGTTGGAGGCGCCGACCAGCACCAGCCCGCCGCGCCCGGTGTGCCCGACGAACAGGCCCAGCGGGATGCCGATGGCCGCGGCGCCGAACACCGCGATCAGCGTGTAGTAGAGGTGCTCGGCCAACCGGTTGGGCAGGCCGTCCGGCCCCTGCCAGTGCGCGGGGTCGGCCAGCCAGTCGATCAGCTGCTGAATCACGCCGCGCCTCCGGTTCCGACCCTGGTCCACGGGGTGAGCACCTTGCGCAGCACCACCAGCGCCCCGTCCACCAGGGCCGCCAGCACCAGGGTGAGCACGATGCCGACGATGATCGGCGGGAAGTCCTGCACCCGGAACCCGTCGGTGAACAGCACGCCGAGCCCGCCGACGCCGATCAGCGCGCCCACGCTGACCAGGCTGATGTTGCTGACCGCGGCCACCCGCACGCCCGCGGTGAGCACCGGCACGGACAGCGGCAGGTCGACGGCGAAGAACCGGTGCACCGGCTTGAAGCCGATCGCGGTGGCCGCGGCGATCACGTGGTTGGGCAGCGAGTCCAGCGCGTCGATCACCGGTCGCACCAGCAGCGCGGTGGTGTAGACGGTCAGCGCCACCACCACGTTGACCGGGTCGGTGATCCGGGTGCCGAGCAGGCCGGGGATCACCACGAACAGCGCCAGTGACGGGACGGTGTAGACGATGTTGGCGGTGCCCAGGAACAGGGTGCGCAGGAACCGGGTGCGCTGGGCCAGCCAGCCGAGCGGGATGGCCAGCAGCAGGCCGATCAGCACCGGGACCAGGGAGAGCAGCACGTGCTCCAGCAGGCCGCTGAGCACCCCCTCCAGGTTCGCCCGGCTGCTGAGGTAGCGACTGAAGTCGTCCAACACGCTCAGACCCTGCCCGTCTCCTGCTCACGGTGCCGCGCCAGCAGGTCGAGCACCTGCTGCGCGGTGACCACGCCGGAGTAGCCGCCCTGCTCGTCCACCACCACGCCGAGCCCGGCCGGCGAGGACAGCGCCGCGTCCAGCGCGCCGCGCAGCGCGGTGCCGCGCACGTGCAGCGAACCGCCCGGCACCAGCGAGGCCTCCGCGACCTGGCCGTCCGCGATGGACTCCGGCGGCAGCCAGCCGCGCGGCTGGTTCCGCTCGTCCAGCGCCAGCGTCCAGCCGGTGCCGGCCCGCCGCTGCGCGCCCACCTGCACGGTGGCCACCGAGCGCAGGTCCAGCTCGCCATCCTCCACAAAGGACAGTCCGCGGTAGCCGCGGTCCTTGCCCACGAAGTTGGCCACGAAGTCGTTGGCGGGCCTGGTCAACAGCTCCGCCGGGGTGGCGTACTGGGCGAGCACGCCGCCCTGCCGGAACACCGCGATCTTCTCGCCGATCCGGACCGCCTCGTCGATGTCGTGGGTGACGAAGACGATGGTCTTGTCCAGCTCGGCCTGCAACCGCAGCAGCTCGTCCTGAAGTCCTTCGCGCACAACCGGATCCACCGCGCTGAACGGCTCGTCCATGAGCAGCACCGGCGGGTCCGCGGCCAGCGCCCTGGCCACCCCGACCCGCTGCTGCTGCCCGCCGGAGAGCTGCGCGGGGTACCGCGAGCCCAGCGCCGAGGGCAGGCCGACGGTCTCCAGCAGCTCGGCCGCGCGGGCCCGCGCCTTGCGCCGGGTCCAGCCGGAGAGCAGCGGCACGGTGGCGATGTTGTCCAGCACGCTGCGGTGCGGGAACAGGCCCGCCTGCTGGATCACGTAGCCGATGCCGCGGCGCAGCAGCGCCGGGTCGGAGTCCCTGATGTCGTTTCCGTTGACCAGGATGGTGCCCGAGGTGGGTTCCACCATCCGGTTGACCATGCGGAGCGAGGTGGTCTTCCCGCAGCCGGACGGCCCGACGAACACGGTGATCGTGCCCGCCTGCACGGAGAGGGTCAGCTCGTCGACGGCGACGGTGCCGTCATCGAAGCGTTTGGTCACGGCCTGGAACTCGATCACGCGAGCCCCCCTAAGGTCGTGACGGCCACTGGCCGGCCGCCGCCTGAGCAATCGACCTTAGTCCGATGGACTGACAACGGCGAGGTCAACACCCAGTGGCCAGCCCTTTACAGTAAACGTCTTGTGACCGTCGACGCGCCGCTGGACCAGCTCGCCGCCCACCTGTCCGCGGCCGGACCGGGCCGCCGCCGGCTACGCGGCGTGCTCGCCCTGCTGGCCGAGGGCTGGCAGCCGCTGGCCGAGTTGATCCGCAGGCCAGCCGCCCCGCGCCGCTCGGTGGAGGAGCTGTTGACCCTGCTCGGCCCCGACCTGGAGAGCAACGGCGACCGGCACCGCATCCAGCCGGCCCGCGCGCAGGCCTACCGCACCGCCTTCGAACTGGCCGAACTGGCGGAACCGGCAGACCCGCTGGCCGATGCTGTGAGCCAGCACACAGGGCTGCTGCCCACCATCCGGTCCGACATCGCGGCCGGCCCGCCGCCGCTGCCCGCGCTGGACCACGTGCCCGCCACCCCGGAGTCGGTGCTGCGCCGCGCGCTGTGGCTGGCCCAGCGCTACGACCTGGCCGAGGCCCGGGTGCTGTGCCTGGGCGACCACGACCTGACCTCACTGGCGCTGTGCGCGGTGCGCCCGGACCTCCAGGTGACCGTGGTGGACCTGGACGAGCGCCTGCTCGCGCACATCGACGGCCTGGCCCGCGCCCGCGGCCACCGGATCCACTGCCTGCACGCCGACCTGCGCTTCGGCTTCCCGCCGGCCGCCACTGGCTGGGCCGACCTGGTCTTCACCGACCCGCCCTACACCCCGGAGGGCATCGGCCTGTTCGCCACCCGCGCGGTGGAGTCGCTGCGCGATCCGGCCACCGGGCGGATCCACATCGCCTACGGCTTCAGCGAGCGCAGCCCCGCGCTGGGCGCCAAGGTGCAGCAGGAGCTGCTGCGGCTGGGCCTGGTGTTCGAGGCGCTGCTGCCGGACTTCGACCGCTACCAGGGCGCCCAGGCGGTGGGCAGCGCGAGCTCGCTCTACGTCTGCCGCCCGACCGCCAAGGCCAAGAAGACCGTTGCCGGGACCGGCATCTACACCCACGGCCCGCAGTCCATCGAGTCCACCGGTGCGGGCCAGCTCGGCCCGGTGCGCGAGCTGGCGGCCAGGGACGGCCTGGAAGTCGTTGTCCGCCAACCGGGTTGGTCCGCCCCGGTGACCGCCCGCGGCGCGGTGGCCGTGGACGCCACCGCCGACCCCGGCCCGTGGGCGCTGCGGCACCTGCTGGCCATCTCCGCGGACCGGGTGCTGCTGCTGGTGGACAACAACCACCCGGACATCACCAGCGAACGCGGCCAGCGCGCCCTGGCGGATCTTGTTGCCAGCAAGTACAAACTGCGCTTCCTGCGCAGCACCCCCGGCCCCAAGTCCGCCGTGATCGTCGCCGACCGGATCACCGAAACCCCTGCCGCGCAACAGGTCCAGCGCGCCCTGCTGGACCGCGCGCACGGCAAGCCGGGCAACATCTGGCGGGAGGCGCTGACCAGGACCGGCCTGACCAAGAACGAGGCCCGCGCCCGGATCGCCGAGCTGACCCCCGGCCTGGACCTGGGCAACCGGCTGATCGACCTGCCCCGCCACCAGCTCGCCGAGCTGCTGGCCGCGGTCTCACATGCTTGAGTCGGCCTTGGGCACGTGCAGCCTGCCCAGCGAGAGCACCGCGCGGAACTCCCTCGGCGGCACCGCCCTGGAGAACAGCCAGCCCTGGTAGGCGTCCACGCCGACGCCGCGCAGGATGTTGAACTGGGTCGCGGTCTCCACGCCCTCGGCCACGCAGCTGCGGCCCATCGCGCGCGCCATGTCCACCACCGCGCGGGCCACCGCGAAGTCCGAGGGGTCCTTGCCGACCCCGGAGACGAACCTGCGGTCCACCTTGATGATCTGCGCGGGCAGGTCCTTAAGCCGGGCCAGCGAGGAGTAGCCGGTGCCGAAGTCGTCCACCGCGAAGCGCACCCCGCGCTCGACCAGCTCGGCCATCACCGCGCGGGTCTTGGACGGCAGGTCCACCAGGCTGGTCTCCACCAGCTCCAGGATCACCCGGTCCCACTCGATGCCGCTCTCCGCGACCGCGGTGGCCACGATGTCCACGAAGTCCTGGTCACCGGGCAGCAACCCGGCCAGGTTGACCGCGACGCCGGGCGCCTTGGCGCCGTTGGCCGAGGGCCAGTTCGCCGCCTCCTTCAGCGCCGCGCGCAGCACCCAGCGGTCCAGCTCGCGCAGCAGGTCGCCCTGTTCGGCCACCGGCAGGAAGACATCCGGCGCGAGCAGGCCCCGGTCCGGGTGCGGCCAGCGGACCAGCGCCTCGGCGGTGATCACCAGGCCGCTGGAGTCGACCACCGGCTGGAAGTGCAGGGCCAGGCCGTCGCGGGCCAGCGCGTCGCGCAGCTGGCCCTCCAGGTGCACCTGCCAGTCCGCGGAGGCCATCAGCGCGGCACTGGCCAGTGAGACCCGGCCCGCGCCGCGCCGCTTGGCCTCGAACATGGCCGCGTCGGCGAAGCGCAGCAGGTCATCGCCAGTGGCGCGGGAGCCGTTGGGCACCGCGGCGCCGATCGAGGCGGAGATCCGGACCAGCTGGCCGTGCACCGGCACCACCGTGCGCAGCAGGCTGGAGACCTTGGTGGCCAGCGCGTCCACCCCGCCGACCTCGTCGATGTTCTCGCAGATGATCACGTACTCGTCGCCGGAGAGCCTGGCCGCGGTGCAGCCCTTGGGCAGCCCGCCCTCCAGCCGCCTGGCCAGCACCACCAGCAGCTCGTCGCCCGCGTCGTGGCCGAGGGAGTCGTTGACCCGCTTGAAGTTGTCGATGTCGCAGAACAGCACCGCCACCCCGTGCGGGTGGTCGCCGTGCAGCAGCCCGGCCAGCAGCTCCTTGACCGCGGCCCGGTTCGGCAGGCCGGTCAGGTCGTCGTGGGTGGCCTGGTGCTTGAGCGCCTCGGCGGTGCGGCGGCGCTCGGTGATGTCCTGGAAGACCACCAGGGAGAACCGGCGGCCGTCGTCCTGCACGGACAGCGCCACGTGCAGCTCGCAGTAGACCGGCTCGTTGTCCGAGCGCAGCAGCACCCGCTGCGGGATCTTGAGGTTCTTCTGGTCCTCGGCGGCCATCATGGCGCCGATGGAGAGCTGGTCGGAGGGCTCGTCGGGGTGGGTGAGCTGCTCGGCGGTCATCCCGCGCAGCTGCTCGAGGTCGAAGCCGAGCAGCTCGCACAGCGCGTCGTTGGCGTCGACCAGCCGCTCGCTGTCGTCGAAGATGCCGATGCCCACCGGGGTGACCGAGACCAGGTCGGCGAAGCGCTGGCTGGAGCGCTGCATCCGGGTCTCCACCACCCGCTGCTCGGTGATGTCCTGCGCGGTGCCGACCATCACCGTGCCGCCGTCGGGCGCGGCCACCGCGGCGCCGTGGCAGCGGAACACCCGCACCGCGCCGTCGCCGCGGACCAGCCGGTGCTCGCACTCCACCGGCTGCTCGTCGACGGCCAGCTGCTGCCACAGCTCGTCCACCCACTGCCGGTCCTCGGGGTGCACCAGGTTCAGGTAGTCCTGGTAGGTGGTGCGCTGGCCGGGCGGCATCCCGTAGAGCTCGAAGAGCATCTCCGACCAGGAGGTCTCGCCGGTGGCCGGGTACCACTCCCAGGTGCCCAGCCGGGACACCCGCTGCGCGTCGTCCAGCCTGCGCCGGTCGCGCAGCAGCTGGCGTTCCAGCGCGCGCTGCTCGGTCACGTTCTGCACGGTTGCCTGCAACCGGGCCACCTTACGGTCCTCGCCGTGCTCGGCGCGCACCCGCAGCATGTAGACCTTGTCGCCCAGCTCGCCGCGGAACTCGGTCTCCGCGGTCTCGCCGTGCTCGGCCACCAGCAGCCGGTCCCGCAGCTCGGCCAGCGCCTTGAGGTCGCCGGGGTGCACACCGGAGAGGATGTCGTTGTCCGGCACCGAGCCGACCTCGTCGAAGAGCTCGATCAGCGCCTCGCTGCGGTAGATCGTGCCCGCGGCCACCTCGTAGGTCCAGCTGCCCATGCGCGCGATCCGCTGCGCCTCCAGCAGCCGCACCCGCTCCTTGGCCAGCTCGTTCTCCACCCGCCAGGCCTCGGTGATGTCCCGGATGTAGCCGGTGATGCGGACCAGCTCGCCGCGCGCGTCGCAGTGCGACTTGGCCTCGCCGCGGATGCGCCGGATCTCGCCGTCCGGGCGGATCACCCGGTACTCGATGTCGATGGCGTCGCCGGAGTTCTTGTGGTCGCTCCAGTACGCGGCGACCAGGTCCCGGTCCTCGGGGTGGGCCACGTCCAGCACGGCCTGCGCGCCGGGGGTGACCTGGCCGGGGGTGAGGCCGAGGATGTCGTAGTGGTTGGCCGACCAGACGGTCTCGCCGGTGGCCGGGTCGAACTCCCAGGAGGCGATGCCTGCGACCCGCTGCACGTCGTTGAGCCGCCGCTCCTCCTCGCGCAGCGCCTGCGCGGCGGTGGCCAGGTCGGAGATGTCGACCAGCAGCACGATCTGCCGGTTGCGGCCGGGCGCGGGCAGCCGGACCACCCGCACCGGCACCTCGCCGCCGTCGGGGCGGCACAGCCTGATGTCCGGGTCGGCGCCGATGAGCAGCGCGCCCAGCTCCTGGCCGACCAGCTCGTCCACGGTGGCCCCGGCCAGCTCGGCGGCGGCCTTGTTCACCCTGACCACGTAGGTGTTGGCGTCGCAGAGCAGCGCGGCGGCGTCCGGGAAAGCGATCTCCAGGGACTCCGCCGAGGTGGCGTCGGCCGCGCCGTTGTCCGGGCATGGCTGAGCAGAGCCCGCGGGTTCGAGCACGTGCGGCCCTCGCCCCGTCCGCTGGACCTGCTCGGTCACCATGTCCGCCCTTCCGCATCGACCGCCGCGGCGCAGGGTGGCCCGGCCCACGGCTGTCTCAGCAGTGCACCCGAGTCGACGTGGTCACGCCAACCCCCACCCGGATGCCTACCTGAACGAGTGAAGGTAGTAGGTGGGACCCGGTAGGCCCACCCCCCAGAGTTGGCAATTCAGTGGCAACTTGACCACTGCCCCAGCCTGGGAGAACCACCTTCACTCGGTCAGTGTTGGCGCTGAGTAGCCGGAACGCTCGGTAACCCGGTGAACCTTGTGCCCCGACCCTTTCAGGCTACCCCGTCCTTGCGGGCCGCCTCAGCCACCGCGGCGGCGACTTCGAGCGGAACTCGCGGGTCAAGGGCGCTGGGCACGATCGCGTCCACGGACAGGTCCTCGGCGGCGACCTGGAAGATGGCCTCGGCCGCGGCCAGCTTCATGTTCTCGGTGATCCGCCGGGCGCCGCAGTCCAGCGCGCCGCGGAACACGCCGGGGAAGGCGAGCACGTTGTTGATCTGGTTCGGGAAGTCGCTGCGGCCGGTGGCCACCACCGCGGCGTGCCGGGCGGCCAGCTCGGGGTGGATCTCCGGGTCCGGGTTGGACAGCGCGAAGACGATGGAGTCCGCGGCCATCAGCTGGATCTGCTCCAGCGCGACCTGGGCGGAGGACAGGCCGATGAAGACGTCCGCGCCCTTGAGCGCGTCCTCCAGCGAGCCGGTCAGCCCGCGCGGGTTGGTGATCCCGGCCAGCTCGGCCTTGACCGGGTTGAGGCCGTCGCGGCCCACGCTGATGATGCCGCGGGAGTCGAGCACCACCACGTCCTCGACCCCGGCGGCGCGCAGGATCTTCGCGCAGGCCACCCCGGCCGCGCCGGCGCCGGAGATGACCACCTTGAGCGGGGCCAGCTCGCGGTTGAGCGCCGCCGCGGCGCCGCGCAGCGCGGCCAGCACGATGATCGCGGTGCCGTGCTGGTCGTCGTGCATGACCGGGCAGTCCAGGGCCTCGATCAGCCGGGCCTCCAGCTCGAAGCAGCGCGGTGCGGCCACGTCCTCCAGGTTGACCGCGCCGAAGGACGGGCGCAGCCGGACCAGGGTCTCGACGATCTCGTCCACATCGGTGGTGTCCAGCACCAGCGGGATCGAGTCCAGCCCGCCGAAGGTCTTGAACAGCGCGGACTTGCCCTCCATCACCGGCAGCGAGGCGCGCGGGCCGATGTCGCCGAGGCCGAGCACCGCGGTGCCGTCGCTGACCACGGCCACCAGGCGGTGGGTCCAGGTGTAGCGGGCGGCGAGGCTCGGGTCGGCCGCGATGGCCTTGCTGACCCTGGCCACCCCCGGCGTGTAGGCGATGGACAGCGCACGGGAGTCGGCGAGTGAGGCGGTCGGGGCGATCGCGAGCTTGCCGGCCTCGTGCGCGGCGAAGATCTCCTCATCGGTGAGCTGACCGGTGGCCTGGTCGTCCACGGTTGTCACAGCGTCCCTCCTGGAGGGGGCGAGAGTTGTGGGCGTGCCCGAATGGGCACGTGACGCGGCTCGCCTGGCGCTGTCGAGCCGTGGCGATTCGCGGGATCAACGGGTCGACCACTGGACTGCGGGGTGGAGTCCGGTGATCAACACACGCTGCGGTGCGGACAGTGTGGCACCACTGGCTGATCGTGTCTGCGGTGGGGATCACAGTGACCTTTTTCCTTCCGGTGCAGGTCAGGGCCTGTTTTACAAAACGTCCGTCCGGCTTGTTGGCGGCAAAGACGGTCCTCCGCAGGTCGCGGGACTCAAGCCGTAGGCTCAAGCACCATGCAGGTGCGGAAAACAACGATCCCCGACGCTTACGAATTCACTCCGAAAGTTTTTCCGGATGACCGCGGCCTTCTGGTAGTTCCCTTCCAGGCCGACCTGGTCGCCGAGACCGTGGGCTACCCGCTCCGCCTGGCGCAGTCCAACCACTCGGTGTCCCGCCGTGGCGTCATCCGGGGGGTGCACTTCGCCGACACCCCGCCGGGGCAGGCCAAGTACGTCTACTGCGCCAACGGCAGCCTGCTCGACGTCATCATCGACATACGGCTGGGCTCGCCGACCTTCGGCAAGTGGGAGGCGGTCCGCCTGGCCGCGGACTCCTACAACGCGCTCTACATCTCCGAGGGCCTCGGCCACGCGTTCCTCGCCCTTGAGGACAACACGGTGATGAACTACCTGTGCTCCACCCCGTACACCCCCGCGCGCGAGCGCGCGATCAACCCGATGGACCCGGCGCTGGGCCTGCCCTGGGCGGAGCACCTGGACGGGGCCGAGCCGATCCTCTCGGTCAAGGACACCGACGCGCCCGGCCTGGCCGAGGCGGAGGCGGCAGGCCTGCTGCCGAAGTACCAGGCCTGCCTGGACCACTACGCCAGCCAGCGCGCCAACGCCTGAGCACGTCCCTCCCCCTGATCCCCACCCGCCAGGTCGGCCAGCGCGGCCCCGGCCTGGCGGGCCACGTCAGCCCCGCTGACGCCCCGCCCGCGCCACCCCCAGCCCCGCCGCCGCGCCCGGCCCCGCTGCCCCGTCAGCCCTTCCGGCGCAGCCGCCCCGGCCGCGGCCACAGCCGCCACCGCACCACCCCGAGCACCTCAGCCGGCCCGAGCAGCGCCGAGTCCGTCGAGCCGAAGGTGTTGTCCCCCAGCACCCACCACCCGCCCTCGACCGCCCGCACCGCCCGCTTCACCGACAGCTGCCCCGGCCGCACCGCCCAGCGCACCAGCACCACCTCGCCCGGCCGCGGCGCGGCGCCGAAGCGGCACAGCACGGTGTCGCCGTCGGCGAGCGCCGGAGCCATCGACGGCCCGCGCACCAGCAGCCTGCGCACCGGCAGAAGCCGCATGGTCACAACGATCACCTCCGCCTGCCGGTCCGGAGCGTCCGGAGTAGGGTCACCCGCGTCGGAGCATCCATTGTTCAGGAGGAAATGATGCGACTGCTGTCGCGGATCCTCGCCCCGCGTCTGGAGGTCAGCGCGCACTGCGACCTCCCGTGCGGCGTGTACGACCCAGCCCAGGCGCGGATCGAGGCCGAGTCGGTCAAGGCGATCCAGGAGAAGTTCCAGTCCAACGAGGACCCGGAGTTCCGCCAGCGCGCGATCGAGATCAAGGAACAGCGCTGCGAGCTCGTCAAGCACCACCTGTGGGTGCTGTGGACGGACTACTTCAAGCCACCGCACTTCGAGAAGTACCCGGAACTGCACGAACTGTTCAACAAGGCCACCAAGGCCGCGGGCGCCGGCGGCGCCAAGGGGTCCACCGACCCGAAGACCGGAGCCGAGCTGCTCGACTACATCGAGCAGATCTCGACCATCTTCTGGGAGACCAAGAAGGCCGCTGCCTGATCCAGTGCTGACAACGCCCCGGTCACCCGTTCGGTGACCGGGGCGTTGTGCTGTTCAGGGGTGCTCGGCGGACTCGCTGTCGTCCTCCGGCCCCCGCTCGTCGAGGTGCAGCCTGAACAGGCGCGCGAGATTGGTCAGCTGGCTGACCAAGAGCAGTTCCTGATGTTCGGTGAGCGTGACCAGGATCGGGTCCCGTACCCGGGTGCTCCGGCTGAGCTGGCGACGATTGATCTCGCGAGCCTTCTCCGCGATGTCATCCAGGCCCATGAGAATCGCGGCGACGACGTCGGTCGTGCCGTTGGCGCGCGTGCCCACGTGGTCCTCCTCCCCGGTAGTGGGCAGAAGGCTAAGGATGATCAAGGACTGCCTGTTGTCACCATGACAAAGTCGCCCGATCGGGGGTCAGACCGACAGACCGGCCCGGTATGCCATCCCGCGGAGCTCCCGGCCTGCCGCGTTCCGCTTGGCCTTGGCGACCAACTCAGCCAGCAACGACCGCGTGAACGGATGCCGGTACACCCGGGCGGGAGAGATCAGCTCCGCGTTCCGGATGGCGACCACCGCGTCGTCGAGCCGCTTCGGCAGGCGGGCGAGCGCTCTGCCATAGTCCCGCCAGTAAGCCGCCTGCCTGGTCCGCGAGGGCAGCGTGGTGGGGTCGATCGCCTCCGCGATCCTGGCGGCCTCGGCGTGCTCTCCGGACTCCAGCGCGACCGCCATGCGCCACACCCCGACGTTGCCAGGGCCGAAGCCGAACCACAGCGCGTTGCCCTCACCGGTGCGCTCCGCGAGTTCCGCCGCGTGCGCCAGCGCGGCGGACCGTCCGGCCTGATCACCGGCGGCCGCTGAGACCAGGGAGCTGGTCAAGGACAACATGCCGGAGACCTGCGACTCGACCGAACCGGCCGTACCGACTTCCGGCGCCGACAGCACTCGCGCGGCCAGGTCGAAGGCGCCCGCGCCGAGCAGGCCGAACGCGGTCCCGAACGCGCTCAGCGCGAGCGAGAGCGGTTCGTCGAGCCGTTCCGCGGCCTGGCGCGCGAGGGTCGCGGCCTGCCAGCCGAGATCGAGTGGAGCACCGATGTCCATCAGCCACGCCTGGGTTCCCTGGACGTGCAGCAGGGTGAGCAGACGCAGCAACCGGCCTTCGTCCCGGCCGGTGGCCACCGTGGCGTGCAGATCCCGGATGAGGTCCGGAAGTACCTCGCCGACCCGGTCGTACCGGCAGTCCCGCTGAGCGGTCAGGACTTCGTCAACTCGCGCGGCGAGCTCCTCCGGCGAACACGTCGCGCCGCCAGGCTCGTGCACGTTCACCGCGAGCAGGGCCAGCCGCACCTCGCTGAGGAAACGATCCTCGGCGAGATCACCGGCGGAATGGGCGACCGGGGCCAGGGTCAGGTCAGCCGGCGCGACCTCCAGCGCCTCGGCCAGCCGGACGATCAAGGAACGCCGGTCGAGGGCGCGCTCACCGCTCTCCAGCCGTGACAGGTGGGCAGCCGAGATACCCGCTCGGCCGGCGATCACCGCCAGGGTCTTCCCTCGGAGGTGCCGGATCTGCCGCAACCTGCGGCCGATTTCCGAGTGCTCAGCAGTCACCGGGGCCACCTGACTCGCCTCTCGACGACGGGGACCTGTCCAGGTTAGCCGTGCTTCGGGCCGGTGACACCTGCCGACGATGACGCCGGAATGCGCGTGCGACGGGCGGAGTTGATGCCGACGGCAGGAGAATCCACGATGGGACCAGCCCCGAGCAGAAGGCAGCGGCACGCATGACCCATGACGAGCACCGGGAACCCACCGTCTACCTGCTCCGGCACGGCGAGACCGAGTGGTCCCGCTCCGGTCAGCACACCGGCCGCACCGACATCCCGCTCACCGAGGACGGCCGCGCCCAGGCCGAGGCGGCCGGCCGGACCCTGGCCGCCCTCGGCGTCAAGGGCCGGGTGCTGACCAGTCCGCGGGGTCGGGCCCGGGTGACCGCCGAGCTGGCCGGGCTGCGGGTGGACGAGGTCACCGAGGACCTGGGCGAGTGGGACTACGGCGACTACGAGGGCCGGAGCACCCCGCAGATCAGGGAGACCGTGCCGGGCTGGACGGTCTGGACCCACCCGGTGCCCGGCGGCGAGTCCGCCGAGCAGGTGGGCGCGCGGGCCGACCGGCTGCTGGAGCGGGTGCGCGAGCTGTTGCCGGAGACCGACGTGGTGCTGGTCGGGCACGGGCACTTCAGCCGGGTGCTGGTGGCCCGCTGGCTGGACCTGCCCGCCACCGCGGGGGTCCGGTTCGGGTTGGGCACGGCGGGGATCGCTGTGCTGGGATTCGAGCGTGGTGTGCCGCAGCTCGTGCGGCTGAACCTGCCGACCACCTGAGCGCTGGGGAGGAAATCCGTGACCGACGACCGCATTCGCCGGATCCGGCCGTCCGATGTGGACGCCGTCATCGGACTGATCGAGGGCCTGGCCGAGTACGAGCGCGCCCCGGAGTCCTGCACCATCACCGCCGAGCAGCTGCACACGGCGCTGTTCGGGGACAACCCCGCCCTGTTCGCGCACGTGGCCGAGGCCGACGGCGTGGTGGTCGGCTGCGCGCTGTGGTTCCTGAACTTCTCCACCTGGGAGGGCAGGCACGGCATCTACCTGGAGGACCTGTTCGTGCTGCCCGAGCACCGCGGCTCCGGCCTGGGCAAGGCGCTGCTGACCGAGCTGGCCAGGGAGTGCGTGCGGCGCGGGTACGGCCGGTTCGAGTGGTCCGTGCTGGACTGGAACACCCCGGCCATCGACTTCTACAAGTCCCTCGGCGCGGTGGCCATGGACGAGTGGACGGTCTACCGGCTGGACGGCGAAGCGCTGGCCGCGGCGGGCAAGCTCACGTGATCAGCGGGTCCCCGGCGGCGGCGACCAGCTCGTAGGCGGTCGCCCCGTCCAGGGACTCGCGCAGCAGGTCGGCGTGACCGGCGTGCCGGGCGAACTCGGCGACCAGGTGGAACAGCACCCAGCGGGCGGTGCGGGTCTTGCCCTTGACCATCGGGTGGTTCAGCAGGTCCAGGTCCACCTCGCGGTCCAGGTCCAGCCCCGGCACCAGCGCCTCGGTGGCGGCGGCGACCTCGGCCAGCTCGGCCAGTGCCTGCGGCAGGGTCTCGCCGGGGTCCAACGCGTGGACTGGGCGGCTGTCGGCCGGGCGGCCCTGGAGCAGTTTGGTCCAGTTCCGCTCCACGCTGACCGCGTGCTTGACCAGCCCGGCCAGGGTCAGCTCGCTGGTCAGCGGGCGGCTGGCGGCGGTCTCCTCGCTCAGGTTGAGCACCGAGCGGCGCAGTGCGGCGCGTTGTTCGGCCAGGAAGGCCAGCAGCGCGTCCCGTTCGTCAGCGACCTCGCGAACCATTGCCATGGACGTGGATCCTGCCAGGGATCTCCGCCCGCCGGGCCGCGATGGTGCGCAGGGTCAGCGAGTCCTGGCCGGGGCGCGGGCACAGCTCGGGCGGGGCGGCGGCGAGCACCTCGGCCAGCTCCAGCGGCCGGGGCTGGCAGCGGGTGGACTCGGGCACGCCGAGGATGCCGGCGCCGTCGAGGGCCAGCGGCAGCTCGGCCAGCAGCGAGTGCGCCGCGACCTGCACCTGCCCGCGGGTGCACAGCGCGCCGGGCACCCGGTCGGCCAGCATGGTCGCGGTGGCCCGCAGGCAGGCCGCGCGGAACGCCGGGTTGCTCTCGTAGGTCTGCCTGACCTGCTCGAACAGCAGGCGGTAGCGGTAGCGGGCGGCCAGCTCGGTCCAGGGCACCACCAGCGAGCCGGGCAGCGCCAGCGCGGCCAGCGCGCGCCGGGCCCTGGTCTGCAGGCGCTTGCCCTCGCTGCGCGCCTTGTGCAGGGCGCGGTGGGTCTTGTAGCCGACCGCGCGGTAGGTGTGCACGGCAGGCAGGTCGACCACCACCACGTGCAGCGCGGTGAAGTTGGCGGCCGCCCAGCTCGCGTAGCCGAGCAGCTCCTCGTCGACCTGGTCGAAGGGGCCAAGGCCGAGCAGCGCGTGCGCGGCCCGGCCGACGGACGTGCGCGGTCGCGGGATCTGACCGGGTGGCGTCACGACATCGATTGGAGCACGACACGCGCGGGTGCTCCCAGTCCCTTCATTGAGTGATCAACCCTTTGGCGCATCGGCGGTGTCCCGATCGGCCCAGTGCGCGCGCAGCGCGGCCACCGTCGCCGCGATCGCCGGCCGCCGGGTGGCCTGCTGCCGCCACACCGCGAACAGCCGCCTGGTCGGCGTCGGGACCAGCGGCCGGACCACCACGCCCTCGGGCACCGGCCCCCGTCCGAGCCGGGGCAGCAGGCACACGCCGAGCCCGCGCGCGGCCAGCGCCAGCTGCGACTGGTACTCGGTGACCTGGTGCGCGAGCACCGGTTCCACCCCGCCGCCGCGCAGGGTGCGGATCAGCCAGTCGTGGCAGATCGACCCCGGCGGCTGGCAGATCCAGCGCGCGCCGATGAGCTCCAGCGGGCTCAGCTCGGTCCGGGTGGCCAGCGGATGGTCCTGGTGCAGCAGCACGTCGGCCACGTCCACCCCGACGTCGGTGCGGGCCAGCCCCTCCGGCATGGCCAGCGGGGTGTTCTCCCAGTCGTGCACCACGGCCAGGTCCAGCTCGCCGCGGGCCACCAGGTCCACCGCCAGGTGCGGGTCCAGCTCGGTCAGCCGCACGTCCAGCTCCGGGTAAGCCCGCGCCAGCTCGGCCAGCGGGCCGGGCATCAGCCCGCGGACGGCGGTGGCGAAGGTGGCCACGCTGAGCCGCCCGATCGGCGTGCCGCGCTGCTCCTCCAGCCGCACCTCGGCCTGTTCGACCAGGGCCAGCACCTGCTTGGCGGTGCCTGCCAGGTCCTCGGCGGCGTCGGTGAGCGCGATGCCGCGGCCGCGGCGTTCCAGCAGCACGGTGCCGGTCTCGCGTTCCAGCTTGGCCAGCTGCTGGGACACCGCGGAGGGGGTGTAGCCGAGGGCGGCGGCGGCCGCGTTGACCGAGCCGTGCACCGCGACGGCGTGCAGGGCGCGGAGTCTGCCGAGATCGAGCATGAAGCAATACTAAACAGATCCGCGTAGTGGATTTCGCTGGTGCTTAACTCTCAGCCGGGTGAGGCTGGTGCCGTGAAACCCGCGCACCTCGCCCTCGCCGTACTCGTCGCCCTGATCTGGGGCCTCAACTTCGTGGTCATCCAGATCGGCCTGGCCGAGGTACCCCCGTTCCTGTTCTCCGCCCTGCGCTTCGCCGCCGCGGCGCTGCCCGCGCTGTTCTTCGTCGGCTCGCCGCGGGTGGCCTGGCGCTGGGTGCTGCTGATGGGCCTGACCCTGGGCGTGGTCAAGTTCGGCCTGCTCTTCGGCGGCATGTACGCCGGTGCGCCTGCCGGGCTGTCCTCGCTGGTGCTGCAGAGCCAGGTGCTGTTCACCGTGCTGTTCGCCACCCTGCTGCTCAAGGAGCGGCCCACCCCGCTGCGGCTGGCCGGCACCGGGATCGCGCTGGCCGGCATGGTGCTGGTGGTCGTGGACTACGGCGCGGACAGCCCGGTGGGCGCGCTGCTCATGGTGGTGGGCGCGGCCGCGGTGTGGAGCCTGACCAACATCATCACCCGGTACGCCGCCCCGCCGGACATGCTGCGGTTCATGGTGTGGGTCAGCGCGGTGCCGATCCTGCCGCTGCTCGCCCTCTCCGCCGCCTTCGAAGGCGTGGACAGCGGGCTGAACGCGTTGGCGCACCTGGACTTCGCCGGCATCGGCGCGGTGCTCTACGTGGGCTGGGCGGCCACCCTGGCCGGATTCGGCATCTGGGGCTTCCTGCTGCGGGTCTACCCGGCCACCGCGGTGGCGCCGTTCTCCCTGCTGGTGCCGGTGTTCGGCATGTCCTCGGCCGCGCTGCTGCTGGGCGAGGCGCTGACCCCGCTGCGGCTGGCCGCCGCCGCGCTGGTCATCCTCGGCGTGGCGCTGGCCTCCGGCGTGGTCAAGGCCGGGGCGCGGCGACCAGCGTCGCACCCCGGCCCAGCCCGGCTCAGCGCTTGCGATCCCGCCGATCCCGCGCTTGTTCCTCGGTGACCTCGATCTGCTCCTTGCGCACCTGGCCGGAGACGGTTTCCTCCTCGGTGACCGTCTCCTTGGCCAGCCGCACCCGCTCCACCGGCACCGCCTCGGTCCGCACCACCGGCCGCTCGGCGTGCAGCGTGACCTCGTGCTCGGCCTCGCTGATCTCCGCGCCGGACATGGCCTGGTCGCGGTTGGCCTCGGTGATCGGCTCCCGCTCGATCCTGACCTCCTCGTGCCGCACCGGCACGGTGACCTGCTGCTCCTCGGTCACCACGTACTTGCGCAGCCGCACCCGGCCGGTCTCCGTGGTCTCCGCGCCGACCTTGAGCCGCTCCTCGGAGCGGGTCATCGCGTCATCCCGCCCGTCCGCGGCATGCCGGTCGTGCGCCGTCCGGTCGTGCGCGGACGCGGGCGTCCGAGACCGGCCGGCCTGGGTGTCCTGGCGCGGGCCGGGCACCGCCGGGTAGCGCATGCCGTAGTAGTCGTAGAGCTGCATCTCGTCCTCGCTGGACAACCGGCCCGCGGCGTCCATCCGGGGTGCGTCGCTGACCTGCTCCTTGGTCACCGCGACCCGCAGCGTGTCACCTTCCATGCTGGCCTGGTCGAGCGGAACGAAGCTCTCCTTCAGACCGAACAGGCCGGTGCGCACGGTCGCCCACGCAGGCCGCCCGGTGCCCTCCTCCAGGTAGACCTGGCCGACCTTGCCGATCTTGGCGCCGTTCCGGTCGCAGACCTCGTCGCCGAACAACTGCGGCACCATCTGCTCGCTGATCATCGCTTCCGTCCTCCCGATCTCCATTCGCGTCACGCTCGGACGGAGCACGAACTGCCCGCGAGGAACCTGGGCAACCGGGAAAACGGGGCAGACCACCGGGCCGGGTTACCGCAGGGGCACCCGGTCGAGGGAACTAGGACTTCTGGTCAGCCGAGTCGTCGTAGGGGCCGATGCCGAGCACCCAGGCTCGCGCGTGCGTACTGAACAGCAGCACCAGCACGCTCACGCAGTAGATCGCGCCCAGCGAGCCGATCAGCCAGCGCCCGGACGGCCCGAGGGTGTACCAGGCCACGCCGAGCAGCAGCAGCTGCAGCACCACCGCCGGCGAGCGGGCCCAGCGCTTGCCGCGCAGCAGCCCGACCGCGGTGGCGATGACCGCGGCGGTCAGGATCGCGAAGTACCCGGCCTCACCGAAGACGTTGCCCGGTTTGGGCGCGCCGTTGAGCGCGCGGACCAGCAGGGCGACCACCAGGACCACACCCGCCAGGCCCTGCAACCCGACCAGCAGACCGGCGAGGCGCACCGCGCGCGGCGCACCCAGGGCTTGTGACATGCAGACAGGCTAGCTATCGCCCAGTCGGGGTGGTTCGGCAGCTCACGGACGTGACTTGCACCGCATCTTGGTGATCGTCCAGGCACAACGCCGCTGCTGGGCCACCACGATCGGGTCAGGGGCGGACGGCGGAGGGTCACGGGCTGTCATACGCTTCGGGTGTGCGCGCACTCCTCGTGGTCAATCCCCAGGCCACCGCCACCACGGCGGCGGGGCGCGATGTCATCGCCCACGCGCTGGCCAGCGACGTCAAGCTCGACGTCGTGGAGACCAGCTACCGGGGGCACGCCGCGGACGCCGCGGCGCAGGCCGCGCACGACGGTTTTGACCTCGTGGTGGCACACGGCGGGGATGGCACGGTCAACGAGGTCGTGAACGGACTGCTCTCTGACGGCGTCCGGGACGACGTGCCGATGCTGGGTGTGGTGCCGGGCGGATCCGCGAACGTCTTCGCGCGCGCCCTTGGCCTGCCGGTGGATCCGGTGGAGGCCACGCACCGGCTGTTGCTGGCCATCGAGACCGGCGCCCGCCGCCGGGTCGGGCTGGGCAGGGCGGACGACCGGTGGTTCACCTTCAACGCCGGGATGGGCTGGGACGCCGACGTGGTGGCCGGCGTGGAACGGCACCGGGACAAGAAGGCGACCCCGCTGCTGTACGCGCGGATGGCCGCGACCAGCTACTTCAAGCTGGACCACGGGCACCCGAAGCTCACCGTGCACCTGCCCGATGGTGAACCGGAGACCGGGCTGCACCTGGCCTTCGTGTCCAACACCGACCCGTGGACCTATCTCGGGGACAAGCCGTTGCGGATCAATCCCGGCTCTTCCTTCGAGGATGGACTGGGTGTGTTTGCTCTGCGTAGCGTCGGGGTACCCACCGTCGTGAAGCACGTCTGGCAGATCCTGCGTCCAGGGGGAAGTCCTCAGGGCGGGAATTTGTTGCGGCGGGACGACGTTGAGTGGATTAGAGTGACCTGCGCGGAACCGGTCCGGCTTCAGGTAGACGGTGATCTGCTGGGCGAGCGGACCGATGTGCGGTTCATGTCCGTGCCCGCAGCACTCAGCGTCGCGGTGTGACCTCTGCGTGATCGGGTCGTCACCTGGGCGTGACCTCCGCTAGTCAGCGGAATGTCACCCCTTGAAACCGCCAATGGAGAGCGTGTCGATCTTTCGGGTGAGTTGCCTCACCGGATTGGATCGGGCCTCTTGACATTGCCGTAGTTCGTGAAAGCATTCACAAGCACCCACAAACACCCCCGAACCGACTATCGGCACTATTGTTGTGCCTAGCGAGGAGCAAGGAACCATGGACTGGCGCCACCGCGCGACCTGCCGCGACGAGGACCCCGAGCTGTTCTTCCCCGTTGGGAACAGCGGTCCTGCGTTGCTCCAGATCGCCGAGGCGAAGACCGTCTGCCGCCGGTGCCCCGTGATGTCTGACTGCCTGACCTGGGCACTTGAGTCTGGACAGGACGCGGGAGTCTGGGGCGGTATGAGCGAGGACGAGCGTCGTGCGCTGAAGCGTCGCAACGCCCGCACCCGGGCCCGCACTGGAGCCTGAGAGGGTCGCAACCTCCGAACGGCCGACTGACCGGCACTCGCGCGAACGAGTGCCGGTCAGTTGCTTTTTCTGCCTCTCCGGCGAAAACCCGGGTTCTGCCGGTCGCCAACCTGACTAGATAAATCGCCGAGTCCTAATGGGCTAACGGCGACGTTGCAGCGGAACCCGCAGTACCGCCTCGGTGCCCTTGGTCCCCTGGCGGCGGCGCAGGCTGAGCGATCCGCGCAGTTCGGACTCCACCAGCGTGCGCACGATCTGCAGGCCGAGCCGCTCGGTGCGCTCCAGCGAGAAGCCCTGCGGCAGGCCGCGGCCGTCGTCAGTGATCACCACGTCCAGCCACTTCGCCGAGCGTTCGGCGTGCACCACCACCTCGCCGCGCTGGCCGGGGGTGTAGGCGTGCTCGAAGGCGTTCTGCACCAGCTCGGTCAGCACCATCACCAGCGGGGTGGCCAGTTCCGCCTGCACCACGCCGAACTTGCCCTCCCGGCGGACCACCACCCTGGTCTCCGCGGTGGCCACATCGCTCATCATCGGGATCACCTGGTCCACCACGTCGTCCAGGGACACCCGCTCGTCCACCGACATGGACAGCGTCTCGTGCACCAGCGCGATCGAGGTGACCCGGCGGACCGACTCCTCCAGCACCTGCCGCGCCTCGGCGTTGCCGGTGCGCCGGGACTGCAACCGCAGCAGCGCGGCCACCGTCTGCAGGTTGTTCTTGACCCGGTGGTGGATCTCCCTGATCGTCGCGTCCTTGGACATCAGCGCCCGGTCCCGCCTGGTCACCTCGGTGACGTCGCGGACGAGCACCAGCGCGCCAGCCGCCTTGCCGCGCGGGCGCAGCGGCAGCGCGCGGAAGAGCACGGTCGCGCCGCGGGCCTCGGCCTCCACCCTGGTGCTGGGGTTGCCGTCCAGCGCGGTGCGCATCCGCTGGGCCACCTCGGTGGCGTCGAACGGGTCGGAGACCAGCGAGCGGGTCAGCGGCGCCAGCGCCACCCCGACCAGGTCGGCGGCGTGGCCCATCCGGTGGTAGGCCGAGAGCGCGTTCGGGCTGGCGAAGACCACCGTGCCGGCCGCGTCCAGCCTGATCAGGCCGTCGCCGACCCGGGGACTGGTGTGCGCGCCGGGCGAGGGCTCCGGCGCGGGGAAGGTGCCGTCGGCGATCATCTGGCACAGGTCGGCCGCGCTGCCCAGGTAGGCGATCTCCAGCGGGCTGGGCACCCTGGGCACGGCCAGGTTGATGTCCCGGCTGAGCACCGCGATGACCTTGCCCTCGTAGCGCACCGGGATGGTCTCCCGGCGCACCGGCACGCCCAGGTGCCAGCGCGGGTCCTCCTCCCGGCAGATCCGCTCCTCCACCACCGCCCTGCGCAGCTGCGGGTGGTCCGGCGCGGCGACCACGGTGCTGACCATGTCCTCCGGGTGCGCGGTGGGCGCGGTCTGCGGGCGGGCCTGGGCCACGCACAGGAACCGCGCCTCGGCGACCCCGCCCGCGGTGGCCGCCTCCAGCGGGACCCACATCAGGAAGTCGGCGAAGGACAGGTCGGACAGCAGCTGCCATTCCCCGACCACCAGCTGCAGGTGGTCGACGGCGACCCCCGGCAGGCGGGTGTGCTCGGCGAGCAGCTCACTCAGAGTGGACACGGTGGTCCATCATCCCCGAGCATCCGGCCCACTGCCGTCAGCGGCTCCCGGTCGTGACAGACTGGGGGGAAGCAAGCCCAAGACTGAGGAGAACGCGATGTCCAAGCGCGCCCGCAAGAAGCGCGACCGCAAGAAGCGCGGCGCCAACCACGGCAAGCGTCCCAACGCCTGACCGTGCGGCAGAGCAAAGCCCCCGGGACCGCGAGGTCTACCGGGGGCTTCGTGCTTTGCGGGCGCAGTGTGCGCCGCGGGCTCAGTCGTCCTGCTTGACCGTCTCCGGCAGCTCGATCCGCTCGGCGCGCAGCGAGACCTCCACAGTCTTGCCTTCGGGACCGCACTCCACGGTCACCTCGGCCTGCTCCAGCACGGTCCTGCGGATGGTGGCGCGCAGCCGCTGCTTGAGCGTGTCCGGGGCGGCCTCCCCGCCGCACTTGCGGGCCAGCAGGGCCTTGAGGTACTCGTCGATGCCGTACTGCTCCAGGCACGGGCTGCACTCGTTCAGGTGCTGGCGCAGCAGCTCCCGGCGGGACTTGTCGCATTCCTGGTCCAGGAACAGCCAGACCTCGGCGAGCACGTCCTTGCAGTGGGTCTCGTGGGGTTCGCCGCAACTCATGACCCGGCCACCTCCTGGGCGGCCCGGCCGCGCAGGAAGCCGCGGTCCTTGGCCACGTCGGTGAGCGACTCCTTGAGCTGGCGGCGGCCGCGGTGCAGCCGGGACATCACGGTGCCGATGGGCGTGCCCATGATCTCGGCGATCTCCTTGTACGCGAACCCCTCGACGTCGGCGAGGTAGACCGCCATCCGGAAGTCCTCCGGCAGCTGCTGGAGGGCGTTCTTGACGTCGCTGTCCGGCAGCCGGTCCAGCGCCTCCACCTCGGCCGAGCGCAGACCGGTGCTGCTGTGCCGCTCGGCCTGGGCGAGCTGCCAGTCGGCGATCTCGTCGGTCGGCGACTGCTGCGGCTGGCGCTGCTTGCGCCGGTAGCCGTTGATGTAGGTGTTGGTCAGGATGCGGTACAGCCAGGCCTTGAGGTTGGTGCCCTCGGCGAAGGAGGAGAAGGCGGAGTACGCCTTCAGGAAGGTCTCCTGCACGAGGTCCTCGGCGTCGGCCGGGTTGCGGGTCATCCGCAGCGCGGCCGCGTACAGCTGGTCGAGCAGCGGCATCGCGTCCCGCTCGAAGCGGGCGGCGCGGTCGTCCGCTGTCTCGTCCTCGGTTCTGGTCTCTGGTGCGGTGCCTGGCACCTGGCTCCCTTCCCGCACGCCGGAGCGTGGGCTTGGGGTTGTGGTAACAACCGCCGGCAGCTCCACCACGGGAAATGTCGGCGTCGGTGCTGAGGATACGCCGCGCAGCGCGCCTCGGCCGGGCCGCGCGGCGGCAGGGCGGAGCGGGCAGGTCATCTCGGTTCCCACGATCGGCACAACGCGGCGGCGGCCGTGCGCATTCCGCGATATCCGGCGGCGTGCGCCACACATCGCGATCTAGGCTCTCCGGTCATGGCGGGACGAGGGACTCCGGCGACCGCGCTGCTGGCCAAGCAGCGGATCGCGCACACGCTGCACTCCTACGACCACGATCCGCGGCACGACTCCTACGGCCTGGAGGCGGCCGAGGCGCTCGGGCTGGCGCCGGAGCGGGTGTTCAAGACGCTGGTCGCCGAGGTGGACGGGGCGCTGGCGGTGGGGGTGGTGCCGGTCACCGCGCAGCTGGACCTCAAGGCGCTGGCCGCGGCGCTGGGCGGCAAGAAGGCCAAGATGGCCGTGGTCGCCGACGCGGAGCGGGCCACCGGTTATGTGGCGGGCGGGATCTCGCCGCTGGGGCAGAAGAAGCGGCTGCCGCTGGTGCTGGACGACTCGGCCAACGGCTTCGAGACGATCTTCTGCAGCGCCGGGCGGCGCGGGCTGGAAGTGGAGCTCTCCCCCGCCGACCTGGCCACCCTGACCAAGGCCGTGCTGGCCCCGATCGCGGCCGCCTGACCAGCGGGATCGGCGCGGGCTGGCTACGCTGCGCGGATGGCCAGGAAGTCGGTTCGGGACGTGCTGCGGCTGGACACGGTGGACCTCGCGGCGCTGGATCCCGCGGGCCGCCCGATCGGTCCGAAGAACAAGAAAGAGGCGGCCGAGGAGCTGGCCGACACCGGCGCGGAGCTGGCCGACCTGCAGGAGGCGCTCTACGCCGAGGACCAGCGCGCGGTGCTGCTGGTGTTGCAGGGCATGGACACCTCCGGCAAGGGCGGCACCATCCGGCACGTGGTCGGGCTGGTGAACCCGCAGGGCCTGCACATCGCCTCGTTCAAGAAGCCGACCCCGGCCGAGCGCAGGCACCACTTCCTGTGGCGGGTGCGCAAGCTGCTGCCGGAGCCGGGCCGGATCGGCGTGTTCGACCGCTCGCACTACGAGGACGTGCTGGTGCCCAAGGTCGAGGGCCAGCTCAGCGCGGCCGGGGCGCGCACCCGCTACCGGGAGATCAACGACTTCGAGCGCGAGCTGGCCGAGTCGGGGGTGACCGTGCTGAAGTGCTTCCTGCACATCTCGCCGGATGTGCAGCGGGAACGGCTGCTGGCCAGGCTGGACGATCCGCGCAAGCACTGGAAGTACACCCCGGCCGACATCGACGGCCGGTCGAAGTGGTCCCGCTACCAGCAGGCCTACACCGCGGCGCTCAAGCACTGCTCGGCCACGCCCTGGTACGCGGTGCCCGCGGACCGGAAGTGGTACCGGAACTGGGCGGTGAGCCGCCTGCTGCTGGAGACCCTGCGAGAGCTGGACCCGAAGTTCCCGCCCCCCGCCTACGACATCGAGGCGGAGAAGGCGCGCTTGCTCAACGCGGACCCACTGGCCTAGTCGAGCGGGCGCAGCACCCGGGGCAGCCAGTCGCCGACCGCGCGGTAGACGCCCTCCACGTCGGCCTTGAGGTTGTGGTCCCCGGCCAGGACGACCAGCTCCCGGTGGTGGCCGGGTTCCGGCATGCCGAACGGGTCCTTCTCGCCCTGCACGACCAGCGCGGGCACCTCCACCGCGGCCAGCTCCGGCATCCGGGACTTCTCCGGCTTGCCCGGCGGGTGCACCGGGAAGGCCAGGCACAGCACCGCCGCCGCCTGTCCCTGCGCCGCGGTCCGGCAGGCCACCCTGGCCCCGGAGGACCGGCCGCCGAAGACCATCGGCAGGCCGTCGCACCAGCTGGTGGCCAGTTCGGCGACCACGGCCAGCCAGGCCGCGTCCAGCTGCTTGGCCGGGGCGGGCGCGCGCCGCCCGGCCACCCGGTAGGGCTGTTCGACCAGCACCACGTGCACCCCGGCCGCGGTGGCGGCCCTGGTCGCGGCGACCAGGTCGGGCGCGTCGATGCCGCCGCCCGCGCCGTGCCCGAGCAGCAGCGCGGCCCGGCCCTCGGTGGCGCAGTGCAGCTCGGCCCTGGCCGGACCGTGTGGGGTGGCCAGCTCCATCCTGGTCATGGCAGCTCGAACAGGGCCTGGCCGTCGGCCTCGGCCTGCTTCTTCTTGGCCGGGGCCTTCCGCTTGGGCGCGGGGTCGAGCTGGACCGCGCCGGGCTCGACCCGGTCCATCAGCTCGGGGCTGTTGTTGCGGACGTTGTTGACCGCGGTGGACACCGGCCGCAGCTCCAGCGCCTCGATCAGCTCCGGGCTGGGCGGGGCGAGCAGGTCGGCGACCTCGGTGCGGTCCGGGTCCAGCCAGTCCGCCCACTTCTCCGGCGGCAGCAGCAGCGGCATCCGGTGGTGGATCCCGGCCAGCGGCCCGAACGCGTCGGTGGTCAGCACCGCGCAGGTGACCAGCGGGGCCTCATCCGGCGCGCCAGGACGGCGCCAGGTGGCCCACAGCGCGGCCATGGCCAGGCTGGAGCCGTCCGGGTTGGTCACGTAGAAGGGCTGCTTGGTGCCGCCCTCCTGCTGCCACTCGTACCAGCCGTCCGCGGGCATCAGGCAGCGGTAGTGCTTGACCGAGGTCCGGTACGCGGGCTTCTCCGCCGCCGTCTCGGACCTGGCGTTGATCATCTTCGCCGCGATGCCGGGATCCTTGGCCCACTTGGGCACCAGCCCCCAGCGCATCACCCGCAGGGTCCGCTCGGTGGTCTCCGGGTCGGGGTTGCCCTCGGCGTCCCTTGGGTGCCGCTGCACCACCGCGATCACCGGTTTGGTCGGCGCGACGTTGTAGTCAGGACCGCTGACCAGCCCACCGGTCGCGTCCACCGCGCCGAACTCCTCCACCAGCCGAGCCGGGTCCTTCACCGCCGAGTACCGCCCGCACATGGTGCACACGGTACGCCGCGGCCAGTGGCAGCACGATCACCGTCAGCACACCGAGGGCGAACCGGACCGGCTGGTCCAGCGGCAGCCAGGGCAGCGGCCGCACCGCTGCCGGCAGCTCGCTGTCCTGGACCAGGCCGTGCGAGACGTGCTGTCCGGTGCCCCGGCCACGCTCGACCAGCTCGCCCCGGTGGCCGCTGAGCAGGACCACCCCGAGCGGGGCGGTGACCACGGCGCAGGCCACCAGCAGCCCGGCCAGCGCGCCGAGCACCCTGGCCCGCAGCAGCAGCACGCCCGCGGTGAGCAGGGCGAGACCGTTGAGCGCCGCGCACACCAGCACGGCGCTGGTGAACGGCTCCAGGTGCGAGAAGCGCACGACGCCGGAGGAGGACCACAGCAGCGCGATGGTGCTGCCGCTGACCGGGGTCAGCGCGAGCACGAGCAGGGCGAGGGTGAACCCGGCAGGCGGCTCCTGGTCCGCCCGGCGCAGCCGCCACCCCGCCAGCAGCGGCAGGCCCAGCCCGGCCAGCAGCAGCACGCCGTGGCCGAGCACCGTGATCGCCGGATCCGGCACCACCTCGATCCACAGCCCGCCCGCGACCGGTCCGTAGCCCTGCTCGCCGGTGGCGGCCCAGCCGGCCAGGTAGGCCGCGTAACCGCAGGTCGGCGGGGCCAGCGCGCCTAGCACGCCCAGCGCTCGCGCTCCTGGCGGCAGTTCACGGGTGCGCAGCACCATGGCCAGCACCAGGACCGCGAGCGCGGCCAACCCGAACAGGCCGATGTGGCCGGGCAGCAGGTACAGCGGCCCGGACAGTGGCTGCAGGGTCAGCGCCCGCGCGGCCAGCCGCCGTGCCTCGGCCGGATCGGCCGGTCCCTCCTCGGCGACGATGTCCGCCGGATCGCCGAGACGGTCCACCGCGGCCTGGGCCTCCGCCTCGGCGACGCTCCCGGCCATGGCCTGCCGGAGGTGTTCGGCCAGTTCGGCACGCAGTTCGGCCCGGCGCTGCCTGCTCAGGCCGCGCGCGGCCCGGTCGAAGCCGCGCAGCCAGGCGGTGGCCAGCGGGTGCGCGCTCATCGGCTGGCTCCCCGGGCTACGCGCCAGGCAGCCAGCAGTGGCAGGGCGACCACGAACAGCAGGCCCAGGCCGAGCCGGGTGCTCCGGTCCGCGGGCACCCAGGCCGGGCCGGGGGCGTGGGCGCCGGCCGGGACGGTCTGGGCCATGGCCTCGTCCACCCGCGCTGAGATCGCCCGGCGTTCCTCGTAGCCCTCGGGCAGCGGATGCTGGGCGGCCACCCTGGTGATGCCGCCGACGCTGCTGGCGTGCTGGGCGAGCAGCACGACCCCGACCGGTGCGGTGACCACGGCCAGCGCGACCAGTGCCTTCGCGGCCACCGGCAGGCCGGTCCTGGTGACCAGCAGGATCCCGGCGGCCAGCAGCAGTGCGGCGGCGATCGCGGCCAGCACGGTCAGCGGGGCCGTCAGCAGCGTGCCGACCGAGGTGCCGAGGCGGGCGCCGGAGAGCAGCAGGGCGGTGGTCAGGCCGGCCGCCGGGGTGAGCAGCAGGGTGAACGCGCCGAGGGGCACCCGGGGGTCCGGGCGGCGCAGGCGGAGGCCGGCCAGCACCGGCAGGCCGAGGCCGAGCAGCAGCAGGGCGAGCTGGCCGAGCGCGGTCAGCCAGGGGTCGGTGTGCCAGAGCACGGACAGGGCCTTGCCGGGGCCGAGCGGGACCCAGGTACCGGGACCCTGGCCGACCTGGAAGACCTTGTCCAGGATGCCGCCGAGTCCGGCCAGGACCGGGGCGAGCGCGCCGAGTGCGCCCAGCGCGCGGGAGCCGGCGGGCGCGCCGGAGCGCAGCACCATGGTCAGCACCACGGCGCAGGCGAGGGCGATCACGGCCATGTTCGGCGGGCCAGGTGGCAGCGCGGGGGTCAGGTAGAGCAGGCCGGTCAGCGGCAACAGCAGCAGGCCGGTGGCGGCGCGGGCGCGGGCCGGGGACACCGGGGGCAGGCCCTCGGCGGCCACGATGTCGGCCGGGTCGCCCAGCCGCGCGAGCGCCTCCGCCACGTCCTCGCCCTCGGCGACAGCGGCGTCCAGGTGCTCAACCAATTCCTGGCGCAGCTCACCGCGACGGGGTTGCGGCAGGACGGCGGCGGCGCGGTCGAAGCGGGCCAGCCAGTCCTCGGCGATGTGCCCTACGGCGTTCATTCGTCTCCCTCGAGAACCTGGTCCACCGCGGCGCTGAAGCCGCGCCAGTGGCGGCGGAACCCCTCCAGTGCGGTCCGGCCCTGCTCGGTCAGCTCGTAGTAGCGACGCGGCGGGCCCTGGTCCGAGGGCTGCCAGCTGGTCTCCAGCAGCTCCTCCTTCCGCAGCCGGGACAGCAGCGGGTAGATCGTGCCCTCGGTGGTACCCAGGCCCTGCTTCGCGGCCAGCTCGCGGACCAGGTCGAAGCCGTAGCGCGGGCCCCTGGCCAGCAGGGCCAGCACACAGTGCTCGATCACGCCCCGGCGGAGCTGGGCGAGCAGCTGCGGATCTTGCCTCATGACCGCAAGGTACCTTGCGGCGCAAGATAGTGGCAAAGCGGATCGGGTCGAGGCTGTTCAGAGCAGGTCCAGCGGTATGGGGGACGATGTGCGGGTGAACGCCACCGTCAGCACTCCGTGGTCCGCGCCGGTCGCCGAGGGGCCAGTGCGCGCGACCGTGCCGGTTCCCGGCTCGAAGTCGATCACCAACCGGGCGCTGGTGCTCGCCGCGCTCGCCGAGGACTCCTCGACCCTGCACGCGCCGTTGCGCAGCCGGGACACCCTGCTGATGGCCCAGGCCCTGCGCGCGCTGGGTGTCGGCGTGGCCGACAACCCGGCCGACGGCTCCTGGACGGTCACCCCCGCCCCGCCGGCCGGTCCGGCCGAGGTGGACTGCGGGCTGGCCGGCACGGTCATGCGCTTCCTGCCGCCGGTGGGCGTGCTGGCCGACGGCGAGATCCGCTTCGACGGCGACCCGCACGCCCGGCTGCGCCCGATGGGCACCGTGCTGGACGCGCTGCGCGCGCTGGGCGCGGAGATCACCGGCGAGGCGCTGCCGTTCACCGTGCACGGCCAGGGCGGGCTGGGCGGCGGCGAGGTGACCATCGACGCCTCCGGCTCCTCCCAGTTCGTCTCCGGGCTGCTGCTGGCCGGCGCCCGCTACGACCGCGGCGTGATCGTCCGGCACCGGGGCAAGCCGGTGCCCTCGCTGCCGCACATCGAGATGACCGTGCGGATGCTGCGCGCCGCCGGGGTCATCGTGGACACCGCCGAGGCGGACACCTGGACCGTGCTGCCCGGCCCGGTCGCCGCGCGTGACCTGGTGATCGAGCCGGACCTGTCCAACGCCACCCCGTTCCTGGCCGCGGCCGCGGTCACCGGCGGCGAGGTCACCGTGCCGCACTGGCCAACCGAGACCACCCAGGCCGGGGACGGCATCCGCGAGCTGCTGGGCCGGATGGGCTGTCAGGTGGCGCTGACCGCCGACGGGCTGACCGTGCGCGGCCCGGACCGGCTCCAGGGCATCGACGCCGACCTGCGTGACGTCTCCGAGCTGACCCCGACCCTGGCCGCGCTGTGCGCGCTCGCCGAGGGCCCGTCCCAGCTGCGCGGGGTGGCGCACATCCGCGGCCACGAGACCGACCGGCTGGCCGCGCTGCGCGCCGAGCTCAGCGGCCTGGGCTGCGCGGTGGAGGAGACCGAGGACGGCCTGCGGATCAACCCCCGGCCACTGACCGGCGGGCCCTGGCAGGCCTACGCGGACCACCGGATGGCCACCGCGGGCGCGATCCTCGGGCTGGTGGTGCCGGGTGTGGTGGTCGACGACATCCTCAGCACCACCAAGACCATCCCGGACTTCCGGGGCATGTGGTCAGCCATGCTCGGCCAGCCGGTCGGGGTCGCCGGATGATCGGGGTGGCACGGTGAAGCAGGGCTGGCGCAACCTGGACGAGTCCGATGTGCGGGTGCGCCCCGGCAAGGGCACCCGGCCGCGCAGCAAGCAGCGGCCCAAGCACGCCGACGCCGAGCAGGCCATGGTGATCACCGTGGACCGCGGCCGGTGGACCTGCGCGGTCGACGGCGACCCCAGCCGCAAGGTGACCGCGATGCGCGCCCGCGAGCTGGGCCGCACGCCGATCGTGGTGGGCGACCGGGTGGACCTGGTCGGCGACACCTCCGGCCAGACCGACACGTTGGCCAGGATCGTCCGGGTGAGCGAGCGCAGCAGCGTGCTGCGCCGCACCGCCGACGACACCGACGACACCGAGCGGGTGGTGGTGGCCAACGCCAGCCAGCTGGTGATCGTGGTCGCGCTGGCCGACCCGCCGCCGCGCCCCGGCTTCATCGACCGCTGCCTGGTCGCGGCCTACGCGGGCAAGCTGGACCCGGTGCTGTGCCTGACCAAGGCCGACCTGGCCGGGGCGGAAGCCCTGCTCGCCGCCTACTCCGGGCTGGACCTGCGGGTGGTGGTCACCCGCTTCGACGAGGAGCCCGCCGAGCTGCGCGCGCTGCTGGCCGGACAGGTCTCCGCGCTGGTCGGCCACTCGGGCGTGGGCAAGTCCACCCTGGTCAACAAGCTGCTGCCGGGGGTGGACCGGGCCACCGGCGTGGTCAGCGGGGTCGGCAAGGGCAGGCACACCTCGACCTCCACGCTGGCCCTGCCACTGCCGCCGGAGGTGGGCGGCTGGGTGATCGACACCCCCGGCATCCGCTCCTTCGGCCTGGCCCACGTCAAGCCGGACGACCTGGTCAAGCACTTCGACGACCTGGCCGCGACGGCCGAGGAGTGCCCGGTCAACTGCGGCCACCTCGGCCCGCCCGCCGACCCGGACTGCGCGCTGGAGACCCTGCTCGCGCAGGGCGGGCCGACCGCGGACCGGATCGTCTCGCTGCGCAGGCTGCTGGTCTCCCGTGCGGGCAAGGACGAACTGGCCGACTGACCCGAGCTAACCGACCGGCTAACGCGGCGGCTAGTTCGGCGACAGCGAGGCGTCAGTGGGTTTCTTTAGGTTCTTCTCCAGGGGGGAACACCAGCAGGCTCGCCGGCCGCAACCGGCCGGCTGCTGGGGGGAGGGCAGCGGTACGGCGCCTGCGACGACCAGGGGGGACGTCGTGGCGTCGTACTGCGCGCCCGGCACATTCTTCTGGGGGGAACACCGATGCGTCCACTGCTGCTCGCCGTCGCGGGCGCACTTCTGCTGACCGGCTGCGCGAGCGCCCCGCCCGCGCCCGCCGGGCTGCCCAAGATCGGCAATGTCGCGGAGTTCGCGGCCAAGGTCAACGGCGCGATGCTGGCCAAGAAGACGGCGAGCCACCACGGCGTGTTCATCGACCCGGACAGCGCCAAGTTCAGCGTGCGGGCCCAGGGCCGGCTCCGGCTGGCGCCCGGCGGGCAGGTGGACTCCTACCTCGCCGCCGAGGCGACCGCTTGGCCGTTCACCCTGGTCACGGTGCCGGAGGGCACGTTCGTCTGGTCCAAGGAGAGCGCCGAGGACAACCAGTCCCAGCCGTGGCTCCAGGCCCGCGGCGACGACGACCCCGAGCTGGCCTACACCGCTGAGCCGCTGAAGCACGGCATGTCCTGGCTGACCGAGCCGAGCAGGCAGCTCGGCCTGCTGGGCTCGGTCGGCAAGCTGGACAGCGCCGCTGACGACGAGCTGAACCGCAAGCCCACGGTCAAGTACACCTTCACCGTCGAGCTGCGCCGGGCCGCCGAGGCGACCACCGACCGGACCGCCAAGGCCCGGCTGACAGACCGGGTCGACAAGGGCTGGACCACCGCCAAGCACGAGGTCTGGCTGGACGCCGACCACCTGCCGGTGCGCTGGTGGGTGCAGCAGACCCGCGAGGGCAGCACGCCGGCCACCACGGACATCCAGTACCAGGACTGGGGCAAGCCGGTGGAGATCACGGCCCCGCCCGCACACCAGATCCGCTGACCCGGTCACAAAAACCACCGAAGGACACCCCATGCGCACCACCCTGCTCGCGGCAGCCGCGAGCGCCCTCACCCTGACCACGCTGGCCGCCTGCTCCGGTGGCTCGCCCGCCGCCCAGTCCCCCGCGCCCACGTCGAGCTCGGCCCCGGCAGCGGCGACCAAGCTGGCCAGCCCGGCCGAGCTCGCCACCGCGGTCAACGCGGCCATGCTGGCGAAGAAGACGGTCCAGCTGAGCGCCGACGTCGTCGACTCGCGCAAGCCGGCGGAGTCGGTCAAGACGAAGAGCCAGCTCCGCTTCGAGGATGGCGGCCGGGTCTCCTCCGCGATGGTCGCGGAGCAGCCAGAGGGCGCCACCAGGACCGTGATGCTGCCCGCGGAGTCGTTCCTGAGCAGCCCCGACCAGGAGCAGGAGACCCCCGGCAAGCCGTGGCGGCGGTTCACCGTCGGCGGTGAGGACCTCACCTCGAAGCTGATGACCTCGCTCATGAACCGCTACGTCGAGATGAGCGATCCGAGCCGGGGCATCGTGCACTTCGCCGCGGCCGGGCAGCTCGACTCCTCGGCCGCCGAGCCGGTGGACGGCGCGGCCGCCACCCGCTACACGATCACCGTCGACTACGCCAAGGCCGCCGCGGCGAGCACCGACAAGCTGGTCAAGACGAACCTGGAGTCCAAGGTCAAGCTCAACCGGAACGCGATGAAGCACGAGATCTGGCTGGACGCGAACAACCTGCCGCTGCGCTGGCGGGCCACCGAGACCGGCAAGGTCGAGTTCACCACCACCCTGGACGCCAAGTTCCAGGACTGGGGCAAGCCGGTGGAGATCGCCGCGCCCCCGGCCACCCAGGTCGGCGAGTCCAGCTGAGACAAGCGAAACGGCCCGCCGCGACTCGATCGCGGCGGGCCGTTCGTCGTTGCGGGGCTCAGCCCATGTGCGGGTACCCGGTCGCCGTCGGCGGCACGAAGGTCTCCTTGATCGAGCGCGGGCTGGTCCAGCGCAGCAGGTTCAGCACCGAACCGGCCTTGTCGTTGGTGCCGGAGCCGCGGCTGCCGCCGAAGGGCTGCTGGCCGACGACCGCACCGGTGGGCTTGTCGTTGACGTAGAAGTTGCCGGCCGCGAAGCGCAGCGCCCGGTGCGCCTGCTCGATCGCGGTGCGGTCGGTGGCGAAGACGGCGCCGGTGAGCGCGTACGGGGTGGAGTTGTCAGCCAGCTCCAGCACCTTGGCGTAGTCGGCGTCCTCGTAGACGTGCACCGCGATGATCGGCCCGAAGTACTCGGTGGTGAACACCTCGTTCATCGGGTCGGTGCCGACCAGCACGGTGGGCTGCACGAAGTAGCCGACCGAGTCGTCGCACGTGCCGCCGGCCAGCACCTCGATGGTCGGGTCGGCCGCGGCCTTGGCCAGCGCGTCCTTGTGCTTGGCGAAGGCCCGCGCGTCGATCACCGCGCCGCCGAAGAAGCTGAAGTCGGTGACGTCGCCGTAGGTGATCTGCTTGGTCAGGTCGGCGATCTGCTCGCGCAGGCCGCCCTCCCACAGCGAGCGCGGCAGGTAGGCGCGGCTGGCCGCCGAGCACTTCTGGCCCTGGTACTCGAACGCGCCGCGGACCACGCCGACGGCCACCGCGGTCGGATCGGCCGAGGGGTGCGCGACGATGAAGTCCTTGCCGCCGGTCTCGCCGACCAGGCGCGGGTAGCTGCGGTAGTTGTCCAGGTTGCCCGCGATGTTCTTCCACAGCGCCTTGAAGGTGGCGGTGGAGCCGGTGAAGTGCAGCCCGGCGAACTCGGGGTCGGTCAGCGCGACCTCGCTCACCGCGTGCCCGTCGCCGGTGACCAGGTTGATCACGCCGGCGGGCAGGCCCGCGGCCTCCAGCAGCCGCATGGTGTGGTGCGCGGCCAGCTGCTGGGTCGGCGAGGGCTTCCACACCACGGTGTTGCCCATCAGCGCCGGGGACAGCGGCAGGTTGCCGGCGATGGCGGTGAAGTTGAACGGGGTGATCGCGACGGTGAAGCCGTCCAGCGGGCGGTGGTCGAACCGGTTCCACATGCCCGGCGCGGAGATCGGCTGCTCGGCGATCAGCTGGCGGCCGAACTGCACGTTGAAGCGCAGGAAGTCGATGAACTCGCAGGCGGCGTCGATCTCGGCCTGCTGGGCCGACTTGGACTGGCCGAGGATGGTGGCCGCGTTGATGGTGTCCCGCCACGGGCCCGCCAGCAGGTCGGCGGCGCGCAGCAGCACCGCGGCCCGCTCGTCGAAGGGCAGGTCGCGCCACGCCGGGGCGGCCTCCTTGGCCGCGCGCACCGCGGCGGCCACGTCGTCCTTGGTGGCCTGCGCGGTGACGCCCAGCACGTGCTGGTGGTCGTGCGGCTGGACCACCTTGACCTGCTCGCCACCGGCCATCCGCTGCTGTCCACCGATGGTCATGGTCAGCTCGAGCTGCTCGGCCTCCAGCTCGGCGATCCGCCGCTGGAGCGAGGCACGCTCGGGAGAGCCGGGCGCGTAGCCGCGAACGGGCTCGTTCACCGGGGCCGGGACGGACGTGATGGCGTCCATGGTGTGGCGCCTCCTTGCGCAGACATGGGACGGGTCGGTACGGCCCATCCTTACATCCGTACCGGCAGGTAACCGCCCACCCCGGCGTGAGATTGAACGCCCGGTAGCCCGTTTGGAGTTACATCAGTTCCAGCAGAAAGGGCAGCTCCTGGGTGGCGTACCACTGGAGCTCGTGGTCCTCAGCCTCACCGAGCATGAACTCCGCGTCCGGATCGCCCATGTCGGCCGCGTCCACCACGCCCGAGGCGTCCCGGACCGCGTCCTCGGCGTCGGCCCCGTCCACGTGCACCGCGGCCACCGCCGACAGCGGCACCACGCCGGGCAGCTTCACCACCGCGTAGTCCAGGTCGGGCCGCAGCGTGACGCCCTCCACGTCGGCGGAGATCACCGCGCGGCGCAGCGGCGGCTTGTCCCCGTTCTCCAGCTCGGCGGCGAGCAGCCTGAGCGAGGCGCGCCCGGCCTCGGTCATCGCCGCGTACTCCAGCTCCTCGGTGTCGCCCGCCGCGTAGGACTCCCGCAGCATCGGGGTGAGCGCGAAGGCCGTCTGGCCGATCGCGGAGATCTCGCCCTGCTCCACCAGCTTGCGCAACATCGGCACCGTCGCCGGGATGTAGACCCTCATGCCGAGACCGCTCCCACCAGTTCCTCCAAGGACTCCTCGACCATGCTCGCGAGCACGTCCACATCCGACATGGCGTCCCGGTCGGCGTTGAGTCCGAAGTAGACACCGCCGTCGTAGGAGGTGACCCCGATGGACAGTGCCTGGTTCATCGCCAACGGGACGACCGGGAACATCTCCATCATCCTCGCTCCCGCGGCATACAGCGGGACCTGCGGCCCCGGCACGTTGGTCACCACCAGGTTGAAGATCCGCCGGGAGAAGGAGCTGGCCGCGCGGGCGCCCAGCGCGTGCAGGGTGGGCGGGGCGAACCCGGACAGCCGGACCAGCGCGTCCGCGGCCACCGACTGGCCGGACTCCTGGTGCGCGCGCATGGCGTGGCTGACGTGGTGCAGCCGGACCACCGCGTTCGGCTCGCCGACCGGCAGGTCCAGCAGGTAGGAGGAGACCTTGTTGCCCGCCCCGCTGTTGCCACCCTCGGTCTCGCGGATCGAGAGCGGCACCATGGCGCGGATGGTGGTGGAGGAGGTGACCGCCTCACCCCTGGAGAGCAGCCAGGTGCGCAGCGCGCCGGTGAGCACGGTGAGGATCACGTCGTTGACCGTGCCGCCGTGGCGGCGGCGCACCGCGCGGTAGTCCTCCAGCCGGGTGCGGGCCACCGCGTACCGGCGCTGGGTGCCGATCCGGGCGTTCAGCGGGCTGCCGGGGGCGGGCCGGTAGGCGGTGCCCAGCGCGGAGGCCAGGCCACCGACCGCGTCGCCCACCTTGCGCACGGTGGCCGCGGCGTCCAGCGCGGCCGCCCGCATGTTCTCCACCAGCTCGCCCGGCCGCTGCACTATCTCGGCCATCGCGTCCAGCACCAGCTGCGCGGTGCTCGGCTCGGGCTGCGGCATCCACAGCTCCTCACCGCCTTTGCGGGGCGAGGGCGAGACGTCCAGGATCACCTGGGTCAGGTCGATCGCGCCCGCGCCGTCCACCATCGCCTGGTGCGTCTTGGTGATCACCGCGGCCCGGTTCTTGGCCAGGCCCTCGACCAGGTAGGCCTCCCACAGCGGGCGGGTGTGGTCCAGCGGCCGGGACATCAGCCTGGCGACCAGCTCGTGCAGCTGGTGCTCGCTGCCCGGCTTGGGCAGGGCGGAGCGGCGCACGTGGTAGGTGATGTCGAAGTCGGGGTCGTCGGTCCACACCGGCCGGGCCAGCCTGCCCGGCACCTGGGTGACCCGCTGCCGGTAGCGCGGCACCAGGCCGAGCCGCTGCTCGATCAGGCCGACCAGCCGGTCGTAGTCGAAGCCCGAGCGCGGCCTGCGGAAGACGGCCACCCCGCCCACGTGCATGGGCGTGGTCGAGTCCTCCAGGTAGAGGAAGGACGCGTCCAGGGCAGACAACCGGTCGGGCATGTCAGCGATCCTGGCACACCCGGGGGCGGGAGCGGACCGGTGATCACATCTGCTGAACGCGTAACCTGTGCCTTCGTGCAACCTGCTGTGTCCCCGAAAGATCGGTTCGTCACCGTCTACGGCCGCAAGCCCGTGCTGGAGGCGCTGGCCGACGACCGGCTCGAGGTCGACAAGGTCATGCTCGCCGACAACGCCCGCGGTCCGGCCGCCCAGGAGATCCTGGCCGCGGCCGCCCGGCGCGGGGTGCCGGTGCAGCGGGCCACCGCGCAGCGGGTGAAGGTGCTGGCGGGCAACGGCAAGCAGGACCAGGGTGTGCTGGCCGACGTGGTCGCCACCCGGATGCGCCCGCTCAGCGCCGCGCTCTCGGCCGGCCGGTTGCCCGACTCGGTGCTGCTGCTGGACGGGGTCACCACTCCGGCCAACGTGGGCATGATCCTGCGCGCGGCCACCGCGGCCGGGATCGGCGGCATCGTGGTGCCGCGCCGGGGCGTGGCCAGCATCGACCCGCTGGTGGTCAAGGCATCGGCCGGGGTGGCCTTCCACGCGCCGATCCTCAAGACGGCCACCGCGGGCGAGGCGGCAGGCGAGCTGCGCGCGGCCGGGTACCGGTTGTTCGGCATGGACGCCGGGGCCAAGGACACCCTGTTCACCGCGAACTTCCCGCGCCGGGTCGCCTTCGTCATGGGCGGGGAGACCGCTGGCCTGTCGCCGGAGGTCTCCCGGCAGGTGCACGGCTGGGTGTCGATCCCGATGGCCGGCGGGGTGGAGTCGCTGAACGTGGCCACCGCCGCGGCCGTGCTCTGCTTCGAGTTGGTCAGACGGGGATCTCACTGAGCCTGGCCTACCGTGGGGCCCGTGCGTGCGAGCCGTGAACTGCTGACCGCCCTGGTCCCGCTGGCGGTGGCCGGTGCGGTGCTGGCGGGTTGCATGAACGTCATCCCCGGCACCGCGGAGCTGCCGGACAACATCGCGCTCTCCCCCACCAACCGCACCGGCACCCCCACCCAGCGGGCGCCCGCGGGTTCGGTGTCGCCGCAGACGCTGGCCTCGGTGCCGCTGGTGACCGGGGTGGTCGCGGACGAGTGCCTGCTCACCGCGGAAGAGTTCACCACCATGATCGACAAGCCGACCCGGACCGGCCGCAACGCCGTGGTCGAGCTGGAGGGCCAGGGCCCGGCGCGCAGCTGCTACTACGACGCCGCCGACGGCGACCGGTACAGCGGCTGGATCAACATCTACGGCTCGGCCGGCCCCAGCACCCCCGACCTGATCAACCGGATCAACCAGAACGTGCTGATCAGCCGCAAGCTGGAGGGTGTCGGCCTGTCCGCGGTCTACCACCCGGCCGCGCAGATCCCCGACGGCGGCACGATCTACGTGGCCACCGAGAAGTACCTGGTGGAGATCAGGCTGAAGACGGTCATCGCCGACGACCAGAAGCTCATCGACGCGGCCAGGGCCGCGCTCGTTCGCCTACCCGCCTAGCTTGCGCTCGAACAGGGTCTCCAGCTCCGCCACGGTGCCGGCCACGGTGGTGTGGTGCACGCCGACCATGCCGGTGGCCGCGGCCGCGCGCACGTTGACCCGCAGGTCGTCCACGAACACGCACTGACCGGGCGCGAGCCCCAGCCGGTCCGCGGTCAGCCGGTAGACCCGCTCGTCCGGTTTGGCGATGCCCACCTCGCCGGAGAGCACCATGGTGTCGAACAGCGCGCCGAACGGGCTGTCCGGATCCGGTCCAGGCCCCTCGGCGTTGGACAGCAACGCGGTCCGCAGCCCGGCCGCCTTCGCTCTGCGCAGCACGCCGAAGAGCGGGGGTTCGGCGGCGGCGGGGTCGTCGCCCCAGTCGGTGAGCACGCCGCCGTAGTCGACGAGCAGTGCGACAAGGTCCACGCCGGTCACCCTAAATCACCTTGCCGGGTGCTCCCGGTATCCCCGGCCGCCCGGTCCGCTCTGTTCGGCATGCGATGCGAGCAACTGCCGCGGCCCCGGCTGCACCGGCTGGACCGGGTGATCCCGGCGCCCCGCTTCCACGACGCGAGCCAGCTGGCCCTGGACCTGTGGCGGCCCGCGCCACCGCCACCGGATCCCCGGCGGGAGATGGTGTGGCGGTTGTTCGTGGTGGCGCTGGAGGTGCTGGGCGGGCACCGGCCGCTGTGGCAGCTGCGGCCGATGGTGAGCAGGCGGGTGTTCGAGGCGTTCCTGGCCCGGCCGCACCGGGGCCCGGTGAGCTACCGGCTGCGGACGGTGCACGTGAGCTCGCCGGTGTGGCAGGTGATCGAGGCCAACGGGACGGCGGCCGGTGGCGGGCGGGTGCGGGCGATCGCGGGGCGGCTGGAGCGGCGCGGGGAGGAGTGGCTGGCCACCGCGCTGGCGCTGCTGTGAGAAAGACGAACGCGGCACCCGGTCCTGGTGGGGACCGGGTGCCGCGTGCGGGTTACGTCAGCGCCTGCCGGGCCGGTCGGCCGCGGTCGCGGCCTGCCGGCGTCGGCTGGGCGTTACCGGCGGCGCTTCTTGTTGGCGGCGCGGGCGGCGGCGCGGCGTTCGCGGCGGGTGCCGCCCTGGTCGTCGTCCTCGGCGTCGCCGTGGGACTCCACGCCGCCGTCCTCAGCCGGGCCGGAGTAGGTCAGGTGCTGCTGACCGGGGCCGCCGAGTCCCTTGCCGCGCAGCGCGGGCGGGATCTGGTTGCCCGCGTCGAGCTGGCTCATCGCGGGACCGGCCGGCGCCTCCATCGGCTGGATGACCGGCAGGATGGTGGTCGGCGGGCCGTTGTCCACCTCGGGCTCCGGCTGCTGCTCGGGAGCATCCTCCGGCTCCACCGCCTCGACCTGCAGGTTGAACAGGAAGCCGACCGACTCCTCCTTCAACGCGTCCAGCATCGCGTTGAACATGTCGAAGCCCTCGCGCTGGTACTCGATCAGCGGGTCGCGCTGGGCCATCGCGCGCAGGCCGATGCCCTCCTTGAGGTAGTCCATCTCGTAGAGGTGCTCGCGCCACTTGCGGTCCAGCACCGACAGCAGCACCCGGCGCTCCAGCTCGCGCATCGCGCCCTCGCCGACCCGGCTGTCGATGTCGGCCTCGCGCTCGCGGTAGGCCTTGAGGATGTCGTCGACGACCAGCTGGGTCAGCTTCTCCTTGTCGAGGTCCTCTTCCTCCTCAAGGATCTTCCGCCAGTCCAGCGAGATCGGGTACAGCGTCTTCAGCGCCGTCCACAGCTGCTCGAGGTCCCAGTCCTCGGAGTAGCCGCCGGAGGTGGCGCCCTCGACGTAGGCGGTCGCCGTGTCGGTGATCATGTTGGTGATCTGCTCCTGGAGGTCCTCGCCCTCCAGCACCCGGCGGCGCTCGGCGTAGATCACCGTGCGCTGCTTGTTCATGACCTCGTCGTACTTGAGGACGTTCTTGCGGATCTCGAAGTTCTGCTGCTCGACCTGGGTCTGCGCGCTCTGGATGGCCTTGCTGACCATCTTCGCCTCGATCGGCACGTCCTCCGGCACCTTCAGCCTGGTCATCACCATCTCGACCATGCTGGCGTTGAACCGCCGCATCAGCTCATCGCCCAGCGACAGGTAGAACCGGGACTCGCCGGGGTCGCCCTGACGGCCGGAGCGGCCACGCAGCTGGTTGTCGATGCGGCGGGACTCGTGCCGCTCGGTGCCCAGCACGTACAGCCCGCCCGCCTCGCGGACCTCCTCGGCCTCGGCCTTGACGGCCTCCTTGGCCTCCTCGACCGCCTGCGGGTAGAGCTTGTCGTACTCCTCCGGCGTGGTCACCGGGTCCAGGCCGCGGGCGCGCAGCTCCATGTCGGCCATGAACTCGGGGTTGCCGCCGAGCATGATGTCGGTGCCTCGACCGGCCATGTTGGTGGCCACCGTGACCGCGCCCTTGTGCCCGGCGAGGGCGATGATCGCCGCCTCCCGCTCGTGGTGCTTGGCGTTGAGCACCTCGTGCGGGATGCCCTTCTGCACCAGCAGCTTGGACAGGTACTCCGAGCGCTCCACCGAGGTGGTGCCGACCAGCACCGGCTGGCCCTTCTCGTGCCGCTCGGCGATGTCCTCGGCGACCGCCTCGAACTTGGCCGCCTCGGTCTTGTAGATCAGGTCGCCCTGGTCCTTGCGCTGCATCGGCCGGTTGGTCGGGATGGGCACCACGCCGAGCTTGTAGATCTGGTGCAGCTCGGCCGCCTCGGTCTGGGCGGTGCCGGTCATGCCGGAGAGCTTGTCGTAGAGGCGGAAGTAGTTCTGCAGGGTGATCGTGGCCAGGGTCTGGTTCTCGGCCTTGATCTCCACCTTCTCCTTGGCCTCGATGGCCTGGTGCATGCCCTCGTTGTAGCGGCGACCGGCCAGCACGCGGCCGGTGAACTCGTCCACGATCAGGACCTCGCCGTCGCGGACGATGTAGTCCTTGTCGCGCAGGAAGAGTTCCTTGGCCTTGATCGCGTTGTTGAGGTAGCCCACCAGCGGGGTGTTGGCCGCCTCGTACAGGTTCTCGATGCCCAGCTGGTCCTCGACGAAGGTGACGCCCTCCTCCGAGACGCCGACGGTGCGCTTGCGCTCGTCGACCTCGTAGTGCACGTCCTTCTTCATCAGCGGGATGATCCGGGCGAACTCCTGGTACCAGCGCGAGGACTGGTCAGCCGGGCCGGAGATGATCAGCGGCGTCCTGGCCTCGTCGACCAGGATGGAGTCCACCTCGTCGACGATGGCGTAGTTGTGGCCGCGCTGGACGCACTCCTCCAGGCTCCAGGCCATGTTGTCGCGCAGGTAGTCGAAGCCGAACTCGTTGTTCGTGCCGTAGGTGATGTCCGCGTGGTAGGCGGTCCGGCGCTGGTCCGGGGTCATCGAGGACAGGATCGCGCCGACTTCCAGGCCGAGGAAGCGGTGCACGCGACCCATCCACTCCGCGTCGCGCTTGGCCAGGTAGTCGTTGACCGTGACCACGTGCACGCCCTTGCCGGAGATGGCGTTGAGATAGGCGGGTGGCACACAGGTCAGGGTCTTGCCCTCACCGGTCTTCATCTCCGAGATCTGGCCGAGGTGCAGCGCCGCGCCGCCCATGAGCTGGACGGTGTAGTGCCGCTGGCCGAGCACCCGCTTGGCTGCTTCCCTGGCGACCGCGAAGGCCTCCGGGAGCAGCTCGTCCAGGGTCTCGCCGTCGGCGTGGCGTTTTTTGAACTCCTCGGTCTTCCCCCGCAGCTCGGCATCGGACAGGTCGACGACATCGTCCTCCAGGGAGTCGATGTGCGTCGCGATCGAGCGGAGCCGCTTGAGCGTCTTGCCTTCGCCGGCGCGGAGCAGTCGGGACAGGACCATCCGAGGTCGACCTCACTAGCTGATCGGATGCGCCCCTGGACAGGACGCCTTGATGTCATCGTAGGCAACCAGCCAACACCGGCTGCCATGAACTCCAGAAAACCAGAAACCCGGCAGCCTGCCCAGAGTGCGGCAATACGGTGTTCGACGACCTCCGCCCGTCGGTAGACAACGGACGGCCCCCGTGCGGCGTTCAGCCGAACGGGGGCCATCGGATGGCTGGCGGAGTTGGGGAGGGAGGTCAGGCGAGGCGGATGACGCCGTAGTCGAAGCCGCGACGGCGGTAGACGACGCTCGGTCGTCCACTGTCGGCGCAGGCGAACAGGTAGAAGTCGTGTCCGACCAGTTCCATCTCGTAGAGGGCCTGGTCGACGGTCATGGGCTTGGCCGGGTGCTCCTTTTCCCTGACCACGCGTCCTGGCAGGTACTCCTCGTACTGGTCGCTGTCCCAGCGCTGCTCAGGCACCTCGGCGTCGCCGGAGGGGAGGTCGGTGGCCTCCAGCAGCGCGGTCCTGGACCGCTGCGCCTGGCCGTTTCCGGCGAAATGGTCGATCTCGTGCACGAGGGTGGCGGCGGTGGCCGCGGTCGCCTCGGCCACGGACACTGGGGCGTGCCTGCCGTGGTGCACACGGCGGCGGTCGTGGGCTTTGCGGAGCCTGCCTTCCAGCTTGCTCACGGCGGCGTCGAGGGCGGCGTAGAAGTCGCCCGCGCATGCTTCGGCCCGGATGACAGGGCCTCGACCCTTACCGGTAATCTCTACCCGCTGACAGTTCTTCATCTGCCTGCGGTTGGGCTCGTGGAAGAGCTCGACGTCGAAGCTGATAACTTTCCTGTCGTAACGTCCGAGCCGGGAGAGCTTGTCGGCCACGTGCTCCCGGTAGTGATCAGGCACCTCGACGTTACGGCCCTTGACGACGATGTCCATACACGACCTCCCTTGCGTCGCGCGGTGTTGCCAGAAAAGCGGTCATTGCGGCGCCGATAACTGACGGAGGTTGTCAGCTCCCTGCCGGCGCCAGGTCCATGGGCTGTTCGCCTCCTCCCCAAGCCCGGAGTCGCTGATAGCGGAGCACGTTAGCCCTGGTTCCCCGAAGGCAACAGCCCCCTGTACGGAGGACGTCAATCCCCCGCACGCCGTGACTGTGCGCGACCAAACAGGGGCCAGAGCTGGCCAGCGGTGGTGCTCGAAGATCACCCAGGTGATCGCCAAACCCTCCTCACCATCACTCGATCGGGGGATGGGATTGCAGACCGTTGTCTGAAGTCCCAGTGCTCCGAACGGGGGGTTCCTCGGGCTCATACTCCGCAAACGGCTCACCCCGTCCAGAGGTTCCGCGACCCGCCGACCTGCTGTTTTTTCTCAGTGTTTTCTTGGGATCCAGCTCTGGTTCAAGGCGACCGGGCGGTCCGGTCAGGGCGAGCAGCCCGGTCACCCGCAACCCCGCGGCGCGCAGCACCGCGGTGCAGACGGCCGCCGTCGCGCCGGTGGTGACAACGTCGTCAACGAGCAGCACCGGCGTGCCTGGCGGTGGGGACCATCGCCCGCTCAGGTGTACCCGGTTCCGCAGGTTGGCCAACCGCTCATCTGGCCTGAGCCCAACAGAGTCTGTTGCCGTTCTGTCGAGTCCCAGGATGGGGAGTGCGCTCGCTCGTTCGAGGTGTGTCGCGATGCTCGCGGTGAGCCTGAGCATGTGCGAGCCACCCCTTGCCCTGGCCGCGGCACTCCGGGAGGGTGCGGGCACCAGCCACCAGTGGCCGCCGGAATCCGGGCTGCCGCGGGGCAGCCGGGGTATCGCGGCGGCCAGCGCGGCCCCGAGCCCGGCGGCCAGGTCACGCCTGCGACGTTCCTTGTAGGCCAGCACGGTGGCCCTGGCCGAGCCGGAATATTCCGCCACCACGTGCACGGGCGGCAGCCGGGGCACGCTCAGCCGCACCCGGTACAGCCCGGCGAAGCGGGCCCGGCAGGGCAGGCACCACGGCGTGCCGGTGCGGCGGCAGCCCGCGCACACGCGGGGCAGCAGGAGGTCGAGCAGGGCGGTGAGCACCCGTTCAGCCTGCGCCAGATCAGCGAGCCGTGGGGTGCGCTGTCCACAGGGCGCGAGTTGTCCCCAAACCGCAGGTCAGCCGGGGTAGAACGGGACCACGTCGAAGGGCAGGCTGGGCGAGACCTGGCTCCACAGCTCATCCGGCCCCTGGGACTGCCACAGCCCGCGCCGGTCCGCGACCACGATGTTGCGGCCGGGCGCGGCGGTGATCGCGGTGAACCCGGGCGAGAGGTTGGTGGACTGGAACCGTTCCCAGGACTGCCCGTCGGCCTGCACCCGCAGCACCTGTCCCGAGCTGCCGCCGGTGGCCACCACCATCTGGTCGGCCTGCCACCAGTCCACGCCGACCACGTTGGGCAGCGCCCCGGCGGCCACCTGGCGGACCGCGCGGATCGCGGTGGTCTCGCCCTCCTTAACCACCGAGCCGACCACCAGCCTGCCGTCGGCCACCGCGGCGATCCGGATGCCGTCCCTGGACAGCCGCAGGTCGGTGACCGGCCCCAGCTTGGTCAGCTCGTCCGCGCTGACCCGCTGCGGCTTCCACACCCCGCCGGACTCCACCACCCGCATGACCATGCTGTGGTCGACCACCGTCCACAGCTCAGGGCCCTCCGGCCGCCAGGTCGGCCTGGTCAGCTCGTTGGCGGGCAGGCTCACCTGGCGCAGGGCGGTCGGCGCGCCCACCCGCAGCGCCACGTTGTCGCCGGAGCGGGCCACCACGGCCAGCCGGTCCCCCTTGGGCGACTGGGCCGCGGTCACCACGGACAGCTCGCCGCCGCCAGCCGGGCCGGGGAACGGCTCGCCGCCGGGCAGGTAGCGGACCGCGCCGTTGACCACGGCCAGGTAGTTGGTCTCCGGGCTCAGCGTGAAGTTGTACTCGTACTTGGACACATCGCCCGGCCGCCACTCCTGCTTGTCCGGGATCATGGACACGCCGTCGCTCTGCAGCTTGATCCGGTTGTTGGACACCGACTGCAGGGAGAGCACCACCTGCGCGGCGACCAGCTGCCGGTCCTCCTTGGACACCTCGTTGAGCCCGGTCAGGTTGACCGACATCGCACCCTGGTTGTCCTCGGTGACGTTGGTGTCCAGGTTCACCCCGCCGGGCAGCGCGCTGCGCACGGCGTTGCGCAGCGCGGCCGAGGGCCCGCCGATCAGCAGTTCCATGGTGCGCTGCGGCAGGGTGTTGTTCGGGCGCAGCGGCAGGTAGCGGGCATCCCGGACGATCGAGGTGCCGCTGGGGTCGAAGAAGGCCAGCCGGACCTGCTTGTAGTTGGCGTCCATGTCGGAGCGGGCGACCAGGATCTCCGCGGGCGGCTCCTGGATCCGCCACTGCCCGTCCTTCTGCTTGGCCACCTTCACCGGCAGTTCGAGGTCGAGTGGCTCCTGGCCGGGCACAAACGCGTTGTCGGTGCCGAGCTGGCCGATCCGGCGGCCGCGCACGGTCACCGTCTGGGTGTCGCCGACCCCGCCGTCGGTGGTCACCTGGGTGTTGAAGTTGTCCTCGATGACGGTCAGCTGCCGGTTGGCGTCCCAGGACTTGTCCAGCGGCGGCACCAGGTACTGCCTGGCCTCGGCCCTGCTGCCCTCCGGCTTGCCGGAGGCGCCGATGAAGTTGCGGACCAGGTTGGCCGCGTCCTCCCCGCCCTGCGGGCCGGCCGGCGTGGAGGTGCGGGTGATGTCCCCGGTGGCGGTGCTGAGCGGTTTGGGCGCGGTGTACTCGGGGATGGCGGCGCAGCCGGTGCTCAGCAGCACGCCGCCGATGGCGCACAGCGCCAGCAGTCGCCGGGTCATTCGCGCTGGTCCTCGTCTCCTCCGGGGCCCAAGACCGCCGCGACCGCCCGCGGACGGCCACCGCCGGGCAGCGGCGGGGGCAGCGGCAGCGGGCTGCCGCTGTGCAGCTCGACGTCCTGCCTGCGGGGCAGCGTCAGCCGGAAGCAGGCGCCCTCGCCCAGCTCACCCCACGCCTCCAGTCTGCCACCGTGCAGGTGCGCGTCCTCGATGCTGATCGACAACCCGAGTCCGGTTCCGCCGGTCTGCCGGTCCCGCGAGGGGTCGGCGCGCCAGAAGCGGGTGAACACCAGCTCGGCCTCGCCCGGTCGCAGGCCGACCCCGAAGTCCCGCACGGTGAAGGCGATCGCGTTCCGGTCCGCGGCCAGCTGCAACTGGACCGGACGGCCCTCGCCGTGGTCGATCGCGTTGGCCAGCAGGTTGCGCAGGATGCGTTCCAGCCTGCGCGCGTCCACCTCGGCGGTGACCTCCTCGGCGGGCAGGTACAGCTCGACCGGCACCCCCGCCTTGCCGGAGATGACCCGGACCGAGTCGACCGCGCGCTGCACGATGCTGCGCACGTCCATGGCGTCCACGGACAGGTCGGCGACCCCGGCGTCCAGGCGGCTGATCTCCAGCAGGTCGGCCAGCAGCGCCTCGAACCGGTCCAGCTCGGCGACCAGCAGCTCGGTGGAGCGGGCCAGGCCCTGCGGGAACTGCTCGCGGGAGGCGTGCAGCACGTCGGCGGCCATCCGGACCGTGGTCAGCGGGGTGCGCAGCTCGTGCGAGACGTCGGAGGTGAACCGGCGCTGGAGCTGGCCGAACTCCTCCAGCTGCTGGATCTGGCGTTGCAGGCTGGCGGCCATCTCGTTGAAGGACTCGGCCAGCCTGGCCACGTCGTCCTCGCCGATGGCGTGCATGCGCTCATCCAGCTTGCCGTCGGCGAAGCGCTCGGCGACCTCGGCGGCCTGCCGCACCGGGCGGACCACCTGCCTGGTCACCAGGTTGGTGATGCCGGCCAGCAGGAACAGCAGCACCAGGCCGCCGATGCCCAGGGTGGACTGCACCACCGCGACGGTGCGCTGCTCGGCGGTTAGCGGGAAGAGCAGGTAGAGCTGGAGCGCGCGGCCCGCGCTGGCCACCGGCAGGCCGACCACGAGCAGGGTGACCCGGCCGGAGTCCCTGGTCACCGTGGTGATCTGGGTGGCCTTGCCGTCCTGCTGGACGTCGTTGCGCAGCTGGGTGGGCACGTCGTTGATCTGCCCGGCGTAGGCGGGCCGCGTGCCAGGCGCGACCGGTCCGGCGCCGTCGACCAGCACCGGCTCGAAGGCGCCAGCGGCCGGGTTGGCCACGTCGCGTTCCAGCGACGGGCTGGTCAGCTTGGTCAGCGCGCTGGCCAGCCGCTGCCCGAGCAGCTCGGTGTTGGCCGGGTCGACCGCCAGCAGCTCCCGCTGCACCACCTCGGCGCTGCGGAAGGCCTGCGCGATCGCCGCGCTCTCCTTGGCGTTCATCAGCCGGTCGGTGACCTGGGTCTGGAGCACGATGCCCAGCACGAACACCACGGCGGAGGACAGCGCGAGGGTACTCACCACGACCCGCAGCTGCAGCGAACGTCGCCACAGCGCGGCGAAGGCCAGCCAGCGTCGCCGACCCTGGTACGCCAGGCGCTTGCACCTGCGGACCAGGGTCGGGAACCGACGTTGGAGGACCGTCACGACCGTCCACACAGGACGGTCACGGCGGCACGCCTCACGGCGGACCGGCCTTGTACCCCACGCCGCGGACGGTCAGCACGACCTCCGGGCGTTCCGGGTCCTTCTCCACCTTCGAGCGCAGTCGCTGGACGTGCACGTTCACCAGCCTGGTGTCCGCCGCGTGCCGATAACCCCACACCTGTTCCAGGAGCACCTCGCGGGTGAACACCTGGCGCGGCTTGCGGGCCAGCGCGACCAACAGGTCGAACTCCAGCGGGGTCAGCTGGATGGCCTTCCCCTCCCTGGTGACCTCGTGGCCTGGCACGTCGATGGTCAGATCGCCGATGGAGAGCACCTCGGCCGGCTCGGCCTCGGTCCTGCGAAGCCTGGCCCGGATGCGGGCGACCAGCTCCTTCGGCTTGAACGGCTTCACCACGTAGTCGTCGGCCCCGGACTCCAGACCCAGGACGATGTCCACGGTGTCGCTCTTGGCTGTGAGCATGACGATGGGGATGCCCGACTCGGACCTGATGGCCTTGCAGACGTCGATGCCGTTCATTCCTGGCAGCATCAGGTCCAGCAGGACAAGGTCCGGTTTGAGCTCGCGGAGTGCGGGCAGTGCCCGCGTCCCGTCCCCGACGACGGCGGTGTCGAAGCCTTCCCCGCGGAGCACGATGGTCAACATCTCCGCCAGCGCAGGGTCGTCATCCACCACGAGTACGCGCGCCTTCATTGGCCACATGTTTCCACTGCCCGCTACCCGGGTGCGAACCACCCGTTGACCATTGCCGCCGTTTGCAGACCCGTTCGTTATCGACCGACCTTCCGACAGGCCGATCGACTGCCCGATCGGACGGTTACCCAGAGTTATTCGCGTGTGCCTGTCCATCACGACCTCCCGCCCGACGGGCCCGGCAACGTTGCCGCTCACCGCCTACAGCGCTCTCCCATTGCCCCGCGTTACCGATTTGCGACCAATCGAGTCAACTTTGTCAACCCTTCAGGGAGTAAGTTGAAGATTGAACTACCAGTGGAGGGAACTCTGATGGCCATCCGGCGCCTCAACCACGCAGTCCTCTACGTCCGCGACGTGACCCGCAGCCAGGCCTTCTACCAGGACGTACTCGGTTTCCGAGTGGTGCACCAGCTCCCTGGCGCGGCCTTCCTGCAGGCACCCGAGTCGGACAACGACCACGACCTGGGCCTGTTCCAGATCGGCGACCAGGCCGGCCCGTCCACCGCGGGCCGCACCAGCGTTGGCCTGTACCACCTGGCCTGGTCGGTGAACACGCTCACCGAACTGGCCGACTACGCGGAGCGCCTGCGCGCGGCCGGAGCCCTGGTCGGCGCCTCGGACCACATCACCACCAAGGCCCTCTACGCCAAGGACCCGGACGGCCTGGAGTTCGAGGTCTCCTGGCTGGTCCCCCTGGCCAAGGTCACCGAAGACATGCGAGCCCACCCCAAAACCCTCCCCCTGGACCTGGACCAGGAAATCACCCGATGGGGTGGCGACCTGATAGGCGCGCTCTAGCCGAGGACGAGCCCCCCGGTCGCGAAAGAGGCGTGGCGCGCCAGCGACACGCCGGGCTCTTAACTCCGCGGTGGGGTTGATTTTTTCGCGTCGTGCGTTCGTGACCCCGGCACTCCGAAGCTTGCTTCGCGTGTGCCGGGGTCACGAACGCACGACTCAAGAGCGAAAAAATCCCGCGCGCGGAGCGCGCCAATGTGACAGCTACAGCACGCGAGCAGCCAACTCCGCGAAGTCCACTGCCCCGACCCCATCAACCACATGCCAGTCCGCAAGCCAGTGCTCAGCCGCCAGCTGCTGGTAGACCTTCGCGCACCGGGCCTGCAACCCCGCGTCAGTCTCATACGAGTCGCGAGCCCGGTCAGCCTCAACCGCTTCCCGCTGCACCGCCCGCGCGGCCGCCACCTCAACCGGCACCTGCAACAACAGATGCAGATCCGGCACCGGCACCCCAAACCGCCGGATCTCCAGGTCATACGCCCAGCCGACGAACTCGCCATGCGCGTCCTGGTGCAGCCGAGCGGCGCAGTAAGCGGCGTTGGAGGCGACGTACCGGTCCAGCAGCACCACGTCATGCGCGGCCAAGTCAGCCCGCAGCGAGTCAGCGGCCCCCCGGCGATCCAGCGCGTACAGCACCGCCATCGCGTAGATCGAATCGACAGTGTCACCAAGCCGCCCTTGCAGGGCGTCGCGGACCAGGTCGGCGTGCACGTCCTCGCCGTAGCGGGGGAAAGCGCGCCGGGCGACGGTCTTGCCGCGCTGGCGTAGTTCCGCGGTGAGCGCGTCGGCGAGCGTTCGCTTGCCCGCGCCGTCCAGACCCTCGATGACCACCAGTCGACCCACGTCGTCATCTAACCCGACGAAGGGGTGAGTCCCGTGGGGCGGGGGCTTCCGGGCAACGCCCGCCCCACGGGGCCTCCGGTGTTCCTACGCGCTGCGGCGCAGGAACACCGAGCCGAACCCGATCACCAGCAGGGAGCCCAGCAGGACGAGGACCAGCGGCAGGGAGCTGCCCTCGTCCGCAGGGGCGGCGTAGCCGTAACCACCGGCGTTGCCGCGCTGGGCGTAGTTCGAGCCGGCCTGCTTGTCGCCGTACTTGGCGGCGACGGCGCGCTGGTAGTCGGCCACGGAGACGGTCGCGCCGTCGCCGTCGAGGCGGCGGACGGTGTCGCCGTGCACCGCGTACCAGGCGTCGATCTGCGGTTCCTGCAACAGGTACGCGCCCTGTGGCAGCTTGGCGGCGAACTGGCGCTCGCGGTCGCCGGAGGCGATGTTGCCGACCTGCCAGGCGCCGCGCTCGTCGCGCACCGTCCACAGCGTCGCGCTCGCGCCACCCGCGCCGGTGGCGGGCACCGCGACGTAGGCCAGCGAGCCCGGCGCGGTGCTCTTGCCCGCGACGAAGTCCTTGGCCAGCTGGTAGACCGGCACCGGCTGCGGGGCGACCGCGATCTCGGCGTCCAGGCCGGGCGCGCCGCCGGTGGAGGAACCGGACGGGTCGGCCTGGAAGAACTTGCCGAGAGTGGCCCTGGTCGACGGATCCGCGGAGACCTGGGCCGCCGCGGCCAGGTCCTGGGCCGAGGGCTCGTTCGCCGCGGGCGCCGCGCTGGCGCCCCAGCCGTTGGCCAGCAGCAGGCCCGCGCCCAGTGCCGCGGTCACGAGCGTCCTGGTGATCCCGCGCATCGCGCTCACCTCCTGATCCCGGTCAGCGTGTGCGTCCAGGTGAAGCTCGAGTTGTTGCGGTAGTAGTTGTAGGTGGCCCAGTTGTAGCGGTTGCTGGACTGCCACGGGTCGCCCCAGTAGACCCAGCTCTTGGTGGTGTCGTAGCCGTAGAGCACGTGCATGTGGCCACCGCCGGACTGCCAGCCGATCCGGGTCTCGATGGGCTGGTTGGCCGCGGTCTGCTGCTGGATGGTGGCGTAGCTGAGCGTGTTGCTCAGGTACTGGCCCGGGTTGGTGAAGTTCAGCTTGCGCAGCGCGTTCTGCGCCTCGCCGAGGTGGGCCTGGTCGTTGGGGCAGGCGGAGCTGGTGGCGCGGTTCTTGGCCAGCGCGCAGAAGTGGTTCTGGCTGACGCTGACGCCGTGCCAGGCCGCGATGGTGTTGCCCGCGGCGGCCCAGCACCAGTTGGTCTTCTCCTGGGCCTGCATGGTGATGTTGACCCGGTACGCGGCAGGCAGGGCCGCGGCGCTCTGGGTGTGCGCTGCCTGTTCGATGGTGGCCGGAGCGGCGAACGCTCCTGGGACGGGGACGAGCAGCCAGCTGGCCAGCACCGCGGCCATGCCGGCCACGGCTCTGCGCAGTTCGGACCTCCGTGACACGGTGGTCTTCTCCTCTCGCCGGTCCACCCGGTGACCGCACGCCGCAGGGTTGGCGCGGGCAGCTCGGGCGGTGGTTGCGGAAGAGTCGGGCGCAAACGGTTGGGCGACAACCGACGGAGGTTGGTCTGGCCGGCCGGGCAGGACCGTTCCGGGGCGGACGATGTAGCGCGAACGAGGGAACGGCTAGCCTGACCTGGCTTGTTGACGGTTGGATCACACTCGGTCGAGTGGTTAGCGTGAACGTTCACAGCCCATTCACAGGGCGTGAAAATCGTGGTCGGAAGGTAAGTGGCATGGTCTCCGACGTCCCAGAGGGTCTCGCCGACGCGCTCCGCTACGGCCCGTTCCACCGCGCCCTGCGGGAGTCCATCAGCTGCCGCGGCCTGTCCCTGGCCCGGCTCACCGCGCACCTGCGCCGCCTGGGCATCAGCACCGGCCAGTCCACCCTGAGCTACTGGCAGCGCGGCCTGCGCCACCCCGAGGTGCCCGGCTCGCTGCCCACGGTGCGCGCGCTGGAGACGGTGCTCCGGCTGCCCTCGGACTCACTGGTGGTGCTGCTCGGCCCGCAGCACCGGCCACCGGGCGCGGACCGGGAGAAGCTGACCTCCTTCGCCGACCTGGTGGAGGTCGGCAAGATCACCGCGGACCTGTTGGAGGAGCTGGACGCCGCGCCCGAGGTGCACCGGTGCAACACCGCGATGCGGGTCCGGATGGTGCACGAGGTGGTGGCCTTCGGCCAGGACCGGGTGCAGCGCAGCGTGCGGTCGAAGCTGGTGGTCAGGGCGGTGCAGCCGGGGCCCTACCGGTATCTGGCGGTATATCACGGCGATGACGGCGCGGACATGACGAAGGTGACCGTGCGGGCGGAGGAGGGCTGCCGGATCGGGCGGGTCCGCTGGCGGGACGGCGGCCCTGGCGCGCTGGCCATCGAGCTGCTGTTCGACCGGCGGCTGGCCGAGGGCGAGACGCACGTCTTCGAGTACTCGGTGCTGGACGGGACCGGGGCCGAGTCGCCCGGCTACCACCGGATGCTGCGCACGCACTGCGGCGCGTACCTGCTGCAGCTGAGCTTCCACCGCAAGGCGCTGCCCGCCCGCTGCGTGCGCCGGGTGCTGGCCAGGGAGGACGCGGTGCCCGCGGAGTCCGAGGAGCTGGTGTGCGCCGATGCCAGGGTGAGCGCGTTCTTCGCCGACGCCGGGCCGGGGCTGGCCGGGATCGCGGTGGACTGGCGCTGACAAACGACGGCGAGCCCGCCCCGAAGGACGAGCCCGCCGCGAAAAACCCGAACTGACCGGCAGGATCAGTAGCGGTAGTGGTCCAGCTTGTACGGGCCCTCGACGTCCACGTTGATGTACTCGGCCTGCTCCTTGGTGAGCTTGGTCAGCTCGCCGCCGAGGGCCTCGAGGTGGATCTTGGCGACCTTCTCGTCCAGCGCCTTCGGCAGGCGGAAGACCTCCTTGTCGTACTCCTCGTTCTTGGTGAACAGCTCGATCTGCGCGATCACCTGGTTGGAGAAGGAGTTCGACATGACGAAGCTCGGGTGGCCGGTGGCGTTGCCCAGGTTCATCAGGCGGCCCTCGGAGAGCACGATGACCGTGCGGCCGGAGGGGAAGCGCCACTCGTCGACCTGCGGCTTGATGTTGGTGCGGTGGATGCCCGGGTAGCGCTGCAGCCCGGCCATGTCGATCTCGTTGTCGAAGTGGCCGATGTTCGCCACGATCGCCTGGTGCTTCATCCGGGCCATGTGCTCGACGAGCAGCACGTCCTTGTTGCCGGTGGCGGTGATGATGATGTCCGCCTGGTCGACCAGCTTGTCGATGGTGCCGACCTGGTAGCCGTCCATGGCCGCCTGCAGGCCGCAGATCGGGTCGATCTCGGCCACGATCACCCGGGCGCCCTGGCCGCGGAGGGACTCCGCGCAGCCCTTGCCGACGTCGCCGTAGCCCGCGACGAGCGCGACCTTGCCGCCGATGAGCACGTCGGTGGCCCGGTTGAGGCCGTCGATCAGCGAGTGGCGGCAGCCGTAGCGGTTGTCGAACTTCGACTTGGTGACCGAGTCGTTGACGTTGATCGCGGGGAAGAGCAGCTGACCCGCTTCGGCCAGCTGGTACAGGCGCAGCACGCCGGTGGTGGTCTCCTCGGTGACGCCGAGGATGCCCTCACCGATCTTGGTCCAGCGGTTGTCGGACTCCTTGAGGGACTGCCGCAGCAGCTCCAGGAAGACCTGCCACTCCTCCGGGTCGTCGGCCTCGGTGTTGGGCACCACGCCGTTCTTCTCGAACTCGGTGCCCTTGTGCACCAGCATGGTGGCGTCGCCGCCGTCGTCCAGGATCATGTTCGGGCCCTGGCCGTCGGCGAAGTCGAAGAGCTGGCGGGTGCACCACCAGTACTCCTCCAGGGTCTCGCCCTTCCACGCGAACACCGGGACGCCCTTGGGCTCCTCCTCGGTGCCGTGCGGACCGACGACGACCGCGGCCGCGGCGTGGTCCTGGGTGGAGAAGATGTTGCAGGAGACCCAGCGCACCTCCGCACCCAGCGACACCAGGGTCTCGATGAGCACCGCGGTCTGCACGGTCATGTGCAGCGAGCCGGCGATCCGCGCGCCACGCAGCGGGTAGACCTCCGCGTACTCACGGCGCAGCGCCATCAGGCCCGGCATCTCGTGCTCGGCCAGACGGATCTCCTTGCGGCCGAACTCGGCCAGCGAAAGATCGGCTACCGCGAAGTCGATGCCATTACGGGTCTGCAGCCTTTCGGCGGTCATGAACCGGCTCCATCCAAGTCTTGGGAATCCGCTGGCCACCCTACAACCAGCCACGCCGGGAACGGCATATGACGTAATTCAACAGCTGGATGTCCGAAGATGACCCCTCGGCTGGATTTCACCGGCCCTGGTGTGACCTGAAACTCAGGTCGTGTGTGGCGGATCTTGCACATGATCGCCGGTCCCAGGCCGTCCCTGGTGGCGGCGCCGGAACGACCAAGTACGCCCAGTACGAGGTCGTCCCGGCGCCGCCACCAGGGACAACCTGGAATCCGGCGCTCACGCACAAGATCCGCCACACACGACCTCAAAGATCAAAATGGTTCGGAGACAACTGTGCTTCTTCCCGGTCCCGACACCCGTGTCGTCGAGCTGCGCGTGCCGGGGGTGCTCGGCGCGACCCCGGAGTCGGTGACCGGCTCTGCCAGCGCGGTCGACGTGGCCGGGGACGGGCTGGGCCGGGTGGTGCGGCCCGCGGACCGGATGGAGCGGCCGGTGTCCGGGCCCTCGCTGTCGCTGGGCGGACGGCCGATCGCCAGGGTGATCGAGGGCTACGTGTGGGGCGCGATGACCTCCGGCGGTGTGGCCAAGGCCACCTGGGCGCTGCTGTTCCCGTTCACCCTGGCCAACGTGGCGCACTGGATGCTGCCGCCGGTGCCGCCGGGATCGCGGCCGGCCAAGGTGCTGGGTGTGCTGCTGCGGGCGCTGCTGCGGGTGGCCGCGCTGGGGCTGACCATGCTGTTCATCGGGCAGCTCGCGGTGGTCTCGGTGGACCTGGTCGCGGCGCAGTGCCTCTCCCCCGCGCTGGAGTGCGCGGGCGGGCTGACGCCTGCCTGGCTGCGCGACTCCGCCACCCTGCGGATGATCTCCGGGCTGCTGCCGGTGCTGGTCGCGATCGCGGTGCTGTTCCGGGTCTCCGGGGTGGACTGGGAGCTTGCCGTGCCGCACACCGCGGACCCGCCAGGGCACGCCATGTCGAACCTGCCGGGGGCCGGGGTCACCGCCGATCCGGACACCCCCGCGCTGCGCGGCCTGCACACCGCGGCCGCGCCGGCCACCGTGGCCTGGCTGCTGCTGGGCGGTCCGGCTGGTCCCCTTCGGGCAGACCTGGCCGCCCTGTGGGGCACCACGGTGCTGATCCTCGGGCTGTGCGCGCTGGGCGTGCTGCTGCTCGACGACCCCGGCGGCAGCCACCCGGACCGGGCCGGACGCTGGCTGCGGGCCGCGCTGGCCCCGGCGCCGCGGCGGATGCTGGTGCTGGCCTCGCTGGTGCTGCTGGGCGCGGCGGCGGCGTACACGCCGGAGCTGTCCGGGCCGCTGCCCGCCTCCGACGGCACCGTGCAGGGCATCGCGGTCGGGCTTGGCCTGTGCTGCGTGCTGTTCGGGCTGCTGCTGATCCCGGCCGCGCTGCTGGCCCGGCCGACCTGGCGCAAGCTGCCGAGGAACCTGCGGCCGTGGGCCGGTGGCTGGATGGCCGCGCCGGTGCTGGGGCTGGCCGGGCTGCTGGGCGGCGGGTTCGGCGCAGGCATCGCGATCACCTTCGAGCAGCTGCTCACCCCGGTGCAGCTGGATCTGCCCTCGGGCTACCGCTGGGTGACGCTGGTGTGGGGCACCGCGGCCGGGGTCGCGGTGACCGTGGCGGTGCTGTGCGCGCCGGTGGTGCTGCTGCTGCGGCGACTGCGGGTGCGGCGCGGCAGCTACGTCCCGCCGGAGGTGCGCCTGCTGCACAAGGACCGGCCCAAGGACGAGCTGCGCGCGGCGCGGGCCTGGCGGCGGGCGGAGTGGCAGCGCCGGCACGCGCACCACCTGCTGATCTGCTTCGCCGGGCTGCTCGGCCTCGGCGCGGCGGCCTCGGTGACCATGCAGGCGCTGGGCACGCCGCTGCCCACCGGACTGGCCCCGCTGTCCGGGGTCGGCGTGGTCGCGCTCGGCGTGCTCGGCGGCGGGCTGCTGTACCTGGTGTGGCTGGCCGCGCGGCACCCGGAACGGGCGAAACAGGTTGGCGTGCTGGCGGATCTGGCCGCGTTCTGGCCGCGCGAGGCGCATCCGACGGTGCCACCGTGCTACGCGATGAAGGTGGTGCCGGAGCTGGTGGCCCGCGCCCAGGAGCACCTGAAGGAACCGGGCAACCGGGTGGTGCTGGTCGGGCACAGCCAGGGCAGCCTGCTGGCCGCGGTCGCGGTGTCCCGGCTGCTGGACTCGGCCTCGGAGTACGACCGGGAGCGGATCGGCCTGGTCACCGCGGGCTCGCAGTTGCAGTGGGCGTACCCGAGGGCGTTCCCCGCGGTGGTGCCGTTCTCCTCGCTGGCGGCCCTGAACGGGCAGCTGGGCGGGCGGTGGCGCTCGCTGTGCCGGGGCACCGATCCGCTGGGCGGCGCGGTGACCACCTGGGCCAGGCAGGTCTACGACGGGATGATGCTGGGCGTGGGCTTCCGCGCCGACGGCACCACCGGCCCGCTGCCCGCGGCCACGGTCGGCCCGAACGGCGCGCTGGTGCTCGGCGGCGACCACTGGCTGCCGGACCCGATGCGCGGCCCGTTCCCGTTCCGCCGCTGGGCGCCTGGCGTGCTGGGGCACGTGCAGTACCAGCCGGATCCGGAGTGGGACCGCGCGGTGAGCATCGCCGCCGGGCTAGAGAAGCCCTAGCGCCCCGGTCAGCAGTTTCCGGCCGGCCGCGCCGTGCCCGGCCTCGGCGAGCAGTCCGGCGGGGGCGAGCACGTAGCGCTGGTCCACCACGGCCCTGGCGTTGCGCAGCACCGGCCGCAGCACCGGGTCGGCGCGCAGCGCGGTCACCACGGCTTCGACCCTGGCGGGCTCGGCGTGCCGGAACACGCCGCCGGAGAGCACCAGCAGCCCCACCCCCTGCGGTCCCAGCCGCCCGGCGACCAGCCGCAGGTGGCGGCGCAGGCCGAGCACCGCGGCCAGCTCGGCGATCCGCCCGTCCACCGCGGTCTCCGCCTCGTCAGCGGGCACCCAGTCCACCGCCCCGGCCCGGAACTCCGCCCGCGCGGCAAGGGACTCCGCCTCCGCCGCGTCGATCAACCGCTCCGCCACCGCCTCGGCCAGCACCCCGGGCGCGGACCAGCGCATGCCCAGGTCGCCCTCCACGGTCCGGCGGTCCGGCGGCAGCTCCACCGTGCTGCGCCCGGCCAGCTCGTCCACGGTCGCCACCGCCGAGTACACGTCGGTGGTCGCCCCGCCCACGTCCACCACCAGCACCGCGCCAGGGGCGTCCGAGCCGGCCAGCGCCGCGGCCAGCTCGGCCACCCCGCGCAGCACCGCGTCCGGCGTGACCGCCCGGACCAGCCGCCGGAACCGCGGTCCCCTGGACAGGCCCTTGCCGCCGATGACGTGGGTCAGGAACATCTCGCGGATCGCCGCCCGCGCCGGGCCCGGCGCCAGCTCGCCGACATCGGGCAGCACGTTGTCAGTGGCGATCACGGTCCGCCCGGCCGCGGTCAGCGCCGCGGTCGCCTCGGCCCGCACCTCCCGGTTCCCGGCCAGCACCACCGGCGCCCGCAACCGGTTGGCCGCCACCCGCTTCGCGTTGTGCGCCAAGACCCTGGTCTCGCCGCCGTCGGTGCCGCCGACCAGCAGCAGCACGTCGGGCGCGCTGGCCCGCAACGCCTTGATGTCCGCCCCGTCCAGCTCGCCCGCGGCCACGTGCACGATCTTCGCCCCGGCCGAGAGCGCGACCCGGTAGGCGGCCTCGGCGCTGACCAGCCGTTCCTGGCCGACCACGGCCAGCCGCAGGCCGCCACCGGCCGAGGAGCAGGCCAGCACCTCGGCGCCGGTGGCGTGCAGTTCGGCGGTGACCGCGTCGATGCCGGTGAGCACCTCGGGCGGCGTGGTGGGGTGCTGGGCGGTGCCGAGCAGCGCGCCGTCCGGGCCGACCAGCGCGGCCTTGGTCCACGTCGAACCGACGTCGAGGCAAAGGATGGTCACGGCGGCACGCTACCGGCACACTGGATCGTGATGCGCGAACACGGACAGCCCACCTGGACCGTCTCCATCAGCGAGGACAGTGCGCTCAGTGGCGCTCTGTTCGTTCGGGACGCGCTGGCGCTGAGCGCTCCCGAAGATCCCTTCCCCCTGGTCGAGCCGTCCGTGCCGGTGATCGGGGCGAACCGGGTGGACCGGGCCGCTGCCGAGCGGGAGTGGGTGGCGTGGCTGGATGAGCTGCTCTACGGGCAGCGGCGCAGCGTGCGGGACCGGCCGGTGCTGACCGCGGCGGCGCTGGAGCTGGTGGAGCCGTTGCGGGAGTGGGAGCGGCAGCGGCGGTCCGGGGATGACGGGCCGCGCTACGGCGGGTTGTTCATCACCGAGTTCGTGAACTCCTTCGAGGACCGGCTGGGGCGGCCGGTGCGGCCGTTCGGGCTGACCATCACCGTGGTGCCGGTGCGGGGCCGGTTCTTCTGGCAACGCGGGTCGGCGGACCTGCTGGCCTCGCGGTCGCTGCTGGAGGACCCGAAGGCCTTCGAGATCGAGTTCGACCCGGTTGTGCGGGCGCTGGCATGAGGCCGCCACCGCCGAAGCTCGCGCCGAAGCTGATCCTGGAGGGCACCCGGCTCACCGGGAAGACCGAGCTGGCCTTCGCGCTCAACGAGCACCCGCGCCTGGTCGGGCCGCGCAAGTACCGGTACCACTCGCCGCTGATCTCCGCGGAGTGGTGCGGGTTCACCAACCGGCCGTGGGGGCGCGGGCTGATCAACTTCGCGGAGTCCGAGGCGGAGCTGGCCAGGGAGACCTACTCGACCTGGCTGCGGATGTTCGAGCTACAGCGCTACTACTCGTGGCTGGTGGACCGGTTCCACCTGTCCACCGCGGCCTTCCAGCACCGGGCGGGCCGGGAGTTCGACTTCGGCTGGATCGAGGAGCGCTTGCGGCCCTTGGGTTTTGGGCTGGTGCTCTGCCTGCGCGAGCCGGCGACGTTCCCGGCGGCGCGGGCGGAACGGTTGACGGTGTCCGGGAATCCGGCGCAGTACGACGACCTGTCGATCTTCGTCCGCGAGCAGGAACAGCTGCGGAAGCTGGCCGCGCGCTCGGTGCTGCCGGTGCTGGAGCTCCAGGTGGCCGGACGCACTGAGGCGGAGCTGGCTGAGGAGGTCGCCGACTGGTGTGCCGCCAGCGACCTCCTCGGCCTGCGGGACTAGCCGCTCACGCTCTCGCGCTCACGCCGGGCGAGCACGGACTTGCGCTGGCCGTAGGCGAAGTAGAGCACCACGCCGGCGAGCATCCAGACGCCGAAGCGGACCCAGGTGAGGGCGGTCAGGTTCAGCATCAGCCACAGGCAGGCGATGATCGCCACGATCGGCACGAACGGCACCCACGGGGTGCGGAAGCCGCGCTTGAGGTCGGGCCGGGTCTTGCGCAGCACCAGCACACCGGCGGAGACCAGCGCGAAGGCGAACAGCGTGCCGACGTTGACCATCTCTTCCAGTCGCCCGGCGTCGAAGAAACCGGCCGCGATGGCGACCACGATGCCGACGAACAGGGTGGCGCGCACCGGGGTGCCGTGCTTGCCGGTCTTGGCCAGGCCCTGCGGGACCAGGCCGTCGCGGGACATGGCGAACAGCACCCGGCTCTGGCCCAGCAGCAGCACCATGACCACGGTGGTCAGACCGGCCAGCGCGCCGATGGCGATGATGCTGGCCGCCCAGGTGACCCCGACGTCGGAGAAGGCCGAGGCCAGCGTGGAGCGCACCGGTTTGCCGTCCGGGCCTGGCTTGGTGGCCAGCGCGGTGTACGGGCGCATGCCGGTGACCACCAGGGACACCGCGATGTAGAGCACGGTGACCACGGCCAGCGAGCCGAGGATGCCGCGCGGCACGTCGCGCTGCGGGTTGCGGGTCTCCTCCGCGGTGGTGGCCACGATGTCGAAGCCGATGAAGGCGAAGAACACGATGGAGGCCGCGGCGAAGACGCCGTAGAGGCCGTAGGTGCTGCTGGCCCCGCCGAAGATCAGCGAGAACAGCGACTGGTCCAGCCCACTGCCCGCGTGCGCCACCGCGCCACCGGCCTCGGCGGCCGGCGGGATGAACGGGGTGTAGTTGGCGGTGTTGATGTAGAAGAAGCCGACCAGGATGACCAGCAGCACCACCGCGACCTTGATCGCGGTGATCACCAGGCTGACCCTGGAGGACAGCTTGGTGCCCAGGGCCAGCAGCGCGGTCAGCACCAGCACCACGAGCACCGCGCCCCAGTCGAAGTCCAGCCCGGCGATCGAGACCGTGGTGGGCGCCTTGAGCCCGGCGATCTCCAGCACGTTGGCCAGGTAGCTGGACCAGCCCTTGCCGACCACGGCCGCGGCCAGCGCGAACTCCAGGATCAGGTCCCAGCCGAGGATCCAGGCGATGAACTCGCCGAAGGTCGCGTAGGAGAAGGTGTACGCGCTGCCCGCCACCGGCACGGTGGAGGCGAACTCGGCGTAGCAGAGCGCGGCCAGGCCACAGGTGATGGCGGCCAGCACGAAGGAGATCGTCACGCCGGGGCCGGCGATGTCCCCTGAGGTCCGCGCGGCCAGGGTGAAGATGCCCGCGCCGATCACCACCGCGACGCCGAAGACCGTGAGGTCCCAGGCGTTGAGGTCCTTCTTGAGCTTGGTCTCCGGCTCATCGGTGTCGGCGATCGACTGCTCAACGCCCTTAGTGCGCCACAAGCCACTGCCTGGCACGCCCAACCTCCTGAAAAAGTTCTCCCGCCTGTGCCCCGGTGGGGGCGCCCCCGACAACACTGTCGTGGGCGGCGCTCACCCTACCGGCGGACGTTCTGTGGTTTCTCCACGGTTATCCACAAATCAACGCCCGCCGGCGGCAGGAGAACTCAGGCGCCTGCCTTGACCGAGTGGTCCAGGTCGGGCTCCAGGTAGATCAGCCGGGCCTCCGGCACCTTGGCCCGCACCCGCGACTCGGCGTCGTTGATCGCCTGGGCCACCTCGGCCACGGAAAGCTTGGGCTGCAACGCGATCTTGGCCGCGACCAGCAGCTCGTCCGGGCCGATGTACTGGGTGCGGATGTGGATCACGTGGTCCACCGTGGCGGTGGCCAGCTCGTCCACGATCACCGCGAGCACGTCCGGGTTGGCGCCCTCGCCGATGAGCAGGCTCTTGGTCTCGATGATCAGGGTGATCGCGATCACGCCGAGCAGCACGCCGATGCACAGGGTGCCGATGGCGTCCCAGACCGGGTCGCCGGTCAGCACGGTCATGCCGACACCGCCGAGCGCGAGGACCAGGCCGACCAGCGCGCCGAGGTCCTCCAGCAGCACCACCGGCAGTTCCGGGGTCTTGGCGTTGCGGATGAACTGCCACCAGGTGGCGTTGCCCTTGATCTTCCTGGACTCCTGGATCGCGGTGTGGAAGCTCCAGCTCTCCAGGCCGATGGCCACCACCAGGATGCCCACCGCGACCAGCGGCGAGGTCAGCGCTTCCGGGGCCTCCAGCTTGTGGATGCCCTCGTAGAGCGCGAACGCCGAGCCCAGGGTGAACAGCAGCAGCGCGACCACGAAGGAGTAGAAGTACCGGTCCCGGCCGTAGCCGAACGGGTGCGACTCGCTCGGCTTGCGCGCGGCGGTCTTCTGCCCGACCAGCAGCAGCGCCTGGTTGGAGGTGTCGGCCACCGAGTGCACGGCCTCGGCGAGCATCGAGGACGAGCCGGTGATGGCGAAGCCGACGAACTTCGCGGCGGCGATCCCCGCGTTGGCGACCAATGCCGCCACGATCGCCCTGGTGCCGCCCCCTGCTGCCACAACAACTCCTCGTGGTGTCGTGTCCGGATTGTCCTGCCCCGGCTGGTCCGGAGGGGAGACTAGCCGTCCGTGCCCGCGGTCGCGCGGAAGACCTGCAGATCGGTGCCGGCGAGGTTGGACACCCTGGTCTTCGGATCACCGGCGGCCAGCCAGGCCGAGGCGCCGCGGGGCAGCTCCAGCCGGGTGCCGTCCTCGGCGGTGAGCAGGGCTTTCCCTTGCGTGCACAGGAGGATCTGCGGCCCGTCGGCGGGCAGCAGCACCTCCTCGGCGGCCGGGGCGCCGGCCGGGATGTCCACCCTGGACAGCTCGAACTCCGGCGCGGGCGTCGGGTACGCGGTGAGGTGGCGGCTGACCCGCTCGCCGCGCAGCACCGGCATGTCCCCGCAGGAGAAGTCCAGCACCCGCAGCAGTTCCGGCACGTCCACGTGCTTGGGGGTCAGGCCGCCGCGCAGGATGTTGTCGGAGTTGGCCAGGATCTCCACGCCGGTGCCGTGCAGGTAGGCGTGCAGGTTGCCGGCGGGCAGGTGGATGGCCTCGCCGGGCTGGAGCACCAGCCGGTTCATCAGCAGCGCGGCCAGCACGCCTGCGTCGCCGGGGTGGCGTTCGCCGAGCTCCAGCACGGTGCGGCACTCCAGGGCGAACTCGCCGCGCTCGCGCAGGTGCCGGATGCAGGCCTCCAGCAGCGGTGGCAGCAGCCCTTCCAGCGCGAGCTGGGGCAGGGTGATCCAGGTGGTGAACAACGCGCGCAGCCCGTCCGGGCCGGGGTCGGCGGCCAGCAGCTGGGCGTGTCCGGCCAGCTCGGGCACGTCCAGCGCGGCCAGCAGCGCCACGGTCCGGTCGGCGTCCCGGAACCCGGCCAGGGCGTGGAACTCCGAGAGCGCGCAGATCAGCTCCGGCTTGGCGGTCGGGTCGGGGTAGTTGCGGTTGGGCGCGTCCCTGGGGATGCCAGCCGCCTCCTCCTTGGCGTAGCCCTCGGCGGCCTGGGCGGCCGAGGGGTGCGCCTGGATGCTCAGCGGCTCCTCGGCGGCGAGCACCTTGAGCAGGAACGGCAGCCGGTTGTCCCAGCGGCGGGCGCAGGCCTTGCCGAGGTGGAACTCCGGTTCACCGTTGATCGCGGCCAGCAGCGAGGTCTCCGCGCCGTCCGGGCCGAGCAGCGTGGACGGGTCGCCGGGATGGGCGCCCAGCCACAGCTCGGCCTCCGGGTGCGGGGCCGGGACCTCGCGCCCGAGCAGTTCCGCGATCACGGTGCGCGAGCCCCACGCGTAGGGCCGCACCGCGTTGCGCAGCAGGTCCACTGTTCCTTCTCACTTCCTGGTTCGGGTCTCGCGGGTCGCTCGCCTCAGGCGATGACCGGCGACACCACTCCCGGCCCGCCCAGCGTGCCGGCGGCCAGCCCCAGGTACAGGGCGGCCAGGTCGAAGCGCACCGCGAGCAGCGCGGCGCACAGGGCCTCGTCGCCGGTGACCTCCTCGGCCGGGGCCACCAGGTCGGCGCCGGGGAGGGTGTCCTCGGCGGCGCGGCGGGTGGCATCGGCGATCGGGCCGCGGCGGACCGCGAGCAGCAGCACCCGCGGGGTCGGCCCGGTGGACAGGTCGTCCGGGTCGGCGAACAGGTCGTGGCCGGATGTGCCCTGCACGGCCGCGCGGTGCAGCGCGGGCCGGAGCACGGCCTGCGGGTATCCGGCCACGTCGGAGACCACTCCGGCGAAGGTGGCCAGTGACTGCGCGGCGTGCGCGGCCACCGCGGTGGCGACGTGGTCGAGCCCCCAGAGCAACGGGGTCCGGTCGGCCAGCCGGAGCGCGAGCGCCTTGGCCGGGTTGACGAAGGACTCGTGCATCGGGTGGTCGCGTTCGGCCTCCCGGTCCAGCTCGTCGGCGATCAGGCCGACGTCGGTGCGCAGCAGGCCGAGCTTGGTGACCGTGAGCAGCCCGGCGGCCAGCGCGCGGGCGAAGCCCAGGCCGTGCGGCGCGTGCACCCGTGGCGGCAGCAGCAGGGCCTGGCCGGCGGCCGCGGCGGCCACCGGGCCCTCCGCGGGCGCGGTGAGCACGATCCGCGCGCCGCGGCGGGCGGCGCGGTCGATGGACTCGGCGAGCACCGGGTCACCGGGGTCGTCGGCGTGCGCGATGATCATGTCCAGCGCGCCGATCCAGGTGGGCACCACGTCGGTGACCACCACCGGCACCGGGCAGGCCGGGCCGAGCAGCGCGGCCAGCAGCGCCGCGGCCGCCGGGCCGACACCGGGCCTGGTGAGCAGCACCAGCGCGCGGGGGCGGTCTTCGGCGAGCCGGTCGAGGCCGAACTCCTGCGCGGCCTCGATGGTCGAGCGCATCTGGGCGCCCGCCGAGGCGGCCGCCCGCAACAGCCCTCCGGTGTCGGCCTCGGCGAGCCGGGCCGGGTCGTCGAGCAGGACGTCGTCGAGCACCAGGGTCACCCTGCGGCGGACGGCCCGTCGGTGGCGGGGCCACCCTCGGCTTCGTCGAGCAGCAGCACCGGGATGCCGTCGCGCACCGGGAACCGGCGGGTGCAGGCGGTGCAGGACAGGTAGTCGGCCTCGGCGTCATCGGGTGTGCCGGGGGTCAGCTTGCCGTGCACGGGGCACGGGCAGGCCAGGATCTCCAGCAGATCCGGGTCGAGCTGCGTGGACACGGTGCTCACCTCTGTTTCCCTCCTCAGGCCCGGACGATCGCCAGGACCTCGTCGCGCAGCGCGGCGACGGCCTCGGCGTCCTTGGCCTCGATGTTCAGTCGCAGCAGCGGCTCGGTGTTGGAGGCGCGCAGGTTGAACCAGGAGCCGTCCGGCAGCTCGATGGTGAGCCCGTCCAGCTCGTCCAGCGTCACCCCGTCCCTGCCGCCGAAGGCCGCCTTGATCGCGGCCAGCCGGTCCGCCTGGTCGTGCACGGTGGAGTTGATCTCACCGGAGGCGGCGTAGCGGGCGAAGTCCCTGGTGATCTCGGCCAGCGACTTGTCCTGCTCGCCGAGCGCGGCCAGCACGTGCATGGCGGCCAGCATGCCGGTGTCGGCCCGCCAGAAGTCCCGGAAGTAGTAGTGCGCGGAGTGCTCGCCGCCGAAGATGGCGCCGGTCTCGGCCATGGTCTGCTTGATGAAGGAGTGCCCGACCCTGGTGCGCACCGGCTTGCCGCCGTGCTCGGCGACGATCTCCGGCACGCCCTTGGAGGTGATCAGGTTGTGGATGATCGTGCCGCCCGGCTCCTTGGCCAGCTCGCGCACCGCGACCAGCGCGGTGATCGCGCTCGGCGAGACCGGGTCGCCGTTGGCGTCGACCACGAAGCAGCGGTCGGCGTCGCCGTCGAAGGCGATGCCCGCGTCCGCGCCGATCTCGCGCACCTTGGCCTGCAGGTCCACGATGTTCTTCGGGTCCAGCGGGTTGGCCTCGTGGTTGGGGAAGTTGCCGTCGAGCTCGAAGTACATCGGCACGACCTCGATGGGCAGGCCCTTGAACACCTCGGGCACGGTGTAGCCGCCCATGCCGTTGCCCGCGTCCACCACGATCTTCAGCGGCCGGATGCCGGTGAGGTCGACCAGGCCGCGCAGGTAGGCGGCGTAGTCGGTGAGCAGGTCGCGCTCGGAGACCGAGCCGCGGGCGCCGAGGAACTCGGGCACGCCCTGCTCGACCATCTCGCGGATCTCGGTGAGCCCGCTGTCCTGGCCGACCGGCGCGGCGCCAGCGCGGCAGAGCTTGATGCCGTTGTACTGGGCCGGGTTGTGGCTGGCGGTGAACATCGCGCCGGGCAGGTTCAGCTTGCCGGAGGCGAAGTAGAGCATGTCCGTGCTGGCCAGGCCGATGGAGACGGCGTCGACGCCCTGGGCGGTGACCCCCTCGGCGAAGGCGGTGGCGAAGCCGGGTGAGGACTCGCGCATGTCGTGCCCGATGACCACGGCGGGGCCACCGACGAGCCGGGCGAAGGCCGCACCGAGGTCGCGCACCACGTCGGTGTCGAGCTGTTCTCCCACCAACCCGCGGACGTCGTAGGCCTTGACGATGCCGGACAGGTCTCGCACGCCTTCTCCTGACTTCGGCTCACTTGGACAGCTGCCCCGAAGCCTACCGGCGGCGACTCTGCGGTTGTGTTCAGTCCTCGAGAGGGTCTGGGAGCACCCTTAGGTGGCCGCGTCGGCCGGTGCCGTAGGCGGGCTCGGTCGCTTCGATCGGGCGGTCCGCCCGGCCTGCCTCACGCACCGCCTCGGCCAGCGCGGTCAGGTCGTCCACCGTAGGTTGGGGAACGGCGAACTCGCCCTCGTGCCGGACGACCTCCCACCCACGGGGGGCGGTGAGCCGCATCGCGTGCTGTTCACACAGGTCGTAGCTGTGCGGCTCGGAATAGGTGGCCAGCGGCCCGACGACCGCGGTGGAGTCGGCGTAGGCGTAGGTCAGCGTCGCAACGGCCGGGTTCGTGCACCCGGTCCGCGAGCACCTTCTTACGCTCCGCACGATTGGGGACGATAGCGCCTCCTGTCCACCCTGTGCGGCAGGCACGCGGATGACATCCGCGTACCCTCAGTGGCCGTGGTGATGGCAAGGGGTACCCGACGGGGGATCAGGCAGCGTCGGGACCGGCACGGGCGAGGTATGCGAGGGCAGCTCTACCCCTCGACGATGCCCGCTGCCCGCAGTCGCTCGGAGCGTTTCGACGCGGTGGTGCTGGAGGCCCTGGAGCCGATCGAGCAGCGCTGGCGCAACGAGCTGACCCAGCTGGACGTCGCGGTGGACGACGTCCCTGAGCTGCCCTCGGCCAAACCCGAGGCGCTGAGCTGGGGCGATGACGTGGTCGAGGACGGCAACGTGCCGCTGGCCCGGCTGGTGCCGGCCGGCGTGGACCGCCGCGGCCTGCCCACCCGGGCGCGCATCGTGCTCTACCGCCGTCCGCTGGAAGCCCGCGCGAAGGACGGCGCGGACCTCTCCGACCTGGTGCACGACGTGCTCGTCGAACAGGTCGCCACCTACCTCGGCCTGGACCCGGAAGTCATCGACGGCGACTAGGCACCGCGGTCAGCGCGGTGAACAGAGCGATCGCCGCCTGGGCCAGCAACAGCAAAGTCGGCAGGGTGGCCGGCACTGTGACGCGGATCTCGGCCGCGGTTTCCGGCAGGGCGACCGCGACCAGGTGGCCGTAGGCCCTGGCCAGCGGAACCTCTCGGCCGTGGACAGTGGCCAGCCAGCCACGCTCGTCCTCGGCGGCGACCACCAGCACCCGGCCCAGCGGCCCGGCGCTGACCGCGACAGCGATCTCCGGTGGCCGGGCCTCGACCGAGGTGAACTCGACTCCTCCGGCCGGGATGCCGCCAGTGCGGGCGCGCAGCGCGGCCTCGCCGGCCAGCAGGGTGACCGGGCCGCGGGCGGTGGGCAGGCGCAGCACCGGGCGGCCGTCGGTGGCGGTGGCGTCGGCCACCACCAGGTCGGGGGCTGAGGCGCGGACCCTGGCAGCGGTGTCCGGGTCGGGCAGCAGCAGGAACCGGATGCCGCTGGCACCGGCGGACTGCAGGGCGGCGCGGACGGCCTCCGAGGTGCCGGCGCGCAGGGCGGTGGCGGTGTCGTTGATCCGCTGGGCGGCGCCTGGCGCGGCCAGCACGTCGTCATCGCCGAAGCGGGGCAGGCGGCCGGTGGTCTGGCGGCTGGGCTGGCCGAACGCGCCGACCTCCAGCACCGCGGCGCCGGTCTCGCGCAGCTCGGCCAGCAGGCTGTTCACCAGCACCGGCGGCGCGGACTTCAACGGGCCGTCCGGGCCAACGAGCAGCGTGCTCGCGGCGAGGGCGGCCAGGGTCGCGGCTCCGGTGCCGGCGAGCAGGCGGACCGGGATCGCGGCCGGCGGGCCGGGCAGGGCGGCGGTGAGCACGATCCAGGCCAGGCCGCAGGCGGCCAGCAGCAGCGGGGCGCCGGTCCAGCCGGTGCTGGGCGGGCCGCCGTTGACCGGGGTGACCTCGATCAGCCCGGTCGCGATGGCCGCGGCCGCGCCCAGTGCGAACAGGGCCAGACCGGGCAGCATCAGCGGGCGGGGGCGCAGCACCGCGGCGGTCAGCGCGGCCAGCACCGCGACCAGGCCGAGCCAGGGCAGCGCACCGGGGCCGCCGGGGTAGAGGGCCAGCAGGTCGAGCGGGTTGGCGCGGGTCTCCCGGATCGGGGCTCCGGTGCCGTGCAGCAGCACCGAGGGGTGCCGCAGCACCTGCGCCGGCCAGGGCAGCTGGAGTGCCAGCGGCAGCAGCACCAGGGTGAACAGCGCGGCCACCCGGCGGCGGCCTTCGCCCGGCACCAGCACGAACCCGGTCAGCGCGGCCAGCAGCACGAGCAGGTGCGGCAGCGGGTGGAAGGCGCCCAGCACGGCCAGCGCGAGCGCGGTGGCGCAGGTGACCGACAGCCAGCCGATGTCCGGCCGCCGGGGCCACAGGATCGCGGCCACCCCGGCCAGCACCGGCGGCAGCAGGATGTGCGCGACCACCACGTCCAGCCTGCCCTGCGCGGTGGCGGCGGTGGCGATGGGCAGCAGCGCGTACCCGGCGGCCACCGCGGCCCGGACCGCGCGCGAGGCACGCAGGCGGCGGGTGGCCAGGTAGGCGGTCAGCCCGGCCAGCGGCAGGTCGCCGAGCAGCAGCACCGAGACCACCGCTGACGGGCCGCCGAACACCGAACCCAGCACCGCGAGCACCCCGGCGGTCATCGGCGCGGGCGCGATGCTGCCGCCCGCGACCGGTTGCCAGGTGGCCACGTAGCCGGCCCAGGTCTCGCCGAGGCTCCCGGCGGGCAGCAGCCTGCCGCCGGCGAGGTCGCCGCCGAGCCGGGCCCACTGGGTGGCCAGCGCCAGCACGGTCAGGCCGAGCACCAGGAACAGCACCGGGCTGAGTAACAGCTCGCGCAGCACCCGGCCGCGGTCGATCTCCACCAGCACCAGCTCGGCCGGTCGCGGGGTGCCGCGCGGCACCGGCGAGGGCCGGGGGCGCGGGCTGGGCCTGCGCTGGAGCGCCGCGGTGGCCGCGACCTCGACCACCACCGGTCCGGCAGGCCTGCGCAGCCCGGCGGGTCCCAACCTGCGCGCGGCGTCCCGGCGGCGGCTCGGTCCGAGCGCGCCGGCGGGCAGTGCGGGTGGGCCGGGACGGCGTTGTGGCGCACCGGGTTCGGTCCACTCCGGCACCGGGCTGGCCGGGATCCGGCCGAGGCTGACATCGGCGCGCACCCGGTTGCGCAGCAGGTGCAGCAGCCCGCCCTGCACCGCGTTGCGCAGCCTGGTGAGCCGGGAGGTGAACAGTCCGCGGATCTCCGATGGCGGCACGGTGCGGGTGGCGGCGCGGGATCGCCGCGCGGCCAGCAGACCGGCCCGGCCGCCGAAGAGGTAGCCCAGGGCGGCCAGCTCGGCGCCCGCGGAAGTTGTCCGGCGCAGCAACAGGAAACCCAGCGCGCGCAGCAGGCACAGCACCGCGAGCCGGGGCAGGCCGAGCACGAAGGAGGGCAGGCTGGTGTTGACCAGGAAGGTGCGCAGGCCGTGCGCGCGGCGGGCGCGGGCCAGGCTGGGCACCGCGTGCACCGGTCGCTGATCCCGTTCCGCGGCACGGGCATGCCGGATCCGGGCGGTGGGCACCAGCAGCACCAGGTGCCCGGCCAGGTTGGCCCGCCAGCCGAGGTCGATGTCGTCGCAGCCCAGTGGCAGCGCGGGATCCAGCCCGCCGAGGGCCTCCCAGACCTCGCGCCGGACCAGCGCGCCCGCGGTGCCGACCGCGAGCACGTCCCGGCTCTGGTCGAAGCCGCCGCCGTGCGCCAGTTCCGCGCCGGAGATGCCGGTCTGGGTGTGGCCGGAGGCGTCCAGGGACAGCCCGCCCTGCACCACCAGCCTGGGGTCGGCCCAGTCCACCGCGAGCGGGCCGAGGATGGCCGCCGACGGCGCGAGCTCGGCGGTGCTCAGCAGGGCGGGCAGGCAGTCGGGTTCGGGCGCGGAGTCGTCGTGCAGCAACCAGATCCACTTGCCGGGGTCGCCCCAGCGCTCGGTGGCGGCTTCGACGGCTTTGGCAACGGCGACGCCGAATCCGGTGCCTGGGGCTTCGGTGAGCACGCCGTCGAGCAGCCGGTCCGGACCAGTGGCCGCGGCGGCCAGCAGGCGGGCGGTGGCGTCGGTGGATCCGGTGTCCACGGCCAGGATGTGCCGGGGGCGCAGGGTCTGGTGGCGCAGCGCGGAGAGCAGCGGCCGCAACCATTCCGCGCCCTCATGGCAGACGATCACGGCGAGCACCGGCGTGGTGCCCGGCTGCGGGTGCGGCAAGCTGGTCCCTCGAGTCGGCGGCGCTTCCACCACGTGCCGGTGGAATCCACTGGCACGTGGTGGAAAACGCTACGGGGTGCGACCGGGTGATCTCACCCGGCCACACCGAACCGTTATGTCACACCGCTCGGCGTTTGAGCTTGCGGCGCTCTCGCTCGGACAGACCGCCCCAGATGCCGAAGCGCTCATCATGCGCAAGGGCGTACTCGAGGCACTCGGCCCGAACCTCGCAACCGGCACAGATCCGCTTGGCCTCCCTGGTGGATCCACCCTTCTCAGGGAAGAACGCCTCCGGGTCGGTTTGCGCGCACAGTGCCCGTTCCTGCCAGTCGTGCTCCTCGTCCGCCTCCAGGGCGGGGTCGAAGAGATCGACCAGCACTCCCACGCCAGTGGGTGCGGAGTCCCGCTCTCCCACTCGGCTCCCTTCGTTCTCTTCCACTGTCCGCTCCTCCCGCACTCCCCGGTGGCGGACCCCATTCGCCGTCCCACCCGACGAATGACACCAATGTGATTAGACCTGTGGGATGCAAGAGGGTCAAGCCAAGTACACACGACGGGGGACGAATCTGCCCCGCTGGCAAGGAGGTTCACCGGCAGGGCAGAGTGTTGCTGTGACGAGATCCTCGGTTGCCCCAAGCCCGCTGTTCCTAATCCTGCTGGCGGTCACGGTCGGCGGCGGCGTGCTGTCCACCTTGGACCAGAATGTGGCACGCACTGCCGGAATCGTCCTGTTGGTGCTCGGTGGCTGGGCGGTCTCGCTGTGCCTGCACGAGTTCGGGCACGCCTATCTCGCCTTCCGCAACGGCGATTATTCGGTGCGGCACAAGGGATATCTCACCCTGGACATCCGCAGGTACACCGATCCGGTGCTGAGCCTGCTGCTGCCGCTGTTGCTGCTCGCCGTCGGTGGCATCCCGCTGCCGGGCGGCGCGGTGTGGATCGATCGGCACGCGTTGCGCACCCGGCGCGGGGAGTCCTTCGTCTCGCTGGCCGGGCCGATGGCGAACCTGGTGATCGGTCTGTTGCTCATTGCGACGGTGGTACTGACAAATCCACCCGAAGGACTGGCAGCCGGACTGTCCTATCTGGCCTACCTGCAATTGTTCACCTTCGTGCTCAACATCCTGCCCATTCCCGGCCTCGACGGGTTCGGCGTGATCGAGCCGTACCTGTCCTACCAAGCCAGGGAGTTCGGCGCGAAGGCCCGGCCGTGGGCGCCTTTTGTGCTGTTCGCGCTGCTGATCGGGGTGCCGCTGGTTGGCCAGGCGTTCTCCGGCGCGGTGCTGTGGATCTATCAGTCGCTGGGCGGCGACATCACCGAGCTGTTCAAGGGCCAGGCCGGGTTCCGGTTCTGGGAGGGGCGTTCGCCGTGGTGATCATGATTACGGAGCGCGGCCCCCAAGTTCGCCCGTTCGGGCAAAACGGGGAGGATGGGCGACTGTGAAGGTCGTTGTGCTGGTAGGTGGCGTCGGTGGCGCCCGTTTCCTGCAAGGGGTCAAGGCCGCGCTGGGCCTGCCCGCGGTCGGCGCGGGCGCGTCGCCGCATGAGATCACCGCGGTGGTGAACAACGGCGACGACGTGTGGCTGCACGGCCTGCGGGTGTGTCCGGATCTGGACACCTGCATGTACACCCTGGGGGGTGGCATCGACACCGAGCGCGGCTGGGGTCGCGCGGGTGAGAGCTGGACGGTCAAGGAGGAGCTGGCGGCCTACGGCGCCGAGCCGAGCTGGTTCGGGCTCGGCGACCGGGACATCGCCACCCACCTGGTGCGCTCCCGGATGCTGCGCGCGGACTACCCGCTCTCCGCGGTGACCGAGGCGCTGTGCGACCGCTGGCAGCCGGGGGTGCGGCTGCTGCCGGCCACCGACGACCGGTGTGAGACCTATGTCTCGATCGAGGACCCGGACTCCGGTGAGCCCAAGGCGATCCACTTCCAGGAGTGGTGGGTCCGGTACCGGGCGCAGTTGCCCGCGCGGGCGATCGTGGCGGTCGGCGCGGAGCAGGCCAAGCCGGCGCCGGGGGTGGCCGAGGCGATCGCGGGCGCGGACATCGTGCTGCTCGCGCCGTCGAACCCGGTGGTCAGCGTGGGCACCATCCTGGCGGTGCCGGGCATCCGGGCCGCGGTCGCGGCGACCGAGGCTCCCGTCATCGGGCTGTCGCCGATCATCGACGGCAAACCGTTGCGCGGGATGGCCGACGCCTGCCTGACCGCGATCGGGGTGGCCTCGACCGCGGAGGCGGTGGGCAGGCACTACGGATCGCGCAAGTCCGGTGGCGTGTTGGACGGCTGGCTGGTGCACACCGGGGACTCCGCGCTGGTGGACGGGGTGGAGGTGCGCGCAGTGCCACTGCTCATGTCCACTGTGGACGCTACCGCGCAGATGGCGAGGGACGCCTTCGAGCTGGGCGGGGTGTCCGTTGGCTGACCACGCCGCCGCTTCCCTGGAGATCTTGCCGGTCACCGGTCTGCCGGAGTTCCGGCCGGGTGACGACCTGGCGGCCGCGCTGGCCGGGGCCGCGCCCTGGCTGCGCGACGGTGACGTGCTGGTGGTGACCAGCAAGGTTCTGTCCAAAGTGGAGGGCCGACTGGTCAGCGCGCCGACCGACCCCGAGCAGCGGGACACGCTGCGCCGCGAGCTGGTGGCCGCCGAGTCGGTCCGGCTGGTGGCGCGGAAGTTCCGCACGCTGATCACCGAGAACCGGCTGGGCATCGTGCAGGCGGCGGCCGGGGTGGACGGCTCGAACGTGGCCACCGATGAGCTGGCACTGCTGCCGGAGGACCCGGACGGCTCGGCGGCGAGGCTGCGCGCGGAGCTGCGCGAGCGGCTGGGCGTCACGGTCGCGGTGGTGGTCACCGACACCATGGGCCGGGCCTGGCGGGTCGGGCAGACCGACGCGGCGATCGGCGCGGCCGGGCTCACCGTGCTGCACCGCTATGCCGGGTCGACCGACGCGCAGGGCAACGAGCTGCACGTCACCGAGGTGGCGGTGGCCGACGAGCTGGCCGCCGCGGCCGACCTGGTGAAGGGCAAGCTGGGCGGGCTGCCGGTGGCCGTGGTCCGCGGAATGTCCATTGTGGACGACGGTTCCACCGCCCGTGACCTGGTCCGGCCACTGGAGGAGGACCTGTTCCGGCTGGGCACGGATCTGGCGATCGAGCAGGGCCGCCGGGAGGCGGTGCTGACCCGGCGCTCGATCCGGACCTTCAGCCAGGAGGAGGTGCCCGAGGAGCTGGTGCGCCGGGCGGTCGGCGTCGCACTGACCGCGCCCGCGCCGCACCACACCCACCCGGTGCGCTTCGTCTGGCTGCGCGACCGGGCGCTGCGGGCCAAGCTGCTGGACGGCATGCGCGAGCAGTGGCGGGCCGACCTGCGCGCGGACGGCTGGCCCGCGGAGCGGATCGAGCGGCGGATCAAGCGCGGCGACCTGCTGTACGGAGCGCCGGAGATCGTGCTGCCGTTCGGAGTTCCCGACGGCGCGCACGACTACCCGGACGAGCGACGTAGCGCGGCGGAGAAGACGATGTTCACCGTGGCCGGTGGCGCGGCCGTGCAGGGCCTGCTGGTGGCGCTGGCGGCTGAGGGGCTGGGCTCCTGCTGGGTGTCCTCGACCATCTTCTGCCCGGACACCGTGCGCTCGATCCTGGACCTGCCAGCCGATTACGCGCCGCTGGGCGCGGTGGCGGTGGGTTATCCGGCGGACGGCCCGCTCGCGCCGAGGCCGCCGCGGTCCGTCGAGGGGGAGTTGATCGAGCTGTGAGCCTGCACGCCGAAGCGGTCGCCGAGCTGTCGGACTGGCGGCCGGCGGATCCGAACCAGGAGAGCCTGCGGCACGCGTTCCTGAGCTTCCTGGCCGCCCGCGAGGACGGTTGTCAGCGCTCCTGCGTGCCGGGGCACCTGACCGCCTCCGCGATCGTGCTGGACGCCACCGCGGAGCACGTGCTGCTCACCCTGCACCCGAGGGTGGGCCGCTGGCTCCAACTGGGCGGCCACTGCGAGCCAGAGGACCCGACCCTGCTGGCCGCCGCCCTGCGCGAGGCCACCGAGGAGTCCGGCATCGACGGCCTGGTGATCGAACCCGTCCCGCTGCACCTGGAGGTGCACCCGATCACCTGCTCACTGGGCCGGCCGACCAGGCACCTGGACGTCCGGTACCTGGTGCGCGCGCCGGTGGGCGCGCGGCCGGTGCGCAGCGCGGAGTCGGTCGACCTCCAGTGGTGGCCGGTCGACGGACTTCCGTCCAATGTGGACAGTGTGCCGCGGCTGGTGGAGCTGGCGCTGCGTCAGATCGCCCGGTAGTCCCGGCCGGCGAACCGGGGCCCGAAGCGTGGTTTGCGGGCCCCGGAGCACTCCAGGTAGCGGATGGCCCGCTGCCGCTGCGGGGCGTAGGGCGCGAGGATCTCCAGCATCTCCTCGTCACTGGCCTTGCGCCCGGCCAGCGCCCAGCCAACCACGTCGTGCAGGTGGAAGTCGCCAACACTGACCGCGTCCGGGTCACCCCAGGCCCGCTGCGCGATCTCGGCCGCGGTCCAGACCCCGATGCCGGGGACCTTGCGGAGCAGCTCGCGGCCCGCCTCACCGCCGAGGTCGACGGCGCGTTCCAGGCGGGTGGCCACGGAGGCGGCGGCGAGCAGGGTGCGACGGCGAGCGCCGTCGACGCCGGCGCGGTGCCATTCCCAGTCGGGGATCGCGAGCAGGGCGCGGGGAGTGGGTGGGGTGTAGAGCGGGGTCAGGGCCGCGGGCGGGGCGAGAGGTGCGCCGGACAGGGCGGGCTCGGGTTCCGGTGCGCCGGGCAACGCGGGGCCGGGGGCCGGTGTGCCGAAGCGGCGGCACAGCTCCCGCCAGGACCGCCAGGCTTCCTTCCCCGTCACCTTCTGTTCCAGCACCGCCGGGATCAGCACGTCCCAGACCTGCCCCGTCCGCCCGATCCGCAGCCCCGGCGCGCGCCGCCGGGACTCCGCGATCAGCGGGTGGTGCGCGACGAAGCCGGTGTCGTCGTCCCGCGCGCCCAGCAGGTCCGGCAGCGCGGCCAGCGCCAGGTCCGCGCCAGGACCCCAGGCGCTGGCCCTGATCTCGCCGCCGCTGCGGCGCAGGGCCAGGGTGGCGGGCCCGGCCGGGGTGTTGCTCGCGCGCCAGGCCGTGCCGTCCTGGCCGATCCGCAGGCACGGGTCGGCCGGGCCGCGGCGCAGCGGCTTGAGCACGGCGGCCAGGTCCAGAGCGAACGGCGGGGTCCAGGCCCGCTCGGCGGCCGGGGCGGCCAGGGTCATGCGTCGTGGCTGAAGCGCACCGAGCCGTCGGCCAGCGCCGTGTTGGGCCACACCCGCAGGCCGTCCAGCAGCTCGCAGCGGGCGCCGACCACCGCGCCGTCACCGATCACCGCGCCGCGCAGCACCGCACCGTCACCGATCCGCGCGCCCGCGCCGATGACGCTGCGCTCGACCACCGCGTTCGCGCCGATCACCGCACCGTCGAAGAGCACCGAGCCGTCCACGGTCGCGCCGGGACCGACCTGGGCGCCCGCGCCGACGGTGCTGCCGTTGACCAGCTTGGCGTCCGCGCGGACCAGCGCGCCGTCCAGCACGATCGACTCCCCGGCCGGCGCGGGCAGCGCGTCGGAGGGAGCCAGGCCGCGGACCAGGTCCGCCGAGCCCTTGACGAAGGCGGCCGGGGTGCCCAGGTCCAGCCAGTAGGAGGAGTCCACGTGGCCCTGGAGGCGGGCGCCGCGCTCCAGCAGACCGGGGAAGGTCTCCCGCTCCACCGAGACGGGCCGGTCGGCCGGGATCTCCTCCAGCACCGAGCGCTTGAAGACGTAGCAACCGGCGTTGATCTGGTCCGCGGGCGGGTTCTCGGTCTTCTCCAGGAAGGCGAGCACCCGGCCGTCGGCGTCGGTGGGCACGCAGCCGAAGGCGCGCGGGTCGGGCACCTTCACCAGGTGCAGGGTGACGTCGGCGTCGTTGCCGATGTGGGTCTCGGCGACCGCGCCCAGGTCGACCCCGGACAGGATGTCGCCGTTGAAGACCATGATGTGCTCGGCGCGCAGCCGGGAGGCCGCGTTGCGGATGCCGCCGCCGGTGCCGAGCGGGGTGTCCTCGACCACGTACTCCAGCTCAAGGCCCAGCCGCGACCCGTCGCCGAAGTACTCCTCGAAGACCGAGGCCTTGTACGAGGTGCCGAGCACCACATGGGTGATGCCGGCCGCCCTGATCCGGGAGAGCAGGTGGGTGAGGAAGGGAACACCCGCCGTCGGCAGCATCGGTTTGGGCGCCGACAGCGTCAGCGGCCGCAACCGGGTGCCCTGGCCGCCGACCAGCACGACCGCGTCAACACCGGACAGTTTTCGCACACGTTCCCCCTGCTCCTCGACTGGCGCCGGACTGGCCGACATGCCGTTACTCCTCTTCACCCTGACGAGACCCCCTGGGACGGAATACTCTTGCAGAGAACCCGGACCAGGCGAGCGGCGGCTCCGGAGAGCGACCACCACAGCGTGGGGGATGATCTCCGTATCCGCCTGCCGGCAAATCCGCCCCAGGCGACGAGGCAACGCAGGAGAGGCCAGCGCGATGGATCCCCGCGAACGGGCCGATGAGCTGCTAGCCCGTGCCAGGGCGCGTGGCTCCTTCGTCGTCACACCAGACGACGCCACCTCGCCGATGGATGCGGCCAACACGGTACAGATACCCCGGATCGTGGTCGCGGCGAACGACCCGCACCACGCCGATCCGGACTCAACCGTGATCCTGTCACCGGAGGCGGTCCAGGCCATGCAGGCAGGGTATGGGCCACAACACGGGCAATCCCTACACATGCACCCGGGTGCGCAAGGTCACGGCCAACAGACCATGCCACCCCAGCCCCGCCCCCCGCACGGCCACCAGCCGACCCAGCCCATGCCGCACGCGCAGCCAACGCAGCCGATGGGTCAGCACCCCCAGCCGACCCAGCCGATGCAGCACGCGCAACCCACCCAGCCGATGCAAGGGCAGGGACAGGGGCAGCAGCAGCAGCCGGGGCAGGGACAGCACGGGACGCAGAACGGCGGGCATCCCCAGCAGCAACAGCAACAACAACAGCAGCAGGCTCAGCACCCGCAGTGGCCTGACCGGCGCTCGTAGCGCGTCGGGCAAGGCCCGGGGCTGGCTCGGGGTTAGCTCGGGGTGAAAACCCACAAAGTGGGCCTCTTGTCTTCTCCGTACGGCCTGGAGACTGCTAACCGCATCCCAGCGAGCAGACGCTCACAGCAACCGCCGCCAACGCCGATCAGCGTGACGGCGGCTGATCGCTGGGATGTGGTTCGCTGTCGGAAGGTCGTGCGGAGAAGACAAGAGGACCGCGAGCACGCTGGAATCGGCTCCGGCAGCCTGCTCAACCCCGCAACCTGCTCGTCCCGGCTTTTGACTTGTCAAACCCCTCCGGGGGTCTGCCCGTCCGGCGAGGACATTCTTTTCGCTTTTCGCTTTTAAGATCAAAAGAAAAAGAC